>NZ_JAAXDD010000031.1:0-25405 GCF_019798305.1 Rhizobium leguminosarum
CCCAAGGTTCCTGCAACCACACGGGCCAGATGAAGAGCCGGTTGCGATCCTGCTCCCCACAGTCCCAAACGACTGAGAAGGTGACGATCCGACAACCAGCTTCCGGGCGGGCGGCCACCCGCCCGGAAGCGTTAGTATCCTACATTTTTGTCATCCAAGAAGGTGCCGGCAGGCGGATGAGGGGGCCACACGGCACACCATCCATTGCCCTTCGCTCGCGCTCAACGCACCCCATTTGTCCTGGTGTGCAAAGGACGATCAAAACCCAATCTCCCCAGTTCCGGCGCACCGACCGCTACGCTATAACCCTTGCCGAAAGGGAGTCGAGAACCATGCTGACATTGTACTACGCGCCGGGAACCTGCGCGCTCGCAAGCCTCATTGCCCTGGAAGAATCCGGCCTGGCCTTCGAAGTCAAGAAGATCAGCCTCCGCGATGACGAGCAGCGTTCGCCGGACTATTTGAAGATCAATCCGAAGGGGCGGGTGCCGGCACTTGTCACCGATTATGGCGTGTTGACGGAAACGCCGGCGATCCTTGGCTATATCGCCCAGAGCGCGCCGGCCGCCAAGCTGGCGCCGCTTGACGATGCCTTCGAATTTGCCAGGCTCCAGTCCTTCAACAGCTACATCTGCTCGACCGCGCATGTGAACCATGCCCATCGCCCGCGCGGCTCCCGCTGGGCGGACGAGCCGGCGGCAATCGAGGCGATGAAGGCCAAGGTGCCTGGGAATATGGCCGATTGTTTCATGCTGATCGAGCAGACGATGTTTGAAGGCCCATGGGTGATGGGCGAAGCCTATTCGCTCGCCGATCCCTATCTCTTCGTCATGACCGACTGGCTGCCGTCGGACGGCGTCGATCCCGCCCGGTTCGAAAAGGCGAGCGACCATCACGCCCGCATGCTGCAGCGTCCCGCTGTGCAGCGGGCGCTGGCCTACGATCGGGCCTGATCCTTAAATCCGGCGGCAAGCTTCTTCGGCGCCCGGAACAGCCATGCGCCGATCAGCCGCAACCGCAGTTCCTCGTCGCCGATCAGCGCGGCGCGCACCGGCAAATGCGGCCAGCCGACATAATGATCGGTTTGATAATAGACGTCGGGCGCCATCTCCAGCAGGTGATCCTTATCGTCGAGCGAAATCGAGATCACGATCGTCTCGGCGTTCTTCACCGCAACGAAGCTCCTGCCGCCGACCTTCAGCGCCGGATTGCCGTAGGAGGTGCTCTCCTCGACGTCAGTCAGCCCGGCTTCCGCCGCCAGCCGCTTCAGGCGTTCGAAGATCGCATCGACATCGCCGGCCATGGTTCCGCCCTTTCTGTCAGGGCGAAGCTATCATATTTTCACGCGCATTTCGCCAGCGGCGGCTTGGCCTCTGCCTGGAAACCGGCCTGCATCCCGAGCGGCAGATCGGCGATTTCGCGCATCGACATGCGCTCGACCTCGGGGTGCCGCAACGGATCGTCTTTCCAGGTTGGGGCATCGGCAATTTCCGCATTGCCCAGATGAAGGACGGGCTTCAAGAAAAACTTCAGCAACGACATGGCATGCCTCGCTTTCTTCAGTGGCGCGGACGTGATCGCGCGGCGGTTTTCGCCTCTGCCATTCCGCAATTGCGTTCGAATGGATTACCTATGCTTGCAATATCGGCCTCAACAGGCAGATTTTCAATTGAGAATAACGCTGAAGCGCTATAGAAAAACTATATGAAGAACTTGAATATGGTCCATCTCAACGGCCTGCGCGCGCTGGAAGCCGTTGGCCGTCTCGGCTCGCTCCAGGCCGCTGCCGACGAGCTCGGCGTTTCGGTCGGCGCCGTCAGCCAGCAGGTGATCAAGGCCGAAGCCCAGCTCGGTCAGGTGATCTTCGAGCGCACCGCCAGAGGCATGGTCGCCACCGAAGCCGGCCGGCCGGTGCTGCTGGCACTCGACGAGGGTTTTGCCCGTCTTTCGGCGGCGGTGTCGATCGCCAGCCGCAAGGACGATACGATTCTGACGATCTCGGTGGCGCCGGTTTTCGCCGCCCGCTGGCTCGTCTATCGGCTCGATCGCTTCGCCGAGCGTCATCCCGACATCAAGCTGCGGCTGGATGCAACCACCAATCTCGTCAATCCGGCCCTTTGCGACGTCGATATCGGTATCCGCGTCGGCAGCGGCAAATGGCCAGATGTGAAGGCCGAACTGCTGCTGGCACAGGAGGTCTTTCCCGTCTGTTCCCCGGAGATGGCGGCGACATTGAAAGAACCCGCCGATATCCTCCAACTGCCTGCCATCATCGATGGCCATGCCATGTTCACCTGGGAGGTCTGGATGCGTGAGGTCGGACTATCGGGTGCTACGCTTTCGACCCGTCACGTCTTCAACGATGCCTCGCTCTGCCTCGATGCGGCGATTGCCGGCCAGGGCGTCATGCTCGCCTGGCAGACCCTTGCCGCCTTTGCTCTTGCTGAAGGCCGGCTCGCCGCCCCTTTCGGCATTCGCGCGCCGACCGGCTTCGGTCATTACTTCGTCACCGCTGAAGGCACGCGCGAGCCGAAGAAGGTCAAGGATTTCAAGGCCTGGATCCGAGAGGAAATGGCTGGCACCCTCACGCTCTTCCAGTAGCCCTCAAATCTCGATCGGCTCTTTACCGCGCGTCGCCTGCATGGCCTTATAGGCCGGGCGGGACTGGCAGCGCTCGATCCAGGCTTTGATATTCGGATGCGTTTGGAAAAGCGCCGCCTCGGTCTGGGCGTAGCGCAGCACCTCGGCGATGTTGAGATCGGCGACGGTGAAGCGGTCGCCGACGATCCACTGCCGGCCGGCAAGATGGCCTTCGAGAACCGCCAGCGGCCTGCGCAGCGAGCGGCAGGAAACCGCGATCGTCTGCTGACCGCCTTCGCTGTCTTCGAGCCCGTTATCATAGGTCAGCACGATCTTCACCGTATGCGGCTCGACCTCCGCAGCCGCCCAGACCGTCCACATCGTTAGCAATCCGTCTTCTTCGACGGTTTGACCGGAAAGCGGTCCGCCATATCTACGCGCGAGATAAAGATTGATCGCCAGCGACTCGTGCATGACCAGGTCGCCATCCCGAATGCTGGGGATCTGCGCCATCGGGTTGACGGCGATGAATTCCGACGAGTGCGTGTTGAGCGGCGCCTCGGGCGCGAGCGGATCTGCCAGCCGTCTCGCCTGCAGCACCGGCACCGAGCGGAATTCGACCCCAAGCTCCTCCGCCATCCAATAGACGCGGGAGGCGCGCGATCGATAGACCCCGTAGATTGTCAGCATGTCCATATCCCCTCGATGTGTCCGAGAGACCGTAAATGCCGGATCGGCGTAGGAAAAGTCCTTGTGGCTGATGGGATGATGAAAGCATTTGATGGCCTTCAGGAGATACGGTTTCGCTCTACGGTCAGCTGCGCATAAGGCGAGCCGCCGCCTGCCATCTCGCCGGAGACCTTCTTCTCCCACTGAAAGCCCAAAACCGCGCCTTCGGTGATCTCCTGGAAGATGTTGTCGGTGATGACGGCGGTGCCGGCGCCATCGGCGACCGAGACGGCGCATCCCACAGGCGCCTTGCGCACGACATTGCCTGTCACAATAACGTTGCGCAGATACGGACCCCAGCCGATTTGCAGCCCCCAGCGCGGCGCTCCCTCGATCACATTGCCTGAAATCAGCGTGTCGGCCTCTGCCGCGATGCCGATGCCGAAGCCGACCTCGTGCTGATAGGGGCCGCGCAGCGTCAGGTTGCGCACGACATTGCCGGTTACGCTCGCCAGCCTCCCGCCCTCGTCGAAATTGGCGATCGAAATGCCGTTTGCCGCCCCGTCGATCATGTTGGCGGAAACGATGGCACCCTCGAAGGCGAATTCGACATAGATCGCCGTCTCGCCGGAACGCCGGCACTGGTTGCTGCTGATCTGAATGTCCGAGGCCGAATTGGCGCGGATTGCCGTGAAGGCACAGTCGGAGATGTGGTTGTCCACCACCATCACGCCGTCGGCGCGGAAGACGTTGATGCCGTTGCCGTTTTGCCCGGTGCCTCCATCATTGGCGCGGATGTTGGTTATGCGGTTGCCGGAGACAACGGTGCCGTCCTCCGTCTTCTTCCAGCGATGTACGAGGATGCCGCCATTGCCGCAATCCGAAACCGTGTTGCCGGTGACCGAGAGGGTGGTGGAGTCCACCGCGTAAAGCCCCGATTGGGCAGCCCCCGAAATGCGGCTGCGCTCGATCCGCCCGCCGCAGCGCTCCAGCTGCAGGCCGTGCTTGCGGCTGCCGCCGATCTCGCAATTGTCGATCAGCACCTCGTCGACGCCGGCAAATTGCAACAGCCCGCCGGCATAGTCGCCAAGCCAGCGGTTGCCGCCGTCGATGACGATATTGGAAAGCTCGATCCGCCGCACGTTCTCGGCCGCAAACAGATGGCCTTCGCCGGTATAGACGATCCGCGAGGCGCCGGGCACGCCAGTGATGCGCGTATTATCTGGCAAAGTGAGATTGGAGACCCGGTAGGTGCCGGGCGGCAGGAAAACCGGCACGTTCTCGCGCGCCGCCTGCTCGATCATCTGCTGCAGGTTGCGGGTCTTGCGATCGCCGCTTTCGGGAGTGGCGCGATATTCCACGCCGTCGATTGCCCCGCGCAGATCAGGCTGAGCGGTCGCCGTCAGCGGCGAGGCAAGCGCGCGCGTTGCCGCTCCCGCAACGGCCGAGGCGGCAAGAAAGAGAAGCATGTCGCGGCGTGAGGGCATCCCGGGATCTCTTGTTACAACGCGTCCGTAGCAGGAAACGTGCCAGGCGGGCATGTATTCTTTCGGCGCAAGCTGGGTAAAGGCGGATGAATTGCCGTTATGACCGAGGCTGACGGCAGGATCTCGCCGCTTATATTGTCGTCTTGTTCACCCTTTCATTTAAGCAAGCCGAAGGAAATGAGGACTACTTTTAAGGGAAATTCTAGGGCGAGTGCGGGATACGGCCTTCGGCCGCAGGGGGAATGGCGTCATGCGCGAATTGGGTGCCAGGCGATGGGAATCAACCGATGCCCTGACGGCCGAAACGCGACGCATCGTCGCCGCGACGGAGGCAATGATGGCATCGACTGCCCACCACCTTTCCGAGGGCATCGAGAACCTGCGCCTCAAGGCGATCCTCCACGAACTTCCGGATTTCCTCTACGTCAAGGATCGTGACGGCCGCTTCGTCTTCGCCAACGCCGTCACCGCCAGCAGCCTTGGCTTGGAGAGCGCTGCACTGATCACCGGCAAGCGCGATTTCGACCTGTTCGATTTCGAGACGGCGTGCCGCCATTTCGACATCGAGCAGCAGATCATCGCGACGGGCGAAGCCCGCATCGACATGGAGGAATCCTACGTCCTTCCCGGCAGCAGAAGGCCGATATGCCGACTGACCTCGAAGATACCGCTGCGCAACGATCGCGGCGAGATCGTTGGCCTGATCGGTGTTTCCCGTGATATCACCGAACGCAAGCGCCAGGAGGATCTGCATCGCGGCCAGGCGAGCCTGCTCGAAATGATCGCCCGCAACGAGCCGTTGCCGATGATCCTCGAGGCGCTCGTGCTGATGATCGAGGCGCAGCTGGATGGGATTGACGGATCGGTGCTGCTGCTCGACGGCGAGGGCACGAGGCTTTATCACGGCGCCTCTCCCAATCTGCCCGGCGGCTACAGCCGCCTGATCGATGGTGTCACGATCGGGCCCAAGGTCGGCTCCTGCGGCACCGCCGCGTGGCGCGGTCAGACCGTGATCGTCGAGGACGTAATGAGCGATCCGCTCTGGGAAGATTTTCGCGCGTTGATCGCGCCGTTCGGCTTCCGCTCCTGCTGGTCGACGCCGATCGCCACCTCACAGAACAACGTGCTTGGCACGTTTGCGCTCTATTCCAGGGAAGTCCGCCGTCCCACCGAGCACGAGATGACGCTGGTGGCGCTCGCCACCCATATCGCCGGCATCGCCATCGAGCGCAAGCGCGTCGATGATCGCATCCATTTCATGGCCCATCACGACGATCTGACGGGCCTGCCGAACCGCGCTTTCCTGAAGGAACGGCTGGCGAGCATTCTCGACCAGGCCCGGCGCAACAACCGCAAGGTGACCGTCGGCTATATCGATCTCGACAATTTCAAGGACATCAACGACGGCCGCGGCCACGCCGCCGGCGACGAGGTTTTGAAAGAGATCGCCGCCCGCATGGCCAACAGCGTCAGGGCGTCCGATATGGTGGTGCGTCTCGGCGGCGACGAATTCCTCGTCGTGCTCGTCCACCAGTCGAGCCACGATGCCGGCATCACGCGCCGCCTTCGCGATCTGCAGAAGGCGATCAACCGGCCGATCCGCGGTGCGAACGGCGAGATCACTGTCACCTCGAGCATCGGCGTTGCCGCCTTCCCCTTCGATGGAGCGACCTCGGAAGAGCTTCTCGCCAATGCCGACCGCGCCATGTATCGCGCCAAGGAGTTCGGTCGCAATACATTGCAACATCACGATGGCGGCGGCACGCCTGTGGGAATGCCGCTCGGCGAGCAGGAGGAACTGCACCAGGCGATCACTGGCCAGCAGTTGTTCCTGGAATACCAGCCGCAGGTCGATGTCGCCACCGGCCGCATCACCGGGCTGGAGGCGCTGGTGCGCTGGAACCATCCGGCAAAGGGCAGGGTGCCGCCGGTTAATTTCATACCGCTTGCCGAAGAGACCGGCCTTATCGTTTCCCTCGGTCTCTGGGTGCTGAACGAGGCCTGCCGCCAGGCACGGCTTTGGCAGGACCTGGGCCTGACGCCGCTGACGATCGCCGTCAACGTCTCTGCCAAGCAGTTCGCCGATCCGGATTTCGCAACCCATGTCACTGAAGCGCTGGAGCGCCACCGCCTGCAGTCCCGCTGGCTGGAGCTTGAAGTCACCGAAAGCGTGGTGATGCAGGATGCCGAACGCGCGCTCGCCATGATGGAAACACTGCGGGGGCTGGGCGTCCGCCTGTCGATCGACGATTTCGGCTCCGGCTATTCCAGCCTGGCGGCGCTGAAGACCTTCCCCTTCGACCGCTTGAAAATGGATCGTTCGCTGGTCGAGGCCCTGCCGGGCGACAAGACCGCCGTCGCCATCGCCTCGGCCGTCATTTCGCTGGCGCAGACGCTGAAGCTCTCGGTTCTCGCCGAAGGCGTTGAAACCGACGCCCAGATGGATTTCCTGCGCCAGGCGCACTGCGAGGAGGCGCAAGGCTTCCGCTTCTCCAAGCCGGTCTCCCCGGAGGAGATCCCGGCATTGCTGCGGGCGCGCAGTCTCTAGTACATGTCGCCCGAAGGACGCCGCATCGATCAGGTCGATGCGACGTCTTTCTATTTCGCAAGCTTGCCGATCGCCTCGATCTCGTTCGTCCATATGCCCGCCGCATAGTTTGGCGGCAGCCGCGCCAGTTGCGAGGGGTCGTCGATGCCGGTGGAAAAATCGCTGCCACTATAAGGGCCGAGCACGAAGACCTCGGTCCCGGCATCCTGCATCCGGTTGAGAAAACGGTCCGGCCAGCCCCAGAGCCACGGCGCGATATTGATCGGCACCAGCATCATCGCATGTTTGCATTCGGCCGGCAGCAGGCCGGTCCAACCATAGCTGATATAGCCGGTGAGGCAGCCCTTCATGCTCTTGCGCGAGGCGGTCCTGATATCGGGTGCCAGCCGGCTGAGCACGTCGATCGGCTCGTCACCGCCATAGACGATGATTTCGGCTCGTCTTTCTCGGGAAAGTCCGTTGAGCACGGCGGCGAGCTTTTCGCCCTCGGAGGGATCGCGGCTCTTGACGTTGATCAGGAAGCGCCGATCCGGAAAGGTTGAGAGTACCTCGGCTAGGGTTGGCATCATGCCGACGCCCCGGCCGCGAAAGGGAAAAGTCTTGCCGCCATCGGCGGTATAGCCATAGCCAACGTCGAGCCTCTTCATCTCAGCCATCGAATGCTCGCGGGTGACGCCATGCCCGTCGGTGCGGCAATCGAGCATCCAGTCGTGAAAAACCGCGAACTGCCCGTCCGTCGTCGGATGCACGTCGATCTCGACGATATCGGCGCCCGCCGCAAAGCCTGCCTGCATCGACGGAAGTGTGTTTTCGAGATAGTCGTGTTTCGGCGCCAGCATGCGGCTCGCCGTGCAGGTGTCGTTGTTGAGATCGGTTTCGTCGAACCGCTGGGCGATGCCGCGATGCGCAAGCAGCACCGGTTTTCCCGGCCGATGTTGCGCCAGCAGGCTGGTATTGTTGAGGTAGATGCCCGCAGCGGCGACGGCGATTGCCGCCGCACAATAGAAAAGCTTCCTGCCCAAAGTTGATCCCCCTCTGGTTGTATCGACGAGCAAGTGCTAGAAAGCGATTCCGGTTGTTCTTGGGCTGTTTTCCGGTTTTTCTATGCTGCGACGCCAATGAGTCTGATCGCTATGGAATTTGACGACGACCTCATCCATTTCGAAGCGCACGGCGCCGCCCCCTTGCCGCCGGCAGCGGTCGATGGTCATATCGCGCATGACGGCGCCCGCATCTGGTATGCGAGTTACGGCGCCGGCCCTCCTGTCATCCTGCTGCATGGTGGCCTCGGCAACAGCGGCAACTGGGGCTATCAGGTCCCGGCTCTCTTGCGCAGCGGCCGGCGTGTCGTGCTGATCGACAGCCGCGGCCACGGAAGAAGCAGCCGCGATGACCGTCCCTATACTTATGAGCTGATGGCTTCAGATGTGCTCGCCGTCATGGATGAGCTGCATCTCGACAAGGCGGCGATCGTCGGCTGGAGCGACGGCGCCTGCATCGCTCTGATTCTCGCCATGACGGCGCCGTCCCGTGTCGAGGGCGTCTTCTTCTTCGCCTGCAACATGGATCCGAGCGGCACGCGGGAATTCATGCCCACCCCGGTCATCGACCGTTGCTTCAGCCGCCATGCTAGGGATTATGCCGCATTGTCCGCCACTCCGGACGATTTCAATCCCTTCGTTGAGGCGGTCAGCCTGATGATGCGGACGGAGCCGAACTATCAGGCCGCCGACCTGGGCCTGATCCGCCTGCCGGTCGCGATCGTCCTTGGCGAGCACGACGAATTCATCAAGCCCGACCATGCCGAATATCTTGCCCGCAGCATTCCGAACGCCGAGATGATCTATCTCACAGGTGTCAGCCATTTCGCGCCGCTGCAGCGGCCGGCTGAGTTCAACGCGGCGGTGGTCAGCTTTCTCGACGGGGTGGCAATTCCAGCAAGAGTGCGCGGCGCTCTTGCATCCGGAATTGCGCCAATACAAAAGGACATTTCATGACGATCGCGGTTGAGCCGCGGTCCATTCCACAGTCCCTTCTTCCCGCCCTCTGGCCTCGCGGCCATTTCCCGCTATCTCTCGTTTCATGAGACCTGATGCGCTGCTTTATCCCGCCCCGGAGGGGATCTATTGTCCGGAAGGCGGCTTTTATGTCGATCCGGTACGGCCAGTCGAGCAGGCGCTCGTCACCCATGGCCATTCGGATCACGCGCGCCCGGGCCATGTGAACGTGCTTGCCACCCGCCAGACGCTCGACATCATGCGCCTGCGTTACGGCGATGGTTTCTGCGCCAGCGAGCAGGTCGCCGCCCTCGGCGAGGAACTGCTGGTCAACGGCGTCAAGGTGAGCTTTCATCCCGCCGGTCACGTGCTCGGCTCTGCCCAGATCGCCATCGAGAAGAACGGCACCCGCATCGTCGTCTCCGGCGACTACAAACGCCGCCCCGACCCGACCTGCGCGGCCTATGTGCCGGTTGCCTGCGATGTCTTCATCACCGAGGCGACCTTCGGCCTGCCGGTCTTCCATCATCCCGATCCGATGGAGGAGACGGCCAAGCTGCTGGCATCGCTCAGGCAATTTCCCGAGCGCACCCATCTCGTCGGCGCCTATGCGCTCGGCAAGGCCCAGCGCGTCATCCGGCTGCTGCGCGATGCCGGTTATGCCGAACCGATCTATATCCACGGCGCCATGGAAAAACTCTGCGACTATTACATCGAGCAGGGCATCGATCTCGGCGAACTGCAGCCGGCGACGATCGAAAGCCGCGACAAATCCGCCTTCAAGGGGGCGGTCGTCATCGGCCCGTCATCGGCCTTCGCCGACCGCTGGGCCCGGCGCTTCAACGAGCCGCTTCCGGCCTTCGCCTCCGGCTGGATGATGGTGCGCCAGCGCGCCAAACAGCTCGGCGTCGAACTGCCGCTCGTCATATCCGATCATTGCGACTGGCCGGAACTGACGGAAACCATCCGGGAATTGCACCCGGCCGAGGTCTGGGTGACGCATGGCCGCGAGGAGGCCCTGGTGCGCTGGTGCCAATTGCAGGGAATCAAGGCGAAACCGCTGCATCTGGTGGGTTATGAGGACGAGGGCGATTGAGGATGGAGTCTCATGCTGAAAACCCCTCCCCAACCCCTCCCCACAAGGGGGAGGGGCTTAACGCGGGCTCCTCGCTGCATTCATCTTCCAGCGCGGAGCATGCGGTCGGCTTGTTGGTTTGCGAGGCGGTGCCACAGCTTAGTCCCTCCCCCCTGTGGGGAGGGGTTGGGGAGGGGCCTTTTCCATACGCCGTTGGGGAGGGGTCTTCCTCAAGAGTCGGGAGGCGCCCATGAAAGCCTTCGCCGACCTCCTCGACCGCCTGGTGCTCACCCCCAGCCGCAACGGCAAGCTGAAGCTGCTGACCGACTATTTCCGCGACACGCCCGATCCGGACCGCGGCTATGGCCTTGCCGCCATCGCCGGCACGTTGGAGGTGCGCAACGTCAAGCCCGCCATGCTGCGTGAGCTGGTGCTGGAGCGTTTGGACGAGGTGCTGTTTCGCTATTCCTATGACTATGTCGGTGATCTCGCCGAAACCATCTCGCTCGTCTGGGACAATGAGAGGGATATCGACCGCGCAGCGCTCGCCCAGCCGCGTCTCGGCGAGGTCGTTACCGGCATGAATGCGCTCGGCCGCACAGAAGTGCGCAGCTTCGTCCGCGACCTGCTCGACCGGCTGGATTCGTCCGGTCGTTTCGCCTTCATCAAACTGGCGACCGGCGCCATGCGCATCGGCGTTTCCGCTCGCCTCGCCAAGCAGGCGATGGCCGATCTCGGCGATAAGGACGTCACCGAGATCGAAACCCTCTGGCATGGCCTGCAGCCGCCTTATCAGACATTGTTCGAATGGCTGGCAGGTGGCGGCGAAAAACCGGTGCTGGCCACACCGGCGATCTTCCATTCCGTCATGCTCGCCAATGCGGTGGAGGAGGGCGACCTTACCGGCCTTGATCCGGCCCACTACGCCGCTGAATGGAAATGGGACGGCATCCGCGTCCAGCTCTCCCGCTCCGGCGACAGGCGCAAGATCTATTCCCGCTCGGGCGACGACATTTCAGGCGCCTTTCCCGATGTTCTCGACGCGATCAATTTTTCCGGTGTCGTCGACGGCGAACTGCTGGTCGGCGGCACTGCCCGCTCCAACAGCCCGACCCGCACCTTCTCCGACCTGCAGCAGCGCCTGAACCGCAAGACGGTGACGGTAAAGATGCTTGGCGATTATCCCGCCTTCATCCGCGCCTATGACCTGCTCTTCGACGATGAGGAAGATGTTCGCGGTCTTGCCTATATCGATCGCCGCGGCCGGCTGACCGAGATCATCGACCGCGCCCCCCATGACCGTTTCGATCTCTCGCCGCTCGTGCCGTTCTCGTCGTGGGAAGAGCTCGACGCTCTGCGTTCCGCCCCGCCCGATCCGGTCATCGAAGGCGTGATGATCAAGCGCCGCGACAGCGTCTATCAGGCCGGCCGCATGAAGGGTCCCTGGTTCAAGTGGAAGCGTAACCCCTATAATGTCGATGCGGTGCTGATGTATGCCCAGCGCGGCCACGGCAAGCGCTCCAGTTACTATTCCGATTTCACCTTCGGCGTCTGGGCCGATGACCAGGACGGCGAACAGCTGGTGCCGGTGGGAAAGGCCTATTTCGGCTTCACCGATGCCGAACTCGAGGTGCTCGACAAGTTCGTGCGTGACAATACCACCGAGCGCTTCGGCCCGGTGCGGGCCGTGCGCGCCGACAAGGATTTCGGCTTCGTCGTCGAAGTGGCCTTCGAGGGCATCAACCGCTCGGCCCGGCACAAGTCGGGGGTCGCCATGCGCTTCCCCCGCATCGCCCGCCTCCGCCCCGACAAACCCTCCTACGAGGCAGACCGGCTGCGCACGCTGATCGCCATGATCGAGGCCAAGCCGGCGTGATGCTGCGCAAAATGACGCAGGGCAATATTTTCAACACGAAGTGTATTGGCGGCAGCGATCTTCCGGTGCAGATTTTCCAGAGCATGATGGCGAAAAGTATAAGCGGTTTTCGGACGGCATCGTGCTCATTTAGAATGGCCGGGGAAATGATGGATGCTGCGTTATGAGCTCGCGTGAACAAAATTCCTTTGTCCATCAACGCCGTGCCGTTCTGGCGGGTCTTGCCGGTGCATTTGTCCTGCCGCGCATGGCGGCAGCTTTCGATGTCCCGGATGAGCCGCGCCTTGCCAAGCACGACTACGCCAAGGTCCGCCACCATTTCCGCACCAAGCTGTTGCAGAAGGGCCCGGCGCCCGACAAATACGAATCGCTGAATGCGCCTGCCGATGCCGACAAGATCTTCTACCGTTCCGGTTACGGCGAGCTGGAACTGGCGGCCTGGGTCTCGAAATACAAGCGCGAGCGCGCCGCCAAACCTGCCGTGCTCTTCCTGCATGGCGGCAATGCCATGGGCATCGGCCACTGGCAGCTGATGAAACCCTATATGGATGCCGGTTATGTCGTGATGATGCCGTCGCTGCGCGGCGAAAACGGCCAGATGGGCAATTTCTCCGGCTTTTACGACGAGGTCGACGACGTGCTCGCTGCCACCGAGCGCCTGGCGCATCTGCCGGGTGTCGATCCCGAACGCCTCTTCATCGCCGGCCACAGCATCGGCGGCACGCTGACCATGCTGACGGCGATGACCACCCACAAATTCCGCGCCGCCGCGCCGATTTCGGGCAACCCCGACGCCTTCCGCTTCTTCAACCGCTATCCGCAGGATATCCGCTTCGACGACAGCAATACGCATGAATTCGAGGTGCGTTCGGCGCTGTGCTACGCCCACAGCTTCAAATGTCCGGTCCGCGTCGTCCACGGTACGGAGGAGCCGCATTTCAACGATCGCGCCGATCTGCTGGCCCGCCGCGCCCGCGGCGCCGGCGTTCAGATCGAGACTGAAACCGTCGCCGGCAACCACACATCGGCGCTGCCGACCGAGATCGAACAGAGCATCCGCTTTTTCCATGGGGTGGCGGCCTGAATTTCCAGCCGCCCCCAGCTTTCCCACCTCAACACCAGCCTCGCGCCAGCCGCGGATGCCATCGTTCCGGCAGATATCGCTGTCTCGCCGATCGTTGATAAGGGTGGTTCCATGAATTTACTGCGCCGGGTCTTCCCGCTTGCCGGGCTCGTGATTGCAGTTGCGTCGCTGAGCGGCTGCAACATCCTCATTCCCGACGTCGCCGCCGATTCGCCGGCCCGCTTCGTCCAGGAAACCTCGCCGGTCTTCTATCAGCCTCCCGGCGTCGATCCGCGCCGGGTGCGGCCGATCCCCGATCAGCCGGTGCCGCAGACGCGCGAGCTCTACCAGACACAGTTCAACCAGACCTATGGCCTGCCGGTTACCAATCCCGTGCATATGGCGATGTATGGTGAGCTTCGTGACGAGGATTTCACCCTGCCGGCAATCCCGGTCAGTCGCGTGCAGCCGCAGTTCCTGCGCCAGGAGGTCGATTATCAGACGGCCGAGCGTCCCGGCACCGTGGTCGTCGATACCAAGGCGCATTTCCTCTATTTCGTCGAGGGCAACGGCAAGGCGATGCGCTACGGCGTCGGCCTCGGCCGCGACGGTTACGCCTGGTCCGGCCGCGGCGTCATCCAGTGGAAGCAGAAATGGCCGCGCTGGACGCCGTCGGTCGAAATGGTTTCGCGCCAGCCTGAGGTTCGTCCCTTTGGGGCGGAAAATGGCGGCATGAATCCGGGACTGATGAACCCGCTCGGCGCGCGCGCCATGTATATCTACAAGGACGGGCAGGATACGCTCTACCGCGTCCATGGCACCCCCGACTGGCAGTCGATCGGCAAGGCCACCTCGTCGGGCTGCGTACGCATGCTGAACCAGGATGTCATCGATCTTTATAGCCGCATTCCTGCCAGGGCCGAGATCGTTGTGATGTAGCGCTGCAACAGCGCAGCCCATATCGTCCGCTCCGGATCGGACACGTCTGCGTGAAGCTATGGTTTATTTAGCGCAAGCCGATAGATTTCCTATTGTCGTTACCGGCATTGGACGAATCATCGGTTTAGCCGATGTCTCGTCCGGCTTCCCGCATCAAAGGAAATCAGTCCCGCGTCATGAGCTTCGATAGACACCTTTCCCGCCGCAGCTTTCTTTCCTTTTCGGCATTGACCGCAGCCTCCGCGCTTACCGGCTGCGCCTCTTCAGCCAACACGGTGACATCAGGCGATACGACGATCATCTATCGTTCTCCCATGCGCCTGTTCCAATCGATGGGAACGTCGAGCGTACCGAGCGGGGCCGAGCTTGCCGTCATGTATGGCCCCGTCGAGGACGGCGGGTTTCTCATTCCCGCTGTTCCCTACGAACAGATCGATCCGCGCTATTATCGCCAGCGCGTCGTCGATCCTACCGGCCAGGCCCCCGGCACCATCGTCGTCGATACGCCGTCACGCTTCCTCTATCTCGTCCAGGGTGACGGCATGGCAATGCGTTACGGCGTCGGCATCGGCCGCGAGGGTTTCGCCTGGCAGGGGTCGGGCGTCATCCAGTGGCGTCAGAGATGGCCGCGCTGGAAGCCGCCGAACGAGATGGTCGCTCGCCAGCCGGAACTCGTCAAATATTCGATCGACAACGGCGGCATGGAGCCGGGTCTGAAGAACCCGCTCGGCGCCCGCGCGCTCTATATCTTCTCGAATGGAGAGGACACGCTCTACCGCCTGCACGGCAATCCGGATTGGCGCTCGATCGGCAAGGCTGTCTCGTCGGGTTGCGTGCGGCTGCTCAACCAGGATATTATCGATCTCTACGACCGCGTTCCGACAAAGGCGCCGATCGTCGTCTGGCAGTAATTTTCACCGAGGCGGTCGCGATCCGGCCGCCTCGGACCAATCCCTTTGCTCCGGGCAAGTAGTTGCTTTGCCCCAGGCAAGCGGTGCTTTGCCCCCGGGCAAGAGCTTCATTTTGCGCCCGCAAGAGAATTATTTTCCGAAATACCATTGCTTAATTCGGTAAATATCCTACATGGTGCGTATCGAATTGCTTGCGACCTTTGTCCACGCGCTTGAGCGCTCCGTCAGATATCCTCTCAACATCGATACGGCTTGTCGGGGATTATTCCGCAGGCGAACACAAACCGTTGAAAAGGAGATCGTTATGAATTCAGGCGTCGTCAAGTGGTTCAATGGCACCAAGGGTTTTGGCTTCATTCAGCCCGATGATGGTTCTACGGATGTTTTCGTCCATATCTCAGCGGTTGAACGCGCCGGAATGCGCGAACTCGTTGAAGGTCAGAAGATCCGCTACGATCTCGTCCGCGACAAGAAGTCCGGCAAGAATTCGGCTGACAATCTTCAGGCCGCATAATTTGTCATTCGCCTACGCTGACCACGGATGTACTGGCAGCGGGCTGACCAAACTGGCAGCGGGCTGAGTGACTGGAAGAGGTCGGGTTCGAGCCCGGCCTTTTTGCTTTGCGCAGGCCTTGTGAGCGGCAGATTGAGCAGCCGAAGAGTCGAAGGAACGCTGAAATGGGCAGACAAAACTATAAAGTCGGCGACATGATCGTGCTGAAATCCGGCCTCACCCGCACGGCGAAAGCCGATAAGCGGTGCCGGATCTCCAGCATCCTGCCCAACGACCATGGGCATGTGCAATATCGCGTCCAGTTCGACGCAGAGAATTTCGAGCGCCGCATCACTGAGGCCGACATCGATACCGGTGAAACTCCGTCGAGGGCTTCCCCCGAGGCGGCGGCCAAGTCCGACGGCGCCGAGCCCTGGCTGAAGTTTTCGAGCATCAAAATCGGGAAGTAGTCCCGGGTTTTTATTTTGGCCCGGGTTTTTAATTTGGACAGTGCGGCGGCCGCCGCGACAGGAAGGATATCGTTTTGCAGGTACTTGTCAGAGATAACAATGTCGATCAGGCGCTCCGCGTGCTCAAGAAAAAGATGCAGCGGGAAGGCCTGTTCCGGGAAATGAAGGCGCGCAGCGCCTTTGAGAAGCCGTCCGAGAAGCGCGCCCGCGAAAAGGCCGAGGCCATTCGCCGCCAGCGCAAGCTCGCCCGCAAGAAGCTGCAGCGCGAAGGTCTGCTGCCGGCACCGAAGAAGGTTCTCCGCCCGACCCGCTAATCCGGCCGTGGCATCACGGCCCCACCGTGGCATCACGGCCCAACCGTGCAATCACGGTTCAGCCGTGAATCATGGGGTTTCTGCCGTCGAGCCGTGGCTTACAGCGCCGCGCGTCTTTTCAGGCGCGCAAAGGGCGCTGTAGCACTTCGAATTTTTGCATAATTCCTTGAACCGATTCCGATTTAAGGAATTATGCGACAGCGCCGCCATCACCTGGGAAAGGGGCACATGACCGCCACCAAGGGAGAATTCTTCAATCCTGCCAAGCTGTCGTCTCGCGACAAGGCGGAAGCGACCGATCACACGGCGCGCGCCATCATCGCCGCCGAGGCATCGGCCCGTGACAAGAAGACGGAGAAGCTGAAGGCGCTGCGTTTGCAGCAGGAGGCCGAGGCCGAACCTAAGGTGGCGCCTGCAAAGAAGCGCCGGTCACCGGCTAAGCCGCAGCCCTGATCTCTCGGCGCGCCCGCCGGCTCTACCGGGTGCCGGCTCTAACGGGTGATGCGTTCAGCCGTCGCCCGTGCCGGTCCGCCCGAGATTGCCCCGCAGCCGATGCAGCATGTCGCGCATCTCGGCCATTTCCTTAAGCGTGCAGCCTGCGGCTTGCCCGATCGCCGTCATGATCGTATCGATCTCTCCCTTCATCGCTTGGCCTTTTGGGGTCAGCGACACGATTACCTGCCGTTCGTCGCGCAGGTCGCGGATGCGCTTGATCAGCCCGCCCTGTTCCAGCCGTTTCAGCAGCGGTGACAACGTGCCGGAATCGAGGTCGAGCTGCTCGCCGATCATCTTCACCGGCAGCTCGCCGCGTTCCCACAGCACCAGCATCACCAGATATTGAGGATAGGTCAGGCCGACCCTGTCGAGGATCGGCTTGTAGGCGCGGGTGAAGGCATGCGCCGTCGCGTAGACCGCGAAGCACAACTGCTTTTCCAGCCGCTTCTCCTCTTCCGGTATCTCCATCGTCTTCGTCGTTTGCGCTCTCATATCCATAATCCCCAGAGCATTTCCATTTTTCTTCGAATCACGGAAATCCTCTATCCCTTTGTTTTCACGCAATTCCGGGCGCAAACCGCCGCGCAGTTTTGCTGGAATTGCTCTAGAGCATGATGCCGAAAAGTGTGCGCGGTTTTCGGGCGGCATCGTGCTCTAACTCTTTAATTGAGAACAGGATTCAGATTTTAGGCCGATGCAGCTTAAAATCATCCTGTTCTAAGGCCAGATTGTCCTCCTTTCGAATTCGAAATGCAATTTGCAAAATTCACTTGCGTAGAATTTAATTGCGCGATATTAAAAATCCAACCCGATCGAAGGGCCAATCAAAGGAGATCGTCATGCCTATTCTCTATACGACCAAAGCCTCTGCCACCGGCGGCCGCGCAGGCCGCGCTGTTTCCGAAAACGGCGTTCTGGACGTGACCCTGACCGTTCCCAAGGAACTCGGCGGCGACGGTGCGACCGGCACCAATCCCGAACAGCTCTTCGCTGCCGGATATTCTGCCTGCTTCCTCGGTGCATTGAAATTTGTCGCGGGTCAGCAGAAGGTCAAGATTCCGGAAGATACGACGGTCTCCGCCAAGGTCGGCATCGGCCCGCGTGAAGATGGCGGCGGCTTCGGTATCGAAGTGGCGCTGACGGTCAACATCCCGGGTCTCGACCGCGAAACCGCTGAAAAGCTCGCCGCCGCAGCCCACATCGTCTGCCCCTACAGCCACGCCATGCGCACCTCGACCGAGGTTCCGGTCACCGTTGCCTGATCATCGAATTAAAAACTTGGTGGCCATATTCGGCTGCCGCCATCTGCCGGCCGGGTACTATCCGGCTGGCTTCGGCGTTTCGGCCGCCATCATGACAGCGCCTGCAGATCCTGCCGCAGTCGGGCGGCGCCGCCTTCCGGCAGGTTTCCGTCGATCATCGCATGCGTGCTTTGCCAGATCGGCAGTGCTTTTGCCAGCACCGCCTTGCCCTCAGTGGTGAGGCTCAGCAGCCGGCCGCGCCTGTCCCTCGGGTTCTCCATTACCTTCACCCAACCCTTGCGCTGCAACGGCTTCAGCGCCGCCGTCAGCGTCGTCTGGTCCATGGCGAGCAGGGCGGCGACCGGTCCCATCGGCGGCGGCTCCGGCCGGTTCAGCGACATCATCAGCGAAAACTGCCCATTGGTCAGCCCGGCCGGCCTCAGCGCGTCGTCGAACAGCCGGGCAAGCGCGCGCGCCGCCCGCTGCACATGCAGGCAGAGGCAGGTGTCGCGCACCATCAGCGTCGTGGAAAATGGAATCTCGATCGAATTTGACATGCTTCATTTCTATTGATATCAATGTATTTAGTCAAGGAGAAGGAGATGAGCCGGCTTCACCGGCAAGCGCCGGAGGAGGGCGCATTACATGCAGAATGAGGTTGTTTCCCGCGAAGAATGGCTCGAAGCCCGGCGTGCCCTGCTGGCAAAGGAGAAGGAGGCGACGCGGCTGCGCGACAGCGTCAACGCTGCCCGGCTGGCGCTGCCCTGGGTGAAGGTCGACAAGGATTATGTCTTCGAAACGCCGGAGGGCAGGAAGTCTCTCGCCGATCTCTTCGACGGTCGCAGCCAGCTGCTGATCTACCATTTCATGCTCGGCCCGGATTGGGATGCCGGCTGCACCGGCTGCTCTTTCCTGTCGGATCATGTCGATGGCGCCCTGCCGCATCTGAACCATCACGACGTCACCTGGGTCGCCGTTTCGCGCGCGCCGCTCGACAAGATCGCCGCCTATAAACAGCGCATGGGCTGGAAATTTCCCTGGGTCTCCTCCTTCGGCAGCGATTTTAATTTCGATTATCACGTTTCTTTCAGCCCGGAGGACCTTGCCAAAGACAAGGTCTTCTACAATTTCACGCCTATGCAGCCGGCCGATGCCAATGACGAACTGCCGGGCCTCAGCGCTTTCTACCGCAACGACAAGGGCGAGGTCTTCCATACCTATTCGAGTTATGCCCGCGGCCCGGAAGAACTGATCGGCACCCTGATGATCCTCGACCGCGCGCCGAAGGGCCGCAACGAGGACAGCACGATGAATTTCGTGCGCCGCCACGACGAATACCAGGAGACCCCGAAGGCGCCATCCTGCTGTCACTGACATAGGGCACCATCACTCAAGGGAGAAGAGATGATGAAGACCGCTGAAGTGCTGAAGGAACATTCCTTCCTGGAAAGACTGATCGGCGACTGGACCGTCACCGCAGCCGACATGACGGGCGGCGAACCCTGGACCGAGACCGTCCGCTCGCTGCACGGCATCTGGTTCGTCGCCGAAGGAACCGGCCGCATGCCGGATGGCAAGGAGGCCACCAGCATCCTGACGCTCGGCTACAACGCCGCAAAAGGCAAGTACATCGGCAGCTGGATCGGCAGCATGATGGACTATATGTGGGTCTATGAGGGCGAGGTCGACGCGTCAGGCAATGTGCTGGACCTCTATACGAGAGGTCCCGACTTCACTGGCGAGGGCCTTGCCGATTACCGCGAGCAGATCATCTTCGTCGATGCCGATCACCGCACCTTTATCTCCAGCACCAGGCAGCCGGATGGCTCCTGGAAGCAGTTCATGGAAGCGCAACACGCCCGCAGGATCTGACAATCACGGCGCTCAGCCTCGAAAAGGGGCCTCGTATGAGGCCTCGGAAGAGGGGCGTCGAAATAGGGAGAGTATGATGTCTGAGACGCATGGAAAATTCATCTGGTGCGAGTTGATGACCCCCGACACATCAGCCGCCGCGAAATTCTACAGCTCGGTCGTCGGCTGGACCACCTCCGAAATGAAAATGGAGGGCATGCCCACCTATACGATCTTCGAGGCGAACGGCATCGGCGTCGCCGGCCTGATGGAATTTCCGGCCGAACTCGAGGGCAAGGGCATTCCGCCGAACTGGACGGGGTATGTCGACGTCGACGATGTCGACCAGTCGGCCAAGGATTTCGCCGCCAATGGCGGATCGGTCCGCCGTCCGCCGGAAGACATCCCGACCATCGGCCGCTTCGCCGTCGTCGCCGATCCGCATGGCGCGGTGCTCTGCATCATGACGCCGGCGCCGATGGACAAGCCCATGCCGGAACTGGCTGTCGACGCGCCCGGCAATATCGGCTGGCGCGAACTCTACGCCGGCAATGGCGAAGAGGCGCTGGCCTTCTATTCCAAGCGGTTCGGCTGGACGAAAGACAGCGAATTCGATATGGGCCCGATGGGCGTCTATTATCTCTTCGCCCACAATGGCAAGCAGATCGGCGGCATGATGACCAAGCCGGAAAACATCCAGATGCCGTTCTGGTGTTATTATTTCATCGTGCCGACCCTTGATGCCGCGATCGAACGCCTCACATCAGGCGGCGGCAAGGTCGTCCACGGCCCGATGGAAGTCCCCGGCGGCAGCTGGATCATCCAGGCCACCGACCCGCAAGGCGCCTTCTTCTGCCTGGTGGCACCGAAGCGGTAGGGTTTAGCGCATTGTCGGCGGCGTGCCGTGCGGCCCCCTCATCCCGCTGCCGCCACCTTCTCCCCGAGGGGAGAAGAGACTCCTGGCAACGTCTCGATTCCCTCTTCTCCCCTCGGGGGTCCGAAGGACGGGTCGAGATGGTGGCTCAGCCCCGGCAGTCCCCGTAGGGCGGATGAGGGGGCTGCACGGCACACCGTCAATAACAGTTACGCTCCTGATCCCACCACCCGTTCAGCCCCAACCGAAGCAAAAAACCCTTCCGGACTTTCCACCTCCACCAGCCGCTTCCTCTCGATTAGCCAGAACCGGTTTCCCACCGCCCGCACGAAACTGCGGTCATGGGAGACCAGCAGGCAGCTTGCCTCGTGCGCCATCAGTTCGCTCTCCAGCGCCTCCTGTCCCTCGATGTCGAGGTGGTTGGTCGGCTCGTCGAGGAGATAGAAGTTCGGTTCCGTCAGCCGCAGCATCAGCATGCCCAGCCGCGCCTTCTGGCCGCCGGAGAGCTGGCCAATCGGTTTTGCCTGCATGTCGATCGTCATGCCGGCGCCGGCCAGCAAGGCGCGGGCCCGCTGGTCGCCGACATCGAAGCGGCGAATGATCGTGCCGATCGGCGTGTCGGTGTCGGCAAGATCGGCGAGCGCCTGGTCGCCATAGCCGAGTACCAGCGAAGGCGTCGCCTTGATGCTGTCGCGCGCCGTCTCCGGTCTATCAATCGCCTGTTTCAGCATCGACACCAGCCGTGACTTGCCGGCGCCGTTGAGGCCGAGCAGCACGATGCGGTCGCCCTGGCAGACGAACTGCCGGCCGGTCTTGAACAGTAGCGTTCCATCCGGCGTCGTCACCGCCGCATCCTCCAGCGTCACCAGCACCTTGGCATGGGTACTGCGGTTGGCAAGCCGGATGGCGCCGGCCGAGCGCTCCAGATGCGCCGGTTTTGCCGCGTCCTCCAGCTTCTCCGCCCGCTGCTTGAGCTGCTTCGTCTTGACGACGAGCAGATCGCTGCCGGAATTGATGCCGATATTGTTGAGTTTGGCCGCCTGCTTGCGCAACTGCTCCGCCACCTTCATGTCGCGCTCGTAGCGCCGGGCTTCAGAAGCGTCGGCCTCGTCGAGGGCGGCGCGCGCCCGGGCATAGGGTAGGGCGAAGACCGGCGATTGCTCCGGCCGCAGGAACAGCGTCCGGTTGGTCGTCGCATCGAGGAAGGCGCGGTCGTGGCTGGACAGGATGACCGGCACGTCGCGCGGCAGCGCATTCAGCCAGCCCTCCAGCTGCGCGATCTTTTCGAGGTCGAGATGGTTGGTCGGCTCGTCGAGCAGAAGCACGTCGGGTTCGCTGACCCAGGTGCGGGCAAGCATGGCAAGCCGCTGCCAGCCGCCGCTCAACTGTTTCAGCGGCCGGCCGCGCATGACCTCCGGCACCTCGAGCGATTCCAGCACCACGTCGACCCGCCAGCTCTCGCTTTCGGCCTGATCGGCCGGCAGCGCCTGCAGCACCGCATCGTAGAACGGCGTGTCGAAAAGGGCAGGTGGCACGTTCTGCGCGACATGCCCGACGGTCAGCCCGCGCGCCTTGGTGATCTCGCCTTCGCTCGGCTCCAGCGCGCCGGTGATGCAGGCAAGCAGCGTCGATTTCCCCCGCCCGTTGGCGGCGACGAGGCCAATGCGGTCGCCTGAATTGACGACGAGATTGAGCTTGGAAAACAACGGATTGCCCAGCGTCACGCCGAGATTGCGGATATTGATGAGTGTCATGATCGTTCTCTGGTCTGGACCGGGTATTCGAATGCGATCCGGGGCATTCAGCCATCACGGGATTGCGCGGTTCGGACCCGGTAAATGAGAGGAATACGCGCTGTCATCTACGGCGCCGCATTGGCCACGAAGGGCAGACCAGGAAGAGATGTCGAGAAACGGTCTCTGGTCAGCCCTGCAAACGCATTTGCAGGGCGTTGACGGGACCACGCTGGCGATTAAACCGAAAATAATATTGCATTGCGTGATCCTCCTTTCTCGAAAGTTTGCGGGATGGAAATAACATTGCCCGCAAAAAGAGGCAAGAGAACTGCAGGCACGCCGATTTCTGGTCACCGCGCCGGAGGCGAGTTTGGCCGAAACGCGTCCTCCAAACTCCGCTGTCGCTTATGTGCCGTTGGTGGCTGAGTGATGCTGGTTCGGCGCTCACGAGAGCCTCACCCTGAGCTGCCCTGTAAGGGCCTCGAAGTGCGGGGCGGGTGCGCTGGCGGTTAATGGATTCAAGGAGCAGCGCCGAGCGTGTCCTTCGAGGCTTCGGCCTTCGGCCTGCGCGCCTCAGGATGAGGGACGTTGGAGGATGCCGCGCTCCCCTCGAAAACAACGGGACGAGGGGACTTGCCATGCGGGAGGCGAGTGGGGACGGACAGGTGGCGGCAGACGGATGGGCACGCTACCCAACCCCGAAATCACCCGACCGGGTCGCCAGGCAGTTCCAGCCGCCGCGTTACCCCGATACTCCTGAGGAACGTCTCATCGTGGCTGACCACCAGCAGCGCGCCGTCATAGGCGCGCAGTCCTGCCTCGACCGCTGATATCGAGTCGATGTCGAGATGGTTGGTCGGCTCGTCGAGGATCAACAGTGGCGGCGGTGCCGAGCCCAAAACGCAGGCAAGGCCCGCCCGCAGCAGTTGCCCGCCGCTCAGCGTTGATACCGTCTGCAGCGCCGCATCGGCCCTGAACATGAAGCGGGCAAGAGCCGCCCGGCAGGTATTTTCATCGGCTAGCGGATTGATCCGGCGAAAATTGTCGCGGATCGAGGCCGACGGATCGAGCAAGCTGACCTTCTGATCGAGCATCGAGAAGTCGGTCATGACGCTGACCGTGCCGGCCCAGGGTTTCAGCGCGCCGGTAACGAGCGCCAGCAAGGTCGTCTTGCCCGAGCCGTTGCGGCCGGTGACCGCGATACGCTCCGGTCCCGTAACATCGAAGGAGAGATCGCGGATGACGGGATCATCAGGCGGGTAGCCCGATGTCACGCCATCCATCTTCAGCACGATCTTGCTGGCGGCGAGCCCGGTCGGCGGCAGGGTGACCGACAAGGACTGGAGGATCTCGATCTTCTCCCGCGCCGCTGTTGCCTCTTCCAGTGCCTGGGCGCGCCGGCGTTCGGCGAGGCGGGCATTGTCGCCGCCGGTCGCCTCGCTCCGCTCCTTCATGCCGCCGAGCATGATACGCGGCATGCCGCCTCTGGCGGCCATCCTCCGTCCAGTGCTGTCCCGTTGCCCCTGACGCTCCACCATCGCCTGCGCCTTCCTTGCAACCTCGGCCATGCGTTTTTCGGCTTCAGTGAGATCATGCTGTGCCGCCGCGAGCTCAAGCGCCTTCCGCTCGCGATAATGGCTCCAATTGCCGCCGTAGCGCGTGGCTCCGAGCGACGTCAGTTCGACGATCGCGTCGACACTTTCGAGCAGTTCCCGGTCATGGCTGACGATGATGGCGCCGGCCCGCCAACCTGACATCAGCGCGATCACCGCGTCGCGGCCTTCGCGGTCGAGATTGTTTGTGGGTTCGTCGAGCAGCAGAAAGTCCGGCTCGGCGAAAACAAGCGCCGCAAGCCCGGCACGGGTACGCTGCCCGCCGGAGAGTGCCGCAAGCGGCGTCTCCGGCGGCGCGTCGAGCCCTGTCCGATGAAGTGCTGCGGCGATGCGCGCCTCCAGCACCCAGTCCGCGGATGCCAGCTCGTCGGCCGTTGCCTCGCCGGCTTCCGCACGGCGAAGAATAGCGAGCGCGTCGGTCACGCCGAAGAGATCGGCAACCGTTTCGTCAGACGTCACCTGAACGCTCTGCCGCAGCACGCCGAGACTGCCGCCGACAGATACCGTCCCCGAATGCGGCTGGAGTTCACCGGAGACAAGCTTGAGCAGCGTCGTCTTGCCGACACCATTGCGCCCGACGAGACCGGTACGCTCGGCCCCGAAACTCAGGTCGAGATTGGAAAAAAGCGGTCGCCCGTCAGGCGCGGACCATGAAATTTGCGAGAGAGTGATGGATGCGGGCATGGATATGGATTTCCCCGTTGGCAAGGCGAACTGGCGTTGCGATCGGGTTGAAATCCATTGCGGCACACATCCTGTTGAAATGGTCGATGGCAGGTAATTTAGGGAATAAAGGCTGCCGGTTCAAGGCAAAGCAGCCGACTTACCGCCCGCTTTCCTCGGCAGGCTTCGTCCTGAGATTGCCCCTCACCCTAACCCTCTCCCCGTAAACGGGGCGAGGGGACGTGCCCTGCGAGAGCGAGGTGGAAGCGGAGAGGGCGCGGCATGTCCCTTCGCCCCGTTTACGGGGAGCAACCATGTTTCAATTTTGCCGGTACTGTGGCGTCCATTCGGTCTTTCGGATGAGGATGGCGTTGGCGAGAATAATGAGTTTTCGGGCGACGGCTATGACGGCGCACAGGTGTTGCTTCCCGTTGCTGCGCAAGCGCGCATAGAAGGAGGCCAGATCCGGATTGTGCCGGGTTGCCGTGAAGGCGCACATGAACAGGCTCT
>NZ_JAAXDD010000032.1:0-20257 GCF_019798305.1 Rhizobium leguminosarum
CCCAAGGTTCCTGCAACCACACGGGCCAGATGAAGAGCCGGTTGCGATCCTGCTCCCCACAGTCCCAAACGACTGAGAAGGTGACGATCCGACAACCAGCTTCCGGGCGGGCGGCCACCCGCCCGGAGGCGTTAGTATCCTACATTTTTGTCATCCAAGAAGGTGCCGGCAGGCGGATGAGGGGCTTACGGCAGTCAGCAGACCTAGCGCTTCAAGCTCCCCAAGATGCCGCGCACCAGCGCCCGGCCGACTTGTGTTGCCACCGTGCGCGCCACGCTCTTCATTGCCGCTTCCACCACCGTTTCGCGCTGATAGCCGGACGCCCGGCCGCGCGATTGGCCGCGGCCCTGCTGGTCGTCGTCATTGCCGCCGCCGAAGCCCGGCAGGGTCCAGCCGGAGGTCGTGTTGCCCTGTTGCTGTGCTGCTTCATCCTGCGCCCGCTTGGCGGCGTCGGCATCGGCCGCCTTCTTCGCCCGTGCGGCCAGCAGTTCGAAGGCGGATTCGCGGTCGACATCCTCGTCATAGACGCCGAGAACCGGGCTCTTGTCGATGATCTGCCGGCGCTCGTCATCGGTCACCGGCCCGACGCGGCCGGAGGGCGGGCGGATCATCGTGCGCTCGACGATCGAAGGCGCGCCCTTGGCCTCCAGCGTCGAGACGAGCGCCTCGCCGGTGCCGAGATTGGTGATGACGGTGGCGCAATCGAAGGCCGGGTTCGCCCGGAATGTATCGGCCGCCGTCCTCACCGCCTTCTGCTCGCGCGGCGAATAGGCGCGAAGCGCATGCTGCGCCCGGTTGCCAAGCTGGGCGAGCACCGTTTCCGGTACGTCGAGCGGATTCTGTGTGACGAAATAGACGCCGACGCCCTTGGAACGAATCAGCCGTACGACCTGCTCGACACGTTCGGTCAGCACCTTCGGCGCGTCGTTGAAGAGCAGGTGCGCCTCGTCGAAGAAGAAGACGAGCTTCGGCTTTTCGGGGTCGCCCACTTCGGGCAGTTCCTCGAAGAGCTCGGAGAGCAGCCAGAGCAGGAAAGTGGCGTAAAGCCGCGGGTTCATCATCAGCTTGTCGGCAGCCAGCACCGAGATCTGGCCGTAGCCGTTGTTGCTGGTGCGCATGATGTCGGAAATCTTCAGCGCCGGTTCACCGAAGAAATGCTCGGCGCCCTGCTGTTCGAGAACGAGCAGCGCCCGCTGGATCGAGCCGACCGAGGCCTTGGAGATCAGCCCGTACTGGTTGGAAAGTTGGCTGGCGTTCTCGCCCATATAGTTGAGCAGCGAGCTGAAATCCTTGAGGTCGAGCAGCGGTAGCCCGCCTTGGTCGGCGATCTTGAAGGCGATGTTGATGACGCCTTCCTGCGGTTCGGAGGCATCCATCAGCCGGGCAAGCAGCAGCGGTCCCATCTCGGCGATGGTGGTGCGCACCCGGTGGCCCTTCTCGCCGAACAGATCCCAGAAAATCACCGGAAACTGGTCGAATTCGTAGTCGGTGAAGCCGATCTGCTCGGCGCGCTTCGTCAGGAAATCCTTGGGCTCGCCCCTGGCGGCGATGCCGGAAAGATCGCCCTTGATATCGGCCGCAAACACCGGAACGCCGGCCCGCGAGAAACCTTCGGCCAGCACCTGCAGCGTCACCGTCTTGCCGGTGCCGGTAGCGCCGGTGACGAGGCCGTGGCGATTGCCGAATTTCAGGTCGAGATATTCCGGCTTGTTGATGCTGTCATCGGGATTGCGGCTCGCGCCGATGAAAATCTTGCCTTCCTCGATCATTCGGAATGCTCCCTTGGGGCTCTGCCGCCATTGTATGAGAAGGCGTGCTTCTGCCGCCTTCATTGAACTATCGTTTCCCTGTTATAAGCAGGCATGCGCATGCGGACAACTGTTTGCATTGAAAGCGAAACCGGACAAAGTGCGGCCCGGGGAGGGGCCGGCTTGAGTTGCGGTCGAATTTCGATTAACGTTGACGTTAACGTCAAAAAATAGGAGGCTGACGATGAATGAAATTGTGACCCAGATCGCCGATCGCGTGGGTATTGCGCCTGATCTGGCCGAAAAGGCGCTAGGCATGATGCTCGGCTTCCTGCAGCGCGAGGCCGCCGATGGTCCGGTTGCCAAGATGATCGAAGCGATCCCCGGCGGCGCCGATCTTGTCGCCCAGTTCAACGGCGCAGGTACCGGCGGCGGCGGTCTGCTCGGCGGGCTGATGAGCTCGCTCGGCGGCGGCGGCATCATGGGGCTCGGGCAGCAGCTGATGGGCGAAGGCCTCGGCATGGGCGAGATCACCTCGCTTGCCAAGGAAACCATCGCGATCGCCAAGCAATATGCCGGCGAAGAGGTCGTCGACGAGGTCGTCGCTTCCGTCCCGGGCCTCAGCCAGTTCGTCTGAGCGATAACGAGAAAGCGCCTTCGCGGTGTTGCCGCGAGGCTCATCATATCTTGTCCTGGTCCCACTTGAAGAAATGGCCAGTCGGCGGCGCGGCAAGCTGAATCTGAGGGGAGTTGCACCTGCCGTTCGGAAGAGGCTCACCGTTTTCGCTCTTGCAGGAGCTCGTCAGCAATATTACGTCCACGCGCAAACACGCCCAATATTTTGACGTCATCGCCACTGACCGAGAACGCCACGCTGACGCTGCGCCGGTAGCCGATAACCCGTAAGCCGGGAATCCGGCTTTCCCGCACACTGCCCCGCTCCGGGAACGTGTCCAGGGACTCGATGAAGGTGATCAATGCTTGGACGAAGTCGCCGGCTATGCCGGTTCCCGCCTCAACGGCGATATCGGCATAGAGCTTGTCGAGTTCGGCTTCTGCCTTTGGATGATAGATAATGCGGTAGGCCATGCCTACTTGGCTTTCGCCGCGTCAATCCGGCGCTTGGTTTCAAAGCGGGCGCGTACTGTCTCGGCCGGGATGCCAAGGCCCGGCTTGTTCACCAGGTCGTCATAGCGCGCCGGGATCTCCTCATTGAGCCAGCGCTCGCGGGCCGCCTCATGATCCTCCAGCAGCCGCAGGCCCGCACGAACAACTTCGCTGGCATTGTTATAGCGGCCGGACTCCAACTGCTTCCGGACAAATTCTTCGTAATGATTCCCGAGCGCGACGTTGGGCATGGTTTTCCTTTCGTTGTCAG
Organism: Rhizobium leguminosarum; assembly: GCF_019798305.1. GTDB lineage: Bacteria > Pseudomonadota > Alphaproteobacteria > Rhizobiales > Rhizobiaceae > Rhizobium > Rhizobium leguminosarum_U. The sequence goes on from NZ_JAAXDD010000032.1 coordinate 3,127, forward strand.
GAATATGAGGCAGCCATCCTTTTATGGCAATAGATGTCAAAAACTGACCTGGCATGATCATCGGCGGCCCTGCTTTGATCGCCCTTGCCTTGCAGCCTCTGCTCGCTAAGTAGGGGCTATCCCTTGGAAGAAGGAGAGCCTTATGACCGTCTGGCGCCCATCGCAGCGGATCAGGGTGAAGGTGATCGGCCTCGCCTGGCGGAAAGACCAGTTGCTCGCCGCCGAAGTGGAGGATGACAGCGGCCGCATCAAGGGCATTCGCCCGCTCGGCGGGGCGATCGAATTCGGCGAGAGTCGCGAAGAGGCCCTGTACCGCGAATTCAGGGAGGAACTCGAGACCGATATCCGCATCGTCGGCCCTTGGCATCTGCTTGAAAACATCTACGAACATCATGGCGCAATCGGTCACGAATTCATCTTCGCTGCCGATATCGAACTGGCCGATGCATTGCTCTATGAGCGCGACGAAATCCGCTACTGCGAACTCGACGAGACGGCGGCGACAGCGCGCTGGTTCGGCCGCGACAGGCTGCGTAACGCCGGCATCGATCTCTATCCGACGGGCCTCGACAGAGTGCTGTCGCGCTGGCGCGATTGAGCCGGATATCGCTCGCTCTGGGGCGCCATATGCCGATCGCCAAACTTTGACCGTCCGCCCCCGCTTCCGGGGAACAATGAGGTCGTCCTGCTGTTTCTGTCGCATTGCTGAAACCATAGGGAATAGCATCATGCGTATGTTTCTTGCAGCAGTCTCGATCATTCTCCTCGGCTTCGCCGCGCCGGCCTTTTCCCAGGCGCTTGCTGATATGGACTATAGCGGCCGCTTCGGCGGTATGCCGCCCGGCACGGTGCCGGGGGCGGAATCCAGCGGCGGACTCATGATTCCGCTCGATTCAGTCGAAACCGGTGATATCAACGTCGTCATTCCGTCGGATCGGCCCACTTGCCCACGGCCCGGAACGCGTCAGTACCGCGCGGCCGAGCGCAACGGTACGCTAAGCGACGCCTGCCGCTGACGGGATTGTCTCGGATTGGAAAGAAGAACCGTCTATTTGCCGTTTTTGTGCAGCACGACGCCGAGTTCATGCCACTGCCGTTTGTCGCGCTGGATCAGTTCGTCGGCGCAGGCCGGTCCCATGCTGCCCGGCGCGTAAGCGTCGGGCACGCTCTGATCCCCAGCCCAGATATCGAGGAAGGGCTGCACCGCCGCCCATCCGGCCTCGATCCCGTCGGCGCGCTGGAACAGCGTCTGGTCGCCGATGAAGAGATCGTAGAGCAGTGATTCATAGCCGGTCGTCTTGGCGATATCGAATTTGTCGGCATAGCGGAAATCGAGAGAGACCGGCACGGTATCGACCGAAAGCCCCGGCGACTTGATCGAGATTTCCATGCTCATGCCTTCGTCCGGCTGCACCTGAATCACCAGCCGGTTCGGCGGCAGGCGGCGCTGTACGTCGGTCTCGCGAAACTGCGCGAAGGGAACCGGCTGGAAGGTGATGACGATCTCGGTGTCGCGCGCCGTCAGTGCCTTGCCCGTTCTGAGATAGAAGGGCACGCCGGCCCATCGCCAAGTATCGGCATAGAGTTTCAGCGCCACGAAAGTCTCGGTCCTGCTGTCGGGCGAGACGTCCTTGGTGTCGCGATAGGCCGGAAGCTCGGCGCCATTGAGCGGGCCTGCGCCATAGGCGCCCCGCACGCCATGTGTCTTTGCCTCCTCCGGCGTATAGATGCGCAGCGCCTTCAGCACCTTGCTCTTCTCGTTGCGGATTGCTTCGGCATCGAAGCTGTTCGGCGGTTCCATGGCGATCATCGCCAGCAGCTGGAAGAGATGGTTCGGCACCATGTCGCGCAGCGCGCCGGTTGCATCGTAGAATTTGCCGCGGCTGCCGACATCGACGATCTCGGCGGCGGTGATCTGCACATGGTCGATGTAGCGGCTGTTCCACAAGGACTCGATCATCATATTGGCGAAACGTGCAGTCATCAGGTTCTGCACCGTTTCCTTGCCGAGGAAATGGTCGAGCCGGTAGACTTGGCTTTCTTCGACCTGGGCGAGAATCTGCGCATTGAGCGCCCGCGCCGAGGCGAGATCGGTGCCGAACGGCTTCTCGATGGCGATCCGGCGGAAGGTGCCGACCTTTTCGTCAGTCAGCCCATGGGCAGCAAGCTTTTCGACGATCGAGCCGAAGAAGGACGGCGGCACGGCGAGATAGAAGGCGGCATTGGCATCCGGTCCCAGCCGCCTGCCGATCTCCAGGAAAATATCGTCTCTGCTGAAATCCCCGGACGTATAGGAAATGCGCCGGCGCAGGCTTTCCCAGGCCTCGTCCTTCACCGTCGGCGCTTCGCCGCTCAGATGGCTGAGGAATTGGTCGAGCCGCCCGCGCAGGAACTCGTCGTCACCTGGCTCGATGCCGATGCCGAGAATGTGGAGATCCTCGCCGACGAGGCGGCTGCGCGTCAGATTGATGATCGCCGGCACCAGCAGGCGGCGCGTCAGGTCTCCCGTGGCGCCGAAGATGACGAGGGTGACCGGCGGGGTAGGGGCAGCGTCCATGTGTCATCTCCTTGGATTTTCAGGCCGACTATACTGCGTGCCGGTCTCGCCGCAACATATGCAGGCGAGGGGTAACAGGCATTTGACACCATCCGGACCGGCTGAGCTCGCGTCACATTGGTGGCGGGCGGACGATTACCCTTTCACCGCCACCATGAAGATCCTCGGAAACCGCAGCAGCACCCGCCCGTCCGACATCCTGGGATAGGCCTTTTCCAACCGCTTGAGGTAAGCCGCCAGGAATGCCTCGCGATGCTCTTCGCCGGCATGGGCGAGATAGGGCATCAGCCCGGTTCCCTTGACCCATTCGACGATCGCCGCCGCATCCGCCATCGGGTGATTGTAGACGGTGTGCCAGATATCGACGCGTGAAGCTTTGGCGATCAGCCTGGAGTAATAGGTGGACGGCGGCGGTAGCGCCTTGCGGCGCACGCTCTTTGCCTCGAAGGCAGTCTTCCACGGGCCGGCATGCGCCGTTTCCTCCATCGCCAGATGCGAGGGTTCGCCGAGATTGTCGGGCATCTGCACGGCCAACACGCCGCCTTCGGAAAGCCCGTCCATCAGCCGGTCGAAGATTTCGAGATGATCGGAAAGCCATTGGAAGACGGCATTGGCAAACAAAAGGTCGGCGGGTTGGGCCGGCTGCCAGCGGGTGAGATCGGCCTCGACGAAGGCAGTATTTGGAAGCCGCTTGCGCGCTGCCTCCAGCATGTTCATGTCGCTATCGACGCCGGAGACGCCCTCCGCCCCATAGCGCTCGATGATCAGCTCGGTCGAATTGCCCGGGCCGCAGCCGAGATCGATGGCATGACGAATGTTTTGCAACGGCACCTGTGCCAAAAGGTCACGCGCCGGTCGTGTGCGCTCGTCCTCGAATTTCACATACTGGTTGGCGGACCATGCCATCATACTCACTCCTGCCGTCAGGCCACATCTTCGATGTGGCGGATGCGGATCTTGTCGATGTTGCAGCCGTCAAGATTGACGACCTCATCGGCGAAGTCGCCTGAGACGAAGGCACCGCCAATCTTCACTCAGCCGATACAAGTATTTTGTCCACGCGCCTCCCGTCGAGATCGACGACTTCGAAGCGCCATCCATCTCTCGTGAAGCTCTCGCCCAACTCCGGCAGATGTTTCAACTCTTCCAACACCAGGCCAGCGACAGTCTGATATTCCAGATCGCCATCGAGCCTGAGGTTTAAGAATTCAGCGAACTCGTCAATCGGCGTCCAGCCCGACACGAGATAAGATCCGTCGTCTCGACGAGCGATGGCCTGTTCATCGACCGGTCCCTCCTGGAGAGCCCCCATGATTGCTTCCAAAATGTCACCTGACGAAACAACCCCCTCGAAATGGCCGTATTCGTCGAAAACCAGCACCATGTGAACGGGCGATTTCCTGATGGCTTCAATAACATTGATGGCAGTTGAAAGGTCTGAAACCACCGGGACGTCTTGCGTCAGAGCCTTGATGTCGGCACTGCCGTGTTCGGACATCGCGTCGTAAAAATCCTTGACCGAAAGGATGCCGATCACCTCGTCCGAACTACCTTTTCGAACCGGCAACCGCGACCGTTTCGTCCTATGCAACTGGGTTCGAATTTCATCAAGGCTGTCGTCGATATCAATAATTTCGACGTCCCGTCGGGGCGTCATAAGCGCTCGGGCAGTGCGGTCCGCCAGCCGCATGACACCTGATATCATCGCGGACTCTTCGCTTTCGATCACTCCAGCCGACTGCGCCTCGGCTAGAACAGTTTTGATCTCCGCGTCCGAGACATTGTCGCCACCTTTTCCTGTTTGCCCCAAGAGCTTAAGCACAAGATTTCCGGAGGCGTTTAGAAGCCACACGAGTGGCAGAGCGATTTTTGAAAGTACCGCCATAGCGGGTGCGACCTTGGCCGCAACCGCTTCGGGTTCTCGCAATGCGATCTGCTTTGGAACAAGTTCGCCGACGATCAACGAAAGGTATGTGATTGCCACAACGACTGAACCTACGCCCATGGCATCAGCCGCCGTCGATGACATCCCCTGGGCCTCCAGCCATCCGCTCAGGCGGCCGCCGAGCGTGGCCCCTGAGAAAGCGCCGGATAGAACACCGACCAGCGTGATGCCGATCTGCACCGTAGAGAGAAAACGACCGGGGTTTTCGGCCAGTTTGATCGCTTGAGCTGCACCCTTGCTTCCATTGTCGGAGAGAACCTTTAGGCGGGCCGTTCGAGAAGACACGACAGCCAACTCCGACATGGCGAGCACACCATTCAGGATGGTGAGAAACGCCACAATTCCAATTTCCAGAAACACAGGGACCCTATTCGTTGAGGTTGTAATGCCGCATTCGTCAGGCGAAGCGGCGAGGCATTCGAAGGGACGCTCTCATACTCATATACGAGTCGCCTGTCGTCTTTCCATTATCGTATTGACATCAGTTCGGGTTCCATCAGACAGCTTGCTCTGAAGTGAGCCGAAGCCACCCGTCATCGGAAATGGTCTGGGAAACGGCCCTCTCTGCAGGAGCCTTGATATGCCTGAGGCGAGGCGGAGGTCATCGCACCGTCTACAATGGTCGCCTGTTTCCTCGGCCGGGAGGTCCCGGTTGGAAGGGGCGGAGCTTGTACTGGATGGGTCGCTGTCAGGCATGTCGCAATTTTGACGGTGAAACAGTGCCGACGCAAGAGGCGCCGGGCGAAAATCCTTATAGCGTCTTGATGTGACAGTTTCGCCAACGGCAGCAGCACGGCGTTCGCGCGTCTTAAAAGAGGCGCGGCGATCAGCCAGTCATAGGTAAAGTGGCGCAGTGGGTGCGGCTCGCCTCGATCTGATGGACGATGCGGCGGCGTGTGTGCGAACTGTCGCAATCAGGGCGGAAAGCCAGGGAAAAGGGTACGGGCGGATGCTCATGGCCGGCCTCGAAAAATTCGCATCACGACAGGGGGTCGAGAGATTGGTTGTGAATGCGGCGCGAGACGCCGTCGGATTCTACGGGGCGCTCGGATGGACCGTCGTTGAGGCCGGTGGTGAAAATCCGGTGCTGACTAAGGAATTGCGAACCGGGCCTTAATAGTGAAGTATTGCGCTGGCCGCGAGCTGCTCTGACGTTCTCGTGGAGCCTCTCCAATCAACGCCGAGGTCACGATGCTCATTATCTTTGGCGGTCTGCCTGGCAGTGGAAAGACGACGATTGCCCGCGCTTTGGCCGAGCGCTTGAATGCGGTCCATGTGCGCGTCGATACCATCGAGCAAGCAATCTGTGCCTCCGGAATTGCCGATGATGCCGGGCCTGCAGGCTATATCGCGGCTTACGGCATCGCCGGAGACAATCTGACCCTCGGCAGAACCGTTGTCGCCGACTCCGTCAACCCGCTCCGGATAACCCGGGCAGCATGGCTTTCGGTCGCGCAAGCGGCCGGGGCGACAGCGGCGGAGGTCGAGATCGTTTGCTCGGACAAAGCCGAGCACCGCAAACGTGTTGAAACGCGCCTCACCGACGTCGAAGGTCTGGTAAAGCCGACATGGCAAGCGATTTCCGAAAGAACCTATGACGAATGGCACGATGCAATCGTCATCGATACGGCTTCGAAAACGGTCGATGCCGCTTTGGATGAACTGGTGAGCCGATTGAAATCGCCTCCCGCCAAAAGCCTGGCATAACCGACGAAGGTACGCGTGATGTCGTCGGAAAAACGGCACCACACGCTCACGCCTTCACGCCGCGAGGATAGTAATCCCGTAGGCGTTGGCAGCCGCCGTCATGCGGACGATGGTTTCCGCCGAAGGGCTGGCCTTCGGTGGCTCGGACGTGCCTTCCGCCTCGATGAACTCAGCCATATCCCGATCGACGACCGCGGAAAAGACCACGGGGACAGTTCCGCGGTTGGAATAGCCGTGTACCATGAAGGGAGGGATGGTGACGATGTCGCCGGCGCTGGCCTCGATCTCTTCGGGGCCGCTATCGCTCAGGCGCCAGATCGTCAGGCGTCCCTCGATGATGCGGAACACTTCGGGGCTCGCATGCGCATGTTTCGGCGTTCGGCTGCCTGATGGCACGGTGACGTCGAAGATATTGAGCCAGGTTCCGCTGATTCTAAGCCGCCGCTCGACCCGGTCGCCAAGGACGAAAAACCGCTTCGCCTCGTCGCGCGCAGGCATTTTCACAAATGAGTTGGACATCATGTCTCTTTCTTTTTCTTACGGGCTTTTTCTTACAGGGCTTCTTTTTATGGGTTTTTTCTTGCGGGCGCAGCCGTTAGACCTTTGCGACGCCTTTGACAACCCGCCCTGTTGTTGAGGGTAACATCGCCGAACGCTTTCAAAGAAACGCGCTGTATCGGCCGAAGCGCTGAACAAACGGCTCCGTTGCCAGGGGTTCAGCGCCGCCCGCGCGCCACTGCGTCACGAGGCTGTCGGGACCGATATCGGTACTTCGGGGCGTTTCCGCAAGGCCCGCCAATGCCGCATCAGCTATGCGGAAATGACGGAGGCCGGAAGGCTTCGAAAGGCTCGGCGCCTGTAATACCGCCGACACAGAAGGGGCGCATAGAACGCGGCGGCCGTTCTTGGCCTTCCCTGGGGCCGTCCTTCCACGCCGTCCCGGCATTCACATTGATGGAGCGCATCCATGTCCTCTCTTCCCGTCGTCGGCGCCGCCATGACGCTCGATGAAGTCGAACTTCACCGTGACTGGCTCTTCGAAAAGTCCCGCGATCTCGAATTGCAGAGCTTCATCGATGCCGAGGTTTTGAACGGCGACTGGGCGCCGCTTGCCGCCCGCACCAGGCGGCTTCTCGACGGTCATGGCGGCCGCCTCGGCATTCACGGCCCGTTCTGGGGCTTCACCATCGCCTCGGAAGATCCCGATATCCGCGCCATCGTCACCCGGCGCCTGCTGCAGGGCCTCGATGTCTGCGCCGCGATCGGCGCGACCCATATGGTCATTCACAGCCCTTATACGTCCTGGTCCTACAACAATCTCGACGACAATGCCGGCGCCCGCGAAGCCTTGGCCGAGCGCACGCACATGACCTTGCGCGATGCCGTCAGGCGCGCCGAGGATATCGGCTGCACCATGGTCATCGAGAACATCGAGGACAAGGATCCGCATAGTCGCGTGGTGCTTGCCGAAAGCTTCAACTCGCCTGCCGTCGCCGTCTCGATCGATACCGGCCACGCCCATTATGCCCATGGCTATACCGGTGCGCCGCCGGTCGATTATTACGTCAAGGCCGCCGGCAATCGCCTCCAGCATGTCCACCTGCAGGATGCCGACGGATATGCCGACCGCCACTGGAGCCTCGGCGAAGGCACGATCCGCTGGCATGCCGTCTTCGCCGCCCTTGCCAAACTCGAAAGCGATCCGCGCCTCATCATCGAGATCAAGGATAAGTCCAAGATCCCGGCTTCATCAGCTTTTCTCGCCTCGATCGGCGTGGCTCAATAGGGTCTGTTGCTCGTCCCGCCCTCCCTCATTCCCGTGCTTGCCACCGGCGGGCAGGGCGGAACTCCCTCACGAAAACCGGGTAATCACACTGATCCCCGTCGCCTCAGCCTTGTCGAGCGCCATCAGCGCCGGCACGGCCTCCTCGAGGCTGATGCGGCGTCCGATCAGCTTCTGCGGCGCGATCTTTCCGGCCGAAAGCATCGACAGCATGGCATCGTAGCGCCAGGCCTGCATGCCGTGGCTGCCGTAGATTTCCAGCTCGTGGCCGATCACCTGCGCCATCGGAATCTGCGGTGTCGCATGCTCGCCGAGCATCAGCCCCACCTGAACATGCCGTCCGCGCCGGCGCAGGTTCTTGATCGAGTTGAAGCAGGTGACGGGATGGCCGAGCGCGTCGATCGAGACATGCGCGCCGCCCTTGGTGATCTCGCGCACCGCCTCCGCCACGTCGGCGACGCCGGATGCGTTGACGGTCGCTACCGCCCCGCACTCCCGCGCAAAAGCAAGCTTCTCCTCGGATATGTCGATGCCGATCGCATTCGCTCCGAGCGCCGTAGCGATCATGATCGCCGACAGGCCGACGCCGCCGCAGCCATGCACGGCGATCCATTCGCCGGGCCCGGTGCGCGCCTGGTCGGCGACGGCGCGGAACGAGGTGGCGAAGCGGCAGCCGAGGCTTGCCGCCGTCGCATCGTCGATCGTATCGGGCAGGTGCACCAGATTGGTATCGGCATAGTCGATCGCCACATATTCGGCAAACGACCCCCAATGGGTGAAGCCCGGCTGAAACTGGTTCGGGCAGACCTGCTGGTTGCCGGAATGGCACTCCCCGCAATGGCCGCAGCCGGAAACGAAGGGCACGGTCACCCGGTCGCCCACCTTGAAACGCATGACGCCACGGCCGGTGGCGACGATCCTCCCGGCAAGCTCATGTCCCGGCACATGCGGCAGCCGGATATCCGGGTCGTGCCCCATCCAGCCGTGCCAGTCGCTGCGGCAGAGCCCGCTGGCCCCAACGGATATGACGACGCCGTCCTCGGCCGGACTGGGATCGGCAACGGTGCGGATTTCGGGCGCCTGTTCGAAGGCTTCGTAAAACATGGCTTTCATCGGCGTCTTCCCTTGCTGCCGAATGCATGTCGCCCGGAAGTGTGCAGCGGTTCCGGGATAACGACATGCATAAAAAAGAGCTTAAGAGCGTGGCATGGATCAAAGTCGATGCGACGCTCTTAAGCGGCGGTTCCACCCATCATCGCATGTGGCAAGTAGCCATTCCAACCTTCCATTCCATCATTTTTGCTGATGCACCCATCGCTGAGCCCCGTGTGACTGCGCACGAATATTGCGGCTTCGCGCGCGCTTCCGGCATTTTCTTGCTTCCGCGTTTTCTGCCCCGATTTGTCCTTGACCCGGCTAGCCGTGGCGGCTTTTCCTTCTCCGGCTTCAGGAGGAAACCATCATGGCCGTCGATACAACACCCCGTTCAACCACCTGGACTCATGTCGACGGTGAATGGCTCCCCGGCAATCCGCCCCTGATCGGGCCGACCTCGCATGCCATGTGGCTCGGCTCCACGGTCTTCGACGGCGCCCGCTGGTTCGACGGCATCGCGCCGGATCTCGACCTGCACTGCCAGCGCATCAACCGCTCGGCGCTCGCCATGGGCCTGAAGCCGGTGAAATCAGCCGAGGAGATTACGGCGCTTGCCTGGGAAGGCGTCGCGAAATTCGATGGCGCCACACCGATCTACATCAAGCCGATGTATTGGGGTGAACACGGTTCGCCGGGCAGCGTCGTCTCGGTTGATGGGGACTCGACCCGCTTCGCGCTCTGCCTGTTCGAGGCGCCGATGGGCGGCCATGGCGGCACCAGCCTCACCGTCTCGCCCTATCGGCGCCCGTCGCCGGAAACGGCGATGACCGAGGCGAAGACCGGCTCGCTCTATCCAAACAGCGGCCGCATGATCGCCGAGGCGCGCAGCCGCGGTTTCGACAATGCGCTGGTGCGCGACCTGAACGGCAACGTCGTCGAGACCGCCTCGTCGAATGTCTTCATGGTCAGGGACGGCGTGGTGTTGACACCGGCCGCCAACCGCACCTTCCTCGCCGGCATTACGCGTTCCCGCGTCATCGGCCTGCTGCGCAAGGCCGGTTTCGACGTGCACGAAGCAACGCTCTCCGTCGAGGATTTCATGCAGGCCGACGAGATCTTCACCACCGGCAACTATTCCAAAGTCGTCGGCGTCATCCGTCTCGACGGCCGCGACCTCCAGGAAGGCCCGGTCACCCGCAAGGCACTCGAACTCTACATGGACTGGGCCTTCGGTAGAAGCGAGAGTGAAGAGTGAGAAGAGTCCCGCAAAGCGGGAGCAATCGATCCAGTGAATCGATTGCAACGACGAACGCCCGGAGCGCAAGCGCAGGGCTGGCGCGGGGTAAGTGTAAACGCCGGCGCGGAATGTCAGCGGCCCTTTACTGATGGACTGAACACCAGCAGGCTTAGAATTTCGAAGAGAACCTGAGCGCCCGCCTGGGCGGTGTTGGTGGTACTGTCATATTGCGGCGCGACTTCGACCACGTCACCACCGACGAAATTGATCCCCTTGAGACCCCGGAGCAGCTCGAGTGCTTCCCGGGTGGTGAGACCGCCGGGCTCGGGCGTTCCGGTGCCGGGGGCAAAGGCCGGGTCCAGGCTGTCGATATCGAAGGACAGATAGGTCGGACCGTCGCCGACAATGCGTCGAGCTTTTTCGATGATGGCCGGAATCCCCATGCCGGAAATCTCCTCGGCATGAATGACGGTCATCCCGGATTCATAGGAGAATTCCCAGAGATATTCGGAGGGACCTCGGATGCCGATCTGCACGGTGCGGGTCGGATCGAGAACGCCGTCCAGCACGGCGTTGCGCATGGGGCCGCCATGGTGGAACTTGCTCTGGTCAAAAGGACCGCCGGTATCGCAATGCGCGTCGATATGGATAAGACCGACCGGCTCCCGCGCCCCGACCGCTGTCAGGATTGGATGCGTGATGGAGTGATCACCGCCGACCGAGACTGGGATGACGCCCGCCGCGACGATCTTTGTGATGGCCGCCTCGATATTCTCATGGCATTGCTCCAGGCGATATCGGCTCGCAAACGGCACATCGCCGATATCGGCTGCACGCAGGTCATATGCCGGGGCGCAATCCAGAACGTGATGGTAGGGTCCGATCCGCTCGATGCCGCGTACGGCCCGCGGTCCGAACCTTGATCCCGGCCGGTTGCTGACGCCGAGATCCATCGGGATGCCGACGACGGCGACTTGCAGATCACCAAAATCGGGAGCGGCGAAATTCACCTCCTTGTAGGGTAGGCTCGCAAACGTCGAGACGCCGGAATAGGGGGCCGCGCGCGTGCCGCCCCTGAAAATCTTCTCAGCCACCCGACGGAATCGCGGATCGAAAAATTCGGCGCTATCTGCGAATTTCCTGCGCAGATCGTCGAGATGTTTCTTCAAATCAACCATGGTCTTGTCCCTCGTTTCTGCATTCAGTCTGACGGCGCGCCGCCCGGTTCACAGCTTCAATGCCGATAATGGTTGCGGCTATGCCTGACAGCTTTATTGCGTGAAGGGCAGCCTCTTGCACCGAGGTTTGCGCCCCTCATGTCATCCACTTCCGATGCTCCGCAAATCTCTCCGCCAAGAGGTCGATGAACAGCCGCACCTTCGTCGGCAGATGGCTGCGGTTGGGATAGACGGCGTTGATGTTGAATTCCACCGGCCGGTAGTCCGGCATGATTCACCAGCCGCCCTTCGGCGATGTCGTCGAACACGACGAAGCTCGGCGCCAGGAAAATGCCGCGCCCGGTCAGCGTCAGGAAGCGCAGCATCTCGGCGCTGTTGGAGACGACGTTGCCGCTGATCTTGACGCTCTCCTTTTTCCCCTCGCCATCCTCGAAGCGCCATTCGTCGCCATAGGGGTAATAGGCATATTGCAGGCAATTGTGATCGGCGACTTCGGCCGGCGTCTTCGGCAGCGGATGGCTCTCGAAATAGGCCGGCGAGCAGACGAGCATATGGCGCCAGGGTGTCAGCTTGCGGGCGACGAGCGACGAATCCGGCGGCGGTACGGTGCGCATCACCAGGTCGTAGCCATCCTCGATCATGTCGACCATCCGCTCGCCGACGCTGAAATCGAGTGAGATCGACGGATAGAGCTCCATATATTCGCTGACGACGGGCAGCAGGAAACGCACGATGGCGCTGCTGGTATAGACCTTCAGCGTGCCGCGCGGCGTCGTGCTCAGCGCGCCCGCCGTCCGGTCCGCCTCATCGAGTTCGGCCAGGATCTGCGACGAACGCTCATAATAATATTTGCCGGTTTCCGTCAGGCTGACCTTGCGCGTCGTGCGGTTGAGGAGGCGCACACCGAGCCTGTCCTCCAGCGATTGCACGTGATTGCCGACCATGGTGACGGACATGTTGAGCCGGCGCGCGGCGGCGGAAAAACCACCGCATTCCACCACCCGGCCAAAGACTGTGAGGCTTGTCAGCCGATCCATATTGCCCTCGGATTATCCTCTGGGAGTTGATGATCCTTCCCGATTTAAGCAGATTATCAAAGTGAATGTCAGGGTGCATTTTCCTTCGCATCGAACAGGGCCTCTCAGAGAGGAGGCTGCGAGTGAAGGAGAAGGACGATGGTCGAGTTACCCCACAGGCAAGTTTTCGAAAGTGCGAGGCAGGCCGAGCAGATCCTGGCCGAGGAAGCCGCCAGGGCGCCTTCCGCCGAGGCGGCTCCCACACCTATCTCCGAAGCGCCGGCTGCCGAACCACCGGCCACCGAAGCACCGGTTGCGGAAACTCCCAAAAAGACCAGCCGCCGCATCGTCAAGCGCGCCGTCATTGCCGCCGCGCTGCTTGCCGGCGTCGCTTTCGGGGGCGATTTCGGCTACCGCTACTGGACGGTCGGCCGCTTCATCGAATCCACCGACGATGCCTATGTGAAGGCCGATTACACCACCGTCGCCCCGAAGGTCGCCGGCTATATCAGCCAGGTGCTGGTCAACGACAATGACGCGGTCAAGGCCGGCCAGGTTCTCGCCCGCATCGACGACCGCGACTTCCAGGCCGCACTGTCGCAGGCGAAGGCCGATGTGAAGGCAGCGGAAGCCGCCATCACCAATATCGACGCCCAGATCTCGCTGCAGCAATCGGTGATCGAGCAGGCGAGGGCGACGATCGATGCCTCGCAGGCCTCGCTCGATTTTGCCGTGTCAGATGCCGCCCGCTCGGCCCGCCTGATCACCAACGGCGCCGGCACCCAGTCTCGCGCCGAACAGACCCAGTCGGCCCGCGACCAGGCCGCTGCCGCCGTCGAGCGCGACCGGGCAGCCCTCGTCACGGCTCAGAATAAGGTGCCGGTGCTTCAGACTGAGCGCGAACAGACCGTCGCCCAGCGTGACCGTGCGGCAGCGGCCGCCCATCAGGCAGAGCTCAACCTCACCTATACCGACATCGTCGCCGCCGTTGACGGCACGGTCGGCGCCCGGTCTATCCGGGTCGGCCAATATGTCACCTCGGGCACGCAGCTGATGGCGGTGGTGCCGCTGCATGCCGTCTATGTCGTCGCCAATTTCAAGGAAACGCAGCTGACCTATATCAGCCCCGGCCAGTCGGTCGAAATCAAGGTCGACAGCTTTCCCGATATCTCGATCAAGGGGCATGTCGACAGCGTTTCGCCGGCAAGCGGCCTGGAATTCTCGCTGCTGCCGCCGGACAATGCCACCGGCAACTTCACCAAGATCGTCCAGCGCATCCCGGTCAAGATCGTCATCGACGACGAGGCGCTGAGCGGCCTCTTGCGCTCGGGCATGTCGGTCGAGCCGGAGATCGATACCAAGGCTGCCCAAACTAAGGCTGCCGAGACCGAGCCTGCCCAAGCCCCTGGAACAGCCGGGGAGGGATTATCCAGCCATGCTGGATGACCTTCCCTTCTTCGCCCAATTATCCCGATCATTCCCTGAATGAACACCCCAACCCCGTCATGAGAAAGTTTTCCGCGAGAGCCGGAAGGAGATAAGCCATGGCCACTCTTCAGATCGCCGCAAACGGCAATTCGGCTGCGCGCCCCGCCGCCGCGACACCTGCCGCCATGAGCCCGCTTCGCATGTGGGCAGCCGTTGTCGGTTCGACGCTCGGCGCCTTCATGGCGGTCCTCAACATCCAGATCGTTAACGCTTCGCTTGCCGATATCCAGGGCGCAATTGGCGCCGGCACGGATGACGGCGGCTGGATCTCGACCTCCTATCTGATCGCCGAGATCGTCGTCATTCCCTTGAGCGCCTGGCTGGCGCGTGTCTTTTCGGTCCGCAACTATCTGCTTGTTAACGCCATCCTCTTCCTCGTCTTCTCTGTTGCCTGCGCTTTCGCGGCCAACCTGCAGCAGATGATCATCCTGCGCGCCATACAGGGCTTTTCCGGCGGCGTGTTGATCCCGATGGCCTTCACCATCATCATCACGCTGCTGCCCAAGGCCAAGCAGCCGATCGGCCTTGCCCTCTTTGCTCTTTCGGCCACCTTCGCGCCGGCGATCGGCCCGACGATCGGCGGTTACCTCACCGAGAACTGGGGCTGGGAATATATCTTCTACGTCAACCTAGTGCCCGGCGCGCTGATGGTCGGCATGCTGTGGGCTTCGCTCGATCGCGGGCCGATGAACCTGAAGCTGCTCGCCAAGGGCGACTGGCCGGGCATCGTCACCATGGCGATCGGCCTGGCGGCCCTGCAGACGGTACTGGAAGAGGGCAACAAGGAAGATTGGTTCGGCTCCGATTTCATCGTCCGCCTGTCTGTCATCGCCGCCATCTCACTGACGCTGTTCCTGATTATCGAACTGCGTGCCGCCCATCCGCTGCTGAACCTCCGCCTGCTGGTGCGCCGCAACTTCGGCTTCGGCATCGTCGCCAATTTCCTGCTCGGCATTGCGCTTTATGGCTCGGTTTTCGTGCTGCCGATCTATCTCACCCGTATCCAGGGCTATAATTCCGAGCAGATCGGCATGGTTCTCGCCTGGACCGGCATCCCGCAGCTGCTGTTGATCCCGCTGGTGCCGCGGCTGATGAAGCGTTTCGATGTGCGCCTGCTGATCATCATCGGCTTTGCCCTTTTCGCCGCTTCGAACTTCATGAACGTGCACATGACCGGCGATTATGCCAGTGACCAGCTGTTCTGGCCGAACATCGTCCGCGCCATCGGCCAGGCGCTCGTCTTCACGCCCCTCTCGGCGATCGCCACCGCAGGATCGAGCAGGAGAATGCCGGTTCGGCGTCCGCGCTTTTCAACATGATGCGCAATCTCGGCGGCGCCGTCGGCATCGCCTCGCTGCAGACCTTCCTGTCGAAGCGCGAGCAGTTCCACTCGAACATCCTGACCCACTCGGTCTCGGTCTTCGAGGAAGCCACCCGCGATCGTATCGCCAGGCTCACCGGCTACTTCATGAGCCACGGCGTCAGCGATCAGGCGCTCGCCAGCCACAAGGCCGTCGTCGCCATCGCGCTCAAAATACGCAAGCAGGCCAATATCATGGCCTTCAGCGACACCTTTTTCCTGCTCGGTGTCGCCCTGGTCGTCGCCCTGCTTGCAAGTCTGCTTCTCAGAAAACCCGGTCAACTCTCCGGCGGCGGCGCTCACTAGTGCCGTGCGGCCCTCAAGGAGGAGAAAGCCATGACGTCAGCGATCTATGCCCCGGATACCGACAGACTCCAACCCAAGGCAGCCGGCCATGCCGTCAGTGTCGGCGCACTGCTCTCCATCATCGAATGGCTCTCCGGCGACGAATGCCACGCGCTCGACGAAGCGGGCCTGATCTCCGGCCTTGGTCGCCGGCTTCAGGCGCTCGGCCTGCCTGTGGAGCGTCTGACCCTGCATCTGATGACCCTGCATCCCGAGTTCATCGGCCGCACCATCGCCTGGGCGCCGGGCGAGCCCGTCGAGATTCACGACCGGGAGCACGGCGCGCGGGTCGCCATCTCAAACACGCCGCTGCGCAAGGTCATGGAAACCCGCGAGCCGCTGGTCGTCGATACCGGCGAAAGCGTGCATGGCCGTTGGCAGCATATCGATGTCTTTGCCGATCGCGGCCTGATGCAGCTCGTCATCGCGCCGCTCTGCAATGTCGACGGCCCGGTCAGCGCCGCCGTCTTCGGCACGTGCCGGGCGGGCGGCTTTACCGCTTCCGAACGTCAGGTGATCGAGCGAATCCTGCCGGCGCTGCGCAACACCAGCGAACTGCGCATTCTGCGCCAGGTCGAACTCAGCCTCCTCGATACTTATATCGGCCCGCTGACGGCAAGCCGCATCCTGGCCGGCCGCATGCGCCGCGACGAGATCGAATCGATGGAGGCGGCCCTGCTGCTCTGCGATCTGCGCGGTTTTACCGAGCTGTCGAACCGGCTGCCCGGCAGCACCGTGCTCGGCTTGCTGAACGCCTATTTCGACAGGGTCGTGCCGGCCATCACCCGCGAGGGCGGGGAAGTGCTGAAGTTCATGGGCGACGCCGTGCTCGCCTTCTTCCCGGGCTATGATGCAAGTCACTCCTGCGGCGCGGCCCTGGCATCGGCCCGCGCCATCCTCGATGAGATCGACCATTTCCAGTATGAGGGCAACAGCATCAAAGCCGGCATCGCCCTGCATTACGGCGAGGTCGGCTACGGCAATGTCGGCTCTGGCCGCCGCCTCGACTTCACCCTGATCGGCGGCGACGTCAACCTGGCCAGCCGCATCCAGACCGCCTGCAGCGAACTCGGAGAAGCCTTGCTGATGTCGGCGCCGTTCCGTGAGGAGGCTGGGGCCGGGGATGTGGTGTCGGTCGGGTCGCACAGGCTGAAAGGTTTTGCCGATCCGGCCGAGCTATTCACGATTGTGCGGTAGGCGAGCCCACCAGCTGGCAGAATCCAGATTTCTGGTCCGCCCCTCATCCGCCTGCCGGCACCTTCTTGGATGACAAAAATGTAGGATACTAACGCTTCCGGGCGGGTGGCCGCCCGCCCGGAAGCTGGTTGTCGGATCGTCACCTTCTCAGTCGTTTGGGACTGTGGGGAGCAGGATCGCAACCGGCTCTTCATCTGGCCCGTGTGGTTGCAGGAACCTTGGG
>NZ_JAAXDD010000033.1:0-19349 GCF_019798305.1 Rhizobium leguminosarum
CCCGCTTGCCTCTCCGATCTCCCGGACACTTCCGGCATCTGACGCATGGCCTTGCTCATCCTCGGGGAAACTTCACTCTCTCTCGTTCGGCCCTTCGTTCGCGCCAAAGCGCTCCCTACTACGGCCTGCTGACTTCTCGCGCCGGCTCGACACCGTCGCCCTTTCAGGCATGAGGCGAGATCTCCCCAGGTAAGAACGCACTCCTTCCCTGCACGACCGCCGAATTTACGCCACCGCCCCACCGCCTCATATCCGGTTCTTATTCATCGGCCCGCAGGTTCGATCCACGCTTCCTCCCCACGGTCGGTCGCCCTTCCGCAGTTGCGCTTCTCTTCGTTCGCCATGACCAGCTTACGGTGGGACTTCCACCCACAAGAATGCGCCCATGCTGGGCGCACAACCAAAAAAGGCCGCGGTGACGCGGCCTTTTCCAATTCGGTGACACTATCTTACTTCTTGCGCGGAACCTTCGGAACCGTGCTTCCCTTCTTCGGGGCGTCGCGAACCTCGGGCTCGGCCTGCGGCACCGCCTTGGCGCGGGTCTTGCGGGCCGTCTTCGTCTTCAGCTCGCCGTCATCCCCGTCGTCGGCTTCGGGATGCACGACCTCGGCTTCGAGCTTCGGCTTGATCGGCGCCGTTTCCGAAATGGCTTCGAGCACGATGCCGGGCTTGCCGTCTTCCTTGAGGCCGACAGTGACGTTGACGACACCGCCCTTCTTCAGCTTGCCGAAGAGGATTTCGTTGGCGAGCGGCTTCTTGATCGTATCTTGAATGACGCGCGCAAGCGGGCGGGCGCCCATCTTCTCGTCGTAACCCTTTTCCGCCAGCCAGGCGATCGCATCCTCGTGCAGGTCGAAGGTGACGTTCCTTTCGGAAAGCTGGGCCTCCAGCTGCATGATGAACTTCTGCACGACCTTGTGGATGACGGCCGTCGGCAACGCCGCGAAAGGAATGATCGCGTCGAGACGGTTGCGGAACTCCGGCGTGAACAGACGGGTCAGCGCCTCCTCGTCCTCGCCCGTGCGCTTGGACGAACCGAAGCCGATCGCTGCCTTGGCCATTTCGGATGCGCCCGCATTGGTCGTCATGATCAGGATGACGTTGCGGAAATCGATCTTCTTGCCGTTATGGTCCGTCAGCGTGCCGTGGTCCATGACCTGCAGCAGGATATTGTAGATGTCGGGATGCGCCTTCTCGATTTCGTCGAGCAGGACCACGCAATGCGGGTGCTGGTCGACGCCATCTGTGAGAAGACCACCCTGGTCGAATCCGACATAGCCGGGAGGCGCGCCGAGCAGACGCGAAACCGTGTGCCGCTCCATATATTCCGACATGTCGAAGCGCAGGAGTTCGACGCCGAGCGAAGAGGCAAGCTGCTTTGCCACCTCGGTCTTGCCGACGCCGGTCGGACCGGAGAAGACATAGGCGCCGATTGGCTTGTTCGGCTCGCGGAGGCCGGCACGCGCCAGCTTGATCGAGGTCGAAAGGGCTTCGATCGCGATATCCTGGCCGTAGACCACCGAACGCAGTTCCTGCTCGAGATTGGCGAGCACGGCTTCGTCGTCCTTCGAGACGGTCTTCGGCGGTATGCGCGCCATCGTGGCGACCGTCGCCTCGATCTCCTTTTCAGTGATCAACTTGCGCCGCTTCGACGGCGGCAGCAGCATCTGGGCCGCACCGGTTTCGTCGATTACGTCGATCGCCTTGTCGGGCAGCTTGCGGTCGGAGATGTAGCGGGCCGACAATTCGACTGCCGACTTGATGGCGTCGTTCGAATAACGCAGGTGGTGATACTCTTCGAAATAGGGCTTCAAGCCCTTCATGATCTCGATCGCATCATCGATCGACGGCTCGCTGACGTCGATCTTCTGGAAACGCCGGACAAGCGCCCGGTCCTTCTCGAAGAACTGGCGGTATTCCTTATAGGTGGTCGAACCGATGCAACGGATCGCACCCGATGACAGGGCCGGCTTCAACAGGTTCGATGCATCCATCGCGCCGCCCGAGGTGGCGCCGGCGCCGATCACCGTGTGGATCTCGTCGATGAAGAGCACAGCGCCCGGATATTCTTCCAGTTCCTTGACGACCTGCTTCAGGCGCTCCTCGAAATCGCCGCGATAGCGCGTGCCAGCGAGCAGCGTGCCCATGTCGAGCGAGAAGATCGTCGCATCGGCGAGCGCTTCCGGCACCTTGCCTTCGACAATGCGCTTGGCAAGGCCTTCGGCGATCGCCGTCTTGCCGACGCCGGGATCACCGACATAGAGCGGATTGTTCTTCGAACGGCGGCACAGGATCTGGATCGTGCGGCTCACCTCGGCGTGACGGCCGATCAGCGGATCGATCTTGCCGCCCTTGGCCTTCTCGTTGAGATTGACGCAGTAGGCCTTGAGCGCGTCCTGCTGCTTCTTGGGACCGCCCTCTTCCTCGCCGCCGCGCGCCGTCGGCTTGCTGCTTTCGGCTTCGTCCTCGGCGCCGCGCGGGGGGCGCGCTTCCGAAACGCCCGGGCGCTTGCCGATGCCGTGGGAGATATAATTGACAGCGTCGTAGCGGGTCATCTCCTGCTCCTGCAGGAAATAGGCGGCATGGCTTTCGCGCTCGGCGAAGATCGCGACGAGCACGTTAGCGCCGGTCACCTCTTCGCGGCCGGACGACTGCACGTGGATGACCGCCCGCTGGATGACGCGCTGGAAGCCGGAGGTCGGCTTCGAATCCTCGTCATAACCGGTGATCAGGTTGGAAAGTTCGTTATCGACATATTCGACGAGCGTCTTGCGCAGCGCGTCGAGATCGACATTGCAGGCACCCATGACCGCGGCCGCATCGGCATCATCGATCAGGGCGAGCAGCAAATGCTCGAGCGTCGCGTATTCGTGGTGCCGCTCGTTGGCAAAGGTCAGTGCCTGATGGAGCGCCTTCTCTAAACTAGGCGAAAATGTTGGCACGTTCAGATCCTCACTTCTTTTCCATGACGCATTGCAGCGGATGCTGGTGTTGCCGGGCGAAGTCCATCACCTGGCTAACCTTCGTTTCCGCTACCTCGTATGTGAATATTCCGCATTCGCCGACGCCGTGGTTATGGACATGGAGCATGATGCGGGTGGCACTTTCACGATCCTTCTGAAAAAAACGCTCCAGAATATGGATGACGAATTCCATGGGAGTGTAGTCGTCATTCAAAAGCAGCACACGATAAAGATTGGGCTTCTTGGTCTTCGGCTTGGTGCGCGTGATGACCGAGGTTCGATTTGCGTTGTCCCCGTTCCTTTCGCTGTCGTTCTGCATCCGGATCGGCTTTGCGATCATTGTCATTCATTCCTCAAGCAATCCAGCGGAGCATGGGAGGTGCTTTTCCCGCCGAATATCTGAAACACTAACTTAGTTCATAATAGGCTGATTTTAAGCCCCCTGTCAGACACTGCAATCAAGAAATGGCCGGCATGCACGGGAAAGACCAAAAAAGTCCCCAGTCGATCCCATGCGGGCGCTGCAGCGAAAGTGGAAACAAAAAGACCGGCTACAGATGCGTAGCCGGTCCACATTTTTCAATATGTAGCGCAGGTTGCGCCGTCAAAATCAGTTCATGCAGCAGCAGGCGTCGCCGACGGCGCCGACTTGGCGCTCTTGACGACGGCAGCGGCGATCGGTGCTTCATAGGGCTTGTAGGCTGATTTGGCGAGATCGGCATACATCTCACTGAGCTTCGTCGTCTCGGAGACAAAGCCTTCAAAATACGCCTTGACGTAGCTCGTCTGCAACTCGAATGCCGCCTCGAAGCTCTTGACGCCGGCCAGCGTTTCGAAATGCGTCACCGCGTCCTGGAAAGATTTCTTCGAATATTCAGTGGCTTCGGCGGCGATGGCCTGAAAGCCCTTGGTCGTGTCGGAATAGGTTTTCAGGGCCGTGTCGACGGCTTCCTTGCTCTTCTTGTTGGCATCGTCAAAGTTGAACATGAGCCATCCTCCGTTGGGCTGTTGATGGCCGCAGGGTAGCTGCAATGCACAAATAGTCAAGTAGTCTTGTGCGATGCAACACCTCTTAAGGTTGCATGACGATAATAAAACAAAGCCGAGATCCCGGGGCACGTACGTCTTTAACGGATTTCGCTAATATATAGGCCGATGTTGCAACTAGAAGCTTTAAAAAAAATTTTACTCGTGAGCACAAAAGACAAAAAAACCGGGCGGATCGTGCCGCCCGGCTCAGCCAAATTAGTCGAACGCGATCAAAGGTCGACGTCGAGGATCGCCATGGAAAAGTTGTAGGAGCGGTCACCGTCCTCGTCATCGATATAGACGACGCCCAGAAATTCTTCGCCGAGATAGACTTCCGCAGAATCATCTTTGCGCGGACGCGCCTTGACGATCATCTGCGGATTGAACATGCGCTTGAAATAAGCGTCGAGCTTCTTGATTTCTTCTGGCTTCACTCTGTCATCTCCGTAAGCGGTCTTGATTGGCCGCTTCTTGCACAGGAAATGCAGCGGTGTAAAGGCAAGGTTGCCGTTTGCTCATGGTCTCCCTGCTCGGATCCCGCCGACTTTTCCTATCCTTGTTTCCAATGGGCGCTCAGATATCGGCGCCGATCACCTGGTCCATGTTGCGCGACGGCTCTGAACAACCGGCCTCGCCGACGACCTTGGCCGGAACGCCCGCCACCGTTTTCTTGGGAGGCACCGCCTTCAAGACAACGGAGCCGGCAGCGACACGTGAGCAGTAGCCGATCTCGATATTGCCAAGGATCTTGGCACCGGCGCCGATCATGACGCCGGAGCCGATCTTCGGATGACGGTCGGCGCCCTCTTTGCCGGTGCCGCCGAGTGTGACGCCGTGCAGGATCGAGACGTTGTCGCCGATGACAGCCGTCTCGCCGACGACGAGGCCGGTGGCATGATCGAGGAAGATGCCCTTGCCGATACGGGCGGCCGGGTTGATGTCGGTCTGGAAGACGCTGGAGGAGCGGCTCTGCAGATAGAGGGCGAAATCACGCCGGCCGCGGTTCAGCAGCCAATGGGCGAGACGATGTGTCTGCAGCGCATGGAAGCCCTTGAAATAAAGCACCGCCTCCATGAAGCGCAGGCATGCGGGATCGCGGTCGTAGATCGCCTGGATATCGACGCGCAGGATGGAGCTCCAGTCAGGCCAGTCGAGAAGCATTTCCTCGAAGGTCTGGCGCAGCAGGTTCGCCTGCATGTCGGGATGATCGAGACGTTCGCAGATGCGGTGGATGACGCATTCCTCGAGCGAATGGTAGTTGATCACCGTAGAATAGAGGAAGGCGGCGAGAACCGGATCCCGTTCGGCGGCGAGCCGGGCTTCCTCGCGCAGGCTGTCCCAGATGGGGTCCATCACCTTCAGCGGATGGCCTGTCTCAAAAGCACGGATGTCAGTCTTTGCGACCATCGCCGCTCTCCTCGTTGCCGGAAGGAATGCCGTTTTCGGAATGCCAATATATAAAGGAAAACGCCAATAACATAAATGGGTGCCGTCGCCATGGTTTTTTAGCATGGTTTTTCGGCATCACGATGTTGTCAGCGATGGGCGACCCTTGCATAGAAGGCCAACACCGCCTGCTTAAAAACCCTGTCGCCGACGGCGAGCATATGATCGCGGCCCGGAATATCGAGCGCTTCGGCATTTTTCATCAGCGCCGCCAATTCCTGCGGCGAGCCGGCGATATCATCCTTGGTGCCGACGCCGATCAGCGTCGGCATGTCGAGCTTGGCCATATCGGAGCGGGCAACGAGATCGCGCGAGCCGCGGATACAGTCGGCAAGGGCGACGCGGTCACTCTTCGTCTGCTCGGCGAAGGCGCGGAACATGCGGCCGCGGGCATGCGTGACGTCGTCGAGCGAGGGAGCCAGCAGCGCATCGGCGATCGGGTCCCAGTCGCCGACGCCGTCGGTCATGCCGATGCCGAGGCCGCCGAGAACCAGCGAACCGACCCGATGGGGGTTGGCAAGTGCGGCAAAGACAGAAATGCGCGCGCCCATCGAATAGCCCATGACATTGGCCTCCGGGATGCCGAGATGATCCAGCAAGGCGATCGCATCGCCGGCCATGACCCAGGGACGATAGGCTTCGGCATCATGCGGCTTGTCGCTTGCGCCGTGGCCGCGATTGTCCATGGCGATCACCCGGTAGCCGGCATCGCCCAGCGTCTTCAGCCAGCCCGGATGCACCCAATTGACGTTTGCGGTCGAAGCAAAGCCGTGGATCAACAACACGGGCACACCGGCCGGATCGCCCTCATCGAAGAAGGCGAGCTGCAATCCATCATGGGTGAAGCTTGAAAATGCGGGTGAATTCAGATTCATCGGGCCTTCCTTTTTGGCGCGACCATAGTCGAGCGGCTTGTCAGCGTGAAGCCAAAAACTGTGGCTAAAAACTGTGCCTGACGCGGCGGTTTGGCTCTACACATTTGCGGCGAAGGCTTATAAGGTTCGCGCACATTTCAAAGCATTCGGAGAGCGACATGGCCGGCCACAACATTCCCCACTTCCAGAACGACGGCGGTCACAGCGTTATCGAAGTCGGCGTCAAGGAATTCATGTGCACCGGCGCTTCGGCTCCCTTCGATCATCCGCATATCTTCATCGACATGGGCGACGACAACGAGAAGGTCTGTTCCTATTGCTCGACGCTCTATCGCTTCAATTCCGCGCTCAAGCCCAGCCAGACCAATCCGGCCGGTTGCGTTTTCCACGTGAAGGCGGCGTAGTCAGTCCAGATCCGGATCGGACGGATAATGCCGGTCGAACATGCCGCCATCATCGGCGCCGGGATATCAGGGCTGACCGCTGCCCTTGCGCTTTCGCGCCGGGGTATCAGTTCGGAGATCTTCGAGCAGGCGGGCGAACTCACCGACATTGGCGCCGGATTGCAGGTTTCGCCGAACGCCTCCCGCATCCTTGCCGAATTCGGTGTCCTTGAAGGACTGTCAAAGGTCTGGCTCGAGCCGGACGCGATCCGGCTGATATCGGGCAGTTCGCTTCGCCAGCTCGCGGCGGTGCCGGCCGGCAAATTCGCGCGGGAACGCTGGGGCGCTCCCTATGGCGTCCTGCACCGCACCACATTGCAAAAAGCCCTTTTGGCTGCGGTTACGGCCGATCCGCTCTGCCGGCTTCACCTCGGCGTGCGGATGGACTTGACCCTACCGCCTTTCGAGCGGGCAGCCGATGTCGTCATCGGCGCCGACGGCGTCTGGTCGAAGCTTCGGCAATCCGTTCCGGGCAGCCCCTCGCCGCGCTTTTCGGGCAATATCGCCTATCGCTTTACCATTCCCGAAAATGAGGCGCCTGGTTTCCTCGACCGGGCAAGCGTTTCGGCTTTTCTCGGCGGCTCCGCACATCTCGTCTGCTATCCGCTCAGGGAGACCGGCAGCTTCAATATGGTGGCGATCACCGCCGGCAATATCGCGCCGCAGGCCTGGCAAAGTGAGCCGACGGCCCAGCAGCGGGCGCAGCTGCGGGCGCGCCTTTCCGGCTGGAACGCCGCGATCGTCTCGCTGCTTGAAAAACACCGGAAGCTGACGTTCTGGCCGCTGTTCGAAACCACATCAGGCGCATGGCAGGACGGCCGAAAGACAGTTCTGATCGGCGACGCCGCACATGCGATGATGCCGTTTGCCGCCCAGGGAGCGGCGATGGCGATCGAAGACGCCTATGAACTGGCCGCGTTTCTTTCGAACCGTCCCGTGGCGGAAGCGCTGGCGCTCTTCGAACGACATCGCGCGCCGCGCATCGCGAAGCTTCGCCAGCGCGGCGCCTTCAACCGGTTTGCCTATCATGCGAAAGGGCCGATCCGGATCGGTCGCGATCTCGTGCTCGGCCTCAAGCCGCCGCTAAGCCTGGCGGCAGATCTCGACTGGATCTACGGCTATCGGGCCGCAGATCTATCTTGAGGCGCCGTCAGCGATGACAAAGCGTGTCCAGTCAGATGGCGCTTGCGGCGGCAAAACCCCGCTCGATATCGGCCTTGAGGTCGGCCACGTCCTCGATGCCGATCTGCAGGCGGATGACCGGACCGTCCGTCGGAGCCTTAGCGACCGTGCGATCGTTGAGATAGGCGTGCAAGGCGAGGCTTTCATAGCCGCCCCAGGAATAACCGAGACCGAAAATCCTGAGCGCGTCGAGGAAGGCATGCGCCTTTGCTCTGGACTTCTCGGGACCATCGGCGGCAAGCACGAAGGAAAAGATCCCGCTGGCGCCTTTGAAATCGCGCTTCCAGAGATGGTGGGAGGGGAAACTCGGCAGGGCCGGATGCAGCACGCGGGCGACATCCTCCCTGCCCTCCAGCCATTCCGCGATATCAAGCGCGCTTTCATAATGCCGCTCGAGGCGCAGGCCCATGGTGCGCAATCCGCGCAGGATCTGGTAGGCATCATCGGGTGCGCCGCAGATGCCGAGCACACCGTTTGCCTCCTTCAGCCGCTCCCAATGCTCGGCATTGGCCGAAACCGTTCCGAGCAGAATATCGGAATGGCCGGACGGATATTTCGTCGATGCGTGGATCGAGATGTCAACGCCGTGATCGAGCGGCCTGAAATAGAGCGGCGTTGCCCAGGTATTGTCCATCATGACGACGGCGCCATGGCGGTGCGCAACCGCCGAGATCGCCGGAATATCCTGCATTTCGAACGTATTGGAGCCCGGGGCCTCGGTATGGACGAGTTTCGTGTTCGGCCGGAACAGCGTCTCGATGCCGGCGCCGATCTCCGGATCGTAATATTCCACCTCGACGCCTAGGCGCTTCAGCATCGTGTCGCAGAAATGGCGCGTCGGACCATAGACCGAATCGACCACCAGCGCATGATCGCCGGCAGCGACGAAACCCAGGAATGGAATGGTGACGGCCGCAAGGCCCGAGGGGACGAGGATCGTGCCGGCCGAGCCTTCGAGCGCGTCGATCGCCTCGCAGAGCGCATCCGTCGTCGGTGTGCCGCGCGTTCCGTAGGTGTATTTCTGCGTGCGCGTCTCCATCGCCCGCGCACTCGGAAACAACACCGTCGAGGCGTGCACGACCGGCGGATTGATGAAGCCGTGATAGTCGAACGGGTCGTTGCCGATATGGGTCAGGCGGGTGTTGATGCCGGCATTCTGCAGCAAGCTGTCTTTGTCTTTCATGTCGGGCATAGCCTTTGGCGAAGGGTCGCGAAACCAGACTTTTGGACGCCCCGCCGTTTCGGGTCAACCCCTTGAAGATCAGTTGCAGGCGACGATCCGAAATGACGGAAATTTCGATTTTCGCGTTATTTTTCCGCAGGCGGACGCCTATTTCATAGCCAACCGCCCATGAATGCAGCGCAATCTACCAAAATTCTGAATTTTGCCGCAATTATTGGGCGCGACACTTGACCATAGTGACATTTGCGACTGTGATAGGGTCACTCGCGCCGGGAGGGTGTCGAGACAATGGGGAGGCGGCACGGATTGTCGGCACGCACTCTCCACAAGAAAAGATAAGACAACGGAAAAGGTTGGGAAAATGAAAAATAAGCTCCTGTCGGCCGCCATCGGCGCAGCAGTTTTGGCAGCTGGCACCTCGGCCGCCTCCGCCACCACTCTCTCAGACGTCAAGGCAAAGGGTTTCGTTCAGTGCGGCGTCAATACCGGCCTTACCGGCTTTGCCGCACCTGACGCTTCCGGCAATTGGGCCGGCTTCGACGTCGACTTCTGTAAGGCCGTCGCTTCGGCCGTGTTCGGCGACCCCACCAAGGTGAAGTACACGCCGACAAATGCGAAGGAACGCTTCACCGCTCTGCAGTCCGGTGAAATCGACGTTCTCTCGCGCAATACGACCTGGACGATCAATCGCGACACCGCACTCGGCTTCAACTTCCGTCCTGTCACCTATTACGACGGCCAGGGCTTCATGGTGCGCAAGGGCCTGAACGTGAAGTCGGCTCTCGAACTCTCCGGCGCCGCAGTCTGCGTACAGTCAGGCACGACTACCGAACTGAACCTCGCCGATTACTTCAAGACGAACAATCTGCAGTACAATCCGGTCGTCTTCGAAAACCTTCCTGAAGTCAACGCAGCCTATGACGCCGGTCGTTGCGACGTTTACACGACCGACCAATCCGGTCTCTATTCGTTGCGTCTGACGCTGAAGAATCCCGACGAACACGTCATCCTTCCTGAGATCATCTCCAAGGAGCCGCTTGGCCCGGCCGTCCGTCAGGGTGACGACCAGTGGTTCGACATCGTTTCCTGGACGGCTTATGCGCTGATCAATGCCGAAGAGTTCGGCATTACCCAGGCCAATGTCGACGAGATGAAGAACTCGCCGAACCCGGATATCAAGCGCTTCCTCGGCAGCGAGACCGACACCAAGATCGGCACCGATCTCGGCCTGACCAATGATTGGGCCGCCAACGTCATCAAGGGCGTCGGCAATTATGGCGAAATCTTCGAGCGCAACATCGGTGAGGGTAGCCCCCTCAAGATCGCACGCGGCTTGAATGCTCTGTGGAACAAGGGCGGCATCCAGTACGCACCGCCGGTTCGTTAATCGAGCACTGGCAGTGAAATACCGGGAAGGCGGCCAAGTCGCCTTCCCACTCCAAAAAGTAAAAAGAAAGCCCGAAAACGGGCACAAGGGGATTGGCGCGGCATGACGCATGAGGTTGTGGATACAACACCTTTGCATGGCACCGGCTGGAGTTTCCGGTCGGCAATGTACGACCCGAAATACCGGAGCATATTTTACCAGGTTCTAACAATCGTTGCTCTCGTGGGCTTTGTGTGGTGGGTGGCCCACAACACGGCCGTGAACCTTGCCCGCAGCAATACGGCATCGGGTTTCGGCTTTCTTCGCGGTCGCGCCGGTTTCGAAATCGGCCAATCGCTGATCAGCTTTTCGAGTGACTCGACTTATGCGCGCGCACTTCTCGTCGGCATTCTGAATACCTTGCTGGTGGCGGTGACCGGGATCTTCACGGCGACCATCATCGGCTTTCTGATCGGGATCGGCCGGCTGTCGCGCAATTGGCTGATTGCCAAGCTCTGCACGGTCTATGTCGAGATTTTCCGCAACATTCCGCCGCTGCTCGTCATCTTTTTCTGGTATCTCGGCGTTCTTTCCGTCTTGCCGCAGCCGCGAGAGTCGGTGGGTCTGCCGTTCAACATGTTTCTCAACAACAGAGGACTAGCCTTTCCGAAGCCGATCTTCGAGACAGGTATGATAGCCGTCGGCATCGCCCTGCTGATTGCGATTGTCGCCACAATCATCATCGTGCGCTGGGCCCACAAGCGCCAAGCCGCAACCGGCCAACCGTTCCACACCGTATGGACGTCGATCGCGCTGATCATCGGCTTGCCATTGCTGGTCTTCGTTGTCTCCGGCTTTCCGCTCACCTTCGACGTTCCGATTGCCGGAAAATTCAACCTCACCGGCGGCTCCGTCGTCGGCCCCGAATTCATGTCGCTGTTTCTCGCCCTGTCCTTCTATACCGCCTCGTTCATCGCCGAGATCGTGCGCGGCGGCATTCGCGGCGTTGCAAAGGGACAATCCGAAGCAGCCGGTGCGCTGGGGCTGCATGCGTCGAGCGTGACGAGACTTGTCGTGGTGCCGCAGGCGCTGCGCATCATCATCCCGCCGCTGACAAGCCAGTACCTGAACCTGACCAAGAATTCCTCACTCGCCATCGCGATCGGTTTCTCGGATCTCGTTGCCGTCGGTGGCACGATCCTCAATCAGAGCGGTCAAGCGATCGAGATCGTCTGCATCTGGGGTATCGTCTATCTCAGCTTGAGCATTCTCACGTCGCTGTTCATGAATTGGTTCAATGCCAAGATGGCACTGGTGGAGAGATAAGATGTCGGTCGCCGATAAACCCTTTGTCAGAACGTCCATCCTTGCCGCCGAACCGCCGCCCCCCGGCGAGAGGGGAGCCGTCGCCTGGATACGTCGCAATCTCCTGGCAACTCCGAAGGACGTGATCCTGACGATCCTGGCTCTTGCGCTCATCGCATGGGCCGTGCCGCACCTCGTCAACTGGCTGTTCATCCAGGCCGTGTGGTCAGGCCCGGACCGCACATTCTGCGCGACGACGATCCAGGGCGGCATCCAGCCTGACGGCTGGAGCGGTGCATGCTGGGCCTTCATCAGCGCCAAGTACGATCAGTTTATCTTCGGCCGCTATCCGCTCAATGAGCGTTGGAGGCCGGCGATCGTCGGGATCCTGTTCATTCTGCTGCTGGTTCCGATGTTGATCCCGTCGGCGCCGCGCAAGGGCCTGAACGCCATTCTTCTGTTCGCCGTCCTGCCGGTCCTCGCCT
The DNA here is from genome assembly GCF_019798305.1 of Rhizobium leguminosarum. Lineage (GTDB taxonomy): Bacteria > Pseudomonadota > Alphaproteobacteria > Rhizobiales > Rhizobiaceae > Rhizobium > Rhizobium leguminosarum_U. Next base: position 12,278 of record NZ_JAAXDD010000033.1, read on the forward strand.
TCTGGCTTCTTCACGGCGGCTTCGGCCTCGAAGTGGTGGATACTCCGCTCTGGGGCGGGTTGATGGTGACGCTCGTTCTGTCCTTTGTCGGTATTGCCGTCTCTTTACCCTGCGGCATTCTGCTCGCGCTGGGACGCCGCTCGAAGATGCCCGTCATCCGGATGCTTTGCGTTACCTTCATCGAGGTCATTCGAGGCGTTCCGCTGATCACCGTTCTGTTCATGGCAAGTGTCATGCTGCCGCTCTTCCTTCCCACAGGCTGGAACGTGGACAAACTGCTTCGGGCGCTGATCGGTGTGTCGATCTTCACGTCGGCCTATATGGCGGAAGTGATCCGCGGCGGCCTTCAGGCGATCCCGAAGGGACAGTTCGAAGGCGCCGATTCACTTGGCCTCGGCTATTGGCAAAAGACCCGGCTGATCATCATGCCGCAGGCCATCAAGCTGGTGATCCCGAGCATCGTGAACACCTTCATCGGAACGTTCAAGGACACGTCGCTGGTCACCATTATCGGCATGTTCGATCTGCTTGGCATCGTCAAGCTGAACTTCTCCGATGCCAACTGGGCAAGCGCTGTCACGCCGATCACGGGTCTGATCTTCGCGGGCTTCATCTTCTGGCTGTTCTGCTTCGGGATGTCGCGCTATTCAGGTTTCATGGAACGCCATCTCGATACCGGCCACAAACGATAAGAACGCTAAAACGATAAAAATAAGGGAAAATAATCATGGCTGAAGCTCCAGCGAAAAAGCTCACCGTTTCCGCAACGGAAGTGGCGGTCGAGATCATCAACATGAACAAGTGGTACGGCGATTTCCACGTGTTGCGCGACATCAACCTGAAGGTCATGCGCGGCGAGCGCATCGTCATCGCCGGCCCATCGGGCTCGGGCAAGTCGACGATGATCCGCTGCATCAATCGCCTGGAAGAGCATCAGAAGGGCAACATCATCGTCGATGGCACCGAGCTCACCAACGACCTGAAGAAGATCGACGAAGTGCGGCGCGAAGTCGGCATGGTGTTCCAGCACTTCAACCTCTTCCCGCATCTGACGATCCTCGAAAACTGCACGCTGGCGCCGATCTGGGTGCGCAAGATGCCGAAGAAGCAGGCCGAAGAAGTGGCTATGCACTTCCTCAAGCGGGTCAAGATTCCGGAGCAGGCCAACAAATATCCGGGCCAGCTCTCCGGCGGCCAGCAGCAACGTGTGGCGATCGCCCGGTCGCTGTGCATGAACCCGAAGATCATGCTGTTCGACGAGCCGACCTCGGCGCTCGATCCCGAAATGATCAAGGAAGTGCTCGACACCATGGTTGGTCTTGCCGAGGAAGGCATGACCATGCTCTGCGTCACACACGAAATGGGCTTTGCCCGCCAGGTCGCCAACCGCGTCATCTTCATGGACCAGGGCCAGATCGTCGAGCAGAATTCACCGGCCGAGTTCTTCGACAATCCGCAGCACGAACGCACCAAGCTGTTCCTCAGCCAGATCCTACACTAAAGCGCGTCGCGATCTTTCGGATTCGCTCCTCGCGCTTTAGGCCATTGTTTTTACGCATGTCGTTGTCGCAAAACCGCTGCACCCTTTTGCGCAACATGCTTTAGATCGAAGCATCCTTTGAAAAGACCCGCCGAGCCGCTGGCTCGGCGGGTTTTGCATGTTCAGCGGGAGACTGTCGCCTGCAGCAGACTGCAGAGACCGGCACGGCCGGAATCACCGCCAGAGGCGGAGATGTCGGCGCAACGGACGAGCATCTTGCGCTGGTCATTGACAGGCATGCTGCGGAAGGCCTCCAGGGTGCGTGTCTGTGACGCGCTGAGGGTGCTGGCGTGCTGGCGGGCGTCGCCGTGGCATTGCCGCCAGCCTCGTCTACACGGCCGATAGCGACATTGACATCGACGCCGTTACCGCCGCCGAACGAGGCCGTGGCCTTGGCATCGATTCCGTTCGAACCGCCGGTGCGTGCATTGAGATCGGTATTGACGCCGCGCCCGCCGCCAAGCCTGGCCTTGGCGTCTGCGTCGACACCGTTGCCGCCGCCGACATCGGCGCTGACGGCTTTGCCTGCATTCACCGACACACCGACATCGATCGCACGGGCATCGTTTGCCGGCATGGCAAGGAGGACGCAGGTGGATGCGAGCACTGCAAAGGACAGTCTATGGTGGTATGGGTCATGTTTTCCTCCGTTTTCATTCCGCCGAACGATCTGCCCGGCAGTCGAAAATCGAGGACGCGCGTGCCTTCGATCGATCGGACGCCTGCAACTTCAGGACGGCAAGGCAACGTGAAGGGATGACGAATGTTTCACAATTCGGCGCAGCAAGTCGGTTCGGCGGCGTACGATGATTCACCGTTATTGAAGTGAGAATTATCTGCCCGACTGTGTCGAAAGCGAACATGTCTTGCAGCAACTGGAGAGCAGACGGAGTATTTCCTCCGATGGCGCCAGCAATCTCCAGCCGGCAGCAGGACTTCCGCAAGCAGAGCTCGGTTTCCGGCGTGCATGGCGGCGAATAATCCGATCGGAACTCTTCCTTGAGATCGATCGCAGCTGTCGCGGGCATTGGCTTTTCCACCAACGATTGAACATGCTAAAAATAACTCCCTTCCCGCCTGGATATATCAGGCGGGAAGTCCATGTTTCAGCATGTTCTCATCTGATGGAACTGGAGGTTTAGAATGGGCATTTTCGACAAAATCAAACATGCAATCTTCGGAGAGGCGAAGGCAGCCGAACCCGTTGCCGCCGGCGCGCCGAAGGTAGAGCCGGCTCAAGCGCCTGCCTCACCGTCGGCAGCGCCCAGTCCGACGCCTGCGGCCCCTGCCCCGCAGAGCAAGCCGGCCACCGCTACAGCCACACTCGATATCGTGCCCATCCTCGACGCGGCTGTGAAGAAGAGCGGTCAAAAACTCGATTGGCGCCACTCGATCGTGGACCTGATGAAAGCCGTCGGGATGGATGCCAGCCTGACCGAGCGCAAGGAACTTGCTGCTGAACTCGGCTATCCCGGCGACACCAACGATTCCGCAAAAATGAACATGTGGCTGCACAAGGCGCTGATGAAGCGGCTTTCGGAAAATGGCGGCAAGGTTCCCGCCGATCTCTTGGATTGATCGGTACAAAATTGCTGCCGCCATTCTGTGGCGGCAGCTCTCAAGCCGCCGGTGCGCTTGGCGAGATGATCTCGCTCATTTCTCACGGTCGGCCATCCAGAAGATCACGCCGCCGATGTAGACGCCGCAACAAGCGGGGCCTTGCCCGCAGGCATTGGAACTAATAACGTTCTGCTCGATACTTCGATAATCGATCAGGGGGAATAAATCCAATGAGATTGATGGCAGTCGTTGGTCTTGCACTTAGCCTGGGCTGTATATCGGCCGCAGAATCTCCTTCAAACTATCAATCCTATAGCGGCATTCGGGTCGACACCGACCCGGCGCTCCTGGCTCGATACGATAAAGCGCTTCAGCGGTGCGTGCCGGAAGCAGGCTCATGGCGACGCGGCTCAACGGACCCGCACAGCCTCTATTACAACGCGGCTCTCAGAAGCTGCCTTTATAGGTACAGTTTCGTCGATAGGGGCGTCTACGCCTACCCCATCCCCCAGGTCTACTTCGATCATTTCCTGGATCGCTGAGAAGAGCCGAGCAGTTCCACCGCCATAGACCTTCTGAGGCCCATCAAACAAAACCCCGCCATTATGGCGGGGTTGTCTTCAATCGCGATGCAGCCATTCAAAGTGCAACAGCGGCTTAAAGGTGCGGCGCTGTCGTCAGCGTTTGCCGCCACTTGGCGGCCTGCCCTTGCCTGCCGGGCGATTGCCGCTTCCGGACGAGGTCTTGGCGTCATTGCCCTGACCGAAGTTGGTGCCGCCAAGATGGCCACCGCCACTGGTATTGGCGACCTGGCGCTGCATTTTGCGCAACAGTGCTTCTGCATTGGTCTTGCTCATGAAATTCTCCTCAATGGCTGGAAAACCCAGCCTGAATGCCGCCACTGACTTCCTCGGTCAAAGACCGAAGGCATATCAGGCAGCGACGATGGGTGTTTGGCGGAGGCTTGCGTCGATCAAAGAATTGCCTGCGTTCATGACGATTCCCCCTCAACCGGCATGACAATCACCCTCCGGCGGCTGCCGGACGGCGCAGAAATCGATTTTGAAAGGAAAGATCAGCTGGGACGCCAGGGCGCAAACCAAGCTCGACAAGCAATTTCGATAGAAGAATCAATAGGACGGCAATGTGTTTAAAACAAGTTCCCGACTTCTGGCAGGAGAGGCATTGCCGACTGTTTTTGCGGAACCATCCGTGGGATGATCATGCTGCAGCTCCAGTTGGAACGCTTCTTGCAGAGTTACTAATATGTTTATGATGCAAGGACCAAATGTCATGAATCGGTACACATCGCATCAATTTCCCGCACTGAGGATACTCATGAGCGGCCAAGATAAATACAGCGTCGTCAGAACTCTCGGCGAGGCAGCCAACATGCTCATTTCCGAATGGCCTGGGGATGATGGCGAGGAGTACGTCGTGGCGGTGAGGACATGCCTCGACGCCATTCGCGGCACCACGCCCCCACACGCCGCGCGGGAAGCGCTGATGAGAGCGGCTGATGAAGCCGGCATCCGCTACCTCTCAGTCGTTCACTGAGATCGCTGCTGGATCCGGCAGGACGCAATAGGCGCGCAGCCGACGCTGATCGCCGAAGCCGAATACACGGGGCTTGGACGCATGGCGGAAAGCTGCAGCCTGCCTCGTATAAGGGCTGAGGGAAGTGCGGGATAGCACCGGGTTCTATGAACACTCCCAGATCGAGCCGCGGCCGCCGGCCCTGTTACGGGCTGGATGGTTTCATCCGCGCGAAGAAAGTCACCGTGACGTTTCGTCCGGGGCGGCCCACTGCAGACAGACTAACTGCCGCTGCAGTCCCTTGACGAACTCTTTGCTTCTCGACTTTGGTTTCTGCCCAACTCACAGCCTGTCCTGGCGCTTCTCCTGGGACATCAGTTGGCTGGCGAATGCAGCGGAGAGCGCGTCGTCGGCATATCCAAACGTACCGGCTGTTTTGACCTCCATAGCGGCGCGCATCAACGCACCCAGCGCGGCCCGCGCGAAAGAGCCGCCGACACTCACGCGGCGTACTCCGACGCTCGACAGTTCGGCAACCGAGTATTTTCGCCCTTTCAAACCCATGACCACGTTGACTGGCTTGTCCACGGCCGCACAAACGGTTCTGATTGCTTCGATGTCCGGCAAACCGGGGGCGTAAAGCACATCTAGCGGCCGAAAATGCTTGCAGCCGTTCGATGGTGTCGTCCAGATCGGGTCTCTCCCAAAGATAATTCTCCGCCCGCGCCGTAAGAAGGAAAGGCAGACCGCGTGCGACCTCTGCTGCAACATGGATGCGCTCGACGGCTTGCGATAGCTCGTAGATCGGGGCAGCAGGATTACCTGTTGCGTCTTCGATCGATCCGCCTACAAGTCCGGTTTCGCAGGCCAAGCGGATGGTTTCCACACAGGTTTCTGGCGACGCACCGAAGCCATCTTCAAGGTCGGCAGAGACAGGAAGAACAACAGCGCCAACGATCTCGGCGGCGTTCTCAAGGACCTCATCCCGTCCAAGGCTCGCAAATGAATCCAATTTTCCTTTGGAAAAGGCGTAACCCGCGCTGGTAGTCGCGAGCGCCTCGAAGCCAAGGCTCGCGAGAAGGCGAGCCGAACCGGCATCCCGTGGGTTGGGCATGACAAAAGCCCTGTCCTGGTGAAGCGCCTTCAGTCGCTCAAATTTGCCCCTTTGATCCATAAGGCCTCCTCTCGCCCGTCAATGAAGGTGAGACTAGCACCACGGGAACGAAATGTGAACACGCTCCGCGAACTTGCTTTGGAGAGAATGGCGACGATGGCTCTTGGGGCGCCTTTCAGTCAGGCTCATGCCTGGACCAGACATGAGTCCGAAACCAGCTATCACCCATGTCTTCGTCTTCGGTATTGGACACTTGAAATGATGGCGACCCCTGCAGGAATCGAACCTGCGACAACCTGCTTAGAAGGCAGGTGGCTCTATCCAGATGAGCTAAGGGGCCGTCCGGCGGCTGCGACTCATGAGCGCGACCGGAAGCGGCATATGGACGAGAAATCTCAATGCATCCAGGGCTGCGTGCGGGCATCTTTAAGGCGATTCAGCCCAAAATAGCTAGATTCAGGAAAAAATGTCGATTCCCCCATTGGCGGGAGGAATCCCGTCACGCCCACCAGATTTTTCAAATGTTTTCAACGGGTGCATGTCGCTATAGTTGCAGAAAGAATAATTCTCGGTAAGCGAGATATAAATATTGCCTTAATTTCGACGACTCGAAATTCACCAAGTATTTCAAACTGTAACTTCGGATCGATTTGGATAATGTGGCAGCAATATGGCTATGATTCTCAAGCACTTACTGTCGTGTTGCTGTTGCGCCCTCCGGAACGTCGCCCTATAACCGGCCGCCGTAACGACTGATTAACCAATATTAGTAATTGGTAAAGAACAACGCTAAGGTTGAGGAACAAGAACATGACGACATACTACGTAGCGACGACCGGCAGCGGCGGTGGTAACGGCAGCACCTCCTCTCCATTTCGCACGATCAGCGACGCGATGGCGTCGGACCTTAAGCCCGGCGACGAGGTTGTGGTGCGCGCTGGTGTCTATAATGAGTCGGTGAACATGTACAAGGATGGTTCCGCCGCCGGCTACATTACCTTGCGATCGGAGGTACCGGGTGGAGCGGTGATCCACTCAGCATCGGGCGGCGCAAATGGCATCAACATCACTGCTAACTATGTGGCGGTCAAGGGCTTCGAGGTCTACGGGAGCGATTCGCACGGCATTGTTGGTGATGGCGTCCACCATGTGAGGATCGCCGATAACGTTTCCCACGACAACGGTGCGTCCGGCATCGCCTTCGCCGGATCCGACTTCATCACGATCGAAGGGAACGAGACTTACAAAAATGCGAGTTCCGGCTGGTTTTCAGGCATCTCTCTCTACCAGAACCGGAATATCACCGGGGCGCCGGACGATGG
>NZ_JAAXDD010000034.1:0-4785 GCF_019798305.1 Rhizobium leguminosarum
CTCAGCCCTAGCCACCCATATTCATCGGATCCGCGCCATGGCGCAGTGGAAGGCCGTGACCGCTGCAATTGCCTGAGTTTACCGCCAAGCGACTTTTCGGCCGTTGATCAAACAACGTGACATCGCCCGTCGGCGTACTTGGAGACGAGAACCTGGGCGACGGTTGCCTCGGTCGGAATGCCGCCCTCGATCAGCCGGGGGGGCCGGAGCCTGAACGATGACATCTTCGCAGGCCCGGCAGCCGTACTTCGGGCGGCGAACGACCAGTACCCGGAATTGGGCCGGAACGATGTCGAGCTTCTCGCTGACGTCTTCGCCTATCCGATGCAAATTATGTCGACAGCCTGGGCAGGCATGGTCATCGATATCAACCAGCATCTCAATACGTGGCAGATGGGCTGGCAACGAACCCCGGTTTGTTCGCCGTTTGGCAACGCGTGCCTGGCGCAGAGAGGCCGATATTTCTTCCTTCGCTTCAAGCCTATCCGCCTCGACTTGTTCGGCTTCCTCCAAGCCCAGGAGAAGCTGATCCTCGGGAAGCGCTTCCGCGCGTCGGCCGAAGCGATGGCGCTGCAATTCCTTGATGATCTGACGTAGGCGGGCATTCTCTGCCTCGCGCGAAAGCACCATCGCTTTCAGCGCGTTTAAATCATCTGGAAGCTCGTCCGCCCTTATCGTCATGGAGCAAGAACAGCATATTTTTCGTCCCAGAACGAGGCGTCAGATAGCGATGATTCAATTGGTCGCGGCCCTTACCCGGCCTGAACGGGCGTGCGCGTTTCGCTCGGCGCATACACGCGTTTCCAGTCCAGTCCCTCGAACAAGGCGGAGAACTGGGCGGACGTCAGATGCATCGCGCCGTCCTGCATTCGGGGCCAATGGAACTCGCCATCCTCAAGCCGCTTGGCGACCAGACATACGCCGCTGCCATCCCAGAAGATCAGTTTGATACGGTCGGTTCGCTTGGCCCGGAACACATAGATCGTACCGGAGAACGGATCGGCCCTCATCTCGGCTTTCACCAATGCGGCCAATCCTTCCGCACCTTTGCGGAAGTCGACAGGCTTGGTGACGATCATCACTTTTACCGCGCCGGACGGGCCAATCACAATGATGCCTTCAAGGCCTGAATGACCGGCTGCAATCGTCGCGGCATCTGTGCCAGATGCGATCCTGAGTATCGCACCGTCGATCTCTAACTCGATGGCGACTGTTGGAGGTATATTCTTCGCTATCGTCTTTCGCCGTCGCGAATGCATCTTTGCCGGAGTGTCGATCACCGCCGGTACGAACATCGGCGGTGACGTTGGCTCGGATTCGCTCCGCGACTGCCGCCGCCAGGTGAATAACTGACCAGGCGACAAGCCATGCCGTCGCGCAACTGCACTGACCGACATCTCACCGCTATGGCTCTCGGCCACAATCTGAAGCTTTTCCTCGTCGCTCCAGTCGCGACGGCGGCCTGCTCCAGTGAAAACCTCAAACCGCTGCACCGTCTCATCCGTCTTGGTGCTAGGCGTAAACCCTGTAATCGTCATATGTCGAAGCCCTGTTCGGGCATAACATCAACAATCGAACGCCGATCCGGAAGGTGGGACTAAAACAGCGCTTACGATGGAGCATCCTTGTCTTCCGAATCAAAGGATGCGCTATGGGCCCAGCGTGCGGCCTCTTGCGGCATGGGAAAATAGCCGACGGGCGGCCGGATACAGGTCAAAAAAATAGCGGCCGGAATTGCTGGTCCCGTCCACTATGTTTTTGTTTGCTGAATGTTGCTGGCGTCAGAACTTGGGGGCAGGGGCCTCGATCTCGGGCGGAATGTCGCCTTTGTTCTCGACGGTATGGCCTGCGCGTTCCAAGGCATCGACTACGGCCAGGATCGCGGATCGGTCCTCGATCTCAAACTTTGCGCCTTCGAAAACGAAATTAAGACCGGGAGTAGAGCGAAAGAGGGGGAGAATGTCTTTCTGAATTACGCCCACGTCGCGCAGGGGAATACTGCGATCAAGGCCAAACCTGAAGGCCGTCGTTGGCTCGTCGAGCCAGGTGAGAATTACGTTCGTCATGTCATGCTGCCTTTCGCTCGATGTAGCCCGGAACGTCGCCTGTATGTTTGATCTCGAATCCGATTGCTACCAGTTTTGGGAGAACCTGGATTGCGGAGAGGGCAGGGTAGGACCACGCAATCCACTCGTCCCGGTGCTGGCGCGGCAGAAAGCCGCCTGCAGCAAGGGTCAAGGAAACGATCTGATGTTCTACCGAATCAAGTCCCTGGGCCAGCTCGACGCGGAAAGCGACGGCCTCACCCTTGCCAAAGCCTGACAGGTTCCAATGCAAGGTAATAGCCTTCTTCATCGCTGAACTCCTTACGCTGCGATCTTGAGATTATTCCCGATCCTCTTTATCCGCACCATGGGCGCGGCGATCTCGGGCAGGTGATCGGTCCACACTGGTAGGGAACCGCAAGGCCTTCGGAAATCAGGATTTGGCCCACGTCTCGGCCGTTGATCGTAAGGACACCACAGGACCGGCCATAGTTGCACTGCGGCGTTCCTTCCGTGCCTGGACGGCAAGAGCATTGAATCTTGCTGACGTGCGTCCTGCCGGTGGCGACAAGCTCCTGCAGGCGTGCTTTCGCCCGGTTACCAAGGATCGCCTCGCGGTCGCACTGTGGCTTGATGATAGCGATAAAGGCTATTGCTCCCGCCGCCCGTATATAGGTTTCCTGGTAAGCGCTCTTATCGGACATCGCCATCAGCTCTGCTTCGCAATCAATTTTCGCACGCAAATTCAGAGTTCTTGTCACGGGATCAAGCCAGCCGGCTCAGCGATCAGCCATAAAGCCCCTTGCTGCGATGTAACCCATAGGCTACATATATGCAAGCGGGAGACAAAGATGGCGGTCGAGATCCACTGGCAACAGGTAAACGGTAATTGGCAGTCTGGGGTAGCACTCGATCTCCATACGACAAGCAGCACGCCCATTGGCTATAACGAAGCCGGCCACATGCAATTTGACACCGTCAGGCCGCCGATCGCGGATCTTCTCTATCAGTTGAAGTACAAGAACAACCAGGGGGCAGCGCTGGGTATCATCGAAGCCGCCACCGCCTTCATCCAGCCTCACCGCGCAAAATTTGACATTCTTATCCCCGCGCCTCCGTCAACCGCCCGCGCTATCCAGCCGGTGTACGTTCTGGCGGACGGGATTGGCGCAAGCGTCCAGATCCCCGTCGTAAAATGCGTCGGCACGACTCGCCCGACTGCTCAGCTGAAAAACGAGAATGATCCGGCAAAGCGCAGGGAACTTGCGTCCTGTCTTTATGCTGTTGATCCCCAGCATACAGCTGGGAAGAACATCCTTCTCTTCGACGATGTTTTCCGATCCGGCACCACGCTAAACGAGATCACCAAAGTTTTGCTCGAACAAGGGCAGGCGTCGAGCGTACGCGTTCTCACAATAACCAAGACACGGAGCAACCAATGAACACCGTTTTCATCGGCGGCTCGCGACATATTTCGCGGCTGCCTGCTCAGGCGAAAGAGCGTTTGAACAACATTATTGAGAATGGACATGAAGTCGTTGTTGGCGACGCCAACGGTGCGGATAAAGCTGTCCAGAAGCACTTTTTGGACGCAGCCTATGAAAAGGTGACCGTATTTTGCTCCGGTGACAAACCTCGCAATAATCTCGGTGAATGGCGAACGCAAAATATCACGCCGCCTAAACATGTGAAGGGCTTCCAGTTTTATGCTGCGAAGGACCGCGAGATGGCTCGAGAGGCTGATTTCGGGTTCATGATCTGGGACGGAAAGAGCCCGGGCACAGTCCTGAACGTCCTGCGGTTAATTAGGGCTGGGAAAAAAGCCGTCCTTTTGAACGTACCTGAGGAATCACCGGTAACGTTTAAAACCCGGGAACAGTGGAGCGAGTTCTTAGCCAGATGTAGCGCCGATTTGCGCGAAAATTTGCGCGACCGCGCGACACCTGATGAGTGGGAAACTGATGAACCCAGTGCTCAAGCCGATCTACTGGAAACGTCTCGAGGCGTTCAGAACGTAAAGACGTCGCCCGCTACACAACCTCCATCCGCGGCCGATCTGGCTGCCAACGTGAATGCTGCCCTGGCATCTGGCGATCCCTCATCATTCATCGACGCTTTGGGTCATCTTGCCCGTGCGAAAAAAGGCGGGATGACGCAGATAGCGAAGGAGACCGGCTTAGCTAGAGAAAGCCTTTACAGGGCGCTCGGCAAAGATGGCAATCCGGAGCTGGTGACAATACTCAAGGTGATTTCGGCCCTGGGCCTTACGCTGGAAGCGAAGATGCAGGTCAAAGCTGGAACTTCGATAAGTTTGTAGGGTATTGTCACGTTAACTGGGTTGCGGTTGCCTGCCTGACGGGTTGGGCGCAGATTTCGGCGATGCAGACACGAGATTCAACTTCAAGCGTCACCGTTTTCCGCCACGGATCGTTTCTCACGCGGTCTGGCATTATTTGCGGTTCAACCTTAGTCTGCGTGAAGTTGAGGAAATGCTGCTCGAGCGTGTAATCGACGTGTCATACGAGACAGTCCGCCGCTGGATCGCCAAGTTCGGACCCCAGATCGCACGCAACTTGCGGCGGCGGCAGGCGAGCCCCGGCAATATTTGGTATCTGGACGAAGTCGTCGTGAAATGCGCTGGAGAGAAATCCTGGCTCTGGCGTGCGGTCGATCAACATGGCACCGTTCTCGAAGAGATATTGCAGAAGCGGCGTGATAAAAGGGCAGCGAAGCGCGTGCT
>NZ_JAAXDD010000034.1:4884-16058 GCF_019798305.1 Rhizobium leguminosarum
CTGGACGAAGTCGTCGTGAAATGCGCTGGAGAGAAATCCTGGCTCTGGCGTGCGGTCGATCAACATGGCACCGTTCTCGAAGAGATATTGCAGAAGCGGCGTGATAAAAGGGCAGCGAAGCGCGTGCTGGTGGCGTTAATGAAGCGCTATGGCTTTGCTCCCAAACGGATCATCACCGATAAGCTCCGCTCCTACGGTGCAGCAAAGGCGGAAGTGGCACCCGGCCTTGACCATTGGTCGCACAAGGGCCTCAATAATCGGGCTGAGAACAGCCATCTGCCGTTTCGAAAACGGGAACGCACCATGCAAGGCCACCGATCACCAGGCACGTTGCAACGGTTCGTCTCCATGCACTCGCGACCCGCAATTGCTTTCCAGTTCCGTCCCGTCGCCGCGCCGCGCAAACAATTCGCTACCATCGGCTCGAAGCTTTCGATGCATGGAAAATTGCGGCCTGTGTCGCCTGAATATCCACGAGCCGCTGACCTTTCCAGCCAGAGGAACTTAATGTGACAACCCCATTGCCACAGGTTCTCGACAGGGTTCAATTCGGGCGACCGCGGCGGCAGGAACAGCAGGGTGACGTTGTCGGGTACTTTGAGTTTCGGCGTGACGTGCCATCCAGCCTGATCAACGATCAGCACGGCATGAGCACCTTCATCGACCGCCTGGCTGATTTCGAGCAGATGCTGGTTCATGGCGTCGGTGTCGCAGTAGGGAAGAACAAGGCCCGCAGCTTTGCCCTTCTTGGGGCAGATGGCGCCGAAGGTATAAGTCGACATCGTGCGTTGATCGAGTGGTGCCGAAGGCCTTGTGCCCTTGCGTGCCCATCGTCGGGGGATCTTGTTCTTCTGCCCTATCCGAGCTTCGTCGGCCCACCAGAGCTCGATCTCGATGTTCTTGGGGAGCCTGCTTTTGATGGTTGCCAGTGTGGCGGGGAAGTTTTTTTAAAACTCTCCAGGTCACCCTCGTTCTGGGCGTAATGGCGCGGACGAGCAGACAGCTTTGCAAAGCCGAGCGCCTTCAATTCGCGGCCAATGGTCGTCTCGTCCACAGAGATCCGGTATTCCTGGAAAAGCCATTGAACCAGATCCTTGCGCCGCCAGCGAACGACGCCATGCACTGCTGGTATCGGCCCGATTTCGACAATCTTCGCCAAAGCCTGGCGATGCACATCGGAAAGCTCTCCTTGATTGCCAGGCGCTTTGCCGTTGATGAGCCCTGACGGACCGCGGGCATTGAAGCGCATAACCCAATCGCGGACAATCTGCAGGGTCACGCCTCCGATCCTGGCCGCGTCGCTGCGTGAATGACCATCATAGATTTCGGCAAGGGCAAGAAGCCGCCGAGCCTGTGCCGCATCCTTCGTGCTCTTGGCCAATGCCCGCAGGGCAAAACCGTCGAAGTCATCGCGCAGTGGAATTCCCAATGTCATCCGCAAACCTCCGTCTGCGACATAGATTCAGAATTCAACTGATTTGGAAACCGCAAAACGAGTCAGAGACCGCTCACGTTGGTATCAGTGACCTGATTTCCAAGCTCAGGATACCGGTGCCCAACGATGAAGCTGTCGAACAGCGTTAGATCATAGCGATGAGGGTCGCCCGTCGCCGCGATCGGCCGAAGCGTTTGCGCAAATCCCAGACCACGCCTTCGTAGTCCTCGCTGACTAACAACTACCTATTCCTGTTCGCCCACAGCTCAGACATGTGCAGCGCTTCCTTCATTCAGCGCAGAGCATTGTCGGAAAAGCACGGAATTTTCTGGGCACCGAATTCAAAAACGTGACAGCAACTTGCATCATCATCATCAATGCCAAGATGGGGCGCGCAGCACTTTCGCTTTCGGCGCACTGAGACCAATCTTCGCGGCGAGTTCAGTTCGCTGCATATGGAATTTTTTTCGCAGGTCGATCTCGGCGGACCGCCGCCGACGCGGCAGGATCATCCCCCCAACGTAATGAACTGGAGCACCTTGCATAAGCACGAGAAGGAGGCTGTTCATCGTCCCGATGTGGGCATCGAAGCGCAATTCTCAAATAAGAAGTCGCCAAAGACAATATCGCTACGATTCCAGCCTCTCACCGGAACTAGCATGGGATGAAAATGGCGAGCGCAACTTTGCAGAGTGGTTGCTCAAAGCTCAGGCCAAACCCTGACGTTCACCCATCGTTCTTCAACTTGGCCAAAATCCCAGCTTCGAGCCGATAGGGCCACTAACCGCGGAATTTGCGACAGACCCTCGTGGGCCCCGCCTATCAACTTAAGGTGTTTTCACCAAAATAATTAAACCTAAGATCGTTTTAGCAAAAAATTATATAAGTGACGTTGACTTGAACTCGTGGGGACCGTAAATTGCATACTGTAAATAAACACATCCTGGTTGCAATCAAAGGAAAAGACGATGACAGCAGTTACTTGGAATGACGGACGTCTGATCACCTTGAACGGCGGTGATACAGCAAGCTGCAACGGCAATTTGAATCAGGGGCAATTATACGCGCTGGTTTTCTACAACTCGGCCGGTAACGATGCCAACGCGACTGTGAACGTGATTTGGAGTCAATCACAGCCTCCCGTAAAGGTTACTGTGCCTGGCACTACTGGTAATCAGGGCCTTGCGGCGCTATGCTTTGTTTCAGGCAGCGACACGGCCTCCGTCAGCATTTCACTAACCACTGCCGATCCAGGCGTAAAAATAGATGCTTATATTGCCAGCGTAAAAATGCCGACGAACACATCCGGCATCAACAACGTTGCTGCACCAGTCGGCTCAACAGCATCGTTTACGAAATTTACGCGTTTCTACGGTGTGCCAGCAAGCCATTGGTATGATGTGACCTTGAAGAGCAACATCAACCAGTTCATTTCGGTACAACTTACTGAAAACAAGGCCAACGTTGTCATTCTCAATCAGCAAGCCGACCCCTCCAACACGATTGCCTACACAGGCACGACACAAAATCAGGTCACCGTCACCGGCAAAACTTACAACACCTATGAATACCCAATTCAGGGCAACGGAACACAGTGGGTTTGGGTCAACGCCGACAGTGCACAAAATTCGCAGACGGCAACTCTTGCAATACAGTCATTGCAAGCAACTTATAACTTGTTTGCCAAGCAAAAAGTCGACGCCTGATTGGTAGGGCGACAGGAGTGGGCCTTATGGCCTACTCCTGCTACAGCGAAAAATGCTCCAGTTGAGATGGATCAAGGTAAGCGGTGTTCTATTCCCACGTAGGCACTGTAAAGGGTGTTGTCACGTTAACCGGGCTGCGGTTGCCTGCCTAACGGGTTGCGCATAATTTTAGCAATGCAGACATCAGATATCAGTTTCAGGCGGCAGGCGCGCCCCGGCGATATTTGGTATTTGGACGAAGTCGTCGTGAAATGCGCTGGAGAGAAATCCTGGCTCTGGCGTGCGGTCGATCAACATGGCACCGTTCTCGAAGAGATATTGCAGAAGCGGCGTGATAAAAGGGCAGCGAAGCGCGTGCTGGTGGCGTTAATGAAGCGCTATGGCTTTGCTCCCAAACGGATCATCACCGATAAGCTCCGCTCCTACGGTGCAGCAAAGGCGGAAGTGGCACCCGGCCTTGACCATTGGTCGCACAAGGGCCTCAATAATCGGGCTGAGAACAGCCATCTGCCGTTTCGAAAACGGGAACGCACCATGCAAGGCCACCGATCACCAGGCACGTTGCAACGGTTCGTCTCCATGCACTCAGCGACCCGCAATTGCTTTTCAGTTCCGTCCCGTCGCCGCGCCGCGCAAACGCTTCGCTACCATCGGCTCGAAGCTTTCGATGCATGGAAAATTGCAGCCTGCGTCGCCTGAAAAGCCGGGAGCGTTAGCCCGTTCTCAGAGAGGACAACTTAATGTGACAACCCCGTGATTGCCGAAGCGGAGCATATGGATGAGCGCCGACGCATGCCCGATCTCGCCATCAAGGCCGCCGACCGCCGATCTACTATAGGCTTCGACCATTTCTCCCGAACCGACCGCACTGAGGATCATCTTCGTCAGCAAAGCACCGAGCAATGGCGCGTGCGGCAACATTTTCCGGCTTCAGATCCTCGACGAGGCCCTGTCCCGCCCAAGGGTTATTGATCACGCGATGTCCGAATAGAACGATGCCCGCCAGATCTACGAGATACGGGAGGCGCTCTTGTCAACGGCCGTCGCCGATTGCGCCCTTCTTGCTGGACGCGACGTCAAGATGAAACTGCGCAAAGCGATGGCTGAAATCGAACGCACTTCCGGCCAGAATTCATCGGCTCAATAGTCGAATTTCGCGACTCCGTGTCATGACTCTCTCGACTTCAAATCGCATGACCTCCGGTCCCTCGCAGGTCAACGAGATTTTTCGCGGCAATCGACGCGAACGATCCGGATTTGGCCGCCGCCGCCTGCGGGGCGCATGTCGACTGTGCAATGGCGATTGCCCAGACTATCTTTGGGATGATCTATCAAACGGCCGCTGCAAGCCTCCTTGCCAAAACCTTTGGCTCTACCCGCAACAAAGAGAGGCCGTTCGATGGTAATGCCGGAAAGCTATCTATATAAGCGGCGAACAAAGTTATCCGCATGGCGGAAGCAAACATCAAACAATCGGGGCAAGCATGACATCTAACCTCACAGGACAGAAGCATGCCGAGGAAAGACTAGGCGCAGCGCTTCAACAAATGAATGATGCCATTCGCGACTTACACAAATCCGGGATTGACGTTGATATCAGCACCCTCACCATGCACACGTCGCGTGGCCCGATGATCCAAGTCGACCTAAAGGCGTTCCGCGCATATGGAGCGCCGCCAGTGTTCCGGTTGGTGGGAGAATAGATGCGATGACATTGGACATTTATCGCCGTCCCGCAATATCGCGTGCCTGTGGCCATCGCGCCTCCACCGGTGGCCGGTTGCAAGCCTCGGTTAGAGAGGGCGAAGGCGAGGATGTGTCCACACACGGCAGCGCCGCGGCGTTACGTCGAGACGCACTGGCGCGAGTCTGCCCTGCGGTTCGCACTCGCAGACGCCGGCTGGATCGTCAGCGAGATACGTTGGTGCGTCGGAAAGCCCGATGATCGGTGGCTGAGCGTTCGGGCGAGTAGGGCGTGACGCGCACAGTCAGGGGCCGTCGGTTCATCATGACCATCGTCGGACATAACGCAACATCGGAGCGCGGATGGCGGAGTTCGACGTCTCCTACTGTCCGCGGCGCGTCGTGCGCGGCGATCATGATAATCATGTCGATCGCTGGTGCCCCTGACTGACGTCATCGGCGAGGACACGTGCGCGCCGCTGAGCCAGATGCAAAAGGACAACAACCTCAAGTTAACGACACGGTAACGAAAGAGGTCCTGAACGCACACGGGATTGCAGCACAATAGCGATTGGAGTGCCGTTCCGCTCTATACGCAGCGCGTGGCACGCTCCGAGCTTCTGAAATCAGCGGAGGGCTAGACCATCCCCGTGATCTTTTCGTTCCGGCCGCGGGTCACTCCTTTTGGCCAGCCGGGTTGCTTGTGAGATCAGTCACCGAATGGCGGTCAGCTTGGTGCCGGCCCTCTTGGGCCGACGCCGTGCCTGCCACGGCCAGGACGCTCCTCCAACAATGAGCATACCAGGCGCAGGCGCTCCCGCGCCGGCTCCAGTTCGCGCACGGCTTGACCGGAAAAAGGGCAGCCGCAGGAGGGTTGGCATAGCTCCGCTCCGAACGAACCCCGGACGACTGCCCCCGGCAAGCCGTTCCGCCTGGGGCGCATCAGTGGTGCCCCCTCATCTCGCCTCGCCTCACCAACAACGCCGATGATATTCAGTTTGGGGCAACCAAATCAGTGCTTGGCGGATTCGGCATTCAATGCCTGAGGATTTGGCTGAGAAAGAGCTTCGTCCGTTCGTGCTGGGGATTTGTGAAGAACATCTCCGGATTGCCTTCTCGACGATCTGGCCGGAGTTCATGAAGATGACCCGGTCGGCGACCGCGCGGGCAAAGCCCATTTCATGGGTGACGCAGACCATCGTCATGCCGTCACGGGCAAGGCTTGTCATCGTGTCGAGAACTTCCGAGACCATTTCCGGACCGAGCGCGGAGGTCGGCTCGGCCGGCGACCGTGGAGAGAAGCACCAGTTTTCTCAACCGCTTATCGCGCCGTTACCGTGGCCAACGTTTGCACCGGCGCTCTCAAACGTTATCTTCATCTGGTTCACTCGCCAGAGTTTCAGCTTGTACACGGCGCACCTGAACATCAGTCCGGCGTCTGATCCTTTCGTCTGGTCACCTCCCCAACTCCGATGTCTTCTGTCGCAATTGCGAAGGGGTAGCCGAAGGGGATCGTGGTTCGCAGGATCGCGCCGTCGGCAATCGGCGCACCCGGCAGCCTTTGCCGGCGCTGTCTATCCTGCACGTGACGAGGAAGGGGGCTGGCCGAAGACGAACAGGCCGGCATCTGCGATCCACGCTGATGCCGGCCGAGATGGGCGGAACTTGGCAGGGGAAAAAGCTATCCGTGGATATAGGCAGCGGACAGCGGTCCGAGCTGCGCCGAGATCTGTCGCCACCTCGCCGGCTGCGCGCCGGTGCGGGAAATCATCGCTTCGATCAAGCCGGTCGATAGCGCATGCTTCAGTTTGGGGTCACCGCTTCGCATGCCGAGCTCGATCAACTCGAATACCCTCTGACGGTCTTCAAGCGATGAAAAACGCTCGGCGATCAGCCATCCCAAATCCGAATAGAGGGCGTGCATGGCGGAGAGATCGATCGGCTGGCCGGTTGTCGATCCTGCTTCCAGGGCCGGCGCCCCACGGATTTTCTGCGTCAGTTCGGATGTGATTGTGCTGGTATCCATCGATGTCGTTCCTTGTCCTGCTGAAATCGTTTGGCGCGGCCGTTGGCCGTCAGTCCGGACGAACGGCAGAAGCGTTGTCACTGGTGATCCAGGTTGGCCCTTCGCCACGTCCGCTGACGAGCCACGCCAGGCTGACCCCGAGCGCTTCGGCAATCATCACGAGGCGGTCGGGGAAGGGAGCGTCACGATCGTTTTCCCAGTCGATCCAGGTGCCTGCCGCGATGCCGATTGCGAGGGCGGCGGCTTCGACCGACAGGCCGTTCGCGTCGCGCGCCAGCGATATCCGGCCGCCGATGGTGTCGTCGGTCGTGTAGAATGTGTCCGGGCTGTCGATATACAACTGTCGCTCCTGCTCGATCTTGCGAAGATGCTCACCAGCACGATGGTGCTGGGGAGCATGATGTCGGAGATCAGCCTTCCTCGCCGATCCAGCTCTTCACCTGGTCGGGGTGGTCGGCAATGTACTTGTCGACTGCTTCATCATAGGAGCTCTGCTGCGCGGTAAACATCGCCGCTTCCAGATCGGGAATCGGCAGCTTCATGCGCGACAGGAAGTCGGCAACCTTGGGATTTTCCGACTTGAAGTCCTTGCGCGCCAGAATGTCGACGTGCTCGGCTTCACCCAGCGACTTTTTCGGGTCGTCGAGGTAGCGCAGCTGGTGCTTGCCGAACATCCAGTGCGGGCTCCAGGCGGTGGCCACGAACCACTTTTCGCCGCGCACGGCGCGATCGACAGTGGTCAGCATGCCAGCTTCGCTGGAGATCTGCAGCTTGTAGCTGCCCAGCCCGTAATCCTTCTCGGCCTTCTCCGAAAGGCGCGTTAGGCCGGCGCCGGGGTCGATGCCCTGGATGGTGCCGGAGAGCTTCTTCTGGACGTCTTCCTTCTTGAGATCCTCGATCGAGCCGATCTGGTCTGCGGGAATGTAGTCCGGGACCACCCAGCCGAGCTTGGCGCCGTCATAGACGGTGCCGAGCGTCTCGACCTTCTCCTTGACCTTGGCATAATAGTCCGCATGGGTCTGCGGCAGCCAGGCCATCATCATCGCATCGAGATCGCCGCGGCCGACACCCTGGTAGAGCGGCGCCACGTCTGCCTGCACAAGCTCGACCTTCTGCTTGAGCTTGGTCTCGATCAGCCTGGCAGCGAGCTTAGTGACGAATTCGGCGTCGGACCATGCGGCCCAGCCGATCTTCACCGCCTTGGCATCCGCAGCCATGGTCGCTGTGACGGTGCCAACGAGAAGGGCGGCGGCGAGGCCGAGGGTCGCGAGTGTTTTGAACATATGTGCTCCTTTTGTGAAGGTTCGCATTAGACGGGTCGTTGCCCGCAATGGTCTGACGCGGGGGTCAGGCGGTAGCGGTCGCCAGTTCCTCGCGCTCGGTCTTGCGAAACAGTCCCAACCAGAAGGCGGCGCTGGGCTTTCCGAGGCTCTGGGTGATCCGGTCGAGAATGACGGCCAGGATGACAACGGCGATACCGCCTTCGAAGCCGGTGCCGACATCGAGACGCTGGATGCCCGTCAGTACCGTGTTGCCGATGCCGCCGGCACCGATCATCGAGGCGATCACGACCATCGACAGCGACAGCATGATCGTCTGGTTGATGCCGGCCATGATCGAGGGCAGGGCATTCGGCAACTGCACCTTGAAGAGCAACTGCGTGGCGGTGCAGCCGAAGGCATTGCCGGCCTCGATGAATTCGCCATCCACCTGGCGGATGCCGAGATTGGTGAGGCGGGCCACCGGTGGCATCGAGAAGATCACCGTGGCGATCGCGCCGGGTACGGCACCCAGGCCGAAGAACATCGCGGCCGGGATCAGGTAGACGAAGGCCGGCATGGTCTGCATCAGGTCCAGAACAGGGCGCACCAAGGCGGCGACAGAATCCTTGCGCGCCATGGAGATGCCGAGCGGCAGGCCGACCAGCATGGCGATCAGCGTCGAGGCGATCACCAGCGACAGCGTCTCCATCATCGGGCTCCAGAGGGCGATGTGATTGACGAGCAGCAGGCCGAGCGCGGTAAACACCGCAAAGCCGATGCCCACACGCCAGAGCGACAGGATCACGAAGATCGCGATGCCGACAGGCATGGGGATAGCCAGCAGGGCATTCTGGATGCCATCCGTGACGAAGCCGATGGTCGCGGCGATGGCGTCCAGCAGCGGTGAGAAATTGTCGAGGACGTAATTGACGGCAGCGTCGATGCCGCTTCCGATATCGAAGTACATAGTATATCCGATGTGTTTGGGGTCAGCTGGCGCGATCGAGCGTTTCGAGCAGCGCCGACTTGCTGATGGAGCCGATATAGCGGTTGCGATCGCAGACGACGGGTACCGGCCATGGGCTGGCGGCGACCTTGCCGAGCACGTTCGACAAAGGCTCGGAAGCCGGAATGGCCTGGATCTCGGTCAGGAAAGCGCCGCGATAAGGGTCGGCTGCCTTGGCCCGCATCTTCTCGATCAGCGAAGTTTGGCTGATCATGCCGTAATAGGTCTTGTCGCGGCCGAGGATGATCGCGTATTCACGATCGAAGTTCTTCATCCGCTCGAGCGCTGCGGCAGCGGACACGCCTTCGCGCTCGATGATCGTCACCTGCGACTTGCGGGCAACATCGCCGGCCTTGAAGACATGGGCGACATCGACATTGCGGAAGAACGAGCGAACATAGTCGTTGGCCGGCTGGGTGACGATTTCGTCGGGCGTGCCGACCTGCACGACATTGCCGTTCTGCATGATGCAGATCCGGTCGCCGATGCGCATAGCCTCGTCGAGATCGTGGCTGACGAAAACGATGGTGCGGCTGTGTTCCGACTGCAGGCGAACCAGTTCGTCCTGCATTTCCGTGCGGATCAGCGGGTCGAGGGCCGAGAAGGCTTCGTCCATCAGCAGGATCGTCGGCTCGCTGGCCAGTGCGCGGGCAAGGCCGACGCGCTGCTTCATGCCACCGGAGAGCTGGTCCGGGCGGCTGTCGGCATAGCCATCGAGGCCGACGGCCTTCAGCGCCGCCAGTGCCTTCTGCTTGCGGCCGACCGCGCCGACACCGGCGACTTCGAGACCGAAGGCGGCGTTGTTGAGGACCGTGCGGTTCGGCAGAAGTGCAACGGATTGGAAGACCATGCTGATGTCGCGGCGGCGAAGCGCGGTCAGCTCGCTGCGCGACATGCCGGTGATGTCGCGGCCATCGATCTCGATCGATCCGGAACTCGGTTCGATCAGTCGGTTGAGAAGGCGCAGCAGCGTTGATTTGCCGGAGCCCGACAGGCCCATGATCACGAATATCTCGCCGGCACGAATATCGAAACTGGCGTCGTTGACGCCGATCGAGCAGCCCGTTGCTGCATGAATTTCAGACTTGGTCTTTCCGGCCCGCAGTAGTGCGAAGGCTTTTTTCGGATGCTCGCCGAAGACTTTGTAGATGTTCTTGAGGCTAATCTTGGTCGTTGCCGATTGTGTCGGCACGTCTCTTTCAGTTGCAGAATTCATATAATTTGGGCGCCGAGCTCAAGAGGCCAGGCATTCTCCTTTTTTAGCCGATGCTTGTCGAGACGACAGTATTTGCTGCGCATTCCCAAGTGTCGGTTATATATTCAACGTATCAAAACGCTATGATTTAAACACGATCTGGCCATCCAAGTATGGCTCTGCCAACATGGCAATCATCGACAGTAACGTCTGCATTCAGCGCTTCATGTTCCTTTCGAAACAAAGCGCTTCGGCGGAGGAGTTGAACGTTATGTAGGTGGATATACGCTCGATGTCCATACGAAAATGAAATTTATTGCCAGCTGGTCATTGTGATGGCGCAAAAATAGGGTGTTTTGGGCTTCTGCGACCCTGGCGTTGTGGGCGGCTTCGGGTGCATCCAGCGCTGGGTTGCGAAACGGGCGTGTCGCAAAGCGGTCGGCCGAACGCGTTGAGCTGAAATACGTTCTGCTCTTCACGCCTTATTAATCTTTTGAAGTCCGAAGAGACGCGCGAGCAGATCGTTCTGATCATTGACGGTCCACTCTCCGAAGAAGCCAAACCCTATTCGAAGCCACAGCATCGCTTCGAACCCTGCGATAGTTCGACGCGCGGTTTTGAAGGATTGGAATCCGCCGATCTTCGGCATGTTCTTCTTCACGCAGAAATGGTCACTCTCAATGGCGTTGGTGCACGGATGTGGATCTTTGAAACGGCTGACTGTGGCGTGGCTGGGCGATGTCACGTTGTCGGCGACTTAACGGGTGGCGGATAATACGGTTGAGATGACCTCATCGACCATCAGCTACAAGCACCACCGATTTCCACCGCAGATTATCGCCCGTGCGGTCTGGTTGTATT
>NZ_JAAXDD010000035.1:0-13114 GCF_019798305.1 Rhizobium leguminosarum
AGAGCCTGTTCATGTGCGCCTTCACGGCAACCCGGCACAATCCGGATCTGGCCTCCTTCTATGCGCGCTTGCGCAGCAACGGGAAGCAACACCTGTGCGCCGTCATAGCCGTCGCCCGAAAACTCATCATTCTCGCCAACGCCATCCTCATCCGAAAGACCGAATGGACGCCACAGTACCGGCAAAATTGAAACATGGTTGCTCCCCGCTTGGGAGAAGGGGAGTAAGCCCAGCCTCCGCTCTATCCTCTGTTCGCCTTGGATACCCTGGAGAACTCACTCAGCGCTAGACGTCACAGCTCTCTCGATCGCCTTCGCCGCCTGCCAGATTTCCTCCATCCGCTCCAGCGTCGCGTGTTCCAGCGTCTCTCCCTCTGCTTCAAGAACCTGTTCTATATGGCTGAAGCGACGCCGGAATTTCGTATTCGTGCCACGCAGCGCCTGTTCCGGATCGGCCTTCACATGCCGGCCAATATTGACGACCGCGAAGATCAGGTCGCCGAGCTCGTCGCTGACCTTTGCCTGATCGCCTTCGCGAAGGGCTGCTCGCAATTCGCCGATCTCCTCCTCGATCTTGTCGAGGATCGGCTCCGGTGCTGACCAGTCGAAGCCGACCTTGGCGGCGCGTTCCTGCAGCTTCAGGGCTTCTGTTAGAGCCGGGAAGCTGCGCTGCACCGAGCCGAGGAACCCGCTGTTGAAATCCTCGGTGATGCCGCGCCGTGAGCGCCGCTCGGCGCGCTCGCGTTTCTCCGCCTGCTTGATCTCGTCCCATTGTATCTTCACCGCGTCCGGCGTATCCGCCGCCGAGCGAGCAAAGACGTGCTGATGGCGGCGGATCATCTTGGCGGTGATGGCGTTGACCACGTCGCCGAAGGAAAATTCGCCGGCCTCCTCGGCCATGCGGGCGTGAAAGACCACCTGCAGCAGCAGATCGCCCAGTTCGTCGCAGAGATCGTCCATGTCGCCGCGCTCGATCGCATCGGAGACCTCATAGGCCTCTTCGATCGTATAGGGCTTGATCGTCTCGAAACTCTGCACGATGTCCCAGGGGCAGCCGGTTTCGGGATGGCGTAGCGCCGCCATGATCTCGATCAGTCGCGAAATGTCTTTGGAAGGTTCCATGTTGCCTCGGTTCAGCAGGCTTCAGTTCAGAGGCCCTCAGTTCAATGGCCCTCAGTTCAGTGGAATGTCGTTGGCGCTCTTCGACGACTGGTAGCTGGTCGACAGCGCGTCGTAGCGCGCCTTGATGCGGGCGGTCTGTGTCTGCAGCGCGGTCTTCAGCGGAGCCTCCTCGGTCTCGACGAGATCGGCGATGGCAAAGCTGTTCCAGAAGGCGTTTTGCCTGCGGTAGCCGCCGGGTTCAAGCCCGAAGACTTCCTTCAGGATCTTCAGGTCGTGCGGAATGGCGAAGGCGTCGCGCGAATCCTCGTGGCTGAAGAAATAGTAGAAATTGTCGAAGCCCGCCCATGTGATCGCCGACATGCACATGGTGCAGGGTTCGTGCGTCGAAAGGAAGATCAGATCCTTGGTCGGCGGCTTGTCACCAAGCTCGTAGAAACGCTTCAGCGTATGCACCTCGCCGTGCCAGAGCGGGTTCTCCAGCTCGTTATTGGTCTCGGCGACGACAAGCGAAAGATCGGATTTCCGCAGGATCGCCGCACCGAACACCTTGTTGCCAAGCGAAACGCCACGCTCCGTCAGCGGCAGGATATCGTCTTCCATGACCTGAAGCAGGCGGGAGGCAATGGTCTTATCAGGCATGGGGGCCCTCCAGTTTTCCTCAGTCTATCGCCTTGGCGGCGCGAGTGAAATGCGCGAAGCATCGGTGGACGTCTTTTGTCACAGGCTTTATACTGCGCTGCAGCAAGCGGGCTGGGAATATGCGGCTTTTTGGCAGCACGGGTGACTTTTCTCAAATCATTGACGGCACGAGCAAAAGAATACCTGCTTGCTTGGGCTTTCGAATTTCTGTTCCTTCAATCCCTTGTCGATCAAGGGCATATTCCGGCAACTTCGAAGTGGATTGATGATGCCTCCCAAGACTGAACAGCTTTCGGTATTTCCCGCCTTCTTTCGCGTGGAAGGCCAGAAGACGGCTGTCTTCGGCAATGGCGACGAAGCTTTCGCCAAGGTGCGGCTGCTGCTGAACACAAAGGCGCGGATCATTGCCTATGCCGACCGGCCGGAAGCCGATTACCACGCCTTCCTGATTGCCAACCGCATCGAGACCGTGCGCGCTACCTTCTCCGCCGAACAGGTCGAGGGTTCAGCACTCGTCTTCGCCGCAACCGGCAATGAAGCCGACGACCGCAGCATCGTCGATGCCGCCCGCGCTGCCAGAATTCCGGCCAATGCCGTCGATCAGCCCGATTACTGCGATTTCTTCACGCCGGCGCTGGTCAACCGCGCCCCCGTCGCCGTTGCGATCGGTACCGAAGGGGCAGGGCCGGTTCTGGCGCAGATGATCCGCGCGCAGATCGACCAGCTTCTTTCGCCCTCGCTCGGCCGTCTTGCCGGTCTGGCGACGAGCTACCGCAAGGCCGTCGAACAACTGATTCCTAAAGGCGTCTCCCGCCGGGTCTTTTGGCGCCGCTTCTTTTCCGGTGCCGTTGCCGATGCGATCGCCAACGGCAACCTGCCGCAGGCCCGCCATGCCGTCGATCGGCTGCTGCAGGCGATGGACAAGGTCGCCGGTCACGTCTGGCTGGTCGGCGCCGGTCCGGGTGCCGAGGATCTGCTGACGCTGCGCGCCCAGCGCGTGATGATGGAAGCCGATGTCATCGTCTATGACGCGCTGGTGCCGCAGGCGATCGTCGATATGGGCCGCCGGGATGCCGAGCGGCTTTCCGTCGGCAAGCGCAAGGGCTGCCACTCGAAGTCCCAGGAAGAGATCAACGACCTGCTGGTCGATCTCGGTCGTCAGGGCAAGCGCGTCGTCCGTCTGAAATCCGGCGATCCCCTGGTCTATGGCCGGGCAGGGGAGGAGATGGCCGCACTGCGCGCTGCTGGCATCACCTATGAGGTCGTGCCGGGCATCACCTCGGCTTTCGCCGCCGCTGCCGATTTCGAGCTGCCGCTGACGCTGCGCGGCGTTGCCTCCTCGCTGGTCTTTACCACCGGCCATGATCTTACCGGCGACGTGCTGCCCGATTGGGCAAGCCTTGCCGTTTCCGGCGCGACGATCGCCGTCTATATGGGCCGCACGGTTGCCGCCTCCGTCGCCGAGCGGCTGATGCAGGCGGGCATTCCGTCTGAGACCACCGTCGCCGTCATCGAAAATGCCAGCCGCGCCGATCGCCGCCTGCTGCATGGCACGCTCGCCGATCTGCCCGATCTGCAGCACCGCGACGAATTAACCGGGCCTGTCATGGTCATTATCGGCGATGCGGTCGCCGGCGCCAATTTCGAACTGTCCGAGCCCCTGGTGCGCGCAAACGCCCGGCTCGAGGAACTTGCAAGGAGCCGAATATGGGTGACAAGGTTCTGACCGCCAACCGGCTGACGGACGGCATTGCCGTCTGGCTGGATGCGAATGGGAAGTGGTCCACCTCGCTGCAGGAGGCGCTCGTTGCCGGTCATGCCGAGGCCGTTGCGGCGCTGGAGGCGATCGGCAAAAAATCCTATGCCGACAACGAGGTCGTTGACGTCGCCGTCGTCGACGTTCAGGAAACCAACGGCATTCTCTGGCCGCTTCGCCTTCGCGAGCGCATCCGCGCACAGGGCCCGACCATGGAATATGCCCCGGGCTACGCTCCTGCCGATCCCGAATTCATTGCAGTCTGAGGAAGACGATGTACCGTTACGACGAATTTGACCATGCCTTTGTTACCGAGCGCGTCGAGCAGTTTCGCGATCAGGTCCAGCGCCGCCTTTCCGGCGAGCTCGCCGAGGACGCGTTCAAGCCGCTGCGCCTGATGAACGGCGTCTACCTGCAGCTCCACGCCTACATGCTGCGCATCGCCATTCCCTATGGCACGCTGAGCGCGCGCCAGCTGCGCATGCTCGCCCATATCGCCCGCACCTATGACCGCGGCTATGGCCACTTCACCACGCGCCAGAACCTGCAGTTCAACTGGCCGAAACTGTCCGATATTCCAGATGCGCTCGCCGATCTTGCCAGCGTCGAGATGCATGCGCTGCAGACCTCGGGCAACTGCATCAGAAACGTCACGGCCGATCACTTCGCCGGTGCCGCCGCCGATGAGATCGCCGATCCGCGTCCTTACGCCGAAATCCTGCGCCAGTGGTCGTCGGTCCACCCGGAATTTTCCTTCCTGCCGCGCAAGTTCAAGATCGCCGTCACCGGCGCCGAGCGTGACCGCGCCGCAATCCAGGTCCATGATATCGGCCTGCACGTGAAGACGAACGACAAGGGCGAGATCGGCTTTGCCGTCTATGTCGGCGGCGGCCAGGGCCGTACGCCGATGATCGCCAAGCTGATCCGCGACTTCCTGCCCGAGGAAGACCTGCTCTCCTACACCACGGCCATCGTGCGCGTGTACAATCTGCACGGCCGCCGCGACAACAAATACAAGGCCCGCATCAAGATCCTCGTGCACGAAACCGGCACCGAGGAGCTGACGCGCCAGGTGGAAGCCGAATTCGCCGCGCTGAAGGATACCGAGCTCAAGCTGCCGGAAAAGGACGTCCAGTCGATCGCTGCCTACTTCGCGCCGCCGGCTCTGCCCGAACGCGCCGAAGGCTGGGAAAACCTTGCCCGCTGGAAGAAGGCCGATTCCGGTTTCTCCCGCTGGGTTCAGCAGAACGTGCAGCCGCACAAGAACCCCGATTACGGCATGGTGACGATCTCGCTGAAGCCGATCGGCGGCATTCCGGGCGATGCCTCGGATGCGCAGATGGATGCGATCGCCGATCTCGCCGA
The DNA here is from genome assembly GCF_019798305.1 of Rhizobium leguminosarum. Taxonomy (GTDB): domain Bacteria; phylum Pseudomonadota; class Alphaproteobacteria; order Rhizobiales; family Rhizobiaceae; genus Rhizobium; species Rhizobium leguminosarum_U. The sequence continues at coordinate 4,882 of NZ_JAAXDD010000035.1, forward strand.
GGAATATGCCTTCGACGAGATCCGCGTCAGCCATGAGCAGAACCTGATCCTGCCGCATGTGGCGCTTGCCGATCTCGAAGCCGTCTATCGCGGCCTCGTCGCCATCAATCTGGCCGAAGCCAATGCCGGCCTGATCACCGATATCATTGCCTGTCCCGGGCTGGACTACTGCGCGCTCGCCAATGCGCGCTCCATTCCGCTGGCGCAGGAAATCTCCCGCCGCTTCGGCGATGCCGAACGCCAGGCCGAGATCGGCGAGCTGAAGATCAAGATCTCCGGCTGCATCAATGCCTGCGGCCATCACCATGTCGGCCATATCGGCCTGCTCGGTGTCGAGAAGAAAGGCGCCGAACTCTACCAGATCACGCTCGGCGGCTCCGGCGACGAACATACCTCGATCGGCGAAATCATCGGCCGCGGCTTCGAGCCGGACCGGGTGACCGACGCGATCGAGACGATCGTCGACACCTATCTCGGCCTGCGCCTCGATCATTCCGAGAACTTCCTCGCCGCCTATCGCCGTGTCGGGCCGCAGCCGTTCAAGACTGCGCTCTACGGCTCGGCCGCCGAAGCGGCATAAGGAGGGGATGATGACGAAGATCTGGAGAGAAACCGGTTTTGTCGAAAACGATCCCTGGGTGATCGAGACCGACGAGGTGAAGGCGACCGAGGAGCAGAAGCCGCTGCTCGGCCTCGACGAGCTGATCGCCAAGGCCGACGAAAGCAACGATGTCGGCCTCGGCGTGCTGATCAAGCCGGCTGACGATGTGCGCCGGCTGGAGCCCTATCTCTATCGCCTCGAGATCGTCGCCGTCGCCTTTCCGGCTTTCAACGACGGCCGCGCCTTCAGCCATGCCTCACTGCTGCGCCAGCGCCTCGGCTACACCAACGAGCTGCGCGCCGTCGGCGACGTGCTGATCGATCAGGTGCCGCTGATGCTGCGCGTCGGCATCGACAGCTTTTCGGTCACCAACGCCACGGCGCTGAAGCGGCTTGGCGAAAACCGTCTTCCCGCCATTCCCCATCATTATCAGCCGGCGGTGCGTGACGCCGACGCCGGCAAGGGTTATAGTTGGCGCCGTCAGGCGAAGCCGGCCGCATAAGCGACCGGTTCGTCGTTGCAGAGCATGTCGCGCAAAAGTGTGCAGCGGTTTTGCGATAACGACATGCTTTAGAATGACGGAACGGTAGCATGAAGAGATTCGAAGTGGCGGTGATCGGTGGCGGTCTCGCCGGCATGATCGCCGCAATCGCGCTTGCGCGCGGCGGTCGCAACGTGGCGCTGGTGGCACCCATCGCTCCGAAAGAGGATCGGCGCACCACGGCGCTGATGGATCAGTCGATCCGCTTCCTCGACCGCCTGACGCTCTGGGAAAAGCTCCGCCCCGCAGCCGCCCCTCTCACCAGCATGCGCATCGTCGACGGCACCGATCGGCTGCTGCGCGCGCCGACCACCACCTTCCGCGCGGCCGATGTCGGCCTGGATGCCTTTGGCTACAATTTCCCCAACAGGGCGCTGATCGATATCCTCGAAGAGGCCGCTGCCGGCGAGGGCAATATCACCCGCTTCACTGGTATGGCCGAATCGATCGACACATCAGCCGAAGTGGTCTCGATCGCGCTCGCCGGCGGCGAGACGCTGTCGGCCGATTTTGCCGTCGGCGCCGATGGCCGCGGCTCGAAGCTGCGCGAAACATCCGGCATTGCCGTGCGCAACTGGTCCTATCCGCAATCGGCCATGGTGCTGAATTTCACCCATTCGCTGCCGCACCAGAACATCTCGACCGAATTCCACACCAAACACGGCCCCTTCACCCAGGTGCCGCTGCCGGGAAGCCGCTCCAGCCTCGTCTGGGTGCAGGATCCCGCTGAGGCAACGAGCCGCATGGAATTGCCGCTTACCGATCTCGGCGCCGTCGTCGAGGCGCGCATGCAGTCCATACTCGGCAAGGTTGATGTCGAGCAGGGCGTCCAGGTCTGGCCGTTGTCCGGCATGATGGCGCATCGTTTCGGCAAGGGACGCATCGCGCTCATCGGCGAGGCCGCCCATGTCTTCCCGCCGATCGGGGCGCAGGGGCTGAACCTCAGCCTGCGCGATATCATGGCGCTTGCCGATATCCTGTGCGACAGGGCGGAATTGCCGGTGCCGGCCGATGCCGGCGAAAGCTTCGACCGCAGGCGCCGCGCCGATATCATGACGCGCACAGCCAGTGTCGATCTTCTCAACCGTTCGCTGCTCTCGGATTTCCTGCCCGTCCAGATGCTGCGGGCTGCCGGCCTGCATATCCTCTCGGCTATACCGCCGCTGCGCAATATCGTGATGCGCGAGGGCATCGAGCCCGGCCGCGGCCTTCGCGATATTCCCGATGCGCTGCGGGAAAAGCTGAAGCGGAAGAAGGCCTGAGCGGATTACGATCAGCCAGAGCGAAACAGTCACCACCGAAAACACCGTAGTGATCAGGATCGTCGCCGGGGCGCGCTCCTGCCAGACGCCATATTGCTGGCCGATGACGAAGACATTGGTCGCCGTCGGCAGGCAGGCGAGCAGCACGGCGGCCTGGATCCAGACCGGCTCGAAACCACCCACCGCTGTCAGCGCAATGAAAACCGCGATCGGATGCAGGATGAGCTTCGCCGGCACGATATAGGAGATCTCGGCCGGGATCCGCATCAGCGGCCGGAGCGCCAGCGTCACGCCCATGGCAAACAGCGCAAAGGGAGCCGCCGCCTGGGCGAGATAATCGACGAGGCGCTGAAACGCCAGCGGCTGGTCGAGATGCAAGGCAGCCACGGCAAAGCCAAGCGTCGTCGACAGGATGAAGGGATGCAGGCCGACTTTCCGCACGATGTCGGCGATAAGCCGGCTGGCTGAACGCTTGTCGTCGCCAGCCGCTGCAATCAGTGCCAAAAGTGTGTAGCGGTTTTGCGTCCGGAATTGCGTAAAGTAAATCGATAGAGCGTGGACTCATTCACGCGATGAGTACACGCTCTAAGATCCCAACCCGACGAGCGATCAGTAGTCCCAGAAGGCCGCCACCCAACGAAAGGCGTCGCCGTCGACCGCCACCCGGCCGACGGAGGGGAACGGCAGGTGGGTGGCCACCAGTTGCTCGCCGGTCTCTGCCAGTTCCCGCAAAAGACGGATCCGAACGCGCGCCGCCTCCTCGGGGTCGTGCTCGAAGCCGTTGAACCAGTCGGGGTGCTCAAAGCCGACCGCGAATACGGCGTCGCCGGCAAACATCAGCCGGTCGCCGCCGGACGCCACGCGGATCACGCTGTGCCCCGGGGTGTGGCCGCCGGTGCGATGGACGACCACGCCCGGCGCCACCTCGTACTCGTCATCGAACAGCCTGAAATGGCTGCGATACTCTTTGGCGAACCGCTCGGCGGTCGCCCGAAGCGCGTCCGGGAACCCCGGCGGCATGGAGACCCGGGAGAAATCGGGCGCCTCCCAGAACTTGACCTCGGCCGCCGCCACATGGATCCGCAGGTCCGGACGGAGCTGGTCCTTCACTCCGTCGACCAGCAGGCCGCCAATGTGGTCCATGTGCATGTGGGTCAGGACCACATCGGTCACCGACGCAAGATCGATACCGGCAGCTTCCAGCCGCTTGATCAGCTGCCCGGCCCGCGGCAGGTGCAGGTCGGGGTCGATCCCCAGCCCGGCATCGAGGAGTATGGTCTGGTCGCCGCTGCGCACCACGACCACATTGAGCGCCCAGTCGAAAGCGTCCGGCGGCAGGAACATCTCTTTCAGCCAAGCCGCTCGGACGGCGGGATCGGCGTTGTGTCCCAGCATCGCGGTTGGGAGCGGTAGCACTCCATCGCTGACCACCAGCACCTCAATCTCGCCGACCTGCACCGCGTAGCGCGACGGAACCAATTCGTCGAGCCGAGGTCTGCCGGTGTGTGCGGTGTTTTCCAGGCTCATCTTTGTCTCAAGGTTCATGTTCGTCTCCTTCTGACCGCCGCCTTAAACACGGCATTGACGACGCTACATGGAGGCGTGTTTGCGATCGATTGGTCGAGGGATAAGGACGAGTGGGGCCGAGGGACAGGACAAGCCATACCACCGAATAGGTGCGGGCCTCGCTTTTTGCTGCCGGCGGCGTGCTGATGGGGGCGGCGTCGATCAGATCGGCGAACGCGGCAAGCCTGCTACCGCCATGTCTCGATGAGAAATCCCGATGATCCTTGAACGGGATCGGTGTGGGGTAGGGAAACTGACGAGATTTTCGTCAGCGTTTCGCTTGAAGCAGCCGAAGTCTGAATGTCGGCATGCTGTCCCTTAGGATAAGCGCCGATGACCTGGAAATTCGACGTGCAGCCGAGATTTCGGTGCCCTGTCCCGGCAGGAAGCACCAGACAGTCTCCCGCCGCCACCGCGATTGCTTGACCGCCGGGACCACCAATCAGCAGCGTGGCGCTACCAAGTGCAATTCCCAGCACTTCATGGGCACCGGAATGGTAGTGCTGATAATCGAAGACACCGTTTCTCCAGATGCCTGTCCAACCGTTTGCCGCGAAGCGACGTTCGAAATCGATCGGTCTGCCGTCGGCAAACAGCCCTCTGTAAAGCAATACAGGAAGATGCGGGTTGTTCGGGACCCAGTCGCTCGGTCCGAAAACTATCGTCTCTATGTTCATGCCGAATTCCCAAGGTAGTCGCCGATTGCCGCGACGCGACGGCCATCGAGCCGTCGCCCAAGTGCTGCGTTTATGGTCTCAATGCTAAACCTTGGTGGTCGCCAGCAGTTCCCTGGCGTGCCGTGGTTTCTGAGACGACGCATTGGAGGTCTTTCCCCCTTTAAAGCTCATCAATGATGTTGGGATCGCTGGCGGCGGCCACGAATGTGGGGAACAGATGGCGCTCGCCGGCTTCGCCGAAGCCGATCTCGGCCGCGCGCGGTATCCAGGCACCGTCGAAATGGCATTGCCATACTCCCCGGTCTGGATGTGGCCATCGACGTCCTATCCCTCCGGCAATCCCGTACCCAACAGGCCCTGTCTGAACTTCTCGGTCTGTTCGGCAGTTTCGACCACGATCCCTCGCGCCAAAAACTCCGCGATCGTCAGATCTGGGTGATTTTCTCGAACGCTTTTGGCAAGTGCGGCTGCTTCTTGGGAGCTGCCCGCCATCGACAAGCAGGCGATCATCCGGGTGCTGGTATACTTTCCGGGGTTCGGTAGCTGCTTTAGCGCCGCTAGGGCCTGCTCGTAATCGCCCTTAAAATAGAGAAGATTACCCAAAACTGCGTGATACCAGTGAGGCGGGTAGGGGTTGAGCCGCATCCCTTCTTCGACCAGGGGAAGCGCTTCGTCTATACGGTTTCGCCTTGCCAGAAGTCCGCCGAACTGGACCAATGCATGGGCGTCACTGGAATTGAGCTTATATGCCAAGCGGAATTCTCTCTCGGAGTTGTCAAAATCCTTCAAGTAAAGGTGAGCGAGCCCGAGTACCCGATGGGCGCCAGCCTCTCCCTCGTCGAGCTTTACGGCATGACGAGCGAGGGCGATCCCGTCGCGAAGTACAGTTTCCGGCGCGTTGGCATAGCCGCCGACCGCTATCCTCGCCAACGCAAGATGAGCGTGTGCCAGTGCAAAGCCTCCGTCGCCGGCAACCGCTGCTTCGAACATCTCCACCGCCTTGACGTTGTCATCCGGCTCGTAGCCTCTGAGATGCACGAGCCCTCGCAGATAATATTCGTAAGCAGCGAGGCTGGCCGGTGGTCGCCGGAGGGACTCTCGATAATCACAGCTTTCGATTTGGCCCACGAGACTTGCGACAATCATTTTCACGATCTCGTCCTGGATGCCGAAAATATCTGCCGCTTGCCGCTGATATTTCTCAGACCAAACCAACCGCTCCGTGTCTGCTTGGATCATCCGCACCGTGATCCGAACCTCGTCTCCCGACCGACGCATGTTGCCTGTTACGAGATAGCTGGCAGCGAGCTTGCGCCCAACTTCTTTTAAACCCTCCGAGCGATCACGGAACGCAAACGCTGAGGACACCGCAATCACCGACAGGCTCCTGAATCTTGCCAGGCCGGAGATGATGTCCTCAGTAAAGCCGTCGACGAGGAACTCGTTCGCTGCTTCATCTGCGCTTTGAAAGGGAAGGACGGCGACGACAGTTCGAATTGACTGCTCTATTGTGGGGGTGCGAGGCCAATGCCATGCACGCACAGGCCTGGAAATATTTTTCAGATGTAGCAGTCCTCCATCTACAAACAGCCGCTGCAATTCCTCTGGGAGGATGTCGTGCGTTGTTTCTGAGATGCAGATGCCATCCGGTAACGCGTGTTGTTCGAGGCGCGCCGCAACATTCACGCCGTCGCCGAACACATCGTCCTGAGTGATCAGGACCTCGGCGTAGTTTACACCAATTCGAATTCGAAGAGGATCGGTGCCACTGGCAGCTACAGCCTCGCTGGCCAGCAGATACTGTACCTGTAACGCCGTCGAGATGGCGACGGCCGGGCTGTCGAATATCGAAAGTAGGCCGTCACCCATAACTTTGATTGTCCGACCGCCACTCTTGAGGATTCGAGGCTTGAGGATCTCTTCTTGCAAGCGACTAACGCTTGCCAGTGTTCCTTCTTCGTCGGCTTCCATCATGCGCGAATAACCGACGACGTCCGTCGTCAGGATGGCCATCAGTCGTCTGGTGGTGGGCGAAGCGGACATCTGTGACAAATCCCGAGTAAACGGCAAGTGCTTCGAATAGAATGTACAGTCTTACGGCACTGATGTCATGCACACGGAGGGATAACGCTCCGCTACCCACCATTGGTCGAGCAAGCGCCGAGACCCATGCCTGGACCACCTCCGGGCTGCCTTCGCACCTCCTTGGAGCAATAGGCAAGCACCTTCATTGAACTCACCTTTCGCGACCGCCGTGGACGATTTCATCGATTTCACGAATTCACACCAGAAGGCTTCCGGACCGAGCTACATCGAGCGCCGTCTTTTCGACAAGCTACTGGTCTGCGAAGCGATGAGGACAGAAAAGCTCCGGAAGGCTGCCAAACAGCCCGCCACCACAGCGTATCGCGGAGACAACTTCCGACGAAGACGGTGCAGTGGCCGGTCGGTGGCGTCCGTCAGAGCGTGTCGATCAGGCCTCCGTCCACGCGCATCGAAGCCCCAGTCGTTGCGGACGCCAAAGGGGAGGCCAGATAGGTGACGAGATTGGCAATTTCCTCGACGCTCGCAGCTCGTTGGATGATCGAGCCGGCGCGGTGCTTTTTGACGAAATCCGCCGCCACCTCCTCGATCGGTTTCCCTGTCTTCGCACGTTCCTCGGCGAGCATTGCCTCGACGCCCTCGGACAGCGTGGGGCCGGGAAGGACGGAGTTCACCGTCACGCCCGTGCCAGCCATGCGCTTAGCAAGGCCGCGGGCAACCGCGATGTCTGCGGTCTTGCTGACACCGTAGTGGATCATCTCGACCGGTATGTTAAAGCCGGATTCAGACGCGATGAAGATGACGCGGCCCCAATCGAGCTTCTGCATGCCCGGAAGATATGCGCGCGAAAGCCTGACGGCGGACATGACGTTCACCTTCCAGTGGCGGTCCCATACCTCGTCGTCCGCATCGAAAAAGTCTAGCGGCTGAAAGATGCCCGCGTTGTTGATGAGGATGTCCACATGAGGAACTTGGGCGACAAGAGCATCACATCCGCCAGCTGTTGCGAGATCTGCTGCCGCCGCGGTGACACTTCCCTTGGCGCCTTCGCCTTTCAGGCGGTCTGCGGCCTTCGCGGTCTTTTCTTCGGACCGGCCGTTGACCACCACGTCCGCACCCGCCCTCGCGAGCTGGCGGACGATTGCGTATCCAATGCCTTCGGTGGATCCGGTAACCAGAGCGGTCTTGCCTGAGAGGTCGATCTGCATCTTCTGCTCCTGTGAGTTTGGATGACAGAACGTATGAATTGGCGACCGATCTCGCAACAGTCTATGATGCGGATAATCCTTCCCCTTCGATTGGGCGGCCGCGGGGCCTAGAGCGGGATTGTTTTAGGTCTGTTCATATCCGGCTTCCCTGAAGTAGTTTTGGCACTCTTTCGGCGAGACGGTTTGAAGGGTGGCTGCCAGCGCGTCATCGACAGCCTGTCGGGTTCGGGCCTGCGCCTTACGCAGCTCGTGCTTGATCTTGGCAAAGAGCTTTTCGATCGGATTGAGATCGGGAGAGTATTGCGGCAGGAAGAACAATCGGGCGCCGGCCTTGC
>NZ_JAAXDD010000036.1:0-9818 GCF_019798305.1 Rhizobium leguminosarum
TGGGGCCGAAGGGACGGGAGGTCATTCACATCGGAGATCAGTCGCCGCCAGTCGAGCAGGTCTACTTCCCGCAATCCGAGGTCATCGGCGACATCGGCCATTCGCTCAAGGCGCTGGCGGATCGCCTTGAGGGCAAGCTGCAATGCCGGCGCATTGCTGCCGCTGCGCGAGAAGATCCTCTCCCGGATGTCCAACGACGCCGATGAAGAACGTTGGCCGGTCACGCCGCAGCGACTGGTGCACGACGTGCGCGAGGTCATGACTGAAAACGCCATCGTTGCGCTCGACAACGGCTTGTACAAGCTCTCGTTCGCCCGCAACTACCCGACCTATCTCCCCAATACGCTGCTACTCGACAACGAGCTGGCGACCATGGGCGCGGGTCTGCCCTCGGCGATGATGGCCGCGATACTCAATCCCGGGCGCCGCGTCATGGCGGTCTGCGGCGACAACGGCTTCCACATGACCAGCCAGGAACTGGAGACGGCCCGCCGCCTCAAGCTCAACCTGGTCGTGCTCATCGTGGAGGACGGCGGCTACGGCATGATCCGCCATAAGCAGGCCGCCCGCGGTTTCCCGGATTTCGGCAACACCGTCGACAATCCGGATTTCGGGAAATTGGCCGAAGCCTATGGGGTCAAGGGCACGCGCGTCGAAGCGCTGGACGATCTGGTGCCAGCGCTGGAAGCCGCTTTCGAAGGCGGCGGCGTCCATGTCGTCGTAGTGCCGATCGATTATGCGGAGAACAAGTGAGAGCTCACCGACGAGCTGCAACTCGCGAAAAGCGTAACCGGGATAAACCGCCCTCAGGAGCCCAGGAGGTCGACAGCAATGATCATCTTTTCAGAGCGGACGGCAGTCCCTGCTGTCCGAGAAAGCAACAGGAGGACCACAACATGAAACAGTTTATCTTCCAGACCCCGCCAAACATCCTTATCGAGGCAGGCGCATCCAGCAAGATCGCCGACGTCCTCAAGGGCTACAAGGCCGCCCGGCGCCGAGATCTGGATCGATGGCGGGCATAATCCCGGTGCCGGCGAAGTGATTGCCGAAGCCATGGCCAATTTCGAGGAACGCCAGTCTCGGCCGCTTTTTCTAGTTATCGGCTTGATCAATACCAGGGATCCGGTCGGCTATTTCAAGGCCTTTACCGGCCTGGTCGAGAAGGTTTTCTGCGTGCCGATCCGCGGCAGCGAAGCGATGGTCGACCCGGTAATATTGTCGAATGCCGCTTATGATGCCGGCTTGGTTGCCGAACCGATGTCGACGGTCGGCGATGCGCTGGAAGCGATAAAAGCCGTCGCCGATCCGGAGGCATTGCCGCCGCGCATCCTGGTCGGCAGATCTCTCTATCTCGTCGGCGACGTGCTTGCCGACAACGGCACGCCCCCAAAATGAAGGCTGCGAAATGAAAAAAGCCCGGTCGAGCCGGGCTTTTTCATCAATGTGATATAGTTCGTCGATATCAATCAGACAGCGCTCGAAATCCAGTTTGAAAGAACCGTCTTCGGCTTTGCGCCGACAGAGATATCGGCAACTTCGCCGCCCTTGAAGATCGCAAGCGTCGGAATGGAGAGCACACCGAACTGTGCGGCGAGTTCCGGATTCTCATCGATATTCAGCTTGGCGACCTTGACCTTGCCTTCCATCTCGACGGCGATTTCTTCGAGGCTCAGAGCAATCATCTTGCACGGGCCGCACCATTCAGCCCAAAAATCGACGACGACGGGTACTGCGGATTCCAGAACTTCCGACTGGAAATTATCAATATCGACTTTCACGGTAGCCATGGGCTGCTCCTTTACCGGAATTGGATGTTGAACGGGCGTGTCGCAAAGCGGTCGGCCGAACGCATTGAGCTGAAATACGTTCTGCAGCGGCTCGACAAATACACCCTGGTGATCTCGTCTTTTGAAATGGCTTCTGCGGGTGCGGGCCATTGCGACAGTCCTTCTTTTGTGAGAGTGCCGATCTCCACCGTCGTGACAGGAGACGCCGAAGATGTACCGGACCCCCTCGTTCTCAATCGCCGAGACAAGGAGGTTGGCCTCTTGACTATGCGTATTCTCAAAGTGTGCATAAAGTGCCTCCTGACGGTTTTACATATCTATAAAGTTCTTATGCCGTCATGACGATATAGCATCGTTAGTAATCAACTGTCAATAAGCTGCCACGCCAACAAACTTCCCGACTCGATGGGAAGGCCTTTCGTCCCTCATTGAATTTTCTCTATTGAGGGCGCAGCGAGACAACTTCCTCAGCGATCCGCTCCGCGGTCCGGCGTGGGGTGTCTTCGTCCGGAAGGAACGATCCCCCGGCGGGCAATTAGACGTCCTTGCCACAATCCTCCATGCTCTTGGCGCCGATGGCATCGCCGGCAATGCGGACAACGACGCCGCTGTCCGAACGATTGGTGCGCGCCGACAGGGCGTCGATCAGGGTCAACCTGGCCACGACACGAAGCGTGTCGATGTCGACCTCCAGCTTGCCGTTTTCGCCGATCAACTGGGCAGCGTGCGGGGCGAACCGCCTGGACCCATAGAGATGCCCGGAGGCTTCGGAGCCGGAGTCGACCGAGACGTTCTGTCCAGCAAACGCACGCACCAGCATTGCCATGAGCGTATCGTCCTCGATCGGGGCCCGTGCCAGCGCCTCGTGCAGCGCGTCGGTGCGGAAATCGCCGATCATGTCGATGCCGTTTCGGGTCACGTCCGGCCGGGTCTTGGCTGAAACGTCGATGGCAGCCTCGTTTCCGTCCTCGCCGCCGGGCGCGGTCGGATCGCCCTTGCCTTTCGCTTGTCTGGCTTCCGGCATCCGAAAATGGGCAGACTGCACCTTGCCCTCACGATCGAGAAACATGGCGATGCAATCGCCTTTGCCGGGCTTGCCGTACAGGTAACGCCACTTACCGCGGATCTTGACGTAGGTCTCGTCGATCCTGACCGAACCACAATGCGAGCGCCGAAACTGGCGCAGCCGCTTCTCGATCATCGGAGCATAGGCAAGTACCCAGCGGTTATCGTGCTGTGGTCCACTTCGAAGCCGCGCTCTTGGAACATCTCCTCAAGGTCTCGGTAGCTGAGCGGATACCGCAGATACCAGGCCGCCGCCTGCACGATGAGCCATGCTCGAAATGCCGCCCTTTGAAATCATCTTTCGACCAGCGCTTCAGCTTCTCGGCAATGGTATTCAGAATCACAGGCTCGCTCCACAAATTCGAAGCGAGAATTTATCCGGCGAGCGTCAACAGACGGTTAACTAAGAAATTTGCGACAGGCCCGGTCATCGCCCTGGCCCCGAGGACGCTGGAACGGGACGAGCGATTTGCCTTTCCGTAGTGAGTTCCTGCTATGGAGCGGCGACCTTTGCTGTAGCTTCCGTCACACTATAGCCGTCTTGCTCAAGGGCGGCGGCGTACGCGACGGCATATGCCGCGATCTTATCCGCACAATCCATTCCATTGATAACTTGGCGAGCGTCGATGAAGTTGTTTGCCCGAAGATTAATGTAATCCGAGAGCTTCTTGCCGGTATACCAGCCTTCCTTCAAGCCCATGACAAGCACCTTCGCCGCAATTTCCGGTACCAGTGCTCTTGCTGGAACGGAAACGAGATCAATGCCGAGCTTGATGCTGGCCACGCGGTAGTTTTTCTTGTGCGTGAGTTGGGCGTATCCTCTCCCAAACCAGCCTTTACGCCAATATGGGGAGGAGACCCAAGGCAGCCCGCCCTTTGCCCATGCGCTGTCAAGACGGGCAATCGCCTGAAAGTCAGATATCGCGAGAGTCTCGCGCACCGGCTTCATAAGGCATCTAGTTTCATGAAATGCTGTAGCCAACACGTAGGCGCATTGGTTGCGCTGTAATGTGTGCACCTTGCATTCCGAGATTAGAAGTCGGGTGTCCCCGCGGTCGAGGTCGCCGACGCCGCTTTTGGCGGCAAACGCCACGGCGACGCAAATTAAAATAATCAGGCATGCTGCAGCGAGTGTTCGGAGTATCGGCTCCGCTTCCCGTTCAGGGTGCCGCATGAGTGCGCCACCTACGTATTCGAAGGCGTCTCGTGCGTGTTCTACGTCTGATGACGGCCGGTACTTGCCATAGTAGTAGGCTATCTGCATCGCTTAACTCCGCAATATGCTGAGAACAAATCGACAGACGCCCCGCATAGGTGCGCAACTCAATTTTAGTTTATAAACAATAGGGTAGCGTACGTAACGGACCAAGGAGAGCAAAGTGACTCTTGCCGGGCGCCGCTCTGTCAATCGTTGTACTTATGGGCTGTGGCCAAAGAAAAAGAGAACCCACGTCGACACTCCCAATGGAGAAAGAGAACGTTGGGAGCTATGAGCGCGCGAGAATGGCGAGCGCGAAGTTCGGATCGCCTCCTTCCATGCTCCTAGAGCAGCCTCTGGACCTCGCGTATCGTCTCCTCCCGACTCGACAGCACGTTGATGAATTCGGGCATGTGGGAGATGTCCTCGCGGGCGATCACTCTGTTTTTGCCTGTTTGATCATCATGGATCGCGAATTCGGATCACCTTTCCTGACTCATTCGAATTCGGCCCGCGACAGACTGGTTTGTTCGCTTTCGGGTTTGCGATGGAGCCGCAATTCCGCAAGAAGGCTCGACGTAACCTGATCGATGGGCCTCAGCCCATCAACGGTGCGTAGGAGGCCGGCGGTGCGGTAGTAGTCCGCGAGCGGCTGCGTCTGAGTCCGGTAGGCTTCGAGCCTGACTTTCAGCGCCTCCGGATTGTCGTCGGCGCGCACCGGCAGGCCTGCGGCCTTGGCCTCGCGCGCCCGATAGATGATGCGGTCGAGGAGCACGGATTCGACGACCTTCAGTTCGAGCACCGCATCGAGCCCGATGCGCGCCTGTTCGAGCGCTTCGTCGAGGGCCCGCGCCTGTCCCAGCGTGCGGGGAAAGCCGTCGAGGATGAAGCCGGATGCAGCGCCCGGCTCGGCGATGCGTTCGAGGACGCAATTGACGACGATGTCGTCGCTAACCAATTCGCCCCGCGCTATGAAGTCGCGCGCAGCAAGACCGACCGGCGAGCCCTTGGTGACCGCAGCGCGCAGCATATCTCCCGTCGACAGCTGCGGCACGCCCAGCCGCTCTGCCAGGCGCGTTGCCTGCGTTCCCTTGCCCGCCCCCGGCGGTCCAAGGATGATCAATCTCATCGTTCCCTCCTTCGTACGTCTGGCCATTGTCTTTCCCTTGATCGCCCCGTCGGCCCCGATGAGGCGACACGCCGGAACCCACGTCTTCATCTTGTGCTGCCGTCAGCCAGCCTTCCGGTTCAGCCGGTTGTCTATCAGGTGGTCGACCACGGCGGGGTTAGAGAGCGTCGAGGTGTCACCGAACTCGGTGCATTTGTCCTCAGCGATCTTGCGCAGGACGTGGCGGATGATTTTCCCCGAGTTTGTTTTCGGCAGACCCACCGCGAACTGAACCTTGTCGGTCGTGAAGATCGGGCCGATCGCCCTACGAATCCAGGAAACGAGTTCATTGCGCAGCTCGTCAGAGGCAGCCTCGCCGTCGATAAGGACTACGTAAGCGTAGATGTCCTGCCCCTTGATCTCGTGCGGACAGCCGACCACCGCGGCTTCCGAAACGCTAGCGTGGGCGACTAGGGCGGATTCGACTTCCGCCGTGCCGATGCGGTGACCGGAGACGTTGATGACGTCGTCGACGCGGCCCGTGATAGAGTAATAGCCGTCTGCATCGCGCCGGGCGCCGTCGCCGGTAAAATATTTGCCGGGATAGGGGGAGAAATAATCCTGCTCGAAGCGCTCATGGTCACCAAACAGCGTGCGCATCTGGCCCGGCCAGCTGTCGGCGATCACCAGGTTGCCGTCCGCTACGCCGTCGAGCACGCCGCCGGCAGCATCCAGCAGTTGCGGCTGCACGCCGAAGAAGGGCTTGCTGGCCGACCCCGGCTTCAGGTCGGTGGCGCCGGGAAGCGGCGTGATCAAGATGCCGCCAGTCTCGGTCTGCCACCAGGTATCGACGATCGGGCAGCGCCCGTCGCCGACGACGCGGTGATACCATTCCCAGGCTTCCGGGTTGATCGGCTCGCCGACCGAACCGAGCAGGCGGAGCGAGGCGCGCGAATGCGATTTCACTGCGTCCTCGCCCGATCCCATCAGGGAGCGGATGGCTGTGGGGGCGGTGTAGAAGAGGCTGACCTTGTGCTTGTCGACGATGTCCCAGTAGCGTGACACGCTCGGATAAGTCGGGGTGCCCTCGAAGATGAGGGTCGTCGCACCGTTGGCGAGCGGGCCGTAGACAATGTAGCTGTGGCCGGAGATCCAGCTGATTTCGGCAGTGCACCAGTGGATGTCGCCGTCGTGGTAGTCGAAGACGTATTGGTGCGTCATGGCGGCATAGACGAGATAGCCGCCGGTGGTGTGCATCACGGCCTTCGGTTTGCCGGTGGAGCCGGATGTAAAGAGGATGAACAGCGGGTCTTCCGCCTTCATCTCCTCTGGCGGGCATTCATCGGGGACGATCTCGGCGAGATCGTCATAATAGTAGTCGCGGCCTTTCAGCATGCTGACGGGCGCGCCGGTGCGCTTGACCACGATGACGCTTGTCACCACCCCCGGAATCTCGTCCAGCGCAGCGTCCGTAGCGGCCTTCAGCTCCAGCTTGCACCCGCCGCGCAGGCCCTGGTCGGCGGTCACCACGACGGTGCTAGCCGCATCGGCGATGCGGCTTGCCAGGACTTCGGGCTGGCAATTGGTGGAGAGCGCCGAATGGATCGCGCCGATGCGCGCGCAGGCGAGCATGGCATAGGCCGCTTCGGGGATCATCGGCAGGTAGAGGGTAACGATGTCGCCCTTCCGGACGCCCTGCGACTTCAGGACGTTCGCCCATTTCATGACATGGGCGTGCAGTTCACGATAGGTGATCCGGGCGTCATCCTTCGGGTCGTCCCCTTCCCAGATGATCGCGACCTGGTCGCCCCGCTCGGGCAGATGCCTGTCGACGCAATTATAGCAGACATTGGTGGTGCCGTCCTCGAACCACTTGATCGAGACTTTACCCGGCTCGAACGAGGTGTTCTTGACCTTGGTATAGGGCTTGAACCAGTGGATGCGTTTGCCGTGCTTGCCCCAGAACTTGTCCGGGTTGGCGATCGAGGCGGCATACATCGCCTCGTAGAGCTGCGCATCGATGAAAGCATGGTCGGCCCATTGCTTCGGAACTGGATAGACGCCTTCCGCCTGCTTGTTTCCGTTCATTGTCATTGTCCCTCCTAGGACGCTCTTCGAAGCTCCACCATCACCTCGACGGGTGGAGGATTGTCATGCACGAATTATGCTTTCCGTTCGGCAGGTCCGGCCTCACGTATCCTTTCGGATTGTCGCGGCCTTGCGGAACTGCTCGAAATTCTCGGTCATGCGTTGGCGGGCGATGGCGAAGGCGTCTTCGCTGGCCTTGACCGCCATGCTGGTGATCTCGCGCGAGCCGTTCAGCGCCATCTCGTAAGCCTGTTTCGCCAGTTCGCCGCGGTCCTTGGGGGCAAGGGCCGCATCTTCAAACATCATCAGGAGCTGTGAGGAAGCCGCGCGGAACAATTCCAGCTGCTTTTCGGCGACGCCGTAGGCGCCCTTGTTGGCAACCCGCGTGGCCTGCGCGACGGCCTCGATATTCCTGGCCTGTTCCCTAACAAGTGCTGCCGGATCGACGCCCGGCATGTTGAACTTGGCGAGCATCTCGTTGATCTGGTTGGTCAGCGTCTGGATATGCGGGGTCTGCGATGTAGGCATGACTGGTTTCTCCTCAAGCGATGGGGTTACGAGTGTTGGATGGAACTTGCGGGGCCTGTCGGGCGCGTAGCCGGCGGCTGCGTGTTGCGCTCTGCGTCGAACACCATGCGCTCGGAAAGAGCGCGATCCGTCAGCAGCTTGTGCAGATTCATCGGCCCGTCGACGAAGATCTCCGCCGCCATCTCGCGCGGCTTGCGGATGATCGGCAGGAACTTCATATAGCGGAGGATGTCGCGCTCGATATCGAATCCCGGTGCGACCTCGATTAGTTCCAGCCCCTCGGCGGTCAGCTTGAAGACGCAGCATTCGGTGACGTAGAGCACGGTCTGGTGCGCCTCGCGGGCATATTCGCCCGAAAAGGTGATCTGCTCGACCTCTTTGATGAACTTCGCCTGGCCGTCGTGGGTGAACTTGCCGCAGAAAACGAGGCGGGGGGTGTTCTGCGAGATGTTGATGAAGCCGCCGGCGCCGGCGAGTTTGTCACCGAACTGGCTGACATTGACATTGCCTTGAGCATCGACCTGCGCGAAGCCGAGACAGGCGAAGCTCAGCCCGCCGCCGTCGATGAGATCGAACATCTGGTTCTGGTCTATGATCGATTCGGGGTTAATGGCCGCGCCGAAATCCAGCCCGCTCTGTGGGGTGCCGCCGATGGTGCCGGATTCGGTGGTGAGCTTGACGAGGTCGATGATCTTCTCTTCCGCCGCGACCGCCGCAATCCCTTCCGGCATGCCGATGCCGAGATTGACGACATCGCCCATCCGCAGTTCGAAAGCGCTGCGCCGCGCGATGATCTTGCGCTCGTCCAGTTTCATGGAGGCAGCGCTGTCCGGCGGCGGACGGGAATCGCCGGAGAAGGCGCCGTTGTATTGGGTCGCATAGGTCTGCATGTGATCTTCCGGCGCGGCCACGACGACGTAGTCGACCAGGTGGCCGGGGATTTTGACATCGCGAGGGTTCAGCGAGCCGGCGGGGGCGATGCCCTCAACCTGCACGATGACGATACCCCCGCTGGCCTTGGCAGCCATGGCGAGCTGCAGATTGTCGAGCGTCGCGGCCTCCTTCTCCATCGTGACATTGCCGGATGGATCGGCCCGCGTGCCGCGCAGGATGGCGACGTCGATGGGGAAGGTCTTGTAGAAGAGCAACGGCTTGCCGTCGATCTCCCTCAGCACGATGAGATCGTCCGTCGTGTTGGAATTGAGCTTGCCGCCGCCGTTGCGCGGGTCGACGAAGGTCCGAAGCCCGACTTTCGAGATCAGCCAGGGCTTGCCCCTGGCGATCTCGGGGTAGAGATGGGACATGACCCCGAGCGGCAGATTATAGGCCTCGCACTTGCCGCTGAGCGCCAGTTGCGTCAGCTTCGGCACTAGCCCGTAATGCCCGCCGATGAGACGCTTCACCAGCCCGTCATGCGCCAGTCGGTTGAGGCCCTTGTCTTTGCCGTCGCCCGGTGCTGCGGCAAAGACGAGGGTGAGATTGCTTGGCTCGCCCGATTCGAGGAAACGCTTCTCAAGGGCGCAGATCACCGCCTCCGGCGTGCCAATGCCGACGAAGCCAGAAAAAGCGACTGTATCGCCCGGACAGATGATCGCGACGGCTTCGGCGGCGGAGACAATCTTGGTGGATTTGTCAATTCCGCCCTTTCCATAGAATGCGCTCTGATGCGGTGCTGCCATGCTCGGCGTTCCTTCATTTGTTCGAAGCAATGCGGTTAACCCCAACGCGGATGCGGTGGCCGTTCCGCTGCCTCGCAATAGCTCTCAAGATTCGTGCCAAGCCGGCCGACTGAGCTGACGAACAATTATTTGCGGCTGTTTCAGCTACGTGGGCGGAAATACTGGATTGGGCGGAGTGGAATGGGTGTCGCGAAGCCGACAAAGGTCACGACGATGTCGTAAGTTGAATGTGGAGATTCCGGTTGGTCGTCCGAGCTCGGGGTCATGGGCTGCTCACTCCCGCAAGTGCGCTGGCATAAATCGCCCGGGCCTGATCGTCGTCGAGCTCGCGCGGATTGTTGACCAGTAGGCGATTCACGTGC
>NZ_JAAXDD010000037.1:0-8882 GCF_019798305.1 Rhizobium leguminosarum
CCCAAGGTTCCTGCAACCACACGGGCCAGATGAAGAGCCGGTTGCGATCCTGCTCCCCACAGTCCCAAACGACTGAGAAGGTGACGATCCGACAACCAGCTTCCGGGCGGGCGGCCACCCGCCCGGAAGCGCTAGTATCCTACATTTTTGTCATCCAAGAAGGTGCCCGTAGGGCGGATGAGGGGGCCGGCGAAGCCGGTCTTTCCAACAGCGCCATGCGGATTTCGACCGCAGGACGCGGGAGAACGGCGTTACCGTCGGCGTGGCGGAATAGGTTTAACGTGAAGGATGTGCCGTGTGGCCCCCTCATCCGCCTGCCGGCACCTTCTCCCCGCTGGGGAGAAGAGGATATGGGGTGACCTCTCCGTTCCTCGCGCCTCTTGCAAGGCACGTCCCCTCTCCCGCAAGTGGGGCTTCGTAGGACAAGCCCGACATGACCGGCCGCCTGTCGCAACCTAAAAAGCCAGCGTGCGGCTCACCTCCCGGCCGAAGCCGCGGATTTCGATGCTGGAGGCATGGACCTCGACGATCGCGAAGGCGTTTTCCGTCTCGGTGTCGACCACGCCCTTGAAATTGACGAAGTGACACGCGCCGGCCAAGCCGTAGTTGCCGAGGTGGTCGTGACCGTTGAGATAGGCGACGACATTGGCTTGCGAGGCGAGCAGCGCGACGATGCGCTCGCTGTCCCACATGCCGTGCTCGCTGGGCGGATGCACCGGATAGTGATTCATGACGATCACCTTGTCGCCGGCCTCGGCCGCTTTTGCGATTTCACCGCCGAGCCAGGCGAATTGTTCGTCGCTCAGCGCTGCATTCCAGCGATGGGCGTTCCTGGCACCCTTGGCCTGCAGCTCCGCCAGCATCTCAGCGGCAAGCGCACGATGAGGATGGCCTTCGGGCGGCGCGAAGATGCTGACCTCGTTGCCGTCAAGTACGATAAAGCGCCAGCCGTAGCGGGAAAAGCTGTAATAGGGCGACGGCATGCCGAGGCGCGCGGCGACTTCGGACAAGTGTCCTGCAGAGACCGAGAAATCGTGATTGCCGAGCAGGAAGAGCGCCTCGTGCCTGAGCTTCTCATAGACCGGCAGGATATCGTCGAAGCTTGAAAAGCTCCGGTCGATGACATCGCCGAGCGTCATCACGAAGCTCAATTCCCAGCCGTTGAAGACCTCGATCGCCGCGGCGACCTTGGCGAGGCTGTTGGCGTAATAGCGGTCCATCGCCAAGTGGGGTGCGATGGCCGCATATTGCGGGTCGGCGATGATGCCGAAGCGGAACAGGGGAGAAACAGAAGAAGACATGGGGCGTGACTAAGAGCGGCCGATGACAGGCATGTGACAGCCTCGCGTGAAAACAAAACACCCGGCGCTTTGGGGGCGCCGGGTGTCAAATTCAAACAGGCTGACGCCATTGCCGCCATGGCGGCGAGTCTGGTACCGCTTACTTCGTGGCTGCTTCGTAGCGTTCCAGGACGTAGTCCCAGTTGATCAGGCTGTCGACGAAGGCCTCGAGGTACTTCGGGCGGGCGTTGCGATAGTCGATGTAGTAGGAGTGTTCCCAGACGTCGACGCCGAGGATCGGGGTGGCGCCGTGAACGAGCGGGTTTTCGCCGTTCGGGGTCTTGGAGATTTCGAGCTTGCCGTTCTTGACGGAAACCCAGGCCCAGCCGGAGCCGAACTGGGTGGCGCCGGCATTGGCGAAGTCGGCCTTGAACTTGTCGTAGCCGCCGAGATCGGACGTAAAGGCCGCTTCGAGCTTGCCCGGCAGCTTGTTGCCGCCGCCGCCCTTCTTCATCCACTTCCAGAAATGGATGTGGTTGTAGTGCTGGGCCGCGTTGTTGAAGAGGCCGGCATTGGTGCCGAAGGACTTCTTGACGACGTCTTCGAGCGAGAGGTCCGAAAGACCGGCTTCGGCGGCGAGCTTGTTGCCGTTGTCGACATAGGCCTTGTGGTGCTTGTCGTGGTGGAACTCCAGCGTTTCCTTCGACATGAAGGGAGCAAGCGCTTCGTAGTCATAGGGAAGTTCAGGCAATTCGAAAGCCATGTCAGATCTCCTCTTGGCAATAGATTGCGTCTCGGCAGGTGAGGCGGAACATAGGAGGGCAAAGGGGGAGAGGCAACCGGCGAATTATCAAAAAACGACCGGCCGGAGGAAAATTTGCCTCAGTTGCAGGGTTGGAGTCGCGCGTAGAAATCGCCTGGGCAAATCAATGGGAATACCGGCCCCGAAAACCACTTTGCCTGTTATGGAGATCAACGGAGACCCGATATGAACAGGAATATAATCCAGCCTCTCACTGCCGCCGCGCTGCTTTGCCTGGCGGGTGCGACGCATGCCTCCTCCGATGACGCCTGGAAGCAGCTCGCCGCCGACATCGAGGCCAACTGCAAGAAGGCAGCGGTCGCGATCGAAAAGCCCAGCGCTACCGTTGATCCCTTCGGCAGCTCGCATTACGGGCTTGCCCTGGTGACAGGCAAGCCGAAGGGCGCCACGGGGCTGATTGCCCAGATCTGCGTCTACGACAAGCAAAAGAAAACCGTCGAGATCGGCAGCGAGCTGGACGCGAAGACGCTTGGTCTCATGCCGGCAAAATAGGCCGCTGTGGTTACTCACCATGCTGGTTTGTGCCTTGCGTCACATTTTTGGGGAACCGAAGCCTACGCTCAGGAGTTGAAAGCCTGGGCTTTAGGGAGGTGCCGGCATGTCAGAGCTTCGCAGCAGGGCGGAAGATCAGCAAAAAATCTATCAGCGCTGGGCACCGGTCTATGACCGGGTCTATCGCGGCATCCTGCGCGATGGTCACCGCAAGCTTGCAGCCCTCGCCGCTGCGGCCGGCACCGACATCCTGGAGATCGGCGTCGGCACCGGCCTGACGCTCGGCCACTACCCGCGCCGCTGCCGGGTGACCGGCATCGACATTTCCGAACACATGATCGCGCGGGCGCGCGAAAAGGCGAAACGTGAGAAGCTGCAACATGTGCAGGCGCTGGAGGTGATGGATGCGCATGCGCTCACCTTTGCCGACCGGTCTTTCGATGCGGTCTGCCTGCCCTTCGTTATCACACTCATTCCCGAACCCGAACGGGCGCTGGACGAATGCGCCAGGGTGCTGAGGCCGGGCGGCGAGATCATCCTCGCCAGCAAGCTTGGCGACGGCGCCGGTCTGCAGGGCGCGATCGAGACGGCGGTGGCGCCGCTGGTGCGTCACATCGGCTGGTCCTCCGCCTTCCGCATTCACCGCATCGTCGCCTGGGCCGAGCGCCGCGGTGATTTTGCCGCTGCCGATATCCTGCCGGTCTTTCCGAACGGCTTCTTCAAGATCATCCGGCTGAAGCAGCGCGGACTTGCCGGCTGAGACCGGAAATTTTTTCCCCGCGTCGCGGGTTCTGCCGCATAATTCCTTGAACCGGAATCGATTTAAGGAATTATTCGGCAATTCAACGTGTTACAGCGTCCTTTGCGCGTCTGAAGACGTGCGGCGCTGTAATGCTACCGTTCGTCTGAGGGACTGCATGACATCGGATTTCTTCGTCTTCATCGTCGTGGGTTTCTGCGCGCAGATCATCGACGGCGCGCTCGGCATGGCCTTCGGCGTGCTGTCGACGACGAGTCTTCTCGCCTTCGGGGTGCCGGCAGCCAATGCCAGCGCCATGACGCATGTGGCGGAAGTGTTCACCACCGCCGCCTCGGGCATCTCGCATGCCTATCATCGCAACGTCGACTGGCGCCTGGTGGCGCGGCTCGCACCGGCCGGCATGATCGGCGGCGCGATCGGGGCCTATCTGCTTGCCAATATCGACGGCAAGGCGATCGAGCCCTTCGTGTCGGCCTATCTGATCGCGATCGGGCTGGTGATCCTCTACAAGGCCTTTCGGCCGCCGCCTAAGCGGGACGTTCGCGACTGGATGGTGCCGCCGGTCGGGCTTTGCGGCGGCGTGCTGGATGCAATCGGCGGCGGCGGCTGGGGGCCGATCGTCACCAGTTCACTCGTCAGCCGCGGCCACGACCTGAAGCGGGTGATCGGCTCGACCAATTTCACCGAATTCGCCGTGACGCTGACGATTTCCCTGACCTTCATCCTGACGCTCGGCTGGTCGGAACTCGATTCGGCGATCGGCCTGATCATCGGCGGCGTCATTGCCGCCCCCTTCGGCGCGATCCTCGTGAAACGGCTGCCGGTGCAGCCGCTGATGGTGGCGGTGTCAATGATCATCATCGGCACTTCGGCAATGCGGCTCCTGTAAAGACCGCCTCGCTAGCGCATAGTGCTACAGCGTCCTTTGCGCGTCTGAAAAGACGCGCGGCGCTGCAGGGTTACAGATTCCGGCCGAAATAAACATCCACGGAGGCGATCTTGTCGCCGCGGAAGCGAAGGCTCTCGATGTTGCGGAAGCTGCCGCCATCGCGTTTTTCGGCACGGTAGCGGACGACCGCCTCGTCGCCGTCGATCGCCAGGAATTCGATGTAAAAGCCGCGGAAGACCGGCTCCTTCGGCCAGCAGCGCTCGAAATAAGTCGCGCGGTCGATGTGGTCATCGCGCGGACTGGAGAAGGTGAAATCCTCCGTCAACATGGCGCCGACGATATCCTTGCGGTCGTCGAGATAGGCGGCGTAGAGATGACGGACGGTCTGTTCTCGGGATGTGCGCATGTCGCTCATGGCAATGTCCTTGGATTAACCGATTGCATGATGCAATCGGTCCTGTTCTAGCACTTTTGCCGGAGAGGGTCCAGATTTCGGCTCTCATTTCCAAAGACAGGTCAGCGATGCAAAAGCGCCATCTTGAAGGATGGGCCATAGGGCGGTTATACCAGCGCGTGCCCGCCCTGGAACGGCGAGCGCATGCACCGCTACGGCCTATGCGCTCGACCTCGAAAAGCTCGATCTTCAGGACAGTTTCATCCGCGCCGATCTCCTCGCCGCGGCAAAGGGCACATTATTTCAGCAGGCGCGGCGGAACCCGCGCTTGCCGCATATTTCCTCAAATCTGAACCGATTTAAGGAAAAATTTCAAAGTGTTACAGCGTCCTTTGCGCGCCTTAAAAGACGCGCGGCGCTGTAGATCAATGCCGAGGCCGAGAGAATGACCGATACGCAATTGGACGCCGCCAGCGCCAGGCCGGGCTCGATCTACTGGAAGCGCAATCTTACCATCTCGCTGATCGGCTCCTTCACGACGATCGTGGCGATGACGCTGCTGCTTCCCTTCCTGCCGCTTTACGTCGAGGAACTCGGCGTCAGCGACCACGCTGACATCGTGCAATGGTCGGGCATCGCCTATGGCGCCACCTTCTTCGCCGCGGCTCTCGTCGCGCCGCTCTGGGGCCGGCTCGGCGATATTTACGGCCGCAAGCTGATGCTGGTGCGCGCCAGCCTCGGCATGACGGTGGCGATCTCGCTGATGGGCATGGCCGGCAATGTCTGGCAGCTGGTGGCGCTGCGCCTCTTCGTCGGGCTTGCCGGCGGTTATGCCTCCGGCTCGATGGTGCTGGTGGCGACGCAGACGCCGAAGGATCGCTCGGCCTGGGCGCTCGGCGTGCTCTCCTCCGGCATCATGGCCGGCAATCTCGTCGGGCCGCTGATCGGCGGGGCGTTGCCGCCGATCATCGGCATCCGCGGCACGTTCCTCGCCGCCGGCGGCATGATCTTCCTCGCCTTCCTCGCCACGGCCTTCCTGATCAAGGAGGAGAAATCGCCGGCCCGCAAAATGGCGGCCAAGGCCAGCGGCGGATGGAAATCCATTGCCGACAAGCGGCCGGTCATCGCCATGCTGGCGACCGGTATGCTCTTGATGTTTGCCAATATGTCGATCGAGCCGATCATCACTGTCTATGTCGCGCAGCTCGTGCCCGTCGAATCCCAGGTGACGATGATATCGGGCGTCGTCATGTCGGCGGCCGCGCTCGGCAGCATTCTGTCGGCATCATGGCTCGGCAAGCTCGCCGACAGGGTCGGCCATTGGCCGGTGATTGCAGGCGCGCTCGCCGTCGCCGGGCTGCTGCTGATCCCGCAGGCCTTCGTCACCAGCGCCTGGCAGCTGATCATCCTGCGCTTCCTTATGGGCGTGGCACTCGGCGGGCTGTTGCCCTGCATCGCCGCAGTCATCCGCCACAGCGTGCCTGATAGTGCGGCCGGCAGCATTCTCGGGCTTTCCATCTCGTCGCAATATGTCGGCCAGGTGGCCGGCCCTATCCTTGGCGGTTTTGTCGGCGGGCATATCGGCATGCGGGCAGTGTTCCTCGGCACCTCCGTGCTGCTTCTCGCCGGTGCGGCCTATGCCTGGATCGTGCGGCCGAGGGATCGGGAGACATCCGGCTAAAGGGCGCTCCCGCAGATCAGCTCGACGCCCGACCGGGCAATCGCTTCCAGCGTCTCGCGGCTGTCACCGGCGCGGGCGCGAACGGCGAGCGAATGCATGACTGCGGAGGCAAGCCTTGCAAGCATCTGCGGATCGGCGCCCTCGGCAAGCTCACCGCGTTCCACGGCAAGGCGCATGCGCTTTTCGATCTCGTCGTCGAAATCGTTGAGGCTGCGGCCGAGCACCTCGCGGACGCGCTCATGCTCGACGGCTTCGGCGCTCGCCGTGCCGACCAGGAGACAGCCGCGGGCGGCGGTTTCGCCGTGCAGATAGATCGCCAGCGCACCGGCATAGACGCGGGCGATATTGTCGCGAAGCGGCAGTGACGGGTCGAGCGCTTCCGCGAGCGCATCCATGCCGTCTTGCCGATAGCCCTCCAGCGTATCGAGATAAAGAGCCTCCTTGTCGCCGAAGGCGCCATAGAGGCTCGGGCGGTTGAGGTTGGTGGCAGCGCTCAGATTGTCGAGGGAGGCGGCGGCAAAGCCCTTATCCCAGAAGACATCCCGCGCCTTGCCGAGCGCCGCCTTGGCGTCGAAGGCCCTCGGGCGGCCGCGCTTCTTCTGGTCTTTCATATTTGTACCGTTTCGCATTAAATTCTTGACGAGAGTCATTTTATGCGAAACAGTACAGATGTTCAACACTGTCGGCCGGCGGCATCGACCGCCTCCACAAGGAGAGGAAACCGCAATGAAACTTTATATGCACGCAGCCGCCTGCTCGCTTTCGCCGCACATCATCTGCCGAGAGCTCGGCCTCGATATCGAGCTCGTCCGGGTCGACCGTCAGACCCACAGGACGAGCACCGGCGAGGATTATCTCGCGATCAACGGCAACGGCTATGTGCCGGCGCTGATGCTCGACGACGGCAAGGTGCTGACCGAGGGGCCGGCGATCGTGCAGTTCCTCGCCGACAGCGTGCCCGAAGGGGCAGCCCTTTTGCCTGAGGTCGGCAACATCCGCCGCAACGAGGTGCAATCCTATCTCAACTTCATCACCGCCGAGCTGCACAAGCCAATGGTGCTGCTCTTCAATCCGATTTATTCCAGCGTTCATGGGGAGGTCCGCGCGCTGATATCGAAGCGGCTCACCTGGCTGAACGGCCGCCTTGCCGGACCTTATCTCACCGGCGAGACCTTCACGGTGGCGGATGCCTATCTCTTCGTCTGCCTGAACTGGTCGCCCTGGACCGAGATCGATCTCAAGCAATGGCCGGCGCTGCACGGCTTCATGGCGCGTGTTGCGGCACGGCCGAAGGTGCGCGAGGCGCTGCAGGCCGAAGAGCTCGAAGCCTTCGATGCCGGCGGCGTCTATTTTGCGCCGCATGCCTATCTCGCTTCGTCAGGACGGACGGGCGAGCCGGTCAGGCCATAAACCCGGTCGCGCCCGCACACATCCCGCGCTTGGGCGACCGTCAGAGGGCGCTGACAGCCACCGGCAAGGCGCGCTTGTGGGCGGTCGCACGATAGGCGGCGAGGATGCGGCGGCGGGCGATCTCGCCGACCGGCTTGCCTTCGAGGAAATCGTCGATCTCGTCATAGCTGACGCCATAGGCCTCCTCGTCGGGGCGCAGCGGCCGCTGGTCCTCGAGATCGGCTGTGGGCACCTTGAACACCAGCTCGTCCGGGGCGCCGAGCCGCTTTGCCAGCAGGCGGACGCGGCGCTTGTTAAGGCCGGCGAGCGGCAGGATGTCGGCCGCGCCATCGCCGAACTTAGTGAAGAAACCCATGACTGCCTCGGCCGCATGATCGGTGCCGATCACGAGGCTGCCAAGCGCCCCGGCCAGGGCGAACTGGGCAATCATGCGCTGACGCGCCTTGATATTGCCGAGGATGAAATCCTGGCGGCCGGCATCGGCAAAAGCGAGGCCGCCGTTTAGCGCAGCGGCAAGCATCGCATCCGCCGGCGCCTTGATGTTGACCACCATCGAACGGTCGGCGCCGATCGTTTCCAGCGCCCTCACCGCATCGGCCTCGTCCGCCTGGACAGCATAGGGAAGGCGTACGGCGATGAATTCGGCCGCATGGCCGCTTTCCCGCAGCTCGCGCACCGCCTTCTGCGCCAGCAGCGCTGCCGTCAGCGAATCGACGCCTCCGCTGATGCCGAGGACGTAGCCGCGCATGCCCGAGGCGACGAGATAATCCTTGAGGAAAGCAGTTCGCCGTTCGATCTCCCGCTCAGGGTCGATATCGGCGGCGACACCCAGTTCGCGGATGATCACGCCTTGTTCGTCGAACAGCACAGTCATGAGCCTCTTCCTCCCCGCTTACGGAATTTCGGTATCACTATGGCGAAAAGATGGGGGAGGACGAAACCGTTTTGGGCAAACCTGCCATGCATTTTATGCAAGTGGGCGTTGGGGGTTTGGGAATGAACTGCCTGACCTCACAGCAATAAAGCTGCCCCTCACCCTAACCCTCTCCCCGTAAACGGGGCGAGGGGACGTGCCCTGCGAGAGCGAGGTGGAAGCGGAGAGGGCGCGGCATGTCCCTTCGCCCCGTTTACGGGGAGCAACCATGTTTCAATT
>NZ_JAAXDD010000038.1:0-7932 GCF_019798305.1 Rhizobium leguminosarum
TGCCCGTGCTTAACATCTTCGCGCTGAACGATCATATCATTCCGCCGGCCTGCTCCAAGGCGCTCGGCGGCAAGATCGGCAGCACCGACTATACGGAGATTCCGCTTCCGAGCGGGCATGTCGGCCTATTTGTTTCGAGCAAGTCGCAGGGGAAACTCACCAAACGCATAGTTGAATGGCTCCAGCCACGGGACGGGTAGGGGATAGCTGTAAGCAAACAAGATTTGCTCCCCCGCCGAAGCCGTCACGATCATCCGTTCGGGCGATACAGTCGCCTTTTCCGCTTCGAGGCGGGATGTCGTCTCAGTAGAATACAAAATCCTCTCCGAAAAAGCTCGGAGACTGATGAAACTGCTTGGAGAACAAGATGCACTGGATTTCCAGATTATTTGCAACGGGTGCCGCTTTTACGTTGGCGTCCATACCCCTCGACGGCTTCGCCCAGTCGGTCGATGCCAACCTGGCAATCAACAGGCCGGACGAGGCGTCTTGGCGTTTCCTCGCTTATGTCGCTGGCCCCGTCGCGGCGACACCTAACAAGGCTTTGTTCGAAACATGGGCTTCGAACGAAGATACATTCACTCCGCACCCGGTTTTTCCGGGCGCCAAAGGTGACCCGTCTTGTGGACAGTCGGGTGCAGCGGCGGAAATCGCCACTCCCCTGGCCAGCCCAAAAATACTGAGTCTTCCAGCCCTCCAGCAGTTGGCTGCGATGGGCCTCGTCCCGCATGGGTCGCCCGACGGGAGCGAAGAAGTTCGCCGCAACCAGGCGACTTTCGATTACATCGTTTGCAACCAGCTCTTCACCAAGGCCGGTCTGCGAGCCTTCTATAATGCCGGCCGGCCGATCTCAGCTCCTGTCGGCGCCATGGAAGTCAAGGCAAATTGGGTGCCCGCCGACGAGGTCGATAGCGCCGATTATTATGTCAGCGAGGCACCTGACGGGAAGAAATACGCGCTAACCGCCATGCATATCATCAGTAAGGTGCTGCCCAACTGGACCTGGGCAACGTTCGAGCACCAGAACAATCCAGGCCGTTGCGATTATACCGGATGCCATGATGCTTATGGTGCGGTTGTCGCCGACGTGGAGGCGAATGAGGCCCTTGATCGGCCCTACAGCGACTGTGCAAAGAACGACCCACTGAAAGCCATGCTGAGCTCTGCAGGCCTTTCACCCGTGTGGGAACATTACTGCCTGAAGGGCAGCCAGACCAACTTCGTCTCGGCGACCGGCTTGCCGACGCATCTTGGCAATTCGGTAACGGAGGCCGGATTCGCCGACACTTCGTCCTGCATCACCTGCCATGCGCGTGCCGCCGTCAACGCAAAGGGAATAATGACGACGCCAGCAGGATTTGTCGATCCGCCGATCCCGGCGCTCTGCCCCAATCCATCCGGTTCCTGCAGTCCGAATGGCGCGCCGGATCCGAATTGGTTCTGGACCAATCCCGGCAAGCTCGACCAGGCCGCCGTTGCCATGCAGACGGATTTCATCTGGTCAATTGCCCGCTTTGCAATCGGGGACTAACACCGGCCCGCCACGACGCTGCCCGACAAAGCGAACCGACGAAAGTTGGCCGCCGATGAAGTTATGCGCATGACCGTCTATCTTCGTGATCGGCGCCCGGTCCGGCACCGCCCGGCGGCGGCAGGGACCTAGCGGCGCTGGTTTCGCGGAGGACGAGATCTGATCTTGCGCGCGAGCGGCGCAATGTTCTGCGCCGGACCTCTTCTGAATTCAGGCGGCTGGCGCGGATATCGAAGGCACGGGTTGTGCTCTTCGAGATCATCCGCCGCACCGCAACGATCGTCATGTTGTGACAAGAATCTCAATCGATTCAATTCGCGAGTCCACGTCTTAGGCTCATTGGGACAAGCGGGGCCGCACGATCCGCGGCCAGCAGGGGCATACGGGCTAACGGCGAAGGTCGTGGCACGCTGGGTCGAGTGGTTCCTGTGCGGAGGCCCCCCGGCCTGGAGGATTGTTCGTCCCGCCGAACACGAGCCCAAGCCGGACCCCGGAGCAGATCGTCGCCCAAAAAATCTTGTTCCGCCTAAGAGGAATAGAGAATAAGAATTCCCTGACGAAAGTATGCAGCCGTAAGCTTCCTGGCGCGGAAAAGTGCCTGTTGACGGGCACAGATAATGTGGTAAATCGTGACAGAATAAACACGTCATCTACAAGAAATTCCGTCACGAGGTCACTTATGCCGCGCTCTGAGAATCCACCTCAAATGGAAACCACTTCGGAGCGCATCGAGCGCCGTACCAACGAACTCTGGGATCGCCTAAGGGAGCGGGGGGCAGCTCCTGATTTTCGAGACGACAGGACCCTTCGCTCGTTCTCCTTGGGCGAGGTTGCCGAGATTCTCGGCGTGTCGGGCAGTTATCTGCGCCAGTTGTCAATTGATGGGCTGGGGCCAACACCGGAGCTAGGGACCGCAGGACGGCGCTCTTATACGCTTCGACAGATTAACGAACTCCGTGCTTATCTCGCTTCGGCCCGTCCAAAAGAGGCTTTGAAGTTTTGCCCGCGCAGGCGCGAGGGTGAGAAACTACAGATCATCTCAGTAGCCTCCGGCTTCGCAAGCACCACCACATCGTTCTACCTGGCTCAGGGCCTTGCACTTCAAGGATACCGCGTTCTTGCTATAGATCTCGATCCGAAGGGCTCATTGTCGAAAATGTTCGGCTATTATTTTCCGACTATCCTTCGTCCCGGCCGCCCTACGAGCATGTATGGCGCTTTAAGCTATGATGACGATCGGGTCAGTATGCACTCTGTAATTCAATCAACCCATTTTGATGGTCTTTATCTTGTGCCGGGTACTTTCGAGCTCGAAATATTCGAACGGGAAAGTACGAAGCGCTTCCATAATGAGCACTTGGGGCACCCAGACGCTAGCATCAGAATGGTGGATGCGCTCAAGGAAGTCGAGCAGGGCTACGACGTTGTCGTTATCCACTGTGGACTTGGAAGAAGCTTTCTGACCGCGGGTGCGTATGAAGCAGCGACCGGCGTTCTGATGACGGTCCGCCCTCACTGGCCTGAGATCGCGTCAATGGCCCTGTCCCTCCACCGCTTCTCGTATTTCGTCTCTTTGATCGAAAAGGCTGGGAGGTCGGTGAATTATGATTTCACCAAATATTTGGTGACAAGGCACGATCCGCGTGACGTCTCACAGCAGGAGGCGGTCGCACTACTGCGGGACTGGCTGGGGGATGATCTGTTGACTGCGACCGTCTGGGAATCGGACGCGATCCGGCAAGCTTGGATGAAAAACCGGTCGTTGTATGAGCTGTCAGCGGGAGAGGTAGGCCGGTCGGCGTACGAGCAAGCGATGGAAACGCTGAATTCCACCAATGCCGAGGTAATGGACATACTATCCAAGGTTTGGGGCCGTCCCCCGATGTATGTGTCGAGGGCTTCGCGGACTGCAGGTAAGGCGAGCTCCTAATCCAGGGGACTTAGCAAGTGAGCCCACGCAGCGCCTACGCTTCATGTTGTACGAACCGGTTGAGCTCTTGAAGGCGGTCAAGGCCATGGCGGAGACGGAGACTACGAAGCAGACATTCTTGAGAAAATGGTTATATCATCGACGCCGGCCACGCCGCTTGGTGATTGCCACCGGTCTCGAGGAAATCGAGATCCGGGTCGCAGATTCCACCGACGAGAATGGCGCCAGACGTCCCAAGGTCGAAAACAGCGTCCGCGAGCCGCTCGGCCCGGTTATGACCGACATGATTGGGATACGATAACCAGGAGCGTGCAACGAGCTAAAAGCTCGCAATTTGTTTAGACCTAATCCGCGTATCGCTATACCGGCCCCGCAGTTCATGTAATGCCGCAATGATGAGGCCTGACACATGACCGCACCCGATGACATGCTCAGAAAAGCTCGATGCCTACTTGCATAGCCGGGAGCATCCCGGCCCAAACACCGCTACAGCCGAACCAATCTTATTTCCGACATACTCGATCGCGTGGATCGGGTGACTGGCCTAACCCGGCCGCGACTGTGACAATCTCAACTCCGCCGGCCTTATATTTCTTTTGCAGCTGTACCAAGTCGGGCATCGGCGATGGTCCGCGACAGGTGGCTCAAAATTCGACGGCGCGCATTTTCCCTGCTGGAAATTCGCGAGGGGCACGCCACGCCGCCAATTCTGCCCTTAGATTGCAGGAAGCCTGAGACACCATGGAGCATGGACTAGACCATATTGCTTCCAAATTATCTACGCAATCGTGCGATAAAACTTACCAAAAAAGGAAACGCCTCGAGCAGCCGTCGCGGCCCCAAGCAAGTATTGTGGGCCGCGAACGCGATGGAACAAAGACAGGTTGTCTAACTCCTTGCACTACCTAGGCGAAGCATGTATTTGCTCTTTCATCAAATTAACAACATTGCGAATAATATCTATGTTTGCCTGATATTTCTGTATTTTGTAGTATCCTTCATTTAGACAATTGAAATAAAGAGTCTCAAGATATCGGTAGCTTCTGAACCTCAGGAAATCGTTATACAGTTCATCTGGATCTGCCGAGAGGATGTATTTTATTGCCCGAGCGGTCATGTGATGACTAGGCTCCACCACGATCCGGTTTAGATCCTTGATTGACTTAACGGCGGCAAAATTTAGCTCGGATTCTATGTTAGGACGATCGCCCGTGTATCGAGCAAAATACAGGAAAAATGTTTTATTCTTTAACTGCTGCTCGTGCATGAGCTCGACCAACTTGTTTTGGTGAGTGCCAGTAATCTTCACGTCGTCGATAAACAGAAGACAACGACCTTCGAAATGTTGCGAGTTGAAGTAGAACCTATCACCAGCAATCAATGATTTGCGATCCTCTCCTGAAAGAAATCCATAATCGTCCATGTAACTGATCTTTCGCGGGACAGTCGCATATTCCACATGGTTGCCTTTCGCATCAACGATGTGGTTGTTGAGGCGATCTAGCAAATGCATCGTCATTACATTTGCTGCATTCGGAACGAAATTGAATGGCGACGGAATCATCAGGCAGCGGCTGTTCAGTATTGTGGATGCGTGTTTTTCGAAGAAGGCGTCTGCAATCTGGTGGCCCATCTCGCGAGCGGCCTCGTCGCAACCGAACTTCAGACGCGAATATTGCTCCGGTCGAAAGGGTGCATCCTCGTTTGATTGAAATTCATGAAGCGCAAACTCCTCAAACTGCGTCATAAACAGCCTCTTGAATGTCCTCAGATCTTCCCACCAGGGCGCCGCGCATTCCAGCGCTGCGCGCACCTTGCAGATCGCAGATGGCGTCATCGCCCACATGCAGGATGTTGTCGGCCGCAACGCCGCACGACCCGATGATTTTGTTGAAAAATGCCTCGTTTGGCTTTGCATATCCAAGCAGGTCGGAATAAATTCCGAACCGAAATACACATCCAAAGGTGCTCTCAAGAAAGTTGTGCATCGTAGTGCCGCTAATAAAACTTGAGTTGCTACCAATTGATAGCGTGTACCCGTCTTCTGCCAGCGAATGGACGAACCCCACAGTGGTGTCCAAAACAACTGGTTTGCAATTCTCAAAAACGTGCTCACACGCCTTTGCGATTAAGCCTGGATCTTTTTGAACATTACAACGCATCATAAGCAGACGAATATTTTCGGACACGGATGGGGCGTACCCCGTCTCGATCGCGTGTTGGTTAACCCACTTCTTGACCTCCGCGTATGCATTCCTCACAACTGCTTCTTCTCTATCAAAACAGGTGGCGAGAAACTTGGTCCTCATCGGCGCATGACCTGGGTTCGCTGTTACGAGAGTGTTCCAGACGTCAAAAGAAATGTGACTGATCAACGTGGCTCCCCGGGATCTTCGATCTCTCAAACGATGCGTAACTGTGGTTGATCCCGCAGCCGTTTCGGCTGCGGCGTGTGGGCGGGTCCGAAACGATCGGGATGTGCTACTTCCAACTGGCCGGGCTGCCCAATCCGATCCGCCGTAAAAGCCGGTCCCCGGATCGGCGACATGGCGACGATCGCACTCCGACGCCGACTCCTTTTCAAGATGGTCGCTCTCATATTGCGGCATATATCTCTCCGTGACGCCATTTGTAACGCATGACGACATTGATCCGTCGGGGTTCTTATGGCGGCGGCCTTCTTTAGTCAACAGCCTGCGTATTTGCCGCGGCAACAACTCAACTCGCCACTGGCGGCCGGAGTGAACCGAGCATCGGCGTACAGAGTTTCGATCCCGATGTTCAAAAAGCAATCAATCGAATGCAAGGTGAGGAGCTGACGGCGACTTTGGTCTACAACTGCGCCGCCACGGGTAAACCGCATCGATTTTGACTTGATCTACGGTCTTCCAAATCGGACGGTGCAGTCCTGCGTCAACTCCGCGGGAGCTGCTCCCATGCACTCAGTCGATTTGCCGTGTTCGGCTACGCACTGGTCCATCCTTAGGAAAACCAACGTCTGACCGAGGAGGAGGCGCTTCGCCGCCGGGCCTGTCAGCTCGCGGCCGTGGCCAACACCCTGATTGCGGAAGGCTACCTCCCGACGGCCTCGATTATTTCGCTTTAGGGGACGATAAGCTTGCGTTGGCGCAGAAGGCCGGCCGGCTGCGGCGTAACTCTTTGGGGGTATTCGGCAGGCACCTGCACAACGGCGATCAGCTTCGGCGCGTCAGCTAATGGCGGTGTAGGCGACGGCTATGTCGTCGAGCTCTCCGGTCAAGGCCGGGAGCAGGTTAACTTGCGGCAGGCAAGTTGATGGGGCTTGTCACAGAATTCCGCCAGCCGCAGTTATGCGTCGAACGGCCTCGTGCCTAGCTGCCTTTTGCAGTCCGATAAGGCGTCGTCGGTGTTCATCCCCGTCCGACACTAGTTCACGCCGGACCGCGGAGCTGAGGAAGTTTGCCCCGATACGCCCCGTACAATCCACGAAACTCAATGAGGTGACGAAGGCCGCTTCGTCGATGGAGCGGGCTAGGCCTTATTTTTTCTGTTGACTCGTCTAGGCGTGTTATCTATGAGGTGACGACCTGCAGACATCATATGGAAAGAAATCCGTCGTGGAGATAATTTATACGCTTTCGGAGTTATATGCTCCACACATTGAGCGGTTGGTCTCGCCAATCCCACCGCTGTGCCTCGCAACGTGCCTCATGCTCCACCCCGGGGAAGGCGAGAAGGCGAACTCCAACCGCAACGCGGCCGACAAGGTGCTGAGCATCGACAATGTCAGGACCGGCGGTCTCGGCGGCAGCGCGACGACCAAGGAATTCACAGCAGCAATTGAAAGATGATCGGCATGACCAAAGAAAAGCAGGGAAAGAACTCGCCCAGCTCTAATGGCGGGCTAACCGTGATCAAGGGGTCTGACATTCTTGTGCGGGCGCTTGAGAACGAGGGCGTAGATTGCATATTCGGCATCCCCGGCGAGGAAACCCTCGACTTCCTCGAGTCGCTGCGCAAGTCGAAGAAGATCAAGTTCGTGCCGACCCGACACGAACAGGGAGCCATCTACATGGCCGCGAACTATGCCCGCCTGACTGGCAAGCCCGCCGTCTGCCTGGCGACGCTCGGCCCCGGCATGCTCAACTTCTGCAACGGCGCTGGCTATGCCCAGCTCAACGGGATGCCGCTGGTGCTGATCGCCGGCCAGAAGGCGATCAAGAACCGCCCCCAGGCGGGTTTTCAGAGGGTCGACGCCGTCGCGACGATGAAGCCCCTGACCAAGTTCGCAATGCAGATCGCGTCGCCGGAGATGATCCCGCCAACGGTCAGTGAAGCATTCCGCATCGCCCAGGAGGGAAAGAAGGGGCCGGTGTATATTGAACTTCCGGAAGATATCGCGGCCGAAAAATGCGAGGAGGTAGCGCTGATTGCGCCGCACAAGCGCGAACTGCCGATAGCAAACGATGCGGCCCTCGATCGCGCCGCCGCC
>NZ_JAAXDD010000039.1:0-5129 GCF_019798305.1 Rhizobium leguminosarum
AATACAACCAGACCGCACGGGCGATAATCTGCGGTGGAAATCGGTGGTGCTTGTAGCTGATGGTCGATGAGGTCATCTCAACCGTATTATCCGCCACCCGTTAAGTCGCCGACAACGTGACATCGCCCTCGTCGCCAATGAGCCCAGCAGGCGGCTTCCTTGAAGCGAGATTCTCCCTTTTCTCCAGGCGAGTACAGCTTGCCATATCCTTTGTAGCCGTCAGCCTGAAGGATGCCGCTTGATTGCTTGAGGTGGCGGTGGACGTGCTCTTCTTTCCAGTCAGGAGCAAAATAGTAGACTGCACCGGGCGGGGAAGTCCCCACCCATGGACGCTGATCGCGGACATACGTCCAGAGCCTGCCCTTCTTCACACCCTTGCCCAACCCCTTGTCTCGCAGCGAGCGATCCAGCACCCTGATCGGGGTGTCGTCCGCATGAAGTAGGTCACTTGCCATGACCGCCGTTTCGATCCGCTCGATGAGAGGCTGCAGAACCTGCATGGCGCGACCACACCAATCAACCATCGTGCTGTCGGGAATGTCGGCACCCATGCGGGCGAAGATCTCGTTCAGACGGTACAGTGGCAAATGGACGTCGAACCTCGAGACCAGAATGTACGCCAAGAGGCCAGCGCCGGCCATGCTGCCCGGTATCGGGCGGCTGGGTGCTGCCACCTGCACCATTTTCTCGCAGCAGCGGCAGGACTTCTTCAGTCGAGCAACCTTGATGACTTTCATCTGCGCGGCGATCATGTCGAGGATTTCGCTGACGTCTTCACCGACAAGGCGCAATTCACCTCCGCATTCCGGGCAGCAGGAGCCAGGATCGAGCTCTCGGCGCTCGCGAACCGCCTTGTCCGAGACGCGTGGCCGCCGGCGCATGATCTTTTCAGACGTATCCGCCAAGGGAACAACAGACGCCGCCTCATCAGGTTCATCGATTGGCGCCGTACTGCCTTCAGCGGCGGCGATCAACAGATCCTCAAGCGCCAGTTCCAACTGCTCGATTTCACGCTCAATCTTTTCAGACGACTTGCCGAAGACTTGTTTCTTCAGCTTGGCAATGCGCAGCCGCAGCGTTTGGATTAACTGGTCATGCGCCTGCAATGTGGCCGACATCTTCGCATTTTCCGCCTGCAAAGCGGCAATCATTGCCCTGAGAAAGGCTGGATCTTCCGGAAGATTTGTCGTCGCGCTAGACATGATCCTGACTACCACGAGCCAGGATAAATTTCCATACAAACCAGTGGTTTCAGTGGGATAAAATCACCCGACACGGGCCGGTGGCGCACCCCAATCAGGACGACGCCAATCGATCCCTTCCCACAACATCGCCAGTTGGGCCGACGTCAGCCGGGCAGTCCCGCCGGATGCCGAAGGCCAAGGAACCGCCCCTTCTGCAAGATCTTGTAATACAGGCAGAAGCCCTGGCCATCAAAATAGAGCAGCTTCAAACGATCGCCACGTTTACCGCGAAAGGCAAAGACCGCGCCGCCAGTCGGCTTCTGACGCAAAACATCCTGCGCAAGCGCGGCAAGGCCTTCTACTCCCTTGCGCATGTCCGTGATCCCGCACGCAAGATACACCCGAACGCCGGTCCCAGGCCCAATCATGCTGCTTCCACTGCCCGGATAACCTGCGTCAGGACATCGGGAGCCACCGAACTCTCGAAACGAAGCGTGCGGCCGCAGATCAATCGTAGCTCAATCATCCCGGAGCAGCTCTCCCTCAATTCAGGGGCATCGTTCTGCACGGCATTCAGATCGACGGGAATGAACAATGCATTCGAAGACACCGGGAGCAGCCCCTTCTTCTTGAGCTCGCTACGCCAGGCGTATATCTGCTGCCGCGTTACATCATGACGATGAGCAATCTCTGTGATCGTGGCTCCAGCAACCCCAACCGACATGACAATCGCAAGCTTGTCTTCTTCGCGCCACCGCCGTCGACGTTCCTGCCCAAGAATTTCAACGCGCATCGCAATCCTCGCCTAAGACACGTCGCTGACGACGTCGTTAAACACGTGTCTTAGGCCATCAGGGCGCTAGGCGGCAGGCGGTGCCAATCGGGCGGTTACGTCGATACGAATATCTCGGCATCTTGTTCGCGGTGCCGTGTCACAACCAGCCTCAAATGGCGATCTAGATCTGCTGTGGAAGGATCCCAGGCAATTTGCCCGCCATCTGCGACCCGATAGATCCGCTGAGCTGGGAGCGCATCTGGGCCGACAACAGCATCAAGGACAGCCAGCAGTTCAAGCAGGGTCTCCGGCCGGTGCCCGGGAGCAAGGACCAGCTTCGCAAAAGCGTCATTGACTGGTGAAGCTTCTGCACTTGGATCGAGCACCGACGCCTTACGGTCGATCCCTAGGATAAAGCGCGCAGCGGCGCCGGTCGGTATATCCTTTACGGGATCGGCGAGCCCGTCTCAAGACAGCCCGGAGGCATTCCGGTGGTAAGGAAAATTACGAGTGGGAAATCTTGAGGCGCCTTCAAACTTCATGTTTGTTTGTCACCACTGCGGTTTGGTGGTTGGCCGCTGAATTCTTTTACTGCTTTGTCTCATTAGGGCTCGGCTCTGGCCTTTCGAGAGCAACCCCCGATTTAGCTTACCGGGGGGCGGGCCACGCTCACCTACGAACCCAAGCTTATGGCAGCCTATGTCCAGCCCCTCCGCATAGGCACCTAGTTGAGTGGAATCGCTTCCACATTCGCCGGAGCTGTTGCACCGTCCGAACCAGCGGTCCCCTTATTCGCCAGAACACGATATTGGATCGTGTTCTGGCCTGAGATGACCTTTCCTTGAATCGTCAAGATCTTCAGTTCACCGGCCACTGAATAGTCGTTGCCGGTATTGATGATGTGAGCTTTGAGGGATACGATCGACATTGTTTTCGCCATATCTGCGATCGTCGAAACAAGTGTTTTAATGTTATCCTCTGATAGGCTACGTTCTTTAGAAGGTGGCGTATTTCATAGCCTGCCTCAACGCCGCCGAAAAGTTATCGGAAGAAATTCAGGTTCCCCCTTCCATGGACGCTTTCAAAATGTTCGACCTCTTCACGAACTGATGCCGAAAGTAGGGATTTGAACAGCGCGTCAATATCCTGAGCTTCTTGGCTCGTCTGTGCTGGGACCTTAATTCCTGCGTCCACCCAGCCCTCTGAATGCGCTAGGATCGTATAGTCGATGCCCGAAATTATTCCGTCGCCATGAGCATCGACCGATAATGAAGACCTTGAGCGCCATCAGGAGCTAACACCCATGCAAAAGCGAAAATTGTATTTTCTGAACTGCCATTGATTTTAACCCTTCAGGTGGAATCTTCGTAGATTTGGGCTATTGGTTCGCCAAAAAAATGTGGCTGCGGTAGTGGTGCTTTACGTCATGGTAGTGCCGATAGCCACCGATCACATGGGCGTCATCCTTCCAACTGCCCTGGCCTTGGCTGAGCTCCTTCGCCAGAGTATTAGCCTTTGACTTGGTCGTATATACGTCCTTGCCGTCCTTCAGGCGCTGTATTGCTTGCGCCTTATCGATCCCATGAAGGCGATAGATCTTTACGATTTTATTACGCCTTTAGCTATTATCTGCGCTGAATAGTAGTCCATGCCCGTATACCTCCTTTCTGACGACGTTTAATGGCTTTCGTGCTGCCATGGTTTGTGAATCGTCCGTCCGCAATACAGAAACCAAGCCACGTTCGGCGAGCGCGATACATCAGGAGTATAGCGTGCCAACTACCGGCAGGCTGTCGCCGTCATTTGTATTGAGGTGTACTTTGGGAGCCAAAAATCGCAGTTGCTTGTGATGTTGCCCCTGTTGGATTGTTGCATCCATAACGATTGCAAAGAGGCTACCGGTCACGTCATAATCGAAGTCGCGGTTATATATAGTGCCCTTGTAGTTGAACGTTGACACGTTCTGAGCGATCTCCATCATGCCGTTAACGATTTTACGCTGGTCCTCCGCTCTCAGGCCCCAGCCGTCCAACGTGTGTTTGACATCACTATAACTTGCTGACACGCCGCCCGACCAAAAAGCGAAGAATCCTAAGCCTCCGCTAACGTTCGTCGATTCTGTTTCCTCAAATTTGTGAAAATGCGAAGCGTCAAGCATCCCCTTTATCATGTTGTTCAATGTAATCACGTCTGATGGAGTAACACACTGAAGGTTCATATTTATATCGACATCAATTTGCCCATGTGCAGGCACGGTATACATCACGCCTATGAGTTGCCCCTGACCGTATGAGGTAATTGATACTCCGTCCTCAACGGATGGATCGGCTCTAAATACAGAAATATGGTTCAGTATTGTCTGTGTTCTTCCGACATTTGTAATGCGATCGATCGAGGATTGTTCAGCGGAGTCCATTGAGGGAGCTGTGTCACCTAGCTTTAGGTTGGGCATGCTTTGCGTTCCTTCATGTGTTCGAAGCAATGCGGTTATCCCGCACCGCGGATGCGGCGGCCGTTCCGCTGCCTCGCAATAGCTCTCAAGATTCGTGCCAAGCCGGCCGATTGAGCTGACGAACAACTATTCGCTGCCATTTCAACGAGGTGGGCGGAAAATATGGGATTGAGAACAAGGGCGCCTGTCACGTAGCCGACAAAGGTAGCGACAATGCCGCGACTCATGACGTACCCCAATTGAATAGGCCATTTGGAATTTGCCAATTACGATCCCTGACGGTACTGGTAATCCGCCCGGTAATTAACGGGCTTCAAAAGTAGAATTTTCTCGGGCTTTATGATCGAGGAGATTTGATGAAGACGAGCAGATTCAGCGAACCCCAAATCCTTGCCATCCTGCGCCAGGCAGAAGGCGGCGTTCCTGTGCCGGAGTTATGCCGGGAACACGGGATGAGCACTGCTAGCTTTTACAAGTGGCGTTCGAAGTATGCCGCCATGGACGCCTCGATGATCAGCCAGATGAAGGCTCTGGAGGATGAGAACCGGCGGCTGAAGAAGATGTATGCCGAGATGAGCATGCAGGCAGAACGGCGATGTCACGTTGTCGGCGACTTAACGGGTGGCGGATAATACGGTTGAGATGACCTCATCGACCATCAGCTACAAGCACCACCGATTTCCACCGCAGATTATCGCCCGTGCGGTCTGGTTGTATT
>NZ_JAAXDD010000004.1:0-416184 GCF_019798305.1 Rhizobium leguminosarum
AGAGCCTGTTCATGTGCGCCTTCACGGCAACCCGGCACAATCCGGATCTGGCCTCCTTCTATGCGCGCTTGCGCAGCAACGGGAAGCAACACCTGTGCGCCGTCATAGCCGTCGCCCGAAAACTCATCATTCTCGCCAACGCCATCCTCATCCGAAAGACCGAATGGACGCCACAGTACCGGCAAAATTGAAACATGGTTGCTCCCCGCTGGGGAGAAGAGGGAGCCAAGCCGCGACCTTCCGTTCCTCACCTCGTCAAGCAGCCCTGAAGACCTTCCTGCCTTCGCCGTCGAGGGCGGAGAATTCCTCGTTCGAGAGGGTGATGTCGACGGCTGCGACATTTTCCTCGAGATGCTTGACCTTGGAGGTGCCGGGGATCGGCAGCATGACCGGGCTGCGCTTCAGCACCCAGGCGAGCGCGATCTGGCTGGGTGCTGCATTGTGCTTCTTGGCGATCGTATCGAGCAGTGAGCCTGGCTTGGCGAGGTCACCGGCGGCGAGCGGATACCACGGGATGAAGCCGATATTGTGCTTGGCGCAATAATCGAGCACGTCCTCGCTGGTGCGGTCGACGAGATTGTAGCGGTTCTGGACGGTCGCGACCTTGAAATGCTTCGAGGCCGCCTCGATGTCGGCAACGGACACTTCGCTCAGACCTGCATGGCGGATGAGGCCGCTATCGAGCAGCGATTTGATCGCATCGAATTGCTCCTTGGCCGGCACCTTCGGGTCGATCCTATGCAGCTGCCAGAGATCGATCCGCTCGACACCGAGATTGCGCAGGCTCTTATGCACTTGCTGGATCAGATATTCCGGACGTCCGACAGGCAGCCAGATATCGGGACCGTGGCGGGTCAGGCCGCCCTTGGTGGCGATGACCGACTTGCCGCCATAGGGATGCAGCGCTTCCTTGATCAGCCATTCGGAGACATCGGGGCCGTAGGAATCGGCCGTATCGATGAAGTCGACGCCGAGTTCCGGCAGACGCTTCAGCGTACGGATGGATTCGGCATGATCGGAAGGCTCGCCCCAGATGCCCTTGCCGGTGACGCGCATGGCGCCGAAACCGAGACGATTGATCTCGATATCGCCGCCGATCTTGAAGGTGCCTGACTTTGCTGCGTTGTGTTGGGCTGCGTTGTGATTGGACATGGTCTTTCCTCTTATCAATCAATCATTGAAATCTGTGGAACGGTCGGAGGCGGGTCAACAGCCGCGGCACGGATGCCGAGGCTTTCGGAGATGCCTTCGAGCGCGAATGTCTGCCCTGATCGAAAGCGATGCCCGGCATGGTGAAGGTCCGCCTATCGCGGGGATCAGCAGAATGTGGCCGCTGCGACGCTTGCACATATAGGACGGCCCAGTTCCGATGAAAGGGCCCTGATGACAGGGATGAGCGGAAACATCGACATCGAACCGACGCCTCGGGAGAGCGCATTGATCCTCAGGCGGCCTGCGTCACAGCCTGGTCTTTGCCTCGTCGCCGAATTCCGCCAGCATCTTCCAGAGGTCGGCGAAAATCTCCCGGGCGAAATCCTCAAGCGAGGCGCCCGGCGGGCGCTGCTGCCAGAGTTCGCCGCCGACGCGCAGCGCGCCGATGACGATCGCCGCAAGGAGACGCATGCGCGACCGCTTCTCTGGATCATTTCCCTTGCGCAGCAGCAACGCCTCGGCGAGCTTCTGTTCGAGCCTGGCGTATTTCAGCTGGTCGCGGGCCTTCAGCGCCGACGTGCGATGGATGAGTTCGCCAAGCGCCAGGCCAGGCTCGTCGACGGAGGCGATGACGGTTGCGGTGATCGCCGCCTCGACCGCCGCGACCGAGGATTCTGCCGCCGGCCTTGCTGCGACCGCCGCCATCAGGCGATCGGCGAAGGCATCCTGCCAGGCGGAAACCACCTCTTCCTTGGAGGGGAAATAATCGAAGAAACTGCGTTTGGAGACATCGGCCGCCTCGGTGATGTCCTCGATCGTCGTGGCCTCGAAGCCGCGCTGCAGAAAGAGGGTCATGGCCGCCTGCTCGATGCGCTCGCGCGTCTGCCGCCGCTTGCGTTCCCGCCTGCCCTCGGTCGTCTCCGTCCGCTTGTTCTCAGCCATTCCGGCCCGGCATCATCGTTCAGCCGCCGGTTTCGTTGGAAAAGGCGGCGACATCGTCGATTTCAGTCTCGCTCTCGCGATAGCTGATGCGCTCGCGCGACAGTTCCAGCGGTTTGCTGCGCGAAATCCTGTAGACAGACGCCGGCGGCAGGTTGCGCACCGTGCCGCCGATGCGCACCGCCTTCAGGCCGAGACGGTCGAGGATCGGCCGCGGCACCGGGCAGCGCGGACCATAGGTAAACTGATAAACGGCCCCGCCCGGCCGCATATAGGCAAAGGCGCCAGCCATGATCGAGGCGATCTTGCGGGGCGGCATGGAGAGCAGCGGCAGGCCGCTGACAACCGCACCAACCGGTTCGCCCTCGAAAATATCGGCATGGGCCAGATGGGCGGCATCCATCTGCAACACGCGCGCCGTGGGGAAACGCGCCTGCAGCGAATTGATGAACTCCGGGCCGTACTCGATCAGGGTCAGATCCGTCTCGCTGACCCCGCGCGCCAGCAGCGCCCGGGTAAAGACGCCGGTTCCCGGGCCGAGCTCGATGATCGGACCGTCGAGTGCGGCAATTTCACTGGTCATGATCTTGGCAAGCGAATCCCCCGACGGCGCGATCGCGGCGACCCGAAGCGGATTGCTGATCCATGAGCGGAAAAAATGCAGGAAATCGGCGCGTGCGGACTTTGCAGTCATGATTATCCCACCTGTCTGAAATTCGATTGATTACGAAATGCGACCATCGCGGCGAGCATGGCAATTCCAAGGCAGACGCGTCAATCGCTCCTGGCTGCGGCTTTTCGCAACACCACCCTCAACAGTTTGCGCGATTCTGTACTT
Source organism: Rhizobium leguminosarum (assembly GCF_019798305.1). Classification (GTDB taxonomy): domain Bacteria; phylum Pseudomonadota; class Alphaproteobacteria; order Rhizobiales; family Rhizobiaceae; genus Rhizobium; species Rhizobium leguminosarum_U. Next base: position 2,930 of record NZ_JAAXDD010000004.1, read on the forward strand.
ATTGCATTTTTGCATTCGATGCAACATCGCCGAGGGAAGAGCGAGGTCTGCCAACAAACTGAGGGCGGCCCGGAGGCCGCCCTTCAGCTCAGAGGGGCCGCGCGATGGCGAACGGCCGAGCGCCTCGTCAGTAATTGCAGCTGGAGCTGCTGGTCGGCTTGAAGCCGAGCTTGCAATCCATGTTGAGCGACTTCTTCGGGTTCATCATATAATGTGTCGAGCCTGTGGTTTCCGAGGCGCGCTCGCCGAACGAACCGGTCGTGCGCCTGTCGTGCTCAACCCTGGTTTCTTGGCTCACAACCGGGCGCGTGGCTGCACCCTGCTCTGTCGCGCTCGACTGGAGGGGAGCTGCCGTGGCCGAGAAGGCCGAGAGGCCGAGGATGGCGCCGAAGGCAGCGGCCATCAGGCCGTTCTTGAAAGTCGTGGTCATCATCGTCTCCTTGGGAAGATCCTGGGAATTTACGCCCCGGAGTTAGGAAGGCGATCTGTCACATACCACGGTGTCAAATAAGAGGTCACGGACATGTGAGCGGCGGCCCGATCGAGAAAGAGGCGGCTCGTCGCCGCCTGCTTCATTTGCCGGCTCAATAGCCGTTATCACACGGCATGCTGCCAGGACCGATCGATCCGGAAAACTTGGGGTTGCACATTCCCGGGCGTGCCGGCCTGTTCACCGGCTGGCGGACGGAGCCCGTGGTGCCGGCCTCGGCGCCGAAGGCGGCAAGCGGATACCAGTAGCCATCGGAATGGCGGCGGGTGCCGGGACGCTCCGTGCGAAAGCCTTGATAGCCACGCCATGTACCGGCATGTTCTTTATTTTGCACCATTTTCACGTCCGAGAAGATCCGTGTCGGAACGGTCTGTACGGTCGCCGCCCGCGCGGAAACGATCGGCGCGAGGCCAAGAAGGAGACCAAGCGCGACGGTGGATGGGGCAAGACTGAGCATTTTCATGATAAACCCTCGTTACTGGATCTACGTAAGGAAAATGCTTTCTTGGCGCGCAGAGTTCCGTTGTCGCACGCCAACAATCGTGATTGCAGGCGATCCGGCGTGACTGAATCGGCCAAAATCGTGAAAAGCTGCGATCAGGAAGAGGGCTCAAACGGCGCTTGTGAGGAAACTTGAATTCTCTGTTCTCAATTCGCGTATAATGTCCGGTAACCCTGGCCGGAGAGGCAGGCGACATATTGGCGATGGGCGGCGGCGCTCGCTATCGTTTCGGCCTCCAGCTCATCGGCCCCGGCATATCCGGTCAGCTGGGCGCGCAGCTGATACTGCTTCCTCGACTCGTCATACATGGCGTTGCCGTCGGCCATGCAAAGACCGTGCGCGACAGCGGGCGGATTGACAGGCACGCCGACCGCCAGGAGCACGGGATCATTGGCATGGTCGATGCAGCCGGCAAGCGCTGTCATCATCGCCAGGGCGGCCAGAGCCCGAAAAATTCGCACCGTCATGCATTCCTCCGGCTGAAGCGCCTCAAAGATCGTCAGACCTGCGGATACATCAGGAAGGTTGCGCGAAACTAGGCAGACGGCTTGCCCGCCAATTTCGGCTGGGGACGGGAGACGGAGTTCCTGATCGTGGCGAAGTGTCTTCGCTAGGGACAGCCCACCAAGATCTATATTGCACTTCGGAATCCCGAAGCGGGGGGATTTCGGGATTCCGAAGTGAGGTTTTTTTCTTCCTGCCGACGCGACCGCGTTTGTCGGCGGCAAGCTTGCGGTCGGTCTCGGACCATTTTCGGCATCTTTCCGCCGTGCATCGCTTCCACTCGTCGGTGGGTGGCGCCCCTTCATGGTCACCGACAAAAATCAGCGTGAACCGGTTGGGATGCGCGACACCGCTGCCCGCCCGGCCGCGGCGTACTTTTATCAGCCCCTTATATTCGAGCTCGTCGATCGCATCGGCCACATATTCGCCGGTCACGCCGTAGGACACGAACTGAGAATGGGTAACGATCAGCTTGCCGTTTTCCAAGGCGGCGTGCGACGTGTGCTCGATGACGATGCGGAAGGAGGCGCGGCAGGCGTTCGCACTCAATGTCGTGAAGGCCGCAGATTCCAGCAACTGAATGGTGAACCATTGCCAGCGAAGACTGCCGTCATCTGCCGCGCCCGGCGGAGCGGTATGCTTGCGCACCATCGCCCGCGTCTTTCCCTGACTGGTTCGGCTTTTGTCGCGAGGGTTGAATTCCGCCATCAGCCCCTCGCCCGTGTTGTCGATCGGTATCCGCCCGCCCTCCGGAGCCTGTTGCGGGAACTCGGTTCACGCAGCGCGTGACGGCCAGAGCTCCGCGCCATCACCTCATCTCTGAGAAAAAATTTGCTCAACATCTAACAGTCCGTGGTTGCAATTGCGGCAACCTAGCGCAAGAACGATCCATGAACTAGGAAAATATTCTTAGTTGCGATCTTCTATTATCCAGTCCCTTCTGCTAGGATCGCTGCAATGAATCTCGGGGGTAGAAGCGCGATGCGAATAAGCGGTATGGGGGAGAAGAACGTGGTCGTTTGTGTCCGGCGATTGCCGGCATTGTTTTCGATCTTACTGGCAAGCGCCGTCCAAGCCTTTCCCTGCGATCAGACCATCGTGCTGTCCAACTGGAAGTCCTGCCAGGTCGCCCCCTTGAGCGACGAGGGTGGCGCCGCTGATTGGAAGGCGGTGCCTGAATGGACCCGCGACAAAACCATAAGCCCGTATTTCTTGAATGATCCGCGTGCGCTGGCAAACCACGGGCTTTGCAACTCCAAATTCCATCGCGTCGTGATCTGCTGGCCGGGATGGGACGAGGGCAATAAGGACGAATGCTCCTACCTCATTTGCAACGGCGCGTCGTGGAAAAGAGAATCCGAAGGGGGAGAGAGACTTTAGCCGAAGAAAGAAGCTGAGGCTTGATCTCCCGATCTCAATCTTGAAAACCTGAAGGAGTTTCGCGCAAAACGATTATTGCAGCGTCGGCACTACCCATCTTCATTAGCAAATATGCTCGCGACCGGCAGCCGGAAGGCGCCCCACAACCTTCAATGTTCAGAGGCCCTGCCCGCATGACATCACTGCACTGGAAGAGATTTGTCTGGTTTTGCCTGTGCCTCACACTCTCCACTCCGGCATGGTCCGCCGGCGGCGTCACGATCCCGGGCTATGCGCCGGCGCCGGGCGTCGAGCGCAGCTACCGCGTTCAAAAAGCGAACGAGACCGATATGTCGTTCTGGTTCGACAAGCCAGGCGCCTCGGCCATGACGGTGCGCGGCGCGTTTCGCCAGCGTATGACGGTCCTGTCGCGGGATGAAGACGGCATGCGGGTCCGCTGGTCCCTCAGCGCCGATTTGCCGGAAGGCATTACCGGCCCTTCCGACAGCTATCAGATGAACCTGCTCTATCGGAATTCCCTCACGGCCTATGGCACCGCTGCGCTCGAACTCGAAACCGACCTGAACGGCAACCCGCGCGATCTCTCCGGTGTCGATCAGATCGTGGCGCACATGCGGGAGGTGGCGGCCAATGGACCGGGTGGAGTTCCCGCGGCTGGCGCCTCCGCGGCGCGACAAAGCGGGGTCTATGACATCATCGCTAAGCTGGAGGCAAACCCTCTTCAGATTGTTGCCGCCTTGGTGCCGGAGGCGCAACTGCTTGCCACAGGGCAATCCTATCAGGCAGAGACTATGGAGATTGGTCAGACCTCGGCGACCTCGCGGGACGAAGATTATGGCGGCGTCGGTGTTCCGGTGACATCGACCTGGACCCTGGAATCCACCGACGCAACCGCACGCACGGCAACCCTTTCGCTGTCGGAGGAAGCCGACGCCGCAGCGTTCAGCCAGTCGCAGCAGCAGGCGATCGCAAATTTGATGACGGGCTTTGCCGAGCGGGCAAAGAACCTCACGGCCGATCAACTAGCTTCCGTCAAACGCGCCAGCAAGAGCCGAAGCGTCGAGCTCGTGGTGTCCCTGAACGATGGTTCGACGCTCGAAGCGTCGGAGATCGTGACCGCTACGACAGGAGGGACGACGTTGCGCACCTACACCCACATCCAACGCGAGGATATGCCGGCCAGCTTGCCGCTCCCCGCCGTGCTGACGGCAAAAGAGTTGCAGACGCCCGATTTGCATATCGAGCCGCTGCCGTCGGCCAAGGCCGGGCCGGGCATCCTGGATGAGCTTTCGACACCGCCTGCGCCACCGACGGCATCGCAGGATACGACCGTTGCTGCAGACAATGACGGACCGAAGGCGATCGCGCCTGTCTCGCTTGAGGTGAAGAGTGCGGAGGTGGTTTCGGCCCCCACATCTTTTGGATCTGAGTTGGATATCATGCTCACACCCGCAAGCGCTGCAAAATTTCAGGATTTTACGCAGGCGGCGGTGGGAGAAATAACGCAGGTGCTGATCAACGACAAGATTGTCATCGAACCCCGGATCCTGACGCCGATCACGGGCGGCCATATTGTGATAAGCGAACCGGACTCGAAGCTATTGCAAGACATGGCGGAACAGTTGACCCTCCCCGAAGCCAAGATTCTCGTCCGGTTACGCCCATGAGGGCGCCCCTCCCAGCTGCCGGCTCTATCGCAGCCGCAAAGTGAAACGGCTAAGCCAACGCTAAGGAGGACTTCAATCTCTCACTTCGGAGATCAGACGTATCAGAGTTCCGTCACTCGCCGCAGCGCTGATTGCCGTTGCGATCTGCCGGAGCGGTCCACGCGCGACGAGCGTCTCTGGCGATGGGTGTTTTCCGGGACCTAGATCGATGAAGGCCGAACACAGGTGATCCGAGTCGAGCATCGCCATAAATGATGTGGCGACAATCGTTTCGCCGCAGGCGGCGCATCGGAGAATGTAGGAACCGCCATGGACGATCGATTCTGTTTTGTCCAATCCACACGAGGTGCAGGCCAGCATATTGGTCATTGCTTCACTCCAGCATGAGCACGCGGCTCTAAGAGGCGGCGGCAAGAACGATGGCGATCGCAAGCAGCAAGGGACCCATCCACTTGAAGTGGTGAACCACCGGCGGCCGGTTGGCCGGATTGCCGGGAAACGGCAGATAACCAAAGCCGACGGACGCCATCCAGAGGCCGGCGCAAAACATGATGATTTCATCGATATAGGCTGCGATCACGACTTTCCTGCCTTCGGATCGGCGCTGCGATATCTCTGTCTCCGCGTCAGATGCCACTCATCCTACTTACCAGCACGGCCAGACGGAATAGAAGAGTGGCGTCTAGAGATTAAACTTTGGGTAGCATAATTACTTCGAATCCCCTAGGCATTCGCAACACGCAAAGCCACGACAGCCACTTTCTCGGGAATGTTTCATGCACAACGCCAAATTCATTCGCTACGCCGCCTTCTCCGCGTGCATCGCATTTGCGGCATTTCAGGCCGGGCAGGTTCTGGCCGATTCGGCCAACGACAAGTTCTTTGACGCAGCCCTTTGCAAGCCACCCTATACGATGACATCGGCAATGAAGATCTATGACGTCGTGGAAGCTCTGGCGAAGCCGGACACGTCATCCTTGGGCGCGGCGATCTACAAACTCCCGCACCAGATCAGCCGCGACGGCTTTAAATCGACCGAGGTTTTCTTTGCAAGCAACGCGGTTGGAATTTTGGTCGAAGGCGAGCGCGCTGACGATCTGGCCGCAAAATACGGTTTGAAGCGGGAGACCTCGGAGCTGCTCGGCACATCCACCAAGGGCTATTCGCGCGAGCTGCCGGCAGATCTGCAGCCGGAACCCGGAATGGCCGGCCCCGGAAAGGTCTCCATCGTTGCCCGCCAAGGCAACGCCCTGCCAGGCAAAACCTTGCTGGCGTGTGAATTCGTTCAGGAGTTCTAAGAGGCGTCGCATCAGTGCGCAAAACGGCGGCCCGAAACCCTTTTCGAAAGGCACATCCCTGCAGTTCACTGATCGAGAAAAGCATCTGGTTCATACCGCACTCGCCATGCTGGATGAATCGCCCTATGTGTGCAGGCTGCAGCGGCGGAGAGCACGCAGCGGAGGTTCTGAGATCATGCAAACCATTTGGAAGAAGCCGGTAACACTCGCCCTTGAAGGCCCGGATCAGTGGGTGGTGATCCAGACGACCCAGGCCGCGACATGGGCGCTGGTCGAAGACTGGCCGACCGAAGAGGGTCCCGCCTTGGATAGAGCCTGTGCGGTTTGCGCCGATGTCATGTCGGGCAAACGAAACCGGGAAGAGGCGCGGCAGGCGTTCATCGACGCTGCGATCGAAGCCGGAATCCCGATCAAGGAATGAGGCCGGGGGGCTCTGGCAATGATGCCGCCCGTGCGTGCCCGGTCATACTGTGAGCCTGCGGCTCTGGGCTAACTAATAGGGAAGAATGGCGCACCCGAAGAGATTCGAACTCCTGACCCCCAGATTCGTAGTCTGGTGCTCTATCCAGCTGAGCTACGGGTGCGTGCAAAATGCGGCGGTGCCGCTTGCGTGGCGATCCTCTAAAACGTCCTTCGGGACAATGCAAGAGCATTTCTGAAAAAATCGCGTCTTTGTCTGCCAGCAGCCGCGCCTTCGGAAATCACGTCACTTCTCGATATGCGTCCGGCTGCGGTAATCCTCCAGCGAAACCGGGCGATCGGGGATCTCGATGCGGAACTGCGTGCCGACCGTCGGTTTTTCCACCAGCGCAATCGTGCCGCCATGGGCAAGTACCAGCTCGCGGGCGATGGTGAGGCCGAGGCCGGTGCCGCCGGAACGGGCCGAGCCGCGGAAGGCGGCAAAGAGGTTCTGGCGCGCCTTCAGCGGCATGCCGGGACCGGTATCATCCACGGTGATGCTGACGACGCTGCCGACACGCTGGGCGGAAACGGTGATGCGCCTGACGGAGCCCGGGCCGCCCTCGCCCGGCGAGGTCAGCGCCTGCAGCGCGTTGCGGCAGAGATTGTGGATGACGCGGAAAAGCTGTTCGCCATCGGCATCGACCTTGAGATCGGCGCCGATCTGCTCTGCGAATTCGATGCCGCTCTGCGGATCGATCGCCAGCATGTCCTTGACGTCCTGGGTCAGTTCCAAAAGGCGGATATGGCGGCGGCGCGGCGCGGATTCGCTCGCCTTGCCGTAGGACAGAACCTCGGTGGTATAACCGACGGCGCGGTCGATGGTGCGCAGCAGCTTCGGAGCGAAGCTCTTGACCATCGGATCATCGACATCGACCAGCCGGTCCGACATCAGCTGCGCGGAGGCCAGGATATTGCGCATGTCGTGATTGATCTTGGAGACGGCAAGTCCAAGAGCGGCAAGGTTCTTCTGCTGCTTCAGCGTCTTTTGCAGCTCCATCTGCATCGAGGTGAGGTTGCGGCCGGCGACGGCCAGTTCGTCGCGGCCGCCATCACCGATATAGATATGGGCCGGGTTGTCCGGATCGGAGGAGAATTGCTGCATGCTGCCGGTCAGCCGGCGGATCGGGCCGATGAGGATGCGGTTGATCGCAAAGAAGATCAGCGTTGCCGTGAACAGCGAGATCAGCACCGACAACAACAGGACATTGCGGGAATAGACGAGCATCGCCCTGCGCAGCGGCCGGTCCTTCATCACCACCTCGACGCCGGTGTTGGTGTCGCCGACGGGACCATAGACGCGGATCATCCTGTTGCCGCCGAAGACCAGCGTGTCGAGCGCGTCGCGTATCGCCGTTACCGCCGGCACGTCGGTGAGATCGTAGGCTTCATCGACGGAGGTCGGCATATCGGTCGTCGCCAGCAGCCGCGAGGTGCCGTCCTTGCGCAGCACGATCGCCTTGGTGCCGGTCGCTTCCAGCGTCTCTTTCTGCAGCGCGCGTGGCAACTCGACCGGCTGCAGCCCATCGATGACGATGGCGGCGGCGGCGGCCGTATTCAGCCTGTCTTGCAGCCAGCGCACGCGCATGCTGGCGACCGAGGGAAAGAAGATCAGGATTTCGGCGAGCATGATGAAGAAGACGGTGAGCCAGAGCAGCTTGCCGGAAAGGCCGCCGAACAGGCCGGCAGACGGGCACGGCGCCCTTGCGGCCTCTCCGGCCGCCGGGCTTTCCGCCGAAGGATTATCGCCCTGATCTTGAATCGGCATTCTCGTCTCGCCCGATCGGCTGCACCCAGGCCGCCCTTACCGTTGAGCTCTATATTAGACCAAGATGCTCCGCTTTCAAATCTTTGCGAGCAGCGTCATGTCGCCACAAGAAAACGCCGCCCGGAGGCGGCGTTTGAAGGCGCGTGATCAGGAAGGATCAGAACTCTTCCCAGCTCTGCTCGGCTGCGGCCGCATTGCCGCCGAAGGCGCGGGCGACCTTGGCGATCGCGCGGCGGGCGGGCGAGGCGACCGGCCGATGAGGCTCGTTGCGGACGAGCGCCACGGGTGCCGGCGCATCATCCGACAGTTTGAAGCGGGCAATGAGGCGCACCAGGCCACCGGCTTCGGCCGACAGCCTGTGGGTGGCGGCGGAGGTCTCTTCCACCATCGCAGCGTTCTGCTGTGTCACCTGGTCCATCTGGTTGACGGCGGTATTGACCTCCTTGAGGCCGGTCGACTGTTCGGTCGCAGCCGTCGCGATCGAATGGATATGGTCGTTGATGGCGATAACGCGGGTGCCGATTTCGGCCAGCGCCTCGCCAGTCGCCTGGACCAGCTTGACGCCGACCTGCACTTCGTTGCCGGATTTGGTGATCAGCGCCTTGATGTCCTTGGCAGCCGTTGCCGAACGCTGGGCGAGTTCGCGCACTTCCTGCGCCACCACCGCAAAACCCTTTCCGGCATCGCCGGCGCGTGCCGCCTCGACACCGGCATTCAGTGCCAGCAAGTTGGTCTGGAAGGCGATCTCATCGATGACGTTGATGATCTGGCTGATTTCGCGTGAGGCCTGCTCGATGCGGCCCATGGCTTCGACGGCATTGCGCACGACGACGCCGGAGCGGCCGGCATTCTCCTTGGCTTCGGACACCATGATGGTCGCTTCATGCGCCCGCTCGGTGGAATTCTGGACGACGGCGGTGATCTCGTCGAGGGCCGCCGAGGTCTCTTCGAGGGCGGCTGCCTGCTGCTCGGTGCGTTTCGACAGGTCATCGCTGGCATTGCGCAGCTCGGCGGTGTTGCCGTTCATCGCTTCCGTCGTCTCGCGCACTTCGCGCATCGTCGCCTGCAGGGTAACGAAGGTATTGTTGACGTTCTGCTGCAGCTCGGCGAAGGCGCCCTGGAAGTTGCCGCTCATCGTCTGGGTGAGGTCGCCTTCGGCAAGGCTTGCGATGACGCGGCGGGTCTCACCGATGCCGGCATCGACGCTCGACAGCAGCATGTTGATGTTGCCGGCGAACTGATTGAGGTTATCGTCCTCGTAGTCCTTGCTGATGCGGTGGCCGAAATCGCCGGCCGCAGCCGCGGCCACGACGACCGACATGCTCGACTGCAGGTCGTCGCTCTTGGCGCGCATCGCCGCCTCTTGGGCGTTCAGGCGCTTGACGGCAAGGCCGTTCGCCTTGAAGACCGCAACCGCTGCGGCCATCTCGCCGATTTCATCCGGACGGCCGGCAAAGGGAACCTCGGCGTCGAAATTGCCGTCGGCGACTTCCTTGATCGCACGGGTGACGCGCTTGATCGGGCGGCTGAGATGGCTGGTGCCGATATAGAAGCCCATGCCGATGCCGACCGCGATGCCGATGCCGGTGATGCTGAGCACGAGCATCAGCACCCAGGAGCGGAAGCTCTCGATCTCGGCATTGACTGTTTCCAGTGCTGCCTTGTCGGTGGCGACGACGGCATCGATTTCCGCCTGGAACGCCTTGCGGTTGGCGCGGTTGGCGTCATTGTTGCCTTGTTGGCCGGCGGCGTCGGGGCCGACTTCCGCGCCGAGGCGGGCCGTTTCCGTGCGGAAGGTGCGGAATTCCGCGGCGCGGGCGACAAGCTTGGCAAAATCGGCCTTCTCGCTCTCGGGAACGAGCGGCGCCCAGCCCGAAATGACCTTGTCGATCTCGTCGAGGTCGGCCATCAGGCCCTTGGCGAAGTTCGGCGTGTCCTTGATCGTTTTGGCGGCATAGATGCCGCGCGCCTCCATGACCACAGCCGTGACGAAACGGTTGAGCCGCTCGCCGGCATAGGCGCGGGCGGCGGCCTGCTCGTAAGCCGTCAGGTTGCGACTGTATTCGTGCATGGCGGACAATGCCGTTGCGCCGATCAGAAGTGCGACCGCGCCCATCACGCAAACCAGCAGATTAATTTTGCCCCGGATCTTCAATGCAATGCTCCTAGCTACGCCACTGCCTGGAAAGCAAATTCCCAGTCGATGCGTTGAATATCGGCGAAATTTATTAAAGTTAGATTTCTAATATTTACGACTATGGCTTTGGAAGTGATCCATGCCGAATGCGCCCGGCAGGCGTAAGCGCCTGAAAACCGGAGGGTATCGATCTGCCGCGACGAAAATTACAACCACTCAGGGCATGCCATATTTCTTAACACCAAAGTTCGAAATTACTTTCGAGGCCGGCAGCGCAGAGTGAATTGATCCGGCATAATTGACTTTTACGGGCTTCGTCCTTATAAGCCCGCGCACGTTCGGTCACTCAAGCCTTTCATGGCTCGCCCGTTCGAAAAACAACGCTCCTTGCATTATGCAAATTCAAGAAGGGCCGCACTCCGCGGTGTTTAAAATAAATGAAGCGTACCTACCAACCATCCAAGCTTGTTCGCAAGCGTCGCCACGGTTTCCGTGCGCGCATGTCCACGAAGGGTGGCCGCAAGGTCATCGCAGCCCGCCGCGCGCAGGGCCGCAATCGTCTGTCGGCGTAAGACCGGGTTGCCCGGGAAGAGATGGCGGGCGAATTGACGACCAGTGAGAAGAAACACACTGTCGGGCGGCTGAAGAGCCGCCCGCAGTTTCTTGCCGCGCGCGAGGGCGAAAAACGCCGGGGCGGCCTCTTCCTTCTCGAAGTCCTCGACCGGAAGGAACCCGACAGCCAGGCACGCGTCGGTTTTACAGTCACCAAAAAACATGGCAACGCGGTCGAACGGAACCGCATGCGCCGCCGCCTGAAAGAGGCGGTGCGGCTTCATGCGGGGTTTGCAATGCAGCCCGGACACGACTATGTGGTTGTCGCGCGCAGGGACGTGCTTGACGCGTCCTTCCAGGAATTGGCCGCGGAACTGAAATCCCGCGTGGAAACCAGGCCGAAACACCGGCGCTCCGGAGACGGACGCCCCAGGAACGTATGATGGAAAACAACCGCAATTACTTCATTGCGATCGCTCTCTCGGTGCTGATCGTCCTCGGCTGGCAGTTTCTCTATATGAATCCGCGCATCGAGGCCCAGCGCAAGACGCAGGAAGCTCAGAAGGCGCAGCAACAGACCGAGCAGGTGCAGCAGCCGGCAGCCGGCGGCCAGACGCCGGCCCAGCCGAGCGGTGCGGCACCTTCCAGCCAGGCGGCCGCAACAGCGACGCTCGAGCAGGCGCTGGCAAAGACGCCGCGCGTCGTCATCGACACCGCAGCCCTCTCCGGCTCGATCAACCTTGCCGGCGCCCGCCTCGACGACCTGAAGCTCAAGGGCTACCACGAGACCGTCGACGACTCGAGCCCGATCATCACGCTGTTCAGCCCGGCCGAAACCAAGGACGGCTATTTCACCGAACTCGGCTATATCGGCAGCGACGCGACGGGCAGCGTTCCCGGGCCCTCGACGCTCTGGACGGCTCCGGAGGGCGCCAAGCTCACCGAAAAGACGCCGGTGACGCTTTCCTACACCAATGACAAGGGCCTGACCTTCACCCGCACCATCTCCGTCGACGAACGCTACATGTTCACCGTCGCCGACAAGATCGCGAATGCCGGCCAGGCTGCCGCCTCGCTCAATTCCTACGGTCGTGTCACGCGTTACAACAAGCCGACGACGCCCTCCGTCTACGTGCTGCATGAAGGCTTCATCGGCGTCATCGGCGATGACGGCCTCGTCGAAACCAAATATACCGCCGCCGAAAAGGAAGCCGTCAAGCCGGCCAAATCCACCGGTGGCTGGCTCGGCATCACCGACAAATACTGGGCGGCGACGATCATTCCACCGCAGAGTGCTCCCTATGAGGCAAGCTTCTCGCACTTTGCCGACGGTCAGCCGCGCTATCAGGCCGACTACAAGGAAGATGCCTTCACCGTTGCGCCGGGCCAATCGATCGAGCTCAAGAACCTCGTCTTCGCCGGCGCCAAGGAAGTGCCCGTCATCGACGGTTATGAGGCCAGCTACTCGATCCCGAAGTTCGACCGGCTGATCGACTGGGGCTGGTTCTATTTCATCACCAAGCCGATGTTCAAGCTGATGGACTTCTTCTTCCGCTACTTCGGCAATTTCGGTGTGGCGATCCTGTGCACGACGATCGTCGTCAAGGCTCTGTTCTTCCCGCTCGCCAGCAAGCAGTACGCTTCGATGGCGAACATGAAGCGCATGCAGCCGAAGATGGAGGAGCTGAAGGCGAAATTCGCCGACGACCGCATGGGGCTGCAGCAGGCGACGATGCAGCTCTACAAGGAAGAGAAGATCAATCCGATCGCCGGCTGCTGGCCGGTGGCATTGCAGATTCCGATCTTCTTCTCGCTCTACAAGGTGATCTACATCACCATCGAAATGCGGCATGCGCCCTTCTTCGGCTGGATCAAGGACCTTTCGGCGCCCGATCCGACGACGATCGTCAACCTGTTCGGCCTGCTGCCCTTCGAAGCGCCGACCATTCTGCATCTCGGCGTCTGGCCGCTGATCATGGGCATCACAATGTTCCTGCAGATGCGCATGAACCCGACGCCGCCCGATCCGACGCAGGCGATGATCTTCACCTGGATGCCGCTGGTGTTCATGTTCATGCTGGCAAGTTTCCCGGCCGGACTGGTCATCTACTGGGCCTGGAACAACACGCTTTCGGTGGTGCAGCAGTCGGTGATCATGAAGCGCCACGGCGTCAAGGTCGAACTCTTCGACAATCTAAAGGGTCTGTTCCGACGAAAAACGGCGCCGTCGAAATGACGCTTGCCAAGCCCCGCTCCGGCGGGGCTTTTCATTTCCGGGCAGCGGACGAAGGAGACAAGGCATGCGGCGCAGGCGCCTGAAAAGCTTGACATCCGCCCGCAAAACCATGAAGCCCGGTAAAAGACCCAACCCAGAGATTGCCGAGCCCGCATGTCCGAAACCGAAAAGCCGCTCTTCGGCCACCCGTGGATCTTCATCCGCGGCGTACCGTCCCTGAATTTCCTGCCGCCGGAAGGGCCGTTGGAAGTGGCCTTTGCCGGTCGCTCGAATGTCGGAAAGTCGTCGCTGATAAATGCGCTGGTCGGCCAGAAGGGCCTGGCTCGCACCTCGAACACGCCGGGGCGTACGCAGGAACTCAATTATTTCGTTCCGGACGGCTATTCCGGCGAAGGCGGCGACCTGCCACCAACGGCGATCGTCGACATGCCGGGCTATGGTTATGCGCAGGCGCCGAAGGAGCAGGTCGACAAGTGGACCAAACTCGTCTTCGATTACCTGCGTGGCCGCGCAACGCTGAAGCGCGTCTATGTGCTGATCGACAGCCGCCACGGCATCAAAAAGAACGACGACGACGTCCTTGATCTGCTCGACAAGGCCGCCGTCTCCTACCAGATCGTGCTGACCAAGACCGACAAGATCAAGGCGGCCGGTGTGCCGAAGCTCATTGCCGAAACGGCGGAAAAGATCCGCAAACGCCCGGCTGCCTATCCGGGCGTGCTGTCCACCTCGTCCGAAAAGGGCGATGGGCTGGACGATCTGCGCCAGGCGATCGCCGAAACCGTCGGCATCGCCCGCTGGAAGTAGAGGGCGTGCGCCCCGGGGCGCGGCGCTCGGTTTGGTGTAAATGCCTCAGCAACAGCCACGAGTTGAATAATACGCCTCCAGAAAACCAATAGTTGACAACGCGGGTGCGTTAAGCTAGATAGCGATCGTCGAATTTTGCTTGCTGGCTTGGTTATCGCGCGATTGGCACCGCGCTCTGAACGAACTTCCTTTCAAAAATCGTTATCACCATCCGCATCGCCTTGGCGTCGCGGTTCTTCAATGTTGCTATGAAAGGGTTCATCATCATGACCACTGGCACAGTTAAATGGTTCAATTCCACTAAAGGCTTCGGCTTCATTCAGCCTGACAATGGCGGCGCTGACGCCTTCGTTCACATCTCCGCCGTCGAGCGGGCCGGAATGCGCGAACTCGTCGAAGGCCAGAAGATCGGCTTCGACCTCGAGCGTGACAACAAGTCGGGCAAGATGTCCGCTTGCAATCTCCAGAACGCTTAAATCGGTATCTGCTTCCCTTTGACCACGGATGTACTGGCACTGCCGGAAGCACGTTATCAATCCAAGGCCAGGCGATTTGCCTGGCCTTTTTCGTTTTCGCTCGCGTGTCGAGCCCTCCAGCATCGGACCCAAGATGACAGAGACATACAGCAGATCTCGCCAGCGGGCGGAGATAGCCTTCGGCAACGTCCAGACCCAGTTCTTCGCGAAGAACCAGGCGGCCGAAGAGCTCGAATCCGACGCCCAATCGCAACAGGCAAAGACGTTGCGGCTTCGGGAGGCCCGGCTTGCGCGGGAACATAGTAACCGGGTGTCGGCAACCTCTGCCCTCATTGCGAAACGCGCGCGAGCCCGCTGAGATCTCAAGCCGATCGACAAGGCTCGATATTTAGAACGCGCCTGAGGTGACGGGCTTGCAGATCACGCGCTGCAGCATGGCCGAAGGCGTGCTGGCATTCACTCGCACCAAGGAAGCGTCAATGGCAGAGACTGCGAACGAAATTCAATCGATCAATACGGCATGGCAGATTGCCATTCAGGAAATCCTGCGCATGGTGATCAGAGACATGTATCACGGCGGCGGCGAAGCTTCGTTCAGGAGCCATATCAAGCGTATCGAAGAAGCGGCGGTCGATAGTATTCACACGGATCTGCGGCTGCGCGGGACTGATGAATGGACGGAAGTCCTGGTCAAGGAAAGGGCAAGCAATTTCGTCACGACCCTGCTGACATCTTTTACGTATGACAGAGCTTAAAAAAGTGGCGCAAAACTATGCAGAAAACAAGGACCTAAAGCGCGAAGAGCTTTGGCTCTGAGTGGCTGTTCCGCGCCGTTTTGCAGCACTCCAGAAAGACGCCGACAGATAATCGTTGCGATCACGAAACCGATCGCGGAGGCTGGTCAGCACCGATTGCGCTTGCCTCCTCCCGGTTTTTCAAGCAACCGTCAAATCACGCCCGTGCACGAAAAGTCGCCCCTTGAGTGATCGTTGATGACTGACACCAAAGACCAGCCCCTTTCGCCCGAAGGTGTGGGCAGCCTGCCTCACCTTGCCGAAGCCCTTGATGATAGCCGGTTTCGGCACTTTCTCGATCATGTCCCATTCGCGGTGGCTGTCTCCGAACTCAGTGGCAATGAACCGCTGATTTACGTCAACCTCGAATTCGAACGGCTGACGGCGCTGGAGGCAACCGAGGTCCAGGGAAAACCCTGGCCGGAAATTGAATTGAGCTCCACCGCCGTCTCCGGAGAGGTGCCGCTCACCGCCGCCGTGACTTCTGCGGAGGAGTATATCGGTGCCTTCTCGCTGGTGGCCGAACCCGAGAGCACCGTCATTGTCGATGTCTGGTCGAATACCATCGTTGACGATGATGACACCCCGCTTTTCCGTTTGGTGGCTTTTGCTGCCCGCAATGAGACGACGGCCGCTGAGAGCTTCGGCGAACTGCTGACGGAGAAAGATGTCCTTCTGCGGGAACTTCAGCATCGCGTGAAGAACAATCTTCAGATGATCACGGCGCTCATCCGAATGGAGGCGCGCAATGCTCAACAGAATGAGGAAAGCGAAAGGTTTGCACGCCTTGCCGGGCGGATTGAAGCCTTGGCTCTGCTCTATCGCTCGCTGTCGGACGAAGAGAAGGGCGCCACGATCGATCTTGGCACCTATGCGAGCCAGATTGCCGCTTCTGTGATGGCGGCCCATGCCGTGGAAGGGATCCGGCTGGACATGAAGGTCGATACCTGGCCGGTCTCCGTCGATGTCGCCATGCCGGCCGGCCTCGTCATCAATGAACTCCTCACCAATACGCTGAAGCATGCTTTCGTGGGGCGCGATGGCGGCGAGATCACGCTTCGCTGTGTCGTCAGCGATACCGGCTGCAGGATTACCGTTGCTGATAACGGGGTCGGTCTTCCCCAGGATGTGACCTGGCCGCAGCCCGGGAAGCTCAGCGCGATGATCGTACAGTCGCTGAAACAGAATGCCCGCGCCGAGGTTGAAGTCACCTCGTCCCCTGACACCGGCATGAGTGTCAGCCTCGTCTTCCCGAGAGCTGAGGCGGCCCAATAGAGCGCCGCGCGTCTTTTCAGATGCGCTAAGGACGCTCTATCACTGTGAATCTGCGCGGAATCCTTTCCGAAAATCGATTCCGATATTCGGGGTTATGCGCTAGCCACCTCATCAATCTGTGTTTTGGGGCGCCCCCAAGGAGCGCCCCAATGCGTCTGCCGATACCAGCGGGCTTACATCTTCGGCAGCAGCACCTTGTTGACGACGTGGATGACGCCGTTCGATTGTTTGACGTCGGCGATCGTCACATGGGAGACACCGCCGTTTTCATCGGTCAGCGTGATCTTGCCCATGCTCTCCTTGGCTTTCAGCACGCAGCCGCCGACGGTCTTGATGTCGTGCTCGCCGCCGTCATCCTTGATCATCTTGGCAACGGTCTTGGCCATCGCATCGGCGGCAACGACGTGGCAGGTCAGAACCTTGGTGAGCGTCGCCTTGTTTTCGGGCTTCAGCAGCGTGTCGACGGTGCCCTTCGGCAGCGCGGCAAAAGCTTCGTTGGTCGGCGCAAAGACGGTGAAGGGGCCCTTGCCCTCGAGCGTGCCGACCAGGCCGGCGGCCTTGACGGCGGCGACCAGCATCGTGTGATCCTTGGAATTCACGGCGTTCTCGATGATGTTCTTGCTATCGAACATCGCAGCACCGCCGACCACCGGATTCTTGGCGGCGGCAAAGGCGACGGCGGACATGGCGGCGGCGAGCGCGAAGCCGCGCAATACGGACTTGATCATGATTTTCTCCTCACCGGACACCATCCGCGGGCTTTATGCCTGAGCGTCGTCCGGACATTTCGAACTACGGAGGGCCGCGCGGAAGAGTTTCAGGCAGGAGAAAATGATTTATGGCCGACGCAGATTATGGTCGGCGCAGGGGCCCGCTTGCGATCACCGGGCCGGTCGCCTGGCCGGTCGGCGAGCCGCCGAAGGGTTCGAGACTGACGGCAAGTGTTGCACCATCGGCGACCTGGCTGCGCAGATCGGCGGGAATGACGAGTTCGCCGCTTTCGCCCGGCTGGAAGACGCCGAGCGATTTCGGCAGGCCGCTGCCCGGGACCAGCCAGAGTTCCAGCGATTTCTCCGCCGGCTTGCCGGCGGCGACCGGCACGATCTTCAGCCGGCCGCTCTGCAGCTCGTAGGAGGCGAGAAGATTGATGGTGCTGTTCTGGCCCGAAAGCGAAGCCACCAGCGGTGCCGGCCCCTGCGGGTGCGGCACCATGCCGGAGGCGAAGATGACGGCGCTGACGGCGACGACGATGCAGGCGAAGCTCAGCGAGCGCCAGAAAACGGCGGAATTCCAAAGCCCTTGCGAAAAGGATGCGGGCTTTTGGCCATCGCCGAAAAGCCGCGCCTCGATCTGCTTGAAGGTTTCCCGGTTCGGAACGACACCTTCATACTCGTCGTTGAAGGCGGAGAGGTTGGTTTCCCAGCGGCTGACGATCGCAGCGAAAGGCCGGTCGTGGCGCATCCGCTCTTCGACCACCCGGCGATCCTGCAACGACAGGACGCCAAGCACATATTCGCCGGCGAGAACCTCGTCGCGGGAGCGGTCTCCCTTGCTTTTGTCGGGCGATGTCATCGTTCCATGCACTCTCTCAGTTTCAAGAGGCTGCGCCTGAGCCAGGTCCGCATCGTGTTCAGCGGGACACCAAACTGATCGGCCAGTTCCTGATAGCTCAGCCCTTCGACATAAGCCCGTTTCACCGCGACCGCACGATCAGCTTCCAACTCTTCCATGCAGGTGTCAATCCGCCTTCCTTCATCCTTCGTCATCGTCTGTCTTTCCGGGTCGGGTCCGGCATCGGCAAGATCATAGACCGTATCCAATTCGTCGGCGATGGGCTTGCGCGCCCGCAGCGCGTCGATCGACCGGTTGCGGGCAATCGCAGCCAGCCAGGCCGCGGACGAACCCGAAGCGACGGAGAAGCTGCGAGCACGCTGCCAGATGCCGATATAGACTTCCTGCAGGACCTCTTCGGCTTCCGAGCGATCCTTCAAGATACGCAGGCAGATCGAGAGAAGTTTCGGCCCAGTCTGGTTGTAAAGGGCAACGAAGGCCCTGCGATCGCTCATTGCGACGCGGCCGATCAGGTCTGAAATCTCATCGCCTTGCATGCCGTTCCTCATCTCAAGCTTGCGCTGTGCCGGACGGTAGCGGCCGTCGGCTTCCGCCAGATACGAAAAACTATTGCCCGCTGGATTATTCCCTCTGTCAGAAACTTGCGATAAAAGGCCGCGAACAATTCTGCGGGGTTCCCATGAACGAAACCGAAAGCGAAATGCAGGCGCGGCTTCTGGCCAAGGCGCTGCCCTTCATGCAGCGTTACGAGAACAAGACGATTGTCGTAAAATATGGCGGCCACGCCATGGGCAATCCCGAGCTCGGCAAGGCCTTTGCCAGCGACATCGCGCTCTTGAAGCAATCGGGCGTCAACCCTATCGTCGTTCATGGCGGCGGCCCGCAGATCGGCGCCATGCTGAGCAAGATGGGCATCGAATCGAAGTTCGAGGGCGGGCTTCGCGTCACCGACCAGAAGACGGTCGAGATTGTCGAAATGGTGCTCGCCGGCTCGATCAACAAGGAAATCGTCGCCCTCATCAATCAGACCGGCGAATGGGCGATCGGCCTTTGCGGCAAGGACGGCAACATGGTCTTCGCCGAAAAGGCGCGCAAGACCGTAAAGGATCCGGATTCGAACATCGAGCGCGTGCTCGACCTCGGCTTCGTCGGCGAAGTGGTCGAGGTCGACCGGACGCTGCTCGATCTGCTCGCCCGCTCCGAGATGATCCCGGTCATCGCGCCCGTCGCCCCCGGCCGTGACGGCGCCACCTACAATATCAACGCCGATACCTTTGCCGGCGCCATTGCCGGCGCGCTGAACGCCACCCGTCTGCTGTTCCTGACCGATGTGCCGGGCGTGCTCGACAAGAACGGCCAGCTCCTTAAGGAGCTTTCCGTCGCCGAAGCCCATGCGCTGATCGCCGACGGCACGATTTCGGGCGGCATGATCCCCAAGGTCGAGACCTGCATCGATGCGATCAAAGCCGGCGTGCAGGGTGTCGTCATCCTGAACGGCAAGACTGCCCATTCCGTGCTGCTCGAGATCTTCACCGAGCACGGCGTCGGGACGCTGATCGTTCCCTGATCGAGGCTGCGCCCTTCACCACGAAGGGCGGATCTTTCTCACACGGGAACAGGATATCGAGGAAAGAAATGCGCCTGACAGATTGCTATAATTTTCACGATTTCCGGCGCATGGCCAAACGGCGTCTTCCCGGGCCGATATTCGACTATATCGACGGCGGCGCCGATGACGAGGTGACGTACCGGCGCAATACGGCGGCCTTCGAGGCTTGCGATCTGGTGCCTGACGTTTTGCGCGGAGTGGCCGAGGTCGACATGTCGGTGACCGTCATGGGGCAGAAGCTGGCAATGCCGGTCTATTGCTCGCCGACGGCGTTGCAGCGCCTTTTTCACCACCAGGGGGAGCGGGCGGTCGCGGCGGCGGCGGCAAAACACGGCACGATGTTCGGCGTCTCTTCGCTCGGGACGATCAGCCTGGAGGAAGCGAGACAGATCAGCAGCGGGCCACAGGTCTATCAGTTCTATTTCCACAAGGACCGCGGCCTTAACCGCGAGATGATGGCGCGAGCAAAAAATGCCGGCGTGCAGGCGATGATGCTGACGGTCGACAGCATCACCGGCGGCAACCGCGAGCGCGACAAGCGCACGGGTTTTGCGATTCCCTTCAAGCTCAATCTTGCCGGCGTGACCCAGTTCGCGATCAAGCCTTCCTGGGCGATCGACTGGCTGACGCATGAGCGCTTCCGGCTGCCGCAGCTCGAAAACCACGTCAAGATGGATGGCGGCGCGTTGTCGATCAGCCGATACTTCACCGAGATGCTGGACCCCTCGATGTCGTGGGACGACGTGGCGGAGATGGTGCGCGAATGGGGCGGGCCATTCTGCCTTAAGGGCATCATGTCGGTCGAAGACGCCAAGCGCGCGGCCGAGATCGGCTGCAGCGGCATCGTGCTTTCCAATCATGGCGGGCGCCAGCTCGACGGCTCGCGCAGCGCATTCGACCAGCTGGCCGAGATCGTCGACGCCGTGGGCGACCGGATCGACGTGATGATGGATGGCGGCGTGCAGCGGGGGACGCATGTTCTTAAAGCGCTGTCGCTAGGGGCGAAGGCCGTTGGGCTTGGGCGCTACTATCTCTTCCCGCTTGCCGCTGCCGGACAGCCCGGCGTCGAACGGGCGCTGGAGACGATGCGCACCGAGATCGAGCGCGGCATGAAGCTGATGGGCTGCACCTCGGTCAGCCAGCTCAGCCGACGGAATCTGCGCTTCCGTTCCTGAGCGGAACGGGATTTCATTCCGGGGCCGCAGCCTTTTGCACGAGATCTGCGGCCCTCGGACTTTCGGCGTCAGAGCGGGCTATAAATCGCCGCCGCCTCCTGTTTCAGCTTTTCCATCATCGACCGGTAAGGCCCCGGACCATAACTGACGCGGCCGACGCCGAGCTTGGCGAGCGCCTTCACATTCGGGGCGCCTGTCCGCATCATGATGTTGACCGGCAGCGGCGATGCCGCGCAGATCTTCTCGATCAAGGCGGGATCGATCAAGCCAGGCACGAAGAAGCCGCTGCCGCCGGCCGCCGCATAGGCCTTGCCGCGCTCGATCGTCTCGTCGACCAGACCGGCATGTTTGGAAAGATCGCTCTCGGCCAGGAAGAGATCGGTGCGAGCGTTGATGAAGAAGGGAATGCCCTTGCCTTCCGCCATGGCGCGAATGGCGCGGATGCGGGCCGCCTGCCTCTCGGCCGGATAGAGCCCGCCACCGCCGATCATCTGATCCTCGAAATTGATGCCGACGGCGCCGACATCCACCAGCTTGGCGACGTTGGCGGCCGCTCCCTCAGGCTCGGCCGAATAGGCGCCTTCGAAATCGACCGAAAGCGGCAGATCGATGACAGCGGTGATCGATTTTGCCGTTTCGACCAGCACCGACATCGGCAGCTTCTCGCCGTCGGCGTAACCGTGGGCAGCGGCCACCGACCAGCTTCCCGTGGCAAGCGCCCTGGCGCCGGCATCGGCGACGGCCTTTGCCGTCCCGGCATCCCAGATATTGTAGAGAACAACCGGATCGCCCTTGCGGTGCAATGCGCCGAATGCCTTGGCCTTTTCGTTCTGGTTCATGCTGTCTCCTCCATCTTTGCTTGCGTGCTGATCTTCTCTTCATGCCGCAGCAGCCATTGCTTGCGCCATAGCCCGCCGCCATATCCGGTCAGCGAGCCGTCCGCGCCGAGAATGCGATGGCATGGCACGATGATGGCAAGCTGGTTGGCGCCATTGGCGCGGCCGACGGCACGCACCACTTCCGGCCTTTCCATCTCCCTTGCAAGATCGCCATAGGCGCGCGTCTGGCCGGCAGGAATCTCCATGAGCTTTGCCCAGACGTGCCTTTCAAAGGGCGTGCCGCCAAGCGCCAATGGCGTCCTGAAAACCGTCAACCGCCCTTCGAAATAATCCCGGATTTCCGCCTCGATCCGGTCGATCACCGGCGTGCGGCCGATCGCGACCGAGGAGCGGACGCGCTTTTGCAGCGCCTCGAGCTCGGTCGGCAGCGCCTTGCGGTCGTGGAATTCGAGAAGATGCAGATGCGTCTTGTCGGCAACGGCCACCATCGGCCCGAGCGGGGTGTCGAACCAGTCGGCAGAGAGTAGTTCGCGGTTCTGCGACAGCGCCGGCGCCTTGCCGACGAGCCGCTGGAAAGCCGTCCGGAAACCGCTTGGAGAGTCGTATCCCGCCTCAAGCTGAGCATCGATGACGCGCGCGCCATCGGCCAGTTGCCGGGCCGCTTTACCCAGCCGGATATAGCGGACGATATCATGGAAGGTCATGCCGAGCCCGCGTTTGAAGGCGCGGCGCACGGTCGAGGGATCGTGGCCCCGGCGCATGAGCTCATCCTCGGTCCAGCGCAGCTGCGGCTCGCGATCGAGCGCGGCAAGCAGCTCGTCGACGATCGGCTCCCTGCCCGGCTGCTCCAGCGGCCTGCAGCGCTGGCACGGGCGGAATCCCGAGTGCATGCAGGCGGCGATCGTGTCGAAGAAGAGCGTATTTTCCCGCTTCGGCTTGCGCGCCGGGCAGGTCAGACGACAGAAGATGCCGGTCGTCTTGACGCAGACATAGGCCTGCCCCTCATAATCGGCACTGCGCGCGATCAGGGCATCATAAAGCGTATCATCGTCGGGGCGTTCGAAAAGCATGGCCGTTTTTAGCATTCCGCGCCGGCGCCGTCCGCCGAAAAACGGGCGTCTATTCTTCTTGCCGATTTCCTTGGCGGATAAGCCGTGCCATAAGACCGCCATGACCAAGATCGACCGCACGCCTGATAAAGCCGATTTCCAGCACGTCACAGACTGGGTCTTCGACCTCGACAACACGCTCTATCCGCATCATGTCAATCTCTTCGCGCAGATCGACAAGAACATGACTGCCTATGTCGCGGCACTCTTGCAGATGGAGCGGGAAGAGGCGCGCAAGCTGCAGAAGCAATATTACCTCGAGCATGGCACGACGCTGCAGGGCCTGATGATCCACCACGGCATCGACCCGAACGACTTTCTCGAAAAGGCGCATGCGATCGACTACACGGCGCTGACGCCGCAGCCGGAACTCGGCGAGGCGATCAAGGCGCTACCGGGGCGCAAGTTCATCTTCACCAATGGCAGCGTCAAGCATGCCGAAATGACGGCGGAGGCGCTCGGCATCCTCGAGCATTTCGACGACATCTTCGATATCGTCGCTGCCGACTACGTGCCGAAGCCGGCGCAGGCGACCTACGACAAGTTCACGGCGCTGAAGCGGGTCGAAACCACCAAGGCGGCGATGTTCGAGGATCTGCCGCGCAACCTGACGGTGCCGAAGGCGCTCGGCATGCAGACCGTGCTGCTCGTACCGCGCAATCTGGAAGAGACGGTCGTCGAATGGTGGGAAAAGACCAGCGGCGAGGAGGATCATATCGATTTCGTCACCGACGATCTCGCCGCTTTTCTCCGCAGGATTATCGGCTGAAGCATTACCAAGTTTTCACTTAGCTTACCGATGTTTAACTGGGTCTTCCGTGGCTGCTGCCATATCTTCTTTCGTGAGGGGACACCTTACGAAAGGCAAACACGATGTACCGCAACAAGCTGATACTGGCAGCGCTTTCCTCCACCCTCATCTTCGGCGCAGCCGCCGGGGCAGGCTTTGCCGCACCGGGCGACGGACCGCGCCAGCATGCCGGCATGGGCCGGCCCGGTCCGGGCGCCGCTGCCTTCCGCGAAATCACCTATGTCCGCATGCTGAAGCAGTTCGACACGAACAAGGACGGACAGATCTCCAAGGACGAGGCGACCGCCGGCATCGACAAAATCTTCGCTGCGATCGACACCAACAAGGACGGTTCGCTGACACCGGGCGAAATCCGTGAGTACCGGAAAACGCAGACGCAGGCGATGAGAGATCAGCGCAAGCAGAAGGCCGGCGAAAACAAGGATGCGAACGCCGCACCCACGGCACCTGAAACCGCCGATAACAACGACCAGGGACAGCCGCCGCGCGACGGCCACGACGGTCGTGACGGACATCGCTGGATGCGCCATGGCGGCAACTTCATGCGCGCCTCGCTGATGATGCAACGGATCGACTCCGACCAGAACGGCCAGATCTCCAAACATGAAGCCACAGCTGCCTTCGACAAGCTGTTTGCGCGGATGGACCGCAACAAGGATGGCGTCATCTCGATCGACGACATGCCGGACCGGCCGCTTCTGTAAAGCCGAACGAACCATTCCTCCCGCTCCATTCCCGCTCCGGCAGAAAGGAGCGGGGGAATTGTGAATGCGTGTCGTTCGGCCGAACCGCGCGCTTGAGCCCTTACTCGCGGTGTTCGTAGAAATCCTGGACGATCTTCCATGCCGCTTCTGCCGTATCGACGAAGCTGATCAGTTTTAAGTCGTCCGGCGCGATCGTGCCGAATTCGGCCAATGCCTCGAAATTGATGATGCTCCTCCAGAACGCTTCCCCGAATAGGATCAGCGGCAGGCGCTCCATGCGGCCGGTCTGGATCAACGTCAAGCATTCGAAGAATTCGTCAAGCGTGCCGAAGCCGCCGGGAAAGACCGCGATCGCCTTGGCGCGCACCATGAAGTGCATCTTGCGGACGGCGAAATAGTGGAAGTTGAAGCTGAGTTCCGGCGTCACATAGGCGTTCGGCGCTTGCTCGTGCGGCAGTACGATGTTGAGGCCGATCGAAGGCGCGCCCTCGTCGGCCGCGCCGCGATTGCCTGCCTCCATCACCCCGGGGCCGCCGCCGGTGACGATAACATATTCGTGGAAATTCAGGGTGGCCGAATATCTCGAGCAGAGCCGGGCGAATTTGCGCGCCTCGTCATAATAGACGGAGGCCGCCTCCAGGTTGACCCGCTGGATATCGTTGCGGGCTGCCCAGGCGCTCTGGCCGGGGGCGGGAATGCGGGCGCCGCCGAACATGACGACTGTTGATTTGATGCCGCGTTCGGTCAGCATCATCTCTGTCTTCAACAACTCCAGCTGCAGGCGGATCGGCCGCAATTCCTCGCGGCAGAGGAAATCCTCGTCGACATAGGCAAGGCGGTAGGCAGGCGACAGCGTCTGCGGCGTCTTCGGCACGGCTTCGGCGCGCTGCCTGTCGGTCGAGCTGCTCTTCAGCGGGTCCCATACGCCATCCTTGCGCCGCGAACCGCCGTTTCGTCCCTTCGCCATGTCGAAATGCCTTTCAGTATTGCCGGCTTCGAAGCCGGATATGTCGCTATAACGTCTTGAATCCAGGTATCATCTTGTCGGAAAAATCTTTCCGTTCTACGGCTTCATGCTGTAGAGCAGGGTAAACCCCGCCAACCACAATTCCGGAGACACCCCGTCTCCACGATAAAGATCGAAGTTTAAGGAATTCTCATGAGCGCCACCGACCTCGCATCCCTCGAAAAGATCATCGAAGCCGCCTTCGACAATCGCGACAATGTGAACACGTCGACGAAGGGCGAGGTTCGTGATGCGGTCGAATCAGCGCTCGATCTGCTCGATGCCGGCAAGGCCCGTGTTGCTGAACGCTCCGCCGACGGCGTCTGGACGGTCAATCAATGGCTGAAGAAGGCCGTGCTGCTGTCCTTCCGCCTCAACGACATGGACGTGGTGAAGGGCGGCTCGGGCAATTCCACCTGGTGGGACAAGGTTCCTTCGAAATTCGAGAACTGGGGCGAGAACCACTTCCGCGCCGCCGGCTTCCGCGCCGTGCCGAACTGCGTCGTGCGCCGCTCGGCCTATATCGCCCCGAACGCCATCCTGATGCCCTCCTTCGTCAATCTCGGCGCCTATGTCGGCGAAGGCACGATGGTCGATACCTGGGCGACGGTCGGCTCCTGCGCGCAGATCGGCAAACATGTGCATCTCTCCGGCGGCGTCGGCATCGGCGGCGTGTTGGAACCGATGCAGGCCGGCCCGACGATCATCGAGGACAATTGCTTCATCGGCGCCCGTTCCGAGGTGGTCGAAGGCTGCATCATCCGCGAAGGCTCGGTTCTCGGGATGGGCGTCTATATCGGCAAGTCGACCAAGATCGTCGACCGCGCCACCGGCGAGGTGACCTATGGCGAGGTGCCGCCCTATTCCGTCGTCGTCGCCGGCTCGATGCCGTCGGGCAATGCGACGATGGGCAACGGCCTGCCGGCGCCGCATCTCTACTGCGCCGTCATCGTCAAGCGCGTCGATGAAAGGACACGCTCGAAGACCGGCATCAACGAGCTGCTCAGAGATTGATGACACCGGGACGTTGATCCGGTAAACAGACGGCGTCTTTTTACGCGAGGCGGCCCCGCCTTGCCATGTCTTTGCCATTCCCGCCGGATAGTTCGACCGCCATGACCGCTACCGACCCCGTCGCCAATCTCCAGACGCTGATTCGCTGCCCGTCCGTGACGCCCGCCGAAGGCGGCGCGCTGTCGGCGCTGGAGGCGATGCTTGCGCCACTCGGCTTTTCCGTCGACAAGGTGAAGGCGAGCGAAGAGGGAACACCCGACATCGAAAACCTCTATGCCCGCCTCGGCAGGGACGGGCCGCATCTGATGTTTGCCGGCCATACCGATGTCGTGCCGGTCGGCGACGAATCCGCCTGGACGCATCCGCCCTTTGGCGCCGAGATTTCGAAGGGCGAGCTTTTCGGCCGCGGCGCCGTCGACATGAAGGGCGGCATTGCCTGTTTCGTCGCCGCCGTTGCCCGTCATATCGAGAAAAACGGGCCGCCCAACGGCTCGATCTCCTTCCTGATCACCGGTGACGAAGAAGGCCCGGCGATCAACGGCACGATCAAGCTGCTGCAATGGGCGGCCGAACGCGGCGAGCACTGGGATGCCTCCCTCGTCGGCGAGCCGACCAATCCGGACAGGCTGGGCGACATGATCAAGATCGGCCGGCGCGGCTCGCTGTCGGGCAGGATCACCGTTCACGGCGTCCAGGGCCATGCCGCCTATCCGCATCTTGCCGACAATCCGGTGCGCGGCATGCTGCAACTGACGCACGCGCTGATGAACCCGCCGTTTGACGGCGGCACCGACGATTTCCAGCCGTCGAACCTCGAAGTGACCACGGTCGATGTCGGCAATCCGGCAACCAACGTCATTCCCGCCAAGGCATCGGCAAGCTTCAACATCCGCTTCAACGATAGCTGGACCGCCGAAACGCTGCGTGCCGAAATCCTGCGTCGTCTCGACGCCGCTGCGGGCAACGGCGCGTTGCGGCCGGGCCGCGAACCGGTGGCCTATGATATCGTCTGGGCCGACCGGCCGAGCCATGTCTTCCTGACGCGCAACAATGCGCTGATCGCCTCGCTGTCTTCAGCCGTCGAAAGCATTTCCGGCCAATCGCCGCGGCTTTCGACCACCGGCGGCACGTCGGATGCGCGGTTCATCAAGGATTATTGCCCGGTCGTCGAGTTCGGCCTCGTCGGTCAGACGATGCACATGGTCGATGAGCGCGTCGCTGTCGCCGATCTGGAGATGCTGACGGCGATCTACGAAATCTTCATCGCCCGCTGGTTCGCCAATGCCGGGCTTTAGGGAGGTCCAATATTATCTGGCCGGCCTCTGGCTGCTGATCCGGCTGGATCCGCGCGGCTTCCGCTACCTCGACATGTCCGAGCGCGGCGTCAACCGTTCGTTCTGGGCGATGGCCTGGTGCCTGCCGCCGATGGGGATTTCCTGGCTCTGGTGGCGACAGGCCTTCCTGCGGGCGATGCCGCCGGAAGCCGATGTTGATTTTCCTTTCTACATCAGGCTCGGCCTCGTCGAGGTCGCCAACTGGTTCGTGCCGCTGGTCTTTGCCGGGTTGCTGCTGCTTGCTTTTCGCATGGGCGAGCGTTTCGCCCCCGTCGTCGTCAGCGTCAACTGGCTCGGCGTGCCGCTCTCCTATATTAACGGGCTGCTGCTGGCGCTGGTGTTCTTTCTGCCCGGCTCCGTCGGCCTCGTCTCGCTGCTGCTGCTCGCCTTCATGCTGGCGCAGGTCTTCGTCCTGGCGCGCATTCTCCGGATGATCTGCCACGGTCATGCGCTGATGACCGGGGCGCTGACACTGGTGCTGCTCGTGCCATCAATGATCCTTTCGGAATATCTGCAACACTTCCTCGGCATCTATCCTGCCTGATCAAGCCTCCGATAGATCATCGCTTTCGGCGCCGTCATCATTATCGGTGACCGGCCTTCGGCGATCGGGGATCACGTCGGGATAATCCACCTGCATGAAATAGAGCCCGTCCGGCGGCGCCACCGGGCCGCAGGCCTTGCGGTCGCGCGCCTTAAGCGCTGCCTCGACATCATCAGGCGTCCATTTGCCTTCGCCGGCAAGCTTCAGCGTGCCGGCGAAGGAACGGATCTGGTTGTGGAGAAAACTCTGCGCCGTGGCGCGGATCTCGATCAGCTCGCCGTTACGCGTCACATCCAGCCGGTCGAGCGTGCGCACCGGGCTGTTTGCCTGGCAATGGGCGGCGCGGAAGGTGGAAAAATCGTGCCGACCGACCAGCCGCTGGGCGGCGGCGTGCATGACCTCGTGATCGAGCACCTTCGGCACCCACCAGGCCTTGCCGGCTTCGAGCGCCAGCGGCGCCCGCCGGCTGACGATGCGATAGAGGTAATGGCGCCGCAGCGCCGAAAAACGCGCATCGAAGAACTCGGGAGCCACCTCGACGTCGAGAATGGAGACCCGCTCGCCGGCGAGCCGCAGATGCGCGTTCAAGGCATTCTGCAGCTGGTAGGGCGACCACGCCTTCGAAAGATCGGCATGGATCACCTGCCCCATGGCGTGGACGCCGGAATCGGTGCGTCCCGCGCCGCGGACCGACACTGCCTCGCCGGTCAGCGACAGCACCGCGGCCTCGATCGCGCCCTGCACCGAATGGCCATTTTCCTGCCGCTGCCAGCCGACATAGGGGCGGCCGTCATATTCGACGGTCATGCGGAAACGCGGCATCAGGAAAGCCTCGTGCCCGCCGCAAGCGGCGTGCCCCTGAGGAAATCGGCCGCCGCCAGCGGCTTGCCGCCGGCCTTCTGCAGCCTGGTCAGCCGCACCGCGCCCGAAGCGCAGGCGACCACAAGATCATCCGTCAGCAATTGCCCGGCAGCACCCTGCCCCTCAGCCAGTTCGGACGCCAGCACTTTCACCCGCTCCGGCTTGCCGCCGATTTCGAGCTCGAACCAGGCCCCCGGAAACGGCGCCAGGCCACGGATGTGATTGTGCACGTCCTTGGCATCCCTGGAAAAATCGATGCGGGTCTCGGCCTTGTCGATCTTGGCGGCATAAAGCACGCCGGCTTCCGGCTGCGGCGTCAGCGGCAGATCGTTCATCTCCAGCTTCACCATGGCCTCTGCCATCGCCTTGGCGCCCACGAGCATCAGCCGGTCGTGCAGCTCGCCGGCCGTCATGTTCGGGCCGATCTCGACCTCGCGGGTCAGCGCTACGGCACCGGTATCCAAGCCCTTGTCCATCTTCATCACCATCATGCCGGTCTTTGCGTCGCCGGCCATGATCGCCCGCTGGATGGGTGCGGCACCGCGCCAGCGCGGCAGCAACGAGGCATGACCGTTGTAGCAGCCATCCCGGGTGCCATTCAAAATCGCTTCCGGCAGCAATAGCCCGTAAGCAACGACGACGCCGACATCGGCATTGAACGCGCGAAACCTTTCACGCTCCTCGGGGGCCTTGAAATTGACCGGGGTGAAGACCGGGAGGCCGAGCAGTTCTGCCGCCTGATGCACCGGCGATTTCTGGAGATCAAGCCCGCGCCGACCGCCCGGCCGTGGCGGCTGCGTATAGACAGCAACGATCCGGTGGCCGGCATCGACGAGCAGGCGCAGGGTTGGAACCGAGAACTCCGGGGTTCCCATGAAGATGATGCGAAGAGACATTTTATCTCGCCAATTGAGGATCAGCCGTCTTCAAACGGGTTTACGAGCTTGAGATCAAGCCCCTCGAAATCTCTGGTGTTGCGGGTAGCAAGCGTCGCGCCGTTCGTAAGGCAGATGGCGGCAATCATAGCATCCTGGACAGAAATCGGCCGCCCCATGCTTTCGCGTTTCGCCCGCAAGCGACCGGTTGCCATGGCCGTTTCCAAATCCCAGCCGGCGATCCGGTCGCGAAACTGGCCTTTCACCAAATTCTCGATCGCGCGAAAGAAGCGGTCCGATCCTGTCTTCAAGAAAACCCTTTCGGCTCCGTAAATCTGCTCCGTCAAGCCAACCGTGCAAAGCCAGATTCTCGAGCTATCCTGCCGCAATATCCAGGTCTTCACCTTTTCATTCGGCAATGGCCTGGCGAACTCGGAAATCACATTCGTATCGAGAACGATCATTCGAAATACTCGAACGGCCGGCCGAAATCCTTTTTCCGCTCGGCCTCGATTTTGTCCATGATTGCAGCAAATTCATCGTCGACTGCGTTTTCGCTGACGAAAGCGGCGCGTATTGCTTCGTACGCCGACAAAGTCTCGGGCCTTGCTTCTGTTTTTCTTTTCAGCGCTTCCCGCAAAAGCTCCTTGGCCTCGTCAGAAAGGCTGTTGCCGCTCCGCTGCGCCGATTCCGCAATGTCTCGCTTCATTGCTTCGGAAATATTTCTGATCAGAAAATCACCCATTCGGCACCTCCGTCATGATATCAGTGATATCATAGTGCCTGGCCGGTGAATTTTCAACGCAGCGTCAGAGCGCCTTGGACTTCGCCGCCTTGGTGAATTTCTTGATCACCATCTCCCGCTTCAGCCGCGAGATGTGATCGATGAAGAGCACACCGTTCAGGTGGTCGATCTCATGCTGCAGGCAGGTGGCAAGCAGCCCGTCGGCTTCTACGGTCTGCTCCTTGCCGTTGCGGTCGAGATATTTGACCGAGACGGTGGCCGGCCGTTCGACCTCGGCATAATAATCCGGAATCGAAAGACAGCCTTCCTCATAGACGGAGCGCTCGTCGGAGGATTTGACGATCTCAGGATTGATGAAGACCTGCGGCTGCTTTTCCTCGCCCTCGCGCGCGATGTCGATGACGAGCATGCGGCGCGGCACGCCGATCTGGATCGCGGCAAGGCCGATGCCCGGCGCGTCGTACATGGTTTCCAGCATATCGTCGGCAAGACGCTGCAGGTCGGAATCCACCCGCTCGATCGGCTTGGACAGCTGGCGGAGAACGGGATCGGGAAGAATGATGAGTGGCTTGATGGTCATGGCGTTCCCATAACCCATCTTTTCCGACTATGGAATTATCCGGTAGGCGCGGAATACGCTTTTTTGCATCCCCGTCTGGAATTTTGCCATATTGGCCTCAGGCAGCCCGTCGACCAGCACCGGCGGAGCGGCCCTCCGGCCGGGCGCGGAAGCGCCGCAGCAGCTCGATCAGGGTCTCCACCTCGTCCTTGAGCCGGCTGGTTTCCGCCGAGGATTGCTCGACCATGTCTGAATTCTGCTGGGTGATCGCACCCATGTTGCGGACTTCTCCCCACGGGAGGAAGAGCGGTCGCTTGCGAGGATATTGAGGCCACCCCATTCCGTTCACGTTTTGATCTATATATCGCCATTTCTTCTGTTATGCTCGCGGCATGACCATACATTCCGAATCGCTCGCCCTTGCCCTTGCCTCGATCAGCCCGGCCATGGTGGCGCTTGTCGGCGGCGTTCTCGCCGCCTTCGCCCTGCTGGTGATCGTGCTTCTGCTGCGCGGCGTCAGCCTTCGCCGCGAGCAGGCGGAGGAAGCGAGCTTTCGTGCTGAGGAAAACGAAGCGCGCATGGCCGAGCTTTTGAAGATCCAGGCGGAGATGCAGGGCCGCATCGCGGCGATGACCGAGGTCTTCGGCGCGCGGCAGAGCGAACTCAACCAGACGATCAGCCAACGCCTCGACGGCATGTCGCAGCGCGTCAGTTCGACGATCACCGAGCAGACGAAATCGACGCATGAGAACCTGCAGCGGCTGCAGGAGCGGCTGGCGGTCATTGATGCCGCGCAGAACAATATCCAGACGCTCGCCAAGGATGTCGTCGGGCTGCAGGCCATTCTGTCCAACAAGCAGACGCGCGGCGCCTTCGGCCAGTCCAGGATGGAAACGATCGTCGCCGACGGTCTGCCGATGGGCGCCTACGCCTTCCAGCAGACACTGTCCAACGGTTCGCGGCCGGACTGCACGATCCGCATGCCGAACGGCGCGCCGCCGCTTGTCATCGACGCGAAATTTCCGCTCGAAGCCTGGAATGCGATCCGCGACGCCGGCAACCCCGAGGCCGGCAAGATCGCCGGCCAGCAGTTCCGCCGCGACATGGAGGTCCATATAAAGGACATTTCCGAGAAATACCTGATCCAGGGGGAGACCCAGGATACGGCCTTTCTCTTCGTGCCGTCGGAATCGATCTTCGCCGAGATCCACGAGCATTTCGAGCCGGTGGTGCAGAAGGCGCACCGCGCACGCATCGTCATCGTCTCACCGTCGCTGCTGATGCTGTCGATCCAGGTCATCCAGGCCGTGCTCAAGGATCAGCGCATGCGGGCGCAGGCGCATCTGATCCAGGGTGAAGTGGCGATACTGATGGACGACCTCAGCCGCCTCGACGAGCGGGTGCGCAAGCTGCAGGGCCATTTCGCCATGGCGCAGAAGGATATCGACATGGTGGTCACGTCAGCCGACAAGCTCACCAGGCGCGGCGCCAAGATCGAAGCGCTGGAATTCGAGGCGGGCGGCGGCGATGCAAGCTCCGCCCGCGACGGCGAGGCCGCGGCCAAATCGGTAGAAAGCCGCACCGGTCTTCTGAAGCTCCGGGTGGTTGACGAGGAGTGATCGCTTCGGGCAGTGTCTCGCCCGCATGAAACAGTAGGAGCATGATGTCGTCCGCATGCTCCAGAAGACGGGACACATTCATGATCACAGTTTTCGGGTCCATCAACATGGATCTCATCGCCACGACCGAGCGCCTGCCGAAGCCCGGCGAGACGGTGGCCGGCAACGGCTTTGCGACGGCCGCCGGTGGCAAGGGCGCCAACCAGGCGCTGGCAGCGCGCCGCGCCGGCCGCTACGTGCATATGGCCGGCGCCGTCGGCAAGGATGCCTTTGCTGCGGAGGCGCTGGCCCTGCTCGATGATGCAGGCACCGACCTGTCCCTCATCAACCATGTCGACGGTCCAACAGGTACGGCGCTGATCCTTGTCCGCGGCGACGGCGAGAACATGATTGCCGTCGTTCCCGGCGCCAATGGCCAAGTCGCGCCTGCCGATGCCGAGACGGCGATCGGCCGCATGAACGAAGGCGATATCCTGATGCTGCAGCTCGAAGTACCGGCTGCTGCCGTCGAGCGCGCGCTGTCGGCTGCCCGCGCCAAGGGCGTCACCAGCATCCTCAACCTCGCGCCGCTGATCCCCGATGCGCCGCGTCTCGGCCGGCTTGCCGATATCGTCATCGCCAACGAGACCGAATTCGAGAGGCTCGCCGGGCAGGAGAGCATGGACGCCCAAGCGCGCGAGGCAGCCCTTGCGCGCCTGCATGCGGAGACGGGCCAGACGCTGATCGTGACGCTCGGCGCCGACGGGGTCATCGCCATCCGCGACGGGGCGATTTCACGAGCGCAGGGTCTCAAGATCGAACCTGTCGATACGGTCGGCGCAGGAGACACATTCTGCGGCTATTTCGCCGCGAGCCTCGACGACGGCCTCGATTTTGTCTCGGCGCTGCGTCGTGCGGCGGTTGCCGGTTCGCTCGCATGCCTCAAGGCAGGGGCGCAACCTTCGATCCCCTTGAGCGAGGAAGTCGCAGACAGGATATAGGGGCGTCTCTTTGCGAAACCGCCGGCAAAACTCCCTGTAATTCAGGGCGTTCCGGCGATTTTCCTTGTCTCGATCGATCGAGTTTCATTCAAATTTAAGAGATCTCCGGCGATGTTGCCCGTGGTCGCCGGTTCCTTGCACTTTTGGAATCCAGCTGTCCACTGCATAATTCCTTAAATCGGAATCGATTTAAGGATAAAATTATGCAGCCATTCAAAGTGCTACAGCGTCCTTTGCGCGTCTCGAAAAGACGCGCGGCGCTGTAGGCGGCTGCTCCATGACGGGGCGAAGCCTTTGCTCCTGCGCCGGAGAATGCCCGTTCGGCGCATCCTTGCCCGAGGGCCCCATGTTCATTTTTCGCATGAAATCGCTTGCCGCGAAACTTATCGTCATCACCGGCATCGCTATCGCGCTTGTTCTCATTGTTTCGAACTTTTTCCTCATCGGCCAGACCCGGGATCGCGTCCAGACGCTGACGATGGATCAGGCCAACCTCGAGGCGAAATCGATCGCCAACGAAATCGCCGCCCATGTCGGCGAACTCGCCAGCGCCGCTCGCACCATGTCGGGCGTCATCGGCCGTGGCCATGACGGCAAATCGCTCGACCGCAAGGGCATGATCAACGTGCTGAAGGCCAATCTCGAGCAGAACGCCTTCGCCTTCGGCAGCTGGTTCTGCGAACAACTCGGCGCGCTTGACGGCAAGACCACCGAGATTGCCAACAACAATGACGAAGGCACCAACAAGAACGGCGCCTTCACGCCCTACTGGTCGAAGACCAAGGACGGCGGCATCCAATATTCGACCTTCGACAATGACTATACCGCCGCATGGTGGAAGCTTGCCGCCGACAGCGGCAAGGGCGCGATCACCACGCCCTATATGGCCGAGGGAACGGATGTGCCGACGCTACTGACCTCGATTGCCTATCCGGTCATGTCTGATGGCAAGATGATCGGCGTCAGCGGCGTCGATATTTCGCTGAAGTCGTTGACCGACAAGCTGCAGGCGCTGCATCCTTTCGGTTCGGGCCGAGTCACGCTGCTGTCGCAGGCCGGCAACTGGATCGTCGCGCCGATCCCCGACCTGATGACCAAGGAATATGACGGCGAGGGTACCGACATCGTCAAGTCGGCGCTGTCGAGCAAGCAGCCCGGCCTCGTCAGGAACCTCAGCTATGACGGCCTCGATCCCTTCGATCGCGTCGTCTATCCGTTCGCGGTCCCCGGCGTCAACGCCACCTGGGTCGTGCTCGTCGACGTGCCGCACACGGCGATCAACGCGCCGGTGCGCGACCAGACTTATATGATGATCATCAACGGGCTGATCGTGCTTGGCGCGGTCATGCTGGCGCTCTATTTCGCGGTCCGCTCTTTCGTGCAGCGGCCGCTCGGCGGGCTGGTCGCCAGCGTCAGGGCGCTGAGCGACGGCCAATATGGCGAACCAATCGCCGCCCAGGACCGCAGCGACGAAGTCGGTTCGGTCGCCAAGGCGCTCGAAGGCTTCCGCTTCACGCTCGCCGACAGCCGCCGCATCGAAGACGAGGCCGCCAACCAGCGCCAGGCCGCCGAGACCGAGCGCAGCCGCTCGGAATCGGAACGCCAGGAATCGGTGTCGCTGCAGCGCCATATCGTCTCGATCGTCGGCGCCGGCCTTTCCGCGCTGTCGCAAGGCAATCTCAGCCACCGCATCACCGATGAGTTCCCCGGCGAATACGGCAAGCTGAAACAGGATTTCAACGCCGCCCTTGCGAGCCTCGAAGAGACGATCAACACGATGAACCTCAGCGTCGCCAACATCGGCTCCGGCACCGGCGAAATCAGCAACAGCGCTTCCGACCTCGCCAAGCGCACCGAGCAGCAGGCCGCAAGCCTGGAAGAGACGGCGGCGGCGCTCAACGAGCTCACCGCGCAGGTCGATTCCAGCGCCGAGAATGCGCGCACGGCGGCCGACAACGTCAACCTCGCCTGCCAGGATGCGGAAAAGTCGGGCGAAGTGGTGCAGAAGGCGATTGCCTCGATGCAAGGGATCGAACAATCTTCGACGGAGGTTTCGCGGATCATCGGCGTCATCGACGAGATCGCCTTCCAGACCAACCTGCTCGCCCTGAATGCGGGTGTCGAGGCGGCGCGTGCCGGGGAAGCCGGCAAGGGTTTTGCCGTCGTCGCCCAGGAGGTACGTGAACTCGCGCAGCGTTCGGCCAATGCCGCCAAGGAAATCAAGACGCTGATCAACAGCTCGGCCGTCCAGGTCAAGGAAGGCGTCGATCTCGTCGGGCGCGCCGGCGGCACGCTGCACAAGATCGCCGAACAGGTGATGGGCATCAACGACCTCATCCGGCAGATCTCGGCATCGGCGAGCGAACAGGCTGTCGGCTTGAAGGAAATCAACCAGGCCATGAACCAGATGGACCAGGTAACGCAGCAGAATGCGGCGATGGTGGAGGAAGCGACCGCCGCCAGCGTCGCACTCAACGACGAGGCACAGACGCTGAAGGCGCTCGCCACCCGCTTCAATGTCTCGGGTTCGGAGAACGCCGCAGCGCTTGGCTCGGTCGCGCAAAAGATGCGGGCGCCGACAGCCGCGGCCCCTTCGCCTCGCGCCCCCGCGGTCCGTCGCTCCGTTGTCCCGTCGCGCGGGTCCGCGGCCGTGGCGCAAGACAGCTGGGAAGAGTTCTGATCGATTAACCCCTCATAATGTAAAAAGGCGCCTGAGAGATCAGGCGCCTTTTGCATGCGAGAATAGATGCGTTATCGCGCGGCGTGCGTCAGGCAGCGTTCGACGTCTGCTCTTCGTTGAGGAAGGCATAGATCGCCTGGGAGGAATCGGTGGCGCGCAGCTTGGCGACCAGATCGTGATCGCGCAGCACGCGGGCGATACGCGACAGAGCCTTGAGATGATCGGCGCCTGCGCCCTCCGGCGCAAGCAGCAGGAACACGAGATCGACCGGTTGATCATCTAGCGCCTCGAAATCGACGGGCTGCTCCAGCCGGGCGAAGATACCGACGATCGAATGGATGTTTCCCAGCTTGCCGTGGGGAATGGCGATGCCGTTGCCGACGCCGGTCGAGCCCAGGCGTTCGCGCTGCAGGATAACGTCGAAGATCTCCCGTTCGGAAAGCCCGGTGATCCTGGCGGCTCTTGCAGCCAATTCCTGAAGCAACTGTTTCTTGGAATTTACTCTGAGGGCGGGAATGATCGCATCCTGATGGAGCAAATCTGCCAATGCCATTTCTTTTTCCTTCTGTCGCCGGGATCAAATGCAAGGAGCGGCGGAACACCGCCGCTCACCACGCTGATCTCAGCCTTTGATACTGGCTGAATCGATCCAGCCAATATTTCCGTCGTGCCGACGGTAAACGATGTTCAGATGTTCCTTGCCGGGGCTGCGGAACAGAAGAAGCGGCTCGTCGGTCATGTCGAGCGCCATCACGGCGGTGGCGACCGACATGGTCTTCAGCTGCTTCGTGCTTTCAGCAACGATGGCCGGAGCGAAATCGTCGGCGATTTCATCATCGTGATCAGGAACGGAATCCATAACCGTGTAGGAGACCTCTGCAAAACCATTCAGATGGTTTCCGGCGTGATGGTCCTTCAGCTTGCGCTTGTAACGCCGCAGCCGTTTTTCGATCCGCTGCGAGGCGGCGTCGAAAGCCAACTGCGGGTCGGTCGCTTCGCCAGCCGCATGCAGTACCACCCCGCTGTCGAGATGAAGCTTGCAGTCCGCCGAGTAACGAGAACTCGCCTTTTCCACGGTCACCTGGCCGGAATATCCCCCGTCGAAGTATTTCGTGATGGCCATACCAATTTGGTCCTCGATCTTTTGACGGAAGGATTCACCAATTTCCATATGTTTCCCGGATACACGCACACTCATGGAGTTTCCCTTCTTATGGTCGTTTGCGGGTATCAGTTTACGCCAAGCCTCAGGTTCATCCAAGCACTTCGCACAATCTCAAGCAAGATCGGCTTAGGCCTGCGGGTCCTTGGTACCCTTCTGATGCTGGGGATAACTCCAGACGCCGTTCGCGGCATCGATTGCGGCGGGCTTCTAGCCACAGCATGCCCAAAAGTCAATAGGGCGCCGAATCACCCTCGGCGGCACGTGTGGCGGATACCTTGTCGGGCAAGGCATATCGCCAATCGCCAGCCCATCCACTTTACGCGTTTCGCGCTTGCGTTGCGTCCCTTCTTGCGGGGATCGTCATGGCGGCGACACCTGATATGACGCAGACGAGTCCGACCCAGGCCGTCTGGCTCAGCCTTTCGCCGAGAAAGACGATGCCGATCGCAACACCGATCGGCACTCTGAGATAGGCTTGCGAGGTGGTTCCGACCGAACCCAGCGTCTGGACGAGACGGAAATAGATCGTAAAGGCAAGGGCCGTCGAAAAGGCGGAGAGGGCAAGTAGCGCCAGCATCGATGCCGCCGACGGATTGAGTTCCCATGGCTGATCGACGACAAGGCTCATAGGCAGGAGAATGACCGCGCCTGAAATCAACGAGCCGGCCGCCGGCACTGCGGGATCGAGCCCCTTGAAGTTCTTGCTGAAAATCGCGGCACCTGCATAGCAGATGGTCGCCAGGATGATGGCCAGCTGCGCCATCAGGCTTTCGCCGAGACCGCCGAGCGCTTCAACGCCGATGACAAGGCAGATGCCGACAAGCCCCGCGATGACGCCGAAAAGCCTTCGCAGTGTCACCTGCTCATGGCGGGTCATCAGCACGGTCAGCAGGAAGGTGAAGATCGGCGTTGCCGAATTCAGGATCACCGCCAATCCGGCATCGACGGACTGTTCTGCCCAGGCGATCAGCGTGAAGGGGACGACGCTGTTCAGACAGGCCTGAACGAAAAACCGGCGCCAGGTCGCACCATCGCGCGGCAGGCGGACACGCCGGCGGCGCAGCACGGCAAGCAGAATGCCGCCGGCAATCAGCGTGCGGGCGGCGATCAGCGTTAGCGGCGGGATAGTCTCGACGCCGATCTTGATGAAGCTATAGGAGGAACCCCAGAGGGTCGCCAGCACCAGCAGCAGGAAATGCTCCCTGGCAAGGTTCGGATTTTGCGGCGTCATCGTCGGCATTTCGATCTTCATTGAAGACAATTCAAAGGGTTGCGGCGCCGTTGCGCGTCTGAAAAGGCGCAGGGCACCGGAGAGGAATAACGGGATTTTCAGGCCGGATGCTTCGATCGAGGTCGAAGCATTGCTGCGTCAGAAGCCCGCGACCTTGGCGAGTGCCCGCTTCTCGCGGCGGCGCTGGACCGAAGAGGCGATGTTCATTGCCTCCCGGTATTTCGCAACCGTGCGGCGGGCGAGATCGACGCCGCCCTTCTTCAGCATGTCGACGATATCGTCATCGGAAAGCACCGCCTCCGGGCTCTCCTGCAGGATCAGCGCACGGATCTTGTGACGCACGGCCTCGGCCGAATGACTGTCGCCGCCCGCGACCGCGCTGATCGAGACAGTGAAGAAATATTTGAGTTCGAAGAGGCCGCGCGGCGTCAGCATATATTTGTTCGACGTGACGCGGCTGACGGTGGATTCATGCATCTTGATCGCCTCGGCGACCGTTTTCAGGTTCAGCGGGCGCAGGCAATCGACGCCATGCAGCAGGAAGGCGTCCTGCTGGCGGACGATTTCACTGGCCACCTTCATGATGGTTTTTGCCCGCTGGTCGAGGCTGCGCGTCAGCCAGTTGGCGCTCTGCAGGCAATCGGAGAGGAACGCGTGGTCCTCGCCGTTCTTCGTCACACGGGAAAAATAGGACTGGTTGACCAGCACGCGCGGCAACGTATCCGGATTGAGCTCGACCAGCCAGCCGCCGTCCGAAGAGGCTCTGACGACCACATCCGGCATGATCGCTTCGGAAACACCTGCCTCGAAACCGCTGCCGGGCTTGGGATTGAGCTGGCGGATCTCGCCGAGCATGTCGAGAAGATCTTCCTCGTCGACGCCGCAGAGCCGCTTCAACGTGGCGAAATCACGCCGCGCCAGGAGTTCGAGGTTTTCGACCAGAGCCTGCATGGCGGGGTCATACCGGTCCTTCTGCCTGAGCTGGATCGCCAGGCATTCGGCGAGGCTGCGGGCGAAAACACCCGGCGGATCGAGGCTCTGGAGGGTGGCGAGCACCCGTTCGGCCTGTGCAAGGCTCGTGCCCAGCCTCTCGCCCGCCTCGACGATATCGGCCTGCAGATAACCGCAGTCGTCGAGCTGGTCGACGAAATTCTGCGCGATCAGCCGGTCGGCCATGTCAGGCAGGACGAAGGGGATCTGCTGGGCGAGATGATCACGCAGCGACACCTGGCCGGCGACGAAATCATCGAGATCGTAGTCGGCGCCCTCGCCGCTGCCCGGCATCGATTTCCACTGGCTGACGAGCTCCGGCGCATCGAGGCGCTGCGGGGCACCGTCATCAGGAAAGACATTGGTGTAATTGGCGTCGAGTTCGTCGTTCAGCCGGCTCGTGCTGGCGCTGCCGCCATTGTCATACCAGTCGCTGGAAAGCGCCTCGGTCCGGTTGTCGTAACCGTCATCCGACCCGGCATCCTCCGGCTGATGAGCATACTCGCCATCTTCGGATTCGCCGCGTTCGCCGCCCCCCTCGCCGTCATTCGACGGAAATTCGAGCAGCGGGTTCTTCTCGACTTCCTGGGCGATGAACTGGGTGAGTTCAAAATGCGTCATCTGCAGCAACTGGATGGATTGCATCAGTTGCGGTGTCATCACCAGGGACTGGGTCTGGCGCAGGAAAAGATTGGCGGACAGTGCCATGACGGACGCGAAACTCCCCTCAATTCCTCCGGGAAACCGCGTCCAATCAAGGCTTCAGGCCGCGGAAATCCAAGTTGGCCCAAAAATTGCTTTTTTATCGGATTTGGTCAAGCGGAACTATGCCGACAAGGTGAATTTCTGCGGGCGGCCCGGCATCAGAGGCTGAAATTGTCGCCGAGGTAGAGCCGGCGCACTTCCGGATTGTTGACGATGTCGTTCGCCCGGCCATGGGTCAGCACCTCACCGGCATGGATGATGTAGGCGCGGTCGATGAGACCCAGCGTCTCGCGCACATTGTGGTCGGTGATGAGAACGCCGATGCCGCGTGCCGTCAGGTGGTGAACGAGATTCTGGATGTCGGCGACCGAGATCGGGTCGACGCCGGCGAAGGGCTCGTCGAGTAGCATGAAGGTCGGGTCGGTCGCAAGCGCACGCGCGATTTCGAGGCGGCGGCGCTCACCGCCGGACAGGGCGACGGCGGCACTCTTGCGCAGCTTCTGGATATGGAATTCCTCCAGCAGCTCGTTCAGCTTCTGCTCGCGCTCGGCCTTGTCCTTCACATGCACTTCGAGGACGGCGCGGATATTCTCTTCCACCGTCAGCCCGCGGAAAATCGAGGCTTCCTGCGGCAGGTAACCGACGCCAAGGCGCGACCGGCGGTACATCGGCATGGTCGTGACGTCGTTGCCGTCGATCTCGATTGTGCCTTCATCCACCGGCACAAGGCCGGTGATCATATAAAAACAGGTGGTCTTGCCGGCGCCGTTCGGGCCGAGCAGGCCAACGGCCTCGCCACGGCGCACCACCAGCGAAACGCCGTTGACGACGCGCCGCGTCGCATAGGTCTTCGTCAGACCGCGTGCGATCAGCGTTCCCTGATAGCGGCTCTTGTCGGCGGCACCCGCAGCTTGTGGCCCGGGCTTGCCGAACATGGTGGATAGCGATGATAATTTCACGTGGGAGGCCGGCTTCTC
The DNA here is from genome assembly GCF_019798305.1 of Rhizobium leguminosarum. Classification (GTDB taxonomy): domain Bacteria; phylum Pseudomonadota; class Alphaproteobacteria; order Rhizobiales; family Rhizobiaceae; genus Rhizobium; species Rhizobium leguminosarum_U. The sequence goes on from NZ_JAAXDD010000004.1 coordinate 44,379, forward strand.
AGTTCTGCTTCTGCTGCGGTGTATTCGGCTTCGATTTCGGATCGAGCTGAATCTGGACACGCCCGCCGCAGCTTTCAAGCTCCGCCTGGCCAGTCTGCATGTGAACCGTCAGTTTGCAGCCGGTGAAGACGTTCGGCCCGTCCGACAGAATAACCTTGTTCCCCTCATTTGCCGTGAGGGTGAATGTTTGCGAGGCCATGTCGAAATTGCCGTCATCGGCGGTCGCCGTCTGCGTGCCAGAGGTCAGGAGGACCTTGTCCGTCACCAGGATCTTGTCGATATCAGCACTTCCCGATGCAAGCGAGGCCGACTGCTCCGGCTGGGCAGCGGGTTGCGCGCCGTCAGCAGCCGGCTTTGCCGCCTTGTCCTTGTAATAGACGGTCATCTTGCCGGACTGCATCGTCGTCGTGCCCTGGACGACCTTGACCTTGCCGGTGAAGAGCGCGGTGTGTTCCTGGTCATGGATCTCAAGCTTGTCGCTTTCGATCTGGATCGGCTGGTCGTTGGAAAGCTTCATGCCCGACATCGTGGTCGACTGCGCACCCGCGCCCGAGGCCGTCAGAATAAGGGCAAATGCGCCGGCAATGAATGCCATGCCTGTCTTGCAAGTGGAAATGCGACAATCTTTTGTCATGGATGACCCGGCTGGTTAGGTGCCCTGTTTATGGATGGTGGACGGATCGACATTCATTCGAACATTCCCCTCGAATGTGATCACCCGCCCCTTATCGGTTATCTGAAGCGTGTTCGCAACAATGGAGGCATTGTCCTTGGTGATGGTAACGGGGTCGTCGCTCCGCATGTTTCCGCCCTTGATGTCGAGCTGCGCGGACTGGAAATTCGCATTGAGGCCGCTGCTCAGCACCAGGGTGAAGGGGGCCGTCATATGCAGGTTGTCGGTGGCGCGGTTGTAATCGGCGGTCGAGGCGACGACGCGGGCGATCAGGCCGTCATTCATCGGCACGGCGGCCTTGATCGTCTCGAGCGTGATGAGATTGGGATTGCGGATATCCTGCAGAGCCCTTTCGGCCAGCATCGAATAGTTGATGCCGTCGGAATTGCGTCCTGATATCGCCGGCTTTTCCATCACGACCTTGCCGTTCTCGATCTTGGCGCCTTCCATCTTGACATTCTCGGGCAGATAGATGCTGACCAACGCCACCGCGGTGAGGCTCGCCGCGATGATGAGGGCGGCCACCGGCAGCAATATCTTCAGCCGCCGCACGCGGGCGGAATGGAACAACGCGTCGCCATAGGCGCTCCTGCCTGACCCTGAATAGGCGGCATGTCCGTTGTTCTTCAGGGTATCGAGCATAGGCCTCGTCCATGTGCGGTGATCGCCGCGCCTCGATAACAAAGCCGGCCGCCAATCACAGTTCGTTTCGCATTATTACATTGGCTTGCCAATATGGAATTTTTTCTGCAACAAGCAACAAAACGGAAAAACATTCAAAAGTGGCATTCGTACGGGCCGCTGCCACCCTATTTCACCGGATTGATCGGCGGCATGCCGAAGCCGGTGCCAGCGCTGGAGGTTTCCATGGACAGTTCGATCATTGCGGATCGCCGGCGGCTGCGCCGCAAGCTCGGCTTCTGGCGCCTCTTCGCGGTGGCCCTCATCGTGGCACTTGGTTTCGCCTTCTACCGCTTTGCCCTCGGCGATGCCGGGACGCAGCGCCCGCATATCGCCCATGTGACGATATCCGGACTGATCGTCGACGACGACGAGCTTCTGGAGCGGCTGAAGAAGGTCGAGACCAGCGACCAGGTGAAGGCGGCGGTGATTTCGATCTCCTCGCCCGGCGGTACGACCTATGGCGGCGAAAAAATCTTCAAGGCGATCCGTGCGATATCGGCCAAGAAGCCTGTCGTCTCCGACGTGCGCACGCTTGCCGCGTCCGCCGGATACATGATCGCCACCGCCGGCGATACGATCATTGCCGGCGACAGCTCGATCACCGGCTCGATCGGCGTCATCTTCCAGTATCCGCAGATCCAGCCGCTGCTCGACAAGATCGGCGTGTCGCTGCAGGAGATCAAGTCTTCGCCGCTGAAGGCCGAGCCCTCGCCCTTCCACGAGGCGAGCGAAGAGGCCAAGGCGATGATCCGCAGCATGGTGGTCGACAGCTATAACTGGTTCGTCGACCTGGTTGCCGACCGGCGCAAGCTGCGGCGCGACGAGGTGCTGAAACTGGCCGACGGCACCATCTATACCGGCCGCCAGGCGCTGAAGGTGAAACTCGTCGATGCAATTGGCGGCGAGGCTGAGATCCGCGCCTATCTGACGTCACGCGGCGTCGACAGCGATCTGCCAATGGTGGACTGGGACAAGAAGAGCAATACGCCCTTTCTGCTCGCTGGGGCTGTTTCTCGGTTGATTACGATCTTCGGTTATGATGATCTCATGAAAACCCAGGATATCAATGGAATCCTGCCCCCAAAGTTGCTTCTTGACGGGCTGCTTTCAGTTTGGCAGGTTGGCCATGATTGATAAGAAATCAATAATTTAAGGGGGCGAAAGTGATCAAGTCCGAATTGGTGCAGATTGTTGCGGCACGCAACCCGCATCTCTATCATCGCGACGTCGAGAATATCGTCAACGCGGTTCTCGACGAGATCACGGATGCACTGGCTGCGGGTAACCGTGTCGAATTGCGCGGCTTTGGCGCCTTTTCGGTCAAGAACCGCCCTTCCCGCTCCGGCCGCAACCCGCGGACCGGCGATACCGTCTTCGTCGAGGAGAAGTGGGTTCCCTTCTTCAAGACCGGCAAGGAACTGCGCGAGCGGCTCAATCCCGGCCAGGCCGACGAAGAGGATTGAACCGTCGCTGCCTGCGGCGAAACCGCACTTGAACTCGAGGGCCGTTTTCCTATTCTGGTAACGCATCGTGCTTTGCGTGTCCTATCAAGGACACATAGCGCTGCAAGCATGAAACGCGCCCTGCAAAAAGACCGGCGCAATCTGCCGCGTGGAGACCTCAAATGGCCAAGAAGATTGTCAACCTGTTGATTCTGCTGCCGCTCGGCGTCATCCTCATCGTCTTTTGCGTCGCCAACCGGCAGATCGTCACGCTCGCCTTCAATCCGTTCCGGCCCGAAGACCAGGTGCTTGCAGTTTCCGCGCCCTTCTTCGTCTTCCTGTTCATCGCGCTGATCGCCGGCATGCTGATCGGCGCGGCCGCCACCTGGTTCAGCCAGGGCAAACACCGCAAGCGCGCCCGCACCGAGGCCAAGGAAGCCATTCGCTGGCAAGGCGAGGCCGACCGCCACAAAAACCGTGCCGAGGAAATCGCCGGGCAGCTGCCGGCGCGATAAAACCGGATTGGCATGTCGACGGCCAGCTTTGGCGGCGTCTCAAACCGGAAAAAAGCTCAATTCCTCATAGTCACCCTCCGGCGAGGCGCCGTTGCCGGTCACCTGGAACCCGTGGGAAAGGTAGAACGCCTTCGCCCGCCGGTTCTTCACCAGGCATTTCAGCCTGTACCGGTGTTGCGGCCATTCCGGCAGGGCGTACAGCAGCGCCGTGCCAGCGCCCTGTCCCTGGAATTCAGGGCTGATATAGAGCATGTGGATGAAGTCGTCCTCCGGCCAGAGTGACAGGAAGCCGGCGACGCTGCCGCGTTCATGCGCGCAGACGAAGACCGTCTCGCCGTTGGTATGAACGGCGAAATCCTCGCGATAGAACTTGCCGGGATCGACCCAGACGAATGTTTCGCGGCGCACGGAAAGATAAATCTCCGCGAGCATTTCCTGGTCTTCCGCCCGCGGCGGCCTGATGGTCCACGTCATGACGTCGATTTAAACAAACCCTCAGCCCGCGCCAAGCCTAACCGGCCGCCGTCTTCGCGACGACGGCGGCATTGAAATCCGAAAAGAACCCTTCGGCGAGCTTCTGCGAGGTCGAATCGAGCAGGCGGGCACCGAGCCGGGCGAGCCTGCCACCGAGTTCGGCCTTCGACCGGTAGTGCAGGATGGTCTCGGCCCCCCTTTCCTCAAGCACGATATCGGCGCTGCCCCTGGCGAAGCCGGCAAGACCGCCCTTGCCTTCGGCCGACAATGTGTAGCTCTTCGGCGCATCGACATTGGAAAGCGTCAGCAACCCATGAAAAGTCGCAGACAGCAGGCTGAACTTGACCTTGATCGTCGCCTCGAAAGCGCTCGGCGACAGCCGCTCGATGCTCTGACAGCCTGGAATGCAGCCGCGCATGATCTCGGGATCGTTGAGCGCTGCCCAGACGACGTCCCGCGGCGCGGCGATGCGTTCTTCGCCAGTGAAATCCATTCGATAGCCCCATCTCCGGTCAGCTCATCTTATCCCAGCGGGAAAGCGCTTTGCCAAGGCGGGACGGAATGTTATCTGCCGGGTTCCGACCTGGCACACATTTGACACACATAGGGGATGGGCCGATGAACGACGAACTGAAGCCGTGGAGCGTGACGGCAAGCCGCATCACCTATGAAGATCGCTGGATCCGGGTCCGGAGCGACGATTGCGTCACCGCCGATGGAACCGTCATCGCGCCATTCCATGTGCTCGATTATCCTGACTGGATCAACGTCATTCCGCTGATGCCCGACGGGCGCGTGCTGCTGACGCGGGAATACCGGCACGGCCGCGGCGAGATCGTGGCCGGTCTCGTCGCCGGCGGCGTCGAACCCAGCGATAGCGAGACCGGCGATGCGGCGATGGCGGCGGCACGGCGCGAACTGCGGGAAGAGACCGGCTATGAAGCCTCGACCTTCGTCAAGCTGCTCACCTCCTATCCGAATGCCGCCAGCCACAGCAACGTGGTGACGAGCTGGCTGGCGCTGGGTCTCAGCCGGGCCGGCGAACCATCTTTCGACCCCGGCGAGAAGGTCGACCTGCTGTTTGCGGATCTTGGTGCCATCCTGAGCGACCTGCAGTCCGGCGCCGTCATCATGCAATCGATGCATGTCGCAGCCCTCTATGCGGCGGAAAGCTGGCTTCGCACACAGACCTCCGAGGGTTTGAAATAGGCGCCGCGCCGGGAGACCCTGTCGTTTGCCCGGGTCAGGTCGGCTGCGCAGTTGATCCGGCACGGTTTTCTGGGCTACTGCATAATTCAAGTGCTGCAGCGTCCTTTGCGCGTCTCAAAAAGACGCACGGCGCTGTGGCGGACGCAAAGCCGATAAGCCACCCCGACAGAGATGCGGAAGAGCACGTTGAAACAAAGAGAAGGCCGGCCGGGCCAGAAGAAAACATCAGGTCCTTCCGGTGAAAGCCGCAGGGACGATCGGGCAGGCCGGCCGCCAAAGCCGGTCGCGCGGCCGGCGGCAACCCGCGAGGCGGTGCGCGAGGCTGCTGTGCCTGCCGCCGTCGTGCGTCCCCTGATGACACGCAGCGGCGAGCGTCCGACTGAGCGCGTGCCCGTCATCCTCGAATCGCTCGGGGCCGGCGACTTCCACCTGATCGACAGCGGCAACGGCGAAAAGCTCGAGCAATACGGCCCCTACCGCATCATCCGCCCAGAGGCCCAAGCGCTGTGGCGGCCTTCGCTGGCGCCCCAACTCTGGGAAAAGGTCGATGCCGTCTTCACCGGCGACACCGACGAGGAAGGCACCGGCCGCTGGCGCTTCCCGAAAGGGGCGCTCGGCGAGACCTGGCCGCTCAATCTGCTCGGCGTCGATTTCCTCGGTCGCTTCACCTCCTTCCGTCATGTCGGCGTCTTTCCCGAGCAGATCGTCCACTGGAGCTGGATGAAAGAGCAGGTCGAAAAGGCCGGCCGACCGCTGAAGGTGCTGAACCTCTTCGGTTATACCGGCGTCGCCTCGCTTGTCGCCGCCGCAGCCGGCGCCGAGGTTACCCATGTCGACGCCTCGAAGAAGGCGATCGGCTGGGCAAGGGAAAACCAGGCGCTTGGGCGCATGGAGAAGTTGCCGATCCGCTGGATCTGCGAGGATGCGATGAAATTCATCCTGCGCGAAGAACGCCGCGGCAGCCAATACGACATCATCCTCACCGATCCGCCGAAATTCGGCCGTGGCCCCAATGGCGAAGTCTGGCATCTCTTCGAGCATCTGCCCCTGATGCTCGACGTCTGCCGCGAGATCCTGTCGCCAAAGGCAGTGGGCCTGGTGCTGACGGCCTATTCGATCCGCGCCAGCTTCTATTCGATCCACGAGCTGATGCGCGAAACGATGCGCGGCGCCGGCGGCGTGGTCGAATCCGGCGAGCTGGTGATTCGCGAAGCCGGCACCGACGGCAAGACGCAGGGCCGCGCGCTCTCCACCTCCCTCTTTTCCCGCTGGGTACCGAAATGAGCAAGGACTTCCACGATCAGGGACCGCGCAGGGTCGGACAGGTGAAGGAAGTCACCTCGCTTGCCAATCCGATCATCAAGGACATCAAGGCGCTGACGAACAAGAAGTCGCGCGAGGAAAGCGGCACTTTCCTCGCCGAAGGGCTGAAGCTCGTCATCGATGCGATCGAACTCGGCTGGGCGATCCGCACGCTGGTCTATGCCAAGGCCGCCAAAGGCAAGCCGCTGGTCGAGCAGATGGCGGCAAGGACCGTCGCCTCGGGCGGGCTGGTGCTCGAAGTCAGCGAAAAAGTGATCGCCTCAATCACCCGCCGCGACAATCCGCAAATGGTCGTCGGCATCTTCGAGCAGCGCTGGACACCGCTCAAGGGGATCCGGCCAAAGGAGGGCGAGACATGGGTGGCGCTCGACCGGGTGCGTGACCCCGGCAATCTCGGCACCATCATCCGCACGGCCGATGCGGCCGGCGCTTCCGGCATCATTCTGCTCGGAGAAACGACCGACCCCTTTTCGCTCGAAACCGTGCGTGCCACCATGGGCTCGGTCTTTGCCGTTCCGGTCGCGCGGGCGACAGCTGAGGAATTCATCGCCTGGCGGAAATCGGCCGGCGTTTCCGTCGTCGCGACGCATCTTGCCGGCGCGGTCGATTACCGGACGATCGACTACCGGAAAAAGCCGGTCGTGCTCCTGATGGGCAACGAACAATCCGGCCTGCCGGAGCAACTGGCCAGGGAGGCCGACGCGCTTGCCCGCATACCGCAGCAGGGCCGCGCCGATTCCCTGAACCTCGCCGTCGCCACCGCCGTCATGCTTTTCGAGGCGCGCCGCCATCTCCTCTCACTTGCCGAGGGCAAATGACCGAACAGACGCATGCACGCCCCGCGCTGTTTTCGCGCCCGGCACCGATCCTCTTGTTCATCGTCGTCGCCGTTCTGATCGACCAGGTCGTCAAGATCGCCGTCGATCACACTCTGCCGCTGCAGGAGGCGGTGCCGGTCGTTCCGATGCTGGCGCTCTACCGCACTTACAATCTCGGCGTCGCCTTTTCGATGCTGTCTGGCATGGACGGCTGGTTCATCGTCGGCATGCGGCTCGTCATCGTCGCCTTCGTCATCTGGCTGTGGCACCGCACCGCGAAGGACCGCTGGATCGCTCATCTCGGTTATGCGCTGATCATCGCCGGCGCGATCGGCAACCTCGTCGACCGCTTCGCCTATGGACATGTGATCGATTACATTCTTTTCTACACCGAGAGCTGGTCCTTCGCGGTCTTCAATCTCGCCGACAGTTTCATCACCATCGGCGCCGGTTGCGTCATTCTCGACGAGCTGGTGCTGCCAAAAAAGGCCGGCCGCTAAAATCTTATCGAAATCCTGAAGGCATTCGGAACGGGCCTCATGTTATCCAGATAGCATGCAGAACCTGGGACAGTTGCAGGAAAGATTGTCCGCCGCCTTCGGTGGACCCGCCGCCAAGCCGCATGAGAAGCGGATGGAGGCCTCTTCCTCACGACCCGGCGCATCGACAGCTCAGGGAGCCGATGATCGTCAGAGGGGAACCGCACCGACAAGGCGCCTGCTGTTCTACTGGCTGGGCGGCGCCGGCCTTCTTGCCGCAATGATCTTGATGCTGCTTGCCCATGCCGGCGATCCGTTGCTTCTTTCGGGCGGCCTTGTCGTTCTTGGCCTTGCCGTCGTCGCCAGTTATGCCCTGCTGATGGTTCGACTGCGCAAGACAGGGCAGGGCCCCGGCAAATCCCTGCAGGATTGGAACGCTGGCGCAAAGCTGTTTGCCGACGTGCACGACGTGCTCGGCGACATCACGGTCAGCAGGACCATGGACCGGCGCATCATCTCCGCCAACGATACTTTTCGCCGCCTGAGCGGGCGGCTGCGTCCGGAAGGAAAAACCTGCGAGGAGATCGGGCTTGCCTTCCGCCCCGGGCCGATACCGCACTGCTACGATGTCGAGATCTCGACACCGGAGGGCCAGCGCATCTTCCTCTGGCGCGACGTCGTCACCCGCGACCCGGCAAATGGCCGCCTGCTGTTGCAGAGCGTTGCCCGCGATGTGACCGACGAGCGGCTCATCGCGCAGGGTCGCGAAGAGGCCCGGCAGAAGGCCGAATATAACAGCGCCGCCAAATCGAGACTGCTTGCCACCGTCAGCCACGAGGTGCGCACACCGCTTTCCGGTATCCTCGGCATGACGCATCTGATCGCCGAGACACGGCTGACGCAGGAACAGCAGAACTATCTCGCGAACATCCGCCAGTCCGGCCATGCGCTGACGCAACTCGTCGAGGACCTGCTCGACTTCTCCACCATCGAGGTCGGCCGCTTCGCGCTGCACCCGCGCTCGGAATCGCTGCGCAAGCTTCTGGAAAGCGTCGTCGAGATGCTCGCCCACCGGGCGCATGAAAAGGGTATCGAGATCGGCGCCACAGTGTCGTCCGACGTGCCCGAAAATATGAGCTTCGACCCGGCGCGGCTGCGCCAGGTTCTCTTCAACGTCATCGGCAATGCCGTGAAGTTCACCCAGGTCGGTGGTGTCTTCATCCGCGTATCGCTCGACGCCGACGATATTTCGATCACCGTCACCGATAGCGGCCCCGGCATGACGACGGAGGAGCAGGCGCGCGTCTTCGGCGAGTTCGAGCAGGGTGGGGGCGTAGCCGACAAGAGCAGCGGGACCGGGCTCGGCCTTGCCATCTCCGCCCGTATCATGCGCGAATTTAACGGCGCGCTGACGGTTGCCAGCGAAAAGGGCAAAGGCAGCGAATTCACCATCCGCTTCCCTGTCGATATCGGCAATGAGCGCCCCGACCGGCGAAACACGCTGCTTGCCGGCAACAGCGTCGTGCTGCTGGCCCCGGCCGGTGCGGCGCGCACAGCCATTGCCGAGACGATCACCGCGCTCGGCGGCCTCTGCCATCTCGTCGGCGACGGCGAGACGGCGCGGACGACGCTGCTCGGCTTGGCAAAGGGCGGACGCCGGCCGACCGATATCATCATCGACCACCGGATGTCGGCGGAATTTTCCGCCCATCTTGCCGATCGCGCCGAAATCGCCGCGCTTGGCCTGCGCAAGGTGCTGCTCGTCAATCCGGAAGAGCGCAGCGCCCATCCGCTCGACCTTTTCGACGCCTGGCTCATCCGCCCGCTGCGCGAGCAGTCGCTGATCGACGTGCTGCGCGGGCGCATGCGCGGCATGGAGAAGCGCGACGCGCTGAACGACAACCAGCCGGGCTTCGGCCTTTCGGTGGCGGAGACGCTTGTTGCCGCCAGCGGGCTCAGCATCCTGCTCGGCGAGGACGACCCGATCAATGCCATGCTGGTGCGCGTCGTCCTGGAAAAGGGCGGGCATAAGGTGCGCCATGTCGAAGATTTCGAGGCCCTGCTCGACTGCGCGCTCTGCGAGGCGAATGCCCGGCCCGATATCATCATCAGCGACCTCTCGATGCCTGGTGGTAACGGCATCGAAATGCTGGGACGCCTGCGCGGCCATGAACGGCGGCTCGATCTTGCCTCGGTGCCGGTGATCGTGCTGACCGCCGACAAGAGCGACGAATCGCGCCGCCAGGTCTTGCTCAACGGCGCCAACCGCGTCATGGTAAAGCCGGTCGATCCGGTGCGGCTGCTGACCGAAGTTCAGGCGGTTGCCGCCCTTTCCGCCCGCCGGGCAGAGGCGCGGTGAGCGCCTCAAAAACCGGCACGCTTCTTGCGCCTGGAAACTCAAAATGTCACTTTCCTGTCGCAGAGAAGTGTTTTATGGCGTCGATAAGCCGGCAACGGGAGAATCGTCATGTCCGCCATCGACATCCTGAATCGTGACACTACCGCGGAGCCCGCACGGCCCTCGACGGCTGCTGTACAGAAGGACGGCGATATCCTCGGCCGCATCGGCAATCTGGAGACCCGCCTTGCCCGCACGGCGCGCGAGATCGATGCCGCCCAGGCCGTGCGCTACCGCGTCTTCGTCGACGAAATGAAGGCGCAGCTGCCGCTGGATGCCATGCGCCGCCAGCGAGATGTCGACGCCTATGACGCTGTCTGCGATCATCTTCTCGTTCTCGACCGCTCGATCGAGGGCGACCCGGAAGACCAGATCGTCGGCACCTACCGGCTGTTGCGTCAAGATGTCGCGATCGCTAATGGCGGTTTTTACTCGGCTTCCGAATTCGAGATCGACGGCCTCATCGCCAAACATCCGGACAAGCGCTTCATGGAGCTCGGCCGCTCCTGCGTGCTGCCGGAATACCGCACCAAGCGCACCGTCGAGCTGCTGTGGCAGGGCAACTGGGCCTATGCGCTGAAGCATGGCGTCAGCGCCATGTTCGGCTGCGCCTCTTTCCCCGGCGTCTATCTCGAAAGCCACGCGCTGGCGCTGTCCTTCCTCTATCACAATGTGCTGGCGAAGAACGAATGGGCTGTCGGCGCCTTGCCGCATCTGGCCCGCAACATGGACCTGATGCCGGTCGAGGCCATCAACCCGAAGCGGGCGCTGATGGCGCTGCCGCCGCTGATCAAGGGCTATCTGCGCCTCGGTGCAATGGTCGGCTCCAGCGCGGTCGTCGATCATGCCTTCAACACGACCGACGTGCTGATCGTGCTGCCGATCACCAGCATTTCGGACCGTTACCTGAATTACTACGGCGCCGACGCCGGCCGCTTCGCGAGCTAGAGTTCCTAGTCGCCAGGCCCGGGCAATGCTTCAGGGCATGATCTCTATCGGGGTATGGTTGGGGACGCGGGCCCAGATATCGCGCATCTCCGCGTTGGTTACTGCAACACACCCATCCGTCCAATCCCAAAGGTAATGGACGTTTCCGAACAAGCCCCAGCCATTGGGAAGCCCGTGGATCATGATATCGCCCCCGGCAGGAAAACCGCCGGCTTCAGCGTTGCGCCGATCATCCGTGTTTGGATAGGAAATGTGCAGGCTCAGATAGTCCATCGACTTTGGATTTCGCCAGTCTATTTCATAACGCCCTTCAGGTGTTTTCTCGTCTCCTTCTCGTTGCTTTGGCCCGGCGTCGGCAGCCGTGCCGAGAGAAATCCGGTATGTAGAGATGGGAGCATCGCCTCTCAAAAGGACCATGCGGCGTTCGGATTTATAAACGCGAATGAGGTCAGCCCGTTGTTCCAACGGCGCATCTGGAGGCGGCGAGCCTGAGCCGACCCTGGCCATCAATTTCGTATAAGCGAAACAGCTGGCGACCACGATGGCTAAAACAACAAGCTTGTTTCTCAACATGATCTCATCTTCAGGATGTGCGCTCGAGGCTGGGCACCATCGGCGGCAACGTCAGCAGGCGTTGGCGATCATGATGCTTCACCGTTCGGCGCCAGTCTAAAGCCATATAATTGCCCGGCCGACGCGCTGTCGGCCGAGCACCGGAAGGCGTCTCAGAAACGCAAGCGAGTTTACGACCCCCAGTAGGCGGCGATCGCCGCCATGTTGACGATGTCGCTGTCCTTGGCGCCCATCGAGGTGATCTGCACCGGCTTGTCGAGGCCGACGAGGATCGGGCCGATCACCGTGGAACCGCCGAGCTCCTGCAGCATCTTGGTCGAGATCGAGGCCGAGTGGAAAGCCGGCATGACGAGCACGTTTGCCGGCCCGGAGAGCCGGCAGAAGGGGTATTGCTCCATAACCTTGCGGTTCAGGGCGACGTCGGCCGCCATCTCGCCGTCATATTCGAAATCGACGCGGCGCTTGTCGAGGATCTTCACCGCCTCGCGCACCCGCTCGGAGCGTTCACCCGAGGGATGGCCGAAGGTGGAATAGGCCAGCATGGCGACACGCGGCGGATAACCCATGCGTCGCGCCAGACCGGCGGCCTCTTCGGCGATATCGGCAAGCTCTACGGCCGTCGGCATGTCGTGCACCGCGGTATCGGCGACGAAGACTGTGCGGCCGCGGCAGAGCGCCAGCGACACGCCGATGACGCGGTGGCCTGGCTTCTCGTCGATGCAGCGGCGCACATCTTCGAGCGCCGTCGAGTAGTTTCGGGTGATGCCCGTCACCATGCCGTCGGCATCGCCGAGCGCCACCATGGTGGCGGCGAAGTGGTTGCGGTCGTTATGGATCAGCCGCTGGGCGTCGCGGTGGAGATAACCGTGCCGCTGCAGCCGGGCATAGAGATAGTCGATATAGGCCTCGACCCGGGTCGAAAGCCGGGCATTGACGATTTCGAGACCGGGCCGGTTGAGATCGATGCCGGCGCGTTCCGCCGTCGCCCGGATCAGATCCTCGCGGCCGAGCAGGATGGCGGTGCCGAGCTGCTGGTTGGCGTAGGACATGGCGGCGCGCAGGACCTGCTCTTCCTCGGCCTCGGCAAAGACGATCCGCTTCGGACGACGGCGGACGCGCTCGTAAAGGCTGGCAAGCGTCGAGGCGATCGGATCGCGGCGCGCCGAAAGCTCGCGGGCATAACCCTCCATGTCGGTGATGACCTTGCGGGCGACGCCGCTTTCGATCGCGGCTTGCGCGACCGCCACCGGGATTGCCGAGATCAGGCGCGGATCAAAGGGAACGGGGATGATGTATTGCGAGCCGAAACGCGGCCGGTTGCCCTGATAGGCGGCGACAACGTCATCGGGCACATCCTCGCGGGCAAGGTTTGCCAGCGCGTTGACGGCGGCGATCTTCATCGCATCGTTGATTGTGGAGGCGCGGACATCGAGAGCGCCGCGGAAAATATAGGGAAAGCCGAGGACGTTGTTGACCTGGTTCGGATAGTCCGAACGGCCCGTCGCCATGATGGCGTCGTCGCGGATACGGGCCACCTCTTCCGGCGTGATCTCGGGATCGGGGTTGGCCATGGCGAAGATGATCGGCCGCTCCGCCATCGAGCGGATCATCTTGGCCGAAAACGCGCCCTTCTGCGACAGGCCGAAAATGACGTCGGCACCCTTCATCGCCTCTTCCAGCGTGCGCGTGTCGGTTTTTGCCGCATGCGCCGATTTCCATTGGTTCATGCCCTCGGTGCGGCCCTGGTAGATGACGCCCTTGGTGTCGCAGAGGATGACGTTTTCAGGCGCAAAACCCATCGCCTTGATGAGTTCGACGCAGGCGATCGCCGCAGCACCCGCGCCGTTGCAGACGAGCTTCGTCGTCTTCAGGTCGCGGCCGGTCAGCTCCAGCGCATTGATCAGGCCGGCAGCGGCAATGATTGCCGTTCCATGCTGGTCGTCATGGAAGACGGGAATGTCCATCAGTTCGCGCAGCCGGCTTTCGATGACGAAACAATCCGGAGCCTTGATATCCTCAAGGTTGATGCCGCCGAAGGAAGGACCGAGGAAGCGCACGCAGTTGATGAACTCGTCGACATTTTCCGTATCGATCTCGAGGTCGATGGAATCAACGTCGGCGAAGCGCTTGAACAGCACCGCCTTGCCTTCCATGACGGGCTTCGAAGCCAGCGCGCCGAGATTGCCGAGACCGAGGATTGCCGTGCCGTTGGAAATAACGGCAACCATATTGCCGCGCGCCGTGTAATCATAGGCGGTTTGCGGATCGGCGGCGATCGCCTTGACGGGCACGGCAACGCCCGGCGAATAGGCAAGCGAGAGGTCGCGCTGCGTCGCCATCGGCTTGGTCGGGTTGATCTCCAGCTTGCCGGGCCGGCCCATTGCGTGAAAATCGAGCGCCTCCTGGTCGGTAACCGAGGTCACCGGCCGGTCCTTCTTATCGATATCGGGCATAAATCCTCCAACGTCCTGTGGGCGACGCTTTGCTCTTCCTCAAATGCTGTTGTCATCTATAGCGGCGCGCGGATAGGGTTGGCACCTGTTTTTTTGGGAAAAACTCCACCTCCGTGAACGCACGAATAGACACAGGAAATGAAGCCTTTTCGGCGGCCGAGCTCGCCACGGCGGAAAGCCGTGCCTCGGCGACGCCGATGATTGAGCAATTTATCGAGATCAAGGCGAACAATCCGGGTTCGCTGCTCTTCTATCGGATGGGCGATTTCTATGAGCTGTTCTTCGAGGATGCGCTGGAAGCCTCACGCGCGCTCGGTATCACGCTGACCAAGCGCGGCCAGCACATGGGCCAGGATATCCCCATGTGCGGCGTTCCGGTGCATGCGGCCGACGACTATCTGCAGAAGCTGATTTCGCTCGGCTTCCGCGTCGCCGTCTGCGAGCAGATCGAGGATCCGGCGGAAGCAAAAAAACGCGGCGCGAAATCCGTCGTCAGGCGCGACGTCGTCCGCCTCGTCACTCCCGGAACGATCACCGAGGAAAAGCTGCTTTCGCCCTCGGAATCCAACTATCTGATGGCGCTGACCCGCATTCGCGCCAGCGGCGAGGCCCTGCTGGCGCTTGCCTGGATCGATATTTCCACCGGCGTCTTCCGGCTTGCCGAGACCGAAGCCTCGCGCCTGCTTGCCGATATCCTGCGCATCGATCCGCGCGAACTTATCCTGCCCGACACCATCTTCCACGATCCCGAACTCAAGCCGGTCTTCGACGTGCTCGGCCGGACAGCGGTGCCGCAGCCGGCCGTGCTCTTCGACAGCGCCAGCGCCGAAGGCCGGATCGCTCGGTATTTCGGCGTCGCGACGCTCGACGGCTTCGGCACCTTTTCGCGCGCCGAGCTTGCGGCGGCGGCTGCCGCCGTCGCCTATGTCGAAAAGACGCAGATTGCCGAGCGGCCGCCGCTTGGAAAGCCGGAACGGGAAAGTGCCGCCTCGACGCTGTTCATCGACCCCGCTACCCGCGCCAATCTCGAGCTTGCCCGCACGCTTTCCGGCGATCGCAACGGTTCGCTGCTGAAGGCGATCGACCGCACTGTCACCGGCGGCGGCGCCAGGCTTCTCGCCGAACGGCTGATGTCGCCGCTGACCGATCCCGCCCGCATCAATGCGCGGCTCGACTCGATCGGCTTCCTGATCGACGAGCCCCTGCTCTGCGGCAATCTGCGCGACACGCTGAAACATGTGCCCGACATGCCGCGCGCGCTGTCTCGCCTGGCGCTCGATCGCGGCGGCCCGCGCGATCTCTGGGCGATCCGCCAGGGTCTTGACGCGGCGGGCGGAGTTGCGGCCATGCTCGGCAAGGCGATGCTGCCCGAAGAGCTCAGTCAGGCGCTGTCCGGGCTGCAGGCCCTTCCCGCGGCAGTGGAGAAGCTGCTTGCCGAGACGCTCGCCGACGAATTGCCGCTGTTGAAACGCGATGGCGGTTTTCTCCGCGCCGGCGCCAGCGCCGAGCTCGACGAGGTCCGGGCGCTACGCGACCAGTCGCGCCGCGTCATTGCGGGCCTGCAATTGCAATATGCCGAGGAGACCGGCATCCGGTCGCTGAAGATCAAGCACAACAACGTCCTTGGTTATTTCATCGAAGTCACCGCCGGCAATGCCTCCCCGATGACGGAGACGGCGGACGCGAAGGCCCGCTTCATCCACCGCCAGACGATGGCGAACGCGATGCGCTTCACCACGACCGAACTTGCCGACCTCGAAAGCCGCATCGCCAATGCCGCCGACCAGGCGCTGACCATCGAGCTCGAAGCCTTCGACAGGATGACGGCGGCCGTCGTTGCGGAAGCCGAGGCGATTAAATTGGGCGCCCGGGCGCTTGCCGTCATCGACGTCGCCGCAGGCTTGGCGCTTCTCGCCGAGGAGCAGGCCTATTGCCGCCCGCAGGTCGACGGCTCGAAGATGTTTGCCATCGAAGGCGGGCGCCATCCGGTCGTCGAGCAGGCGCTGCGGCGGCAGGCGGGGGGTCCCTTCGTCGCCAATCATTGCGATCTCTCGCCCAAGACCGGCGACCGGGACGGCGCGATCTGGCTGCTGACCGGCCCTAATATGGGCGGCAAGTCGACCTTCCTGCGCCAGAACGCGCTGATATCAATCCTGGCTCAGATGGGATCCTTCGTGCCGGCGACATCGGCCCATATCGGCATCGTCGACCGGCTTTTCTCGCGTGTCGGCGCCTCCGACGACCTGGCGCGCGGGCGCTCGACCTTCATGGTCGAAATGGTGGAAACGGCGGCGATCCTCAACCAGGCGAGTGACCGTTCGCTCGTCATCCTCGACGAGATCGGCCGCGGCACCGCCACGTTCGATGGTCTTTCGATCGCCTGGGCCGCCGTCGAGCACCTGCATGAGGCCAACCGCTGCCGCGGGCTGTTCGCCACGCATTTCCACGAGCTGACCGTGCTTTCGGAAAAGCTTGGCCGGCTATCGAACGCGACGATGCGCGTCAAGGAATGGGACGGCGACGTCATCTTCCTGCACGAAGTCGGGCCAGGTGCGGCGGACCGCTCCTACGGCATCCAGGTCGCGCGCCTTGCCGGGCTTCCGGCCTCGGTCGTGGCGCGGGCCCGCGACGTGCTGACCCGTCTGGAGGATGCCGACCGCAAGAACCCGGCGAGCCAGCTGATCGACGACCTGCCGCTTTTCCAGGTGGCGGTGCGCCGCGAGGAAACAGTCCGTGGGGCCTCCAAGGTCGAGGAGGCGCTGAAGGCGATGAGCCTTGACGACATGACGCCGCGCGAGGCAATGGATGCGCTTTACGATCTCAAGAAGAAGCTGAAATAGGAGCGCGCCATGTTCATGGAAAAACTGGTTCGCGAAACCGAGCGCCTCTCGCTCATCTGCTCCATGCTCGACACGATGCGGCGCGCCGATAAGGACCGCAACGCGCGCGGCTGGACGTCGCCAATCGGCATGCTGAAAATCACCCGCTGCTGCGCTGTGATCTCAGAGCTCGGAACGTCGATCGCCAAGGCGGGCTATCGCGAATGCGACAGGCAGGCGCTTGAGGAGATCATGCGCGAAACACGGCAGGTGCTGCATTTGCTGAATGCGCGAGCCGCCGGCTGAGGATTTCGGGAAAGCCTAAGGATTTCGGGAAAGCCGGCCTTGCGTCAAAGCGCCCTGCCTCTTGCAGCGAACCAACACCATTTCGCCAAATTTAAAGGTTCTTGCAGTATCAAAGCCCGTGTCAATCGCCGGGCAAAGGGGCTATAGCGCATGCAGACGAAACCAGCGGCAGGCCGTGAACCGGCAGTCCGGCATGAACAGGAAACCGCCCCGGCGACAGCGATGCGCGACCTCGATTTCTCCAGTATCCTCGACGTCGAGCTCTTGCAGAAGCAGTGTGACGCCGTTGCCGAGGCCAACCGCAACCGGCCCGACATCCTGCGCGCCGATCTTCTGGCCGTGCTGAAGAAGGCGAGCACGGAGGGCCGGCAAAAGGCGCGCGAGGCACTGATGGCCGACGGCGGCGGGCTGAACTGCGCCTACCGGATTTCCTGGCTGCAGGACCAGATCACCACCGTCCTCTACAATTTCGCCACCGCCCATATCTTTCCGCATCAGAAAAACAAGTTCGCGGTGACCGCCGTCGGCGGCTACGGCCGCGACACGCTGGCGCCCGGCTCGGATATCGACCTGCTGTTCCTCTTCCTGCCGCGGCCGGCGGAAGAGACGCACAAGGCGGTCGAATTCATGCTCTACGTGCTCTGGGACATGGGCTTCAAGGTCGGTCATGCCACCCGTACGGTGGAGGAATGCATTGCGCTTTCCAAGTCCGACATGACGATCCGCACCGCCATTCTGGAGATGCGCTACATCTGCGGGCTGCAGCGGCTGGGAACCGAGCTCGAGACCCGCTTCGACAAGGAAATCGTCACCGGCACCGGTCCCGAATTCATCGCCGCCAAGCTTGCCGAGCGCGACGAACGCCACCGCAAGGCGGGCGACACACGTTATCTGGTCGAACCGAACGTCAAGGAAGGCAAGGGCGGGCTTCGCGACCTGCACACGCTGTTCTGGATCTCGAAATATTATTATCACGTGCGCGACCAGGCGGAACTGGTCAAGCTCGGCGTGCTGTCCAAGCACGAATACCGTCTGCTTGAGAAAGCGGACGATTTTCTCTGGGCGGTGCGCTGCCATATGCACTTCCTGACCGGCAAGGCCGAGGAGCGGCTGTCCTTCGACATCCAGCGCGAGATCGCCGAAGCCTTCGGCTATCATACGCGCCCGGGCCTTTCGGCCGTCGAGCGCTTCATGAAGCACTATTTCCTTGTCGCCAAGGATGTCGGCGATCTCACGCGCATCCTCTGCGCTGCGCTTGAAGACCAGCAGGCGAAGTCGATCCCGGGCCTGACCGGCGTCATCAGCCGCTTCACCCATCGCAATCGCAAGATCGCCGGCAGTGTCGAATTCGTCGAAGACCGCGGCCGTATCGCGCTCGCCGACCCCGAGGTCTTCAAGCGCGATCCGGTCAACATCATCCGGCTCTTCCATGTCGCCGACATCAACGGGCTGGAATTCCATCCGGACGCGCTGAAACGCGTCACCCGTTCCCTCGCCTTGATCGACAGCAGCCTGCGGGAAAACGATGAGGCGAACCGCCTGTTCATGTCGATCCTGACGTCGAAACGTGATCCGGCGCTCATCCTGCGACGGATGAACGAGGCCGGCGTGCTCGGCCGTTTCATCCCGGAATTCGGCAAGATCGTCGCGATGATGCAGTTCAACATGTATCATCACTATACGGTCGACGAACATCTGATCCGCACGGTCGACATTCTCTCCGAGATCGACAAGGGACGCGCCGAGGATCTGCATCCGCTCGCCAACAAGCTGATGCCCGGCATCGAGGATCGCGAGGCGCTGTATGTCGCCGTTCTCCTCCACGACATCGCCAAGGGCCGGCAGGAGGATCATTCGATCGCCGGCGCCCGCGTCGCCCGCAAGCTCTGCGCCCGCTTCGGCCTGTCGCAAAAGCAGACCGAGATCGTCGTCTGGCTGATCGAAGAACATCTGACCATGTCGATGGTGGCGCAGACCCGCGACCTCACCGACCGCAAGACGATCACCGATTTCGCCGACCGCGTGCAGTCGCTCGACCGGCTGAAGATGCTCTTGATCCTGACGATCTGCGATATCCGCGCCGTCGGTCCGGGTGTGTGGAACGGCTGGAAGGGCCAGCTGCTGCGCACGCTCTATTATGAAACCGAGCTGCTGCTCGCCGGCGGCTTTTCGGAGGTCTCCCGCAAGGAGCGGGCCAATGCCGCGGCCGACGCGCTGCGGGCCGCACTCGCGGACTGGAGCCAGAAGGACCGCAACACCTATGCCAAGCTGCACTACCAGCCCTATCTGCTCTCTGTGCCGCTGGAGGACCAGATCCGCCACGCCCATTTCATCCGCCAGACGGATAAAGCGGGCCAGGCGCTCGCCACCACGGTGCGCACCGACAGTTTCCACGCGATTACCGAGATCACCGTGCTGTCGCCCGACCATCCGCGGCTGCTCGCCGTTATTGCCGGCGCCTGTGCCGCGGCCGGCGCCAACATCGTCGACGCCCAGATCTTCACCACATCGGACGGGCGGGCGCTCGACACCATCCATGTCAGCCGCGAATTTACAGACGATGCCGACGAGCTGCGGCGGGCGGCGACGATCGGACGGATGATCGAGGACGTGCTGTCCGGCCGCAAGCGGCTGCCCGAGGTCATCGCCACGCGCGCGCGCAACCGCAAGAAAAGCAAGGCTTTCGTCATTCCGCCGTCGGTCAACATCACCAACAGCCTGTCGAACAAGTTCACCGTCATCGAAGTCGAATGCCTCGACCGGCCGGGACTGCTGTCCGAGATCACCGCCGTGCTGTCCGATCTGTCGCTCGACATCCAGTCGGCCCGCATCACCACCTTCGGCGAGAAGGTGATCGACACCTTCTACGTCACCGATCTGGTCGGCCAGAAAATATCCGGCGACAGCAAGCGCGCCAACATCACCGCCCGGATGAAGGCCGTCATGGCCGAGGAGGAGGACGAACTGCGCGAGCGCATGCCCTCCGGCATCATCGCGCCCGCCGCCACCGCCCGGACATCGCCCTCCACCGACAAGAAAGCCGGTTCCCCCGTATGAACCAACACGCATGAGCCCAAACGCATGAGCCTCGTCAAGAAATTCGCGACCGTTGGCGGCGCAACCCTCGGGAGCCGCATCTTCGGCTTCGCCCGCGAAACGCTGATGGCCGCCGCCCTCGGCACCGGACCGATGGCCGACGTCTTCTACGCCGCCTTCCGCTTTCCGAACCTTTTCCGCCGGCTGTTTGCCGAGGGTGCCTTCAACGCCGCCTTCGTGCCGCTCTTTGCCAAGGAGATCGAGGCGAACGGCACGGACGGCGCCAAGCGCTTTTCGGAAGAAGTCTTCGGCGTGTTGTTTTCGGTGCTGCTCCTCATCACCATCGTGATGGAGCTTGCCATGCCGCTCTTGGTGCGCTTCGTCATCGCGCCGGGTTTTGCCGATGATCCCGACAAGTTCTCGATCACCATCCGCATGGCGGCGGTGATGTTTCCCTATCTGATGTGCATGTCGCTGACGGCAATGATGAGCGGCATGCTGAATTCGCTGCACCATTTCTTTGCCGCCGCCATCGCGCCGGTCTTCCTCAACGTCGTGATGATCGGGGCGCTGTTTTATGCGCTTTATACCGGCGCCGATCCGCTGGCGACGGCCTGGTATCTCTCCTGGGGCGTTCTTGCCGCCGGCGTCCTGCAGCTCGTCGTCGTCTATGTCGGCGTGCTTGCGGCCGGCATGAGCATCGGCTTCCGTTTCCCGAAGATGACTGCGAACGTCAAGCGGCTGCTGATCCTGGCGGTGCCGGCTGCGGTGACGGGCGGCATCACCCAGATCAACCAGCTGATCGGCCAGGCGATTGCGTCGTCCCGTGACGGCGCGATCGCAGCGCTGCAATATGCCGACCGCATCTATCAGCTGCCGCTCGGCGTCGTCGGCGTCGCCGTCGGCGTGGTGCTTCTGCCGGAACTGGCGCGTTCGCTGAAGGGCGGCAACCTGCGCGAGGCTGGAAACCTGCAGAACCGCTCGATCGAATTCGTGCTGTTCCTGACGATCCCCGCCGCCTTCGCGCTCTGGATCCTGTCCGACGAGATCATCCGCGTGCTCTACGAGCGCGGCGCCTTCCATCAGGAAAACACCGCCGTCGTCGGCTCGATCCTGGCGATTTACGGCATCGGCCTGCCGGCCTTCGTGCTGATCAAGGCGCTGCAGCCCGGCTTCTATGCCCGCGAGGACACCAAGACGCCGATGCGCTTTTCGGCCATCGCGGTTGCGACCAACTGCGCCACGGCGCTCACCCTCTTCCCCTATATGGGCGCGCCCGGCATCGCGGTTGCCGAAGCCACTGCCGGCTGGATCAGCACCGTGCTGCTGTTCATCACGCTTTTGCGCCGTGGCCACCTGACATGGGAATGGGCGCTGGCAAAGCGCACCGCCCTGCTGATCGTCGCTGCGGCCGTCATGGGCGCTGCCATCGTCTTCCTCAAACAGCACTGGGCGCCCTGGCTTGCCTCCGGCGCGCCGCTTCTCACCAAGATCGGCACGCTCGGACTGCTGATTGCGATCGCGATGCTGATCTATTTCGCCGCCGCTTTCCTGGTCGGCGGGGCAAATCTCGGCATGATCCGACGCAATCTCAACCGCAAGCCGGCGAAGACGGAAGGGTGAGCTTATTCGCCTCGATTTCGAAGTTGCGTCAGGATGGAAGCGCAGACGAAATCGGGGCTGTTTTCGACTTCATCGTTCCAAAAGCGAAGGGTACGGAAGCCTTCGGCCTTGAAATGATCGTCGCGAACTGTGTCGGCTGCGTTCTCCGCGTGCTGCGAGTCGTCGACTTCGATAATGATCTTAGCTTCGAAGCAAACAAAGTCGAGAATGTAGCGCCCCAGAGGCACCTGTCGTCTGAACTTGAAACCTTCGAGTTTCCGATCTCGAATGACCTGCCACAACATATTTTCCGCGCGCGTCGAATCCTTCCGCATCGCCTTGGCACGGCTTCGATTGACCGGCGGCGGCATGTGGCGCATCGCGTCCCTCCCTGCATCGCGCTCGACGATAGGGTATGATCCCCTCACCTGCAATTTCTAACACTTAGCTGAAGCTAAGATGTTGACGCGGCGCTCGCCTCGAAATACCTCTCCCCCTGCGGGAGAGGATACAAAATCAAGATCTTAGCCGAAGGCTAAGTCTTAGATTTTGTTGGTGAGGGGAGTTTCGGTGCGTCAATTGGCCGATATCATGATGGCTGCAAGGGATAGGATAAGCCGGAATGGGAAGAGGCGGCCGGATGGATCCTCTAGCAATCGACCCATCGCCTTTGCGGTCCGACGTCGACATGGATGATGCCGTTGCAATAGCTGCCGATGCCGCCGATGCCCGGCGCGCTCCTAGCGGCTGATATGATCGTGCGCTCCGACAGGCCGGGCATTCTGAAATCGGCCGCCAGACATTTCCCGTGCAGGGACCCGTGGCGGCGGGGATGCGGCCTGTGGCCCGAGGTTATCACCGGGCGGCGGCCGGTCTTCGCAGCAATATACGACAGGACCGCTCGCAGGCGCTCGGGAAAGCAGCCGGCACGAACGCTGACGGTCTGCACCGTGTAGGCGAGACGTGCCTGATGTTTTGGAAGATGAACGGCATGGCTTTTCGTGTCTTGACCGACGGCACCGGTTGCTGATTGTAGGGCAAAAAGGCCTGCCATGGCGAGCAAGGTTGCGTTCTGCATGGTCCCTCCGATCGGCTATCGCAGCAACCCCATCGGCGCCGGTGCCACGCGGCGGATTCTCAGTTCAAAAAAAGCTTTTTTGTGAAATTTTATACTCCATTGTGAGTAAGACGGTTGATCAATTCGGCTTAAAGCCAGGGATATCCCAGCTCAAAACTGGAATAGACATCTCAAACGCGAGGCAACACATGATGACCCAGTCTCTTTTCCTCGTCACTCTCGTCGTCGACGACTACGACCGCGCCAAGGCCTTCTATTGCGACGGCCTCGGTTTCGATTGCCTTCAGGACGAGCCGCGGCCGGAGGGCAAGCGCTGGGTGGTGGTGAAGCCGAGGGGTGGGGATGGAGCCGCCTTTCTGCTGGCGCAGGCGGCAGACGAGACGCAGCGGGCGGCCATCGGCAATCAGACCGGCGGGCGTGTCGGCTTCTTTCTGAAGACCGACGATTTCGCCCGCGACCATGCCGCCATGCTGGCGGCCGGCGTGCGCTTTCTGGAAGAGCCGCGTCACGAGGTTTACGGCACGGTGGCGGTCTTTGCGGATCCCTACGGCAACACTTTCGATCTGATCCAGCACACTGCCGCCTGAACCCCTTGATTGCGACCGATTGCCCGTGCATAAGCCGCGGCGTTAGCAATATGGGCGAAAAGCCCTGCTGCATTCTGCAGCAATTTAAACTGTGACAGCGTGGGCCCTCCACCAGCCTATTGAGGACAACATGAACGAATTCAAGAAACTCGTATTCTCCGGCGTACAGCCGACCGGCAATCTGCATCTCGGCAATTATCTCGGCGCGATCCGCCGGTTCGTGGCGCTGCAGGAAGGCAACGACTGCATCTATTGCGTCGTCGACATGCATGCGCTCACCGCCCAACTCGTGCACGAGGACATGCCGAGCCAGACGCGCTCGATCGCGGCTGCCTTCATCGCCGCCGGCATCGATCCGGAAAAGCATATCGTCTTCAATCAGTCGGCCGTGCCGCAGCATGCCGAACTCGCCTGGATCTTCAACTGCGTCGCCCGCATGGGCTGGATGAACCGGATGACGCAGTTCAAGGACAAGGCCGGCAAGGACCGTGAACAGGCCTCGCTCGGTCTTTACGCCTATCCGAGCCTGATGGCTGCCGACATTCTCGTCTATCGCGCCACCCATGTGCCTGTTGGTGAGGACCAGAAGCAGCATCTGGAGCTTGCCCGCGACATCGCGATGAAGTTCAACCTCGACTATGCCGAGCATATCAGCAGGACCGGCTACGGCGTCGACATCACCGTCGGCAACGAGCCGGTGCATGCCTATTTCCCGATGGTCGAGCCGCTGATCGGCGGACCGGCGCCGCGTGTCATGTCGCTGCGCGACGGCACCAAGAAAATGTCGAAGTCGGACCCTTCCGACCTCTCGCGCATCAACCTGATGGACGACGAGGACGCGATCTCGAAGAAGATCCGCAAAGCCAAGACCGATCCGGACGGCTTGCCGAGCGAGATCGACGGGCTGCAGGGCCGTCCGGAAGCCGACAATCTGGTGGCGATCTATGCCGCACTCGCCGACAAGTCGAAGGCGGAGGTGCTTGCCGAATTCGGCGGCCAGCAATTCTCCGTCTTCAAGCCGGCGCTGGTCGATTTGGCGATCAACGTACTCGCGCCGATCACCGGCGAGATGCGCCGGCTGATGGACGATACCAGCCATATCGACGCGATCCTGCGCAAGGGTGGCGAGCGCGCAAGGGCGCGTGCCGAGGTGACGATGCGCCAAGTGCGCGACGTCATCGGCTTCCTCTATTGAGAGTGATCCCCCTTCTCCCTGTCGCGGGGGGAAGCGGAAAAACTGGACTTGCAAATTTTCCGCTTCGGGTGTCAGAGTCCGCGCCATGGTATCGAAGCGACTCTCACGGCTCGAAGGTCACCGCCGCAAATTCATGGCGGTAATCGACGGCACACCGGAATGCCAGCGCGCCGTTCATTATGCCGGCCGGCGCGCGAAGAATTCCAATGGCGGGCTGGTGCTGCTCTACGTGATCCCCGATGGGGATTTCCAACAATGGCTCGGCGTCGAAGAGATCATGCGGGCCGAAGCGCGCGAAGAGGCCGAGGCGGTGGTTGCCAAGATCGCCCAGATCGTGCGCGAGACCATCGGCATCGAGCCTGAGGTCGTCATCCGCGAGGGCGGTGCTGCCGAGCAGATCAACGCCGTGATCGAGGAAGACCGCGATGTGGCGATCCTGGTTCTGGCCGCCGGTTCGGCGAAGGAAGGTCCAGGGCCGCTGGTCTCGTCGGTCGCCGGTCGCGCGGCGGCGTTTCCGATCCCGGTCACCGTGCTGCCGGATACGCTGACCAACGAGGAAATCGACGCCCTCTGCTAACGAAACATGCGAGCGGTTTTCGGACGACATCATGCGCTAACTCGTTAAGTTAGAACAGGATTCTAGTTTCAGGCCGACCGGGCCTGAAATCGTCCCGTCCCCGCATTTCTTGAGTACAAGTCTCTTGATTAGAGCCGTCAATCGGCCTATCTTCTTTTGAAGAATTCTAAAGACGGCCGAGACCCTGGGCCGGCCGCATGGAGAACCAGATGTTCATTCAGACCGAAGCCACGCCGAACCCCGCCACGCAGAAGTTCCTGCCGGGCAAGGTGGTGATGGAAAACGGCACGGCCGAGTTCCGCAGCACTGAGGAGGCTCAAGCCTCGCCGCTCGCCGCCCGCCTGTTCGAAATATCAGGCGTCACCGGCGTCTATTTCGGCTATGATTTCATTTCGGTCTCCAAGGACAATGCCGACTGGCAGCATCTTAAGCCGGCTATATTAGGCTCGATCATGGAGCACTTCATGTCCGGCAAGCCGGTCATGGGCGATGCCTCCATCCTCTCCGAAGACGCCGATGCCGGCGACGAATTCTTCGACGAAGGCGATGAATCGATCGTCCTGACCATCAAGGAGCTTCTGGAAACCCGCGTGCGTCCGGCCGTTGCCCAGGATGGCGGCGACATCACCTTCCGCGGCTTCAGGGACGGCAAGGTCTATCTGAACATGAAGGGTTCCTGCGCCGGCTGCCCGTCTTCGACGGCAACGCTGAAGCACGGCGTGCAGAACCTGCTGCGCCATTTCGTTCCGGAAGTGCAGGAAGTGATTGCCGCTTAAAAATCTTGAATTCGTCCGGCCGTTCATCTCAGGTTCGGCCGAACGGATTTATCGATAGGCGACACTGGTTTATTCGGAAATTGATGGCATGATCATTCTGGCGCTGGACACGGCAGGTGTGGACTGCGCTGCCGCCGTCTATGACAGCGGCAGGAATACGGTGCTGGGGGAGGCATCGGACATGATCGGCAAGGGGCATGCTGAACATCTGATTGGTATCGTCGATCGCGCACTCGATCAGGCGGGACTGGCGCTTTCTCATATCGACCGCCTAGCCGTCACCATCGGTCCCGGGTCCTTTACCGGTATTCGCGTCGGCGTTGCCGCAGCCCGTGGTTTTGCGCTCTCCCTCAATGTTCCCGCCGTCGGCGTCACGACGCTCGAAGTCATGGCATCAGCCCAGCGCGACAAGACGCCTCATCGCGCCGTGCTGGCGGCGATGGATGCCAAGCGCGACGAGATCTACCTCCAGTCCTTTGCAGCTGATGGTTCGTCCCTCGACGCTCCAAGGGCGGTCAGCGTTGCAGAAGCGCAGGCTTTTGCCGCCGGCTTCGACGGCGAGATTACCGGTTCGGCGACGCCCCTCCTCAAGGCTGACGCCGGCGGCGATCACACCAACAGATTCCCGATCTGCGTCGTGGCGCGCCTGGGCGCTGCCGCCTCCCTCGATGCCGGAAAGCCGAAGCCCCTTTATCTGCGCGGACCCGATGCCAAGCCGCAGGCCGGGTACGCGATTGCGCGACGAGTATGACGATGCTGGAAGCCTATCTGACGCTGAAACCGGAATTCGAGATTATCGCCATGGAGCCCGAGGATTGCCGCGATGTTGCCGCCCTGCACGGCGAGCGGTTCGCCCGGCCCTGGGGCGACGGTGAATTTCACGGCCTGCTGATGCAGGATACTGTTTTCGGCTTCGTCGCGCGCCAGACCAATGCCATCCTGAAAAAGCCGCTTCCGGGGTTCATTCTCGCCCGCCATGTCGCCGGCGAGGCGGAGATCCTGACGATTGCCGTGCAGGCGAAGGTCGCCCGTGCCGGACTTGGTTGGCGGCTGATGCAGGCGGCGATGCGGGAAGCGCGCTCGCGCGGCGGCGAGAGCATGTTTCTTGAAGTCGACAACGGCAATACCGCAGCGCTTGGCCTCTACCGCAAGCTCAGCTTCGAAAAGGTCGGCGAACGTCAGGGTTACTACAAACAAGAAAACGGCGCCCTCTCCACGGCGCTTGTCATGAAGCGCGTTCTTCGGTAGTTCCCTGGCAGCGAGATCACATGTAGGCCGGCGCAAATGCCGTGCGGCGTTGTCGAAACACGAATATCCCTATAGGCCGGCGATGACTGATGTAGCCAAGACCCTTGAGGAGCTTTGCACCGAACGCGGCATGCGCATGACCGAGCAGCGCCGCGTGATCGCGCGCATCCTGGAAGATTCGGAAGACCATCCCGACGTCGAAGAACTCTACCGCCGCTCGGTGAAAGTCGATGCGAAGATCTCGATCTCGACCGTCTATCGCACCGTGAAACTGTTCGAGGATGCGGGCATTATCGCCCGCCACGACTTCCGCGACGGGCGCTCGCGCTACGAAACGGTGCCGGAAGAACACCACGACCATCTCATCGACCTGAAGACCGGCACGGTCATCGAATTCCGCTCGCCCGAGATCGAGGCGCTGCAGGAGCGCATCGCCCGCGAGCACGGCTTCCGGCTGGTCGACCACCGGCTGGAACTCTACGGCGTCCCGCTGAAGAAAGAAGATCTCTGAAGCAATGGCCGCCCGGGAGACCAGCATTTGATCGCCTGGCTGCGCATCGCCTTCGCCGCCGTCATCATCCTTGCCGTCAGCATCGTGCTCATACCGCTGCAGTTGGTGGCGCTGCGGTTCGACTGGCGGCTGCGGCGCCGACTTCCGCGCGTCTGGCACCGGATCGTCTGCTATTGCCTCGGCATCCGCGTCCGCGTGAGCGGCAAGCTGGAAGATCGCCGGCCGCTGATGCTCTGCTCCAACCATTCCTCCTGGTTGGATATCATGGTGATGTCGGCCGTTGCCGACGTCGTCTTCATCGCCAAGATCGAGGTGCGTGACTGGCCGATCTTCGGCACGCTCGCCAAGCTGCAGAAGAGCGTCTTCGTCGTGCGCGAGGAGCGGCGCAAGACCGGTCATCAGGCAAACGAGATCGCCGGGCGCATGGCAGACGGTGAGATCGTCGTGCTCTTCCCGGAAGGCACGACCTCGGACGGCAACCGGTTGCTCGAGGTCAAGTCCTCGCTGTTCGGCGCCGCGGCGATGGCGGTGCCTTATTCGCCGACGGGAACCGTCGTGGTGCAGCCGGTGGCGGTTGCCTATACCAGGGTGCACGGCATCGCCATGGGGCGCTATCACCGGCCGCTCGCCGCCTGGCCGGGTGATATCGAGCTGCTGCCACACCTCCTCGACATCGTGCGCTGCGGCGCCATCGACGCCGAGGTTTCCTTCGGCGAGGCGGTCGATTATCGCGCCGAGACCAGCCGCAAGGAGGTGAGCGCGACGATCGCCTTGCGCATCCGCAACCTCCTGAACAGCCGCTTGCGCGGGCGAGAAATCTCCTAGCAGGCTACTAAAACAAGATTTCGATTTTCTCCGGCGGCAAAAACCACTAAATAGCGCGCCATGACACAGGACAGCGCCCTTCTCCAGGCCCCGGAATCGACACCCCGCGATGGCAGCAACAGCCGCAAGGTCTTCATCAAGACCTATGGTTGCCAGATGAACGTCTACGATTCCATGCGCATGAGCGACGCGCTCGCCCGCGACGGCTACGAGCCGACGGAAGATATGGAAGAGGCTGACCTCGTTCTGCTCAACACCTGCCATATTCGCGAAAAGGCGGCCGAGAAGGTCTATTCGGCGCTCGGACGGCTGCGCGAGATGAAAAAGAAGAAGGCGGCGGACGGCCGGGAGATGATGATCGGCGTTGCCGGCTGTGTCGCCCAGGCCGAAGGCGAGGAGATCCTGCGCCGCGCACCCGCCGTCGACGTCGTCATCGGCCCGCAGACCTACCACCGCCTGCCGGAGGCGCTGCGCCGGGCCAAACAAGGCCAGCGCGTCGTCGATACGGAATATGCGATCGAGGACAAGTTCGAGCATCTGCCGATCGCCGAGAGCCGAAAGATCCGCGCCCGTGGCGTCACCGCCTTCCTGACGGTGCAGGAGGGCTGCGACAAGTTCTGCACCTTCTGCGTCGTGCCCTATACACGCGGCTCGGAAGTGTCGCGGCCGGTTTCCCAGATCGTCGAGGAAGCCGAAAAGCTCGCCGACAGCGGGGTGCGCGAGATCACCCTGCTCGGGCAGAACGTCAATGCCTGGCACGGCGCCGGGAGCCAAGGCGAGGCATGGAGCCTCGGCGACCTGCTCTATCGCCTGGCCGAGATCCCCGGCCTTGCGCGGCTGCGCTATACCACAAGCCACCCGCGCGACATGGACGACCGGCTGATCAACGCTCATCGCGACCTCCGGGCGCTGATGCCCTACCTGCATCTGCCGGTGCAATCGGGCTCGGACCGCATCCTGAAAGCAATGAACCGGCGTCACACGGCGGCCGAATATCTGGCGCTGATCGAGCGCATCCGCACGGTGCGGCCTGACATCGCCCTGTCGGGCGATTTC
This sequence comes from Rhizobium leguminosarum, assembly GCF_019798305.1. Classification (GTDB taxonomy): domain Bacteria; phylum Pseudomonadota; class Alphaproteobacteria; order Rhizobiales; family Rhizobiaceae; genus Rhizobium; species Rhizobium leguminosarum_U. Next base: position 73,984 of record NZ_JAAXDD010000004.1, read on the forward strand.
ATCACCGGCTTTCCGGGGGAGACAGATCAGGATTTTGAGGATACACTGAGGCTTGTAGAGGAGGTACGTTATGCACAGGCCTTCTCGTTCAAATACTCGACACGGCCGGGCACGCCCGGCGCGGAGCTGAAGGACCAGGTGCCGGAAGAAATCAAGGCAGAACGGCTGGAACGCCTGCAAATGCTTCTCCTGAAGCAGCAGCAGGAATTTGCCGAATCCTGCATCGGCAAGGAGATCGACCTGTTGCTCGAAAAGCCCGGTCGCATGCCGGAACAACTAATCGGACGTTCTCCCTGGCTTCAATCAGTGAATGTTGATGCAAAAGCATCGCAAATCGGTGACATTATCAAAGTGCGAATCACCGGAACCGGAACAAACAGCCTGTTTGCCGAACGCGCAGAGGCTGCGGTTTAACCTAAGGAGCCCGACCGCTTGAACGGACAAGAATTGGTTTCTTCTTCACCGCGCCACCCCCGCACGCCGAGCGACACCAATCACTTCGTCCTGACGTTCGAGAACAACCGATTCGCCAGCGAGCTCTTCGGTCAATTCGACCAGAACCTCAAGCTGCTCGAGCAACGGCTCAATATCGATGCGCGGGCACGCGGCAATTCTGTCGTCATCACAGGCGATGTCGTGACCACCAATCAGGCGCGGCGCACGCTCGACTATCTCTATGAAAAACTTCAGAAAGGCGGCAGCGTGGAACGATCCGACGTCGAGGGCGCAATTCGCATGGCGGTCGCCGCCGACGATCAGCTCAGCCTTCCCACAATGGAACGCAAGGCCAAGCTGACGATGGCGCAGGTTTCGACACGCAAGAAGACGATCATCGCCCGCACGCCGACGCAGGACGCCTATATCAGGGCGCTGGAACGCGCCGAGCTCGTCTTCGGCGTCGGCCCGGCCGGCACCGGCAAGACCTATCTCGCCGTCGCCCATGCCGCTCAGCTGCTGGAGCGAGGCGCGGTCGAAAAGATCATCCTGTCGCGTCCGGCGGTCGAGGCCGGCGAGCGCCTCGGCTTCCTGCCCGGCGACATGAAGGAAAAGGTCGATCCCTATCTTCGTCCGCTCTATGACGCACTCTACGACATGATCCCCGCCGACAAGGTCGACCGGGCGATCACTGCCGGCGTCATCGAAATCGCGCCGCTCGCCTTCATGCGTGGCCGCACGCTCGCCAACGCCGCCATCATCCTCGACGAAGCGCAGAACACGACATCGATGCAGATGAAGATGTTCCTGACGCGTCTCGGCGAGAATGCGCGCATGATCGTCACCGGCGACCCGAGCCAGATCGACCTGCCACGCGGCGTCAAATCCGGCCTCGTCGAGGCCTTGCAGCTTCTGAACGGCGTCGAGGGCATCTCGATCGTGCGCTTCAAGGATACCGACGTGGTCCGCCATCCGCTGGTCGGGCGCATCGTCAGGGCCTATGATTCCACCTATGCCGTCGCCGAAGACGTCAGCCGGCAGGGCTAATGGCCGAACTCGACATCCAGATCAGCGTCGAGGACATCGGCTGGCCCGGCGAGGAAACGCTGCAGTCGTTTTGCGAACGCGTGCTCAGTGCCGCGGCAATCTATCTCCGCGACAGCGAGAAGCAGCCCTTCCCGACGATGCCGCCCGAGGTTTCGCTTGTCTTTACCGACGATGCCTCGATCCAGGACATCAACGCCGAATGGCGCGGCAAGGACAAGGCGACCAACGTGCTCTCCTTTCCCGCCTTTCCGGTTCAGCCCGGCAAGATGCCTGGTCCGATGCTCGGCGACATCATCATCGCCCGGGAGACGGTGGAGCGGGAAGCGACCGAGCTGGAAAAGAGCTTCGACGACCACCTGACCCATCTTCTGGTGCACGGTTTCTTGCATCTTCTCGGCTACGATCATATGAATAGTGCCGAAGCCGAAATTATGGAGGGGCTGGAGACTCGCATTTTAGCGCAGCTCGGCCTATCTGATCCTTACGAGGGTCAAGACCTTAAAATGGAACCATGAGCGACTTTACGACGAAGCCGGCGGCAGACGCCAAGGACTCCGAGCCATCCTCCTCTTCGGACGAGGCAGGCAGTAGTAGTCGGCCATCCGGCCGATCCCAATCCTTCTGGTCGCGCGCCGCGCGCATCCTTCGCCCGCAGCAGGGCTCGCGACTGCGCGAGGATCTCGCCGACGCGCTGATGACCGATGCGGCCGGCGACGACGCCTTTTCGCCCGACGAACGGGCGATGCTCAACAACATCCTGCGCTTTCGCGAAGTGCGCGTCGCCGACGTGATGGTGCCGCGCGCCGATATCGAGGCGGTCGACCAGAACATCACCATCGGCCAGTTGATGATCCTCTTCGAAGAATCAGGCCGTTCGCGCATGCCTGTCTATGCCGATACGCTCGACGATCCGCGCGGCATGGTTCATATCCGCGATCTGCTCTCCTATGTCGCCAAGCAGGCGCGAAACAAACGCCGCGGCCCGACGAAACCGGCCGCTGTCGTGCCGGCGATCGAGGTTGCGCCCGAAAACATCCAGAAGACCACGCGTTCGGCCAAGCAGAATTTCGATCTCGCCCGCGTCGACCTGCAAAAGACGCTGGCCGAGGCCGGCATCATCCGCAAGATCCTGTTCGTGCCGCCGTCGATGCTGGCGTCCGACCTGTTGCGCCGGATGCAAGTAAACCGCACGCAGATGGCGCTCGTCATCGACGAATATGGCGGCACCGACGGGCTTGCCTCGCATGAAGACATCGTCGAGATGGTGGTCGGCGATATCGACGACGAACATGACGACGAAGAGGTGATGTTCAAGCGCGTCGCCGAGGACATGTTCATCGCCGACGCCCGGGTCGAGCTGGAAGAGATCGCCCAAGCGATCGGGCCGGATTTCGACATCAGCGAGCAGGTCGACGAGGTCGATACGCTGGGCGGCCTGATCTTCTCGGCGCTCGGCCGCATTCCGGTGCGCGGCGAAGTCGTGCAGGCGCTCCCAGGCTTCGAATTCCACATCCTCGACGCCGATCCGCGCCGCATCAAACGGCTGCGCATTACCCGCAAGCGCCACGCGGTTCGCCGCCGCGCCAAGACGGATGGCGACATCGCTCCCGGCTCCGAGGCCGGCGACGACCGGCCGGCGGAATCGACCGCCAACTGACAGGGCCCAACTGACGGGACCCAACTGATGGGACAAAGAGCCGCTTTTTTGAAAGACTGCGGATGGGTTGATTCGCGGTTTGATGGGAGTGTGCATGGAGCGGCTTGCGGACAGGGTTATCCTCGTCTGGGGTTTCAATCGGTCGCTGCTGGCCATCGCCGCCGGGGCATTCGCGGTTCTGGCGCTGCCGCCCTTCGGCTTTTTCGCGGCAATGTTCGTTTCCTTCACGCTGCTCGTCTGGCTGATCGACGGGGCGGCGGCTTCGCCTGAGAGCGGCCTGATCGGCAGGCTGTGGCCGGCGTTCACCACCGGCTGGCTGTTCGGCTTCGGCTATTTCGTCGCCGGCCTCTGGTGGCTCGGCCATGCGCTGCTGGTCGATCAGGAGGAGTTTGCCTGGGCGCTGCCGCTGGCAATCCTCGGGCTGCCGGCCTGTCTCGCGATCTTCTACGGGCTGGCGGCGGCCCTTGCCCGCATCGTCTGGTCTGATGGCATGGGGCGGATCGCCGCGCTTGCAGCTGGCTTCGGGCTGATGGAGTGGCTTCGAAGCGTGATCCTCACCGGCTTTCCCTGGAACGCCATCGGCTACGGCATGATGCCGGTTCCGCTGATGATGCAGTCGGCGCATGTGATCGGGGCGATGGGGGTGACGGCCCTTGCCGTCTTCGTCTTTTCTGCGCCTGCGCTTGCTGGGACGCGCCAAGGCGCGCGGCCGGGCATCGTGCTCGCCGTCCTGCTCTTTGCCGCCCATCTGGGTTATGGCGCTTATGCTCTCTATCTCGCGCCTCGGCCGGACACGTTGCCGGAGGGCAAGCGGCCGGTGGTGCGGTTGGTGCAGCCGGCGATCGACCAGGCGGCGAAGATGGACAACGACGCCGACCGCGCCGCGATCTTCGAGACGCATCTGAAGCTTTCGGCTGAAGCGCCGAAGAATGGCGGACGCAAACCCGATATCATCGTCTGGCCGGAAACCTCGATCCCCTTCATCCTGACCGACAACCAGGATGCGCTGACGCGGATCGCCGATACGCTTGATGACAACCAGGTGCTGATCGCCGGCGCCGTCCGCGCCGAGGAGATGGGACCGGGCACTCCGACGCGCTATTATAATTCCATCTACGTGATCGACGGCCGCGGCCAGATCATCGGCGCCTCCGACAAGGTGCATCTGGTGCCTTTCGGCGAATACCTGCCCTTCGAGGACGTGCTCACCGAATTCGGCATCCAGAACGTCGTCGAAATACCAGGAGGGTTTTCGGCCGCGGCAAGCCGGCACCTGCTGACGCTGCCCGGCGGCCTCGATCTCTATCCGCTGATCTGCTACGAGATCATTTTCCCCGACGAAATGACCGGCGACATAAAAGACGCCAACGCGATCCTCAATATCACCAATGACGCCTGGTTCGGCGCGACGCCCGGCCCCTACCAGCATTTCCAGCAGGCACGGGTACGGGCTGTTGAAACCGGTCTGCCGCTGATTCGTGATGCCAATAGCGGCATTTCAGCGCTGGTGAACGCCCACGGGGAAATTATTGCGGGCCTCGATCTTGAGGAAACCGGCTTCATCGATGCAACGCTCGATAGCATCAGCACGGGACTCGGAACTACACACCCCCAGCAAACATACTTCTGGTTGACCGAGGCGCTGCTGATTCTGATTGCGCTAATTTCTCGCAGGGGTTTTATTTCCGGGTTGAATTGACCAAAAACCCCTAAAATTGCATAGTGATGACAATCGGCGTTCTTAACGTATGTTCGAAGGTGGGTTTTTCACCTCTTGCAACGTGGCGTTTTGGGATGGATCAGGGGCATGCCGGTTAGAAACAGGTTGAAATTCTTAACTAGGGCACGACCATGATTGAAAACAAAAAGAAGCCGAATCCGATCGACATCCATGTTGGCAGCCGTATCCGCCTCCGTCGTACGATGCTGGGCATGAGCCAGGAAAAGCTTGGCGAAAGCCTTGGCATCACCTTTCAGCAGATCCAGAAATACGAAAAGGGCACCAACCGCGTCGGCGCAAGCCGTCTGCAGAACATCTCGAACATCCTCAATGTTCCGGTGTCCTTTTTCTTCGAGGACGCGCCCGGCGAACATTCTGCCGGCGGCGGCGGCATGGAAGCCTCCAGCTCGAATTACGTCGTCGATTTCCTCTCCTCCTCGGAAGGACTGCAGCTCAATCGCGCCTTCGTCAAAATTTCCGATCCCAAGGTTCGCCGCAAGGTCGTGGAGCTGGTGAAAGCCCTGGCGGCTGAAGCCGACGCCGACTGAACCAAGACCAGTGCAGAATTCGAAAGGCGGTCGAAAGGCCGCCTTTTTTGCGTTTTTGGGGCAAAATTTGTCACTTTGCCACAGATATAAAGATATATTTATGTCCTTCTGCGCTTGTCATCAGCCCTCGAACTGAGTACCTACTAGCTGGCTTTTATTCTTTGAGGGGAATCCCGAAATGCGCGCGAATTATTTCTTTACCAGCGAATCTGTTGCCGAAGGTCATCCGGACAAAGTCTGTGACCGCATCTCCGACGAGATCGTCGATCTGGTCTACCGCGAAGCGGCCAAGACCGGTGTCAACCCATGGGGCGTGCGCATTGCCTGCGAAACGCTGGCGACGACCAACCGCGTCGTCATCGCCGGCGAAGTTCGCCTGCCGCCGAGCCTGATGAAGAAGGACAAGGACGGCAGGGACGTCATCAACCCGTCCAAGTTCAAGGCCGCCGCCCGCCGCGCCATCAAGGATATCGGCTACGAGCAGGACGGCTTCCACTGGAAGAAGGCCAAGATCGACGTGCTCTTGCACTCGCAGTCGGCCGATATCGCGCAAGGCGTCGACAGCGCTGCCGACCAGCAGGGCGACGAGGGCGCCGGCGACCAGGGCATCATGTTCGGTTACGCCTGCCGTGAAACGCCGGACCTGATGCCGGCCCCGATCTATTATTCCCACAAGATCCTGCAACTGCTCGCAGTTGCCCGCAAGAAGGGCGACGGCGAAGTCGCCAAGCTCGGCCCCGACGCCAAGAGCCAGGTCACCGTGCGTTACGTCGACGGCAAGCCGTCGGAAGCAACCTCGATCGTGCTCTCGACCCAGCATTTCGACGAGAGCTGGGATTCGAACAAGGTCCGCGCCGTCGTCGAGCCCTATATCCGCGAAGCGCTCGGCGAACTGAAGATCGCCGACGATTGCAAGTGGTACATCAACCCGACCGGCAAGTTCGTCATCGGCGGACCGGACGGCGATGCGGGCCTCACCGGCCGCAAGATCATCGTCGACACCTACGGCGGTGCCGCTCCGCATGGCGGCGGCGCATTCTCCGGCAAGGACACGACGAAGGTCGACCGTTCGGCTGCCTATGCTGCCCGCTACCTCGCCAAGAACGTCGTCGCTGCCGGCCTTGCCGACCGTTGCACGATCCAGCTCTCTTACGCCATCGGTGTCGCTCAGCCGCTGTCGATCTATGTCGACCTGCACGGCACCGGCAAGGGTGTTTTCGAGGATCAGGTCGAAGCCGCGATCCGCCAGAACATGGACCTGTCGCCGTCGGGTATCCGCCGTCATCTCGACCTCAACAAGCCGATCTACGCCAAGACCTCGGCTTACGGCCATTTCGGCCGCAAGGCCGGCCGCGACGGCTCGTTCTCCTGGGAGCGCACCGACCTCGTGAAGGCGCTCAAGGAATCCGTTAAGGCCAAAGCCGCTGCATGACGGATATGGAACGCCGCGGCCGGTCGACCGAAGCCTTCTTCGGTCGTCGCAAGGGCAAGGCCCTGCGCGAACAGCAGGCCGAGACGCTGAATAGTCTTCTGCCGGCATTCCTGATCGATCTTACAGCGGCTCCTCCGGAGCCGCTGACATCCCTCTTCCCGGTTCCGGTCGAGAGATTGCGGCTGGAAATCGGTTTCGGCGGCGGCGAGCACCTGATCCACCGCGCGCTGGAGACGCCTTCGACCGGCTTCATCGGCGTCGAACCCTTCGTCAATTCCATGCAGAAGCTTCTGACGCGCATCGGCGAGACCAGCGCCTCCAATATCCGCGTCTATAATGACGACGCGACGCAACTGCTCGAGTGGCTGCCGGACCGTTCACTCGATCAGATCGATCTGCTCTATCCCGATCCCTGGCCGAAGCGGAAGCACTGGAAACGGCGCTTCGTCTCGAAAACCAATCTCGGCCGCTTTCATCGCGTGCTGAAGCCCGGCGGCCTGTTCTGCTTCGCCTCCGACATCGATACCTATGTGAACTGGACGCTGATCAAATGCCGCGACCATGGCGGCTTCGACTGGATAGCCGACAATGCAGCGGATTGGCTGACCCCCTATGAGGGCTGGCCGAGCACACGCTACGAGGCCAAGGCGCGCCGCGAAGGCCGGTCTTCGGCCTATCTGACGTTCAGGAAGATCTGAGCCCACCGCAAACTGAAAGTGCTCAGCATCCTTTGCGCGTCTGAAAAGACGCGCGGCGCTGCAGGTGCAATGCCGCGACATCCGTCCCAGACCGCGGCGAAATCGAGTAAGCGGCCGCGCACCGAAAGAGCGGTGAAACGCGACAGACGGTAGTTGACGGTCAGTGCAGGCTGACCGTCTTCAATTCGTCCTCGGCAGCCTTGAAGAAGGTGCTGGAGCGATTATCCGTCAGCAAGATCGGCGTGCCGTCGGCGCCGAAGAGCGCCCAGAGATCGACGGTCGGATCGATATCAGGCGCCTCGGGAAAGCACTTGGCGACCTCATCGGTCCGCATCTTTCTGATATAGGCGACCTCGCCGTTGCCGATGTGGGCAAGTTCGGATTTGGTCAAGTGAGACGTGGCTTCTTTCATCAACATTCCTGTTCCTCCGGGAGAAGGGACCAACGGTTCGACAAACCGTTGTGCTACTGTGAGACCGAAATGTTAATTTTCTTGACCATGCGCGCCGGTTCCGGGCGAATTAGATCGACGGAGAGCAGGCCGTTCTTCAGCCCGGCGCCGAGCACCTGCATGCCATCGGCAAGAACGAAGGTACGCTGGAACTGCCGGGCGGCGATGCCGCGATAGAGATAGTCCCGCTCGCCCTGTTCGACCTGGCGGCCGCGGATCACAAGCTGGTTCTCCTCAATGGAGACATCGAGTTCCTCCTCGCTGAAGCCAGCCACGGCAAGGGTGATGCGCAGACGTTCCGGCGCACCGCTGTCGGCGCCGATGCGTTCGATATTGTAAGGCGGATATCCGTCGCTCGTCTTGGAAATGCGCTCCAGCGTCTTTTCCATGGCATCGAAGCCCAGAAGCAGCGGGCTGGCGAAAGGGGTAATGCGGCTCATCTCTTTTCAAGTCCTTGGCGCAAGCGACCATCCCGGACCTTAAGTGCAGCATCCGGATGCCGCTAATATGGGGGCAGGAGCCCGGCGCTGCAAGGCGTGGGGCGCGACGTGTCGGCGCCACCTTCTCAATTTTAAGATGGCGTCAGGCTCTTTCCTTGACAAAGCGCCTGCTGCCTCTCATCAAAACATGCCCGCGCGGATTGTGCTGATTTGTGACGGGACGTGAAGAAACGGTGCATGCCCGATAACACGCAGTGCGAGGATGGAACGATCGGAATGGCAAGCGCAAGAAAGATCATCATCGACACGGATCCCGGCCAGGACGACGCGGCCGCCATCATGCTGGCCTTCGGCAGTCCCGATGAGCTGGAGGTGCTGGGGATCACGACGGTCGCCGGCAATGTGCCGCTTTCGCTCACCAGCCGCAATGCGCGCATCGTCTGCGAGCTCTGCGGCCGGGCGGAGACCAAGGTTTTCGCCGGCGCCGACGCGCCGATCGCCCGCAAGCTGGTGACGGCCGAACATGTGCACGGCAAGACCGGCCTCGACGGTCCGGATCTCGACGAGCCGACGATGGCGCTGCAGCCCGGCCATGCCGTCGACTTCATCATCGAGGCGCTGCGCCGCGAGCCGGAGGGCGCAGTGACGCTGTGCACGCTCGGGCCACTCACCAATATCGGCATGGCCTTCCAGAAGGCGCCCGACATCATCCCCCGCATCCGCGAACTGGTGATGATGGGCGGTGGCTTCTTCGAGGGCGGCAACATCACGCCGGCCGCCGAATTCAACATCTATGTCGACCCCGAAGCGGCCGATATCGTCTTCCGCTCAGGCGTTCCGATCGTGATGATGCCGCTTGATGTGACGCATCAGTTGCTGACCCGCAAGGACCGGGTGAAACGCATGGCTGAGATCGGCACGGCGCCGGCAAAGGCCATGGTCGAGATGCTGGAATTCTTCGAACGCTTCGACATCGAGAAATACGGTTCCGACGGCGGGCCGCTGCACGACCCGACCGTCGTCGCCTATCTGCTGAAGCCGGAGCTTTTCCAGGGCCGGGACTGCAATGTCGAGATCGAGGTCCGGTCCCAACTCACCGCCGGCATGACGGTCGTCGACTGGTGGCATGTGACCGAGCGCAAGCGCAACGCCAAGGTTATGCGCCATGTCGATGCGGATGACTTTTTCGATCTGCTGATCGAACGCTTCGCCCGCATCTAACGCTTCGGCTTTCTCTTCTTCCCCGGGAGGAAGGGAAATGATCTCAGGCGTCCTTCTCATCGAAGACGGAGTTGGTTTCGGCTTCCGCCGGCTTCGGGCCGCCCTTGGCGACACCGACCATGGCCGGGCGCAGCACGCGCTCGCCGATGGAGAAGCCTGCCTGCACGACCTGCACGACCGTATTGTTCGGCACGTCGGGGTTCGGCACTTCGAACATTGCCTGATGGAAATTCGGATCGAACTTCTGGCCAACCGGCTCCAGCTTGCGAACGCCGTGGCGCTCGAGAGCCGACAGCATGGCGCGCTCGGTCATCTCGACACCCTCGATCAGAGTGCTAAGGCCGGCATCGGCTGCAGCCTTGGTCTCCGGAGAGATGGCATCAAGTGCGCGGCGCAGATTGTCCGAGACGGCGAGCATGTCGCGTGCAAAGCCGGCGACGGAATAGGACTTGGCATCCTTCACCTCGCGCTCGGTGCGCCGGCGCAGATTGTCCATCTCGGCAGCAAGGCGCAGATAGCGGTCGCGCAGTTCGCCGTTTTCGGCTTTCAGAAGCTCGATCGGGTCCGGCTGGACGGCCTCTTCCTGCGCAGTTTCGTTCTCGACGTAGGCGGTAGCGTCGGCTGCGGCATCCGCCGCAGTTGCGTCAGGTCCGTTTTTCGTCGTGTCATCGGTCATGACGGTCTCCGGTTGGTGTCTTCAGATGCGCCCGATATCGAGGTTTGACCGAAAAAAATCAAGTCTGCGTGACAAAGAAGCGAAAATTCTGCGCCCTTGGCAGCTGCGGCGTCAAAGCTGGTTGCGCGAAAGGCGGGAAACGAGCTGGGCCGTATAGTCCACCATCGGCACGATGCGGGAATAATTGAGCCGCGTCGGGCCGATGACGCCGACGGCACCGACGATGCGATCGTCGTCGTCACGATAGGGTGCGACGATGAGCGATGAGCCGGACAGCGAGAAGAGCTTGTTTTCCGAACCGATGAAGATGCGCACACCCGGACCGCTTTCGGCGAGATTGAGGATCTCGATCAGGCTATCCTTCTTCTCGAGATCATCAAACAGCAGCCGCAGCCGGTCGAGATCGTCGGCGCCGGCGAGGCCTTCGAGCAGGTTGGCGCGGCCGCGGATGATCAGCTGCGTCGGCTTTCCCTCATCCGGGCTCCCGGCCCAGACAGCAATGCCGCGCTCGACCAGATCGCGCGACAGGGCATCGAGCTCGTGACGGACGTCGTCCTTCAGGCGGCTTAATTGTTTGCGAAGCTCCGGCAGGGTCTGGCCGGACATATGGGCGTTGAGAAAATTCGCCGCCTCCGTCAGCTGCGAGGAAGTGACGCCCGCCGGCAGCTCGATAATGCGGTTTTCCACCTGATCATGATCGCCGACGAGCACGGCCAGCGCCTTTGTCGGTTCGAGCCGGATGAACTCGACATGTTTCAGCACCGGATCGCTTTTCGAGGTGATGACGAGGCCCGCGCCGCGCGAAATGCCCGACAACATTCGGCTTGCCTCGTTCATCATCGATTCGACGGGATTGCCGCCGCTTTCGGCCCGCACCTGACGGTCGATGCTGGCGCGCTCCTCGGCCGAGAGGTCGCCGACCTGCATGAAGGCATCGACGAAGAAGCGCAGGCCGATCTGGGTCGGCAACCGGCCGGCACTGACATGCGGCGAATAGATCAGGCCGAGCTCTTCGAGATCGCTCATGACGTTGCGCACCGAGGCCGGCGACAGCGACATCGGCAGGATACGGGACAGGTTACGCGAACCGAGCGGCTCGCCGCTTTCCAGATAACCTTCGACGATGCGACGAAAAATTTCCCTGGAGCGCTCGTCCAGCGCAGCTACGGCATCCGAAACCGACGTCGACCTGATGCCCATGAAGCTTTCAAACCCATGCTGATGATACTTCCCGAAAAGTAAGTCAAACTCACACCCGTGGCAAAAGGGAATTTGCAAATGAGCGCAGCCAATCGTAGAAGCGGTCAAATAAACCCCAGGAGATAAGAATGCGGCCTTCAGGCAGAAAAATCGACCAGATGCGCAAGGTCTCGTTCGAGCGCAGTTTTTCCAAGCACGCGGAAGGCTCCTGCTTGGTGAAGTTCGGCGATACGCATGTACTCTGCACGGCGAGCCTCGAAGAAAAGACGCCGCCATGGCTGCGTAATACCGGCAAGGGCTGGGTCACGGCCGAGTACGGCATGCTGCCGCGGGCGACCGGCGAACGCATGAAGCGCGAAGCCGCCGCCGGCAAGCAGGGAGGCCGCACTCAGGAAATCCAGCGGCTGATCGGCCGATCGCTGCGCGCCGTCGTCGACCTGCAGGCGCTCGGCGAACGGCAGATCACGCTCGATTGCGACGTCATCCAGGCCGATGGCGGCACGCGGACCGCCTCGATCACCGGCGGCTGGATCGCGCTTTACGATTGCCTGAAATGGATGGAAAGCCGCAACATGATCAAGGTCGACCGGGTCCTGAAGGATCATGTCGCCGCCATCTCCTGCGGCATCTTTGCCAGCCAGCCGGTGATCGATCTCGATTACCTGGAAGACTCCTCGGCAGAGACCGATGCGAACTTCGTCATGACGGGCACCGGCGGGATCGTGGAGATCCAGGGCACCGCCGAAGGCACGCCGTTCAGCGAAAGCGAATTCACCTCGCTGATGCAGTTGGCCAGAAACGGCATCGGCGAACTCGTGGCACTGCAGAAGCAGGCCGTCGAAGGATGAACCCCATGCTGGAAGGCATGTTGGAAACGGCGCTCTATGCGCGGGATCTCGATAAGGCCGAGACGTTTTACGAAGACGTTCTCGGACTTGAGAAGATCGCCCGCGCCGCCAATCGGCATGTCTTCTTCCGCTGTGGGCCCGGCGTTCTCCTGATCTTCAATCCCGAGGAAACGGTGAAGCCGCCGGCACTCGAAGCGCTGCAGGTGCCGCCGCACGGCACGAGCGGCCAGGGCCACGCCTGTTTCCGGGTGTCCGGCCGCAATATCGATGCCATGGCCGAACGGCTGTCGACGGCCGGCGTTGCGATCGAATCCGAGGTGCGCTGGCCGAACGGCGGCCGCTCGATCTATTTCCGCGATCCGGCCGGCAACAGCCTGGAATGTGCGGAGGCTAAAATCTGGGGCATCGAACAGGATATCTGAATGCGCAAGCTTGAAACCAAGACCATCGTCGTCGCCAGCCACAATGCCGGCAAGATTCGCGAGATCCAGGACTTGATCGGGCCGCTCGGCTTCACCGCCAAATCGGCGGCGGAGCTGAATTTCGTCGAACCGGATGAGACGGGCACGAGCTTCGAAGAGAATGCGACGATCAAGGCGGTCGCCTCGGCCAATGCCGCCGGCATGCCGGCGCTTTCGGACGATTCCGGGCTGGTGATCGACGCGCTTGGCGGCGATCCTGGTGTCTACACCGCCAATTGGGCGGAGACATCCAACGGCACGCGCGATTTCGACATGGCGATGGCGAAGGTGGAAAAGGCGCTGCAGGATGCGGGCGCGACAAAGCCGGAACAGCGCAGGGCGCGTTTCATCAGTGTGCTCTGCCTTGCCTGGCCGGATGGGCATACGGAGCTGTTTCGCGGCGAGGTGGAAGGCAGTGTCGTCTGGCCGCCGCGCGGCACGCAGGGCTTCGGCTACGATCCGGTCTTCCAGCCTGAGGGCTACGACATCACCTTTGGTGAAATGAGCGGTGAGGAAAAACACGGCTGGAAAGTCGGCAAGTCGCAAGCGCTGTCGCACCGTGCCCGTGCCTTCAAACTCTTTGTCGAAACCTGCCTGGAGGCATAGAGTCGGTCTGTGGGCAATTTCGACACGCCAAGCACCTCGCGCGATGCGGCTCTGCTCCCCGATACCGGCGAGCCAGGCTTCGGCGTCTATGTGCATTGGCCCTTCTGCGCGGCGAAGTGTCCCTATTGCGACTTCAACAGCCATGTGCGCCACCAGCCGGTGGATCAGGAGCGTTTTACATCAGCCTTCCTGAAGGAGATGGCGGTGGTCCGGTCCCTCAGCGGGCCGAAGACGGTGACGAGCATCTTCCTCGGCGGCGGCACGCCGTCGCTGATGCAGCCGGAAACGGTTTCCGCCATTCTCGACGGCATTGCGCGGCACTGGCATGTGCCTACCGGCATCGAGATCACCATGGAGGCCAACCCTTCCAGCGTCGAGGCCGAACGGTTCCGCGGCTACCGGGCGGCCGGCGTCAATCGCGTCTCACTCGGCGTGCAGGCGCTGAACGACCGGGACCTGAAATTCCTCGGCCGGTTGCATGATGTCGCCGACGCGCTGAAGGCGATCCGGCTGGCGCGCGATATCTTTCCGCGCATGTCCTTCGACCTGATCTATGCCCGGCCTGACCAAACGGTCGAGGAATGGGAAACGGAACTGAAGGAGGCGATCTCCTATGCGGTCGATCATCTTTCGCTCTATCAGTTGACCATCGAGGAGGGCACGCCCTTCTACGGCCTGCACAAGGCCGGCAAGCTGGTCGTGCCGGACGGCGAGCAATCGGCATTGCTCTATGAGGCGACGCAGGAGATCACCGCCCGCGAGGGCATGCCGGCCTATGAAGTCTCCAATCATGCCCGGCCGGGTGCTGAAAGCCGGCATAACCTGACCTACTGGCGCTACGGCGATTATGCCGGCATCGGCCCAGGCGCCCACGGCCGGCTGACGCGTGGCCCCGAGAAGCTCGCGACGGCGACCGAGCGCAAGCCTGAAACCTGGCTAGACATGGTCGAGCGTGACGGCCACGGCATTCTCGATGAGGAGCGGCTCGGCTTCGAGGAACAGTCCGACGAGCTGCTGCTGATGGGGCTGCGGCTCAGGGAAGGCGTCGATCTTGCCCGCTGGCAGCAGCTTTCCGGCCGCGACCTCGATCCGAAACGCGAGGAATTCCTGCTCGAACACAAGTTCATCGAGCGGATCGGCAATTCACGCCTGCGCTGCACGCCATCAGGCATGCTGATCCTCGATTCGGTCGTCGCCGATCTCGCCTGCTGACACCGATACAACGGGTTGGTTTTCGGTGCGGCGGCATTGATTTGCCGCCGCACCGGAGACTATTTCTTAGCCGTGGCTGGTCGCACCCGCCTTGAAGAGGCTGCCAGTCGGCGTCTTCAGGAACATCTCCAACGGGATATGCTCCTGGTGCAGGAAGCCGGTCGTCGGCAGCAGGCCGTCGCGGACCATCTCGATGACGGCGACGACGGAGGCTGACGTGGTCCAGGCGATCGCCGTGCGGCGCGCGCCGGCAATCTCGATCGGGTAATAGGCGCGCACGAACTCCTTGCGGCGCAGGCTGCCATTCTCGGTGCCTTCGGCGGCGACATGGACATAGACGACATCGTCTTCAACCGGCGGCTTGGCATTGGTCAGGATCTCGCCGGCGAGCTTGCGCTTGTCGCGCATCAACAGCTCGTGGAAGAAGAAATTCATCAGCTCCATATGGCCGGGATAACGCATGGTCTTGTAATCGAGATTGTCGATCTTGCCGAGCATGGTGTCGCACATGGTGCCAAGGCCGCCGGACGTCGTGAAGGCTTCGAGCTTGACGCCGCCGACATAGACGGTCTCGTGCCATTCCATCGGCGAGACGAGCTTGCGCACACCGCCCTCGATGACCTCGCAGTCATTCAGATATTCGTTGACGACGCCTTCGGGCGACCAATTGAAGGCGTAACCGAGCAGTCCGGTCGGATGCTGCGGCAAGGCGCCGACGCGCATGCGGATCGACCGGCAGCGATCGAAGCCGTCGGCCAGGCTTGCGCCGACGATACCAACGAAACCCGGCGCCAGGCCGCATTGCGGCGCCATCAGGCCGCCGGATGTCTTCGACAGTTCGATGATGAAATTGGTTGTGGGAACGTCTTCGGTCAGATCGAAATAGTGGATACCGGCAAGATGGGCGGCGCGCGCCAGCTCGATGTTCAAATGATAGGGCAGGCAGGAGAGCACAGCCTCGACATTCGAGAGCAGTTCGCCGATCACCTGGGCATCGGAAATATCGCCGGTGCGGCACTTGAACGGAACGTCGCTCAGCGGCAATTGCGCGTCGACGCCGATGACCTCGAAGCCACCTTCATGCAAAAGCGTCGCCGCCAGCCGTCCGACCTTGCCCAGGCCGAGAACGGCGATCTTTTCAAAACTCATTCATTCCTCCCACGCGCCGTTTTGGCGCTTCGGTCTGTGACATGCAGTTGATGCGCGGGAGGTATAGAATAAAAAACTTATAAAGGAAAACGGCCGGAATCGCTTCCAGCCGTTGAATCCTTAGGAAAACCCGTCGATTATTCGTTGATCAGGCGCTTCAGAAGCTCGACCTCGTGCGAAAGCTTGGTGTCTCCCGAAATCAGCTCCTCGATCTTGCGCACGGCATGCAGCACGGTCGTGTGATCGCGCCCGCCGAACCGGCGGCCGATCTCGGGGAAGGAGCGCGGCGTCAGCGTCTTCGACAGATACATGGCGATCTGGCGCGGCTTGACGATGACGCGGGTGCGGCGGTTCGAGACCAGTTCCTGGCGCGAGACATTGTAGTGCCTTGCGACGATGCGCTGGATATCCTCGATGCGCACACGGCGAGGCTCGCCGGAGCCGACGAGATGGGCGAGCAACTCGTCGACGCGTTCGATCGACAGGTTCGGCTCGAACGAGCGGCGGAAGACCAGCTGGTTGAAGGCGCCTTCAAGTTCGCGGCCGCTGGCCGTGACGTTGCGGGCGACATGCTGGAGCAGTTCGGCTGGAATTTCGAGCGACGGATCTTCGAGCCGGGCGACAGCAAGGCGACGCTTGAGGATTTCGAGACGCATCTCGTAATCCGGCGCGTCGAATTCGATCGCGACACCGCCCTGCAGGCGCGAGCGAACGCGGGGGTCGAGCGACTCCAGCTCCCAGGGCGCACGGTCGGCGGCAACGACGACCTGTTTGGCGCTGTCGAGCAGCATGTTCAGGAGATGGCAGAATTCATGCTGGATCATCTTGCCCTGCAGGAACTGCATGTCGTCGATGATCAAGAGATCGATGTTGCGCAGCGAATCCTTCAGCGTCAGCGCATCATTGTCGCGGATCGCGGTGGCGAAGCGCCACATGAAATATTCGGCCGTCAGATAGACGACGCGCAGAGCCCGCGGGTTCTGCACCGCCGCGTTGGCGACCGCCTGCAGCAGGTGGGTCTTGCCGAGGCCGACTGCCGAATGGATGAAGAGCGGGTTGAAGCGCACGGCGCCCTGACCAGCTTCCGCGATCGTCTTCGCAGCCGCAAGCGCGACACGGTTCGAGCTGCCTTCCACGAATGTGTCGAAGGTAAAGCGGCTATCGAGCGGCGAGCCGAAGAGCGGCGAGCCGAAGCTTGCGGGCCTTGCGGCGGCAACCGCCGAAACCGCCTGCTGGACGGCCTGACCGGCCGGCTGAGCACTTGCCGGGCGGCGCATCTGAGTGGGGGCGGCTGGTTCCGGCGCCACCGCCTCATCGAGCGCCTTCGTGCCATGGCGCGTCGCCGTCCGCACCAGGACTTCGATTTTCAGAATTTCCGGATCTTCGGCCTGGAACAGACCGGTGATGAGATCGAGATAACGATTGTTGATCCACGACTTCAGGAAGGTCGTGGGGACCGAAAGGCGAACGACGCTCTTCGATACCGAATGCAGCTTCAGTCTGGCGAACCAGCTGGCGTAGACATCCTGACCGACCTGAGCCTTCAAGCGCGCGCTGACGCGCTCAAACAATACGTTCTGCTTCATATCCGCTTTTACTTCCGCCGCTTCCAGGCGAATGGAGCCGAACGCCTGCGGTGCCGCATCCCCATTGTCGAGCCCGCTCGTCGTCATCGTATTCATCTGCATAATGCCGCCTTTCAATTCCACCGGGAGGCATCCGCTAAAACGGCCGCCCGATCATCCCCGCTTTGGCGGGCTGACGGATCCTCATGAGCCGCTCGCCTGCCGGTTCACTCAAACACTGCCCCATAAGGGACCGGCGCAGAACTCCATTGCAGGTGCCGCGCTCATGCGGCAACCTTCATCGACTTTCCGTGCCAGGCTGGCGGTCGAACCTCGTATTCGGCCGACCAGCCCGAACGCAATATAACTTTACCTTCTCCGGTGGCCTCGCCTTAGACGTGTGGCCACTGAAGGCACAAAACATCCCCGCTCCGTAACAGCCACGTTACGGCTCAAATCCGTCGAGTGCTTGAAAAGACGGAAGCGCAGGGCTCCGTAACAAAAGGCACAAACTCATCGCCCTGCCGACGTGGCAGTTAAAACCGAGCCTCTGCAGGTGATGTCCGCGCCCTTTGTTGGAAGCCATTTAGGCAGGATCAAACGGCAATATCAACGATGAATTTTACGCAAAATTAACAAGCGGCCATTGACTCCGCCTGCCCTTTTCGGGCGTCACACCAGCGTCAAAAAAGAATCGCAGTTGAATCAAAGAGATTCCCCCGTTCGGGCTATTTTGACACGCATTGAAAGAAAAAAAATAAAATCCTCTTGACTCGCCTGTCGTCCCGGAAGCTTGGGGCAGAGTCGCGCGGCGTGAAAGCATCCTTGCGCAAGTCGTTGTTTTTAAACAATCTTTCCTGTCATGGCGCTGACACGAAACAGTCGTGAGATTAACCACGCAGGGGCTGATCGGTGGAATCGAAAAAGCCCGGTAAAATTACCGGGCTAATCATAAAGAAGAAGTCGTTAATGGAAGATTACGCGGTCGTGGTGACCGAAAGAGCCTTCACACGAGCGGCCAGGCGCGAGACCTTGCGCGATGCCGTGTTGGCATGCAGCACACCCTTGCTGGCGGCGCGGGCAAGCTCGGGCTGAGCAGCCAGGAAAGCTTCCTTCGCCTTGGCGGCGTCACCGGATGCGATGGCCTCTTCGACCTGGCGAACGAAAGTACGAACGCGCGAGCGACGAGCCTTATTGACGTCGGTACGGCGGGCGATCTTGCGGGTCGCTTTTTTCGCCGAAGTTGTATTGGCCATGGATGCCTCTCTCAAGAATTCGAACAAACTCCGCCACTACCGCGGGCCCTGCGGCCACAAAATCCAGCAATGCGGGAGCAATCGCGGAAAACCAAACCGGCTTTCCGAACCGTGGGCGGGCATATAACTCTAAAGCCGGCCCACGTCAACGCGGATTTTCAAGCTTTGCCACCGGCAAGCGCCGAAAAGCATTCAACGGTGCGTAAAAGCAGGTTTGCGCTTCTCGACGAAGGCCGCCATGCCTTCCTTCTGGTCGTCCGTGGCAAAGAGACTGTGAAACAGGCGGCGCTCGAAACGCAAGCCCTCCTCCAGCGTCGTCTCGAATGCGCGGTTGACCGCCTCCTTCGCCATCATGACCGAGGGACGCGAGAGCGAAGCGATCTTTTCGGCCGCGGCAAAAGCCTCATCGAGCAGACGGTCGGGCGCGACCACACGCGAAACGAGTCCCGATCGTTCGGCTTCCGCCGCATCCATCATGCGGCCGGTCAGGATGAGATCCATTGCCTTCGCCTTGCCGACGGCACGCGTCAGTCGCTGCGAACCGCCCATGCCGGGAATGACGCCCAGGGTGATTTCCGGCTGGCCGAACTTCGCCGTCTCCGAGGCGATGATGAAATCGCACATCATGGCGAGCTCACAGCCGCCGCCGAGTGCAAAACCGCTGACCGCAGCGATCACCGGCTTGCGCGCCTTGGCGACCTCATCCCAGCCGCTGATGAAATCACTCTTATAGATATCGGCGAACTGGAGCGGCTGCATCTCCTTGATATCGGCGCCGGCGGCAAAGGCGCGCTCGGAACCGGTGAGCACGATCGCCCCAACCGTCTCGTCGGCGTGGAAGGCGGCATAGGCCTCCTTCAGCTCTTTCAGGACGATGGAATTCAGCGCGTTCAGCGCCTGCGGGCGGTTCAGCGTGACGAGGCCGACATTGCCTCGGGTTTCGACGATCAGGGTCTCATAGGCCATGCTGTTCTCCCGGTTTCTCGCTCTTACTTCTGGCAGGCTCACTTCTGGCAGGTGGCGCAATAGAAGGTGGAGCGACCCGCCTGCACGATGCGGGCGACCGTAGCGCCGCAGCCGGGCGTGCGGCAAGCCTGACTTTCGCGATCATAAACGGAGAAGGAATGCTGAAAATAGCCAAGCGATCCGTCGGTCTGGATATGGTCGCGCAGCGACGATCCGCCGGCGGCGATCGCATCGGCGATGACGTCGCGGATCGAGGCGACGAGCAGGTCGAGCTGCGCCTTCGGCCGCCCCCCTGCCGTCACCAGCGTGCCGGCGGCGCGGATCGGCGAAAGATGCGCGCGCCACAGCGCCTCGCAGACATATATATTGCCGAGACCGGCAATGTTCTTCTGGTCAAGCAGCGCGCTCTTCAGCGGCTGCGCCTTGTCCCGGAAGCGTTCGGCCAGATAGGCGGCGCTGAGCTCGTTTCCTGTCGGCTCCGGGCCGAGATCGCGGAAGAAGGGATGGGCGGCGAGATCGGCACGTCCCACCATATCCATGAAACCGAAACGGCGCGGATCGTTATAGACGACACGACGCGGGCCGCTTGCGGTTTGCAGATGGAAGACGACGTGATCGTGCTTCTCGTCCTTCGATCGGGCATGGTGGAATTCGCCCGGCACGCCGGAGGCCGCACCCTCCTCGATGCGAAACGAACCGGACATGCCGAGATGCGAAATCAGCGTGTTGCCGTCGTCGAGATCGACCAGCAGATATTTGGCGCGGCGGCCAAGGCTGACGATAGTGCGGCCGGAAACCCTGTCCGCGAAAGCGGCGGGAAAAGGAAAGCGCAAATCGCCGCGGCGCAGCTCCAGCTTGGTGACGCGCGTGCCCTCCATCGCCGGCGTCAGGCCGCGTTTCACCGTTTCGACTTCTGGCAATTCCGGCATCTTAACCCATCTATATCTAGCGTGTTTCAACCGGCGACGATGTGCGCTATAGCGCCAGTGTGCCGCGGAGAATGCGGCCCATAGATAACGTCGCGCGCGGTCTTTCGCTATGGCCGCCACGCCCGAATCTTCAGGAACGGAGCAGTCTGATGTCAGAAAGCCGCACTTCCGCCGATGGCGGCATGGAGACCTCCTACGGCTTCCGCGAGGTGCCTGATGGCGAGAAGCAGAGCCTGGTCAACCAGGTGTTCCACAAGGTCGCCAAGCGCTACGACATCATGAACGACGTCATGTCGATGGGCATGCACCGCGCCTGGAAAGATGCGATGATCTCGGCGCTGAACCCGCGCAAGGAGCCGGGCTACAAGGTGCTCGACGTGGCCGGCGGCACCGGCGACATCGCCTTCCGCATCGTCGAGGCTTCGGGCAGACAGGCGCATGCCACCGTGCTCGACATCAACGGCTCGATGCTCGGCGTCGGCGCCGAACGGGCGGAAAAGAAGAAGCTTTCCGGGAATCTCACCTTCGTCGAGGCGAATGCCGAGGAATTGCCCTTCGAGGCAGGCAGTTTCGACGCCTATACGATCGCCTTCGGCATCCGCAACGTGCCGAGGATCGATGCGGCGCTGTCGGAGGCCTATCGCGTCTTGAAGCGCGGCGGCCGGCTGCTGGTGCTGGAATTTTCCGAAGTCGATATACCGCTTCTCGACAAGGTCTACGACGCCTGGTCGTTCAATGCCATTCCGCAGTTCGGCAAGGCGATCACCGGCGATGCCGAACCCTACCAATATCTGGTGGAATCGATCCGCAAGTTCCCGAACCAGGAGAATTTCGCGGCAATGATCCGCCAGGCCGGCTTTTCGCGCGTCACCTTCACCAATTATACCGGCGGCATCGCCGCACTCCATTCCGGCTGGAAGCTCTGACGCATGACGCCGAAAAGTGTAGAGCGGTTTTCGAATAGCGTCGCGCGAGAATCAAACAGAACATGAGTACTTTCGGCGCATATTTCCGCCTTTGGCGCGTCGGTTGGGTGCTCGTGCGTGAGGGTGTCGTGTCGGCGCTTCCTTCCGAAGGGCTGCCGCCGCCGGTGGCGCTCGCCAAATCCTTCGTCACGATTTTCGAGCGAAGCAAGGCGCGGCATCAGAAGCGCAGCGACCGGTTGGCGCAGGCGGTCGAGCGGCTCGGTCCCTCCTATGTGAAGATCGGGCAGTTCCTGGCGACGCGGCCGGATGTCGTCGGCGTCGAATTCGCCAATGACCTGTCGCAGCTCCAGGACCGCATGGCCTTCTTTCCCTCGGCAGCCGCCAAGGCCAATATCGAAGGCTCGCTCGGGCGGCCGATCGGCGAGCTCTATGCGAGCTTCGGCGATCCGATCGCCGCCGCCTCGATCGCGCAGGTGCATCCGGCCGAGGTCGACAGCGCCGAGGGCCGGAAGAAGGTCGCCGTCAAGATCGTGCGGCCCGGCGTGCGCCAGCGTTTTGCCCATGACATCGAGGCGATGTATCTCGTTGCCCATATGCAGGAGCGTTTCCTGGCGTCCAGCCGGCGGCTGCGGCCGGTCGAGGTGACGAAGACGCTGGAGCAGACGACGAAGGTGGAGATGGATCTTCGCCTGGAGGCGGCAGCCCTTTCCGAGATCGCCGAGAATACCGAAAAGGATCCCGGCTTCCGCGTGCCGAAGGTCGACTGGGAGCGCACCGGGCGCGACGTCATCACCATGGAATGGATCGACGGCACGAGGATGTCCGATGTCGAGGGCCTGCGCGCAGCGGGCCACGATCTCAACCTGCTTGCCGATACGCTGATCCAGTCGTTCCTGCGCCACACGCTGCGCGACGGCTTCTTCCATGCCGACATGCATCCGGGCAATCTCTTCGTCGATGAGGGCGGCATGATCGTCGCCGTCGACATGGGCATCGTCGGGCGGCTGGGCAAGAAGGAACGGCGGTTCCTCGCCGAAATCCTCTATGGCTTCATCACCCGCGACTATATCCGCGTCGCCGAGGTGCATTTCGAGGCCGGCTATGTGCCCGGCCACCACAATGTCGAAAGCTTCGCCCAGGCGATTCGGGCGATCGGCGAGCCGATCCATGGACAGCCGGCCGAAACGATCTCGATGGGCAAGCTGCTGACGCTGCTTTTCGAAGTGACCGAACTCTTCGACATGGCGACGCGGCCGGAGCTGGTGATGCTGCAGAAGACCATGGTGGTCGTCGAGGGCGTGTCGCGCATGCTCAATCCGCGCTTCAACATGTGGAAGGCCTCCGAGCCTGTCGTCGGCGACTGGATCCGTACCAATCTCGGACCGAAACGGATCGCCACCGATCTCAAAGAGGGGCTGAAGGCGGCGGTCAAGCTCGCCGAAGCCGTGCCGGAAATCGCGGCGAAGACCGAAAAATTCCACCATCAGCTGCTGCATATGAGCGAGCACGGCTTACGTTTCGATGCTGAGACGGCGGAGGCGATCGGCAAGGCCGAAGCGCGGCACAACCGTTCGACCAAGATTGCGCTGTGGATCATCGCATTGACGCTTGTCTATATTGCCTGGATGCTGAGCTGATCCGCCTGCCAAAAACATGCTGTGTTCGGCATTTGGGATATCCCATGTGACGGAGGGCTCGCTTAGTCTCGTCTTCAAAGCATGATGCCGAAAAGTGTGAGCGACATCATGCTCTGACTCTTTAATTTAGAACGGGATTCAGATTTTGGGCCGATCGGCCTAAAATCATCCCATTCTAGGGAGATACGGCACATGAAGCACGAACGCCCTGGCATCGAACTTTGCGGACGACCGCTCGGTTTTGCCGAGATGGTGACGATCGGGGCGGGCAAGGCTGCGGTTTCGGCTTCGGCGACAGGCATGGCCCGCATCGCGATCGCCCGCGAGATCGTCGAGGATGCGATTGCTTCCGGCATGCCGGTTTACGGCTCAACGACCGGCGTCGGCGCCATGAAGGATGTGGAGTGGTCGGCCGACGAACTCGACACCTTCAATCTCGGCCTGGTGCGCGCCCATCATTTCGGCACCGGCACCCCGTTTTCCTGTAATATCGTGCGCAATGCCATGGCGATCCGTATCAACACGGCGCTGACCGGCCAGGTCGGCTGCACGCCGGAGCTGATCCAGGCCTATATCAGGATGCTCGAGGCCGATCTCATCCCGGTCGTGCGCCGTACCGGCTCGATCGGCTGTGCGGATATCGGGTTGATGGGGCAGATCGGCGCGGTGCTGACCGGCGTCGGCGAAGCAATCTATCGCGGCAACCGGATGCAGGCGGCCGAGGCTTTCCAGGCGGCCGGGCTGGAACCGATGCGGATGGCGCCGCGCGACAGCCTTGCCTCGCTCAGCATCAATGCGGTGAGCTTTGCCTCGGCAGCGGAAACGACGCGCAACGCCGCGGCCTCGATCCGCGTCCTGCTGGCGACGGCGATGATGGCAGCCGGCGCGCTTGGCGCTTCCCGCGATCCCTGGAAGGCGGTCCGGCATGTCGGAACGGCGCGCGAAGCGCTGATCGGCGCCTGGCTCTGCAATGCCTCCGACGAATGGAACTGGCCCGTCGCAACGCATGTGCAGGACCCGCTCAGCCTGCGGATGATCGCGCAGGTGTTCGGCGCGGTGATCGAGAACCTCTTATCGACCGGCCACAAGATCCTTGCCGCCACCGGGCGCTCGGACGACAATCCCGTCGTGGTCGAAGGTCGGGTGATGACGTCGGGGGGCTCGCTGCCGCTCGATGTGACGATCCTGCTCGAATCGGCAGCACTCTGCATGGCGCATGCGGCGCGCAACGCCTTCAACCGCTGCGTCATTCTCGGCAATGGCCAGCGGCGCGACCTGCCGGTCAATCTCGTGCCGCCGGGGCGGATCGCCACTGGTTTCGGACCGATCATCAAACTTGCCGGCGAGATTTTCTCGCGCGTGCTGTCGATGTCCAATCCCGTGTCGGCCCAGTCGCTGGTCGTCGCAGCCGGACTGGAGGACGAGGCAGCCTTCCTGCCGCTCGTCATCGAACGCTTCGACCGGCAGATGCGAGCGCTGAAGCGTCTCGCAGCCCTCGAGGCGCTGCTGTCTGCCCAGGCGATCGACATTCTCGGCGATGAACCGAAAGGTGTCGCCGCCATGCTCTACGAGGTCGTGCGCAAACATGCGGATTTCTATACGGTCGACCGGCCGCTTTCGGCTGAAGTGGAGGCGATCGAGGAGGAACTTGGTTCGGACGAATTCGTGACCAAGCTGACCGAGCAGGTTCCGATCGCCTCCTTCGACGATTTCTTCGCCCTCGGCTCGCTGGAGCGCATCGAGGAACGGCTAACCCATCACGAGCCGGCAGCAGTCTGATTTCCAGTTACGGAGGAAGCAGCATGGACTTCGATCTCGTTCTGCAGGGCACAGTGGTGCTGCCGGACCGCATTGTCGAAGAGGGCTATGTCGCCGTGCGCGACGGCAAGATCGCCGAGGTCGGCCTCGGCGTGCCGCCGGCGGGCCGCGAACGGCATCTGCTCGGAAAAGCGCTGATCCTGCCCGGTGCGATCGACGCGCAGGTGCATTCGCTTTCCCAGAAAGACCAGGAGGATTTCATCTGGTCGACGCGCTCGGCGGCAGCCGGCGGCGTGACAACGATTGTCGACATGCCCTATGACGAGGGCAATCTCGTCTGCTCGGCAGCGGCAGTGAAGCGGAAGATCGACCATGCCGGACCGCAGGCGCGCGTCGATTTCGCGCTTTACGGCACCGTCGATCCGGAAGAAGGCCCGGCGCGCATCCGCGAAATGGTGGAGGCAGGCGTTGCAGCCTTCAAATTCTCGACATTCGGTACCGACCCGAAGCGCTTTCCGCGCATTCCACCGGCCCTGCTCGACGCCAGCTTTGCGGCAATCGCGCCGACGGGACTGACGGCGGGCGTGCACAATGAAGACGACGAGGCGGTGCGCACTTACATGGAACAGGTGAAGACGAGCGGCATCACCGACTGGCGGGCGCATGGCCTGTCGCGGCCGCCGATCACCGAGCTGCTGGCGATGCATACGATCTTCGAAACGGGCGCCAATACCGGCTGCCCGGCGCATGTGGTGCACTGCTCGCTCGGGCGCGGCTACGATATTGCGCGCGCCTATCGCCGCGACGGCTTTGCGGCGACTGTGGAATGCTGCATTCACTACCTGACGCTCGACGAGGAAAACGACGTGAAGCGGCTCGGCGGCAAGGCGAAGATCAATCCGCCGGTGCGGCCGCGCGCCGAGGTGGAGAGGCTCTGGCGGAAAGTGGCCGAGGGCGATGTCTGGCTGGTCTCGACCGATCACGTCAGCTGGTCGGAAAACCGCAAGACCAATCCCGACATGCTCGCCAACGCCTCCGGCGTTCCCGGCCTCGAGGTGATGGTGCCGCTTTTCGTCAAAGGTGCCACCGAACGCGGCATTCCTTTGACATGGGCCGCCAGGCTGATGGCGGAGAACCCGGCGAAGCATTTCCGGCTCGACCATATCAAGGGCGCGCTGACCCCGGGCAAGGATGCCGATATCGTCGTGCTCGAGCCACGCGAAAGCGTCTATGATGCATCGGCAAGCGGCAACAACGTCGTCGGCTGGAGCCCCTATAACGGCATCCGCCTGCCCTGGACCGTCTCGGCCACCTATCTGCGCGGCGAAAAGATTGCCGAGGGCACGAAGGTGCTGGCTGATGCCGGCACCGGGAGCTTCGTGCGGCCGTTGCCGCGCCAGGTCATTGCGGGAGCCGAAGCATGAGCCGCAATCTACCCGTCAATGCCGGTCGGATCGCTGACGATATCGAGGCGCTGGCCGGGATCACCGAGCCGGGGCATCCCTGGACGCGGCGGGCCTTCTCGCCACTCTTTCGCGACGGCCGGGCCTATATCGAAGCACGGATGAAGGCGGCGGGGCTGGAAACGCGGATCGATGCCGCCGGCAATCTGATCGGCCGGCGGACGGGCCGGAAACCGTGGCTCGGCACGATCATGGTCGGCTCTCATTCCGACACGGTGCCGGATGGCGGCCGCTTTGATGGCATTGCCGGGGTGATCTCGGCGCTGGAGGTGGCGCGGGCGCTTGTTGACCAGAATATCGAACTCGATCACGATTTCGAAATCGTCGACTTCCTTGCCGAGGAGGTCAGCATCTTCGGCGTGTCCTGCATCGGCAGCCGCGGCATGACCGGCCAGCTGCCGGAGGCCTGGCTTTCGCGCGTCAGCGACGGGCGCGACCTGGCCGAGGGCATCGCGCAGGTCGGTGGGCGACCTGACGTGCTGATGCAGCAAAAGAGACCCGATATAGCAGGCTTTCTGGAACTTCATATCGAACAAGGTCCGGTGCTCGAAGCCGAAAAGGAGGATATCGGCATCGTCACCGCGATCTCAGGCATCACCCGTATCGAGATCACCGTCGAAGGGCGGGCCGACCATGCCGGCACGACGCCGATGGAGCGGCGGGCGGATGCACTGGTGGCGGCATCGCAGCTGGTGCTCGACATCCGCAATGCCGCTGCAGAGCTTGCCAAAACGCCAGGGCATTTCGCGGCGACGGTCGGGGAATTCAGGATCGAGCCGAATGCCGCCAATGTCGTGCCGTCAAAGGTGGTGCTGCTGGTCGATGGCCGAGCCGAAATCCGTGCCGACATGGAGGCATTCTGCCGGTGGCTCGACGGCCATGTCGAAAAGCTGGCAGGCGCCTACGACGTGACGATCAAGACGCCGAACCGGGTTTCCGACAATCTGCCGACGCCTGGCGATGCCGGGCTGCTTTCGATCTTGGAGACTGCCTGCGAACGGGTCGGCGCGAAACATCGGCGCATGGCCTCCGGCGCAGGGCACGATACGGCCTGGATCGCCAAGGTGGGACCGGCGGCGATGATCTTCGTGCCCTGCCGGGAAGGCCGCAGCCATTCGGCCGATGAATGGGCTGAGAATGACGATATCGCGCTCGGCGCCGCTGTGCTTTTCGAGGCGGTGCGCGAGATGGACAAGGGCTTGATTAACAGGGGCTTGATTAACAAGGGCTTGATTAACAGGGGCTTGAATCAGGAGAAGGCGAATGGGACGCATACTCGTTGAGAAGGACGTGGAAGCTGCCGTCAAGGGCGGCTCCGTCTATGCCGCGGGCGGCGGCGGCTGGGCCGATCACGGGCGGATGCTTGGGCTTGCCGCTGTCAATGTCGGCAAGCCGGAGCTGGTCTCGATCGACGAATTGCAGGACGAGGACTGGATTGCGACTGCAGCTGCGATCGGCGCGCCCGCCTCCACGACTCCCTGGGAAATGCAGGGCATCGACTATGTGAAGGCGGTGCAATTGCTGCAGGAGGCGCTGGGCGAAAAGCTTTCCGGGCTGATCATCGGCCAGAACGGCAAATCCTCGACGCTGAACGGCTGGCTGCCGTCAGCAATCCTCGGCACCAAGGTGGTCGACGCGGTCGGCGATATCCGCGCGCATCCGACGGGCGACATGGGCTCGATCGGCATGGCCGGCTCGCCCGAGCCGATGATCCAGACCGCCGTCGGCGGCAATCGCGCCGAGAACCGTTACATCGAACTGGTGGTGAAGGGGGCGACGGCGAAGATCTCGCCGGTGCTGCGCGCCGCCGCCGATCAATCCGGCGGCTTCATCGCCAGCTGCCGCAATCCGCTGAGGGCCTCCTATGTCCGCAGCCATGCAGCACTCGGCGGCATCTCGATGGCGCTTGCGCTCGGCGAAGCAATTATCGCGGCGGAGAAGCGCGGCGGATCAGCCATCATCGACGCGATCTGCAAGACAACGGGCGGACATATTCTTGCCGAGGGGATCATTACCCGCAAGGACGTCGTCTACACCAAGGAAGCCTTCGACATCGGCACGATCACCGTCGGCGCGGGCGAAAAGTCGGTGACGCTGCATGTGATGAACGAATATATGGCGGTGGACGATACGGATGGCAAAAGGCTTGCGACCTTCCCCGCGGTGATCACCACGCTTTCACCGGAGGGCGAGCCGCTCAGCGTCGGCCAGCTCAAGGAGGGCATGCATGTCTTCGTCCTGCATGTGCCGATGGAGATCATTCCGCTATCGGCAAGCGTGCTCGATCCAACCGTCTATCCTGTCGTCGAAAAGGCGATGGGGATTGAGATCGCACGTTATGCACTGGCAACGAGGGCCTGAGCAATGGCGCGCGATCCCGGTCTCGAAGAACTGATGCGTGAGGAACTCGGCGGTCGGCCGGGCCTTGCCGAAAAATCCATGTTCGGCGGCTGGGCCTTCATGCTGAACGGCAATCTTCTTTGCTGCGCGCGCCATGACGGCATGCTGATCCGTCTCGGCAAGGGCAATGACGGCTGGGCGCTGGCACTGCCAGGCGTGATCCAGATGCTGTCGGGCGAACGGGTGATGCATGGCTGGGTGCGAGGCGGTGCCGAAGTTTACGGCGACGATGCTCTGAGACGGCGTCTGCTCGATGCGGCGCTCGCCTATGTGGAATCGCTGCCGAGCAAATAGCAAACGATGCCATTCCCTTCTCCCCAGCGGGGAGAAGATGTCCGAAGGACAGATGAGGGGGCGAGCGGCAAGGCCGCGAGTGCCTGAGCGCAAGCGAAGGGCAACATATAGGTCCTGTCGTGCAGCCCCCTCAACCGACCCTTCGGGCCACCTTCTCCCCGAGGGGAGAAGGGAAAAACAGAGAGCAAAACGAGGAACCCACGATGCCGAAGGCCAATCCACGTTATCCGAAATTTCCGATTCCCGGCGGGCCGGAACTGCGCGCCAAGGGGTGGCGGCAGGAAGCGCTGTTGCGGCTGCTCGAAAATGTGCTGTCCGTCGGCGAGGACCCCGACAACCTGATCGTCTATGCCGCTCTCGGCAAGGCGGCCCGCAACTGGGCGGCGCACAAGGGCATCGTCAAGGCGCTGACCGAGATGGAAGAGGACCAGACGCTGCTCATCCAGTCCGGCAAGCCGATCGGGCTGGTGCGCACGCATGCCAAGGCGCCGCTTGTTATCATGGCGAACTGCAATATCGTCGGGCAATGGGCAAAGGCCGAAGTGTTCTACGAGCTGCAGCGCAAGGGACTGATCTGCTGGGGCGGGCTGACGGCCGGCGCCTGGCAATATATCGGCAGCCAGGGCGTCATCCAGGGCACGTACGAAATCTTCATGCGCATCGCCGAGCGGCGCTTCGGCGGCGACCTTCTCGGCCGGTTCGTGCTGACGGCCGGCCTCGGCGGCATGGGTGGGGCGCAGCCGCTCGCCGGCCGCATGGCAGGCGCTGCGATCCTCTGCATCGACATCGATCCGGAACGGGCGCGCAAGCGCCAGCAGATCGGCTATCTCCAGGAGATCGCGCCGGATCTCGACACCGCCCTTCAAATGATCGACGCGGCGGTGAAGGACAGGCGGGCGCTGTCCGTCGGCCTCGTCGGCAATGCGGCGGAGGTTTATCCGGAAATCGCCCGGCGGGGCATCGTGCCCGATATCGTCACCGACCAGACCTCGGCGCATGACCTCGTCTATGGCTACGTGCCGAAGGGCATGAACCTCGATCAGGTCAAGGGCCTGCGTGACGATGGGCAGGGCCAGTTGATGGCGGCAAGCCGCGCCTCGATCGTCGAGCATGTGACGGCGATGCTGGAGTTTCAGAAAAAGGGCTCGGAAGTCTTCGACAACGGCAATCTGATCCGCACGCAGGCCAAGGAGGGCGGCGTCGCCAATGCCTTCGACATCCCGATCTTCACCGAAGCCTATCTCAGGCCGCTGTTTGCCCGGGCGATCGGCCCATTCCGCTGGATGGCGCTATCGGGCGAGGAGAGCGATATCGCCCGGATCGACGACCTGCTGCTCGAGATGTTCCCCGACAACAAGATCATCACCAACTGGATCCGGCTGGCGCGCGAGCATGTGCCTTTCGAGGGGCTGCCGGCCCGCATCGCCTGGCTCGGCCATGGCGAACGCACCGCACTCGCAAGGCGCGTCAACGTGCTGGTTGCGAGCGGCGAACTCAAAGGCCCGGTCGCCTTCTCCCGCGACCATCTCGATGCCGGCGCCATGGCGCATCCGAATATCATGACCGAGCGAATGAAGGACGGCTCCGATGCGATCGCCGACTGGCCGCTGATCGACGCGATGATGCTCTGCTCGTCGATGGCCGATCTGGTCGTCGTTCATTCCGGCGGCGGCGGCTATGCCGGCTACATGACGAGCTGCGGCGTCACCGTCGTCGCCGACGGCACGGACGCCGCTGACGAACGGCTCGACCATGCGCTGACCAATGACACGGCGCTTGGCGTCATGCGTTACGCCGATGCCGGTTATGAGGAGGCGCTGGACGAAGTGGCGAAGAAGGACGTGCCGTATATCCGACTTGGTTGAAATGGATCGTGAGTTGATATATATCATTGTCATATCCCATTGAGGATCGTGACATGGAAACAGCAAAAATCTTCTGGTCAGGGCGTTCCCAAGCCGTCCGATTGCCAAAGGAATTCCGCTTCGATGGCGATAGCGTTGCCATTCGCCGCCAGGGCCGTGCAATCATTCTTGAGCCGATTTCCGGTGATTGGGAATGGCTTGCAGACGTGACCGGTCCGGTTGATCCCGACTTTGCGACCGCGGCGGAAGAGCAACCTGCTGGGCAGGAGCGACCCGAACTCGACTTCTTCAAATGAAGTATCTGCTCGATGCAAATGCCGTCATTGCCCTGATGAAGGGCAATGAGCGCTTCGTCGCCGAGCTGCGCAAACACAGACCGCAAGATTTCGGAGTCCCGGCAATCGTCGCGCATGAACTCTTCTACGGCGCTTACAAAAGCCTCCGCACCGATGAGAACCTGGCGCGGATCGACGCGTTGCAATTCAATATCCTGGAGTTCGGCCGAGACGACGCGCGCAAGGCGGGGGAAATCCGCGCGGCGCTGCAGGCATCGGGAACGCCGATCGGACCTTATGACGTCCTGATTGCCGGGCAGGCCGCTGCCCGCGGCCTCATCCTGATCACCCGCAATCTGCGAGAGTTCGAACGCGCGGCGGATTTACAAACCGAGAATTGGGAAGGTTAGCTTCGATCCGGTCGTCGGGGCAGCGCGTCAGGCGATCAGATTGGAGACTTCGATGAGATTGCCGTCGGGGTCCCTGAAATAGACCGAGCGCAAACGCCCGGTCGCACCGGTGCGTTCGACCGGGCCTTCTTCGATTGTAACGCCCGCGGCCTGTAGATCAGCGATGACGTCGGCAAGCGGCGTCTCGGCGATGAAGCAGAGGTCGCCGGAGCCGGGTGTGGGATGTCTCGCCTTGGGATCGAATTCGCGGCCGGCCTGATGCAGGTTGATCTTCTGCCCGTCGAATTTCAGTGCCTTGCGGCCTTCCGCGAAGGTTTCGACTGACATGCCGAGGATGCGGGAATAGAAACCGCAGGTGATGGCGATATCGGCGACGGTCAGCACGAGATGATCGAGACGGTCTATGCGGATCATGCTTTTCTCCTCGCGCGGTGCTGGGCAAAACAGGCGGAAGCGAAGGCCAATGCCAGCATGGCAAGCGTGAAGATAACGACGGCGGCCCAGCCTTCAATCGCGAAGAACCATCCGCCCGCCGAACCGATGAGGCTGGAACCGACATAATAGGCGAGCATATAGAGCGACGAGGCGTGGCCCTTGGTGCCGTGCGCAAGCTTGCCGACAAGACCGCTGGCGATGGAATGGCTCATGAAGAAGCCGGTCGTCAGCACTGTTATACCGAGGATGATGACCGGGAGCGAGGCAAAGAGCGTCAACGCGCTGCCGGCGGCGGTGAGCGCCAGACCGAAGAGAAGCACGGAAAAATGCCCGATACGGTCTCCGAGCAGACCGCCGATCGAAGAGGCGCCGATACCGAAGAGATAGACGGCGAAGATCAGTCCGAGTTCGGTTTGGTTGAGGCCGTAGGGCGGCGCCACCAGGCGGAAGCCGGCATAGTTATAGATCGTCACGAAGGAGCCCATCGCTAGGAAGGCGATGGCGAAGATGAAGGGCAGCGCCGGATTGCTGAGATGGCCGAGCCAAGCCCTGCGATGAAAGCGCGGATCGAAACCCGGCCGGCGGACGAAATTGCGTGACGGCGGCAAGAGCGCGATGAAGCCGATCGCCGCGGCAAGGCCAATGGCGCCGATGAGAAAAAGCGCCGGACGCCAGGTGAGATATTCGGCGAAGATACCGGTCAGCACGCGGCCGGACATGCCGCCGAAGGCCGTGCCGCCGACATAGAGGCCCATGGTGGCGCCAAGGCCGCGCGGATCGATTTCCTCGGCGAGATAGGCCATGGCGACGGCCGGCACGCCGCCGAGAACGAGGCCCTGCAGCGCGCGGATGACGAGCAGTAAGTGCCAATTCGGGGCAAAGGCGGTGGCGATGGTCAGCAATGCCGCGCCGACCAGCGATATCGACATCAGGCTGCGGCGGCCAAGGCCTTCCGAAACCGCCGCGGCGCAGACGATCGCAACCGCCAGGAAACCGGTGGAGAGCGACAGCGACAGCGAGCTTTCGGCCGGACTGACGGAGAATTGCTGCGAGAAGATCGGCAGTAGCGGCTGGACGCAATAAAGCAGCGAGAAGGTGGAGAAGCCGGAAAGGAAGAGCGCCAGGCTGGCGCGGCGATAGGCGCCGGTTCCGCGGGTCAGGTATTGCTTCTGCCCTGGGATTGCGGCTGTCTCGGCGGTCTTCATTGCATGCGCTGACGTCGGCATATCTCATCCTTCCAGCCTCCGATCTAGTCAACGCCACTCCATTTGTCCAATATATGAGACTGGCGATTCCGATAGGTTTTGGAGATGGTGATGGAGTTGCGGCACTTGAGATATTTCCTGGCGGTGGCGGAGGAAGGCAATTTCACCCGAGCCGCCGGCAAGCTTGGCATCGGGCAGCCGCCGCTCAGCCAGCAGATCCGCGATCTGGAGAGGGAAGTGGGTGCGGCGCTGTTTCACCGCGTGCCGCACGGCGCCGAATTGACGGCAGCGGGTACGGCCTTCCTCGGCGAGGCAAAGGCGTCGCTGGCGGCTGCGGAAAAAGCGAAGCTTGCGGCGCAAAGCGCCAATCGCGGCGAGACCGGCCGGCTGTCGCTCGGCTTCACCGCTTCCTCCGCCTTCAATCCCGTCGTCAGCACGACGATCCGCAGCTTTCGCGCGCGCTGGCCGGAGGTGCAACTGTCGCTGACGGAAATGAATACGCTGGCGCTGATGCAGAAGCTCGAACGCGGAGAGCTCGACGCCACCTTCATGCGCCCCAGCCTCGACGATCCCATGGGCATCCGGCTGCGGCGGCTGCCGGATGAGCCGATGGTGATTGCCCTGCCCGCCAGCCATCCCTTGGCACGGCGCAGCAAGTTGCCGCTCGCTGCGCTGGCGGACCAACCCTTCATCCTCTTTCCCCGGCTCGTGGGCTTGAGCCTCTATGACGATGTCGTGCTTGCCTGCCGCAAGGCGGGATTCGAGCTGACAGTGGCGCAGGAGGCACCGCAGATTTCCTCGGTCGTCAATCTGGTGGCGGCCGATCTCGGCGTCTCGATCGTGCCCGCCTCGATTTCGCAGATCAAGCTCGAAGGCGTGGCCTACCGGCCGATCGAGGGGCCGCCGGCCGTGGCGCGCCTGGCGCTGGCAATCCTGAAAACACACCGCTCGCCAGTCACCGAGAACCTGATCAGCCTGCTGAGCTAGCTAAAGCGCGTCGCGATCTTTCAGATTCGCTCTTCGCGCTTTAGGTCTTTGTTTTGCGCATGTCGTTTCCGCAAAACCGCTGCACACTTTTGCGCGACATGCTCTAACCCACCGGATCCCAATAGGGCGGATCACCAAAACTCTTCTTCAGATGATCGGCGATGGCGCGAAGCTTTGCGGAGGGATTGCGGCCTTCGGGATGGGCCATGTAGATGAATTCGGCTTCCGGCCTGTGCCCGACATCGATTTCAGCAAGCCGGCCCTCGCGGATGGCCGGGCCGGCGATGAAGGCTGGCAGCAGCGCGATGCCGAGCCCGGCAATCGCTGCGTCGCGGAGCATGTCGCCATTGTTGATGCCGAGCGCCAGTTTCGCACGCACGACGATTGCGCCCTCTGGTGTCTGGAAGCGCCAGTCGGCGACGCCGCGATTGGTATAGAAAATGCCGCGATGGCTGTTGAGATCAGCCAGCGAGGACGGAATTCCCTCGCGGGCGAGATAATCCGGCGAGGCGCAGAGAAGACGGCGGCTCTCAGCGAGCTTCCAGGCGACCAGCCGGCTATCGGCGATCGGACCATTGCGGATGATGGCATCATAACCATCCGAGGCGGCATCGACGCGCCGGTCATCGATATCGAGGGTCAGTTCGATCTCGGGATGTTCGGCAAGAAAGGGATAAAGCGCCGGACCGAGATGCATGCGGCCGAAGGTGACGGGGGCGGCGATGCGGATCGGGCCGGACAGCGTTCCGCGCCGCTCGGCCATATCGGCGGCGGCTTCCTCGATCTCACGCACGATGCGCGCGGCACGCTCGAGGAAGACCGTGCCATCCTCGGTCAAGGTGAGCTTGCGCGTCGTTCGGTGCAGCAGCACGCCGCCGAGCGACTTCTCCAGTTCGACCAACCTTTCGCTGACGACGGATTTGGACAGCCGCAAGCGCCGGGCGGCCTCGCTGACCGAGCCCGCCTCAACCACGGCGACGAAAGCCGCAATACCTTCGATCCTGATCATCGTTCGGCTTTTCCGAATTCGAATTCCTCAATCTGGAGACTAATCCGAACGAAAGGAAAATGCCATCTTCCCTTCATCGAAAGGGACGGCAGGGGCCGCCTCACCTTAAACGCAGGAGATGGAACCATGAACCGCTTGAACAACAAGGTCGCAATCGTCACCGGCGCAAGCTCTGGTATCGGCCGCGCCACGGCAAAGCTCTTCGCCGCCGAAGGTGCCAAGGTCGTCGTCGGCGCCCGCCGCGAGCGCGAACTCGACAGTCTTGTCGCCGAGATCAAGGCAGAGGGCGGCGACGCCATCGCCATTGCCGGCGACGTGCGCTCGGAAGACTATCACAAGGCGCTGGTCGCTGCCGCCGTGACGAATTACGGCAAGCTCGACATCGCCTTCAACAATGCCGGCACGCTCGGCGAAGCCGGTGCGAGCACCGCCGTTTCGGAAGCAGGCTTCAGCGAGGCGCTTGCGATCAATCTGACGGCCTCCTTCCTCGCCGCCAAGCATCAGATCGGCGCGATGGTGGAGAATGGCGGCGGCTCGGTGATCTTCACCTCGACCTTCGTCGGTTACAGCTTCGCCTTTCCGGGCGTTGCCGCCTATGCCGCCAGCAAATCCGGCCTGATCGGCCTGACGCAGGCGCTTGCCGCCGAATTCGGCCAGCAGGGCGTGCGCGTCAATGCCGTCCTGCCGGGTGCGGTCGATACCGACATGTATCGGGACATGAACGATACGCCTGAGAAGCAAGCCTTTGTCACCAACCTGCATGCGCTGAAGCGTGTCGCGACACCCGAAGAACTTGCCCGCTCGGTTCTCTATCTCGCCTCCGACGATGCGAGCTTCGTCACCGGCACGGCCTCGCTGGTCGACGGCGGCGCCTCGATCACCCGCACCTGAGACGGGGCGGCGCGATTATCTGCAGCGGGTTGAGGATCCTCCAACGCGCCGGCTTATCGCGCCGCTTTTTTCAGGGCATTCTCGCATTGAACAACAACGGGTCGCGGCCCAGCATTCGATCAAAGGAACGTCATCATGTCACGCCTGCAGAACAAGACAGCCCTCATCACCGGCGGCACCAGCGGCATCGGTCTCGAGACCGCCCGCCAATTCATCGCCGAGGGCGCCCGCGTCGTCGTTACCGGCAGCAGCGCGGCAAGCGTCGAGGCGGCCCGCGCCGAACTTGGCGGCAAAGCCACCGTCATCCAGGCCGATGCCGGCAATGCGGTCGGCCAGAAGGCCGTCGCCGAGAGCGTGAGAGAGGCTTTCGGCACGCTCGACATCCTCTTCGTCAACGCCGGGGTCGCCGAATTCGGGCCGCTGGAACAGTGGAGCGAAGCCGCCTTCGACAAATCGGTTGATATCAACATCAAGGGCCCGTTCTTCCTGATTCAGGCGCTGCTGCCGATTTTTTCGAAGCAGGCCGCGATCGTGCTCAACACCTCGATCAACGCCCATATCGGCATGCCGAACTCCAGCGTCTATTCGCTGACGAAGGGCGCGCTGCTGACGCTTGCCAAGACACTGTCGGGCGAACTCATCGGCCGCGGCATCCGCGTCAACGCCGTCAGCCCCGGTCCGATCGCCACGCCGCTTTACAGCAAGCTCGGCGCTTCGGAAGCCCAATCGAAGGCGATGACCGAGCAGATCCAGGCCCAGATCCCCGTCGGCCGCTTCGGAAATCCCAGCGAAGTCGCCAAGACGATCGTTTTCCTCGCCTCCGATGAGGCGGCCTATATCGTCGGCAGCGAACTCATCATCGACGGCGGGATGAGCAACCTTTGACCCCACGAGCGCGGCGGAGACTAGAGCAGCGCCGATGCCTGTCGCCCGCGCGATTGCATGTTCTCGGCCAAAGGCTTAGGGTCGAGGGCGGTCAGAAAAGGCAACGGGAAGAAGGCCATGGCTCTCAGCGGCAAACGCATCCTCCTCATCATCTCAGGCGGCATCGCGGCCTATAAGAGCCTGGATCTGATCCGCCGGCTGCGCGAGCGCGGCGCGAGCGTGCGCCCTGTGATGACCAAAGGCGCGCAGGAATTCGTCACGCCGCTTGCCGTCGGTGCACTGGCGGCGGACCATGTGTTCGTCGATCTGTTTTCGCGGCAGGACGAACAGGATATCGGCCATATCCGCCTGGCGCGCGACTGCGACCTCGTGCTGATCGCCCCTGCCACCGCCGATCTGATGGCGAAGATGGCGAACGGGCTTGCCGACGATCTCGCTTCGACCGTGCTTCTGGCGACGAACAGGCCGGTGCTGGCCGCACCAGCGATGAACCCCGGCATGTGGGCGCACCCGGCGACGCGGCGGAATGCGGCGATGCTCAGAGCCGACGGCATCCGCTTCGTCGGGCCGATGGCCGGTGAGATGGCAGAAAGCCGGGAGGCCGGGCTTGGCCGGATGGCGGAACCGCTTGACATTGTCGCTGCCGCCGAAACGATGCTCGATGATGGAGCAAAGCCGCTCAGGGGACGCAAGGCCATCGTCACGTCGGGACCGACGCACGAGCCGATCGATCCGGTGCGCTATATCGCCAACCGCTCCTCCGGCCGGCAGGGGCATGCGATCGCCGCAGCCCTGGCAAAGCTCGGGGCGGAGGTGACGCTAGTATCGGGGCCGGTGACGATCGCCGATCCCGTCGGCGTCAGCACCGTGCATGTCGAGCGGGCGGAGGAAATGCGTGATGCCGTGCTTGCGGCGCTGCCGGCCGACATCGCCGTGATGGTCGCAGCGGTGGCGGACTGGCGCGTCGCCTCGGCGGCCGACCAGAAGCTGAAGAAACATCCCGGCGAATCCATTCCGACGCTGGCGCTGACCGAGAATCCGGACATCCTGAAAACCGTCGGCCATCATACGATGCGGCCGAAACTGGTGATCGGCTTTGCCGCCGAGACGCAGGACGTCGAAATCAATGCGAAGGCGAAACTTGAGAGGAAGGGCGCCGACATGATCGTCGCCAATGACGTTTCTCCCGCGACCGGCATCATGGGCGGCAGCCGCAACAGCGTCAAACTCGTTCGCCGCGATGGGGTCGAGCAATGGCCTGACCTGGCGAAGGAAGAGGTTGCCGAACGGCTGGCGGCGCTGATCGCCAAGCAGTTCAGTTAACGCCGAGAGATCAGGCTGGAACGACGACGCGCTGCGATTTGACGGCCGCCCGTTTGCCCGGTCGAAAATCCGCGACGTCGATTCCTCCTTCGCCGACCGTGACGGCGCTGCCGTTCGGGATCTCGGCCCAGGCATCGCCATCGTCGTTCAGCGGCTCCGACACAAGACAATAGCCCTTGCCGACCGGCGAGGCATAAAGCGTCGGCGCCTTGCGATCGGTCGCGTAGCGGATGGCATAAAGCGCCTTGCCGTCGGAGAAGGCAGCGGTAAAGCGCAGCAGCACCGAGCCGATGGTGTTTTCCGCCAGGTCCTCGATGAAGCCGATCATTTCCGCCATCGCGGCGATCGGCGCCTCGCGCAGGCCGAACTGCAGCGCCAGCAGGAACATCAATTCGGAATCGGTGGTGCCACCGCGGGCATTGAACAAGTCGTCGTCGAGCATCGCCTCCATCGGCCGGCGCAGACGCTCGAAGCCGGAGACCTGGCCATTGTGCATGAAGGACCAGCTCTCATGGGTGAAGGGGTGGCAGTTGTCGCGGCGCGTGCCGCCGCCTGTGGCAGCGCGCACATGGGCGAGGAAGAGCGGCGAACGGATCTGCCTCGCCAGGCTCTTCAGATTGCAGTCCGACCAGGCGGGCAGGATATCGCGGTAACGGCCGGGCTCGGGCCTGTCGCCATACCAGGCGATGCCGAAGCCATCGCCATTCGTCGCGGTCTTGGCGCGGGTGGCGCAATGCGACTGCTCGACCAGCGAATGGGCGGGCGAGGATACCAGCTCCTCGATATAGAGCGGGTCTCCGCGATAGGCTGCCCAGCGACACATGGCTTTCTTGCTCCGGAACCCGCAGCATCGGCGGGAAATGCTGAAACGCAACTGAATTGTCGAATGTCGTCGCTAATAACAGCTTAACGCCCGGCCGATTTGCAAGTGAAACATGACGATTTCTTGACGCCCGACCTCTTCAAATTCGGCGCAACGCTGTGTTCTTTTGTGAACACTGCGTTGTCTGCCCCGCAGACTTCGCGCCCGGCAGCCGGGCGGCTATAGTCGCCGCCAAGTTGAACCTCTAGGAGGACGCCATGTCGATCCGCCCCGTCAAGCATGAAAGTACTGCCACACCGACCATGGAAGGCGCCGGCGTCAAGCTGCACCGCGTCTTCGGCTTCGGCGATCCCGCGATGACCGATCCCTTCCTGATGATGGATGATTTCCGCAACGACAATCCGGCGGAATATATCCGCGGTTTTCCCTGGCATCCGCATCGCGGCATCGAGACGATCACCTATGTGCTCGCCGGCACCGTCGAGCACGGCGACAGCTTGGGCAATAGCGGCCTGCTCGGCGCCGGCGACATCCAGTGGATGACAGCCGGCAGCGGCATCATGCACCAGGAAATGCCGAAGGGCGATTTTGCCGGCCGTATGCACGGCTTCCAGCTCTGGGCGAACTTGCCCTCCTCGCTGAAGATGACGGCGCCGCGCTACCAGGACGTCAAATCCACCGATATTCCTGTCGTCGTCGATGATGACGGCACGGCGGTGCGGGTGATCTGCGGCGATTTCTGGGGCAAGGCCGGCCCGGTCGATGGCGTCGCCGCCGAGCCGATCTATCTCGACGTTTCGGTGCCGCCCGGCCGGAAGAAGCGCCTGCCGGTCGATACCTACCGCAATGCCTTCGCCTATATCTTCGCCGGCTCCGGCACCTTCCGCGATGCATCGAAACCCTTCGGCGTGCGCGTCGAGAAGGAAGTCGACGGCGAGGAATTGAATATCCGCGACATGTCCGGCAACCGCACGCTCGTGGTCTTCGACAGCGGCGACGAAGTGACGGTACAGGCAGGCGACCAGGGCATCCGTTTCCTGCTTGTCTCCGGCAAGCCGATCGAGGAGCCGGTTGCCTGGCACGGCCCGATCGTGATGAATTCGCGCGAGGAAATCATGCAGGCGATGCGCGAACTGCAGAACGGCACCTTCATCAAAGCTGCGCACTGAACGCATTTCTCTCTTGCATCTGCGAAGAATCGGCCTACTTTTAAGCCATCAGCAACAGAACGAAAGGAAGGTGATCCAATGTCTAATGAGATTTCGGACCTCGTAACGGGCATGGAAGAGGTGACGAAGGCGAGGCAGCCCTCGCTCTAATCCCCGCCTTCCTGGGGCTGCATAGACAGTCCAGGCCAGTTTCAGGCCAAACTCATGGAAAGGGTCGCTGAGGCGGCCCTTTTTTTATTGTCTTGGGGACCAGGCGTTGACGAAAGATCGAAATCTCACTATTCATCAAGTCATCCGATGACTATCGGTAGTGAGATGCGAGCGCTCAGCAAGACCAATCTCGCGGACGCGGCGATCGAGGCGATCCGCGGCGACATTCTCGGCAAACGCTGGGCGGTCGGCGAGAAATTGCCGAATGAAGCCTCGCTGTCGGCCATGCTGTCCGTCAGCCGCGGCACGGTGCGCGAGGCGGTGCGGGTTCTCGTCTCCCAGGGTTATCTCGAAACAAGGCAGGGTTCGGGCACCTATGTCCGCGCCACCAGCGATGCCGGCCGGCCGCTGACGATGGCGCGGCGCGCCAGCCTGCGCGACCAGTTCGAGGCGCGCTTGGCGCTCGACGTCGAGGCAGCCCGGCTGACTGCGATCCGCAAGACGCCGGAGATTGTTGCCGGGCTTCGCCGGTTGCTTGCCGAACGCGGCAGTTACAACGGCGGCAATCAGGCTGCCTTCATCGAACGCGACCTC
This sequence comes from Rhizobium leguminosarum, assembly GCF_019798305.1. Classification (GTDB taxonomy): domain Bacteria; phylum Pseudomonadota; class Alphaproteobacteria; order Rhizobiales; family Rhizobiaceae; genus Rhizobium; species Rhizobium leguminosarum_U. The sequence continues at coordinate 115,000 of NZ_JAAXDD010000004.1, forward strand.
GCCTTTCACAAAGCCATCATCGCTGCTTCGGGCAACCGGGCGATGATCGAGATCTACGATTTCTTCTCGGCCTCGATCGCCGACACCATCGCGGCGACGCTCGGCAAGGATATTCCGGAGCCGGATATGCAGGCGCATGCCGATATCGTCGACGCCATCGAAACCGGCGATCCCGACAAGGCGGATGCGGCGGTGCGGCGCTTCATGGCACCGGTTCTTGCCGCACTCGACCGGATGATCCTGTCATGAACACGCCTTCCAACAATGCCGCCAGCACGCTCGAGGCGGCCGACGAACTGCTTGTAGACGCCGAGGCCGGCTGCCTTCCCCCGCCGCAGGCAACGCCGGTGCGGGGAGTTGCTGATCGTTTTCTGCTCGGCGCAAGCCTGGTACTGATCGCCTTCAACCTGCGCCCGGTCTTCTCCAGCGCCTCGGCGCTGCTGCCGGAAATCCGCTCCGAACTCGGGCTGAGTGCGCTGGGCGCCAGCCTGCTGACGACGCTTCCGGTCGTCTGCCTCGGCGCGTTCTCGCCGCTGGCACCTCGGCTTGCCCAGCGCCTCGGCACCGAACGCACGCTGCTCGGCGTTCTCCTGCTTCTGGCCCTCGGCACTGCATTGCGGGGGCTTTCCTCCATACCGCTGCTCTTCATCGGCACGGCCCTTGCAGGCGCCTGCATCGCCGTCGGCAATGTGCTGCTGCCGGGGCTGGTGAAGCGGGATTTCGCCGGGCGTGCCGCGCTGATGACCGGCTTCTACACGATGGCGCTCTGCGCCGGGGCCGCAAGTGCCGCTGGGCTGACGCTGCCGATCGAGCATGGATTGGGCGGCTCTCTCGCGGGCGCGCTCGCCGTCTGGGCTCTGCCCGCCCTCATCGTCAGCCTGCTCTGGCTGCCTGAGGTTCTTCGCAGCGGCACCCAGGCAAGACGATATGGCTTCCACGTCAAAGGCCTCTGGCGCGACCGGCTCGCCTGGCAGGTGACGCTGTTCATGGGGCTGCAATCGGCGCTTGCCTATTGCGTCTTCGGCTGGCTGGTTCCGATCTTACGCGAACGTGGGCTCGACGGCGTCACCGCCGGGGCGATCGTTTCCCTGTCGGTGATGGTGCAGGCAGCATCCTGCCTGATCGTGCCGCATATCGCCGTGCGTGGCCGCGACCAGCGGCTGATCAATGCGAGCCTCTGCGGCGTCGCCGTCATTGCCCTGCTCGGCCTGCTCTTTGCGCCGCTTTCGACGGTCTGGCTGTGGGCGGTGCTGCAGGGCATCGGCCAGGGCGGGCTGATTGCGGCGGCCATGACGACGATCGTGCTGCGCTCGCGCGATCCCGATGTCGCCGCCCATCTTTCCGGCATGGCGCAATGCGTCGGTTACCTGCTCGCCGCCATCGGCCCGCTCATCGTCGGGCTCATCCGCGGCTGGACCGGCAGCTTTTCCTGGTGCGCGGCTCTCTTCGTTGCGCTCGGGCTGGGAGCGGCGATCAACGGCTGGAAGGCCGGGCGGGCGATCGAGATCAATGTCCATGCGGTCGAAAAGGACGGCTGAGCCCTTCGCTCACCTATCCATCACCATCTCTTGATGCCGGTCGTCGGCCGCGGATGCTACGCTATCTCAGCCTGGCATTCCCCACCGCCGGAGGAGACATCTTGCGCATACGAACCCTGTTTCTGCTCGCCGCGCTTGTAGCATCGCTGGCCCCTGCCCTTTCCCATGCACAGCAAAGCGATCCGCCGAGGGCGAATGTCCAGAGCGGCGCGCGCGACGGCGTATTGAAGCTGCTGCCGGCCGATTCCGTCACAGAGCACGCGCTGACGATCGGCGACCGGAAGCTCGCCTATACCGCAACCGCCGGCACGCTGGATCTCTTCGGCCAGGACGGCGCGCAGACCGGCGCGATCTTCTACACCGCCTATGTCGCGCGGGATGGCGGGGCGAACCGGCCTCTGACCTTTGCCTTCAACGGCGGGCCGGGTGCTGCGTCCGCCTTCCTGCATCTCGGGCTGGTCGGGCCGAAGGTGCTCGATTTCGGGCCGGACGGACGCGACGGCGCCAATGCGAAACTCGTCGACAATCCGCAGAGCTGGCTCGATTTCACCGACCTCGTGCTGATCGACCCGATCGGCACCGGCTGGAGCCGGACGGCGAAGGCCGACGACGCCTCCAATTATTATAACGTCAATGCCGATGCTGAGAGCATCGCCAAGGCGATCGCGCTCTATATCGCGCACAATAACCGTTCCAACTCGCCGAAATATCTTCTCGGCGAAAGTTATGGCGGCTTTCGCGCCGCCAGGGTCGCCTCGGTGCTGCAGGAGAGCCAGGGCATCATCGTCGCCGGCGCGGTGATGCTTTCCCCCCTGCTCGAGGGCCAGCTGATGTTCAATGCCGACCAGTTCGCGCTCGGCGCGGCGCTGGAGCTGCCGTCACTGGCGGCAGCCGAACTCGACCGGCACAAGGCCTTCGACGAAGAGAAGCAGAAGGAGGCCGAGACCTTCGCGCTCGGGGACTATCTGACGACGCTGGCCGGGCCGCCGCCGACGGGTGCCGACGCCGCCGCTTTCTATGGCAAGATTGCCGTGCTGACCGGCATTCCCGAGGATATCGTCACCCGCAATCGCGGCTTCCTCGGCAATTCCTACGTCAAACATTCGGACGCCGGCAGCGGCGAGGTGATGAGCACCTACGACGCCTCCTTCGCAGCACCCGATCCCTATCCGGAATCGGATTACGATCGCGGCGACGACGCCATCCTCGACGGCTTCACCCGCGCCTATGGCGGCGCCTTTGCCGACTACGCCCGCAACGAGCTCGGCTTCAAGACCGAGATGACCTATTCGCTGCTCGACGGCGATATCAGCCGACGCTGGGAATGGGGTGGCGGACGCGGCGGCGGATCGCGCTTCCAGGCCAGCGCCACCGACGACATCCGGCAGCTGCTCGCCGCGAACCCGGCCTTCCATCTGCTGATTGCGCATGGCTACAGCGATGTGGTGACGCCCTATGGCGTCAGCCGTTACGTGGTCGACCATCTGCCGCCATCACTCGCCGGCGGCCGCGTCGGCCTGAAACTTTATCGCGGCGGGCATATGTTCTATACAAAAGCCGATCAGCGCGCCGCCTTCACGGCGGATGCGAAGGCTTTCTACGCCACACACCCGGCCGCTCCGCCGGCGGACTGAGGAATCGCCGATGCATATCACCGGAGGATGCCACTGCGGGGCGATCCGCTATCAGGCGGAAATCGACCCGGAGCGGGTCTCGATCTGCCATTGCACCGATTGTCAGCGGTTGACGGGCTCGGCCTATCGCATCACAGCACCAGCGCGGCCGGGAAGTTTCACGCTCACGTCAGGCGAGCCAAGAGGCTACGCGAAATATGGCGACAGCGGCGGTCTCAGCCGTCAATTCTTCTGCCCGAATTGTGGATCGCCGCTCTACCGCACGGACGGCGACGGCGGCGCGATCGGTATCCGCGTCGGCGGCATCGACCAGCGGCGCGAACTGGCGCCGAAAAAGCAGATATGGTGCCGGTCGGCTTTGCCCGGGGTGGAGAATATCGAAACGCTGCCACGTTTCGAGGGCGAGGACTAGGCTGGCGCCTGCTCACCATCCCGCCTTTATTCCGGCCGGGGCATGTCCGGCCAGCCATCGGTGACGCCGGCCTGTACCGGGCGCTCCAGATAGGTGGATAGGACGATATAGCTGCGGGTGCCGGTGACGCCGGGGACGGCGTGGATCTGGGCGAGAAAAGCTTCCAGGGCCTGCGGGCTGGCCGTGCGGACCTTGAAGAGAACGCTGGCATCGCCTGCGACCGAATGCATCTCCTCGACCTCGGGAAACTGCAGGAGCTGCATCAGCCGCTCGCTCTTGCCCCAGCCGGCCGCCTCCACATGCACGAAGGCAAGCAGCGGTTTGCCAAGCGCTGCGCCATCCAGCGCGGCATGCACGCCCTTGATGGCGCCGGATTGTCTCAGTCGGCGCACACGCTCATGCACGGCCGGCGCCGACAGGCCGACCGCTTCGCCAAGCCTGGCATAGCTCTGGCTGCTGTCGGCGGCGAGCGCGGCTAATATCCTTCGGTCGAAGGCATCGATGACCGGCTGCTGGGGCCGTCTCTGCCGAAGATCGTCTGTATTTTTCGCCATTCGGCAAACCCCCCTTTCTGCCGAAGAATAATCGCCGATACTGGCATTCTTCAACAGGATATTCGGAGGAAGAGAAATCTCATGGAGATGATCGCGCACAATCCAGCAAACGGGATCTATGCGGCCAGCCCTGATTACATCCATGCGCTGGAGGTCAGGCAACCGTCCCGGCTGCTCTTCGTCAGCGGCACCATGGGTCTCGATCAACAGGGAATGGCGGCGGCCGATCTGGAAGGCCAGTTGGACCTCATCTGGTCCAATCTGCGCGCCATCCTCGCTTCCGCTGATATGACGGTGGACAATATCGTGCGGCTGACGAGCTATCTCAGCGACGGCGCGTTTATCGAGGCGAACCAGAATGCCCGTCTTCGGGCGCTTGGCGGCCGCGCCGTGCCGACCACGGCGATCATCGTCGAAACGCTGCGCGACGACTGGCTCGTCGAGATCGAAATCATCGCCGCCGGCTGACGGCAGATTGGCCGTCGCATCCGCAGGGATGCGACGGCTGCGGCGATCAGGCCGCCTGTTTCAACAGGCCGAGCGCCTCGGCCAGATCGACCTCGCCGCGGAAACCGCCGCTGCTTTTCGCATCCTGCCGATGCTCGATCGCATGGGCAAAACGCACGGCCGGCTCCTGCTGCATGCGTTCATAGAGACGATGCAGGCCGGAAAACTGCCGGCGGTCGACGACCTTGTGGAAATCGTTCCAGCGGGCGATGCCGACGAAATAGGCGTCCGCCAGGCTCGGCCCACTGCCGAGAAGCCATTCGCGACCTTCGAGTAGACGCTCCAGCGTATGATGCGCCTTTTCGACCGCGGCGATTCCATAGGCGGTGAGGACCTGTTTCTCCTCCGGCTCCATTGGATGCTCGATCGCATACCAGAGCGGGCCGAAGGCCTTGAAGAAGGTGGTGTTGAGAAAGGCGAGCATCTGGTTCAGCCGGTCGAAATCCGCCGACCCCTGCACAAAACCCAGACCTTTGCCGATCGTGCGGGCGCCGATATGGTGGAGGATCGCCATGCTTTCGCTGATCGTCCTGCCATCTTCGAGGAGCAGCGACGGCGTTTCGCCGACTGCGTTGATCCGTTTGTATTCTTCGCTGGAGACTATATCCGGCATCTCAACGCGGCAGAGCCGATAAGGCAGGCCGGACCATTCCAGCGCGACGATCGAGCCGAAGGAGCAGCCTTCAGGGACGCCGTAAAATAATATGGGTGACATCAATCGTTCCTTTCAGAATTGAACCCGTTTGGACGCGATGAATGTGCAGATGTGGACGATCATGCGGTAGAGGCTATAAATGCGTCGCAATGTCTACATATCTGGAAGCTGGCGATGGCGCTTTTCAACCTCAACGACCTCCATCTTTTCGTGCAGGCCGTCGACAGCGGCAGTTTCACCGCCGCCGCGAGACATCTCGGCATGCCGAAATCGACGGTGAGCAAGCGGGTTGCCGAGCTGGAGGGGCGGCTTGGCGTGCGGCTGATCCAGCGTACGTCGCGAAGCTTCGCGCTGACCGAGCTCGGCCGCGAGTTCTTTCAGCATGCCCAGGCCTCGATCATCGAGGCGGAGATGGCCGAGGGCATCGTGCGGCGGCATCTGGCCGAACCCACCGGCGGCGTTCGCCTGACCGCCTCGGTGCCGACGGCGCAGTTTACCTTGACGGAGCATCTGCCGGCGCTGGCTATGCGCTATCGGAAGCTCCGGCTTTCCGTGCATGTGACGGACCGTTTCGTCGATATCGTTCAGGAAGGTTTCGACATCGCGCTGCGCAGCCACCGGACGCCGCTGCCGGATTCGGCGCTAGTCCAGCGGAAGCTCGCCAGCCACCCTTTCTTCATCCTCGCCTCGCCGGATTATGTGAATGCCCATGGGCGACCGCGTCGGCCCGAGGAACTGGCACAACATGCGACGATTATGACCAGCCTGATAGAGGACCAGTGGCGGCTTTATTCGGGCGGCGACGAGGTCCTCGTCACGCTGCATTCCGTCATGGCCGCGGATGAGCCCTATGTCTTGATGGAAATGGCCATGTCGGGGCTCGGCATCACCTGCTTGCCGACATCCGTCTGCCGCAAGGCGCTGGCCGACGGGCGGCTGGTGCGGGTGCTGCCGGAATGGACGGCCGGCAGTATCGAGACGACGATCCTGATGCCGCACCGGCGCGGCCAGCTGCCGGCGGTGCGCGCCGTCGTCGATTTCCTGGCCGAACGGCTGGCGGGATAACGCTCCGCCCATAGCGCAGCAGACGGAGAAACACGACATTTCGAAGGAGAAGGGCCGTATTCGGCGATCCGCTTCTTCAGCACGTCGAGCTGCAGGGGGCCGATGATCACCGGCGAGGCTCTTCCGGCGAGACTGCAAGCCGCGCTCGCTCGTGCTTCCGGCCCGGCTCTAGCCTCTTCTAATCACAACCACCGCCTCGTTTTCGTGACTATCCGCGACGCCCTAGGTCCCCGCCAGTACTCAGTAAAGTGTGAAATTCGATGTATTCGTCCACCAGCGGACAGAAAGATCCTAATGCATTTCAATACAGCTGCACATTGTAGCTCGAATTGACTAAGTGCATAATAAACGAATTTGCAGTATAGAAGTAGTTGAGGAGAGCTTCGCGTGAGGAGCGCGATAGGTCGACATAGTCTGAAACGACCTGTTCTGGATTTTACCAACTCCATCTTGCGAATATGAGAAAATAATCTTCAGGGTTGCTATTATTCAGCCGTGAGTACGGACTTTAGTCTTAATGCATTTACCGACCTTAGTCCGAATACCACTTTCCAACTGAGAATGGACCAGCGCTCTCGATCGACGAAACAGTAGTCGTCCATCGAGCGCCTTAAGATCAATGCGCAAGGAGGTAGACCACGGCGGGTGCATTTCGGCATCGGGCCTGGATGCCTCCTCTCAATGCGATTGAAACCGAGGGAGAATCTCCATGGCACTCGACATCACGACCCAGGACCTCATCATTGACGAAACCGCCGGTTTGCAGGACGACGATGTCAATCCGTTGCTTGCGCCGCATAGTACCAATACGACGCTGCAATACATGTTGGGCCTCGATGGCTCGGGTGGGCTATCCTCACCTGAAGTCGCCTACCAGTCCAATTTCGTCGTCGCTTCGGCGAGCGCGGGGGAATCCATCACGTCGGTGGTTCTCACGCAAAACGCATCCGGCACCCCGTATTCCACCACGGTCGGCGTCAACAGCGGCATCCGCACGGTCGACGGCAATTATGTCTGGCTGTTCCAGAGCGCAACGGATGCAAAAGTCGTGATCGGTGTCATTGGTACCTCCGACCCGCTTGCCGAGCCCGCCGAGACCGGGGCTCTCGCCTTCTCGCTCGGGCTGGTCGGCACCACCGCCACCAATGCCGACCTCTACACAGTTCAATACGTGCCGTTGTTCCATCCCGATGCGACCAATGCGGACGACCGCATCGATCTGACGAACAAGGTGTTCGCCTCGGTCAGCGGAACCTCAGTGGTCAATTTCAGCCAGCTTGGCGACGCCCCGTCCGGACACAACAACTGGTATATTCTCGACGCCGACGCAGCCAGCCCCCAGAAGATCCTCGTCACCGCTCACGACAATGGCGTGCAGGCGGAAGTCAACGTCAGCACACAAGGCCTGGGTGTCGCATCGCAAGACGTGCGCTTCGGCCGCGAGCTCCAGATCGACCTGATCACCGGCGGCACCCAGAGCGCGGGCAAGAACTTTACCAACACGCCAACCGCGCCCGACTACGGCGTGCACCTCGAGAACGTCTCCACCGCCGGCTTCTCGATCTCGCAGTCGACGCCGACCAGCACCGTCGCCGACATCGAGGTCCACGCCTATAATAATAACGACAACGTAGAAGGCGCTGCCTTCCCCACAGACGACAACGATGCCGAGATCAACATCACCGGCGTGACGTTCAAGCTGAACGGTGTGACAAAAACAGCCGCAGAGCTCGGCATCACGGTCAATCTCGCCGGCACCGGATTGATCCTCGGGAAAGTCGGCGAGGGCGTGACGATCGACTTCACGACCGCAGGCGGAGCTGGCGGAACCTTCGATCGCTTCACCATTAGGAATATCGACACCGAGAAAGACTTTTTCGATGTCAAAGAGGTGCATTATGGTGGCGAGGTCGGCAACGCTCACAATGAAGAGGTTGGCTCCTTCATCAACTTCGACGACGACGGGCCGACGATCACGGCAACCGGCACCCCGCCGGTACTGACGGTCGATGAGACCAACCTGACCACCAATGCCAGCGGCGACTTCGCAACCTCCTTCACCGCGAATGCGGGGGCCGACGGCGACGCCATCACCTATGCGCTCGGCATCAGCCAAATCACCAATGTCAGCGGCCTCACCGACACCGCAACCCACCAGTCCGTGCTGCTCTTCCTGGAAGGCGGCAGTGTCGTTGGCCGCGCCGGAGCCGGAGGCCCGGTCGTCTTCACCGTCAGCGTCACCGCTGCCGGCCTCGTCAGCCTCGACCAGGCGCGGGCCGTGGTCCATGCCGATGCCAGCGACCCGGACGACAGCATCACTCTGGCCGCCGCCGACCTCGTCACCCTGACCGCGACCATCACCGACGGCGACGGCGATCACGCCGCAGCCACCCACAATATCGGCCAGAATTTCAACTTCGAGGATGACGCGCCGATAATCGGGATAAAAGGCGGCCCGCTTCCACTGATCGTCGACGAGACCGACCTGACGACCGATGTCAGCGCCCTCGGGGCCGCCTTCGTCGCCTTCCCCGGGGCCGATGGCGTTGGCAACGGAATCACCTATGCGCTCGGCATCAACCCGAACAACAATGTCAGCGGTCTTACCGATACCGAAACCGGCCAGTCCGTCCTGCTCTTCCTGGAAGGCGGCAGCGTGGTCGGCCGCGCCGGAGCCGGCGGTCCGATCGTCTTCACCGTCAGCGTCAGCGCTGCCGGCGTCATCACCCTCGACCAGGCAAGGGCGGTCGTCCATGCCGATGCCAACGACCCGGACGACATCACCACCCTGGCGGCCGCCGACATCACCCTGACCGCAACCATCACCGATGGCGACGGCGATCAGGCAACCTCCACCGCCCATATCGGCCAGAGCCTCTACTTCAAGGATGATGGGCCGACGATTACAGTGCCGTTTGACGGCAACCCGGCTCTCACAGGCATCCAGCACGAAACCCTGGCCAACGTGCTCAACGCTTCGGCCAGCGGCGCCTTCGGCTACAATATCGGGGCGGATGTCCACCCGGCGGCTTTCTACACGAGCGGCGGTTCTGACTTTGTCGACCAGGATGGCGTGACAGCCGGTGTCCAGATCGGACTGACCGGCGCGATTACCGGCGGTGGCGGCGGCAATCTCGTCACCTCGAATGTGACGCTGGCGTCAGAGAGCCTCACCTCGGCGACGTTCAACTTCAACTTCACCTATGACAAGGATCCGGCAGCCGGCGTCCAGCCGGGCACGGCGGGCGGCACCCTTGTCTTCGACAAGGCCGGCGACACCTATACCGTCAACCTGACCGACCCGCTGGAAGGCTTCAGCTTCGACGTTCTCCACACCAGCGAGCTCCTGTCCAAGGAGCCGACGAGCAATACCGGCCATCCGCAGATCGTGGTGGAGGGGCTGCAGAAGGATGACCCGAACACGCCTGATGATGAAGACTTCTACGTACAGTTCACGGGCAACGCGATCGACAGATCCCACCCATTCAGCTTGACGAGCAATGGCCAGGGGTCATCCGCCGACTCCACCTTCACCCTCGGTGGTCACGAGATGGTGAGTAACACCAATGAAACATGGGTGTCTGCGACGCAGAGCACCAATGGTGTTGCCGGCGACACCATCCAGAAAGACGAACTGCTCACCTTGCGGTTCTTCAGCAGCAATGTCGGCATTGCCAGCGAGGCCACGACCCCGACGGCGACCGCCGGCGCAATGGCCATCAAGTTCGACGGCATCGGCAACAGCGAGGACCTGATGCTGATTCTCAATCTGATCGACAAAAACGGCGCCGACAATATCGCCGGCACCGCGGACGACAACACGACGATCACCCGGGCCATGTATGTGTCGAATGACGCCATCTACAAGACAGGCCAAGTCCCGACCGCCTACAGCAGCGAGTTCACGCTCGACCAGAATGACGGCCTCGTGATCGTCGAGCAGAACGACTACAACGCCGCCGGCGAAGACTACGTGCTGCAGGGCGCGCAGATCATGCAGTCGGGCAACGGGATCACCGGCAACAATACGGCGATCGACCTGGTGAAGGCGACTGGCGCCAATGGCGGCAGCAATGCGATCGGCGGTCTGGTGAACTTCGACGCCACCGATAACGACGTGCTGAAGATCACCGACATCGGCTTCACCTCGACCGTGACCGAGACGCCGAACGCCAACCTCGACTTCGCCTTCCAGGTAGTAGACGCCGACGGCGATCAGACAGCGATGCAGCACATCCTTGTCGACGTCGCCTGACACGTGACCAAACGGGGGCAGCCGAGGCTGCCCCCGGACTGTCTTTGCATGCTGTGTAACCTCGTACACCAGAGACATGATGATGAAATCAAACCAACAGCCTCCGGCTCTTCAGGTGGTGATGAAAGAAGCCAGACGCGCCATTCGGCCGATGATCTGGTTCAGCGGTGGCATCAACGTGCTGATGCTGACGGGGGCGCTCTACATGCTCCAAGTCTACCACCGCGTGCTGTCCAGCCACAGCCTGGAGACGTTGGTGATGCTGTCGCTGATGGCGGCAGCGGCGCTCGCGACAATGGCGGGGCTGGAGGTCGTGCGCGGGCGTCTTCTGGCAACCGTCGGATCGTGGATGAACGCGCGGCTGGCGCCCGTGCTCCTGACCGCATCAGTCGAATATGCCGCCTCAGCGCCCGGCCAGGTCAATGCCCGTCCGCTTCGGGATCTTGACCAAGTGCGGAATTTCTTCACCAGCCCGAGCATCTTCCCGATCCTTGACGCGCCTTGGGCACCGCTGTTTTTTGCCGCGATATTCTTCATGCACCCTTGGCTGGGTTGGCTGGCGCTTTGCGGCGGGATCGTCCTGTTTGCATTGGCATTGCTCAACGAATGGCTCACACGCAAGCCGTTGACCGAGGCTGCAAGCGCACAGTCACGGGCATACGTCCAGGCTGAGGCGGCGATCCGCAACGCCGAGGTGGTCCAGGCGATGGGGATGTTGAAGCCCTTGATGGAGGGCTGGAAGACGCAGCAGGACGAGGCAAACAGGGGCCAGGTGCTTGCCGCCAACCGCGGCGGCATCATCTCCGCCATCGCCCGCTGTCACCGGCTGGCCCTGCAGATGGGGATACTCGGCCTTGGGGCCTATCTCGTCCTGCGCAACGAGGCTTCACCCGGGATCATGATCTCCGCCTCTATCCTGATGGGTCGCGCCTTGTCCCCGGTCGAGCAAGCGATCGGCACATGGAAGGCGACGGTCGGAGCGCGTGCCGCTTACCGGCGTCTCACTGCCGTCGCCGGGCAGCACCCGGAGGCGACACCGGTTCTGCCACTCCCGCGGCCGAAAGGTAAGTTTGAGGCCGACAATATTGTGCTTACCCGACAGGGCGGCGAGCCTATCCTGAAAGGGATCAACTTCCACCTCGAGCCGGGTGAAGCAATGGCGCTGATCGGCCCGAGCGCGGCCGGCAAGACCAGCCTGGCGCGAATACTGGCCGGTGCCTGGCGTCCATCCGGAGGGCGCGCTTTGCTTGATGGCATGGACGTTGTCCAATGGGCGGCGGAGGACCGTGGTCATTATGTCGGTTACCTGCCGCAGGACATCGAGCTCTTCGCCGGTACCGTCTCCGAAAACATCTGCCGGTTCGCAAAGCTCAGCCCGGTGGTCTTCGACAAGGTGGTTAAGGCGGCACAGCTGGCGGGAGTTCACGAACTGATCAAAGGATTGCCGAAGGGTTACCTCACAGAGATCGGCGAATCCGGCGCGGTGCTGTCAGGCGGGCAGCGCCAACGCATCGGGTTGGCGCGGGCGCTCTACGGCGACCCGGCACTCATTATCCTGGACGAGCCCAATTCCAACCTCGACCGCGAGGGTGAGGAGGCATTGATCGCCGCCCTCAGCACGGTCAAGGCGACAGGCACGACTGTCATCCTGATCGCGCACCGACCGAACATCATGGAGACGGTTGACAAGATATTGATCCTCAACCGGGGCCAACAGGACCTCTTCGGTCCACGCGACTATGTCTTCAATGAGCTCGCCGCGCGCGCCCGCAAGGTTAGCCAGATGCCGACCATAGTGGCGAAATAAGCCAAGAAAAGAAAGCAGACATGCCGGATATGAAGGTCGTTCCGCTACCCGTTTCGCCACCCGCCGCACCGGTCCCCCTGCGTCTCACCGGCGTGACGTTCACCGGCTTCGCGATCATGTTCCTGTTCTTCGGCATGGCGGGGGGCTGGGCGACGCTTGCACCATTGGATAGCGCCGCCGTGGCACCGGGCGTTATCAAGGTTGCCGGCGACCGCAAGCTCATCCAGCACCTCGAGGGCGGCATCATCGCAGAGCTGCACGCCGCCAACGGTGATATCGTCAAGGCGGGCAAGGTCCTTATCCAACTCGACAGCACATCGGCAAAGGCGAGGCTTGATCTGATCCAGAACCGGATAGCAACGCGTGAGTCGCTGGCCGCTCGTCTCAGGGCTGAGCGTGACGGCAAGGCCGAGATCGAGTTTGATCCGGCATTGCTCGCAAATCCCGCCAAAGCCGCAAATGACGCGGTGGCCTCACAGCGTGACGTGTTCGCCGCGAAGCACGACAATTTGAAGGACGAGCGGGAAATTCTCAGCCAGCGCCGTCACCAGACCGAGGAAGAGATAACGGGACTGGAGGGGCTTATCGTCACCGAGGACAAGCAGATCGAAGCGCTGGAGGGCGAAACCAAAGACCTTGAAAGCCTGATCAAGCGTGGGCTGGTTACGCGCGAGCGGAACCTGATGCTCAGACGACAACAGCGGGAGATCGAGGGGGAGCGCGCCACCAACGTCGCGGCCATCGCTCGCGCCAAAAGCGCCATGGCCGAGATCGACATGCAGATCTTGAACCTCGGCACGGTGCGGCTCAACGAGGCCGTCGAGGAGTTGAGCAAGGTCGAGGCGGAGTTGTTCGACCTCAGACAGGAGGAGCGTTCCGCCAAAGACGTGCTTGCCCGTACCAATGTCGTCGCCCCCGTTGACGGCATCGTCATGGATTTGAAGGTCCACACGGCGGGCGGCGTCGTAAAACCTGGCGAGACACTGATGACCGTCGTGCCGCTCGGACAGCAACTCGTGGTCGAGGCCATGGTCAGGCCAGAGGACGTCGAGACGATCGCCCCCGGACAGCTCGCGCGCGTCAGTTTTCCGGCCTTCGCCCGCTACAACCTCCCGCCGCTCGACGGCGTCGTGGAGGTCGTGTCGGCTGACCGGATGACGGAGGAGCGCAGCGGTGCACCTTATTTCGCCGCGACCGTGGTGATCGACAAGAGCGAACTCGCCAAGCTGAAAGGCCGCAAGCTGATGCCCGGCATGTCGAGCGAAACGATGATCCGGACGGGCGCTCGCACCGTGCTTTCTTATCTGGCTGAGCCGATCACGCAGAACTTCCGCCGAGCGATGCGGGAAAAATAGCCATAGGTTAACGAGCTTCTCTTTATCTGGCCGGGCTTGCTGACACGCCAATATCAGCGCCGCCGCGACCGCCTCCCGTCAACCGATCACGCCGCCTTGGCGGCGTGATATTCCTTAATCGCGACCATCTTGATCGCCGGATGGCGCTCGGACTCGTAACGCAGCGAGAAACCGTCCTGGGCGAGGAAGACCGGGTCGCCGTCGAGATCGCGGGCGATATCGCCGCGTTTGACGGTGAGGAATTTTTCGAGATCGGCCGGCTGATCGGCTGAAATCCAGCGGCAGACGGAAAAACGCGACATTTCGAAGGAGACCGGCAGGCCGTATTCGGCCATCAGCCGCTCCTTCAAGACGTCGAGCTGCAGGGCGCCGACGACGCCGACGATCGCCGGCGAGCCGTCTTCCGGCGAAAACAGCTGGACGACGCCTTCCTCGGCCATCTGCTGCAGGGCTTCCTTGAGCTTCTTCGCCTTCATCGCGTCTTCCAGGCGCACGCGGCGCAGGATCTCCGGCGAGAAGTTCGGCACGCCTTGGAAAACCAGCGATTCACCCTCGGTCAGCGTATCGCCGATCCGGAGCGTGCCGTGGTTGGGAATGCCGACGACGTCGCCGGCATAGGCGGTGTCGGCGAGCTGGCGCTGCGAGGCGAAGAAGAATTGCGGCGCCGTCAGGCCGAGCTGCTTGCCGGTGCGGGCGAGCCTTGCCTTCATGCCGCGCTCGAGCTTGCCGGAGCAGATGCGGGCAAAAGCGATGCGGTCGCGGTGGTTGGGGTCCATATTGGCCTGGATCTTGAAGACGAACGCCGTCATCTTGTCGTCAGTCGCATGCACGGTCCTGGTATCGGCGACCTGGTCACGCGGCGGCGGCGCGAAATCGCCGAGCGCGTTGATGAGATCGCGAACGCCGTAATTGCGCAGCGCCGAGCCGAAAAAGACCGGCGTCATATGGCCTTCCAGGAAGGCTTCGCGGTCGAAGGGACGGCAGGCCTCGATCGCCAACTCGGTCTCCTCGACGAAGACCTGGCGCTCGTTTTCCGGCAGCCTGCCGGCCACGCTTTGCGGGCCGTTGACCGGCGTTCCCTCGATTTCGGTATCCGAACCACGCACCGTGTTGGCGGCGATATTGTAGGAGCCGCAAAAGGTCTTCGAGCGGCCGATCGGCCAGGTGATCGGCGCCGTATCCAGCGCCAGCTTCTCTTCCACCTCGTCGAGGATCTCGAAGGGATCGCGGCTTTCGCGGTCCATCTTGTTGATGAAGGTGATGATCGGGATATCGCGCATGCGGCAGACTTCGAAAAGCTTCAGCGTGCGCGGCTCGATACCCTTGGCGGCGTCGATGACCATGACGGCGGCGTCGACGGCCGTCAGCGTGCGATAGGTGTCGTCGGCGAAATCCTCGTGACCCGGCGTGTCGAGGATGTTGAAGACATTATCGTTATATTCGAAGGTCATCACCGAAGTGACGACGGAAATGCCGCGCTCGCGCTCGATCTTCATCCAGTCGGAGCGCGTCTGCATGCGATCCTTCTTCGCCTTGACTTCGCCGGCAAGCTGAATGGCGCCGCCGAACAGCAGCAGCTTTTCGGTGAGCGTCGTCTTACCCGCGTCCGGGTGGGCGATAATAGCGAATGTGCGGCGGCGGGAGACCGCCTCGGCGAGACTTTCGGCCATGCTTGTAAATCCTGTGGAATTGCCGCGTATCTAGCGATTAAAGCCCGGCAATGCAATTGACCTCGGGCCTTCGGGCGCAAAGTAATGGGCCATGACCATTCATCACGATACGCGCCCGACGCTGAACCTGATCCGCTTAGCCAATGGCGAAGGCCTCGACCTGCCCGCTTATGAAAGCAAGGGAGCGGCCGGCATGGACCTGCGCGCTGCCGTCGACGAGGCAGCACCACTGACGCTTCTGCCCGGCAAACGGGCGTTGGTGCCGACAGGCTTCATCTTCGAGATCCCCGAAGGTTTCGAGGGACAGGTACGGCCGCGCTCGGGCCTCGCCTTCAAAAACGGCATCACCTGCCTGAATTCGCCGGGCACCGTCGACAGCGACTACCGCGGCGAGGTGAAGGTGCTGCTGATCAATCTCGGCGAGGAACCCTTTATCATCTCGCGCGGCATGCGCATCGCCCAGATGGTGATCGCACCGGTAACCCAGGCGCGGGTGGCCGAGATCACCGCGGCCAGCGAAACGGTGCGCGGCGCAGGCGGTTTCGGCTCCACCGGCGTCTGATGGCACAGCGCCTCGACAGCGCGGGCCTGACCTTCCGGCAGGACTATTTCGGCGACCCCGCTGGCTGGGTGGCGCTGGTCTGCCTGCTCAAGGATATTTTCGGCATCGATATCGGGCCGCTGCAACAGCTTGGCGGACCCGATCCGACGAGCATGCCGTTCGGCTGGTTCGATGCCGAAGGTCAGCTTGCGGCCAATATTTCAGCCTTCGCGCTGCCCTTCGCCCTCAACGGCAGGATCGTCCATGCCGCCGGGCTGCAATCGGGCGCCGTGCGGCCGCCGTGGCGCGGCCGCGGCCTCTATCGCGACGTCACGGTAAAAGCGCTCGACTGGTGCGAGAAGCAGGGTTTTGAAGCCGTCATCCTCTATACCGACAAGCCGTCCCTCTACGAAGCCTATGGTTTCCATGCGATACCGCTGCACCGATACGAGGGAGCGGCACCCGCCCCTTCGTCTTCCGCCGCACCGGTCCGGCCGCTTTTACCGACGAATGCGGATGATCTTGCGCTGCTGCAATCGCTGCTGAAAGGCCGAAGCCCGGTTTCGACCTCGCTGGCGGTCACAGTCAATGCGGCGATGTTTCTGATCAACACCCAGCTCGATCCCGATGTCCGGATCAGCTTCCTGACAGACCGGCAGGCGGTGATCGCCTGGAAGATCGATGAGGCGGGCCGCTTCAGCCTCCTCGACATCGTGGCGGCGGAGATGCCGCCGCTTGCAGTAATCCTCGGCGGGCTGGAGATCACGCCGGCTTCCGTCGAGGTGCTTTTCCGTCCGGACAAGCTCGGCTGGGAGGGCGCTCCACAACCGTTGGGAGACGGCACGAGGCTGATGCTGCGCGGGCTCGGCGATGCCACCCCGGATTTTCCGGCGATGCTGTCGCCGATGGCGGAATTCTAGATCTCTCTATTTCCGGCGGGAAAGCGGCGGCAGGCGGCGCTTGACGGGCGAGGCTTTGATCATCGCCGTGTTGGTCTCCGCCCTTTCGGCGACCCGGTCGAGAATGCCGTCGAGGTCGGCCATGGAGCGGATGACCAGGCGGGCGATAAAACAATCCTCGCCCGTCACCTTGTCGCATTCGATGATTTCCGGAATGTCCTGGATGATCCGCTCGACGATGTGCAACTGCCCCGGCAGCGGACGCACGCGCACGATCGCCTGCAGGGGATAACCGACGGCGGCCGGATCAAGGTCGATGGTGAAGGCCTTGATGACGCCGCGCTCCTCCAGCCGGCGCAGGCGCTCGGCGGCACTCGGCGAGGACAGGCCGACCTGCTGGGCTAGTTCCTTCAGCGAGATCCGCGCATTGCCGGCCAGCGCCTCCAGAATGGCCTGATCGATTTCGTCGAGCGATTGCACATCATTAGCCACAGCGATCTATTCTCCTAGCACGATTAGGCGATACCGGTCATTTCCCTTCTTATCTTTATATAAAATCGCATCTCGTCGCAATATTATTATGCCATCGAAATGGAGGCAATCATGGGCAGCGACATCAAAAGAGGCACGGCGGAAATGACGGCAGCGATGCTGATCTCGGGGACGATCGGCTGGTTCGTCGTCATGTCGGGCCAGCCGGTCAGCGGCGTGGTCTTCTGGCGCTGCCTGTTCGGCGGGCTCACCTTGCTTGTCATCTGCGGCGCTCTCGGGCTGCTGCGGCCCGGCATCATCACGCTGCGCGCCTTCGGCATCGCCATATCAGGCGGCACCGCCATCGTCTTGAACTGGCTGCTGCTGTTTGCCTCCTATTCTCATGCGACGATCTCGATCGCGACGACGGTTTATAACACCCAGCCCTTCATGCTGCTGGTGCTCGGCGCGCTCTTTCTCGGCGAGAAAATCACCGCCACCAAGCTGTTCTGGCTGACACTCGCCTTCGCCGGCATGGTTGCCATCGTCGAGGCAAAACCGGGGACAGGCGGGGCGGCGTCTGACGGTTACGGCCTCGGCATCCTGATGGCACTCGGTGCGGCTTTCTTCTACGCGCTCGCCGCCCTTGCCGCGAAATGGCTGAAAGGCACGCCGCCGCATCTGATCGCGCTCATCCAGGTCGCAACCGGCATGCTGATGCTGGCGCCGATGACGGATTTTTCCCATCCGCCCGGCGATGTTGGGTCCTGGGCGATCCTGGTAACCGTCGGCGTCGTCCATACTGGGCTGATGTATGTGCTGCTCTACGGCGCGATCCAGAGGCTGCCGACGCATCTCACAGGCGCCCTGTCCTTCATCTATCCAATCGCTGCGATCCTCGTCGACCGGCTGGCCTTCGGCCATGCGCTGCAGCCGATGCAGATCGCAGGCGCCGCGATCATCCTGCTTGCCGCCGCCGGCATGAATCTCGGCTGGACGCCGCGTTGGCTGCGGCCGCGGGCGCTGGAGAGCTGAACCGGGCGTTCCGATAGGGATGGCTGAGGCGCCCGGTGCCGACATTACCTCTGCGGGCGTGTCGTTTCGAACAGGAACCAGGTGCGGCGCTCGCCCTCGTCGATCCAGTTCTCGATCAGGCTGGCGCTCGCGACATCATTATGCTCGTCGCAGAGGCCATGCACCTCGCGCAGCAGCGAAACGAGCTGAGCATTGTCCTCGCGCAGTTCCGACAACATGTCTTCGGGCGTGACGAAATCCGCGTCATTGTCCGAAAGGCGCTGCTGCCGGGCGATCTGGCCGATGGAGCGCAGCGTCGTGCCGCCGATCTTGCGGCTACGCTCGGCAATGTCGTCGGTCATGGCGAAGATCTGTTCCGCCTGTTCGTCGAGCAGCAGATGATAGTCGCGAAAATGCGGGCCGGACATGTGCCAATGGAAATTCTTGGTCTTCACATAAAGCGTAAAGACATCGGCGAGCAGTGCGGTCAGCGCTGCCGAAATATCGGTAATGGCGTTGGTCGACAGGCTGGACGGCGTCTTGAGTGGCGAAAGTCTGCGGGTTTCGGCCGGCGTATGGGACATTTAATCTCTCCTTGGTGATGAAAATCTCCAGCGCCACCGGCCGGGAAACCGCGGCGGCCGCGCTGATCGCGCATTTGCAGAGAGGGAAATAGCAAGGCCTGGTCGCTTTCCAAGTAGATCATGGTCTAGCAGACCTATTCCTTATGGTCATGGACCGATCAGCGCCAATGCATTGATGAGGAAGCGGCGCTTGCCTATAGATGGGCGGTGGAACCCCTGAGGGTTAAGAAGATGAGCCTCACCGTCCTGATCACCTATGCCGGAGCGCTGTTCATTGCCGCGGCCATTCCGGGACCCGGAATCACCGCAATCGTCGCGCGTGCGCTCGGCTCGAATTTCCGCGAGACCTTCTTCATGGGCCTCGGCCTGGTGCTCGGCGACATGACCTATCTCACAGCGGTCATTCTCGGCCTTGCCTTCGTGGCGCAGACCTTCACCGAGGTTTTCATCGTCATCAAGATCGCCGGCGCCCTCTATCTCGGCTACATCGCCTGGAAACTCTGGACAGCGGGATTGCTGCCGCAGGATATCGCGGCGCGGAAATCCACCAATATCGGCCTATCCTTCCTCTCCGGCCTGCTGGTGACGCTCGGCAATCCGAAGACGATGCTCTTCTATGTCGCCCTGGTGCCGACGCTGATCGATATCGGCAATATCGGCCTGCGAGACTATGCGATCTTGCTCGCCGTCACATTCGTGGTGCTGATCGTCGTGCTCGTGCCCTATATGCTGCTTGCCTCGCGGGCCCGCACGATGCTGAAGCAGCCACGGGCCTTGCAGGCGCTGAACCGGGTTGCGGCCGGCATCCTCGCGGGAACGGCCGCCTTCATCGCCACGCGGGCGGCCTGAAATAAACATTCGACAAGAACCGGTTTTCAAAGGTTTTTTTCTCTCCTGATCGCCTCTCCAGGTCGAACGCGGTCTGGTCTAGACGGGCCTTTGACCCTATTCTCCCATCGATTTCAGGAGCAGGATTTCAAAGGGAGAGCACCCATGTCGCACAAGCCCGGCCGCGGCCGCATCTATTCCTCGATCACCGAGACCATCGGCGACACGCCGCTCGTGCGCTTCGACAAGCTGGCGCGGGAAAAGGGCGTCGTGGCGAACCTGATCGGCAAGCTCGAATTCTTCAACCCGATCGCCTCGGTCAAGGACCGCATCGGCGTCGCGATGATCGAAAGCCTCGAAGCCCAGGGCAAGATCACCCCCGGCAAGACGGTGTTGATCGAGCCGACCTCCGGCAACACCGGCATCGCGCTCGCCTTTGCCGCCGCCGCCAAGGGTTATCGGTTGATCCTCACCATGCCGGAAACGATGTCGGTCGAGCGCCGCAAGATGCTGGCGCTGCTCGGCGCCGAGCTGGTGCTGACTGAGGGACCAAAGGGCATGAAGGGCGCCATCGCCAAGGCCGAGGAACTGGCGTCGTCGCTTCCCGATGCCGTCATTCCGCAGCAGTTTGAAAACCCGGCCAATCCCGAGATCCACCGCAAGACGACGGCCGAGGAGATCTGGAACGACACCGAAGGCACCGTCGATATCGTCGTCTCAGGCATCGGCACCGGCGGCACGATTACCGGCGTCGGCCAGGTGTTGAAAAGCCGCAAGCCCGAGATCAAGATCATCGCCGTCGAACCGGCCGATTCGCCGATCCTCTCCGGCGGCAATCCCGGCCCGCACAAGATCCAGGGCATCGGCGCCGGCTTTGCGCCGAAGATCCTCGATACCGGCATCTATGACGAGGTCGTCACCGTGACCAACGACGAAGCCTTTGAACAGGCGCGGCTGGTCGCCCGGCTCGAAGGCGTACCGGTCGGCATCTCCTCGGGTGCGGCACTGACAGCGGCCATCAAGGTCGGCCTCCGTCCCGAGAACGCCGGCAAGAACATCGTCATCATCATCCCCTCCTTCGCCGAGCGCTATCTTTCGACGGCGTTGTTCGAGGGGCTCGGGAGCTAGGCTGGCTTTGGCCGGGGGTTTCCCGGACGTTCATCTTCGCAGAGTCTAGGGGCGCTCTGGCGCCCCTATTTGCTACGCCGCAGCCGTCAGTCTCTCTCGCCTGGAGGGTTCTCGATGAAATCGTCCGGCTGAGGGCCCCGCACGGAGTGAACGATGCTTACGAAGTAAGCAGTAATCGGTCACTACCACTAGCACCGGGTCCCACATTCAAGGGGCCACCTATATGGACTGCGTGCTAGCTACAGGGTTCTTTTCCCAATACGTCGGCAGATAGGACAGGAACAGTTCGTCCAATGCACGGCAGCGATATTTGAACCATTTTCGGGAGCGCTTTCCCCGGAAACCTTTCCAGCGATGCTGTTCCCAAAGCAATTTCTCAATCCTCAGCAAGGTAATCCAAAGGTATAGCAGGCCGTGGGCAAGTGTCGCTCTCGACGCCTCACCTACGTCTCCGAGCATCGCGAGCGGTCGAGAGTTTCCAGCAAAATCCTCTGGATGAGCTGCAACAATGTGAGCAACAAAATTCACATGAACGAAGTTGGAAAGCCACTGATACATATCCTTTCTGACTTCGTTCGGCGTCTGATCGATTAGGATGGAAAGCGGATCGTCGTCTTCCAGCAGCGAAACGGCAGCCCTAATTTTCGATGGAGATAGATGGCTTCTCCAGTGTTTGTAGCTCTCGTTAGGGTCTTCAAAGGATTTTATGAATTCTCGATACGTCGCTTCACTTGCCAAGACCATAATCAGCAAGTCCGCAGTCTCGATCACTCCTCTGAAGGTTGCTCGGGCCTGCCCTTCGAATCCATGAAGAACCAATAGGCGAAAGGCCTGCATGGATTGGGCTAGGTTAGAGGCCAAAACATAAAAAACGGCATTAGGAGATGGCTGGACTGGTAATTGGGCTTCTGGCCATTTCACTCGGCTTCGATGATGTGCATTCTTCAGCCCAAAGTGTGAGAGGTCGCAGACCTGCAAATCATATAGGAGGCACAGGGGCTGTAGCGCTTGTTCAGCGGAATCATAGACGGTTTTACGATCCTGCCATATCGCTCCGAGGAAACCCGATATCTCATCTTCAATTGATTTTGCACTCTCGTCTGGGGATTCTCGTTGGCTCCTTTGTAAATCAGGGTGACTTGCTGCCGTGGCTTCGCATGCCGCTTTGAGCAGTTCATGTTCCTCGGGTTCCACGCTGAATCTCCGCATACAAATCATCTCGCCGCGAAACGACCGGTGGCGGCGACCCACATCCATAAATTCTGAACGCTCCAATTGATAGATCGGCGACCTGCACGTCCTGGGCTAACCAACCACGAGCGCATTGGCGCCGATCGCAGCCGGCAGTGCGCCTGATATGGCGGCGATCGTTCCGTCGAGGTTGAGCTCGCCGACGACGACAAAATCCGACAGTGCATCGGCGGGAATGGCGCCGAGGGCAGCCATCAGGGCGAGCGCGATCGGCAGATCGAAATGCGAGCCTTCCTTCGGCAGGTCGGCAGGCGCCAGATTGACCGTGACGCGCTTGGCCGGCAGCGCCAGGCCGGAGGCGTGGAGGGCGGCCTGCACGCGCTCGCGGCTTTCGGCAACCGCCTTGTCAAACAGTCCGACAATTGCCCCTCTTCCTACGCCGCCGCTGTCAGCCTTTCGCCGGCGATGCGGTAGGAGATAGCTTCGGCGAGATGGATGCGGCCGACGGTCGGTTTGCCGTCGAGATCGGCCAGGGTGCGGGCGACCTTGAGCACGCGGTGGTAACCGCGGGCGGAGAATTTCATCTTTTCGGCGGCGTCGCGCAGCAGCTGCAGACCGCTTGCATCGGGCTCGGCCAGTTTTTCGATCATCGCGGTGGAGCAGCGGGCATTGGTGCCGATGCCCTTTGCGCCTGCGCTTTCAAAGCGCTCCTGCTGGATTTCACGGGCGCGGGCGACACGGCGCGCAACTTCGGCGCTGCTTTCAGCCGCCATCGGCCGGATCAGATCGGCGGCGGAGACGGCCGGCACGTCGATGCGGATATCAATGCGATCCATCAGCGGGCCGGAGATGCGGGCCTGGTAATCACTCATGCAGCGCGGGCCGCGGGCGCAGGTGTGGCCCGGTTCGCCGGCCATACCGCAGCGGCAGGGGTTCATCGCCGCGATCAGCTGGAATTTCGCCGGATAGGAGACGCGGTGATTGGCGCGCGCAATGACGCATTCGCCGCCTTCGAGCGGTTGGCGCAGCGCATCCAGCGCCTGCGGCGTGAATTCGGGAAATTCGTCGAGAAAGAGCACGCCGTGATGGGCAAGCGAGGCTTCGCCCGGACGGGCGCGCAGGCCGCCGCCGACGAGGGCTGCCATGGTGGCGGAATGATGCGGGGTGCGGAAGGGCCGGCGATCGGAAAGCTTGCCGCCGGAGAGCTGGCCGGCGATCGAATGGACCATCGACACCTCAAGCAGCTCGGCGGCCGAAAGCGGCGGCAGAATCGACGGCAGCCTGGCCGCCAGCATCGACTTGCCGGAGCCCGGAGGACCGACCATCAGCAGATTATGGCCGCCGGCGGCCGCCACTTCGAGCGCCCGCTTGGCGCTTTCCTGGCCCTTGATTTCGGCAAGGTCAGGCAGGTTTGCGGCATTGGCGCGGATCGACGCTTCCGGCCTGGAGAGCACCTGGGTGCCGCGGAAATGATTGGCAAGGGCAATCAAGCTGCGGGGTGCGAGGATATCGACCTCGGCACCCGCCCAGGCGGCTTCGGCGCCGCTTTCGGCCGGGCAGATCAGCCCCTTGCCGAGCGCATTGGCACCGATCGCGGCCGGCAGCGCGCCTGATATGGCGGCGATCGTGCCGTCGAGGTTGAGCTCACCGACGACGACAAAATCCGACAGCGCATCGGCAGGAATGGCGCCGAGGGCGGCCATCAGGGCGAGCGCGATCGGCAGATCGAAATGCGAACCTTCCTTCGGCAGGTCAGCCGGCGCCAGATTGACCGTCACCCGCTTGGCCGGCAGCGCCAGACCGGAGGCGTGGAGGGCGGCCTGCACGCGCTCGCGGCTTTCGGCAACCGCCTTGTCGGGCAGGCCGACGATCTGCATGCCGACCTTACCGGGGGCGACCATGACCTGGACCTCGACCGGCACACCTTCGATGCCCTGAAATGCAACCGTACTGACACGCGCGACCATAAGCCCATCCCTTGCCGCAAATTTATATACCGCCCTGCGGCCTTCATTTGATACTTGTCGTGGTCCCCAGAACCGCTACGCACTTTGGGCGACATGCATTAAGGCCAACAGTTGCAATCTGGCATGGACGCAGGAATAAAACAAGAACAATCAAAGAACGTAGTCAGGCATTCGCTGTGACCTTGGTTGCGATCGCTCGCCGGACCAAAACGGTCAGCGGCAGGCTCAGCCGCGCTTACGCTCGATCGCATCCCAAAGCAGGCTTGCGATATCGGCGCCGCCGAATTTCTTGACCTCGCGGATACCGGTGGGCGAAGTGACGTTGATCTCGGTCATGTAATCGCCGATCACATCGATGCCGACGAGCAGGAAGCCGCGTTCCCTCAGCGCCGGACCGATGCGGGTGCAGATTTCCTGTTCGCGCGGCGTCAGTTCGGTCGCCTCGGCGCGGCCGCCGACATGCATGTTGGAGCGGCTGTCGTGTTCGGCCGGCACGCGGTTGATGGCGCCGGCGAATTCGCCGTCAACGAGAATGATACGTTTGTCGCCCTTGCGCACGTCGGGCAGATATTGCTGGGCGATGAAGGGCTCGCGGAAAAGCTGGCCGAACATTTCGAGCAGCGAGGAGAGGTTGCGGTCGTCGCGGGTCGAATGGAAGACGCCAGCGCCGCCATTGCCGTAAAGCGGCTTCAGGATGATGTCGCCCATCTCATCGCGGAAGCGGCGGATCTCGGCGGCATCCTTGGTGATCAACGTCTTCGGCATCAGGTCGGAGAACTCGGTGACGAAGATTTTTTCCGGCGAATTGCGCACCCAGGCCGGATCGTTGACGACGAGCGTCTTCGGATGGATGCGCTCGAGCAGATGCGTCGAGGTAATATAGGCCATGTCGAAGGGCGGGTCCTGGCGCAGCAGCACGACGTCCATGGTCGCGAGATCGACGCGCTCGGGCGCGCCAAGCTCAAAATGATCGCCCTTGACGTCGCGCAGCGCCATCGGCTCGACGCTGGCATAGAGCCTGTTGTCGCGGAAGCTCAGGCGGTCGGGGGTGTAATGGAACAGCTTGTAGCCGCGGGCCTGCGCTTCCAGGCTCATGGCGAAGGTGGAATCGCCTGCGATATTGATGCCTTCGACATGGTCCATCTGGACCGCTACATTGGTGATCTTGGCCATTTCCATCCCTCGCTGAATGCCGGACAGATGTAGGTCGGCCAGATATCAAACGCAACGGGCAATCAAGGGCTTCCAGCGGGCGCCCGCGGCAAAATCAGGCGGCGATGCCCTGGTTGCCACTGTTGCGCAGCATGTTGCGGAGGCGGTAGGCGATCGCCAAGGGCTTCGGGAAGGGCCTGCGCAGGAAGGCGACCTTGCGGACGTAATTGTCGACCCGCCAGCTCGCCCACGTTCCGCCGGCAAAAAAGGCGACGTCGCCGCCGCAGAGCGTTCGTTCGGTGCCGTCCTCGGCGGTGATATGGACCTCGCCTTCGAGGATCATCACCGTCTCGTCCCAGCCGAAATACCAGCGGAATTCGCCCGCCGTGCAGTCCCAGATCGCCGTCAGTGAGGCCTCGTCATGGCCGCGCGAATGTTCGGCGGTGCGGGCCTGCGGATTGCCGCTGACGATCCAGTCCGGATTGATCGGCGTGGATTTCAGCGGCAGCAGATCGCTCGCATGCGCGACGAAGGATTTTCCGGCCGGCTTCGCTACGACATGCGGCACCGAGCGCGCGGCCATGGCGACCGCACTTGCAAGCATCAGCTTCCAGGCCATGAAACAACCCCCAATTGTTATCCCTACCGAGATTTGACGTAACAGAGAGTCGTAAGAATCTGTTTCACGCGGGAACTAAAAGTTTAACGATCCGGAAATCCGATGGGGCGAAAGGAGGTCAGAAAGCATCAATAAAATGCCGCGGCAGCCGGCCCGGCATGATCGCCACGATATCATAGCGCTGGGAAAGGCGGCCCTGATCGGCCTGGCGGGCGAGCCAGAGATCGCTTGCCGCCCGTATCCGCTTTTGCGCGGCGATAGAGACGGCATCGACCGCCGCCGCCTCGCCATGGCGGGCCTTGACCTCGACGAAGACGGCGAGATCGCCCTTGCGGGCGATGATGTCGATCTCGCCGAGCCGGGTGCGGTGGCGCAGCGCCAGGATGCGGTAGCCCTTCAGCAGCAGGAAGATGGCCGCGACATATTCCGACATGCGGCCCCGGCGCAGCGCCTTCCTCCTGATCGTGGTGAGATCGTTACCGCCCATCGGCGTTCTTGATCTCCAGCAGCCGCTGGTAGAGCACCTTGCGCGGCAGGCCGGTGAGGCGGGCGGCCTCGGTCGCGGCGCCTGCCGTCGGCATCGACTTCGACAGGTCGGCCAGGATGGCTTCGACATCGGCCTCATCAGTCTCGACCGGCTCCGGCGGACCGATCACGAGGACGATCTCGCCCTTGACGTTTTCCAACTGCTGATAATGCGCCGCAAGGTCGGCAAGCGTGCCGCGGCGGAACTCTTCATAGGTCTTGGTCAGCTCGCGGCAGACGGAGGCGAGCCGAGTGGCCCCGAGCACATCGGCGGCAGCCAGAAGCGTTGCGCCGATGCGATGCGGCGATTCAAAGAAGATCAGCGTCGCGGGTACTGTTGCAAGTTCACCGAGGCGGTCGCGGCGGGCCTTGTCCTTGGCCGGCAGGAAACCGGCGAAAAGAAAGGCATCGTTCGGCAGGCCGGAGCCGACAAGGGCTGCGAGCGGCGCGGAGGCGCCGGGAATGGGAATGACGCGGTAACCTGCCGTTATTGCCTGCTGCGCCAGCCGATAACCGGGATCGGAGACCAGCGGCGTGCCGGCATCGGACACCAACGCCACCGAGCGCCCGGCTTCAAGCGCCTGCAGTAGCCTAGGACCGGCCTCATCGGCATTATGATCATGATAGGCGAAGGGGCGATTCTGGATGCCGTAGCGGTCGAGCAGCACGCGGGTGACGCGCGTATCTTCGCAGGCGAGCACATCGGCGCCGGCCAGCGTTTCCAGCGCGCGCAGGGTGATATCGCCGAGATTGCCGATGGGAGTGGCGACGAGATAGAGCGCCGGCTCCAGCGGCCGTGCCGGCACCGCCATATTGTGCAGGCGGAAGCTTCGCCGGCTGGCAGCGTCCGCTGTCGTTTCCTCATTCATGCCATTTGCTTTCGTCCCGCCGGCTCGTCGCCGGCATCGAAGCCTTTATGGGCGAGCGGCATCGCTTCGGCAAGGGTTCGGATTTCTGTGAGCATCGCTCTGGAAAACCGCAAATGCAGGGGCGCGTGCGTCCATGCCTCTTGCAAAGCAATGCTGAAGTCTGCCATTTTGCCCGTCCACTCCCCCGGCCTCAAGCCGGGACAGCATTCTTCGGGTGCTCGACGCGCCCGGACAGTCACGGTCGAAAGCGGTAGCATCCCATGCGTATTACTATTGAGCGGTCAAACCTGTTGAAATCGCTGAACCACGTCCACCGCGTGGTCGAACGTCGCAACACGATCCCGATCCTGTCCAACGTATTGCTCAAGGCCGACGGCCAGAAGCTCGACATGAAGGCGACCGACCTCGACCTCGAAATCACCGAGGCGACACCGGCAAGCGTCGAGCAGCCCGGCGCCACCACCGTTCCCGCCCATCTTCTCTACGATATCGTGCGCAAGCTTCCCGACGGCTCGGAAGTGCTGCTTGCCACCAGCACCGATGGCGGCGCGATGACCGTGCAGTCCGGCCGCTCGAAATTCTCGCTGCAGTGCCTGCCGGAATCGGACTTCCCTGATCTGACAGCTGGCACCTTCACGCATTCCTTCAAGCTGAAGGCGACCGATCTGAAGATGTTGATCGACCGCACCCAGTTTGCGATCTCGACGGAAGAGACGCGTTATTATCTGAACGGCATCTTTTTCCACACGATCGAGAGCAACGGCCAGCTGAAACTCAGGGCGGTTGCGACCGACGGCCACCGGCTGGCGCGCGCCGATGTCGATGCGCCCTCCGGCTCCGAGGGCATGCCCGGCATCATCATTCCGCGCAAGACAGTCGGCGAACTGCAGAAGCTGGTCGACAATCCCGAGGTGATGGTGACCGTCGAGGTCTCGGACGCCAAGATCCGCCTGACGATCGGCTCGATCGTCATGACCTCGAAACTGATCGACGGCACCTTCCCGGACTATCAGCGCGTCATCCCGACAGGCAACGACAAGGAAATGCGTGTCGACTGCACGAGTTTCGCACAGGCCGTCGACCGCGTCTCGACCATCTCCTCCGAGCGCGGCCGCGCCGTCAAGCTGGCGCTTTCCGAAGGGCAGCTGATGCTGACAGTCAACAATCCCGATTCCGGCAGCGCGACTGAGGAAGTCGCCGTCGGCTACGACACGGATGCGATGGAAATCGGCTTCAATGCCAAATACCTGCTCGACATCACCGCCCAGCTTTCCGGCGAGGAAGCGATCTTCCTGCTGGCCGATGCCGGCTCCCCGACGCTGATCCGCGACACGGCGGGCGACGATGCGCTCTACGTACTGATGCCGATGCGCGTCTGAGCGGAACGAAGGCCGCCCATTGCCGTTTTTCCTCCTGTCAAAATGGAGGATCCCATGGTGAAAAAGACGGGAACGGTGCGCATCGGCATATCCGGCTGGACCTATGCGCCCTGGCGCGGCCAATTCTACCCGAAGGACCTGCCGCAGAAGCAGGAGCTTTCCTACGCCGCCCGGCACTTCCGGTCGATCGAGATCAATGGCACCTTCTACGGATTGCAGCGGCCCGAAAGCTTCGGCCGCTGGCGCGACGAGACACCGGAGGATTTCGTCTTCGCAGTCAAGGGACCGCGCTTCATCACCCATATGCTGCGGCTGCAGGATATCCAGACGGCGCTCGCCAATTTCCTCGCCTCCGGCGTTTTGCGGCTTGGCCCCAAGCTCGGGCCGATCCTCTGGCAATTCCCGCCGAACATGGTCTTCGACCCATCGCTTTTCGAAAGTTTTTTGTCGCTGCTGCCGCACGACCGCGACGCAGCGATCGCGCTTGCCAAGCGGCACGACTGGCATATCAAGGCACCGGCCTGGCTTACATGCGACGGGCACCAGCCGATCCGGCATGCGCTCGAAATCCGCCACGAGAGCTTCCGCTCACCCGCCTTCATCGAGATGCTCAGGCGCCATAAGGTCGCCCTCGTCTGCGCCGATACGGTGCAATGGCCGCTGCTGATGGATATCACCGCCGATTTCATCTACTGCCGCCTGCATGGTTCCGAAAAGCTCTATGTCAGCGGCTACGAGGACGAAGCGCTCGACCTATGGGCACAACGCATCCGCGCCTGGGCCACGGGCGAAGAACCTGACGATGCGACGCGGGTGCTGGCGCCCGTACCAGCGCGCAACAAGGGCCGCGACGTCTATCTCTATTTCGACAATACCGACGTGAAGCTGCGCGCACCCGTCGACGCCGATCATTTGAGCGAAAGGCTTGCCGATCTCATGCCGGGTTCGGCGCCGAAAGCCGCATGAGCTGTTGATGTCGATGTCCTTGTTGCGAAAATCCTTGTCCCTTAAGCGACAAGCGGCATATTAAGGCATTCGATCAACATGCGGACGGGTGGAGAATGAGCTTACGGGTCAAGGTGAAGGAACGGCTGGGCAAGAGGTTCGACGACGAGATCCGCTTCTTCCGCGGCATGATGCAGGGGCCGAAGACGGTGGGCTCGATCGTGCCGACCTCCTCGATCACGGCGAAGCGCATGGCAAGCGTCGTCGATATCCATTCCGGGCTGCCGGTGCTTGAACTTGGACCGGGCACGGGCGCCATCACCAAGGCCATCCTCGGCCGCGGCGTCCGACCGGAAAATCTCGTAGCGATCGAATATTCGACGGATTTTCATAAACATCTGCAGCGGACCTATCCCGGCGTGCACTTCATCAACGGCGACGCTTTCGATCTTCAGACCACTCTTGGCAATTTCAGCGGTCTCACCTTCGATTCCGTCGTTTCGGGCATTCCGCTTCTGAATTTTCCAATGACGAAGCGCATCTCGCTGCTTGAAAGTCTGCTCGATCGACTGCCGACCGGCCGGCCGATGGTGCAGATTTCCTATGGCGCGATCTCGCCGATCGCGGCCAATCCGGACCGCTACCACATCCAGCATTTCGACTTCGTCATGCGCAATATTCCGCCAGCGCAGCTCTGGATCTACAAGCGCGGCTGAGATGTTCGGGATCTACATCACCCATCCGCAGGTCAGGATCGATCCGAATGTGCCGGTGCCGAAATGGGGGCTTTCCGATATCGGTGCGGCACGCGCCCGCAAAGCGGCCGAGAGCGGCTGGGCCAGGCAATTGCGGCGCATCGTCTGCAGCGACGAGACGAAGGCGATCGAAACGGCCGAAATCCTGGCGGAAGCTTCCGGTGTGACCGTCGAGATCGTCGACGCGATGCATGAGAACGACCGCTCGGCCACCGGCTTCCTGCCGCCGCCGCAATTCGAAGAAGCAGCAAACTGGTTCTTTGCCCATCCGGAACAGAGCTTCAAAGGCTGGGAGCGTGCCGTCGATGCGCAGGCCCGCATCGTCGAGGCTGTGAACGCCGTTCTTGCCACGCATGATGCGACGGCGCCGATCGCCTTTGTCGGCCATGGCGGCGTCGGCACGCTGCTCAAATGCCATCTGGCTGGCAGCCCGATCGCGCGCGACCGCGACCAGCCCGGCGGCGGCGGCAATCTCTATGCTTTCGGTATTGCGGATCGCCGCTTATCATGCGACTGGACACCCATCGAAGACTGGCAGGGGTGACTTCAGATGGACGCACGCGAGCGGTTGATCGTCGGCCTGGATGTTCCAACGATCGGCGAGGCGGAAAGACTGGTTTCCACGCTCGGCGACGACATTCTCTTCTACAAGATCGGCTATCAGCTGGTCTTTGCCGGCGGCCTGGAATTTGCCCGCGATCTTGCCGCTAGCGGCAAGAAGATCTTTCTCGACATGAAGCTGCTCGACATCGACAACACGGTGGCCTCGGGCGTCGACAACATCGCCAAGATGGGCATGTCGATGCTGACGCTGCATGCCTATCCGAAAGCGATGAAGGCGGCGGTCGAGGCCGCGGCCGGCTCCGGCCTCTGCCTGCTCGGCGTGACCGTGCTGACCTCGATGGATGCCGACGACCTTGCCGAGGCCGGCTACAGCCAGGATCCGCACAGCCTGGTGCTGCGCCGCGCCGAACAGGCGCGGGCGGCCGGCATGGGCGGTATCGTCTGCTCGGCGGAGGAAGCGGCTGCGGTGCGCGAGATCGTCGGGCCCCACATGGCGATCGTCACCCCCGGCATTCGCCCTGATGGTAGCGACAAGGGCGACCAGAAGCGGGTGATGACGCCTTTCGACGCACTGAAGGCGGGAGCGACGCATCTCGTCGTCGGCCGGCCTGTCGTCAAGGCGCCGGATCCCCGAGATGCCGCCCGCGCGATCCTCAGCGAAATGGTGAGCGCACTCTGGCCGGCAAATCGCTAACCAGATTCAACGACAAAAGGGAGAAGACCATGGCCAAAGGATACTGGATCGCCCGCGTCGACGTTCGCGATGCCGAGCGCTACAAGGATTACGTGACGGCGGCCAAGCCGGCCTTCGAAAAGTATGGGGCGAATTTCCTGGCGCGCGGCGGCGCCTTCACCGAACTCGAGGGCAAGGCGCGCGTCCGCAACGTGGTGATCGAATTCCCGTCGATGCAGCATGCCGTCGACTGCTATAATTCGCCGGAATACCAAATCGCCGCCAAAATCCGCCAGGAAGCGGCAGACGCGGAAATGGTCGTCGTCGAAGGCGTCTGAGCGCCCTCGCATTCGCAAAAAACTGACCGCGTGATGGGCCTTCCCGTCGCGCCGGGATTCGGCTAAGACGAAGCCAATCAAGCATCCCGCCAAGCCTTTCGAGGAGCCTGCCATGACCCTTGCCAACCTGCCGCCGCTCGTCACCGTGTTCGGAGGGTCGGGCTTCGTGGGCAGGCACGTGGTTCGGGCCCTGGCCAAGCGCGGCTATCGCATCCGCGTCGCCGTGCGCCGTCCCGATCTCGCCGGTTTCCTGCAGCCGCTCGGCAATGTCGGCCAGATCTCTTTCGTCCAGGCGAACCTGCGCTATCGCAGCTCGATCGACCGCGCCGTCGACGGTGCGAGCCACGTCGTCAACTGCGTCGGCATTCTGCACGAAACCGGCCGCAACACTTTCGACGCGGTGCAGGAATTCGGCGGCCGTGCGATTGCTGAGGCGGCGCGCGGCGCAGGTGCGACACTGACGCATATTTCGGCGATCGGCGCCGACGCGAAATCCGATTCCGACTATGGCCGCACCAAGGGTCGCGCCGAAACAGCCATCCTCTCGGTCAAGCCCGATGCGGTAATCTTCCGTCCGTCGATCGTGTTCGGACCGGAAGATAGCTTCTTCAACAAGTTTGCCGAGATGGCACGCATGTCGCCGATCCTGCCGCTCGTCGGCGGCGGCAAGACGAAATTCCAGCCTGTCTATGTCGAGGATGTCGCCGAGGCCGTTGCCCGCGCTGTTGACGGCAAGGTCGCCGGCGGCAAGGTCTATGAGCTTGGCGGGCCTGAGGTGCTGAGCTTCCGCGAATGTCTCGAGACAATGCTGAAGGTGACGTGCCGCAAGAACCGGCTGATATCCCTGCCCTTCGGCATCGCTTCGATGATCGGCAGCATCGCCTCGCTGATCCCCCTCATAACGCCGCCGATCACGCCGGATCAGGTGCGCCTACTAAAGCGCGACAATATCGTCTCCCGAGAAGCCGAGGAGGAAGGCCGCACGCTGAAGGGTCTGGGCATTGCGCCCACCATGGTGGCATCGGTGCTCGGCTCCTATCTGGTGCACTATCGTCCGCACGGCCAGTACACCGGAACCGGCAAGTCCGCCTGAGCATCTTTTCCAGACGATGAGATTTGGCCGTCTGCGGATCCCGCGGGCGGCCTTTTGGCGTTGCCGTGTCCCGCAAAGCCCGGCGCAAGTTTGAAGTGTTCTGGTGCTCGGCATATTCAGCGGCGTTGCATAAAAGACGCATCGGAAATTTTGTGGAATTAACGCCAAATTTAGCAGGAACGTTTATTGCTATTTGCCATTCCACTGACTACCAAACCCGCGCGTCTTCCAACGGACTCAACACCTGCGGTCGCGCGCGGCAATCACTGTGAAAGGCAATTCTCGATGGGCAAGTCAATCGCGCTCCTGTTTGCGTGTGCGGCGCTGGTTATCCTTGCAGGCTCTTTCGTTGCGCCCGGTTCGGTCGCGGCGGTGAAGGGCGATTGCTCGCCGGCCTACGGCGTCGATCCTTGCTCGACGGCCTCGATCATCCATTGACGAAAAGCCTGGCCCTGCGCCGGCATCTTGCTCCAAGCAAGCAGTCGATCGGACGCCGGAAACAGGGCGCTCCACAGTGAACGTTACGTCTCGCCTGCATCAAAAGGGCGACGGGAGTGTATCCCCTCAATGACTAACTAAGAGATCGGCAGCTTGCCGGTAATCGGGTGCCCGTTTGTGCCGTCCGACGGGACATTTGCATTCGCGCCGGGAGATGCGCGAATGCAAATGCAAGACGGATGTCTCAGGCGATGAAGCCGGTCGCGGCCATGCCGAGCAGCAAAACACCGAGAATGATGCGGTAGATGGCAAACAGGGTAAACCGGTTGCTTCTGATATAGGCCAGCAGCCATTTGACCGCGATGAAGGCGACGATCGTGGAGACGACGAAGGCGATGCCGAGCGCCGTCCAGTCTTCGCCCGCCGCTCCGCCATCCTTAAACGTCTTCAGCAATTCATAGCCGCTTGCGGCGTACATTGTGGGTATGCCGACGAGAAAGGCGAATTCGGTCGCCGCAGCGCGGTTGCCGGTGCCGGCCAGCATGGCGACGAAAATCGTGGCGCCGGAG
Source organism: Rhizobium leguminosarum (assembly GCF_019798305.1). GTDB lineage: Bacteria > Pseudomonadota > Alphaproteobacteria > Rhizobiales > Rhizobiaceae > Rhizobium > Rhizobium leguminosarum_U. Next base: position 148,994 of record NZ_JAAXDD010000004.1, read on the forward strand.
CGCGAGGTTCCCGGGAAGACGCCGGCAACGATCTGGGCGATGCCGACCAGGATGGCGACAAGCCAGGTGATCTCTTTATGCGGCGGCCTGCGGGCGGCGGCCCACTCGGCAAAGATCATCCAGATACCGCCGATGATGAGCGCCCAGGCGATCGGTGTTGCGGTCTCCGGCAGTTCAAAGCCGAGCTTCTTGACGATAAGTCCGAGAATTGCGGTGATGAGAAAGGCGACGATCAGCTTGGCGGCATAATCGCGGTTGGCGGGGTCGCGCCAGCCAAGCACCAGATCCAGCAGACGACGCCAGTAGATGATGGTGACGGCGAGGATGGCGCCCGCCTGAATGACGATGTTGAACATGTCCGACCGATGTCCAAGCCATTGCTCGGCAATGATCAGATGACCGGTGCTCGAGATCGGCAGGAACTCGGTGATCCCCTCTATGATACCGAGAATTGCAGCATTTATATAATCCATACATTGTCTCCGGTTTAAAGTTCGGTCGTGCCTGAGCGCTTGGGCCGATCAGGCTGCCGCTTCCATTCGTTCGTTAGACCGTGTTTCGCCATTATCAGATGGCCCGAAAAATCCGATTCGCTTGTATTGGCGGAGTCAAACTCCTATAGCTTCAACCAATGAGTCATGACTAGGGCGCTATTTCGAGCTGCCACACAGTCCTGTAACAGCAATCACAACGCCCGAGTATCGATGCCCACGCTTTATCATCATCCCATGTCATCCGCATCTCGCTTCGTCCGGCTGATCCTGGCGGAATACGGCTATCAGGCGGATCTGATCGACGAGCAGACATGGGAGAAGCGCCGGGATTTCCTGGCGCTCAATCCGGCCGGCACGCTGCCGGTCTATGTCGACGACAGCATGCGCGCGCTTTGCGGCGCGAGCGTCATCTCCGAATATCTGGACGAGACGCACGGCGTCTTGAAGCGCGACCGGCGGCTGCTCGCCGAAGACCCTTTCCAGCGGGCCGAAATCCGCCGGCTGACCGAATGGTTCATGCAGAAGATGGAAAACGACGTGACCAAGCCGCTCGCGCGCGAGCGTGTCTATAAGTTGCAGATGAGCGCCGATCAGGGCGGCGGAGCGCCGGATTCGAAGGTTTTGCGCACGGCTCGCGCGAATATCCGCCAGCATATGCGCTACCTCACCTGGCTTGCCGGCTCGCGTCAATGGCTGGCGGGCGAGCGGATGAGCTATGCCGACCTTGCCGCCGCGGCCTCGATCTCGATCCTCGATTATCTCGGCGAAATCGAGTGGGCGGATTCGCCGGTCGTCAAGGACTGGTACCAGCGGCTGAAGTCGCGTCCCTCCTTCCGGCCGATGCTGACCGAGCGCGTGCGCGGTCTGACACCGGTTTCACACTATGCCGATCTGGACTTCTGACGAGGGCTCTTCATGCCCGAACCTGACAATGACGACAAAGAGCGCCGTCGCCGCGACAATTTGACCGAGTTCGTTCGGGCGGAATCTGCCGCCAAGGGCTTCGATCTCTGCCGCATCACGCGTCCGGATGCGATCCCGCAGGCGAAAGAGCGCCTCGGTCAGTTCATCGATGCCGGACGCCACGGGACGATGGACTGGATGGCGGAGACGCGCGACCGGCGCGGCGATCCCCGCACACTCTGGAGCGAGGTGCGCTCCGTCGTTGTCTTCGGCCTCAATTACGCCCCTGATGAAGATCCTAGCTCTATCCTCGACAAGCCGGACAAGGCGGCCATTTCGGTCTATGCCCGCAACCGCGATTATCACGACGTCATCAAGGGCCGGCTGAAGGAGATCGCCACGCGCTTTGCAGCGCGGGCGGGCGCCGATGTGAAAGTCTTCGTCGATACGGCGCCGGTCATGGAAAAACCGCTGGCGGAGGCGGCCGGGCTCGGCTGGCAGGGCAAACACACCAATCTCGTCAGCCGCGTTCACGGTTCCTGGCTGTTTCTCGGCACGATGTTCACCACCGCCGATCTTGTGGTCGACGCAGCCGAGACCGATCATTGCGGCTCCTGCCGCGCCTGCCTCGACATCTGTCCGACGGCCGCCTTTCCGGCGCCTTATCAGATCGACGCGCGGCGCTGCATCTCCTATCTCACCATCGAGCACAAGGGGCCGATCGACGCCGATCTGCGCGTGCTGATCGGCAACCGCATCTATGGGTGCGACGACTGTCTTGCCGCCTGTCCCTGGAACAAGTTCGCAAGCTCCGCCTCCGAGATGAAGCTCAAGGCGCGGGATGATCTGAAGGAGCCGTCGATCGCCTTTCTGCTGACACTCGATGATGCCGCCTTCCGTGCCTTTTTCAGCGGCTCGCCGGTGAAGCGGATCGGCCGCGACCGCTTTATCCGCAATGTGCTGATCGCCGCCGGCAATTCCGGCGAGACGGCGCTCATCGGGCGCTGTCGCGGGCTTTCGGAGGATCCCTCACCCGTGGTGCGCGGCATGGCGGTCTGGGCGCTTTCACGGCTGATGGAGGCTGGCGAATTTGCGGCCTTTGCCGCACAAAGGGCGGATGAGCGAGATGACGACGTATTGAACGAATGGCGATTGGCGGGAGTGGGCTGATGCATGTGATGATCTTTGGCTGCGGTTATTCCGGCACGGCAATCGCCAGGGCCTTTGCCGGCGACGGCGTGCGTGTTTCCGGCACCACGCGCTCACCTGACAAAGTGGAAGCGCTCCGCCGGAACGGCATCGAAGCATTCCTTTTCGACGGCGAGAGCATGGAAGAGGGGCTCTGCCAAGCCTTGGAAGGCGTCACCCATCTGGTGCAGTCGATCGCCCCTGGAAAGGCCGACCCACTGCTGCGGCTGCTCGGTAAAGACGGCGCACGCCTGCTGCCGAAGCTCGAATGGATCGGTTATCTCTCGACCGTCGGCGTCTATGGCGATCACCAGGGCGCCTGGGTGAGTGAGGAAACGCCGTGCGTGCCCGTTTCCGGACGGTCGACCGAGCGGCTCGAGGCGGAAGAGGGCTGGCTGGCGATGGGCCGGGAGCGCAGCGTGCCGGCGGCGGTGTTGCGCCTTTCCGGCATCTATGGGCCGGGACGCAACGCCTTCTGCAATCTGGACAAGGGCACGGCGCGACGGCTGATCAAGAAGGACCAGGTGTTCAACCGCATCCGCGTCGAGGATATCGGTGCGGCGACACGCTTCCTGTCGGAGCGCGGCCTCGGCGGCATCTATAATGTCACGGACGACCGGCCCGGCCCGCCGCAGGATGTGATCGTCGAGGCAGCCCGCCTGATGGGCGTCGAACCGCCGCCGGAGCAGGCGTTCGAGACCGCCGAATTGACGCCGATGGCGCGCACTTTCTACGGCGAGAACAAACGGGTTTCGAATGCGAAACTGAAGGCCGCCGGCTTCGCATTTTCCTTCCCGACCTATCCTATGTCGCTTGCGCAATTGTGGCGGGACGGACGCTGGCGTCGGGAGTAGAACCCGGTCCTGTCTCGACGGATACACTCACCCAAAATGAGTAGGAAATTCCTACTTTCCCGCTTTGGCCGGACAATTTTCGCCGCATCTTATGGTTAACGGCCTTTGAATTTGCCCAAATGTGGCAGCAAATATGGCGAAATCGGAAAAATATTTTCGCGATTTTCGTGAACGCCGAGGCGTTAACTAACCATCCGGAATATTTGTTCAGATTTTAACTGATTTTATTAGGTTTTTTCCACGCCTTGGCGCGGCGTGCATTCCCGGAATCTGGACATCCCGCTCACGCATGTTACAGATTGTAATATTCCGTGAACAACTGCGGCACTTTTTCGCCACTTTTTCACAGATTTAAGCCCCGCCGCCTGCAAGGGCGTGAGTTCAATAGTTGAGGGATACTCTGTTTTGAAGAACATACGTCGTTCTATTATCGCCGCTGTAACTATTGCAGCCTGTTCTTCCATGCTTCCGGCGGAGGGTTTTGCTGGCAATGGTTGTGGCGGTGCTTCATGGTACGCACTTCGCTCCAAAACTGCTTCCGGGGAACGTATGAACCCTGCCATCTTGACTGCCGCACATCGTTCGCTTGCTTTCGGCACCAAGGTGAAGGTCACCAACCGCAACAATGGCCGCACCGTCGTCGTTCGTATCAACGATCGTGGTCCGTTCATCCGCGGTCGCGTGATCGACCTGTCGCGTGCCGCCGCGCAGAATATCGGCATGGTGAGCTCCGGCACTGCGAAGGTCTGCTACCAGGTCGTCAGCTGAGGCCGCCATTGACTGCGCCGGAAGCGGCGCTTGCTCTTGCCGTCAATCGCGGTTACCACCCGGTTGAGACTTGTGAACAAACGACTGCGTGACACTCGCGTTTGCGCTGATCGTTCACACGCCACGGCAACAGGAGACATTTTAATGCGTCTGGGCGGCCGCCTCGAAGGGGCGATTTCTGTGCTCGCGGACATTGACGCCCGCAAGCGGCCCGTCGCCGACGCGCTGAAGGACTGGGGCCTCGCGCACCGCTTCGCCGGCTCCGGAGATCGTGCGGCGATCGGCAACATCGTCTATGACGCACTGCGCATGCGGCTTTCCCATGCCTGGCTGATGGATGACGACAGTGCTGCGGCCATTGCCCATGCTGTCATGTTCCGCCAATGGGGTTTCACGCCAGACAGTCTTGCCACTGAGCTGGCGGATGACAAGTTTGCGCCGGCGCCGCTTTCGGCCGACGCCGTTGCGGCCTTTCAAAGCCGCTCGCTCGACGATGCGCCGCCGCATATTCGCGGCGATATTCCCGAATGGGTGCAATCCTCCTTCGAACAGGCCTTCGGCGCCGACTGGCTCGCCGAGGCACAGGCACTAGCCGCCCGACCGACGCTCGATCTGCGCGCCAACCTGCTCAAAGCCTCCCGCGACAAGGTCGTCAAGGCGCTCGAAAGGGCCGACGCGCATGCAGCGAAGATCGCCCGCTACGGCATCCGGATTGCCGCCGGCGAAGGCGCCTCGCGTCTCCCCAACGTGACAGCCGAGCTTTCGTTCCAAAAAGGCTGGTTCGAAGTTCAGGACGAGGGATCGCAGATCGTCGCTGATCTGGTGCTCGCCCATGATGGCGAACAGGTTCTCGACTATTGCGCCGGCGGCGGCGGCAAGACGCTCGCCATGGCGGCGGCCATGCAGAACAAGGGACAGGTTCACGCCTATGACGCCGATCGCAAACGGCTGGCGCCGATCATCGAGCGGCTGAAGCGGGCGGGCACGCGCAATGTCCAGGTGCATGACGACGCCAGGGCGCTCTCCGCCCTTGCCGGACGCTGCGACAAGGTGCTGGTCGACGCACCCTGCACCGGCACCGGCACGTGGCGCCGCCGCCCCGATACGAAGTGGCGGCTGACGGCGAAGAACCTCGACGAGCGCACCGCCCAGCAGCAGGACGCGCTGGCGCAGGCGAGCAGCTTCGTCAAATCAGGCGGCGACCTGATCTATGTGACCTGCTCGGTCCTGCCTCGGGAAAACGAGGAACAGGCGCGCCGCTTCACGGCTGATAATCCTGATTTTCAGATCGTCAGTGCCCTGCCTGCCTGGGATCAACTCTTCGGCAAGGACGCCCCGCATCCACACTCTTCCGACGGCCTGTCGGTGACTTTGACCCCCGCCTCCACCGATACCGATGGCTTCTTCTTCTGCCGCATGCGGCGGAACGGCTGAAGCGACTTAGCGGAGGCCTCCACAACTGCCGGTTTTTCAAGCAAATGCCGTTCAAAAATGACCGGTTAGCTACGCCTGTCCATTCTTAAAATCATTCCAAACTAGAGTGTTTGACACCAGTTTGTTTTTGCGCGAAGAGACGGAGCCCGATGACAGCGCCGCGCGTCTTATCAGACGCGCAAAGGACGCTGTACACTTTGAATCGACGCATCGTGCTTTCCGAAAATCGATTCCGATTTTTGGGCCGATGCGGCAGACGGAAAATCCGTCACAGGAGAGGATCATGAAGCTCAACCGCAAATTCCGCGCAGCCGTGCTGGCGATCGCCCCCGCCGCCCTGCTCGCCCTTCCCGCGCATGCCGAGACCGATGCCGCTAGCGTCGTGAAGCACTATGCCGACGTGGCGCATGCGAAATACGAAGACTCGCTGACGACGGCCAAGGCGCTCGACGCCGCCATCGACGCCTTCCTGAAGGCGCCGACCGACGCGACGCTCAAGGCCGCCAGGGAGGCCTGGATCAAGGCGCGTGTTCCCTACCAGCAGACGGAAGTCTATCGCTTCGGCAATCCGATTGTCGACGACTGGGAAGGCAAGGTCAACGCATGGCCTCTCGATGAAGGCCTGATCGACTATGTCGATGCCTCCTACGGCACCGAGAGCGACGAAAACTCTCTCTATGTGGCCAATGTCATCGCCAACAAGACGATCAAGATCGACGGCAAGGATGTTGACGCCTCCAAGCTGACGCCGGAATTCCTCTCGGGCACGCTCGCCGAGGCCGGCGGCATCGAAGCCAATGTCGCGACCGGTTATCACGCCATCGAATTCCTGCTCTGGGGTCAGGATCTGAACGGCACGGGCCCTGGCGCCGGCGACCGCCCGGCAACCGATTACGACCTCAAGAATTGCACGCACGGCAATTGCGACCGGCGCGCCGAATATCTGAAGTCCGCCTCCACCCTGCTGGTTTCCGACCTGCAGGAAATGACCGACAACTGGACGCCGGACGGTGCGGCGACCAAGAACATCGAAGCCGATCCGAAGGCCGGCCTCGTCGCGATCCTGACGGGCATGGGTTCGCTTTCCTACGGCGAGCTTGCCGGCGAGCGAATGAAGCTCGGCCTCTTGCTGCACGATCCGGAAGAAGAACATGATTGCTTCTCGGACAATACCTACAACTCGCATCTCAACGACGCGATCGGTATCGCTGCTGCCTACACAGGCAACTATACCCGCGCCGACGGCACCAAGCTCAGCGGCCCGTCGCTGCACGATCTGGTGGCCGCCAAGGACAAGGCGCTCGATGCCGAAGTGGAAGGCAAGCTCAACAAGACGCTCGATGCGATGAATGCCATGGCAAAGCGCGGCGAGACCGTCGAGAAATACGACCAGATGATCGGCGAGGGCAACAAGGACGGCAACGCCGTCGTCCAGGCCGCCATCGACGGGCTGATCGACCAGACGAAATCGGTGCAGCGCGTTATTGCCGCACTCGATCTCGGCACGGTTCAGCTTGAAGGTTCCGACAGCTTGGATAATCCTAACGCCGTCTTCAAATAAGCAAAAAGGCGGGCCGCTTCGAAAGCCGGAGCGGCCCGGACGCTGAAATGTCGCATGCCCCGGCCCGCCGATTGATCGCCAGCGCAGCGCTCTGCGCCACACTTACCGGTTATTCCGCCGGCATCGCCGCCGGTTTCGATCTGCCGACGAAACGCACCGACCTTTCCGAAGCCGATCTGCAACGTGTCGCCGGCGTCACCCGGCCGACGACGGATTTTTCCAAGGCCGAACAATACGAAGCGATGCAGGCAGGGGCGACGACCTCGATCGACCCTGTCACCGAGGACAGCTTCTCGCATATTTCGGCTAATATCCCCTTCGAGGAAGAGCAGAATTTCAAGCTCGGCAACGCGCTCTTCCGCAAGCTCTGGGTTTCCGCTCCCTCCTCGACGCAGGCCTCCGATGGTCTCGGGCCGCTGTTCAACGCCCGCTCCTGCATGAGCTGCCATGTCAATGATGGCCGCGGCAGACCGCCGGAGGGAGGCCCGAGCGCCACCTCGATGTTGCTGCGGCTTTCCCGTGCGGCCAGGACGCCGGGGGAAGAAAAGGCGGTTGCGCGTGCTGATGTCGTCAATTTTCCCGATCCGATCTACGGCCATCAGCTGCAGGACCTCGCCGTTCCCGGCCTTGCTGCCGAGGGGAAGATGGCGATCAGCTACCACGAAGAGAGGGTGACGCTCGGCGACGGCGAGACCATGTCGCTGCGCCGGCCGAGCTATGCGATTGTCAATCCCGCCTATGGACCGCTCGATCCCGCGACGACGACTTCGCCGCGTGTCGCCTCGGCGATGATCGGCCTCGGACTGATCGAGACCATTCCCGAAGCCGATATCCTGGCCCATGCCGATCCTGATGATGCCGACGGCGACGGCATTTCGGGGAAGGCTGCGATGGTGCGCGACCACGGCAGCGGCAAGATTGCGCTCGGACGGTTCGGCTGGAAGGCGCAGAACGCCACGGTGCGCGACCAAAGTGCCGATGCCTTCGCCAATGACATCGGCATCTCGACGCCCGATCACCCGGATGCACAGGGCGATTGCACCAAGGCCGAAGAGAAATGCATTGATATGCCGACCGGCGTGCAGAAACGGCTGGGCGCAGAAGAGGCGCCAGGTACCATTCTCGACCTCGTCACCTTCTATTCCGAAAATCTCGCGGTTCCGGCACGGCGCAAGGCAAGCTTCGCCGAGACGCTGCGGGGCAAGCGGATCTTCTACGAAAGCGGCTGCATTTCCTGTCATGTGCCGAAATTCGTCACCCGGCGGGATACGCCCGAAAAAGCGCAGTCCTTCCAGCTGATCTGGCCCTATTCCGACTTTCTTCTGCACGACATGGGTGACGGGCTTGCCGACGGACAGCAGGTCGGCCTTGCAAGCGGACGTGAATGGCGCACGCCGCCGCTATGGGGTATAGGACTGACCCGGACTGTCAGCGGACACAGCTTTTTCCTGCATGACGGCCGTGCGCGTGATCTCACCGAAGCGATCCTCTGGCATGGCGGCGAAGCTGAAAAGGCCCGCAACGCTTTCTCCTCCCTGCCGAAAGACGACAGGGCGGCCCTGATTACATTCCTGGAGTCACTTTGATGCGCCTTTGGCACCCCCTGCTCTGCCTGACTCTGATCGGCCTCGCCACATCCGCAGCCGCCCAGACCGTAGCGCTCCCGGCAGGGCTGAACGAGGATGCCGTTCCCGCCGTCATGCAGCGCGCCGTCGACGAGGTGATCCGTCCCGGCTATCGCAACATGCAGCAATCGGCCGCCCGGCTAACGACGGCGATGAAGGATCTTTGCGCCGACGGCACGCAGCAGACGCTCGACAAGGCGAAATCCGCCTTCGACGATACGATCCGCTACTGGTCGATCATCGAGGTCGTCCAGACCGGACCGGTTATCCAGGACAATCTCTTCGAGCACATCCTGTTTTATCCCGACCGCAAGGGCGTCGGCCTTAAGCAGGTGCAGGCGCTGATCGCCAAGGCCGATCCGAAGGATGCGACGGTCGATGCGATCGCCGGCAAGAGCGTTGCGCTGCAAGGCCTGACGGCGCTGGAATACGTGCTCTACGGCAATGGCTCCAACGATCTCGTCGGGCAGAAAGGCAGCTTCCGCTGCCTTTACGGCGAGGCGGTCGCCGGCAATATCCAGCGTGAAGCCGGCGAAGTCGTCGCCGCCTGGGAAAAACCCGACGGCGTGCAGGCGAGCTGGAAACATCCAGGCCCGCAGAGCAACGATTTCATGGACAACAAGGAAGCGGTGACGGCGCTGCTCGGCATTCTCGTCCATGGTGCGGAGAATGTCCGCGACCAGCGGCTGGAGCAGTTCTACAAGGGCAAGGACACCCCGCCACGGCCGCGCATGGCGATCTACTGGCGCTCCAAAAATACCTGGAAATCGATGGCCGCCAATCTGGAAGGCCTGCGCACGCTCTGGCAGAAGGCCGGCATGGCCGAGCTTCTGCCGCCGGACAAACAGCCGATTGCCGCTGCGATCGACGAGGACTTCAAATCGCTGCTCGACAGCGTGCCGAAGCTCAATCCCGACATCGACGTCGCCACCAGCGATGCAGAGAAGGCCAAGCTCGATACGCTGCTTGCCGACAGCCGCGACCTGATAACCCGAATCAGCGACGAATATGGCGCGGCGATTGGCCTTTCGGCCGGCTTTTCCTTTTCGGACGGAGATTGAGACGATGATGCGAAGTGCCGCGATCAACCGACGCAGCTTCGTCAAGGCGGCCGGCCTCGGCTTCCTTGCCACCTTGACGCCAAGGTCGCTGATGGCGCTGGAGCAGACTGATGCGGTCTATGCCTCGGGCATTCGGGCAGCCGACGGCTCCTTTGCCATTGCGACCGTGACCGAGCGCGGCGAGATCGTCGATCAGGTGGCGCTGCCCGCCCGCGCCCACGGCATGGCCTTCAGCGCCAGCACCGGCAAGACGGTCGCCTTCGCGCGCCGGCCGGGCACCTTTGCGATGATCTTCGATCCCCGGAACAAGGGCGAGCCGGTCGCCATCAGTTCGCCAGAGGGCCGGCATTTCTACGGTCATGGCGCTTTCTCTCCCGATGGTCGTCTGCTCTATGCCAGCGAAAACGACTTCGACGGCAATCGCGGCATGATCGGACTCTACGACGCCACCAACCGCTTCACCCGCATCGGCGAATTCGAGACCTACGGCATCGGCCCGCACGACATGACGGTTTCCGACGACGGACGCCTGCTCATCGTCGCCAATGGCGGCATCGAGACGCATCCGGATTTCGGCCGCACCAAGCTCAATCTCGGAGAGATGCAGCCGTCGCTGGCGCTGATCGATGCGGCGACTGGGGCGCTGATCGAAAAACATGTGCTGCCGGCGGAATGGGCGGAACTCTCCACCCGCCACGTCGATCTCGGCGGCGAGGGCCGCATCTGGTTCGCCTGCCAGTATGAAGGCCACCGCAAGGATTTGCCGCCGCTCGTCGGCCATTTCGCCAAGGGGGAGGACCTTACCTTCATCGACCTGCCGGAGGAGACGACGCGCCGGCTAGCCAATTACGTCGGAGCGATCGCGGTCAATCGCAGCGAAGGTCTCGTCGGCATCACCTCACCGAAGGGCGGCGCCTCGGTGACGATCGACGCAAGGAGGGGCAAGGTGCTGGCCGAAGCGACCATTCCGGATGCAGCGGGCATCGCGCCGGCAAAGAGCGGCTTTGCCGTCTCCTCCTATGACGGCGATTTCCTGTCGACCAGCAGCGACGTCGCCTGGGATCAGCACATCGTGCGGATCTGATCACAGAAGCAGAGCTTCAGAGCAATTCCAGGAAAAGTGTGAAGCGGTTTTCCGTCCGGAATTGCGTAAAAACAAAAGCCTAGAGCGGTCCTGCGCTTCCGTTAAAAGCTGAACCGCTCTAGCCGGAACGCGAATAGGCTTTCTGCTCGGCGCTGACGCTCGATGCCGCGGCTCTTGCCGCCTCGTGCAGCCATTCGTTTCCCCGCACCGCCAGATCCTTCAGGATCGCCGCAACCGCTGCCGCATCGTCGGAATGGCAATTGGCGATCTCAAAGCCCATCAGTTCGAGCATTGTCGGCGAAAGCAGGATCTCGGGACGCCGGTCGATTTCGATCTTGCAGCTGTTCGGCGAGAGCCGGCGCACGAGGATGCGGCCGGAAACCCGGTAGTGCGGATCGGCTGAGCGCGCCCGCCCATTGGCGATCTCGCTTGCATGGATCGCCACGTCCTGTGGCCTGTGGCGAAGCGACCAGGCCGACGGCAGCAGCGCCTTTGCCTCACGCAGCACCGGCCCGCCCTGCCATTCGGCATAGGCGACGAAACGCGGCCGGCCGAGACTGCCGGTGCCGCCGCTGCGCGGCTTTGGCACGAAGGGCTCCGCCCCGGACGGCAGCGCGGCGGCGAGCGCCTTGGCGTAGGCTGGCGGCGGCGGCTTGCCGCCGGGAAGCAACATTTCGTATTTCTCCCAGAATTCCCTGCGTCCGGAATTCGGCAGCATCAACGCCTTGCGCAGCCATTTGTGGTCGCGCTCGAGGATGACGGGCAGCGGATTTTCAAGGCCCCTGCGATAGCCGCTCAAGATCAATCCGCCGATCATGCGAACCGAGGGACCGTCGTCACCGCGCGCCAAGACGGCGCTTGTTGCAAGACGAACGAGATCAAATGCATAGGGCATCACCGCCGCGTCGTCGAAATCATTGACGCCCCAGACAAGCCGGCCCTCGATATCGCGCCAGGTGCCGAAATTCTCCAGATGCGTATCGCCGATCGCCAGCACCTCGGGCGCGCCTGTGAGTTCCGGACAGATATCGAGGATGATCTCGCACCAGCGCCAATAGGTGGCGCGCAGGAAGACGAAATCGCCGCTTCGCATCTTCTCGTGCTTCTCCCTGAGATCGTCCTTGACGAGATCGTCGCCGAGTTCGCCGGCCAGCCAAGTCTCGAAATTCCGCACCGATTGCGATATCGTCGTCATGCCGGCGCTCCATCATTTCGCGACCCGATGCGAAGAATACGCGCACCGCGCGAAGCTGCAATCGTCTTCGCATTGGATCGCCATAATCGAGCGATACTGGCGAGCGGTACCGGCCAGCTGTGCCGGCTTGTACGGCGACGGAAAGGTGAAGGGTTGCCCCGGCGACACGGTCCCGGGTTTCCATCGGCGCCCGGACCGATTTCAGCAATGTCCAGCTTGTCGAACGCGGCGCGCCATGCCACTTTCGCGGCTGCAAGAGGGGCAGACATGAGCGAGACTGACAGGGGCGATTTCCGCGCGCGAATCCGCCGTAATTTTGCGCGGCAGGCGGCGATGGAGACGATCGGCGCGGAGTTGACGCGCGTCGAGCACGGCGTCGTCGAGATCGAGCTTCCCTTCGACGTCAAACTGACACAGCAGCACGGCATCCTGCATGCGGGCATCATTTCCGCAGCGCTCGATTCGGCCTGCGGCTTTGCCGCCTACAGCGTCATCGGCCCGGAGGCCTCGATCCTGACGATCGAGTTCAAGGTCAATCTCATGTCGCCGGGGCGTGGCGATCGTTTCCTGTTTCGCGGGGAAATCACCAAACCCGGCTCCACCATCATCGTCGCCGACGGGCGAGGCTACGCGATCAGCGACGGGCCGGCGAAACTCATCGCCTCCATGACCGGAACGATGATGGTGATCCGCGGTAGAGAGGGCATTACGGGATGAAGTTCGAACTGAAATCGGTCGCGGGGAAATCCATCCTTTTCGTCATGGCAGCGGAGGCCGAATACGGTCCCTTCCTGCGTTCGCGCATCGAACCTTTGATGACCGGCGTCGGCCCGGTCGAGGCGGCCATCGCGCTGAGCAAGACATTGGCGCGGCTGGATGCAGCCGATGACCTGCCCGATCTCGTCGTCTCCCTCGGCTCGGCCGGCTCGGCGAAACTGGAGCAGACCGAAATCTATCAGGTGACCTCGGTTTCCTACCGCGACATGGACGCCTCGCCGCTCGGCTTCGAAAAGGGCAAGACACCCTTTCTCGACCTGCCGGCAACGCTCGAGCTGCCGCTGCGCATTCCCGGCATTGCCGAAGCAAGCCTTTCCACCGGCGGCAACATCATCTCGGGCGCCGCCTATACGGGCGTCGACGCCGACATGGTCGATATGGAGACCTATGCGGTACTGCGGGCCTGCCAGGGCTACAAGCTGCCGCTGATCGGCCTTCGCGGCATTTCCGACGGCGCCGTCGAACTGCAGCATATTTCGGGCTGGACCGAATATCTGCACATCGTCGACCGCAAGCTCTCTTACGGCGTCGATAGTCTGTTCACGGCGCTGGAGGATGGGGTTTTCTGGTTCTGAGCCCCTGAATGGATCGTGTCCCGGCAGGTGGTGTAGGGGTCGGGAGATAGCAAAGCAGAGTGCCGGGGACGCGATCTGAACGAGCGTCGAGCGCAGCCTCGGGTTGTCTGATTTTGACACTCCCGGCTCGTGATCGACTTTCCTGCTGCCAGGGTGTCGGTGCCAACCCTGCATAGGCGGCAAGTTGGCGCCGGTCGTCGACGTGGCGGGACAATCAACTCGGTTACATCCCTGCATTTCAAGAGCTGACAAAAAGCACACTGCTAAAGCGGGCGCCTTCCCGAAAGTGAGGACCCGACTGCGAAAGACGATAGCCGCGGTGGTCCCACTCGCTATCGCGCGCCGTCCTTACTGTTGCCCTTCGATTGTGGGAGGCGATATCGATGTAGAAACGTCCGGAGCGTCTCCTCTACAACGTCCTCGGCGGCTAGACTAAGGGCAGGCCTTCGCGACCGATCATCCAGGGCCACAGAGATGGCTCGTTCAGCATCCCCACGAACTGGTGAGCCGCAAGCAAAGGATTGCGGCAATCCAGAATGCCCAGGCTGGTCATATGGGCGAGATATTGGACCAGCCTCTCAGTTTGGGGCTCCATCACCGCAGCAAACTCCTTGGCAATCCAAGGAAATTGGCGGGAGTCTGGCACCACCATTCGCCGAAACCCGCAGTATTCCGGCTGCTTGTGCAGCTCCAGGATCCTCCTCGCGACGTTCGTCAGCCACGCCTCTCCGAAGCCGTTTCTGACCGGCGCTTGCTCAGGAAGGTCTTTGCACTGTGAAACTCTTCAGGGCCGCGAGCGTTTCCGGGCTGACATGATGCTCCATCGGCGCCGGTCGTGACCCCACCTGCGCGTCGAATTACGATCGACAATCAACATGATACGTTTCACCAGACCGGTGTCAACCTTCGCTTCTGATTCACAGTGGCTATTCAAATGGATCTTGCCTCATCGGCTGTCAGCGCATTCTCTCGCGTGCCGGAAACGATAATCTCCAGTACTTCATGCTCGTCGGTGTTCTTGATGTAACGATCGCCGACATACTCGCCGCGCTTGAGGACCATGACGCGATCGCCCACGGCGAAAATATCGATAAGGCGGTGTGAGATGATGATCTGGGCAACGCCCTGCCTCTTCAGTTCCAGCATGGTTTCGAGCAGTCGTTCCGTCGCCATCACGGAAAGGTTGGCGGTCGGCTCGTCGAGGATCACGACGCGCGGCTCGAACGAGATTGCGCGGGCGATCGCGACGGACTGCTGGCGGCCGCCCGACAGGCTTTCGACCTTCTGATAGACAGAATTCACGTCGACCTTGAGCCGTTTCAGCACGCTGTCGGCTTCCGCATACATCTTCCGCCTGTTAACGAAAGGGCCTTTGAGCGGCCAGCGGCCAAGGAAGATGTTCTGGCCGACATCCATATTGCCGCAGAGCGCGAAATCCTGGTAGATCATCTCGATGCCGACGTCGCGGCTCTCGTGCGGGCTCTTGAATCGCACCGGTTGCCCGGCAACGAGGATATCGCCCGCATCGCGCTGATAAGCACCGGTCAGGATCTTCATGAGCGTCGATTTGCCGGCCGAGTTGTCGCCGACCAGGCCGAGAATCTCGCCGGGATACAGTGTCAGATCGACCTTGCGAAGCGCCTGCACGGCCCCGAAGGCTTTTTCGATGCCCCGCATTTCCACGATCGGCGCGGATGGTGTCGCGTCAGCCATGACTGCTGTCCCCTGTTGGCGCACCTCTTCTCAGCCGGGTGCGCAGGCGCCCGAAAATATTGGCCTGGCGCACCCATATGTCGATCAGCACCGCGACGATGAGGATGACGCCGATAAAGACGTTGATCCAGTGCTGCGGCATGCTGAACCCCTGGACGTTGAGTTGAAGCAGTGCCCGCACGAGCGTGATGACGGCGGCACCGGCAAGCGAACCGATCATCGTGCCGTAACCGCCGAAGATCGATCCGCCGCCGATGATGACAGAAGCGATCGCATCGAGCTCGCGAAACTGGCCGGCAACCGGGTTGAAGCTGCGAAAATAGGCAATGTTGATGATCCCGGCCATGGTGGCGCAGAGCGCCGACAGCATGAGCGCGATGAAGCGTACGCGGTTGGTGTTGATGCCGGCATAAGCGGCGGCGCGCACGTTGCCGCCGGCCGCGCAGACCTTCAGCCCGAACGGCGTATAGGCAAGCACGATACCGGCGATCACGGCGATGAAAAACATCCAGATTGTCTGGATGCTGACGACCTCGGCCACCGTGCGAATGATCCCCGGCGGCAATGCAAGGCCGAAATGCAGGAGAACGTCATTCACCTTGCGCCCGAGCAGGTTATAGCCCTCTGGCCAGCCCGTCAGCTGCTGTCCCGCGACGAACCAGGCGGCGAGCCCCCGGGCAATGTAGAACATGCCGAGCGTGGCGATGAAGGCAGGCAGTTTGAAGCCGACGACGACCATGGCGTTGACGGCTCCGGCCGCCGTCCCCGCAAGCAGGCCCATCGTCACGGCGGTGAGCGGATCGGCGCCGAGCACCTTCAGGAAATAGGCCGCGGTGCTGCCGGCAAGGGCAAGCACCGCGCCGACGGAGAGATCGATATCGCCGGCTGCGATGACATAGGTGAGCCCGACGGTGATGAGGGCCAATTCGGTGTAATTGAGCAGGATGGCAAAGGTGTTGGGCAGGTTCCACCAGTAGTCCGGCCTGAGCACGAGGCCCGTCAGCCACAACACGGCGGTCAGGATGATGGCCAGTGCGTCGCGGCGGGCGAGAAACTTGCCGAGCCCGGTGGCAGACAGCGCCGTGTCGGTCGCCATCGCCCCCTTGGTCTGGACACCTTCGATCGCCACGCCGCCCGTCTCGTAGGCCGGCGGCGGCGGCCGGCCGCTGAGCCAGGCCCATAGCCGGGCCGCAACCTGGCGCCGGATGAGGACGGGCTCGATCAGCACGGCGATGACGAGAAGCAGACCCAGGAAAACCAGCACGGCGCCTGCCGGCAGGGTGAACTTGGCGCCGACTGCGATGCTTTGACCGTCGATCACGACGATGCGCGTGATCGGCCATCCCTCGCGCAGCACCTTGTCGATCAAGACGACGACTGCGGCACCCATGCAAGACCCGATGACGCGGCCGCGCCCGCCAAGGATCGATGCTCCGCCGATGACGACGGATGCGATGACCGTAAGTTCCCAGCTGACCCCGTAGAGAGGGGTGACGCCTTTGTCCTGCGCGGCCGACAGGAGGGCTGCAAGGGTCGCGCAAAGCGAGGAGAGCAGATAGGCGCGAATGCGCACCCAGCGTGTGCGAATGCCGGCATAGACCGCCGCCTGCTCGTTTCCGCCGGTGGCGAAAGTCTCATAGCCCCAGCGGGTCTTGGCAAGCACGTAGGCCCCGATGATGGCGATGAGGAAGAAGATCGCGATCTGGTTGTTGAAGCCGAGGAGATTCGTCTCGCCCAGGTGAAAGAACAGCGGATGGTCTTTCGCCTTGTCGGAGTAATAGATTGCCTGGCCATGCGTCAGCGCCAGCACGAAGCCGCGGCCGATGAAGAGGATCGTCAGCGTCGCGATGAAGGCCGGCACTTTCAGGACGGTGACGAGCACGCCGTTGATCAGGCCGATCGCCGTGCCCAGCAGCACGCAGAGAAGCACCGACTGGATCACGCCGAAATCGAGAAAGCTCGGGGCAAAAAGCCTGGCGAAGGCGACGGCGACCAGGCCGTAGGTCGAGCCGACCGAAAGATCGAGATCCTTGTTGGCGATGACGAAAGTCATCCCGACCGTGATGATGCCCACGCGGGACGTATCGCGCAGCAGCGCGTGAAGGGCCTCCGTCGATCCGAAGAAGGCCGGATTGACGATTGCCCCGCAGAAATAGAGCAGCGCAAGGAACATGAGGAGCCCCGCCTCCCAGCCGCCGACGAGCTGGGGCGGCGCACGGCCGAGCGATGTCGTCGTGGCGGGCTCCATGAGTTTGTACCGACCAAATGAGTTTCTACCGACCAGATGCGTTTCTGCCAACCGATCCTTGCTGTCGATTGGCGGGGCGGCTCGTGCCCTCCCGCCACAATTTCAGGCGTTCAGACGAAATCAGTTCTCGAAGCGCTTGCCGACTTTAGCGACGTTATCCTTCGTCACAAGCTGGGCACGCGTGTCGAGATTGGCAGCCGCGATACCGCGATCGATCTGCAGATAAAGCTGCATGACGGGCCAGAAGCCTTGCAGGAAGGGCTGCTGGCCGAGCGAGCCGGTCAGATTTCCCGCCGCGATGCCTTCCTGCTGTGCCGGGCCGAGATCGAAACCAAAGGCGCAGAACTTGCCGGTCTTCCCCATCTGGGCAACCGCCTTGACCAGCGGCGGCGTAAAGACGTTGTTGGCCGTGAAGGCGCCGACCACGTCGCCACGGGACTCGAAGAGCGAAACGAGTGCGTTGACAGGGTCGTTCGGGTTCGTGTCGATGCCGACATTCTCCGGGCCGGCGTCAACCTTGAAGGCATCGAGCTTGCCGGCATTCTTCAACGTCTTGACGATGGCATTGAAGGCGGCGGTGACACGGTTGTTCACCTCGATATTGCCCATCGCGGTGGAGGACGGCAGCACGATCGAGCCGCTGGCAGCACCACTGGCAATCACGCAATTTGCGAGCGCCTCGCCGCCGATTGCCGCCGCCGACGCATCCTGGCCGGTGTGGCTGATCGCGCTGCGGTGCAGGATGGTGGCGTCGAACGAGTTGGTCGTCGCGATCGGGATGCCGGCCGCCTCGGCAGCCTTGACGATGTCGTTATAGGCGCCGACCTGCGGCGTCGTCATGATGATGCCGTCGATCGTCGGGTCCTGAACGATCTGGTTCAGGATCTCGATCTCGCGGGCGGGGTCGTCCACCGGCGATTCCGAACCGAGCAGCAATATCTTGGCACCGATCATATTGCCGGCGACGGTCGCGCCGACATAGACAGGGTCAAAGAAGCCATTGCCTGCCGTGTGCGTCACGATCGCGAAGGTCAGATGACCGTCAGCCGAATGGAAATCCTTGGTGCCGGGGGCCTCTTTTGCCGCTTCCTCGAAGTTATAGCCGCCAACCGCTTTCTCGACGCCGCCCGACTGCGCAAATGCATGCGAGACACCGAGCGACAGTATCGCGGCCGATGCCGCGTAGAACAATACCCGCCTCATGATTGGTCCTCCCTTGAAACCAAGGGAGGAAAGCCGTTCGAGCGCAATCTATCGAGAGTGGGGCCGAAGGCTTATCCTCCCATTCTCTAATATTCCGCGCAATTCTGGTTCAAGTAAACCGCAAACCCATCGTACTTGTGAACTTTTCGCTTTTGGAAGCGTCCGATAACCGTTTTTGAATGGCAGGTGACAGGTTGGTGGGGTCGGGACAATTGGAACAATAAAAACCCGATGCCGCCGATTTCCCGGATTGCCAGGCGAGACGCTTTTCATTAAAGCCTCGCCATGACCCAGACAGCACATCCCGACTCCGTTCTCATCGTCGATTTCGGCAGCCAGGTGACCCAGCTCATCGCACGACGCGTGCGCGAGGCCGGCGTCTATTGCGAGATCGTCCCCTTCCAATCGGCCGAAGAAGGCTTCCACCGCCTGCAGCCGAAGGCCGTGATCCTGTCCGGCAGCCCGGCTTCCACGGTGGACGAGGGATCGCCGCGAGCGCCTCAGATCATCTTCGACAGCGGCCTGCCGGTGTTCGGCATCTGCTATGGCCAGCAGACGATGTGCATGCAGCTCGGCGGCAAGGTCGAGAGCGGCCATCACCGCGAATTCGGCCGCGCCTTCCTCGACGTCGACAGGGACTGCCAGTTGTTCGAGGGCCTGTGGTCCTCCGGCTCGCGCCACCAGGTCTGGATGAGCCATGGCGACCGCGTCACCGCGCTGCCGGATGGTTTCGAGGTGGTCGCCACCTCCTCCAACGCGCCCTATGCCTTCATCGCCGACGAGAAGCGCAAATATTACGGCGTGCAGTTCCACCCGGAAGTCGTGCATACGCCTGACGGCGCCAAGCTGATCGGCAATTTCATTCACAACATCGCCGGCATCAAGGGCGACTGGTCGATGTCGGCCTATCGCCAGAAGGCCGTCGAGCAGATCCGCGCGCAGGTGGGCGACAAGCGCGTCATCTGCGCGCTTTCGGGCGGCGTCGACAGTTCCGTCGCAGCCCTCTTGATCCACCAGGCCGTCGGCGACCAGCTGACCTGCATCCTCGTCGACCACGGGTTGATGCGCAAGGACGAGGCGGCCGGCGTCGTCGCCATGTTCCGCGAGCACTACAATCTGCATCTGTTGCACGTCGATGCCGCCGATCGCTTCATCGGCGAACTCGAAGGCGTCAGCGACCCGGAAACCAAGCGCAAGATCATCGGCCGGCTGTTCATCGAGACCTTCGAGGAAGAGGCCAAGAAGCTCGGCGGCGCCGATTTCCTCGGCCAGGGCACGCTCTATCCCGACGTCATCGAGAGCGTTTCCTTTACCGGCGGCCCGTCGGTGACGATCAAGTCGCACCACAATGTCGGCGGTCTGCCGGAGCGCATGAAGATGCAGCTCGTCGAACCGCTGCGCGAGCTCTTCAAGGACGAGGTGCGCGCACTCGGCCGCGAACTCGGCCTGCCTGACAGCTTCATCGGCCGTCACCCCTTCCCAGGCCCCGGCCTTGCGATCCGCTGCCCCGGCGGCATCACCCGCGAAAAGCTGGAGATCCTGCGCGAGGCCGATGCGATCTATCTCGACGAAATCCGCAAGGCAGGCCTCTACGACGCCATCTGGCAGGCCTTCGCCGTGCTGCTGCCCGTCCAGACCGTCGGCGTCATGGGTGATGGCCGCACCTATGAATTCGTCTGCGCGCTGCGCGCCGTCACCTCGGTCGACGGCATGACGGCCGATTTCTACCACTACGACATGGAATTCCTCGGCCGCGCCGCGACCCGCATCATCAACGAGGTGCGCGGCATCAACCGCGTGGTCTACGATGTTACGTCGAAGCCGCCTGGTACGATCGAGTGGGAGTGACGGGGAGTACTGAAGAGTAGAGCGGGATAGAGCAGCGTGTTAACAGCGATGTTGTCCCAGCAATAGACGTAGACAGTTTTCGCAGCGCTCTTTCAGGCGCAAATGGCTCGGTCTCGGCAGGCCCAATGCACCCACTCATCACATCGGCGCGGCACCGATTTGTTGTAGCAGCCCCAACAAGTCCGGCTGCCCACGTTCGCCGATGATCTGTCCGTTAGACCAGCGATAGAAGTTCATCGCCTGCACCGCGATTTTCTTTCCCGTAGGCGGAACGCCGAAGAAGTTCCCCTGATGGGTGCCTCTCATGGTGAAGCGTGCCGCAACATTGTCCCCTTCGGCGATCGTTTCCTCTAGAGTCCACTGGATGTCAGGAAAGCCGGCGCGCATCATTTCGATGATCTCGAGATATCCGGCCGGCCCGACCACCGGCTCGGGACGACCGGGAACGTGGAATACTGCTTTCGGAGAGACAAGTTCGTCCGCGAGCTTTTCGCTCGCCGTGTTGATGAACTCAACGAACTGCTCCATCAGGTGCTTGCTATCTTGCATTTCTATTCTCCTAGAAAAACGAGTGGGTGTAAGATCAGCAAATATTGAACAATTGGGCGGCGTTTGTCCTGCCGATCTTCACAAGATCGACCGGAGGGTTAGACCTTCTAGGCGCCATATTGGGCAAGTCGCGTATTGACGGAATGGGTGGGCTTGGCCGAATATCCCGGACGAAATGTCCGCAATCAATAATCTCGAATCAATGAGTGGCCTGTTGGCGTTCGTAGCCTCGGTAGAGACCGGCGGGTTCGCTGCGGCTGGCCGGCGTCTGGGTGTGTCCGCCTCGGCGGTCGGCAGGGCCGTTGCTCGCTTGGAGGGGCGGCTTGGCGTCAGGCTTCTCCAGCGTACGACGCGCTCCATCGCCTTGACGGGCGAAGGCAACCTCCTTTTTGAACGCGCAGCGCGCATCATTGAAGATGTTAAGGAAGCCGAGAATGCGATCGCTGAGACACGCACTTTCCCGCGCGGACGGTTGAAGGTGTGCATACCTGCGGCCATGGGACGCCGTATCATCGTCCCCGCGCTCGATCAGTTCATCGCGGACTATCCCATGGTCGAACTCGACGTCAGTCTGGACGATCGGATGGTGGATATCGTGGAAGGGGGTTTTGACCTTGTCCTGCGCACAGGTGACCTTGAAGACTCTCGGTTGATTGCGCGAAAGCTCGTGCCACATCGGTTCGTCACCTGCGGGTCTCCCGCCTATCTCGAACGGCGGGGAGCACCACAAACGCCCGATGATGTACCCACCCACACTTGTCTGCGTCTCCGGTTTCCGACGACGGGCCGGCTGGAATATTGGGCCTTCAAAGGATGGAAGGCTCCTGGACGCCCGCCGAATGGGCCAGTGTTCAACGATATAGAGGCCGTGGCTCTGGCTGCTATCGCCGGCCTCGGCCTTGCCCAATTGCCTCACTATCTGGCGGCGCGTGCCGTCGCGGATGGACGTCTTCATACCGTGCTCGCCGATTTTGCGGTCAGTCGGGGCGACATTTGGCTCATACGACCTCCCGCGAGTTCAGAGAGCCCACGCGTGCGTGTCTTTGCGGCGTTTCTGACGCGGCTGATCCAGTCGGTCTAAGACTGTCGGCATTGACATGCTCATTCGGCGCCGCCGCGCTCATTCAGGTCGCGGGACCGCCGGTAGGCCCCCGACCCCCAATGGCACGCTTGTAGGCGTGGCGCGCGTCGGCGGCCTACGCGTCAGAGTTTTTAAAGCCCAGAAGAAATTGTATTGCGATTTCAAATGGTTGCATGGTAATTGAACAATCAACTGGGAGTGAAGAGGAGTACCGTGCAGTAGTATCGGATAGCAGAGGACACTCGAGCGAATCCTAGGCCATCGATAGCAGTCGATAGATTCCAGGCGACCCACAGGTCTGCGGCTCTGTCGGGCGTCTTCCCGCCCATACGCCGTCAGGCCCACCCCAACCTTCGCGACTTTGTGACCTTCAAATATTCGCGCGCTGCCCGAAGACGTTAGCGCGCGCGACCAGTTCTCGGCGCCGATCACACGATCATAGATCGATTACTGCTCCTTCTTGAACAAATCCTGGAAGATGAGCTGGCCCCAAGTGCGGCCGCGTGTGTGTACCAGCGCGCCACCCTCGTTGAGCTTTCCCAGCTTGACGGGTGCGAAGCCGAGTTGTTTGGCCAAAGCCGCCACGGGAGCGATGGCGTCCTCGTCGTCGCTCGACAGAAAGACGACCCGGTGCCCGCCCTCGACGATCGGATCGGCAGCCAGGGTGGCCGCAATCAGGTGATTGAAGCCTTTCACGAGCTTGGCGCCGGTAAACGCTTTCGCGACGAAGGCGGAGGACGGGAGGCCGTCCAGCTCTTCAGGGGGAACTCCAAACGTGTTCGTCGCGTCGATGACTGTCTTGCCTTCCCAGCTCGGCAGGGACTTCGCAACCTCGCGATGCTCGCCGAACGGGACTGCCAGGATGATCGTGTCGGCCTCGAGTGCATCTCGCAGCGACCTGGCGACGACGGTGGGTCCAATCGCGTGAGCCTGCGGCGCCAACGCCTCGGGCGGACGGCGGCTCGCGACGGCCACCTCGATGTTTTTGCGGGCGAAGGCTTGTGCGAGGGCCTGGCCGATCTTGCCGAATCCTACAATTGCATAGCTCATAATGCTTCTCCGATATTGCGATGATATTGATTTCCCGGCCCTGAACGGCGCTGGTCTATCTGACGAGCCCTACGACGCTCCGAATAATCGAATGGAGCGCCTGGCAGGGTGCAGCGCGTCAGAGTTGCGCAAGGCCGCCGTCAACGCGACTTCGCTGGCGGTCATGAAGCTGCTGTCGGACGACGCGAGAAAGGCGGCCACGGCCCCGATCTCCGCCGGATCGGCCATGCGTTGGAGCGGGGTCATCGCGCCGTAGGCCTTCTGGCCCTCCTCGCCCAGCGCTTCCTTCGCGAGTTCGGTCGCCGTCGCCCCTGGTGACAACACGTTTACGCGGATGCCGGTGCCCTTCAGATCCTCCGCCCAGGTCCGCGCGAGGTTGCGCACGGCGCCTTGCTTGCGCTGTAGGCCGTAAATCCCGGGGCGCCCGTGGTGCCGGCACTCGATCCGGTCAGGATGATCGATCCGCCCTGGCCCATCAGCGGCAGCGCCTTCTGGACCGTGAAGATCGTACCCTTCACATTGGTGTCGAAGGTTCCGTCAATGTGCTGGGTGGTGATCTTGCCGAGCGCAAGCTGACTTCCCGCCCCGGCATTGGCGAAGACGATGTCGAGGGTTCCGCGCTCGGCCTTCACCGCCGCGTAAAGCCGGTCGAGGTCGCCCAGATCGGAGACCGAGCCCTTCACCGCGCGGGCATTGGGCCCTAGGTCGGCCACTGCGGCGTCGAGCGCTTCCTGCCGGCGGCCGAAGATGAAGACGAAAGCGCCCTCCTCGATGAAGCGCTTGGCTGCGGCGCGGCCGATGCCGGTAGCGCCACCGGTGATCACGGCGGTCTTTCCATTCAGTCTGTTCATGTCATGCATCCTTTGATCGTTCGGGACGCCCCCGAGAGCCTCAAAATAGGTCCGCCGGCGTCAGGCGTTGAGTGCGGAAGGGCGCACATCGGTGGTGCAAAATCGATCCGGCTGGACGATTGACGCCAGCCGCGACGATCGGTGTTCGCCGTTCGGAGTTGGGCCGCGCTCGTCGACATAGGCTATGATGACAGCCCGTTCTGCTGTACGAATGCGTTACATACGGGCTTTGGAAGGCGCACCGCGCGGTGCCGGATTGCACCATGATCGACTGGGATGACATTCGCTACTTTCTTGCCGTGGCGCGCGGAGGCTCGGTGCGGGCTGCCGCCAAGCGCCTGGGAGTGAACCACGCGACCGTGTTGCGACGCATTGCTCAGCTCGAGGACCGCCTCGGGGCGCAGATGTTCGAAAAGCTGCCTTCGGGCTACCGCCTGACGGCTGCGGGCGAGGAGGTCCTCGAGTTCGCGGACCAGATGCAAGCGTCGTCGCACCAGTTGGAAACGCGCGTCTTCGGGCGCGACCAGAGCGTGCGCGGACTTCTGCGGGTGACGCTGCCGCCGCCCCTCGCAGCACACCTGCTCATGCCGGACTTCGCCGATTTCGTGCGTCTGCATCCCGGCATCGAGATGGAAATCCTGTCGTCCGGCGAGTTGGCAAATCTGACCAATCGAGAGGCCGACGTGGCGATCCGCGTCGTCTACGACCGCGAAGCCCTGCCGCTCAATCTTCACGGCCTGAAGGGGCCGGAGCTGTTCGGCGGCTTCTACGTGTCCGGCGACCGCCTCGCTGAGTGGCGCGCGGGCCCGCCAGATCCCAGATGGATCGCCGTAAGTGGTCATGGAGTACCGGACTGGACCCGCGAGGGAGAGGCTCGCACAGCTGGATCTCCGTTCAGGACCATGGATTTCGACGCGCAGATCGCGGCGGTGCGGCAAGGCATCGGCATCTCGACGCTGCCTTGCTTCGTCGGCGATGCCGATCCCCTGTTAGAGAGAGTGCCGGATACCGACCTACACTTGTATGGACCAGTCTGGCTTCTCACTCAGGGGGAGGCACGCAAGACGAAGCGCGTGCGGCTCTTTACCGAGTTCGTATCCCGCAGACTCGCCGCTTACGCCCCGCGTCTCGCGGGGCTGCCCATATCGCGCGACTGACGCCCGGCAGGTCGCCGGCGACGCTTGCCGTCATCCGGTCGCAAGCCGAGCTGCGATTTTCATCTGGCGAGTGGCGAGATCAAGCCGGAACGTAGGTCAACCTGATCACATCCTCGCCAATCCGGTCGTGAGCCATCAGGCGGAGCGGCGGCCGGGGTCCGGCGAAATATGGCTTGCCATGACCGAGCACCACGGGGTGCAGGTAGATTCGATACTCATCGATCAGGCCAAGTTCGGTAAGGCTTTGCGCCAAATTGGGCCCAGCAACTTCGATCTCCCCGTCGCGTTCCGCCTTCAGCTTGCGGATCGCGGCCTCAAGATCTTCCCCAACGAGTCTGGCGTTGGGACCGACTGACTTCAACGTGCGCGAGACGACCCATTTCGGCTGGTTCCGCCACGCCGCCGCGAAGGCCTGTTGCTCTGCATCCCATTCAGGATGTTCGTCGTCCCAGTAACGCATGACCTCATACATCTGGCGACCGTACACACTGCCCGCCTGCCGCTGAGCCTCTTCGATGAAGTGGCGGAAGAGCGTCGGGCTTGGTGCAAACCCCATATGATCGACGTAGCCGTCCAGGGACTGGTTCATTCCGAACACAAGCTTAGCCATACTCACTTCCTTTCCTTAAACGGCATATCCGCGCATATCTGATTGCATAATGCAATCGGTTGTAAGTTAACTCAACTGGTTTAATATCGCAATTGGTTTTTGTGCGCATAAATCCGCGATCTGATGGTCGCCAGCCGCTGTGCGAGTTGCTGGCCCGGTCAGAGGAGCGCCTCGAACATTCTGGCCAACCGGGCGGCCTGGGGTGGACCACGGCCTGTCCGCTTTCAGCGATCCAAATGGACAAGCCGCCGTCCGAGGGCGCTATTTCAGCGGCAGAAACAACTCCGCCACCGCCTCATGCTCCGACACCTCCGGGAAGAAGCTCAGCCGCTGGCAATAGATCGGGAAATCGCGTGCTTCCTCGCCGCTGGCCGGAAGCCAGTCGCGATAAAGGTAGAGCGCGGCGGGCTCCAGATTGTCGGTATTGCCGACGACGCGCAGCACCGCGCAGCGTCCGCCAGGGATCTCGCCGGCTTTGAGCTCTCCGCCGTTCGCCTCGATCGGTTGGTCGGTCCCGACACAAAGGTCGACGCTATAATCGGCAGGCGACTGAGGACGCCGCTCGGAACGCCAGACGTTGAAGGTCGAACTTGTCCTGGGGTGTAGGCCAGCGGCCTTGCGCCACGCTATGAACCGCTGGATAGTGGCGCCGAGCGTCGCCGGGTCGCCCCGGTGCTCCATGATCGCCACCGGCGTGGTGGGCACATTGCGAATTATCACGTCTTCAGTGGTAAAAGTCTTCTGCATGAGCTTGCTCCTTGCATTGTCGAGGGGCCCGAAGGCGGCAAGCCACGGCTCCCAGTCGGGAGACTTCCGAAACGACGAAGGCGATTGTCCGAACCGTTGCCGAAAGGCGCGGGCGAAGGCATCCGGTGCGTGGTAACCGGCATCCATCGCTATGTCAGTGACGCGTTCTTCGTCCCTGTAGGCCAGCCGGTATGAAGCGCGCTTCATGCGGCCAAGCTGGATATAGCGATGAACGGATAGCCCGAAGGTCGCCGTGAACTGCCGGTGGAAATGAAACTTCGAGAAGGCCGCGACACCGCTCAAAACGTCAAGATCGAGATCGTCATCGAGGTGCTGGGCGACATAATCCAGCACTCGCTGCATCCGCTCATGATAGTTCCGAAGCGCTGCGGTCATTCGTCTTGGTCTCCGTGGCAGCTCAAACTAGATTCCTTCGGGAACGTAGCGCTCGACCGATCTTGCGGTTTGGCATGGATCATGCCGGAAACTTCCAACCGTGGGTCGTAGTGCACGGACGCTGTTCAATGCCACGATGGCACTGCCAGCGGTATCATGGTGTGCCGACCGATCCGAATATCTTGCGATCCTCGCCCGGCACTGTTATTCGCATTTCCGTCTTAGAGGAGAATGCCTTTGTTTGCCGTCGCAACGATCCAGAACTCACCGGCTGCGGCGGTAGGGGTAAGGCGCTCGGCATCGCCACTGAGAGCTGATCCTCACTCTATCGCTCGGCCTTAGCGCATCCAATACTGGCGCAAGCCCAATGTCGAGAAGACTATGATCATCGAACTCATCTCTAGTGATTTTGACGCGCTGCTGAAGGGCATCGCGCCACGTCATGTGCACCTTGTCCAAGACAGCGCCATTGCGCCTCCTGAAGTACTGGCGATGTTGAACCGCCTCGCCACTGACGTCGGCGCCAATTTCTCGCCGTCGGCCTGGATGATCGTGGAGGATGACGAGATCGTCGGCCTTTGCTCTGTCATCAAGGTTCCCCAGGATGGAAAGATCCATATCGGCTATGGGGTTGCGCCTTCGCGCCAAGGCCGTGGATGCACCACGCGGGCCATAGGGCAGTTGCTGGTGTGGGCGCGCAACGATCCTCGCGTATCTCTGGTCTCTGCAGAGACCGGGGTTGAGAACATCGCGTCCCAGCGCGTTCTTGAGCGTAATGGCTTTATCCGTATCGGCGAGCGTATCGATGCCGAAGACGGTCCGTTGATCTGCTGGGAAGCAATGGCCGTTTAGGTTTACCGGGTCGGATAAGCCGCACAGGAACGGCCGGCCGAGGTTCAGTCACCTCGGCCGGCCGTTGTCATGAAGGAAATGACGACTGCGATCCGAAGCCGGCTTCAGCGGCCGTAGGTGACCTCGACGGAGGCCTTGGCGAGCGTATTGGCCCTGACATAGAAGCCAACCATGGCAGCCGGCGCGGTCTCTGGAAGCGGAAGCTTGTCGACCGAGAGCGCGTAGACGGTGAACTGGTAGTGGTGCGGCTGATCGCCGGCCGGCGGGCATGCGCCGCCATAGCCGGACATGCCAAAATCGGTGCGACCTTCGACAGTGCCTGCGGGAAGCTTTTTGTCGCCGCTGGCACCGGTGGCGATCTCCGAGGCATCTGCGGGAATGTTGAACACCGACCAATGCCACCAGCCCGAGCCTGTGGGAGCATCCGGATCGTAAGCCATGATGGCGAAGCTCTTGGTCGCCTCAGGAGCGCCCGCCCAGGTCAGTTCCGGCGAGATGTTCTTGCCGGCGCAGCCGAAGCTGTTGAAGACCTGCGCATCGGACATGGACTTGCCGGCGGCCAAATCCTTCGAGGTGAGCTTCATTTCTGCCTGTGCGGCCGTCGCACCAAAGACGGATGTGGCGAGAAGTACTGCTGTGATAAAACGCATTCTGTTTTCCTGCGGTTGTTAATGCAGGAAAACTATCGTCACCGCGCATGTGCATCTGCCCCGCTACGCTCAACTTCTGCCCCGATCCGCTCAAAACGCTCGGAGCCGCCCCGCACATGGCGTGGATTGACGCCGAACCGCTCCTTGAACCGCGCCGCAAATTGCGACGGTGAATCGTAGCCGACCTCAAGCGCAACCTGCGCCACCGGCAGGGTTGTGGTCTGGATGAGGCCCAAGGCGCGATTCATCCTTGTATCGCTCAAGATCTCACTGAAGCCGGTATTCTCCGCAGCCAGCTTACGCCTGAGCGTCGCTTCGCTCATGTTGAACGAGCGCGCCGCGTGGCCCAGCGTCCAACCAAAGGCCGTATCGCTTTCGATCATCTGCCGCAGCCGGTCCTCGAGCCGAGGGCTTTGGCATTGGCCCAACACCGCTCCACAGAGCGCAAACCAGGTGATCAGTTCCATCAAGCGAGCTTTGGCAATCGCGCCGGGAAGCCTCGTCAGATTGCCGGGCTGACAGCAATAGTCAAACAATGCCGCGGCTTCCTCCGGCAGGCTGGAGGTGCCTGCCGGCACAGGCCTCGATGGAACAGCGATCGATCCCATCCTGCTATACGCCTCCTCGAACAGCGGTCGCGGAACAGGAAGCGCCAGGGTCTGATACTTCTGCGGCGCCTTGGGAATGTTCTCCATCGTCAACGGTCTGTAGTCGGGCAGCAAGCCATAGGCGCCGGCCTCAAGGCGCAAAGCCCTGTCATCTGCCATGACAATCTTCGTTCCCGATTGCACCTGTATCAACAAGGGGCTCGTATTGACGAGACGATAAAAACAGGCCCGCCCGCCCTGGCGGATCAAGGCTCTGGCCGGAATGGGAAAGACCTCGTCGAGCATATGTTCTCCGGCAAATGGATGGATGATCATGGCTCCGGCTGCCAAGCCGTGGGACTGAAGTCCTGACCGGCAGAACCGACATGCAGATGCCCGCCTTGTCATCCGCTTATCCCTGCGGATCGGGAATACCAAAACCGCGTGCCAGCGGCAACCTTGAGCCAGAGGCCACAGACTACGTCTAATGCCTGTCGGACTTGCGAAGGGTACGCGGCTAAAAAGATCGAGAGTTGTCGGGATTTGTCGACCTGATCCGTCCTTGGGCCAGGACCATCACGAGGAGGAAACCGTGAGAGAGCTGATCTTGAAGATGTCCACATCGGTCGACGGCTTCGTGAGTGACCTGAATGGCACAAACAGATGGATGTTCGGCGCCGATCAAGAGGCGAAAGCATGGGGCGTAGAATATATATGGAACGCCAGCCTGCACATCATGGGCAGCCGCAGCTTCCATGGCATGGCCGCCTGGTGGCCGACCTCCACCGACCAGTTCGCGCCGCCGATGAACCAGATCCCCAAGGCCGTCTTCTCACGACAGGGGCTGACGGACCTGATGAAAGCGGACACGGTGCCGGGGCTCGATGAAGCCCGCGCCCATGCGGGGACCACACAGTCCGCCGAGCTGCAGCCCGGCGGTGAAAGTTGGGCAGAGGCGTATGTGGCAAGCGGTGACCTGGCGGAGGAAATCGCCAAGTTGAAAGCCCAGGAGGGCAAACCGATCATCGCCCACGGCGGAGTGAGCTTCGCCCGCAGTCTCGTTACCCTGGGACTGGTCGATCAGTTCGCCCTGATCGTGGCTCCCGTGGCGCTGGGCAAAGGCCTGTCACTGTTCTCCGAATTGACCGAGCCAATGCGTCTCAAGCTGACGAGCTCGAAGGCCTTTCCGGGGGGCGCGGTGGCGCAGATCTATCGGCCGGCGTGAACCCGTCACCGAAGGTCGTTCGATCGAGCAGGCGACCCACTTCAGCGCGTTTTCGCGCCTGGTGTTTATTTGTCATCGATGTGAATTCGGGTTTTGTCGGCGGCGTCCGCTCGGCTTTTCACGTGATCGATGAAGGACCGCAGCTTTGGCATCACTTGATGACGGCTCGGATAGTAGAGAAACACGCCCGGCGCCATCGGTGTAAACGCCTCCAGGACGCGGACGAGTTTTCCCGCTTTCGCGGGTCCGGCGGCGATTGGCTCCGGCACTTGCGCAAGTCCCATGCCTTCGACGGCGGCTCCCAGCATGGTGGGAAAGTCGTGGGCGATCAGCGGCCCGGAGACAACAGCTTCGATCGGCTTTTTGCCGCTGACAAACGACCACGGCGCGATTGAGCCGTTCGAGCGGCGCATGCGGATGCAGGCATGTTGACGCAGATCGTCGATACGCTCGGGCCGCCCTCTCCGGCGCAGATATTCGGGGCTGCCGACGACCACCAGCGGGAACGGCGGCGTCAGCCGGACCGCGACCATGTCGGCTGCGATGAACTGGCCGAGCCGGATACCGGCGTCAAATCCCTGGGCGGCGATATCGACCAATTCCTCATTCGCGGCGACCTCCACCTCAATCTCGGGAAAGGCCTGGCAGAAGGATGCAATCAGTGGCTCCAGCAGGATCGGCATCACTGCCGGCGGCACAGTGAGACGCAATAGTCCAGCCGGCCGCTGCCCGAGCTCACGCGCAACCTCGCTTGCGGCGACCAGTTCCGCGAAAGCGGGCTTTGCGCGCGTCAGGAACCGCTCACCGGCCTCCGTCAGGCCGACACTGCGCGTCGTGCGGATGAAGAGCACCGCGCCGACACGCTCCTCAAGAGCGCGGACGGCCTGGCTGATTGCCGATGGGGTCACCCCGAGTTCCCCAGCTGCTCTGCGAAAACTGCGGTGCTGGGCAACGCTCAGAAATGCCTCGACTCCGTCGAGCGCGCCTTGCCTGACTGTGAAGTTCTGCTTCATACCGCATCGATATTATCGCGAATAGTCGATCGCGGGAAGCGGGCGTAGATCTGGATCTCACAAATCAGGAGTGCCCCGATGTCGACGGAATCCATCTTCCAAACTCATCTCGTCCTAGGCTATGTCGCGTGGCTGCTTTGCTTCGGCGCCTATATTCTGCCCTGGCTCACGTCGATGGACAGGGTCAGGGCGCACCGCGCCATCGCCACTCTGCACAGCTTCCGCTTCTTCGGGCTCGTCTTCCTTCTCCCAGGCGTCGTCGGCCCCAACCTGCCCGCCAGCTTCGCCACCTTCGCTGCCTATGGCGACCTCGCGGCCGGGCTGCTTGCCCTGCTGGCGCTCATCACGGTCAGGATACGCCTGGTCTTCTGGCTGTTCGTCGTCGCCTTCAATCTGGTGGGAATGGGCGATCTCATCCTCGACTACTATCACGCGATCCAGGCTGGCCTTCCCGCGCAGGCGGGGGAACTGGGCGCCGCATACGCGATCCCGATCATCTACGTGCCCCTGCTGATGATCAGCCACGTCTTCGCATTCTATTTGCTGCTGCGTCCTCAACCTAAGGCAATCCAGGCCTTCGCTGGCGAGGTATCAGTATCTTAAACTCCGCCATCTCGGGCGTCGCACCTTGCGATCGAAGGTCGCAACTCTAGCGCCCGTCAAATCTGCGGACATAATCGACCAATGCGCGCAGCTTCAGCGGCTGCCTCTGGCGCCTGGGGTAGTAGAGATAGAAGCCCGGAAAGGGTGGACAGAAATCCTCCAGCAGCGGCACGAGTTCGCCCCGTTCGATGTAGGCCTGGAAGGTCTCCACCATGCCGAAGGTGATCCCGGCCCCGGCGCAGGCCATGCGGATCATCATTCCCATGTCGTTGGTCGTAACCGTGGGATCGACGGAGACGTCGAAGTCGCGATCATTCTCGGTGAATTCCCAGCGATAGGGCGCCGTATCCGGGCGTGGCCGCCATCCGATGCAGGCATGGTTCTGCAGCTCGCTGGGATGGTGGGGATGGCCGCGGCGCTCGAGATAGCTGCGGGATGCGGCCGCGCATTGTCGCTGCTCTTCGGAGACTGAGATCGCAATCATGTCCTTCTCGATCACCTCGCCGAGCCGGACGCCGGCGTCGAACCCGGCCCCGACGATATCGAATTCGTCATCGGTGATGGTGATATCGAGTTTGATATCAGGACAGGCTTCCATGAAGCCGGCCAGCAAGGTGCCGGAGAGGAAGTTCTCGGCGATCGAGGAGACGGTGATCCGCAACAGGCCGCTCGGGCGCGCCTGCATTTCCCTTACCGTCTGCATCGCATCCTTGACCTGGCGGAGCGATGGACGAACCGCGTCGAAGAACACTTCGCCGGCTTCGGTCAGGCTGACGCTGCGCGTCGTCCGCTGGACCAGGGCGACGCCGACCCGATCCTCGAGGCGCTGCAGGGCCTGGCTGACGGCGGAGCGAGTGACGCCAAGCCGCTCGCCGGCGAGCCGGAAGTTCCGCGCCTCCGCCACCGCAAGAAAGACTGAAATGCCTTCGAGATCGTCGACCATTGGTTAGCATTCTTAACCAAGGCATCTTGGATTGGCAACTTAATCACTCGGGTTCTCTGTACTATCTTTCAGTCGAGGTCAACGAAGGCTTCGAAAGGCAAGGCAATGCGAAGGATTTTCAAAAGCCCGGTTCTGCAGTTTTTCACGACGGTCACCCTGGCTGGCGCGGCGACCGGTTCGTCCGCCGCCGATACTGTGAACGACCGGGATCTTCGGCAGCAACAAACAGGCGAGAACACGATGCAGCAACATCCCTATGTCGGCATGTGGGTTACGGATGATGGCCGCGTCCGCCACGAACTTCTGCCGAATGGCCGTTACGACGAAGCCCGCGGCAACCGGGAAAGCGCCTACCGGGGACGCTACGACGTTACCGGAAACCACATCGAATATTGGGACGACACGGGCTTCACAGCCGATGGCGATTTCGTCGACGGCAATACCCTCCATCACGGCGGCATGGTGCTTCGGCGCAGATGACGTGCCGCCCGACAGGCAACACCACACAGGAGAAGGCCGCGTTTGCCGGCCGGAAAGGATGACGATCATGTCTTCCCCAACACCCATCTGGTTCATCACCGGCGCATCGTCCGGCCTCGGCCGGGCGCTCGCCGAAGCCGTTCTGGCCCGTGGCTGGCGCACCGCCATGACGGCGCGCAGACCCGAGACACTGGCAGATCTCACGGCAGAGCACGGGGACCGCGCGCTTGCCCTTGCACTCGATGTAACGGACAGCCGCTCCATCGCCGATGCTGTTCATGGCGCCGAAACGCGTTTCGGTGCGATCGACGTCCTCGTCAACAATGCCGGCTACGGCTACCTCTCGGCGATCGAAGAGGGCGATGATGCCGAGATACGCGCCCAGTTCGAAACCAATGTGTTCGGTTTGATCGCCGTCACCAAGCAGGTTCTGCCGGGCATGCGCCGACGCCGGCAAGGGCATATCTTCAACGTCTCCTCGCTTGGCGGGCTCGTCGCCTTTGCTGCAACCGGCTACTACCACGCCACCAAGTTCGCGGTCGAAGGCTTGTCGGAATCGCTTTTCCATGAGGTCAAACCGCTTGGCATCGATGTGACGATCCTCGAACCCGGCGCCTTCCGCACGGATTGGGCCGGTCGGTCGATGGTCGAATCCAGCACGATCATCGAAGACTATGCGGAAACATCCGGCAAGCGGCGCCGGGCCACCCGCTCGATCTCCGGCAACCAGCCGGGCGATCCCGCGCGCGCAGCAACCGCGATCATATCGGCGTTCGAAGCGGACGAACCGCCGCTGCGCCTGCTGCTCGGCGCACCTGCCCTGAAGATCGCTCGCGAACGGCTGGACGCGCTGCGCGCAAACTTCGACGCCTGGGCGGAGACGTCGCTCAGCGCCGATTTTCCCACCTGACCAGCAAAAACCCCCCGCCGCATCGCCAGGCGGGCGGCGTACAACGGAGCTTGAAATGTCTGATATCAAAGGAAAAGTCATTGCCATTACCGGAGCCAGCAGCGGCATCGGAGAGGCAGCGGCAAAGGTGCTGGCTGCCGCAGGCGCCCATATCGTGATCGGCGCCCGCCGCACCGAGCGCCTGGCGGAACTCGCCGGCGACATCGCGGCAAAGGGCGGGTCGGTGCGCCTGCAAAAGCTTGACGTCACCGATCGTTTCCAGGTGGAGGCATTCGCAGGCTTTGCCAGGTCCGAATTCGGGCGGCTCGACGTGATCGTCAACAATGCCGGCGTCATGCCGCTCTCGCCGCTCGAGGCTCTCAAGGTCGACGAATGGGACCGGATGGTCGACGTCAACATCAAGGGCGTTCTCTATGGCATCGCGGCGGCGCTTCCGATCATGAAGGCGCAGGGATCCGGGCAGATCATCAACCTGTCTTCGATCGGCGGCCACAGCGTGTCGCCGACGGCCGCCGTCTATTGCGCGACGAAATTCGCGGTGCGGGCAATCTCGGACGGATTGCGGCAGGAGACCGATCGTATCCGCGTGACCGTCATCTCTCCCGGCACCACGACATCGGAATTGGCCGACACGATCACCGATCCGACGGCGCGCGACGCCATGAAGGCTTTCAGGGCGATCACCATCAGCCCCGAGGTCATCGCCAATTCGATCCTCTACGCCGTCAGCCAGCCTGATGATGTCGATGTCAGCGAGATCATCATCCGGCCGACAGCCAGCCCGCATTGATCGGCTGAGACCCCGCCAAAAGCAATTCCAGCAAAAGTGTAGAGCGGTTTTGCCAGGCAAAGCGCGAAGCGATTTTGCCGGGAATTGCGGAAAACGAAAAAGCCGCCGCCGCCTAAAACCCCAACGACTGCTGGGCAGGCGGCGGTGGGGCGAGGTTGACGCCTTCGAGCTCCAGCATCCGGGCCTTCGATGACGAGCCGCCGGGCGCGGAAAAGCCGCCGATCTTGCCGCCGGCCGCGAGCACCCGATGGCAGGGGATGATCAGAGCGACCGGGTTCTTCGCCATCGCCTGACCAACGTCGCGGGCGGCTTCCGGCCCGCCGCCGAGTTCCTTCGCCAGCGCGCCATAAGTCGTCGTGTGGCCCCAGCCGACACGCCTTGCCGCCGCATAAATATCGCGGAAGAAGGCATCCTGGCCGGCAAGATCGAGTTCGACGCCGGAAAAGTCCGTTTCCTCGCCCTGGAAGTAGCGCTTCACCGCAGCGACCGTCTCCAGCACAGCCGGCGTCGGCGCGCCGGGTTCGGCATCCAACAGGCGGCGCAGCAGCAGCCGTTCGGTCGCTTCCGCTGATTTGGTCGGCAGTTGAAAGCGGGTGATGCCGGCGTCGCTCCAGGCGATGCCGCAGAAACCACCCGCGGTTTCGAAGATGAGATAGTGGTGCGTTGTCTCAGTCATGACACAGCCTCCGCGTTTTCGATTGCCCTCAAAATCGTATGAGACGGGCGCTGTTTCAACCCGTTTCTTGCGCGCCGGCCTTCCACAGTATTCTCGGAAAATCGAGCGCAGATCATCGAATGCTCGATGCTACTCAGCTGAGGCAACGATGTCCGCGACGGCGCTTGCGCTTGCCTGCTTTTCACTCATATAGCTCGCAGCGCTTATCGGGCGTGGTTGCGAACGGGAAACGAGGACAGCATGGACGTTTCGGAAATCATCATTCCTGGCGATACGCCGGGAACGGAGTGGCGGCTGCCGGTGCTGCGCTTTACGGGCGGCGATCCGAAGGCACCGAAGATCTATATCCAGGCGGCATTGCATGCCGGCGAGCTTCCGGGAACGGTGCTGCTGCATTTCCTCTGTGAGAGGCTGCGGCAGGCGGAAAGCCAAGGCGGGATCGCCGGCGACATCACCATCGTGCCGCAGGCCAATCCGATTGGTGCGGCGCAATCGCATTTCGGCGAATTGCAGGGCCGTTTCGACTTGGGCTCACGCACCAATTTCAACCGGGACTTTCCGCGGATCTCCCTTGCCGATCGCCAGACGCTGATCGAAGACCTCGATGATTATCCGGCTACCGACAGATTGAAGCGACAGCTGCTGCATTTGGCGCTCGGCGCCGATCTCGTGCTCGACCTGCATTGCGACGATGAATCGCTGCAATATGCCTATATCGACGAGGCCTTCTGGCCGGAGGCGGCCGATCTTGCCGCTGCACTCGACATGGAGGCCGTGCTGCTTTCGGATGGCGAAAGCTCGGCCTTCGAGGAGGCCGTCGGCTTTGCATGGAAATATGAAGGTCCCGGCGAACGCCTATTCGAGCTGCCCGGCAGACTTTCCGTCACCGTCGAGCTGCGCGGCAAGCGCGACGTCGATCCGGTATTGGCGAAAAAGGATGCTGACGGGCTCTGGCGCTTCCTTGCGGCACGGGGGATCGTCAGTGACGAAAAACCGGCGGCAACGGCATTTTCCGGTCCGGCCGTGCCGCTCGACAATGTCGAGATCATCCGCGCTCCGGAAGGCGGTGCCGTGCTCTTTCATCGCAATATCGGCGAGAGGATTGCGGAAGGCGACCGCCTAGTGACGATCGTTACCCGGCCAGGGCAGCCGGGCGGCAGCATCGAGCTCACCGCGCCGCAGGATGGGCTGATCCTGACACGAACATCCGACCGGCTGGTGAGACGGCGCGGCGACCTGATGAAGATCGCCTGCGACGAACCCAGCAAGGCTTCGCGCAAGGCAGGCGCGCTGGAGAATTGAGCCGCAGGCCGGCTTTGTCTGCCTTGATCGTCGACGCGCTCGGGGGATAAAACGTCGCACGGCGTTTGCGCCGGCCCTCGTGCATGTTATCTCGCTGTCATCACGGGGAGATCGATCGGGCATGGCCGTCACCATCTATGGCATCAAGAATTGTGACACGATGAAGAAGGCGCGCAGCTGGCTGGAAGAACACCGCGTCGCCTATGAGTTTCACGACTACAAGGAAATGGGGGTCGACCGCGCCCATCTCGAAGCCTGGATCGACCAGGCCGGCCTCGACACCGTGCTCAATCGCGCCGGCACCACCTTCCGCAAATTGCCCGATGCGGAGCGAGAGAACCTGACCCGGGAGAAAGCGATCGCCCTGATGCTCGACCAACCGTCGATGATCAAGCGGCCGGTGCTGGAGGCGAAGGGCAAGCTGCTGGTCGGCTTCAAGCCGGAGACTTACGCCGGTGCATTCGGAAACTGACAGGCGGCCGAGTGAACTCACGAGGGAAAGAGATGTCCAAGACCACGCGCGCGACACAGGTTCTTTCACAGGCAGGCATCGCCTTCACGGTCCATACCTATGACTACGACCCCAATGCCGAGCGCGTCGGACTGCAGGCGGCCGAAGCGCTCGGCGAGCCGCCGCATCGAGTGCTGAAGACGCTGATGGCGGAGGTGGACGGCAAACCAGTCTGCGTCGTCGTGCCGTCGGATCGCGAGGTCAGCATGAAGAAGCTGGCGAGCGCCTTTCACGGCAAATCGGCCAGCATGATGAAGCCTGCCGATGCCGAACGGCTGACGGGCTATCATGTCGGCGGCATCAGCCCTTTCGGCCAGAAGAAGACCGTGCCGACGGCGATCGAGGAAGCCGCGCTCGGCGAACCGCTCGTCTATATCAATGGCGGCCAGCGCGGGCTGCAGGTGCGGCTCGATCCAAAGGATGCGTTGAAGGCGCTGAAGGCTGTCGCCGTGCCGCTGATTGCCTGATCGGAGCATGATACCGAAAAGCGTGAGCGGTTTTCGGACGACATCATGCTGTTGAATCTAGAGGAAGCGGTCGAGCAGGCCGGCGATCGCCTTGGCCTCGTTTTCGGCAAGCTTGCAGCCGATATGGGTCTCGATCGATCTGGCATAGACGGTCCATATGCGCTCACGAAGCTTTCGGCCGGCATCTGTGATCACCACCCAGCGGCCGCGCCCGTCTTCAGTGAAGGCCTCGCGCCGGACCAAGCCCTCTTTTTCCAACCGATCGATCAGCCGGGAAAGATTATACTGGGCCAGCAATGTCCGCGCTTCGATCTCGTAGGGGCGTAGCTTGCCGTCTTGCGAGCGCGCCAATTCCCACAGCACGTCGTACCAGGCGAGCGGCGGCATGCCGGCCGCCTTCAGGTCGGCTTCGATGGCAGCGAGCAGCCGCTCGCGGGCGCGCATGATGCTCGTCCAGGCAGTGGTGACCGCTTCGCTCGGCTTCGACGATTTTTCAGACATAAATGCAAGTACATCTATCTTGAATTTCGCTGCAAGCGATATTAGATGCATTTACATCTATCCTCATTGCCAAGGAGAGCGCCATGAGCAAGCTTACCCTCGTCAGCCATCATCTCTGCCCCTATGTGCAGCGCGCCGCGATCGCACTGCTCGAAAAGGGCGTGCCCTTCGAGCGCATCAATATTGATCTTGCCAACAAGCCCGACTGGTTCCTGAAGATCTCGCCGCTCGGCAAGGTGCCGCTGCTGCGGATCGAGGAGGAGGATGGCAGCGAGGCGGTGCTGTTCGAAAGCAGCGTCATCTGCGAATATCTGGAGGAAACGCAGCCAGGTGTGGCGCTGCATCCGAAAGATGCGCTGGCGCGTGCCCGCCATCGCGGCTGGATGGAATTCGGTTCGTCCGTGCTTTCCGATCTCTGGGGCTATGAGACGGCGCAGGTTGCGGACCAGCTGGACGCCAAGCGCACGGCGCTCATCTCCAAATTCGCGACGCTCGAGACCGTGCTGACGGATGGGCCGTATTTCGCCGGCAACGACTTCAGCCTCGTCGACGCTGTCTTTGCACCGGTCTTTCGGTATTTCGATCTCTTCGACACGCTCGGCGACAGCGACATCTTCGAAGGGCTTGAGCGTGTAAAGCGTTGGCGCAAGGCGCTCTCCGAGCGGGCAAGCGTCAAGGCCGCCGTTGGCGAAGACTACCCGCAGCGGCTGATGGAATTCCTCGAAAAACATAACTCGGTCCTGCTCAGGCTGCCTGCCGCAGCTTAAAGCCCCGCCAGCGGCCGGACATATAATCCGGCCGCTTGCAATTCGGCAGCGGCGCGCTTCATTTTCGCCGCAAACGGGTCTAAGTCTTCCAGCCTCCCACCGTCGATGACAGAAGGCAGGTTGAACGATGACTTTCATGCCCCAGAGCCAGAACACCGTTGATCCCGTCAAGCTGGAAAAGCTTGCGGAAGTCGCCGTCAAAGTCGGGCTGCAGCTGCAAAAGGGTCAGGACCTGGTGATTACCGCGCCTGTCGTGGCGCTGCCGCTCGTCCGCCTGATCACCAAACATGCCTATCTGGCCGGCGCCGGGCTGGTCTCCGCCTTCTATTCCGACGAGGAAACGACGCTGGCGCGCTATCAATATGGCAGCGACGAGGGTTTCGACCGCGCCTCCAGCTGGCTCTACGAGGGCATGGCCAAGGCCTATGCCAATGGGGCTGCCCGTCTCGCGGTCGCCGGCGACAACCCAATGCTGCTCTCCGAGCAGGATGCCGGCAAGGTCGGCCGCGCCAATCGCGCCAACTCGACCGCCTACAAGCCGGCGCTGGAGAAGATCTCGAATTTCGACATCAACTGGAACATCGTCTCCTACCCGAACCCCTCCTGGGCCAAGGTGGTCTTCCCCGACGATCCGGAACCGATTGCGATCGCCAAGCTCGCCAAAGCGATCTTTGCCGCCTCGCGCGTGGATTTGCACGATCCGGTCGCCGCCTGGGCCGAGCACAATGCTAATCTTGCCAAGCGCAGCGCCTGGCTGAACGGCGAGCGTTTCGCCTCGCTGCATTTCCAGGGACCGGGCACCGACCTGACTATCGGCCTTGCCGACGGGCATGAATGGCATGGCGGCGCTTCCACTGCCAAGAACGGCATTACCTGCAATCCGAATATCCCGACCGAGGAAGTGTTCACCACGCCGCATGCGCTACGCGTCGAGGGCCATGTTTCGAGCACCAAGCCGCTTTCCCACCAGGGCACGCTGATCGACAATATCCAGGTGCACTTCGAGGGCGGGCGTATTGTCGAGGCTAAGGCCTCGCGCGGCGAAGAGGTCTTGAACAAGGTGCTCGATACCGACGAGGGCGCCCGCCGGCTCGGCGAAGTGGCGCTCGTGCCGCATTCCTCGCCGATCTCGGCCAGCGGCATCCTGTTCTACAACACGCTGTTCGACGAAAACGCCTCGTGCCACATCGCGCTCGGTCAGTGCTATTCCAAATGTTTCCTCGATGGTGCGACACTGAGCCAGGAGCAGATCAAGGCACAGGGCGGAAATTCCAGCCTGATCCATATCGACTGGATGATCGGCTCCGATAAGGTCGATATCGACGGCATCAAGCCGGATGGTTCACGGGTTCCGGTGATGCGGCAGGGCGAATGGGCCTGAGCGGCGGCGTCGTGCGCTGACAGAGCCAGACGCTGGCAAGCACCATAGCGAAACCGCCGATCTGCACCGGCGTCAGGCTCTGGCCGAGCGCCAGCAAGCCGAGCAGGGTCGCAACCAGCGGGCTCAAAAAGCCGAGCGAGGCAACCGCCGAGGGCTCGATGCGCGACAGGCCGCGGAACCAGAGCAGATAGGTAAAGGCTGCGCCGATCAGCCCGAGATAGGCAATGCCGGCAATGTTTGCGGCAGTCGGCATCGGCAGCGCCGGTTCCAGGAAAAAGGCAAAGGGCACCAGCAGCATGCCGCCCGCCGTCAGTTGCCAGGCGGTGAAGGTGAGGTTTGAAACCGGCGGCGCCCAGCGACGCGTCAGCACCGTGCCGAAGGCCATCGAGACTGCGCCGGCGAAACCGGCAGCGACACCTATCGGATCGAGCCCCGCCTTCGGCGTCAGCACCAGCAGTCCGACGCCGGCCATGCCGACGAGACCGGCGAGCACGGCAAGCGGCCGGATCGGGTTGCCGAGAAAAAGCCGCGACAAAGCGATGACGATCAGCGGCTGCACGGCGCCCACCGTTGCGGCAACGCCGCCCGGCAGCCTGTAGGCCGAGACGAAGAGCATCGCCCAGAAGAACGAGAAGTTCAGCGCGCCGAGAACGAAAGCCCTTCCCCACCAGATGCCGAAAGGCAGCTTTCTGACCAGGAAGAGAAGCAGCAGGCCAGCCGGCAGGGCGCGCAGCATCGCAACCGTCAGCGGATATCCGGCCGGCAGGAAAGCGGTGGTGACGATATAGGTGCTCCCCCAGATGGCGGGTGCGAGCGCGGTTGCCATAAGATCGGCGACATAGCGTGAATTTGTCTTCATATCAAGAATCTCTATTTCAAGATAAATTCATCCTACACCTTATTATCTTGACGTCAAGATAATGAATGATATCGATGGAGCATGAGCGAAGATCGCAAGTTGGACCATGTCGACAAGATCCTGGCGCAATGGCGGCGCGAACGGCCGGACCTCGACGTCGAACCGATGGGCATCCTCGGACGGCTAAAACGCCTGAGCACCCATCTTGGCCGCGAGGTGGAGGCCGTGCTCATGCAGCAGGGGCTTTCGTCCTCCGCATTCGACGTGCTGGCGACGCTGCGCCGCGCAGGCTCCCCCCACCGGCTGTCGCCGGGGGAGCTTCTGGAGATGACCATGGTCAGCTCCGGCACGATGACGAACCGCATCGACCAACTGGAGAAGGCGGGCTACGTAGAACGTATCCTCAATCCGGAGGATCGCAGGAGCGTGCTCATCGCGCTGACGGAAAAAGGGCTTGCGACGGTGGAGACCGCCGTCGATGCGCATGTCGCCAATCAACACCGGCTGTCGCAAAATCTGAGCGCCGCCGACAAGGCGGAACTCGACAGGCTGCTGCGCAAGTTTCTAGCTGACTTCGAATAGCGCCTATCGAATTGCCGATAGCAGCTTGCGCACGCGATCGAGATGCGCCCTGCGCTTTGCATCGGTGGCCCGGTCCATGTCGTGCAGGCTAAGCATTTTGAAATTCAGCCGCTTCGAGCAGAAGGCAGCGATGCCGCGCTTCAAGAGCCGGCGCACTGGATCGCCCATGTAGAGACGCACCAGCCACCAGGGCGAGCCTGTCGTCGTCAGCGCATAGAGCAGCCTGATATGGGTCAGCTGCGGCACGATACGGCCGCCGGCGGCATCATGGCTGAAGGCGACCCCGGGGGCGAAGATGCGGTCAAAAAAGCCCTTGAGAATGGCGGGGAAATTGAACCACCATTGCGGAAAGACGAGAATGAGGCCATCGGCAGCATTCAGGCGGGCAACGATATCGGCTACGGCCGAGGTGTCATAGGGCTGGTCGAAATAGCCGCCGCGCTCAGCCTTCGAAAGGCGTGGATCGAAATTCTCGGCATAGAGATCGAGCAGATCGACAACATGGCCGGAGGCCTCCAGCGCTTCGCGGGCCGTGTGCGCCACGGCAGCGGCGAAACTGTCCTCCAACGGATGGGCAAGCACCAGCAGGATTCGCATCGTCAGAACAGGCTTCCCTGCTTCGGTGGTTCGGCGGGTTTCGGGTTGCGCTTCCTGACACCGGCCGGCGGTGTGCCGCCTTCCGTGGTCATGGCGCCGACACGGCCGTCGGCGAATTCGATGGCGATGCCCATGCCGGCGGAGAGTTGAGCAGCCTGTGAGACCGGCCTGTTATCCTCATCGCGAATGACGGCGTAACCGCGCTTCAGCACATTCTTATAGGAGAGCGACTGCAACACGCGGTCCTGCGCGGAAAGCTCGGCACGCGCGCGGGTCAGCTGGTGGCGGACCGCCGTATCGGCATGGCGAGAAAGATTGCCAAGGCGTTCGCGACCGCGGTCGGTCTGGATCTTCAGCCTGGCCGGCAGTGAGGCGA
This sequence comes from Rhizobium leguminosarum, assembly GCF_019798305.1. Taxonomy (GTDB): domain Bacteria; phylum Pseudomonadota; class Alphaproteobacteria; order Rhizobiales; family Rhizobiaceae; genus Rhizobium; species Rhizobium leguminosarum_U. The sequence continues at coordinate 192,038 of NZ_JAAXDD010000004.1, forward strand.
GGATGGTTTCGGCGCGGTCGACGCGCGATTTCGAGCGGTCGATCAGCCGCTCGACCATGCGCTCGGCCCGGACCATACGCTCATTCAGCGTCTGGCGGCGCTCGGCGATGCGGCCGGCGAGGAGATCGGGGCGCAGATGCGCAGCGGCGCGCTCGAAGCCGCGGCGCTTGTTGATGGTGTTGAGCTCAAGCCCGCGGCCGAGGCCGGCTGCCGCCTCGTCGAAACGGCGGCGCGGCAAGGCGAGAAGCTGATCGAGCGACGGTAATGCCCGCATCAGAGCACGCACCGACTGGCGGCGCTGATCCATCTGCCGGTTCATGCAGCCCTGCAGGCGCGCGGCAACAATGGCGGCCTGCGCCTCGAGTTCCGCCTTGACGGGGACCGCCATTTCCGCGGCCCCGGTCGGCGTTGGCGCACGGACATCGGCGGCATAGTCGATCAGCGTCCAGTCGGTTTCGTGCCCGACGGCCGAGATCAGCGGTATTTCGCTTTCGGCGGCGGCACGCACGACGATTTCGTCGTTGAAGCTCCAGAGATCTTCAAGGCTGCCGCCGCCGCGCGCGACGATCAGCACATCCGGGCGCGGGATGGCGCCTGAAGGTTCCAGCGCGTTGAAGCCGCGGATGGCGTTTGCCACCTCCTCGCCGGACCCCTCGCCCTGCACCTTCACCGGCCAGACGAGGACATGCACCGGAAAACGATCAGAGATGCGGTGAAGAATATCGCGGATCACGGCGCCGGTCGGCGAGGTGACGACGCCGATCACGCTGGGCATGAAGGGCAGCCGCTTCTTGCGGGCGGGATCGAACAAGCCCTCGGCGCCGAGCTTGCGTTTGCGCTCCTCGATCAGCGCCATCAGCGCGCCGGCGCCGGCCGGCTCCAGCGTCTCGATGACGATCTGATATTTCGAAGAGCCCGGAAAGGTGGTGACCTTGCCGGTGGCGATGACTTCCATGCCCTCTTCCGGACGGAACTTCAGCCGCGAGAAGGTGCCCTTCCAGATGACGGCGTCGATGCGGGCGCGATCGTCCTTCAGCGCGAAATATGCGTGGCCCGAGGAGTGCGGCCCGCGATAGCCTGATATTTCGCCGCGCACGCGAACCTGGTCGAAAGCGGTTTCGACGGTGCGCTTGATCGAGCCGGAAAGTTCCGAAACAGAATATTCGGCGAGGTTGGTCGGCGAATCGCCGTCGAAGACGTTGCTCATCCCCTCTTTCTATGTCCAACCGCGGCAAACGGAAAGATCGGCACTGGCATTGGGATCGGTTTTCCCGGTCATTGAGATAGGTCGATCGAGGGGTTTGTAGCCTTGCGTTGAGCGCGCTCCCTCCTGGCATCCTGCACATGCACTCGTTGCAGCTACGCGAATAAACAACAAAATCGAGTAAATATGTTTGGTTGCGGAACCGATAGTTAGAATATGCGTTTTACCCGAAAGGGATTGCTAACCACCGCAATATAAAGGCTTTTCGGCGAGGACCGCCGGTAAATCTTTGTTAGTTGGCGCTTCTTATGCTTCCCCTCGTTATCTCTGGGAAGGTGCTGAAATGATTTTTCTCACAGCAGCAGCATTGGGCGTCAGCGCCGGGCAGATGCGTTCAGCAGGCGTGATCGCGCTGGTGGCGGCGCTGATCGGAATGACATTCGCGCTGGCGGCGATAACCTCGCCCGGCCCGGTGTCCATTCTGGCATTCGTCTATGCCGTGCTCGGCTATAATGGCGGCCTTATGCTTTTCGTGATCGGGCTCTATGCCAATCAGCGCCTTCGTCGCGCCACGCGCGTTTCGCACTGACAAGCGCGTCGCGATCTTTCAGATTTGCTTCCCGCGATTGCTTTGTTTTTACGCATGTCGTTGTCGCGACATGCTTTATCCCATCTGAAGATTGCCGGCGTCAATTCGTCGCCGGCCGATAGCGAAAGAACTGCACGCCCACATCCGCCGCCTTCGGAAGCGGTTCCAAATAGGGCGGGATATTGCCTTTGCCGAGCTCAGCATAGAGCCCGTCCGGCTTCAGCTTGGCGATTTCACGCGTCTGCAGGTCGCCGGGGCAGAAGGCAAGCACCATCACGCCAGTCCCCTTCAGGAAGGCTTCCGCCTCCTGCGGCTTGGCCATGCCGATATGCAGTTCCGTCAGCATACCGCCTTGATTGCGATGATAGGGCGCGGAGAGAACCCGGTTCTTGGTGAAGCGGAGGATCGGCACGCCCATTTCCGACGGCGCCGAGACCAGTCCGGCCGAAAGCCCGGCGAGCGGCGCCAGCGCCGCTTGCGATGTGCAGGAAATTTCCTTTGCCGGCTTCGGCGACGTCTTCTGGGCAGTATTCTCCATCTGCAGCGAGATAAACCCGCCACCGACGGCCCAGGCGGCCGGAGCACTGGCGAGCACGGTCACGATATAAACGAAGGCGGCGGCGACATTCTCGTTGTCGCGGTTGGAGATGCGCTTGATATCGATGATCAGCAGGGCAAGCGGCAGGATCGAGATCAGGTTCGAGAAGGTGGAACCGCGCACCTGGACCAGTGCGATTGCCCAGCTCGTCATCAGCAGGAAGAGCAGGATCAGGTGGATCTGCACGCGGTCACGCTTGATGACGCGGAAGATGCAGACGGCGATACCGAACAGGCCGGCCGCATAGAAGCCACCGATCGAGAAGGGATCGGTGCGCCCGAGAACGAAAACCGACTGCGCTTCCGAAACATTCCTCAGCCAGAGTTCGACCAGCATCGGATCGAGACCGGCCAGCGGATCGCTCAGGCATTGCGGTGCGATCACCACCGCCGAACCGAGAACGCCGGCGCCGACGACAGCGAGCGCGGCAAAGCGCAAGGGCCGGCGCTGGCGGCTCGCGAAAACCGCCGAAAACAACAGCAGCCCGCCGCCGATCGCCGCCAGGCTGTAATAGCCGAGCGAGAGATTGTCGCAGGTGACCATCGAATAAAGCCGGGGCGGCACTGTTGCGAAGAAGAGGATGCTGATCGCAATCGCCAGCGCCAGCCCGAAGGCCTTCGCGGCGGCAGCGAAATCTTCGCCCTCCCATGCCCAGAGCAGGGCAATGGTCAGGCAGACGGCGGCGACGAAAGGTGTCGTCTCGGCGCCGATGGCGATGGCGATGGCTGCCGCGATGCCGGCAACCGCATAGCTCCAAGCGCGACGCTCGGGATCCAGCAGCATCGCGATCATCGTCGCGACCAACGCCAGCTGTGCATTGTGATGATCGATGGCGCCCGGCGCGAAACGGTTTCCGGTGTAGATCGCAAGACCGGTCAAGCCGAGACTGATATGCATGGCGGCAACGCCGCCAATGCGCCGACCGGCAACCGCCATGGCGAGCATGGCAGGCAGGATGAGCGATACCGGCCAGACGCCGAGCGCCAGCGCCTCGGCCGTCTCATGGGGTACAAACAGGCCGAAGAACCAGATCAGCGAGGCGATCGGCAGATCGATCAGCCGCGACCAGTGCATCAGCGTGCCGCCGTCGAGGCCGAGACGGTATTGCATCAGATCGAACCAGCCCTGCCCGGCCAGAAAATCGCGAACCTCGACGAGACGCATTCCGTCGTCATTGTCGGGGCCGACGTAATCGGTGGCACCGGAAAGCTTGGTGATGAGGATGGCGGCGGCAAGGATGACGCTATAGGCGATGACAACAGGCCAGAGACGCGCCAGCAGGTCGCGCAGCCCGCTTCTGGGAGCGTCGATCGCGGAGGATGCATGGGTGATCGGCTGCACAGCGTTCATTGTGGTTAGCGGTTCGTTTCCAGGTAGCGAAGTTTAACCGGCGCCGATCAAGAAAGTGTAAAGCCGTTTGTGGCAGCGCTGATTTTGCCTGCGTCATAGGGTCTTATTAACGGCGCGTGATTTAGGCTGAGCGCGGCTTTCAGTGTAACGAGTAGAGTCATGGCCCGATCGCGTACCGACAATCTGAATATTGCCGTCCTGCTTCCCTGCTATAATGAAGCGGCGACGATCGGCCCTGTCGTGCAGGGTTTCCGGGCGACGCTGCCCGATGCTGCGATCCATGTCTACGACAATAATTCCACCGACGGCACCGCGCTGCAGGCAATGCTTGCCGGCGCGCATGTCATGCGCGAGCGGCGCCAGGGCAAGGGCCATGTCGTGCGCCGCATGTTTGCCGATATCGACGCCGACATCTACATCATCGCCGACGGCGACGGCACCTATGCGCCCGAGGATGCCGAGGAACTGGTGCGCACGCTGCTGACCGAGCGCGCCGACATGGTCGTCGGCACGAGGCGCGGCGTGCACGCCGATGCCGGCCGTCAGGGCCATGCGCTCGGCAACCGGCTTTTCAACCTGCTTTACCGGATGATCTTCGGCCCCGATTTCACCGATATCTTTTCCGGTTACCGCGCGTTTTCGCGCCGCTTCGTCAAGAGCTTCCCGGCGGTATCGGGCGGCTTCGAGATCGAAACCGAAATGTCGGTGCATGCCTCGCGGCTGAAGCTGCCGGTCAGCGAGCTGGAGCTCGACTACGGCCGCCGGCCGGAAGGCTCGCACTCCAAGCTTTCGACGTTCCGTGACGGCGCCAAGATCCTCTGGATGTTCGCGATGCTGATGAAGGAAACCCGGCCCTTCGCCTTTTTCAGCGCGATCAGCGCCACCTTCATGCTGGCGAGCCTCGGCTTCATGGCGCCAGTGCTGGCGGAATATTTCGAGACGGGTCTCGTCAGCCGCATGCCGACCTGGGTGCTGTCGACGGCGCTGATGATGATCTCCTTCATGCTGTTCACCGCCGGCGTCATCCTGGATTCCGTTGCGCGCGCCCGCGCCGAACAGCTCCGTATCCACTATATGGGCCTGGAGAGGCCGAGCGCGTTGAAGGCGCCGCTCAACAACGCAGGGCCGGTATCGCGCGCGCGTCCCGGCAAGGCGGATGCGGCATGAGAAAGCTCATCCGCTTCGCCATTGCCGGCGGCATCGGCTTCCTCGTCGATGCCGGCATCCTGTCGGCGCTGCTCCATCTGACGCCGCTCGGGCCGTTTCTGGCGCGGCTCATCGCGATCGCCTTCGCCATGGCGGCGACCTGGGCTTTCAATCGGAGCTTCACCTTCGATCGCTCCGGCCGTTCGCTTGCCGCCGAAGGTTTCCGCTACGGTTCGGTCGGGGTGACGGCAGCGCTGGTCAATTACGGGCTCTATTCCGCGCTGCTGCTGTCGCTGCCGGCGCTTCAGCCGCTGGCGGCCATGGTGATCGCCAGCGTCGCCTCGATGATCTTCAGCTTCTTCGGCTATTCGCGCTTTGTCTTCCGCGCCGAGTGATTAGAGCGCCGCGCGTCCAATAGGACGCGCTAAGGACGCTCTAATCCTCTGAAGTGGCGCATAATCCTTTCCGAAAATCGATTCCGATTTAGGGGTTATGCGCTAAACTGCTTTCCAGCCGTCCTTCTCGCTGGCCCGGTAGATCGCATCGATCACCTTCTGGTTCAGCTTCGAATTTTCGAGGGTGACGATCTCTTCCTTGCCGTTCTTCACCGCCCGGGCGAAGGCCTCGACCTGCCGCTTGTACTGGCGGCTGTCCTGGAAGCGGAAGATGCGCGATTCAGCGTGGCTGCGGTTGGCAAGCTCGATCTCCTCAGGTCCCCAGCGATTGGCGTTGAACGGCGACTTGAGCTCGATGTAACCTTCGGTGCCGTGAAAAACCATGACCTGACGGTTGGCCATCTGCGTCGAGATATAGAAACTCAGCTCGAAATCGCCGAAGTCGGCCTTGACGCTCGAATAGATATCCGTGCCGAAATCCGCATCGCGCTCGGTGATCGCCTGGATCCAGAGCGGCTCCTTGCCGGTGGAAAAACGCGTGCCCATGACGGGATAGACGCCGATATCGGGAAGGCCGCCGCCGCCGAGCTCGGGGACGTTGCGCATGTTGGCGGGGTCGCGGTTGAAATAGGTGAAGGCGCCCTGCACATGCCGGAGCGAACCGATGGCGCCCTCGTCGATCAACGAGCGCACCTTCTGCCAGACCGGAGAATAGGTGATCATATAGGCTTCGGTGACCACCACACGGTTGCGGTCGCGGGCGGCGATCAGATCGTCGATATCACTGGCCTTGAGCGCCAACGGCTTTTCGCAGAGCACGTGCTTGCCGGCATCTGCCGCCTTGATCGACCATTCGATATGCTGCGAGGTCGGCAGCGGGATGTAGACGGCGTCGATGAGGTCGGAAGCCAGCATCTCCTCGTAGGAGCCGAAGGCATGCGGCACCGAGAAACGGTCGGCCATCTCCCTTGCACGCGTGAGATCACGACTGGCAATCGCCGTGACGACGCAATTCTCCGCATCCTGGATCGCCGGAACGACATTGTCGCGGCCGATCTTCGCCGTTGAAATGATACCGAAACGCAGCATGATCCAAGTCTCCCGAAACTGATTTCCGCGAACCATATTCAGGCCTTAGCTGCGGCGCAATGGCGCGGCCTGAAATCACGGAAGTTTGCCTTCCCGGATGCGCGGATCGCACTAAGTTGGTCGGGGCGGCGCTCTGCCGTATCCGCGATTTCAATTGCTTCACACTTCTGGAGAGCGTCATGGAAATGCGCCGGCTTGGAAAAACAGGTCTATCGGTCGCGCCGATCGTCATCGGCGGCAATGTCTTCGGCTGGACGGCCGACGAAAAAACATCCTTCGCCATTCTCGATGCCTTCTTCGACGCGGGCCTGAACACGATCGATACGGCTGATGTCTATTCCGCCTGGGTTCCGGGCAACAAGGTCGGCGATTCCGAAGAGATCATCGGGCGCTGGCTAAGCCAGGCAAAGATCTCCCGCGACAAGGCCGTCATTTTCACCAAAGTCGGCTCCGACATGGGACAGGGAAAGACGCTGAAGCAAACCTATGTCCTGAAGGCGGTCGAGGATTCGCTGCGCCGGCTGCAGACCGATTATATCGACCTCTATCTCTCGCACTGGCCGGATGAAGATACGCCGCATGAGGAAACGCTCGGCGCCTTTGCCAAGCTGAAGCAGCAGGGCAAGATCCGCGCGATCGGCTGCTCGAACTATGATGCGACACTGCTTCAGGCTTCCTTCGACGCTGCCGAAAAGGCCGGCTTGCCGCGGTACGATGTGTTGCAGCCGGAATATAATCTCTATGAACGTTCGAGCTTCGAGGGGCCGCTTGCCGATCTCTGCGTCGAAGAAGACATCGGCGTCATCACCTATTTCAGCCTTGCCGCCGGCTTCCTCACCGGCAAATACCGCAACAAGGCCGATACGGAAGGCCGCGCACGCGAGGGCCGGGTTTCGAAATATCTCGACGACAAAGGCCTGCGCATCCTGGCCGCACTCGACAAGGTTTCGGCCGAGACCGGTGCCAAGCCTGCGGAAATTTCGCTCGCCTGGCTGCTGCGCAAGAAGGGTGTGACGGCGCCGATCGCCAGTGCAACCAGCCTTTCGCAGCTTGAAAGCCTGGCGAAATCGGCGACACTTGCGCTTTCCGATGACGCGATGGCGCTGCTCGACCAAGCCGGCGCCTGAAAGAAAGAGATGCCATGACCGTGACGATACGTGATGCCCGCCCCGAGGACGAAGCCCGGTGGCGCGAACTTTGGGCGGCCTATCTCGCCTTTTACGACGTCACGGTCGATGCCGATATCACCGATTCCACATGGCGCCGGGTCTTCGATCCGGATTCGGCGATTTCGATGCGCGTCGCCGAGGTCGACGGCCGGATCATGGGCTTTGCGCTCTATCTCACGCATGAGGGCACGTGGATCCGCGGCAGGGACTGCTATCTCGAAGACCTGTTCGTCGATGCCGATGCGCGCGGCAAGGGCGTCGGGCGGGCACTGATGGACGATCTCGTTTCGACCTGCAAAGCCAGGGGCTGGTCGCGGCTCTATTGGCATACGAGCGAGCAGAACAGAACCGCGCGGGCGCTCTATGACAGCTATGTCGAGAGCGACGGCCATATCCGCTATCGCATCACCTTCTGAGCGTAGGAAATCCCTCGTAAAAGGCAGTGTGATCGCCTGCCCAATTGGCCATGCCGGGTTTGGTGAGGATGCCGCGCGGGCTGACATAACTCTGGATCACCCGCTTCGGCCGTTCGTGCCACTGGATATTGAAGGCCCAGAGCTTGGGAAAGAAGCAGAGCGAGGCATAAGGCAGGTGGTCGTGAATCCACCAGGCGAGCCGCTGCCAGTCGCTTTCATCGTGGTAATGGTCGACCATCCACGGCACGGCAATGCAGACGGCAGCACCCATGCAGCCGTCAAAGTCCCTCATATCCCAGATGTGATGCGCTGATGTGGACGCATTGGTCGAACAGTTCAGATTGTTCTCGTTGCCGAACCTGTTGACCGCGGGCGAACGATAGCCGGATCGGATATGCAGGCGACCGAACGTTGCCTCCAGCGGCTCCAACAATTCCTCGCAGAGCCTCTTGCCCGCCTCGATCGCCAGATCGGGATCTTCGGGGATATTGGGAATGCGGTAGAAATCGGCGATTTCGGAATGCAGGAAATCGCGGAGGAAGAAGTTTGGCGACAGCCGCACACGGCCAAGATCCTCCAGACCTTTCATCGAACCGGGCTTTCGCATGACTTTACCCCCTCACATCGACGGCAGGAATCATCGCCCGGCACCGATTTCCAGTCCACCCGAAATCGATCGGGAACAATTAGCGCGATCTTCGCTTCTTAATGTGTCGCCGCATTCGCGGTTTTCCCCAGAACAAGGATCGAGAAAATGGCCAAGGAAAAGACGTTGGAAGATCTCTTCTATGACACGCTGAAGGACATCTACTTCGCCGAACGGCAGATATTGCGCGCCCTGCCGAAGATGGCGCGGGCCGCCCAATCCTCAGAACTGAAGAAGGGCTTCGAAAAACACCGTGAGCAGACCGAAGGACATGTCGAACGCCTGCAGCAGGTATTCGAACTGATGGGCAAACGCGCGCAGGGCAAGACCTGCGAGGCGATCCAGGGCATCATCGCCGAGGGCGAGGAAATCATGGAGGAATTCAAGGGCACGGCGGCTCTCGATGCCGGCCTGATTTCTGCCGCCCAATCCGTCGAGCATTATGAAATCGCCCGTTACGGCACGCTGAAGACCTGGGCCGCGACCCTCGGCCTCAAGGATGCCGTCAGCCTGCTCGACCAGACGCTGCAGGAGGAAACGGCGACCGACAAGATCCTCTCCCAGCTCGCCACCACGGCGGCAAACCAGAAGGCAAAGGCTGCCTGATGCATAAGGCGCCCTAGTAAGTACGGGCGGCCCGGTTTCCATTCCTTACCGGCCGCCCTTATCCTGCCCGCTGTATCTGAAGAAGTCGATGAAGGCGCGTAGCGCCGGCCGCATCTGTCGCCGGGTGGGATAATAGAGAAACGGCCCGGCATAGGGCGCGCACCAATCCTCCAGCACCCGCACAAGCTTGCCGCTCGCCAGTTCGGCATCGACCCGCATGTCGAAGAGATAGGCAAGGCCGGCACCGTTCAGTGCTGCGAGCAGGGCCAGCCGATCCTCGCTGACAACAAGCGGCCCGTCGACCGAAACGACAAGTTCCTGCCCGTCCTTTTCGAATTCCCAGCGATAGATCGAGCCGTTGGTGAAGCGCCGCTTGATGCAGCGATGATGGACGAGATCGCCCGGATGCTCCGGCTTCGGATGGTGCTCGAAATATTCGGGCGAAGCGGCGATCACCGTCGTCAGATCGGGCGAGACTCTGACCGCGATCATATCGGCCTCCAGGCTCTCCTCCAGCCGGATACCGGCATCGAAACCCTCCTTGACGATATCGGTGAAGCCATCCTCATTGGCGATTTCCAGCGTGATATCGGGATAGAGGTTGAGAAAGTCGCCGAGCCGCGGAGCAAGCAGCAGATCGGAGGCGAAGCGCGGCGCGGTGATGCGCAGGTTTCCGGCCGGCTTGGCGCGCGTATCGCGGACGGCCTCCAAGGCAATATCGATCTCCTCGAGTGCGGGACGAAGTCTTTCAAGCAGCAGGCGGCCCTCTTCCGTCGGCGCGACGCTGCGGGTGGTGCGCGCCAGAAGCCGCACCCCCAGACTTTCCTCGAGGCTCGATATCGCATGGCTGATGGCCGAGGGCGCGACGAGGAGTTCCTTCGCCGCCGCCCGGAAGCTGCGATGCTCCGAGACGGCGGCGAGAACGGCGAGTTGCGAAAGCTGTGTTCTGTTCATTGATCGAAATAATAGAACAACCTGTTAGAAACTGCATGTATTTTCTGATTGATGTAGCGGCAATATGATTTGCCCGTACCGCAACCGATCGAGCGGTTCAAAATCAGCTCAAAGGAGCACGTGATGAAAACCAGGAAACTCGGAAACGAATTGACCGTCTCTGCCGTCGGCCTTGGCTGCATGGGCATGAGCTTTGCCTATGGCGCCAGCGACGATGCGGAATCAATCAGGACGCTGCATCGCGCCATCAATCTCGGCGTAACCTTCTTCGACACCGCCGAAGTCTACGGTCCCTTTACCAACGAGGTTCTTCTCGGCAAAGCGCTGAAGGCGTTCCGCGACCGCGTGGTGATCGCCACCAAATTCGGCTTCAAGATCGATGCCAGCAAGCCGGGTACTGCCGCCATCACCGGCGTCGACAGCCGCCCCGAGCATGTGCGCGCCGTGGCCGAAGCCTCGCTGAAACGCCTCGGCATCGAGACCATCGACCTCTTCTACCAGCACCGGGTCGATCCCAACGTGCCGATCGAAGAGACGGTCGGCGTCATGGCGGAACTGGTGAAGGAAGGGAAAGTCCGCGCCCTCGGGCTTTCGGAAGCCGGCAGCGCCACCATTCGTCGCGCGCATGCGGTCCATCCGATCGCAGCCTTGCAGAGCGAATATTCGCTCTGGACGCGCGATCCCGAAGAGGAGGTGCTTGCCACCTGCCGCGAACTCGGCATCGGCTTCGTGCCTTACAGCCCGCTGGGCCGTGGCTTCCTGACCGGGGCGATCCGCAAGGCGGAGGATCTCGACGCGGACGATTTCCGCCGGCAGGTGCCACGTTTCCAGGCGGAAAATTTCGACGCCAATGCCGCCCTCGTCGCGACGCTCGAGCGGCTGGCCGCCGAGAAGGGCGTTACGGCAGCACAGCTGGCGCTCGCCTGGGTGTTGAACCAGGGCGATGACATCGTGCCGATACCGGGCGCCCGCAAGCTTCATCATCTCGAACAGAACGCCGCTGCCGCCGATATCGTGCTGAGCCGGGCGGAACTCGCGAGGCTTGAAGAGGTCATCCCGGCCGGGCAGGTGGCTGGAAAACGTTACTCGGATGCCTCGCTTGCGATGACGAACATCTGAACCTGAAAAAGCCCGGTCGGCGCAACCGGCCGGGCTTGCCTTCGGGGCTGGCGAAACTATTTAACGCCATCTCGAAGAACGGGATGAAAATATGTCGGACAGGCAGGCAGTCGAACAGACGGTTCATCTCTATGTCGAAGGCATGGCCTTCGCCAATGAGGCAGCCTTGAAAAAGGCCTTTCATCCGAAAAGCTCGATCATCGGCCATTACGAAAATGCGGTCGAATGGCTGACGCGGGACGAATTCATCGCCGCGATCCTGCAGGAGGAGCCGGCGCCGCCCGGCACGCAGCCCTACATGGACATCCAGAGCGTCGATGTCGAAGGCGATGCGGCGAGCGTCAAGGTCACCGACGATTTCGCCGGCATGCGCTTTACTGATTATCTCTCGCTGCTGAAGATCGACGGCCGCTGGACGATCGTCAGTAAGCTCTACCATCTGCATCTGTGAAAAGACCGGCCGCTATTCGCGACCGGTCCATTATCTGGCTACGTTGGGTGAAGCTCAGCTTCTGAGGACACCGCCGGTGAATTTCGCAACGCTGGCGACGATCTTCTGCGTCAGCGCTTCGAAATCCTCATCCGTCAGCGTGCGCTCGACCGGCTGGATCTGAACCTCGATCGCCACCGATTTCTTGCCGTCGCCAACCGACGCGCCCTCGAAGATGTCGAAGACGTTGACGCCGGTCACCAGCTTGCGGTCGGCGCCAGTGGCAGCCTTGACGATGGCGCCAGCTTCCACTGCCTTGTCGACGACGAAGGCGAAGTCGCGCCGCACCACCTGGAAGGGCGACAGCTCGAGCGCCGGCTTGGTCCGCGTCGCCTTGCGCTTGGCCTCCGGCATGGCATCGACATAGACCTCGAAGCCGGAGAGCGCGCCGGAGACATCGAGCGCTTCCAGCGTCAGCGGATGGAATTCGCCGAAATAGCCGAGCACGACTTTCGGCCCCATCTTGATCGTGCCGGAGCGGCCGGGATGATACCATTCCGGTCCACCCTGCTCGATCTGGATATTGCCCATCGGCAGGCCGCAGGCTTCGATGACGGCGAGCGCATCGGCCTTGGCGTCGAAGACGTCGACCGGCTTGCCGCCGCCCTTGGCGGGATTCGACCAGGCGCGACCGGCGCCGGCAAGCGAGGCCGTGCCGCGGCGAATGCCGCCGGCCACGCGGCGCTGACCGTCCGGCCGATCGTTCTCATAAGTGCCGGACACCTCGAAGAGGGCGACGTCGCCATAACCCTTGTCGGCATTGCGCTGGGCTGCGGTCAGCAGGCCCGGCAGAAGCGACGGGCGCATATCCGACATTTCGGCGGCGATCGGGTTGGCAAGCTTGAGGGCGGGCGAACCGCCGCCGAAGAGCATTGCCTGGTCTTCCGGAATGAAGGACCAGGTGACGGCTTCGAGCATGCCGCGCGCGGCGAGCGCCCGCTTAGCGAGGCGGCTGCGGATCTGCAGCGTCGTCAGGATCTTGGCGTTGACGGCCGCATGGCTTTCGAGCGGCGCCGGCTTGATATTGTCGACGCCGTGAATGCGCATGACCTCTTCGACGAGATCGGCCTTGCCATCGACATCGGGGCGCCAGGAGGGAACGGCGACGGAGACGCGCTCGCCGGAACCGGAGACCTTGAAGCCAAGACGCGTTAGAATCGTGCAGCTTTCCTCATTCGAGACGTCGAGGCCCGTCAGGCGCTTGACCTCCGAATAGGGGAAATCGACGATCTTCGGTTCGTAACCTTTGTGGCCGACGACCTCGGGCTTGGCGGCCTTGCCGCCGCAAAGTTCCAGCACCAGTTCCGTCGTGCGTTCGAGACCGGGGACCATATAGTCCGGATCGACGCCGCGTTCGAAGCGGTAGCGGGCGTCGGTGATAATGCCCAGGCTGCGGCCTGACTTGGCGATGTTCATCGGGTCCCAGAGGGCAGATTCGATTAGCACGTCGACGGTGTTCTCGTCGCAGCCGGAATGTTCGCCGCCCATGATGCCGCCGATCGATTCGATGCCGTTTTCATCGGCAATGACGACGTTGTTCGGCGAGAGCTTGTATTCGCGCTGGTCGAGCGCCAGTACCGTCTCGCCCTCGACGGCGCGGCGGACTGTCAGGTTGCCGTTGATCTTGGCGGCATCGAAGACGTGGATCGGCCGCCCCTGATCGAAGGTCATGTAATTGGTGACATCAACAAGCGCATTGATGGGGCGCAGGCCGATGGCGATCAGCCGCTGCTGCATCCAGCGCGGGCTCGGGCCGTTCCTGACACCGCGCACGAGGCGCAGCGCAAAGCCCGGGCAGAGCTTCGGATCGTCGAGATCGAGCGTCAGCTTCACCGGCGTCTCGCCTTCGACGGCGAAGGACGGCGCGGGCCGCGTCTTCAGCGTGCCGAGGCCGGAGGCTGCGAGATCTCGGGCGATGCCGTGGATCGAGGTGCAGTCCGGCCGGTTGGGTGTCAGGTTGATCTCGATGACCGGATCATCGAGATGCGCATAGGCGGCATAACTCTGGCCGACCGGCGCGTCGTCCGGCAGGTCGATAATGCCGTCGTGACTGTCGGAGATCTGCAGCTCCTTTTCGGAGCACATCATGCCATGGCTTTCGACGCCGCGGATATTGCCGACGGCAAGCGTCACATCGATACCGGGAACATAGGTTCCGGGCGCTGCGAAGGCGCCAACAAGACCGGCGCGCGCATTCGGGGCGCCGCAGACGACCTGGGCCGGCGCGCCGGAACCGGTATCGACCATCAGCACCTTCAGGCGATCGGCCTGCGGATGTTTTTCGGCCGAGACGACCCTGGCGATAACAAAGGGCTTGAAGGCCGCCTTGTCGTCGACATCCTCGACCTCCAGCCCAATCTCGGTGAGGCGCGTGCAAATTTCATCGAGGCCGGCATCCGTTTCCAGATGCTCTTTCAGCCAGGAGAGCGTGAATTTCATCGTCCCAATTCTCCGTTCAAGCGCTGAGGCCGCCGAACAGCGTCGGCATGTCGAGCGGGCGGAAGCCGTAATGCGTCATCCAGCGGACGTCGGCGTTGAAGAAGTCGCGCAGGTCGGGCATGCCGTATTTCAGCATGGCGATGCGGTCGAGGCCCATGCCCCAGGCAAAGCCCTGATATTCGTCAGGATCGAGCCCGCCGTAGCGCAGCACGTTCGGGTGGACCATGCCGCAGCCGAGGATTTCCATCCAGTCGGTGCCCTCGCCGAACTTGACGATCGGGCCGGAGCGGTCGCACTGGATATCGACCTCGAAGGAGGGCTCGGTGAAGGGGAAGAAGGACGGGCGAAAACGCATCGTCACGCTGTCGACCTCGAAGAAGGTCTTGCAGAATTCTTCCAGCACCCAGCGGAGGTTGGCGACATTGGCCTTCTTATCGACCACCAGGCCTTCGACCTGATGGAACATCGGCGAATGCGTGGCGTCCGAGTCCTGGCGGTAGGTCTTGCCGGGAATGATGATGCGGATCGGCGGCGTCTGCGCCTCCATGGTGCGCACCTGCACCGGCGAGGTATGGGTGCGCAGCACCTTGCGCTCGCCATTCTCATCCCGGTTGAAGAAGAAAGTGTCGTGCATCTCGCGGGCCGGATGGCCCTCGGGGAAATTCAGCGCGGTGAAATTGTAATAATCGGTCTCGATGTCGGGACCTTCGGCGATCGAGAAGCCCATGTCGGCGAAGATCGCGGTGATCTCATCGACGATCTGGCTGATCGGATGAATACGGCCGCGCTCGGCCGGCGAAGAGCGCACCGGCAGGCTGACATCGACCGTCTCGGCCTTCAGCCGAGCATCGATCGCCGCTTGCCGCAGCGTCGTCTTGCGGGCGGTGAGCGCCTCGGTCACCGCGTTCTTCAGAACGTTGATCGCCGCGCCCTTGCTCTGGCGCTCCTCCGGCGTCATGGCGCCGAGCGTCTTCAACAGTTCGGAGACGGAGCCCTTCTTGCCGAGGGCGGAAACACGCACGGCTTCCAGCGCCGTTTCGTCATCGGCGGCGGCGATTTCTGCGAGCAGCGATGTGTTGAGCTGGTCGATATCTGACATTGTCACTTCTTTCCGTCCAGTATCAGGCGGGCGATCGGGAGGCAGGCGGCGCCGGCCGGCGCCAGGAATATAAAGAAAGAAAAACCCGCGCTAGCCCAAACCAGCGCGGGTTTCCCAAAATCATAAATTCAAAAGCTTGGGAAGCGCTGGTAGCGCATGTCCCGTGCGGGCGCGCCCGCTCGAAAGGTACATGCGCCACTTAAAGCAGTTGAGCCAGCTTTGCGCGTTCTTACGAACGCGCGCGGCTCAACGGATCGCGCCTTCAAACTCGTTCGCCGTGCCGGCTTCCTTGAGGTATTCAAGAGCCTTCTTGGCAGCGCTGACCAGCGCGCCGAATGCTTCCGGCTCGTGGATCGCCATGTCGGAGAGAACCTTGCGGTCGACTTCGATGCCAGCCTTGTTCAGGCCGTCGATGAAGCGGCCGTAGGTCAGGCCGGATTCACGCACAGCGGCGTTGATGCGCTGGATCCAAAGCGCACGGAAGTTGCGTTTGTTGACCTTGCGGTCGCGGTAGGCGTACTGCTTCGAACGATCGACAGCAGCCTTGGCGGTGCGGATGGTGTTCTTGCGGCGGCCGTAAAAGCCCTTTGCTGCCTTCAGAACCTTCTTGTGCTTGGCGTGAGAGGTGACGCCTCTTTTTACACGTGCCATGTCATGATCTCCTTAAATCTAGCGTTCGCGGACGAGTCTCAGAGACCGTTCGGCAGGTAATTCTTGATAACCTTGCGGCCATCCGGTTCTGCGAGAACCATGGTGCCACGTGCATCGCGAATGAACTTGTTGGTACGCTTGATCATGCCATGGCGCTTGCCGGCAGCGGCAGCCTTGACCTTGCCGGTCGCGGTGATCTTGAACCGCTTCTTGGCAGAGGACTTCGTCTTCATCTTGGGCATTTTGCTACTCCTTCTGTCCTCCCTGCGCGCTTTATCAAAAAAGCCCTTCTCGCGAAGTCCGGTTCTCCGGCCGTCGCAACAAGGTGCGGGAGCGTTTGTTGTTGATCTGCGGCATCGGCGACGAACCGTTCCGCAAGCATTCGAAACTGCCACGGCATGCCCTGCCGGTCAGTTCGGACGCGCGCTTATAACCGCAGCGTCATGAAAGTGCAACGGGGCCGCGGAGGAATCTTCGCGCGTCCAATAATACACCCGCCCAAAGCAGAATGGCAGAAAGCACAAAAGCCGCCCTTGCGGACGGCCTTGGGCGAAAAACTGCCTGGCGCTTACTTCGGCGCCAGCACCATCATCATCTGGCGGCCTTCGAGCTTGGGTTCGGCTTCGACCTTGGCGAACTCGATCGTATCGGCCTTGACCTGCTGCAGAAGCTTCATGCCGAGTTCCTGGTGGGCCATTTCACGGCCGCGAAACTTCAGCGTCACCTTGACCTTGTCGCCTTCGTCGAAGAAGCGACCCATCGCCTTCATCTTCACTTCATAATCATGAGTGTCGATGTTCGGGCGCATCTTGATTTCTTTGACTTCGACGATCTTCTGCTTCTTGCGCGCCTCGGCAGCCTTCTTCTGGTTGGCATATTTCAGCTTGCCCAGATCGAGGATCTTGCACACAGGCGGTTCGACATTGGGGGAAATTTCGACGAGATCGAGGCCGGCTTCTTCCGCCATTCTCAAGGCCTGGTCGGTAGGCACGACGCCCATATTCTCTCCGTCAGCCCCGATCAGCTGAACTTTGGGAATGCGGATTTCACGGTTCGAGCGCGGTCCGTCCTTCACGGGCGCGTCGGTTTTAAAAGGTCTGCGAATGGTCGTATTCTCCTCGCGTTGTTTCGGAACGTTGCAGCATCGCGCTCCCAATCAGGGGTGCACAAACGTGTCGCGTCATCGCTGCAACGGAGTCAATATCATCCTTTAGCGGAAAAATCACCCGCTGTCAGCCTGCCAAGAATCTGTTTTATAGGCCAAAACAACAGGAGTTTCGCCGATGTCCGATCAGATGTCCAATGCTCAGCCGCAGTTCCTGACGGTCGGCGAGGGTGAGGCGGCGCGTGAGATCGCCATGCTCGTCCGCCCGGCGCAGGCGGGCAACGGCGCACCGGCACTCGTCTGGCTGTCCGGCTACCGCTCCGACATGAGCGGCACCAAGGCGGTGGAGCTCGACGGGCTGGCGGCGGAGCTTGGGCTCGCCTGCATCCGTCTCGACTATTCCGGCCACGGGCTTTCCGGCGGCAGCTTCGGCGACGGCACGATCTCGCGCTGGCTGGAGGAGGCGCTTGCGGTCATCCGCCATGTCGCGCCCGATCGCGTGATCCTCGTCGGCTCGTCGATGGGCGGCTGGATCGCGCTCCGGCTGGCGCAGGAGCTTGCGCGGCAGGGCGGCGTGAGGCTCGAAGGCCCAAGGCTCGGAGGGATGGTGCTGATCGCACCCGCCCCCGATTTCACCTCGGAGCTGATCGAGCCGAACCTCAAGGCCAAGGAGCGCAAGTCGCTTGCCGAGCGCGGCTATTTCGAAGAGCGCTCGCAATATAGCCCGGAACCCATCATCTATACGCGGGCGCTGATCGAGGACGGCCGAAGGAACCGGGTGCTCGACGGCATCATTGAAACCGGCTGCCCGGTGCACATCCTCCAAGGCATGAAAGACGCCGACGTGCCGCATGCGCATGCGATGAAGCTGGTCGAACATCTTCCCGCCGACGACGTGGTGCTGACGTTCATCCGCGACGGCGACCATCGCCTTTCCCGCCCCGGCGATATCGCGCTTCTGTTGAGTGCCGTCAAAGGCATCATCCGTTCGTCAACAAATAGGCAGATGCCCACTTGAACGGCAGAAGCGGATAAATTCGCCTGATGCAGGTTCCCCAACCCGTTGCATTTTAACCATATCGGCGGGTCGTAAGGTCCTCCCAAGAAGTAACGATTGACTCTTTCCGGCCCTCTCTATTAACACTTTGTTAATAAATAAGGGCGATGCAAGGAAAGAGCGGGCGTGCGGATCAAGGGTATCTTTGTGGCCATGATGGCCATGTTTGCGATGGCGACGGCCGCCATACCAGCCCCCAGCAGAAATGCTTCCATGGTGACAGGCAATGCCACCTCACAGCCGATCGGGCACTATGATTTCTGTCAGATTCACCGCGTTGAATGCGGCGCAAACCGAAACGCCGGCCCGGTTGCCATGACCCCGGGGAAGTGGTCGCTGGTGCGTTCGGTCAACGCCACGGTCAACCGCACGATCACGCCGATGACCGACAAGGAAATCTACGGCAAGGATGAGGTCTGGGCCTATCCGACCACTGCCGGCGACTGCGAGGATTTTGCGCTGTTGAAGCGCCGCATGCTGATCCAGCGCGGCTTTTCGGCTGCCGATCTGCTGATGACGGTCGTGCGCAAGCCGGATGGCGAAGGCCATGCCGTGCTGACGCTGCGCACCGCCGAGGGCGATTTTGTGCTCGACAACCTCGCCTCCGACGTCAAGCCGTGGTTTGGGACGCCCTATTCCTTCGTCAAGCGCCAGTCGAGCTACAATGCCGGCCGCTGGGTCACCATCGAGAACGACCGCGACGTTCTGGTCGGCGCGCTGCGGTAAGGGTTGGAATAGAGAATGTGGAAAAGGCCGGCGATTTGCCGGCCTTTTTGTTTTGTCGGTGGTTCTTTATACAGGGAGGGCTGCCTTTCGCTTACGCTCAAGGCGTTCGTCGCTTCCGCTCCTCACCCCCCTCATCTGCCCTGACGGGCATCTTCTCCCCGCTGGGGAGAAGCGGGAGCAATTCGCACGGGTGTCATTCCCAAACCAATGTCGCAAGGAGAGCGAGGCGCCGCCACGAGTCCCCTTCTCCCCAGCGGGGAGAAGATGCCGGCAGGCAGATGAGGGGGTGAGCGGCGAAGCCGCGAATGCTCTGAGCGCAAGCGAAGGGCAAGAATGCAGTCGTGCCGCCTCTTGAGCCTTCGCAAACGCGACCGGGACCAAATAGTCAGCCTCTCCCGGTCCTTCGCTTTCGGCTCAGGGCGTTTGTTGCTGCAATCGATTCACGGGATCGATTGCTCGGGCTGTGCCCGACCGGCTTGATGCCGAGTATGACGCACCGTCTCCCGGCCCTTCGCTTTCGGCTCAGGGCGTTCGTCGCTGCAATCGATTCACTGGATCGATTGCTCGGGCTATGCCCGACCGCAACTCACCCATTCCCGATCAGGATACCGGCGCCGAGTACCAGACCGCCGCCGAGCACCACCTGGAAGGCGGCGCGCAGGAAGGGGGTTTCCATGTAACGGTTCTGGATGAAGGCGATCGCCCAGAGCTCGAAGAAGACGACGATGGCGGCGGTGATCGTTGCCGTCCAGAAATGCGGGATCAGATAGGGCAGCGCGTGCCCGAGACCGCCGAGCGCCGTCATGATGCCGCAGGCAAGGCCGCGTTTGACCGGCGAGCCTCTGCCGGAGATCTTGCCATCGTCATGGGCGGCTTCGGTGAAGCCCATCGAAATGCCGGCACCGACGGAGGCCGAAAGGCCGACGAGGAAGGTCTGCCAGGTATCCTGCGTCGCGAAGGCGGCGGCGAAGATCGGTGCCAGCGTCGAGACCGAGCCGTCCATCAGCCCGGCAAGACCGGGCTGCACATAGGTCAGCACGAATTGTCGGCGCACCGTCTCGTCCTCGTCATGCTTGACGTCTTCGGGCGTATGTTTGTCTCCGAGCATGCGGGCGATATCTTCATGCCCTTGTTCAGCAAGCGCGAGATCACCGAGAAGCTGGCGAGTCGAGGCGTCCGAGGTCCGCTTTGCCGCCTCGACATAGAAACGATAGGCCTGCTCCTCCATCGCCTCGGTTTCCCTGCGCATCGCATCCAGCGAAAGGTTTGCCCTGAGCCAGTCCGGCTTGCGCTCGTAGAAGCCCTCCACATGCTCGCGCCGGATCAACGGAATGCGCTCACCGAAACGCTGGCGATGGATCTCGATCAACGACTTGCGATGCGTATCCTCGACCTCGGCCATGTCCTCGAAGATCTTGGCCGAGGCCGGAAATTCGCGGCGGAGCCTGTCGGCATAGGCAAGATAAATGCGGGAATCGTCTTCCTCGGAGGCGATCCCAAGGGCAAGGATCTCCTGCTCGGACAGCGAGTCGAAAGATCGTTTCGGGGATCTGAAAAACCGCGCCAGCATGACTCTCTCCAATTTTTTAGAATAATTCTAAACCTAAAGAACGAGGTGGTGACGGTCAAGGGTATGGAGCAGGCCAGCTGACAGATTGCCGCAAGTGGCACGGACGACTTTGGCGCGCTGGCATAAACACCTATATGAGAGGGCGCCGCATCACGCGGCGCCGGGGTTTTGAAATGGACAATGACATTCAGGGCCGCCCTGCTCATGTCGCGGCGATCCGCGAAAGGGCGGAGGCCGAAATGCGGGACATGGGCGTCGACGAGGCTTTCATCGACAGGCTGGTCGAGACCTTTTACGGGCGCGTGTTAACGCATCCCGATCTCGGCCCCGTGTTCGACGCCAGGCTATCCGGCCGCTGGCCACAGCATATGGCGAAGATGAAGAGCTTCTGGTCGGCCGTCGCCTTCCGCAGCGGCGCCTATGGCGGCAAGCCGGTGCAAGCGCATACCGGCGTTGCGAACCTCACACCCGATCTCTTTCCGAAGTGGCTGTCGCTGTTTGCCGCAACGCTCGACGATATCGCCCCATCGCCGGAGGCCAAGGCCTGGTTCATGGCGACGGCCGAGCGGATCGCCAAAAGCCTGACGCTTTCGCTGTTCTACAATCCGGCACTCGACGATCCCACGCGCAAACTCGCCTGATCTATCTTATAGAGACCATGTCCGCGGAAAAACGCTGATACTTTTCTAGAACAGGATGATTTTAGGCCGGGTCGGCCTCAAATCTGAATGCTGTTCTACATTAGAGCATGATGTCGTCCGAAAACCGCTCACACTTTTCGGCATCATGCTCTAGGTCTTCGCCGCCGAGGCGGTGGCGCCGGCGCTGGCCGCCACGACGAGCGCCGTTCCCAGCATTTGCAGCACGGTCATCGGCTGGGCGAGGATCAGAAAACCGGCAAGTGCGCCGATCGCCGGTTCGAGGCTCATCAGGATACCGAAGGAAGCCGCCGGCATGCGCCGCAGCGCCACCATCTCCAGCGCATAGGGCAGGAGCGGCACGAGGATGGCAAGGCCAAGGACCTCGACCAATCCCTTCTGCGTGAAGGCGCCCGCCGTCTCCGCCAGACCGAAGGGTGTCGCGACGAGGCCGGCGACGAGCAGCGACATGGAGAGGCCTTCCAGTCCCTTGAAGGCAGCGCCGACCTTCTTCGTCAGCAGGATATAGACCGCCCACCCCACAGCCGAGCCGAGGGCAAAGAGGACGCCCGGGAGATTGCCGACCCAGCCTTCGCCGTCATGGGCGAGGAAGAGAATGCCGGCCGCAGCAATCAACGGCCAGGTGAGCCGCCAGGTGAGGCCATAACCGAAGACGGCGACCGAGAGCGGCCCGAGGAAATCGATGGCGATCGCCAGACCGAGCGGCAGCCGCTGGATCGCCGCGAAGAAGCAGAGCGTCATGGCAGCCGTCGTCGTGCCGAGCAGCAACGTCGCCCGCCATTGGGCGCTGGTATAAAGCAGCACCGAAGGCCTGACGACGGCGGCAAGGATGATCGCCGCGAAAGCAAGCCGCAGCCAGGTGGCGCCCGCAACGCCATAGGTCGCAATGGCTGACGACGACAGTGCCGCACCGAACTGGATCGACGACATCGACATCAGGCACATCGCGACCCCGGCCGCCAAGCCGCCGGAAGCCGTCGATACACCCGGCTGCGCCATCAAAGCTGCGCCATCCGTCCCGGTCTCGATATTTTTGATGTCCATGTGGCCCCCGATCCTGGCGCGGTTCTAAGCCGAAGACGGGGGAGAACCAAATTCAAACTTTTCATGCCGGGATCAAGAGCGCTGATGCTGATGCGCCACGGAACGGCCGGCGGTGCGAGATATCGCCGATGGCAGCCCCTCATCCGCCTGCCGGCACCTTCTCCCCGCAGGCGGGGCGAAGGGACCATGTTGCGACCTCTCCGTTCCCCGCTCACCTCTGGCAGGGCATGTCCCCTCTCCCCGTTTTTTACGGGGAGAGGGTTAGGGTGAGGGGCAGCTATCGGCGCAACCAGCCAAGCAAAAGCTCTTGTCTAATATCAGCGACGGCCCGCAAGGATGACCTCTTCGGCATCTTCGACGCTCATCTCGAAGACCCTCCTGCCGATGTCGAAGCTGAAACCGTTGCGGGCGAAAGCCGAAAGCTCTTTCGCCTTTCGCTTTTCGTCGAGCGCGACCCGTCGGAAGGGGCCGAAGGCGCGCTTGCGGGCAAAAATCGCGGCGGCATAGAGATCGTCAGCCTCCTCAAGTGCCACTTCGACCTTGTCGCTGGAGACGCCCTTGGCAGCAAGCTTCTGGGCGATCGCGCGCTTCGATTTACCGCCGCGCACGGCAGCGCGCGTGCTGACCTCCGCATAGGCGTGATCGTCGAGCACCTTGTTGTCATAGGCAAATTTGACGGCGAAATCGGCAACGGCCTTAAGTTGCGCCGCGCTGATATCTTCGAATTTCTCCTTCGCCTTACGGGTGATGGCGTCAAAGAGCTGCTTTTCCGTCATCATCCGCCGCTCCAGGCGATAGATAGCGGAATTGCGCGCCCAGCTCAGCATGCGGGCTGTCGGGAGGGATGGAACAGTCTCGTCGGTCATCGGCTGGGTTCAGGCTTCCAGACCCTTGAGAACATTGGCGACGTTAAGGCCGATCTCCGGCACGCCGTAACCGCCCTCCATGCAGGCGAGCACCGGCAGGCCGGCGGAAGCGATCATCGCGCCCATGCGGGCGAAATCGTCGGAGGTGAGGCTGAAGAAAGAGATCGGGTCGCGCTCGAAGGTGTCGACGCCGAGCGCCAAGACGATCGCCTCGGCGCCGAAAGTCTTGATGCGGGTGAGCGCATCGGAAAGGGCCGAAGACCAGACATCCCAAGGCGTACCCGGCGGCATCGGATAGTTGCGGTTGGCGCCGGTACCCTCCCCCTCGCCTTCCTCATCGGCATGGCCGAGGAAATAGGGAAAGGCGTGCATGGGATCGCCATGCAGCGAGGCGGTGAAGACGTCGCCTCTGTGATAGAAGAGATCCTGGGTGCCGTTGCCATGGTGGAAGTCGACATCCAGCACCGCGACTTTCCTCGCACCGTGATCGAGCAGCCACTGCGCCGCGACGCCCGAATTGTTGATGAAACAATATCCGCCGAAGAGATCGATGCCTGCATGGTGGCCGGGCGGGCGGCAGAGCGCGAAGGCGAAGCGATTGCCGGCATTCAGCCAGTCGACGCCGGTGACGGCACAGCGCATGGAAGCGATCGCCGCCTCATAGGAACCCTTGGTGATCGAGGTATCGGCGGCATTGGCGTAGTGGCCGATCGCGCCGACGATATTATTCGGCACGCGCTGGCTGGTGCGGCGAACGGCAAAGGAATTGGCGATCGCCTCACCGGTGAAACCGGCCGCTACCCAGCGGTCCCAGACGGTGGCGAGAAAATCCAGATAGGCGGGATCATGCACTTTTCGAGCCGTTTCCAGCCCGTGCGCATTGGGCGCCACGACATCGGTAAAGCCCGCCTGCTTGACCGCCGCGAGGATCCATTCGGCGCGAAACGGCGCCTCGAAGGGCGTCACCAGCTGGCCGGCGTGCAGCTCGGTCCTGGCATCGCGCAGCTTGTGATCCTCGGAATAGATGACGCGCATTTCAGATCCTGCCCTTGATTGACAATGGAGATTTACACGGCTTGGCCCTGACAAAAAAGCGGCGCAGGCTCTTGATCGTCTGGAATATTGCCGCCACCCTCGCCAGTGTTTTGAGAACGAGGAAGTTTTCCGCATGAAAGTGCTGATGGTCGATGTCGACGGCGTGCTCGTTCATGGTCGTCCGACCGACGGCCTGCCTCTCTTCACCTATCTGGAGCGCGATCTCGGCCTGCCTATCGACCTGCTGCAGCAGGAATTCTTCCAGACCCACTGGCGCGATATCATCATCGGCCGCGAGGCGCTGGAGCCGCGGCTCGCCGGCGTGCTCGCAAAGATCGCACCCCATCTCAGCGCCGAAACACTGATCGAGTACTGGTTCGAAAATGATTCCCGCATCGATCTCAATCTGCTGGAAGAGCTCGCCGCTCTCAGGCAAAGCGGCATCACCCTCTTGCTGGCGACCAACCAGGAACATAGGCGGGCACGCTACCTGATGGAGCAGATCGGCCTTAAAGCACATTTCGACGACATCATCTATTCCGCAGCGCTCGGACACAGCAAGCCTTCGCCCGATTTCTTCCGGCTGGCGACCGAGCGGGCCGGCGTGCTGCCCGGCGAGATCGCCTTCATCGACGATATGGCCGAAAATATCGAAGCGGCGCGACAATTCGGCTGGAATGCCGCGCAATGGACGGCGGGCGCGACACTCGGTGGCACGCTTCCTGTCTTCGCCAGGCCGGCGTGAGCGGGGCCGGCGCAATCAGGCGAGCCGCTTGTAGAACAGGGTGGTGGCGCAAAAGCCGCCTTCCGGCCACAGCGCATAATCGGGAATGACGCCGACGCGCTGCCAGCCCAGCCGCGGATAGATCGCCTCGGCATCGCTGCCGGTTGCCGTATCGAGCACGAGCAGGGTCTTGCCGCGGCTCGCCGCCTCGCGCTCGGCGGCATCCATCAGCAGCCGGGCGAGCCCCTTGCCGCGGGCCGAGCGATGCACCAGCAGCTTCTTCAGGTCGCCGCGATGCGGCTGATTCGGCATTTGCGCGGCGCCCACCTGCACCGTGCCGACGATCCTGCCGCCGAGTTCGGCGACCAGCAGCAGATTTCCGCCCGTGGCAACGGCATCGGCGACATCGCTCCAATAGGACTCGGCATCCTCAAGCCCATAGGGCTGCATGAAACCGACGGAGGCGCCGCCAGCGACGCAATTGACAAGTATTTCCGAAAGAGCCGGAATGGCCGCGCGGGCCTCCTCGGCGGAAAGGGTACGAATAGCAGGCATGCTGTTCTCCTGAAATGAAATGCTTCTATCGGCCGCCGCGATCGAGGACGACGCAATAGCGTGCCGGTGCGTTGCCGGGATTGTGGAAGACGTGGCCCTCGCCGACCGGCATGAAGAGGCAATCGCCCGGGCGCAGCCGGTAGACGGTCTCACCCGCCGTCATCTCCAGCTCGCCGTCGAACAGCCAGATATGCTGCGTCATGCCATGGGCGCTCGCATGCGGGGGGAAGCTGACGCGGGCGCCGGCGGGGAATTCGACCTCGACGATATCGACATCGGAAGCCGTGCCCGGGGGTGAAACAGAGCGTCTGATATAACCGGTCTCCGGATCGCGCCAGACCTGCTGCTCCCGCCTCCGGGCGAGCGGCGAGGCCTGCCCCTCTTCCGCAAAGAAGGCCGACAGCGACAGGCCGAGCGCAGCGCAGATCCTTGCCAGCAACGAGGCGGTCGGGCTCGCCTCCGCCCGCTCGATGCGCGAGATCATCGCCCGGCTGACGCCGGAAGCCGCAGCCAGATCATCGAGCGTCAGAGCCTTTTCCTGCCGCAGCGTGCGAATGCGGATGCCGATCGCCTGTTCGAGATCCGGTTCCATTTTCAAGTCCCATGATTCCACTATACGAGAAATACATTATCCGATGATGGAATCAAGTGCCTATGTAAAGCGGCCAAACGCGCCTTGCTTTCGCCGCTGCGCCGACCATATATGGCGGCGTAATCCGAGGAGAGAGTAATGGACGGCAGCACGCAGAGCACGGAACTGACGGGAAGCTTCACGGCTGGCGCCTGGGACAGGATCGCGCCGATCATGGCCGAGATCGAGGCCTTGCCGCTGCTGCAGCGCCTTTCGGACGGCACATTGCCGCCGGAGGTTTTCCGGCACTACATCCTGCAGGATGCGCTCTACCTGAAGCATTATGCGCGATGCCTTGCGATCGTCGCGGCCAAGGCGCCCGACAATGCGCAGGTCCTGCGCTTCCTCGGTTCGGCGCAGAAGGCAATCACCGTCGAACAGGGCCTGCATGCCGGCTTCCTCACCCAATTCGGCATCACGTCCGCCGACGTCACATCAGCCGAACCCTCGCCTGCCGGCTTTGCCTATACGAACTTCCTGCTTGCCACCGCCTATCACAGCTCCTACGCGGTGGCGCTGTCCTCGATCCTTCCCTGCTTCTGGATCTACTGGCATGTCGGCGAAGCGATCAAGAACCGGCCTGTTATCGAGGGCAATGCCTTCCAGGCCTGGATCAACACCTATGGCGATCCGCAATTTGCCGCGGGAGCCCGCGAAGTGATCGCGCTGACCGACATCGCCGCCCGCGCCGCATCGCCGGTGGAGCGGGCTCAGATGACCGATGTCTTCGTGCGCGCCTCGCAATATGAATGGATGTTCTGGGATTCGGCCTGGCGGCTGGAGACGTGGCCGGTCTGATAGGCGCCCGACACAGGACGAAATAGCGTAAACAGCAGGATAATTACCGCTTTGCGGCAGGGGGCGGCGCTGCTATATGGCGCGCATGAGCACCAATTCCACCACTCCGCTGTCCCATATCCGCAACTTTTCGATCGTGGCCCATATCGACCACGGCAAATCGACGCTGGCCGACCGCCTGATCCAGACGACGGGCGGCCTTGCCGAGCGCGAAATGTCCGAGCAGGTGCTCGACAATATGGATATCGAGCGCGAGCGCGGCATCACCATCAAGGCGCAAACCGTGCGCCTGCACTACCAGGCTAATAACGGCGAGAAATACATTCTCAACCTGATCGACACGCCCGGCCACGTCGACTTCGCCTATGAAGTCTCACGGTCGCTGTCGGCCTGCGAGGGCTCGCTGCTTGTCGTCGATGCCAGCCAGGGCGTCGAAGCGCAGACGCTCGCCAACGTCTACCAGGCCATCGACAACAACCACGAGATCGTCACCGTCCTCAACAAGATCGACCTGCCGGCGGCCGAACCCGACCGCATCAAGGAGCAGATCGAGGAGGTGATCGGCATCGACGCTTCGGAGGCCGTGCTGATTTCGGCAAAGACCGGCCTCGGCATTCCCGACGTGCTGGAGGCGATCGTCCACAAGCTGCCGGCGCCGAAGAGCCCCGGCGGCGAAA
Organism: Rhizobium leguminosarum; assembly: GCF_019798305.1. Classification (GTDB taxonomy): domain Bacteria; phylum Pseudomonadota; class Alphaproteobacteria; order Rhizobiales; family Rhizobiaceae; genus Rhizobium; species Rhizobium leguminosarum_U. The sequence goes on from NZ_JAAXDD010000004.1 coordinate 219,445, forward strand.
AGGCGCCGCTGAAGGCGCTGCTCGTCGACAGCTGGTACGACGCCTATCTCGGCGTCATGGTTCTGGTCCGCGTCATCGACGGCGTGCTGACCAAGGGCCAGACGGTACGGATGATGGGCACGGATGCGAAATACCAGGTGGAGCGCGTCGGCGTGCTGACGCCGAAGATGGTCAATATCGACAGCCTCGGCCCCGGCGAGATCGGCTTCATCACCGCCTCGATCAAGGAAGTGGCCGATACCCGCGTCGGCGATACGATCACCGAGGACAAGCGGCCGACGGCCCAAGCGCTGCCGGGCTTCAAGCCGGCGCAGCCGGTGGTGTTCTGCGGCCTCTTCCCGGTCGATGCCGCCGATTTCGAGGATCTGCGCGCCGCCATGGGCAAGCTTCGCCTCAACGACGCCTCCTTCTCGTTCGAAATGGAATCGTCCGCCGCTCTCGGCTTCGGCTTCCGCTGCGGCTTCCTCGGCCTGCTGCATCTCGAAATCATCCAGGAACGGCTGGAACGTGAGTTCGACCTCGACCTCATCGCTACCGCGCCCTCGGTTGTCTACAAGATGTACATGACCGACGGCACGGAGCGCGAGCTGCACAATCCGGCCGACATGCCCGATGTCGTCAAGATCTCGGAAATCCACGAGCCGTGGATCCGCGCGACGATCCTGACGCCCGATGATTATCTCGGCGGCATCCTGAAGCTCTGCCAGGACCGGCGCGGCATCCAGATCGAGCTCACCTATGTCGGCACACGCGCGATGCTGACCTATGACCTGCCGCTCAACGAAGTCGTCTTCGATTTCTACGACCGGCTGAAGTCGATCTCGAAGGGCTATGCCTCCTTCGACTATACGCTGACCGACCATCGCGAGGGCAACCTCGTGAAGATGTCGATCCTCGTCAACGGCGAGCCGGTCGACGCGCTATCGATGATGGTGCACCGGACGGCGGCCGAAAAACGTGGCCGCGATATGTGCGAGAAGCTCAAGGAGCTGATCCCGAAGCACATGTTCAAGATCCCGATCCAGGCGGCGATCGGCGGCAACGTCATTGCCCGCGAGACGATCTCGGCGCTGCGCAAGGACGTGACCGCGAAATGCTACGGCGGCGACGCCACCCGCAAGCGCAAGCTGCTCGACAAGCAGAAGGCCGGCAAGAAGCGGATGCGCCAGTTCGGCAAGGTGGAGATTCCCCAGGAAGCCTTCATCGCCGCGCTGAAGATGGGCGACGAATAACGCTTCTCAACGTCATCTTATGCGCATACAATGTGCGCATAAGACTGAGGAGATCGTTATGGCACAGCAGCCAAGAAAAGCAGCGAACCTGTCTCTTGACGAAGGACTCGTCTCCCAGGCGCGCGAGCTCCAGATCAACATTTCCCGGGCGGCGGAAGATGGTATCGCAAAGGCCATAAAGGCGGAGCGCGAGCGGCTTTGGCGTATCGAGAACGCCGAGGCTATCCGTCTGGAAAACGAATATGTTGAAAAGCACGGCTTGCCCTTCGCCAAATACCGTCAGTTTTAGAGCGGTTCAACTTTCACGGGAGCGTAGAACTGCTCTAAGTTTTGCTTTTACGCAATTCCTGACGGAAAACCGCTTCCACTTTTCCTGGAATGCTCTAGTGGCACGCTTTCACGTCTATCACCTTAAAAGCGGAAATCTCCTGGCCATCGATCTTCAGGCCAATCTGCTTGACGATCTGCCTTCGCGCGTCATGGTTCCGTTGCATCCAGTACAGGAACTGAGCTGGTCGATCTCGCGACTGAACCCACGCTTTCCCATTGAGAGTGAAACCTATGTCATGGCTACCCAGCGCATGGCATCGGTCCCGACCGCGGAAATTGGAAAAGTGGTGGCGGATCTTACCGCCGACAGCGATCGCATTATCGCCGCCGTCGATTTTCTCTTCCAGGGTTTCTGAGCCTCATCCCCTGCCCATATATTCCTTCACCAGCCCCTCATAGGCGTCCATCTCCGGCAGCGCCGTGTAGCTGTATACCGCGCCGGTCTCGGCAAATGACAGCTTCTCGCTTGTCCATGTCTCGATGAAGGGCGTGAACCAGCTCGGATCGTCGAGCATGGTCGCACGCAGATTGACGAACCAGTCCATGCCTTCCGGCCGGGTGAACATCCAGCTCATGCAATGCGGGCAGAAATAATGCTTCGTGGCGCCATGCAGGCCGCCGATCACCGGCTCGCCTTGCGTCACCTCGAAGCCTTCGCTGGGGATGGCCGCACTCAGCGAATAGGCGCTCGATGACATCTTCTGGCACCCCGTGCAATGGCAGGCCATGGTGAGCAGCGGCGGGGCGCTGATCTTCAATCGCACCCGGCCGCAACGGCAGCCGCCGTCCATCGGTAAATTCAGTTCGCTCATGATTCCCTCCCGTTTTGCCCTCTCATCTAGCGGAATGATCGCCGCTGTCGAGATGGCAAGATCATCGCGGAATGACGGCCTTGCCGGCGTTAGAGCATTTCCGTTTTTCTCCGAATCCCGGAAATGTTCTATGTCTTTGTTTTCACGCAATTCCGGACGCAAATCCGCTACGCACTTTTGCTGGAATTGCTCTAGCGGATGCGGGCTGGATTGCCGACCACGGTTGCGCCGGCCGGCACATCCCTCGTCACCACCGCGCCGGCCCCGATGATCGCACCGTCGCCGATGGTGACGCCGCCGAGGATGATGGCGCTGCCGCCGATCCAGACATCGCTGCCGATGGTGACAGGCCGGGCGATCTCGATGCCCGTGCTGCGCAATGCCGGGTCCTTGTGATGCTCGGCGCAATAGATCTGCACGCCGGGGCCGAGCATGCTGCGGTCGCCGATGGTCACCCGGCCGGAATCGAGGATGGTGCAGCCGGCATTGAAATAGACGCGTTCGCCGAGAACGATATTGATGCCGTAGGAGCAGTGAAACGGGGCCTCGATGAAGACGTTGAGTGCAGCCTGCGCAAAGAGTGCCTTCAGGGCTGGCGCCATCGCGCCGCGCTCATCCGGCGGCAGCGTATTGTGCGCATGGACGGCTATGCGCGCCTGTTGGCGCAAGAGATCGAGTTCGTCATCGAGGCAGCAATACCATTCGCCTGCCGCCATCTTTTCGCGTTCGCTGGCCGGCATCGCATTGCCTCTCACGCCGAGGCCTGTGACAGCATTTCGACCTCTTGCTGCTCGATCCGGCCGACCCAGGCACGCGCAATGGCAAGTCCTGCAGCATCGGCGGCTCCGGCATGTCTTGCCGCCAGTTCGGCATGGTTCTCCAGCCAGCCCGGCGCGATGCGCGCAATCGTATCGGGAAATTCGGCCTTCCATTGCGCGACGACCGCTGCATTGGCCTCGAAATGGAACTGGGTGCCATAGACGGCGCGGCCGATTCGGAAGGCCTGGTTTTCGGCGACAGGGCTCGAGGCGAGATGAACCGCGCCTTCGGGCAACGAAAACGTATCGGCATGCCATTCGAAGATGGTGAACTCGCCGCCAAGCGCCAACAGCAGCGGATCGGCGCGGCCCTCGGCGGTGACGCCGATCTTGTGCCAGCCGAATTCGCAGGCGCCATAGGTGCGGGCGAGGATCTGGCTGCCGAGGCAGATGCCGAGCACCGCCTTGCCGGCATCGCCGAAGCGGCGCGTGAGTCGGACGAGTTCCGGCAGATAGGGGTGGGTTTCGTCATCCAGCGCGCTCTGCTCGCCGCCGAGAACGACCAGCGAGTCATGGCCGGATATATCTTTCGGCAGGATGCCGTCCTGCCAGACCCGGAACCACTCGATCTCCACTCCCGCCTCGTCGAGGGCAGCGGCAAGCGCGCCGAGGCCGGTATTCCGCATATTTTCGATGACTGCGACGCGCATAGGCTCTTCCTGGTATGACCGACCACAGGAAGAGACCATGCGGAAGAGCGGCGCGCAAGACGCCAGAACAGGATTCAGGCTTTAGGCCGGTCGGCCCAAAATCTGAATCCTGTTCCTAATTAGGTAGAGCATGATGTCGCCCGAAAACCGCTCACACTTTTCGGCATCATGCTCTGGCGAGGCAATTGCGCCGGTGCGCCACAGGGCTTAAATCTCAGAAAACGAAAGGACATCGCCATGACCGAAAAAGCCCGCGTCGCGATCCTCTACTGCACCCAGTGCAACTGGCTGCTGCGCGCCAGCTGGATGGCGCAGGAGCTGCTGCATACTTTTTCCGACAGTCTTGGCGAAGTGGCGCTGATCCCCGCCACCGGCGGCAATTTCGAGATCCGCGTCAATGGCGATCTGATCTGGGAGCGCAAGCGCGACGGCGGCTTCCCCGGGCCGAGGGAGCTGAAACAGCGGGTCCGCGACATCGTCGAGCCCGGCCGCGATCTCGGCCATGTCGACCGCGCCTCGCTCGAAAGCTGATCACGACGATTAGCGATAGGGCGAGCGGCAAGTCTTGTAGATGCCCTCATAGGTGAGGAAACGATCCGTCCGCGGATTGTAGGAGCGGTACTCGTTGCTGCACCAAGCGGCATGGCTATTCATGTCGCGCGCCTTCGGCTGCACCCTTTGCACCGGCGGCGGATCATAGGTCAGCTGCGGCGGCCCGGCAGCGCCCGGCCGGTAATAGGTCGGCCCTGCGCCGCGCGGGCGGTAATTCGGCTGGACATAGGCGGGACGATGCCATTGCTGCGGCCCGAACCCGAAGCAGCCGCGAAAATCGCAAAGCGTCGAGCCTGTGTGGAGCGGTCCAACCCCCGGCTTGCCCAGCTTCAGCGAATCGGCCCCGGCGATGGCGGGTGACAAAACGGCCAAGAGACCGGCGAGCAGAAGCGTTCGGGGAGCAAGCATGATGCATTCCTTTCGGTATTTCCTCTATATAGGGCGTACCAACCGAAGCGCTATGCCCACCCTCCGGCGCTCCCCCGCATGTGATCGGCTGCTTTTTCGCCAACTGTCAGAAAAACTTCAAAAACCCAGTTGACAGTCAGGGGCCACCCCCTTACATCGCTCTCCGTCGCCCAGATGGCGGAATTGGTAGACGCGCCAGCTTCAGGTGCTGGTACCCGAAAGGGTGTGGAGGTTCGAGTCCTCTTCTGGGCACCATTCCATTCTTGACCGATACCAAGATCAAGGAGTTAAGCCTTTTCAACCAAGCTGTGCATTGGTGCCTTGTAGCAAAGGCCAGCCGCGATGCGCTTGAGGCTTGTTCACTCGATAGCTCCCAAGAACTCTCCGAAATCCTGATTTCTGGACGCTTATTCCCACCGCTCTTGATAGCCGGCCTGCATTGACTCTCTCACTCCAAAATGTGAACATATAGCGAACATAATGGAGTCTTGCGATGATCCGATACGCCACGTCCGCAGCCGGCAACCCCCAGCCACCAAAGGCACGCGAGGTGTCAGCTGCCGAACCGGCCGTTGAAATGCCTGCCTCCAAGCCCGTCAGTGAGGTAGCTTCTGCCAGTGCGGTGCTTGCTGCTTACCCGCTGCTGCCCAGCGGCGAGTCAGACGAGCTCGGCTCTAACCCTCTGCAGAAGACCACCAAACCACCACGCCGGGCGGCAACAAAACGTAAGCCTAAGGTCGCCGAGGCAGACGATACTCCGCTCCAGCTCAGTCTGGAGGCTTAGCCGCAACCATCCGGCCAAGTTATGGCGGCGCGCAGGGGCTCCCACCATAATCTATATAGCACGTCGGAATCCCGAAATTGGTTGCGGGATTGAAATCATTGGATGTTTCTCCATGACAACAGCCCGCGAAAGGCGTCGAATTTCGGAATCCCGAAGCGGGGGAATTTCGGGATTCCGAAGTGGGATTTTTTCTTCGGGCCGACACACCCGCCTTTGTCCGTTGTCTGTGCCGTCAGCCGCTGGAGCCTACCACAACAGCACGGCGTTGCAGCAGCCGGCCTGAGCGAGCGTCATCTGACGCCGTCTGCCTGAAGCCCCTCAGCGCACCGGCTGATAGTGGCCGCGGAGCGGAACTTTGCCACCCGTCGTGACGAAGCCGTCGCGTTCGCAGACATAGATCAGCGTCGGCATGCCGCCGGAGCGAAAGATTTCGTCATAACGACGGCGGATCTGCACGGTTTCGGTGCGGCAATTGTAGGATTCCTCCTCTTTCTTATCCGGCTGCGCCTTGACGCCGGGAAGACCCTTGTAGGGATAGAGGGGCTGAACGCCCGAATCGACGGATTTCGTCCAGTCGACGGCAAAGGCGGACGCCGGGGCGAGGCTCGATACGGCAACGAGCAATATCAGAAGCATCATCAACAGCCGCATGGGAACTCTCCTGCCGGCCAGAGCGGTTCAGCTTTTCACGGAAATGCAGAACCGCTCTAACTTTTTGTTTTAAACAATTCCGGACGGAAAACCGCTGCGCACTTTTCCTGGAATTGCTCTATAGGCCGCTTCCCCGATGTAGGAAAACCGACGACCGTCATCAAGCGGCCGCAGCGGGCGACTTCCTGAAATAACTTCTGATGACGGGATGGCCGAAGAGGCCGGCGAGGATCGCAAAACCGGCGCCGACGACGAAACCGGCGAGAAAACCGCCGATGACGCCGGCAACTAATAGAATCGTCTTTCCGGGACCGTCTCCCTTGACCGGCGGCTCGGCCGGCGAAATGACGCGAATGTTACTCTGATTGAAGTTCTGCTCCTCGCTCGTCTGGCTGGAGCGTTTCAGCACCGTCTCGTAAATATCGCGCGCCGCCGTCGCCTTGCGCTGCAATTCGTTCAGTTCCACCTGCTTGTCCGACGAACTCGCCTGTAGCGCCTTCTGCACGGCAAGCTCCTTGGCGATGCTGTCCTCGGCCGCCTTTGCCTGCTCGTATTCGCCCCTTGCCGAGGTGGCGAGACGCTGCAATTCGCCCCTGATTTCGCCTGATATGCTTTGCAGCGACGAGCGGGCCGCCTGCAGGCGCGGATGGCGCGTGCCCATCTGGCTTTCGAGGCTGCCGACGGCGGCGGCCTGGGTGGCATATTGCTGACGCAGGCTGACGAGCGGCGAGGTGACGCCGCCTTCCGCCTGGTTGCCGGCGACAATGTCCTCGACGCGGAGATTAGCGACGGCATCGGCGCGCGCCTTTGCCTGGATGGTCTTTTCCTGTGCCGTCACCAGCATCGTGTTCAGCGAGACGAGCCGCTGATCGGAGATCAGGTTGCCCTCGGTCGCGGCCATGTCGTTGTCGGCGCGGAAGGTTTCGACAGCCTGCTCGGCTTCCAGCACCTTCTGGCGCAGGTCGTTGAGCCGTCCATCAAGTGTCGATGAGGTGTTTTCGTAGATGCCGTTCGAAGCGCTGTTCTCCTCCTCGGTGAAGGAGGTGACGACCTGGTTGGCAAGCCTTGCGGATTTTTCGGGATCGTTGGTCGTGGCAGCAAGCGAGACGACATAGGTGCTGGCCTCGCGGGTGATAACAAGCGCCTTCTGCAGAGTGCCGATCACGGCGGCGCCATCCGTTCGGCCGCCGGTGAATTCGGGATCCTGGTCAAGCTTCATGGCTTCGGCGACGCGGCGCAGCACATTGCCCGAAGTCAGGATCTGCACCTGGCTGTCGATCAGCGCCGAGATCATTTCCGGCGAGGGACCCGAAGATTGCGCGCTGGCATCGGCAAGGCCGATCTGGCGTGGGTCGAAATAGAGGCTGCTGACGGCGGTGAATTTCTGGGCGATGCGCGGCGCCACCGCCCCGCCGGCCACAGCTCCGAGAAGGGCCAGGCCCAGCACAACCAACCGCCGGCTCCAGATCGCGGCGATACTGGAGCGGAGGTCGAGAAGCGGGGCGGCAGGTGCCGACGCGGCATTCGAGGGCGCGTCGACGACAGGCTGTTTTGGAGGAGGAGGCGCCAGACGCTCATACTGGCGGGTTTCGGCAATGCTTGCCGGCGGCACGACGGGTGGCGGCGCCGGTTCGGGCAATGGCCGGACGAAATCATCCGGATGGACGACAGGACTGCGCATGCGCACGCCTTCCGGCGCAGTCTGAGACGGCTCATAACTGCGCCAGCCAGGGAGCCGGCTTACCCTGTTCCTGTCATACTGGTTCATACGCGCACTCGTGTCCCGCCCAGCGTGAAAGACTGAAGCCGAGGTGCTGATACTTTAGAAATTCTTAGCTAACGGACCGTTAAAATAACGTCAGCGACGCCGATGTTGCGATTTGCCGTGATAACGAGGATGCCATGAGGACGACACGACATCTGACAGCGCTGCTGCTTGCGGCCGCTCTCACCCCGTCGCCGGCCCTTGCGGCTGATGCACCTTGCTATCGCGGCGTCAATCTGTCCGGCGGCGAATATGGCGAGCGCGGCGGCATCTACGGCACCAACTACACCTATCCCGGCGAAGACACGATCGACTATTTCGCCAAGAAGGGCATGACAATCATCCGGCTGCCCTTCCGCTGGGAGCGGCTGCAGCCCGCCCTCGGCGGGCGGCTCGACGAGGATGAGCTGAAGCGGCTCAAGGATACGATCGGCCTGATCCGCAAGCACGGCATGGCCGTTCTGCTCGACCCGCATAATTTCGGCTATTACGACAAGACCCAGGTCGGCACGGCGCCGGCGACGGATGCCGCCTTCGGTGATTTCTGGGCAAGGCTTGCCGTCGAATTTGCCAATCAGGACGGCGTTCTCTTCGGCCTGATGAACGAACCGCACGACATCAAGGCGACCGACTGGCTGGATGCCGCCAATGCGGCGATCCGCAGCATCCGCGCCGTCGGCGCGCGCAACCTCATCCTGGTGCCGGGCACGGCATGGAGTGGCGCGGGCAGCTGGGAAAAGGATGTGATCGGCGGCGCCAACGGCACGGTGATGCTCGGCGTGCGCGATCCGCTCGACTTCTACGCCTATGAGGTCCACCAGTATCTCGACGCCGATTCCTCCGGAACCCACCCGACCTGCGAAGGTGCAGGCGCCGCGGTCGCGGCGATCAACGGCGTTACCGCCTGGCTGAAGCGGAACCACAAGCGCGGCTTTCTCGGCGAATTCGGCGCCTCCGCCGACAAGGACTGCATCAGCGGATTGACCGAAATCTACGCCACCATGTCCGGAAATAGCGACGTCTGGCTCGGCTGGTCCTATTGGGCGGCGGGCGAATGGTGGCCGGCGGACGAGCCGTTCAACGTCCAGCCGCGCAAAGGCCCCGAGCGGCCGCAGATGCGGCTTCTTGCCGAGGCGGCAAAAGCCGACACCGGCACTTGCTCGGCCGTCAAGCCGGCGGGGAAATGAACATGGCAGTCGTCGATCACAGGACAGCAGCATTCACTGTAGCCAGCACCGTAGCCGGCAACCGGCTCGATGCTGCCCGCGAGGCATCGCGCACCGATCATACAGTGCTCTGGCTCGGCCTGCTCTCCGTGCTCTACAACGGCATTCTGGCCTTCATCAACCACAACATCGTGCCGCTGTCGATGACACAGGTCGCCGCCAGCGAAGGCCTGATCATGGCGAGCGCCATCATCTATATCCTGCACAAGGGGATCTACGAGACCGACCTGCCGGCCTTCCTGTTCCTGCTGTTCACGCTTATCGTGACCATCTATGTCAGCGTGCTCAACCGCATGCTGTTCATCGATCACTTCCGCAACGTGCTGATCATCTTCTGCTTTACCGGGCTCGGCGGCTGGAGCAACGAGAAAACGATGAAGCTCGCCTTTCGCTGGGCGAGCCTTGCCGTCATGATCTTCCTGATCTTCGAGATCGTCAGCGTGCCGTTCTACGTCAGCATCGTCCACCCGTCCGATTATTTCGCCAATACGCGCGGGCTGCTGCCGCTGAGCTACAACACGACAGGCCTCTTTCAGAACGCGCTCGGCTTTCCCGAGCGCTTCTCCTTCGGCATCATCGACCATCGTTCCTCCTCGATCTTCCTCGAGCAGGTGTCGCTCGCCAATTTCTGCGGCGTGATCGCGGTCTACCTGATTTCGATGTGGGAGAGGCTTGGCCGCTGGGACCGGTTGCTGATGATCGGCACGGCCGTGCTGATCCTGGTGACGAACGACACGCGCACGATGCTGATCTTCTGCTTTGCCTGCATCGTCGGCTATTTCGTCTTCCCGAAGATCCCGAAGAATTTCAATCTGGCGCTGATGCCGCTGATCGTCGCCGCCGGCTTCCTCGTCTACGTGTTGAAACCCAATGCGACCGGCGACAATTTCACCGGCCGCATCAACCTGACGATGAAGAAGATCATGGAGCTCGATCCGCTCGCCATCCTTGGACTTTCGGTCGACCGGGTGGCCGAATTCGCCGACAGCGGCTATGTCTACCTGATCTACGCGGCGACGATCTTCGGCGTCATTGCCTTATGGCTGTTCGTCTGCCTCTTTCCCGCCGGGCGCACGGCGGCGCAGCGGCGATGCGCCCATTCACTTTCTCTTTTCATTTTTCTGAATATGATGATCGGGGGAACTGCGGTCTTCTCGATGAAGATCGCCGGTCTCCTGTGGTTCGTCGTTGGATATATGCGCTTCCACGACAGCCCGCGCATCCGGCAGGGTCGTCCGGCAGATGTATTGAGTTGACCGCAGCGGCGCAGCTGAGACCGACGCCGGCGCGAGCCCGAGGGAGCAAGATGCTTGTCCAGCTTCAATATCTGCGCGCCATCGCGGCGCTGATGGTCGTCTATTTCCACGCGATATTGCAGCTTGCCAAGGTCAATCCCGCGCTCGACGCCACCGCCTTCGCCTATGGCGAAACCGGCGTCGACATCTTCTTCGTATTGAGCGGCTTCGTGATGTGGCTGACAACGAGCGGACGCGCCATGAGCCCGGTCGATTTCGCCCGCCGACGCATCAGGAGGATCGTGCCACTCTACTGGCTGGCGACGCTGTTTTCGGCGACGGTGGCGGTGGTGGCCCCGTCATTGCTGAAATCGACGGTGTTCGACCTGCCGCATCTCGCAGCCTCGCTGTTCTTCCTGCCATGGAGCAATCCCGCCGATCCCAGCACGATCACGCCGGTGGTCGTTCCGGGCTGGACGCTGAATTATGAAATGTTCTTCTACTTCGTGTTTGCGCTACTATTGCCGCTACAGGAAGTTCGGCGCATCCCGGCGATGTTTGCCGTCTTTGCCGTCATCCTGATTGCCTGCCGGCTGCTGCCGGAAACGACGGTGACCCGGTTCTACGGCGAACCGATCATGCTGGAATTCCTGGCCGGTGCCGTGCTCGGCTGGCTCTACGGGCAGAAGATCCTGCTGCCGAGCCACTGGGCTTGGGCGGCCCTTGCCGTGGGCTTCGCCTTTCTCTTCATCAACGAGGCGCTGATGCCGCCGGAAAGCCGGTTCTATGCCTGGGGAATCCCGGCGATCTTCATCGTCTACGGCGCTATCTCCATCGATTTTTCCAGGCTGCCGGTTGTGGGATGGCTGAACTATCTCGGCGACTGCTCCTACAGCATCTATATCACCCACGCCTTCACGCTGGCTTTTCTGAGGGTCGCCGCCGATCGCCTGCCAATCGGCATCCTGCAGCAGCCGGTACTCTTCGTGATCCTCTCGCTGGCGCTCTCGTCGATCGGCGGCGCGATCATCCATGAGGTCACCACGCCGCGCCGGAAGGTTGCGGTGGCGAGCCGGCCGCCGGCCTAAAACGCTCGAAGGCGAGATTACGCATCCAAGCGGCGCTGACGGTACAGTTTTTTGCGCAACTTCTCCTAAGCTTCAGCCTGAGCAATGAGAGAACTTGCGCAAAGGTGATGGTTTCTCTTGCATTTTGTCGCATGAATGAAAGTGCGCCGGCCTGTTCGCGGCCCGGGCTTTGATCTAAGCACAGCGGCGGCCTTGGAGAGGGAAGAGGGAAAGACATGACAAGTTACGTATTGACGGTATCCTGCAAGTCGACGCGCGGCATCGTGGCGGCGATTTCGAGCTATCTGGCCGACAAGGGCTGCAACATCGTCGACAGTTCCCAGTTCGACGATCTCGATACCGGCAAGTTCTTCACGCGGGTGAGCTTCATCTCCGAGGAAGGCGTGCCGCTTGCCGAACTCAAGGAAGGCTTCGAGCCGATCTCCAAGCGGTTTGCCATGGATGCCGAGATCCATGATGGCAACGCCCGCATGAAGGTGCTCTTGATGGTGTCGCGCTTCGGCCATTGCCTCAACGACCTGCTCTATCGCTGGAAAATCGGCGCGCTGCCGATCGATATCGTCGGCGTCGTCTCCAACCACTTCGATTACCAGAAGGTCGTCGTCAACCACGACATTCCCTTCCACCACATCAAGGTGACGAAAGAGAACAAACTGCAGGCCGAAGGCCAGATCATGGATATCGTCGAACAGACCGGCACGGAGCTGATCGTGCTGGCGCGTTACATGCAGGTGCTTTCGGATGCGATGTGCCAGAAAATGTCGGGGAAGATCATCAACATCCACCATTCCTTCCTGCCGAGCTTCAAGGGCGCCAATCCTTACAAGCAGGCCTATCAACGCGGCGTGAAGCTGATCGGGGCGACGGCGCATTACGTCACCGCCGATCTCGACGAAGGCCCGATCATCGAGCAGGACACGGCCCGCATCACCCATGCGCAGTCGCCCGACGATTATGTCTCGATCGGCCGCGACGTCGAAAGCCAGGTGCTGGCGCGCGCCATCCATGCCCATATCCACCACCGCACCTTCCTGAACGGCAACCGCACCGTGGTCTTCCCGGCAAGCCCCGGCGGCTACGCCTCCGAACGCATGGGTTGAGTGTCGCCTAGACCCTGCATCTCTTTTGCTGGCGAATGACAATCTCCCGTTGCCTGCCAGCGGCAAGTACTCGATTATCTCCTTCAATAGGTAATCGAATCATGCAGCGGAGGGGTGTCATGACCGACGAGGCGCTTGTTGATCGCATGGCGCTGCCGCGTCCCGACGTCACCGCCAGCGACGCCGAAGAGATCCTCCTTGCTCACTACAGCCTCTCCGGCACGCTTACCGAACTCGGCAGCCAGCAGGATCGAAACTATCGCGTCGATAGCGATCGTGGCCGCTATGTCCTGAAGATCTGCCATGCAGCCTTCGAGATCCGTGAGCTCGAAGCGCAGAATGCGGCGATCCATCACCTCAAAAGCCGGCAAAATGCGCCGCGCGTTCCGCAGGTGATCCGCACCAATGAAGGGCGGGAGATCGTCGTCCTTACCGTGCGTGGGCAGGGCTATCAGATCCGGCTGCTGGAATATCTGGAAGGCCAGGGGCTGACGGAGCTGACCTATCTGGCGCCGGCTTCCGTTGCAGCCCTCGGCGCGCTCTGCGCCAGGCTGGCGCAGGCGCTTGCCGATTTCGACCATCCCGGTCTCGACCGCAGCCTGCAATGGGATCTCAGGCGCGCCGGGCCGGTCGCGGTGCAGCTGCTGTCCGCGATCACCGATAGTGCGGCGCGCGACCGGATCGCCAAGACCATGGTGATGGCCATTCGCCGCATCCAGCCGTTGGCGCCATCGCTTCGGCTGCAGGCCGTGCATCATGACGTCACCGGCGACAATGTCGTCGGCCACCGCGACGCCCGTGGCCATACCATTCCCGACGGGGTGATCGATTTCGGCGATATCATCCGCGGCTGGCTCGTCGGCGACCTCGCCGTCACATGCGCTTCGCTGCTGCATCAGGCGGATGGCGACCCTTTTCATATCCTTCCAGCCGTCACCGCCTATCAGGCGATCTATCCGCTGACCGGCGAGGAGCTGAAGGCGCTCTGGCCGTTGACCGTCGCACGCGCGGTCATTCTCGTCGCCAGCAGCGAGCAGCAGATTTCGGTCGATCCCGACAATGACTATGTCCGCGGCAATCTCGAGCACGAGCGGGCGATCTTCGATACGGCAATGTCCGTTCCCTTCGAACTCATGGAAGCCGCGATCCTCAGGGCGGTCGGCGCAAATGTCGCCGGCCCGGAAGCATCGGGATGGCTGCCGTTGCTGCCGGACATCGATCCCGCCAGGATCGCCTATGTCGATCTTGGGGTGCGGAGCCCGCATTTTTCCGCCGGCAACTGGCTGAATGCCGACATGGACTGGCGGCTGCTTGCCCGCGTGGCAACCGAAAACGGCACGGCAGCGACGCGCTACGGCGAATATCGGCTTTCCCGTGCGGGAACCGCGAAGAGACAGGCGACCTACGCCCTGCATGTCGACATATGCCTTGCCGCAGGCAGCGCGATTGCCGCGCCCTTTGCCGGCCGTATCGGCTGGAAGGACCAGCATCTGACGCTCGGCAGCGGCAGCATGACCCTGCATCTCGATGGGCTCGACCTCTCGGTCGAAGATGGAGCCGCGATTGCCGCCGGCGATCCGCTCGGCACGGTTATCGGAGAGGCTTCGTCGCTCGGCGGGCTGCGCGTCCAGCTTTGCAGCGTCGCGGGTCTTGAACCGCCGCTCTTTGCCACACCGCGCGCGGCGGCGGCCTGGTCGGTACTCTGCCCTTCGCCCTCGCTACTTCTCAGCCCGCAAGCGGATGCGCCGCGACCTGAAACCACCGCGCTCTTCGCCAGGCGGAAGGCGCATCTTGCAAGGCCGCAGAAGAATTATTATGCGGCGGCGCCGCAGATCGAACGCGGCTGGAAGGAGCATTTGTTCGATGTCGAAAGCCGCGCCTATCTCGACATGGTCAACAACGTCACCATCCTCGGCCATGGCCATCCCAGGTTCGCGGCAGCAATCCACGCCCAATGGCTGCGGCTCAACACGAATTCGCGCTTCCACTATGCCGCGATCACCGAATTTTCCGAACGCCTCGCCGCCCTTTCGCCGGACGGGCTCGACGCAGTTTTCCTGGTCAACAGCGGCTCGGAGGCGAACGATCTGGCGCTTCGGCTGGCGCAAGCCCATAGCGGCGCGCGCAACATGCTCTGCCTGCTCGAAGCCTATCATGGCTGGTCAGCGGCGAGCGACGCCGTCTCTACCTCGATCGCCGACAATCCGCAGGCACCGACCACCCGGCCGGACTGGGTGCATACCATCGTTTCGCCGAACACCTATCGCGGCGACTTCCGTGGTCCCGATACGGCAGCGGATTATCTCGGCATGGCGACGCCGGTGCTGGAGGCAATAGATGCTGCGGGCGAAGGCCTTGCGGGCTTCATCGCCGAATCGGTCTACGGCAATGCCGGCGGCATTCCATTGCCGGAAGGCTATCTCAAGGAACTCTATACGCAGGTGCGCGCTCGCGGCGGCCTCTGCATCGCCGACGAAGTGCAGGTCGGCTATGCCAGGCTCGGGCACTATTTCTGGGGCTTCGAGCAGCAGGGCGTCGTGCCTGATATCATCACCGTCGCCAAGGGCATGGGCAACGGCCATCCTCTCGGCGCCGTCATCACCACGCGGGAGATTGCGCAATCGCTGGAGAAGGAGGGCACTTTCTTTTCCTCCACCGGCGGCAGCCCCGTCAGTTGTATCGCCGGCATGACGGTGCTCGACATCATGGCCGAGGAAAAGCTGCAGGAAAATGCCCGGACGGTCGGCGATCATCTGAAGGCGCGGCTCGCCGCGCTGATCGACCGCCATCCGATTGCGGGCGCCGTGCACGGCATGGGCCTCTATCTCGGCCTCGAATTCGTCCGCGACAGAACGACGCTGGAGCCGGCGACGGAAGAGACGGCTGCAATCTGCGACCGGCTTCTCGACCTCGGCGTCATCATGCAGCCGACCGGCGATCACCAAAATGTGCTGAAGATCAAACCGCCGCTCTGCCTCAGCATCGACAGCGCCGATTTTTTCGCGGACATGCTGGAGAAGGTGCTCGAAGAAGGCTGGTGACCCAGGGGGTTCGGGCATTAACCAAATCGGTCATTTCGAGGCATTTCGATTTTTAATGAAACGGGCCATTGCCTGATACAGCAAGGCTTCTTATGTGTGCCGCTGTGATCGATCGAAATTCGATTCTGTCATGCGAATTTAACGAAGAGCTGATATGTTTCTTTCTGTAAGTTCGGGCTGTGACGGAATGAATTTTTTCGGATCGTCGATATTTTGACACGTTTCGGAATATGTTTCTGACAGGCTATCAGGTAATCTCTACCAAGTTAGTGGATTATAGAAGACAGCCTTCACCGGCCCCGGGCTCTACCGGGACCACTCAAGTGCAACGCCAACACAAGGAACGAGCATGATAGACATCGATATTCTCGCCGATCTCCTTGGGCGATCTGTGCTTGGCAATGACCGTCCGGGCGCCCTCTCCCGCCCGAACTGTCGAATGTGACGTTCGTCCTCCTTTCAACGGTACCAGACAAGTCAATTCGCCATAGCTGCGCATGTCGCGCGGCAGGAGTTCTATCTATGAAGAAGCAAGTTATCGAATATGCAGGCGTTCCCGTCGGGATCGTCATTCCCGATGAAGACCGGCTGAAGTTCATCGCTGTGAAATTTCATGTCCACGACCTCGACGAGCAGCGTTTCGGCTCGCCCGATGAGGTGCGGCTGGCCATCCATGACCTGATGACCCGCCGTCATCCGAAGCCGCTTCATGCCTGAGGGCATGAGGCCGCGATTAGCATTCGCGGCTTTTCCCGATGTCCGACCGGTCCCGCCACATGGGGCCGGTCTTGTTTTTTGAGGGCATTGCAGCGCCGCGCGTCTTTATCAACGCGCAAAGGCTGTAACACTTTGAATTGCTGCATAATTTTATCCTTAAATCGATTCCGATTTAAGGGATTATGCAGTACAGTCCTACCGGCCGCCTTTCCGCATAAGGATCCGCCCTTGCCCGATCTTCTCAACCTCATCACCGATATCGAAGGTCTTTCCATCGGCCATGCGACCGACCTTGCGCTCGGTTCCGGCGTCACGGTCATCGTCTTCGACGAACCGGCCGTCGCATCCGGCACGGTGCTCGGCGGTGCGCCGAGCGGGCGCGACACGGGCCTGCTCGATCCGTCGATGACCGTCAATGCCGTGGATGCCTTTGTGCTCTCCGGCGGCTCGGCTTTCGGGCTGGATGCCGCCGGCGGCGTGCAGGCGGGCCTGCGCGAGCGCGGCCGCGGCTTTGCCGTCGGGCCGGTGCGCATCCCGATCGTGCCGCAGGCGATCCTGATGGACCTGCTGAACGGCGGCGACAAGGATTGGGGCCTTCACTCCCCCTACCGCGACATGGGCTATACGGCACTGCAGGCTGCGGCCAAGGGCACATTCGCGCTCGGCACGACAGGTGCAGGCACAGGGGCGACGACGGCCACCGTCAAGGGCGGGCTCGGCTCGGCCAGCGCCGTCAGCAGTGCCGGGCATCGCGTCGCGGCGATCGTCGCCGTCAATGCGCTCGGCTCCGCAACGATCGGCGACGGGCCGCATTTCTGGGCAGCACCTTTCGAAAAAGACGCGGAATTCGGCGGGCTCGGTATGCCTGATGTGGCCGACCACCGGATGCGGCTCAAGGGCATGAACACGCCGGCAACGACGATCGGCGCAGTGGTGACCGACGCGCAGCTGACGAAGGCCGAGGCGCACAGGCTTTCGCTCGCCGGCCATGACGGCCTTGCCAGGGCACTGCTGCCAGCGCACCTGCCACTCGACGGCGATACCGTCTTTGCCGCTTCGACGGCCAAGCATCGAAGAGACGATATGGCAAGCCTGATGGAGCTTTGCCACCTTGCGACCATCGTCATGGCGCGGGCGATCGCCCGTGGCGTCTACGCGGCGACCGCCCTTCCGGTCGAGGGCGCGCAAAAGGCATGGCGCGACCGCTATCCGAATGGTCGTTGATTGAGATCTTTGTTTTTATCCATGTCGTTGTCCCAAAACCGCTGCGCACATTTGGGCGACATGCTTTAGGGTCGGAACCGGAACCCACAACGTGCCGAATGGCGGAGAGACGTGAATGCAGATCCGGGCGCTGATGTATTTCGACGAGCTGGTCAGGACCAATTCGATGCGCCAGGCGGCCGAGAACCTCAATGTCGCGCCGACGGCGATCAGCCGGCAGATCGAAAACCTCGAATATCATTTCGGCGCGCCGCTCGTCGAACGCAGCGCCCGCGGCGTCAAGCTGACGGCCGCCGGCGAACTGCTTGCCGCCCGCGCCGGCCGGACGTTGCGCGAGCTCGATCATGTGCAGCAGCTGATCGAAGACCTGAAGGGCCTGCAGCGCGGCCGTGTCAGCATCTATGCCAATGGCGCCACCGTCGCCAATTTGCTGGCGCCGGCGCTTGCCGAATTCAGCCTGAAATATCCGAAGCTGCGTTTTACCGTGACGATCACCAGCGCGCGGCAGGCGGTCGATGCCGTCAACAGCGCCGAGGCGGATATTGCGGTGACGCTGTTTGCGCCACCGATGTCCGGCGCCAAGGTGCGGCTACGCTCCGAGATCGCCTATGATCTCATCGCCACGCCGCAGCATCCGGCCGCCGCGCATGCCGAGATCCCGCTAAGGACGCTTGCCGAGTACGCCTTGGCACTGCCGGATCAATCCTTCGGCTTCCGCCAGGCCTTCGACGCGCTGTTCGAGAAGGAAGGGCTGAGCCTCGATCCCGTCTTCGTCACCAGCTCGCTCGAAATGCTGAAAGAACTCGTGCTCAGCGGCGCTGCGGTCACCCTGCTGCCGGCACTGACCGTCCGCCGCGAGATCGAGGCGGGTCAGCTCCTTGCCATTCCGCTGGCCGGCAAGACCGGCATCCGCACCCATGTCGATCTCTGCGTCGCGCCGGACCGGCAGCTGTCCTTCGCCGCGACGAAACTGCTCGACTTCATCGAGAGGTTCATGCGCGAGCGCACGAACCGCCGGACCGAGACGAAAGACTGACGCTTCGAGCTTGCATTGCCCGCGGATTTACGGTGTAGCTTTTTCGGCTACACTGAGCACACAAAATCGTCATTGTGTGTGCACTAGCATAGTGCCACTCTATTCGCAAAAGGCCTTCGTCATCGACGCGCGGCCAGACAAGGGAACATGATGATCAAGTTTTCGTTTGCGCCTTCCGCGCGTTTGGCCCGTCGGTTTTCGCTCGGTGCCGCACTTTCGGCCGGCCTGGTGATGACGACGATGACGCCGGCCGAGGCGGCGAAGACCACGCTCAATCTCGGCATGAGCGTCGAGCCGACCGGTCTCGACCCGACGATCGCGGCACCCGTCGCAATCGGCCAGGTGACCTGGCAGAACGTGTTCGAAGGGCTGGTGACGATCGACCAGTCCGGCAAGATCCAGCCGCAGCTGGCAAAAAACTGGGAGATCTCTCCCGATGGCCTGACCTATACGTTCAAGCTGCAGACCGGCGTCAAATTCCATGACGGCGAGGCCTTCGATGCCACGAGCGCCAAGTTTTCGCTCGACCGTGCCCGTGGCGCCGATTCGGTCAATCCGCAGAAGCGCTTCTTCGCTTCGATCGCCTCGATCGATACGCCGGATGCCGAAACGCTGGTGCTGCATCTCTCGGCGCCGACCGGCAGCCTGCTCTACTGGCTCGGCTGGCCAGCCTCTGTGATGGTCGCACCGAAGACGGCTGCCGACGACAAGACGACGCCAGTGGGGACCGGCCCCTTCAGATTCGCCAACTGGGCGAAGGGCGACAAGGTCGAACTCGCCAGGAATGCCGATTATTGGAACAAGGATGCGGCCGCCAAGCTCGACAAGGTGAGCTTCCGGTTTATCGCCGATCCGCAGGCGCAGGCGGCTGCGCTGAAGTCCGGCGATCTCGATGCCTTTCCGGAATTTGCCGCGCCTGAGCTGATGAGTTCTTTCGACGGCGATGCGAGGCTCGTCACCAAGATCGGCAATACCGAGCTCAAGGTCGTTGCCGGCATGAACACTGCCAAGAAGCCTTTCGACGACAAACGCGTCCGCCAGGCGCTGATGATGGCGATCGACCGCAAGACGGTAATCGACGGCGCATGGTCCGGCCTCGGCACACCGATCGGCAGCCACTATACGCCGAACGATCCGGGCTATCAGGACATGACAGGCGTGCTGCCTTACGACGTCGAGAAGGCGAAGGCGCTGCTATCAGAAGCCGGCTACCCCAACGGTTTCACCTTCACGATCAAATCGCCGCAGATGGCTTATGCGCCGCGCAGCGCCCAGGTGATGCAGGCGATGTTTGCCGAGATCGGCGTGACGATGAATATCGAGCCGACGGAATTTCCGGCGAAATGGGTCCAGGACATCATGAAGGACCGCAACTTCGACATGACGATCGTGGCCCATGCCGAACCGCTCGACATCGACATCTATGCGCGCGATCCCTATTATTTCAATTATAAGAACCCCGCTTTCAACGCGCTGATGAAGAAGGTTCAGGAGACGACCGATCCCGCCGCGCAGAATGCGATCTATGGCGAAGCGCAGAAGATCCTCGCCGAGGACGTGCCGGCGCTCTACCTCTTCGTCATGCCGAAACTCGGCGTCTGGGACAAGAAGCTAAAGGGCCTGTGGGAGAACGAGCCGATCCCTTCCAATGTGCTGTCTGGCGTGTCCTGGGACGAATGAGGGAGGTAGGTCAGGCGCGATGTGATGAGGTGATGGCCTTGGCGCCGGAAGCAGAACAGTCGGATATGGTCGACTCACGCGAACCTCTCGCTCCCTCATTCCTGTGCTTGTCAAAGGAATCCAGTGCGCCCAAGTCCTTGGGCGCGGGAGAACCAGCTACTCATCGCATGAGAGTTATTCACGGCGCAGACGCCCCGTGGCTGGATTCCTGTGACGAGCACAGGAATGAGGGCGGGCAGGGGAGCCGCCAGGCCACATCGAAAGCGTGGCACGCATGATCCCACTCCTCGCCCGCCGCTTCGCCGGTCTCATCGTCACGCTCGTCGTCGTCTCGCTGCTGATCTTCGCCGTCATGGACCTTCTGCCAGGCGATCCCGCCTCGATCATGCTCGGCACCTCGGCAACGCCGGAGACGCTTGCGGCGCTGCGTCACAGTCTCGGCCTCGACCAGCCGCTGCTGCTGCGTTACGGGCAATGGTTGATCGGCGTGCTATCAGGCGATCTCGGCAATTCCCTGACCTATGGCGTACCGGTCGCGGGGTTGATCGTCGAGCGGGTGGCGGTAACGCTGCCACTGGCGCTGATGGCGATCGTGCTTTCGGTGGCGATTGCCCTGCCGCTCGGCGTGCTGGCCGCCTCGCGCCGCAGCGGTGTCTTCGACATCATCGCAACGCTGTTTTCGCAGATCAGCATCGCCGTGCCCGCCTTCTGGGTGGCGCTGCTTTTGATCATCCTGTTTTCGACGATGCTCGGGCTGATGCCGGCCGGTGGCTTCCCGGGCTGGGGCGCCGGCCTGCTGCCGGCATTGCAGGCGCTGGTTATGCCCGCCGTCGCGCTGGCGATGCCGCAGGCGGGTGTGTTGACGCGGGTGGCGCGCTCAGCGGTGCTCGACACGATGCACGAGGATTTTGCCCGCACTGCCGTCGCAAAGGGGCTTTCCCGCAGTGCGGTGCTGTGGCGGCATATCGTGCCGAATGCGCTGATCCCCATCCTGACGATGATCGGGCTGCAATTCACTTTTCTCGTCGCCGGCGCGGTGCTGGTTGAAAACGTCTTCAACCTGCCCGGCCTCGGACGGCTCGCGATGCAGGCGCTCTCCCAGCGCGATGTCATCGTCATGCAAGATGTCGTGCTGTTCTTCGCAGGCCTGGTCATCGTGATGAATTTCGTCGTCGATCTCTCCTATCTGGCGATCGATCCCAGGATGAGAAAGGCGGCTTGACCCATGGCACCGATCGCATCCACCGCCATTATCAGCCGCCGCCGGGTCTTTAGACTTAGCCGACGAATGAACCTGATTGCAGGGACTGTGATCATCGGGCTGCTGGTCGCCGTCGCGCTGCTGTCGCTCGTTTGGACGCCGCTACCACCGGCGAAAATGCAGATCATCCACAAATTGCAGCCGCCGCTTGCCTTCGGCCTGCTCGGCACGGATCAGTTCGGCCGCGATGTGCTTTCGATGCTGATGGCGGGCTGCTGGAATTCGCTGTCGATCGCCATCACCGCGGTAACAATCGGCGGGACGCTTGGCTCGATATCAGGCATTTCGGCGGCGGCGATCCGCGGTCCTTTCGAAGCCCTGCTGATGCGCATCTGCGATGTCATCTTCGCCTTGCCGCCGATCCTGTCCGCTATGGTGCTCGGCGCCTTTCTCGGACCCGGGCGGTTCACCGCGATCACTGCGATTGCCGTCTTCATGATCCCGGTCTTTGCCCGCGTCACACTCGCGACCTCGCTGCAGGCCTGGAGCCGCGACTACGTCACGGCGGCGCGCGCCATCGGCAATACCCGCCTGACCATTTCGCTGCGCCATGTGCTGCCGAACATTATGAGCCAGATCATCGTGCATGGCGCGATCCAGCTGGGGCTGGCGATCCTCACTGAAGCGGGTCTGAGCTTCCTCGGGCTCGGCATGGCGCCGCCGGCGCCGACCTGGGGTCGGATGCTTGCCGATGCGCAAACCTATCTGGCGCTTGCCCCCTGGTTGGCGATCCTGCCCGGCCTTGCCATCGCGCTCACCGTCTTCGGCTTCAACATGCTCGGCGACGGTCTGCGCGATCTGCTCGACCCGCGCGAGGCGAGCCGCTGATGTCCTCCCAAGACGAAAAGCCCGAAAGACCATGCCATGACCGAAACCGACCTTACCATCCGCGAACTCAGGCAGCGCTTCGCCGATAAGAGCCTCTCCCCCCTCGAATACTGGCTCGCCCTCGAAGACCATATAGCGGCCTGGGAGCCTTCGATTTCGGCACTCTACCTCTACGATCCGGAATCGGCGCGCGCGCAGGCGAAAGCGTCGACGGAGCGCTGGGCGAAGGGAGAAACGCTTGGCTCCCTCGACGGCATCCCGGTGACGCTGAAGGAACTGATCGCCACGAAGGGCCTGCCGGTGCCATTAGGCACGAGGGCAGTGGAACTCAAACCCGCGGACGCCGATGCGCCGGCCGCCGCCCGGCTGCGGGAAGATGGCGCGGTGATCTTCGCCAAGACCACTTGCCCCGATTACGGCATGCTTTCCTCCGGGCTTTCGAGCTTTCATCCTCTCAGCCGCAATCCCTGGAACACCACGCAGAATCCCGGCGGATCGAGTGCCGGGGCTTCCGCAGCGGCGGCGGCCGGTTACGGACCGCTGCATATCGGTACCGACATCGGCGGTTCGGTGCGCCTTCCCGCCGGCTGGACCGGCATCTTTGGCTACAAGCCGAGCCATGGGCGCATTCCGGCCGATCCCTACTATGTCGGGCGCTGCGTCGGGCCGATGGCGCGCACCGTCGAAGATGCGGCCTTTTCGATGGCGACGCTGTCACGCCCGGACTGGCGCGACGGCACCAGCCTGCCGCCGAACGATTTCAACTGGATGCATCTCGACATCGACCTGTCGGGCATGAAAATCGGGTTGATGCTCGATGCCGGCTGCGGCCTTGCGGTGGAGGACGAGATCAGGGCCGCGGTCGAAACGGCGGCGAAACAGTTCGAGGCGGCCGGCGCGACCATTCTATCAGTCCAACCGGTGCTGACGCGCGCGATGCTGGATGGCCTCGACAATTTCTGGCGGTCCCGGTTCTGGGGCGATATCGCCGATCTCGACGACAACAGGCGCGACAGCATCCTGCCCTATATCAGGGATTGGGCGATGGGCGGCGCCGACATCAGCGGCGTCGATGCGGTCAAGGGCTTCAATCAGACGATCGAGATGCGCAAGAGCTGCGGACGGCTGTTTACCGAGGTCGACGCCCTGCTTTCGCCGACCAATCCGATCATCTCCTATCCGGCCGAATGGGCATCTCCGACCAACGATCCGGCCCTGCCGTTCGAGCATATCGGTTTCACGGTGCCTTGGAACATGTCGGAGCAGCCGGCCGCATCGATCAATTGCGGCTTCTCCCGATCGGGCATGCCGATCGGGTTGCAGATCGTCGGGCCGCGCTTCGACGACATGCGGGTGCTGAGACTGTCGAAAGCCTTCGAGGACTGGACCGGCGGGGTAAGATCCTGGCCGCGGCCTCCGATCGGCTGATCAGCTGATCGGGCGGCGATAGCCGGTCGGTTGCTCGTAGAGCCAGCCGATGCGCTCGACCGCGGCCGCGAAATTCTCGCGCGCCACCGTCATGCTATGACCGTTAGCGTGGAGGATGGTTTCCGGATCTTCGAAGACGGCGACATGGCCCTTCCAGAAGACTAGGTCGCCACGGCGGATTTCTGAGCGATCGATCGGCTGGCCGAGGCCTGCCGCCTGCAGGTCGGTATCGCGCGGCGCAGCTCTGCCCGTCATCAGCATCGCCAACTGGACGAGGCCGGAGCAATCGATGCCGAGGCCGGAACGTCCGCCCCAGAGATAGGGCGTTTCCAGGAAACGGGCGACGATCTCCACATAATCGGCGCCATCGAGCGCGCCGATCGGCTGGACGTGCTTGGCAAAGATCGCGGTTCCGTCCTCGAGCACGACATAGCGATTGCCGCGCGCCTCCGCCTCGCCGGCGACGTGGACGCGGCTTCCCATCGACAGGATGGCCTGGTGGGGCTTGCGCAGTTCCGGTTCCGGATAGACGAAGCTGCGTTGGACGGTGACGATATGGGTCGGCGCCGGCCGGCCTTCCAAGAGCGCGTCTGCCGCGACATAACCGACATAGCCGTCAGAGACGGCTTTCACCCAGCACCAACCATCGGCGCGATCGAAAACCGTCACGTCCTCGCCGAGAAGCAACTCGGTATCGATGCCACGCGCAAGGTCCGGTTCAGGGCGCAAACCCACGACGGGAACGGCGACGCGGGCCGGCGTGCCTTCCACAAAACGGGACGCCTCGACCTTGCCTTCAAGCCGCGCTTCCGCGAGATCAGGCCGGTAGGCATGCAGGCGGCGGTCGAGCATCGTCATTCGCATTCCTTTCAGATCGGCAGTCGGCGGGCCTGATCTCGGATGAGATCGCCGAGCTTTTCCAGGTAGAGCGCGCCGCCGACGGTGCGCTTGATGATCACGTTGCGCCGGTCGGCATCGTCACGCACACGATCGACCAGGCCCATCTCGCCCATCGTATCCAAGGCGCGGGTAATGACCGGCTTGGTGACATCAAGCGTGGCGGCAAGCCCGCGCACCGTGTGCGGCGGCGGCACCAGATAAATATGCAGCAGGATCGCCATCTGACGCAACGTCAAATCGCGGTCATCGTGGCGGACCTGATCGAGCGCCGCGCCATGCCAGAGCCCCAGCGCCTGCGAGGCGGTCAGTTCGATCGGCACGGCCCCTCCGGAAGATCGTTACGCTAACGTTCCATTTTCCGGCAGTTGCTGTGGACATGCAAGAGGCGCTGGAAATTGCTGTCCGGCAAGGTGAATAAAATTTTAACGATCGGCAACGGGGCGCAACGCGTGAACACGCGGCGCGCCTCAACGCTTTTTTGCGGATGGCGTCAGCGCAGGCTCTCGCGGATATGGTGAAAGAGCGCGCGGATCGCCTGTGCCTCGCCGCCGCCCGGCGAATGCGGCCGTTCGGACGGAGCCCAGCCGAAAATATCGAAATGCACCCAGCTCTTCGCCTTGCTGACGAAACGCTTGAGGAAGAGGGCCGCGGTGATCGCCCCCGCCATGCCACCGGCCGGCGCATTGGTGAGATCGGCGAATTTGGTGCGGATATCCTTTTCGTAGCCGGAATAGAGCGGCAGGCGCCAGAGCGGGTCGTCCGTTTCCAGGCTCGCTTCGGTCAGATCATGCGCCAGATTGGCGTCGTCGGTAAAGAAGGGCGGGAGATCCGGGCCAAGCGCAACGCGGGCAGCGCCGGTCAGCGTCGCCATGTCGATCAAGAGCTCGGGCTCTTCCTCGTCGGCATAGGCAAGCGCATCGGCAAGGATCAGCCGGCCTTCAGCGTCGGTATTGTCGATCTGGACGGTCAGGCCCTTGCGGCTCCGGTAGATGTCGCCGGGGCGGAAGGCATTGGACGAGATCGCATTTTCGACGACCGGAACGATAACGCGCAGGTCGACCTTCAGCTTGGCGTCCATGATCATCAGGGCAAGCCCCATGACATTTGCCGCCCCACCCATGTCTTTCTTCATCAGCAGCATCGAGGCGGCAGGCTTGATGTCGAGACCGCCGGTATCGAAGCAGACACCCTTGCCGACGAGCGTCACCTTGCGATGACCCTTCTTGCCCCAGCGCAGCTCGAGAAGGCGCGGCGCATCGGCGCTGGCGCGGCCGACGGTATGGACCAGCGGAAAGTTCTGCTTGAGCAGGTCGTCGCCCGATATAACCGATATCTCCGCCTTATAATGTTCGGCCAGGCCACGGAAAACGGCCTCGAGCTGGTTCGGCCCCATGTCGTTCGTCGGTGTATTGATCAGATCGCGGGCGAGAAAGACGCCGGCAAGCTGGCGCTTGATGTCGGCTGCGTCGGCATCGCGGGGGATCATCAGCGTCGCCGCCGGCGATTTTTCGGATTTGTAACGGTCGAAACGGTAGCTGCCGAGGCCAAAGCCGAGGGCCAGGCGATTTGCCGTCAGCGGCGCGGTCTCGATGTGCCAGTCGCCGGCCGGCAGCGCACGGGCGAGCCTGCCGGTGATGTAAGGCTGCTCGGATGGATTGGTGCCGAGGCCGTAAAGCGCGCCGCCGAGATGGCCCTCGGCCGTCGGGATCAGCAGCAGCGACCCGCTTTCGGCCTTGTAGCCTGCCCTGCGCGCCCAATTGAGCGCGATCGGATCGATGGTGCCGGTCTCGATATGGGCAGGCGTAACGGCAAAGATCGGCAGCGTCGAACCGCCCTTCGTGTTGAAAGGAGTCGGTCTCTCGATAAACTGATAGGGGGCCATGATTGTCCTTCGGCGGTCGCAAGGAATCGTTCCTTAACGGTCTGTTAGGGTTAACAGACTATTGCTGGAGCGAAGATTACGCGTCAAACCTTTCCCTGTTCCGCTTCGAGGTCAGGCGCCGATTTCGGAATCCAGGAACGCGCCATGCCTGCCTCGCTCACCACCACATTCACGAATCGTATCCTGCAGGGCGCTGCGGCAACGCTGCTCGTCCTGGCACTTGCCGGTTGCTCGACGACCAAGGACCGGATGACAACGGGCTCGGTCCCGAAACTCACCAAGCCGGTCGAAGAGATGGACGCGACCGAGCTGCGCTCGGCGACGGACCGGCTCGGCCAGGCCTATGAGAAGAACCCGCGCGATCCCGTCACCGGCGTCAACTACGCCAATCTGCTGCGCATGAACGGTCGCGACACGCAGGCGCTCGCCGTCATGCAGCAGGTGGCGATCGCCAATCCTGCCGACCGCAACGTACTGGCCGCCTACGGCAAGGCGCAGGCGGCGGCCGGCCAGTTCCAACAAGCGCTCGACACGATCGGCCGCGCCCAAACACCCGACCGTCCTGACTGGAAGCTGATCTCCGCCCAAGGCGCGATCCTCGACCAGATGGGCCGGGCAAGCGATGCCCGGCAGCGCTACCGCGACGCGCTCGACATCCAGCCGAACGAGCCCTCCATCCTTTCCAACCTCGGCATGTCCTACGTGCTGACCGGCGATCTGCGCACGGCCGAAACCTACCTGCGCTCCGCCGCCAGCCAGCCGACCGCCGACAGCCGCGTCAGGCAGAACCTTGCCCTGGTCGTCGGTCTGCAGGGGCGTTTCCCGGAAGCCGAGCAGATCGCCCGGCGCGAACTTGCGCCGCAGCAGGCCGATGCCAATGTCGCCTATCTCAGAGGCATGCTCTCGCAGCAGAATTCCTGGCAGAAACTCGCCGCCAAGGACAAGACGCCGCAAGCAGCAGGCGACAGCAGCACCAACTGACCGAAACATGTCGTCGGAAAGGCTTACGCCTTTAGACAGATCCTGATCTTATCGGGCGCTCAGGCCTGAAAGAATGAGACGCAAACCCAGGCCGCCCATGACGGCACCGGCGGCCCGATCGATCCAGCCCTTGGCGGCAAGATAGAGACGCCGCGGATGGCGGGCCGAAAAGGCGAAGGCCACGATCGAATACCACCCGGCCTCCACGGCAAAGACGCCGAGCGGCAGCGCGACGATGAGATCGAGCGGCACCGTCCGCGGCAGAAGTGCGGCAAAGATGCTGGCATAGACGATGATGGTCTTCGGGTTGCTGAGTTGGGTCAGCAGCGCGGTCACGAAGCTCAGCCTCGGCGCACGATTGCCGTTGACGGTGTCGGAGACCTCGAGCGGCTGACCGGCGCTCCTCCAGATATTGACGGCGATATAGACGAGATAGGCGCCGCCTGCGACCTTCAGCAGGACATAGAGCCATTCGAACTGAGACAGCAGCGCCGTCAACCCGGCAAGCGCCAGCACGGCAAAAACGACACCGCCGGCGCCCATGCCGAGTGCGGCCGCAAGGCCATCCAGCCTCGAGCGCGAGATGGCGATCCTGGAGACGACGACGAAACTCGGGCCGGGACTCATCGCGCCGACGACCAAGGCTGCCATGATGCTGATGAAAATGCCCGCAGAAGACATCGGAAGCCTCTCTTTTAGATTGAACGAACATCAGGGGCGCCGCGGGGGCGCTTGCGCTTATCGATGGTCATCCATCCCATTTACCAGCTCAGCCGGCGGCGGTCATCCGCGTTTTCTGGTGGCTGATCGGACCGATGGTCCTTGATGCAGATCGTCTTCCGCCGAAAGCGGTCGCCGCTTTCCGGCGCCGGCGCAAACGTCAGAACTTGTCTGCCACCTGGATGCCAGCCGGACCGAGAATGACGGCGATCAGCACCGGCAGAAAGAATAGGATCATCGGCACCGTCAGTTTCGGCGGCAGGGCGGACGCCTTCTTTTCCGCCTCGTTCATGCGCTCGTCGCGCCCTTCCTGGGCGAGAACGCGCAGCGCCTGCGCAATCGGCGTGCCATAGCGGTCGGCCTGGACCAGCGCCTGCGTCACCGAGCGTACCAACTCGATCTGGGTACGTATGGCAAGATTTTCGAGCGCCACGCGGCGATCCGGCAGGAAGGAGAGCTCGGCTGTGGTCAGCACCATCTCCTCGGCGAGCGCCGGCGACTGCTCGCCGAGTTCTTCGGACACACGACGCATCGCGGCCTCGATTGAGATACCGGATTCGACGCAAATCAGCATCAGGTCCAACGCATCCGGCCAGGCGCGCTTGATCGAGTGCTGGCGCTTGCCCATGCGGTTCGAGATATAGATGTTCGGCGCGTAGAAGCCGAGATAGCCGATGCCGATGACCGCGAAGAGGCGGATGGCCATGCCCCTTTCGGCGAGATTGCCGAGGCCGAAGACCCAAAAGGCAGCAAGCGCCAGGAAAAGGAAAGGCAGCAGGAAACGCGCCACGAGGAAGCTATTCAGCGCATTCTCCGAGCGGAAACCGGCAGCGCGCAGTTTGTTGACCGTATTGTCGTCGACGAGCGCCTTACGCAGGTTAAAACGCTCGACGATCTGGCGGACCGAGCGGTTGTTCTGGCTCCTGAGCGAAGCCTTGCCGGCGCCGGTTTCCGCGTTCATGCGCGCTCTCTCGCGGGCGCGGATCTGCTCGCGCTCGGTCGAAACGGCTTTCATGCGTTTGGTGAGATCGCCGCGCTCAAAGAAGGGAACAGCGATCGTATAAAAAGTAGCGAAGACGGCAATCGCCACGAAAAGTGCGATCAGCATGCTCGGATTGGTGAGCGTTGCGGCAAGGTCCTGCGACATGGTGCTTCCTTCCGGCTAGATATCAAAACTGATCATTTTGCGCATGACGAAGATGCCGATCGACATCCAGATCGCCGAGAAACCCATGATGAAATGGCCACGCGGATCGGTGAAAAGGATCATCATGTAGCTCGGCGAGGTGAGATAGACGAGGGTCGCGACGATGAAGGGCAGAGCGCCGATGATGTAGGCCGACGCCTTGGCTTCCATCGAGAGCGCCGTAACCTTGGCCTTCATCTTCCTGCGATCACGCAGGACCTTGGAGAGGTTGCCGATCGCTTCCGAGAGATTGCCGCCCGCCTGCGACTGGATGGCGATGACGATGGCGAAGAAATTGACTTCCTGGAGCGGCATGTGGATCGTCATGCGGGCGCAAGCATCGGGAATGCTGAGACCCACCTGCTGCGCTTCAATGACGCGCCGGAACTCGCTCTTGACCGGCTCCGTGCCCTCGGTTGCGATAAGGCGGATGGCATCGTTGAGTGGCAGACCCGATTTGATCGAGCGGATGATGACGTCGAGTGCATTGGGGAGCTCGTTGAGAAACTTGTTCTGGCGGCGCTTGATCAGGAAGCCGAGAACCCAGCGCGGCAGGCCGAGACCGGCGACGACGGCGACACCGACCATGACCATCCACGATACACCAACGACGAAGGCGACGAGCAGCAACACGGAGGCGAAGATGACGCTGATGAGATAGAATTTCGCCGGTGTGATCGTCACGCCGGCCTGCACCAGCCGGGATTTCATCGACAGCGTTTTCTTGGTCTTTTCGTGCTGGCGCTTTTCCAGGTCCTTCAGGTTGTCCTGCACCGATTTGCGGCGCTTCGACAGCTCCTGCACCCGGTCGCGGGCAGCCTTGACCTTGACACGGTCACTTTCGGCCGACTTGACGCGGTTGATGCGGCTTGCCGATTTCTTGTCAGTCTCGATCCGTGAAAACAACAAGGCATAGGCGACCGCGCCCGCGGAGACGGCGGCGAGGACGACGATTGCCAGGACTATCGGATCGAACCCGAACATCACGCCTATTCCTTCGTTTTCGCTTCCATCGCGTCGAGGGCGGCAGCAAGGCGCTTTTCCTCGTTGAAGTAGCGGGCGCGATCCCAGAAATGCGGCTTGCCGACACCGGTCGACATGTGCCGGCCGATCAGCCGGCCGTTCGCGTCCTCGCCTTCGATTTCGTAGCGCATCAGATCCTGGGTGATGATGACGTCACCTTCCATGCCGACCACCTCGGTGATCTGGGTGATGCGGCGCGAACCGTCGCGCAGGCGCGCTGCCTGGATGACGACATCGACCGAGCTGGAGATGATCTCGCGCACCGTCTTTGCCGGCAGTGTGAAACCACCCATGGCGATCATCGATTCGATACGGCTCAGGCATTCGCGCGGCGTATTGGCGTGGATGGTGCCCATCGAACCGTCGTGACCGGTGTTCATCGCCTGCAGCAGGTCGAAAACCTCCGGTCCGCGCACTTCGCCGACGATGATGCGCTCGGGACGCATACGCAGGCAGTTCTTGACGAGATCGCGCATGGTGATTTCGCCCTCGCCTTCGATATTCGGCGGGCGTGTTTCGAGACGCACGACATGTGGCTGCTGCAGCTGCAGTTCGGCCGTATCCTCGCAGGTGATAACGCGCTCATCCCGGTCGATATAGTTGGTGAGGCAGTTCAGCAGCGTCGTCTTGCCCGAGCCGGTGCCGCCGGAGATGATGACATTGCAGCGCACACGTCCGATGATCTGCAGCACAGTTGCGCCTTCCGGCGTGATCGCACCGAAACGGACAAGCTGATCGAGCGTCAGCTTGTCCTTCTTGAACTTGCGGATGGTGAGCGCCGGCCCATCGATCGACAGCGGCGGCGCGATAACGTTGACGCGCGAACCATCCGGCAGGCGGGCGTCGCAGATCGGGCTCGATTCGTCGACACGGCGGCCGACCTGGCTGACGATGCGCTGGCAGATGGAGAGAAGCTGCGAATTGTCGCGGAAGCGGATCTCCGATTCGATCGTCTTGCCGCCGACTTCGATGAACGTCTGTCCAGCGCCGTTGACCATGATGTCGGCAATATCGTCGCGCGCCAGCAACGGCTCCAGCGGACCGTAACCAAGGACGTCGTTGCAGATATCCTCGAGCAGTTCCTCCTGCTCGGAGATCGACATCGCAAAGTTCTTGATGGTGATGATGTCGTTGACGATGTCGCGGATTTCCTCGCGCGCGCTTTCGCCGTCGAGCTTGGACAGCTGAGAGAGATCGATCGTATCGATCAGCGCGGAAAAGACCTGCGCCTTGGTGTCGTAATATTCATCGGTGCGGGCCGGGCGCTTGCGCTGCGGCGTCTGCATCGGCGGCGGCGTCACCTGCTGGCGTGCGGACTCGCGCGAGGGTTCGACCAGAATGGAGGGGGAAGAGGCCGCAGGGCCGGCGGCCGGAGCCGGCGGTGGGGGAGCAATCGCTCCTCCGACCTTTCCGGAACCTTCGTTTCCGCGTTTTCCAAACATGCCGCTCGATCCAATCTACTCGTTCTAACTTGTCTATTTGCGCTTCAGGAGGCCCATTAGGCCGCCCTTCTTCGCCTTCTTGATCGCGACACGGCCGGTGACGATGTGCGATATCTGCGAAAAGGTTTCCGCCGTCGGCGACTTCGGGTCGACTTCCGAGATCATCCGGCCGCTATTGGCAGCGTTGCCGAAAAGATTGATATCGAAGGGAATGATCGCGATCGGATCGATCTCCAGCGGTTCGCAGAAATCCGACGGCGAAATCTCCGGACGTTTCGGCATGCCGACCTGATTAAGGATGAGATGCGGCGGCCGATCGTTCGGCCGCATCTTGCGCAGCGCGTCTAGCATGTTCTTGGCGTTGCGCAGATTGGCGAGATCGGGAACTGCTGCAATGACCACCTCGTCGACGCTCGACAGCACCGAGCGCGTCCATTCCGACCATACATGCGGAACATCGAGCACGGTGACGGGCGCGCTGCGCTGCAGGACATCGAGCACCGGCTGGAAGGCCTGTCCATCGAAGTCATAAGCTCGGTCGAGCAGCGAGGGTGCCGCGAGCAGCGACAGATGCTCGGAACATTTCGTCAGCAGGCGGTCGAGGAAGACCTCGTCGAGACGATCGGGCGCGAACACCGCTTCGGCGATGCCCTGGGCCGGATCCTGGTCGAAATCGATGTTCGCCGTACCATAGGGCAGGTCGAGATCGGCGAGGATTGTCTCGGTGGAGAAGAGATTGGAAATGCCAAAAGCGCAATTATGCGCAATGGTCGAAGCGCCGGTGCCGCCCTTCGAGCCGATGAAGGCAATACTGCGACCGAGCGGCTCGGCGTCCGGATCGACGAAGATCGAGGCCATCGCCGCAAGGATATCGGGCATGGCGACGGGCTGGACCATATATTCGGAAATGCCGTTGCGGATGAGCTCGCGATAAAGCCCGATATCGTTGTAATAACCGATGATGACGACTTTGGTCGTGGGATCGCAGACCGCGGCGAGCGGCGCGAGTTCGGCAAGCAGGTTTGCGGCGTTCGCCTTGGTCTCGAGGATGATGAGGTTCGGTGTCGGGGCGCCGGAAAACATGTTGGCGGCGGCGGCGGTGCCGCCGCTGGTGATGCGCATGCTGACCTTCGCCACACGCCGATCATTGGCGCAGCGTTCCATGACATGCTGCAGGGCCTCGCTCTCGCAGAAGGCGTGGACGGAGATGCGCGGCAGCGGCCGCATGTTTTCCAGATCCGCCATGCGCACCGCCTCGTCGGCGTTGCGAAGCTCGCTGGGATTCCTGATTTCGTATTCGATCGCGCTCATCGTGCCGTTCCGCCTTAGAAGCTACTGTCGCTGCCGGCGACATCTTCGATCGTCGATGTCGTCGTCCGGTATTCCTGGATGGCATTGTTGCGCCGCTGCGCGTCGATCGGGGTCATGCCGCGGGGCGCCACCAGATCCTCCGGATTGGCGATCTGGGCGGCAAGGTTGTTCTGCGAGGCGCAGCCGAAATTATAGTAATTCTGGTTGGTCAAATCGTTCGAGATGTCCTTCGGCCACTGACCGCATTGCGTGGTGATGGCGGTCGTGCCGGTAAAGCTCAGCCGGATCGGCGCCGCGTCGCCGGGGCCGGCCGCGGCATAGGAGGTATTGACGATTTTCGAGCTTGCGATCCCCCGCGACGCCAGCTCG
Organism: Rhizobium leguminosarum; assembly: GCF_019798305.1. Taxonomy (GTDB): domain Bacteria; phylum Pseudomonadota; class Alphaproteobacteria; order Rhizobiales; family Rhizobiaceae; genus Rhizobium; species Rhizobium leguminosarum_U. Next base: position 253,125 of record NZ_JAAXDD010000004.1, read on the forward strand.
GCACGGACCTGATTGCGCAGCTGATAGGCTGCCGCCGAATTGGGCGAGCCTTGCGGCGACAGCACGTAAACCGGTCCGGAGGCGCGCGAGATGTAGTTTGTGGCAAAACCGCGGATAAGATCGCGCTGGGCGATGGTCAGGCGGCGATCGGTCGAGGCGACGGGTATATCCACTGTCTGCTCAGCCTCTGTCACGATGATCGGGTGACGGGCGCGGTAATCGTCCGGAATGCCGCCGGTCGTCAGTTGGTCGTGCGGGCCGGCGCATCCGGATAGGACAGCCACTGACATCACCGCCGTTGCAAAAAGCGCCTTCGAGATTCCGAAGCGGGGTGTCGTCGAATTCATATGAGCCATCGCCTGATCTCTGTTTTCTGCCATTGCTGCCGATCGTGTCCCGCTCATTTGTAGATGAACCCGATCGAGCCGTGGAACTGTGCATCGGCGACAGGCGCCTCGCGGCGGCCATAGACCTTGTTGACACGGTTGAGGAAGAAGGTCGCACCGTCGTTTTCGGGGCTAAAATTGTCGTCCGGCCGATTGAGCTGATTGCGCGCCACCGGACGCACCAGATAGGGCGTTGCGATGATGACGAGCTCGGTTTCCTGGCGCTCGAAACCCTTCTGGCGGAAGAGCGTACCGAGCAGCGGGATCTTCGAGACGCCGGGCGTGCCGCCCATCGTCTGAGAAACGTTGTCGCGTATAAGGCCGGCGAGCGCGATCGAACCGCCCGAGGGCAGTTCTACCGAAGTTTCCGCCGAACGGCGCTGATAGGTGGCATTGCCGCTGCCTGCCACCGGTTCGGAGACATTGGTCTTGATTTCCAGGCTGATGCGTCCCGATGACAGTACGACCGGCTTGAAGGCGAGGTTGATACCATAGTTAAACGGCACGACAGTGACGTTGCCGTTGCTGTCAGTCGTCGAATAAAGCTGTTGACCACCGGAATTGAAGGTCGCCGCCTGGCCGGATATCGCCGTCAGCGTCGGTTCGGCGAGCGTCTTGACGACCTTGGCCTGCTCCAGCGCGTTGAGGTAGGTCGAAATGTCGTATTTGCCGATCGAGCTCTTGAAGAGCGCCGCCAGGCCGCCGCCAATCGTCGATGTCGCGCTGTCGGCGTTCGGACTGCCGAGCTGGGCGACCGTCATACCGGAAGAACTGGAAACCAGATTGTCGAAGCCAAGCTGCTTGAGCACTTCTCGGCGGACCTCGGCGATCGTCACCTTGAGAGTGACCTGGTCCTCGCCCTCGATCTGCAAAAGATTGACAACCTGCGAAGCCTGACGGTTTTCGGCAAAGAGCGCCACCGAGCTATCGCCGCCGGTGCCGGATGCGGTCTCGGTTCTGGTCGTCGCCTCGCCACCCTTCAGGAAGACCTGCGCCAGATCGGCCGCCTGCGTGGCATCCTGCGGCGTGCGCACGGTGCCGGTCAGCACGATGTTGTCGGAGACGATTTCGACGTTGATGTTGGAGTCCGGAATGAATCGGCGGAGATTGACTTCGAGGCCGGAGACGTCGCGTTCGATCTCAATGTCGAGATTGACGATCTCCTGTCCACCGGCACCGAAGACGAAGATGTTGGTCTGGCCGACCTTCTTGCCGAACAGGTAGATGCGCCGCGAGGTACGGGTCACGGCATCGGCCATAGTCGGATCGGAGACGAGGATATCGTGCGCGTCGTCCGGCAGATCGACGACGACGGCCTTGTTGAGCCCGAGCTTCAGCCGGCGATGGGCATTGGGGCCAGTCTGAGAGATCCGGACCAGGCTATCGGAATCGGCGTGCGCCTCGCCTGCGCCCAGAAGCGGGGAGAAAGAGGTCGGAACTATACCGGAGACGCCGATTGCCAGCGAAAGGCAGCCTGTCAGGAGAGGTCCGGCGCGCCGCGTTGAATTGCACATTTGCACGTTCTCTTACTCCGCCTTCGGCGCTGCGCTGGCATCCGTGACGATGGCGCCCGACTTGATGACCTGAATGATCGCACTGCCGTTGTCGCCGCTCAGCAAATAGTCGGCGGCACTTGTATCCTGCTCCTGCGCATCGGCGACCGAGCGAAGGGCGAGCGACAGTCGGTCGGCCATCTGCTGGGCGACCGCGAGAACCTTCGTTTGATCAGGGGTGAGCTCGAGCGTCGCAGTCGTGCCGACCACCGATTTCGAGCCGTCGTCCTTTTCCTGGATCTGCTGGTCGATGGCGAGAACGCGAACATTGCTCAGCACGGTTTCGGTAATGAGCTTGTCGGCCTCGGTGCCCTTGCGGACCATGATGACATCGACGCGGTCGTTCGGCAGGATGAAGCCGCCGGCACCGGTTGCCACCGATATTTCGGTCGCGACGGCGCGCTTGCCGGCCGGCAATAGCGAGGAAAGGATGCGGCTGCTGGAATCGGCGACCTTCTCCGACCGGATCGGTTCGCCTTCGAAGATCGGCAGACGCACGACGGCGCCTTGCAGGTCTTTGATCGCATCCGGCTTGTCGGCTTCGGTGATGAGGCCCTGGACGACGCCGCCCTGCGGCCAGGCCATCCAGTGCACCAACTTGTCGTCCAGCCTTGCGCCGACCGGCAGATTGGCGCTCGAGACAAGGATGTTGACGGTCGGTTCCTTCTCGATAACCGACTGAACCTGGGTGACGACACCGCCGCTGCCCGCCATTTGCATTGCCAGGAGGCCGGCGAGGCCGGCTGCCACCACGGCGACAGCTAGGATTATAAGGCGGGCCGGTTTCATCGATCATTCCTCAGGGCACGATATGTTCGCCCTGTAGAATGCTCAGCAATTGGTATAATTATAGTTAATAGAACGCTTACATTTTAAGTTAACGGGCATTTAAAATGCCGTTATTTCAGGCTTTCCAGCGCGACGAGAAAGAGCGGCGAGGAAGGGAAGGCCATGAAACCGCCGATCGCGATCGCGATGCCATAGGGGATCTTCTTGGCGAGCAGGACCGAGTTCGGCACCGGCAGACCGATGGCGAGGATGGTGTCCGATTGCCCTCTCACCAGCAGGATCAACAGGGTGATGAGGCCGCCGATCATGGCAACGTCGGTCATGAGTAACGCAAGGGATTGGTTCAGACCGAACCAGAGCGCGGTGGCTGTCAACAGCTTGGCATCTCCACCGCCCATCACATTGAATGCAAAGAGAGCAAAGCAGGCGCTGAAGACGATGGCGGCGCCGGCAAGATGCATGCCGATCATTTCCAGTCCCAAGCCGGAGAACGGCGCGAGAACGAGGAAAGAGGCGATCAGGATCACGGAAATGCGGTTCGGGATCGTCATGGTGAACAGATCCGAGAACGCCGCCATGGCGAGGCAGAGTGGCAGTATCACGAAGACTGCAGCTGCGATCATGCGTATACCCGATCGTGAGTTGATGCGAAAAGGCTCACGGCCGTTCAGCCTGTGAGCCCGCTCGGATAGTTCGGCCGGAGCAGATCCGGACGGGATCATGCAGACGCCGCTTGACGGCGGTCTATATCAGCTGGCCGGGGGGGTGACAGCTGTGTCCAGCTTGGTGCCCAGCGCGGAGAACGTGCTGTTGAGCTTGCCACCGAGCGTGGTTGCGCCAGTCACGAGCGCTACGGAAATGAGGGCGGCGATCAGGCCGTATTCGATTGCGGTCGCGCCGGATTCGTCCTTCAGAAAACGGCTAAAAAGCTTGGTCATGGTAACTCCTAACTCCAGTTGATGTTCAGCACGTCCGCCAACTGTTTGCCGTTGATCGGATGACTGCAACCTAGCGAATGGCCGTTTCCATCGGCTTAAGGAAATGAGTTAACGACATGTGAACGAGACTACAGGCCTTTGTAGAGTCAGTATTTTCTTACGCACTTATCTCAATATTTAACAATATTCCGGGAATAAATGCTGCATTCATCCAGAAATAGCACAAATTTCGCCTCCAACCGAGGCGTGCGTCGTCCGGAAACCGTGCCGAATCGGAGCATTACGCTTCATCCTGGAACAGAGCGGCGGGCTTAAGGCTTCGTTCACCATTTTTTTCCATTCTATGCGCATAGTGCGCTGTGATCGTGAAAGAGGACCAAATGTCATCAAGCGGCAAAACCATTTTCTTTGCCGGCATGATCGCCGCTTTCGGTGTTCCGGGAGTTTCCGCGGCCGCAGACGATGACATGCTGCGCGTCTATATGGATCACGCGCGCGTGCTAAAGCTCGATCGCCCCGTCAGCAAGGTGATCGTCGGCAATGCCAAGGTCGCCGATGCAACGGTTGCCGACGCCAAGACCATCGTGCTGACAGGCCGCAGCTTCGGCACCACCAATCTGGTGCTTCTCGATGCCGACGGAAATGCGATCCTCGACGAACGCATCCTGGTGTCGATCGACGAAGGCAATACGGTGCGTGTCTACCGGCAGACCGAGCGCTCCGTACTGTCCTGCACGCCGAATTGCGAGCAGCATGCGCAGCAAGCAGCCACCGCGAGCGCCTCACCCTGAGCATATCTCGGAGCTTTCTCGACCATTCGTTAAAATCGTCGTGTCAGGCTGAAACGGAAAATCAACGAACGGATCCTAGTGTGACGGACGAAGAATGTCGCTTAGGTCCAGGCAATGACGGTAATTGATCAAAAGACGGATAAGGGGCGCGCCTTTACGCCATTCCGTTTCTTACGGTTTCGCGCTCTCGCCCGCTCGCGCGAGGGTGCTGCGGCGATCGAATTCGCCCTGCTTGCCATTCCCTATTTCCTGGTGATTTTCGCAATCCTCGAAACTTTCGTCGCCTTCGCCGCCGAGGAACTCGTGTCCAACGGCGTTGACACGATGAGCCGCCGGATGCGAACTGGGCAGATCACCTATAATCTCGGCCGCACGACCGATATGAACCAGGCGCAATTCCGCCAGGCTTTCTGCGACGAGATCTCGATCCTGATCCGTTGCTCGGCAAGCGAAGTCGCCACGCCGAGTAAGCTTTATGTGGATGTGCAGACGTTCAGCACGTTTTCGGCCATTCCGACGACGATCCCCAAGCTTTCCACCGACAAATATGCCGACATCAATACGGCGGCCTTCAAATATGCGCCGGGCGGCGCCGGCACGATCAACATGCTGCGCGCCTATTACCGCTGGGAAATCATCACGGATCTGGTCCGGCCCTATATCACCACGATACGTCCCGCCGACGCTTCGATGCCGCGGCAATATCTGATCGTCGGGACCGCAGCCTTCCAGAACGAGCAGTATCCATAATGGCATTGCGCAACCCGTTCACCAGTGTGGTCCTGACGGCGCGGCGGCTGGCCCGCGACCGCAAGGGCGCCGGCGCGATCGAATTCGCGATCCTCTTTCCCGTGCTCATCATGCTCTATATTGGCGCTTTCGAGATCACAATCGGCCTCAGCGTCAGCAAGCGCGTGACACGCGCCGCAGGAACGGTGGCCGACCTCATCACCCAGCAGCAATCCGTCACGAAGAGCGCGCTCGCGCAAATGCCGTCGGTCGCAACGGCGATCTTCGTGCCCTACAATTCGACGTCGCTGACGCTGAAGATCACCGGCATTACCATCGATGCCGGCGCCAATGCGAAAGTGCTCTGGTCCTGGGCGCAGGACGGGACGGTGCCCTATGCCAAGAACGCCACAGTGAGCAACGTGCCAGCGGACATGCAGACGGCGAACAGCTTCCTGGTCCGCACCGAACTCAGCATCCCCTATACGATGTTCCTGTTCGCGCCGAACTTCATGCCGGACGGCATGCGCACGATCACCATCGGCCGCAGTTATTTCTACCGCCAGCGGCAAGGCGACTCGATTCCCTGCGGCGACTGCTGACGGTCCTCCCCATTCTTCTCTGCTGCATAACTCCTAAATCGAGATCGATTTAGGAGTTATGCAGCAATTCAAAGTGTTACGGCGTCCTTTGAAAAAGACGCGCGGCGCTGTAATTTGCCAAGCCGGCCGCGGCATTATATGGCTGGATCTCAGCCGCCTCCGACATTCCAGAGGCCGGCGATCGGCTTTCTCGGGTGTAAAATGGCGCGTGCCTTTCTTTTCGTTCTGGATTCCTTCGGCATTGGCGGAGCGCCGGATGCGGCGGCCTATGGCGACGAAGGCGCTGATACGCTCGGCCATATCGCCGAGTTCTGCGCAGCCGGAGCCGGGGACCGCGCCGGATTGCGCGAAGGGCGGCTTTCCCTGCCCAACATGTCGGAACTCGGGCTGATGCATATCGCCCGGTCCGCTTCCGGCCGGTTTCCGGCCGGCATGCCCGTCCCGGAAAAGGTCTACGGTATTTACGGCGCCGCTACCGAAATCTCCCGTGGCAAGGATACGCCATCAGGTCATTGGGAGATCGCGGGAACCCCTGTCAGTTTCGATTGGGGTTATTTCCCGACAGAGGGCGACGCCTTTCCTCCAGAATTCATCGAGACATTGTGCAGGGAGGCTGATGTGCCCGGCATTCTCGGCAACTGCCATGCCTCGGGAACGGAGATCATCGCCCGGCTCGGCGAGGAGCATATCCGCACCGGCAAGCCGATCTGCTACACCTCCTCGGATTCGGTCTTCCAGGTCGCGGCGCACGAGGTGCATTTTGGCCTCGAGCGTCTGCTCGCCTTCTGCCGTTTGGCCCGGGGACTGCTCGATCCCTACAATATCGGCCGCGTCATTGCCCGGCCCTTTATCGGCCAGTCTACCTCGTCCTTCCAGCGCACCGGAAACCGGCGCGACTTCTCCGTGCTGCCGCCGGAGCCGACGCTGCTCGACCGGCTGATTGAGCATGGCCGGCATGTGCATGCCGTGGGAAAGATCGGCGACATCTTCGCGCATCAGGGCATTTCCAGGGTCATCAAGGCGAACGGCAACGCGGCGCTGATGGATGCGTCGCTCTCGGCGATCGACGAGGCTGAGGATGGCGATCTCGTTTTCACCAATTTCGTCGATTTCGACATGATCTACGGCCATCGCCGCGATGTGCCGGGTTATGCCGCGGCACTCGAAGCCTTCGATGCGCGCTTGCCCGAAGTCCACAAGAAACTGAAGCCCGGCGATCTCGTCGTACTGACCGCCGATCATGGCTGCGATCCGACCTGGCGCGGCACGGATCATACGCGCGAGCGCGTGCCGGTTATCGCCTATGGCCCCGGCATCCGGTCGCGTTCGATCGGCGTGCGCCGCAGCTATGCCGATATCGGTGAGAGCATCGCCCGGCATCTCGGCATCCCGGCCGGACCGCACGGAAGGAGTTTTCTGTGACATCGCATCTGAAGAAGGTCGAGCTGCACTGCCATCTGGAGGGTGCGGCCCCTCCAGCTCTGACCGCAGCGCAGGCGCGGAAATACGGCGTCGATATCAGCGCCGAGCTTCGCGACGGAGCCTATGTCTGGCACGATTTCGCAAGCTTCCTCGAATGTTACGACAAGGTTTCCGAGGTCTACAAGACCGAGGAAGACTATGCGCTTCTGACCGAAACCTATCTCGATGAACTCGCAGGCATCAATACGATCTACAGCGAGCTCATCGTTTCGCCCGACCACGGCGAGCGCATCGGGCTCAGCGCCGACGCCTATATATCCGGTGTCTGCGAGGGCATCCGGCGGGCCAAGGAAAAGAGCGGCATCGAGGCCCGGCTGATCGTCACCGGCGAGCGGCATTTCGGTCCGGAGAGTGTGATCGGTGCTGCCGAATATGCGGCAAAGGCCGGCAATCCTTTGATTACCGGCTTCAACCTTGCGGGTGAGGAACGCATGGGGCGCGTCGCCGATTATATCAGAGCCTTCGATATCGCCCGCGATGCCGGCCTCGGATTGACCATCCATGCCGGCGAGGTCTGCGGCGCCTTCAGCGTCGCCGACGCGCTCGACGCGGTGCGCCCCTCGCGCATCGGCCATGGGGTGCGCGCCATCGAGGATCTCGATCTGGTGAAGCGGCTTGCTGATCTCGGCACCGTGCTCGAGATCTGCCCGGGCTCCAATATCGCGCTGGGGGTCTTTCCCGATTTCGCCTCCCATCCGCTGCGCCATCTGAAGGAAGCAGGCGTGCGGGTGACGATCAGCTCAGACGATCCGCCGTTCTTCCATACCTCGCTCAAGCGAGAATACGAGCTTGCCGCCGGGGTTTTCGGCTTCGGCGACGCCGAGATCGACGCCATAACGCGCACTGCGATAGAGGCGGCCTTCGTCGACGATGAGACACGAAAGACTTTGCTCGCCCGGCTTTAAAAGACTTGAGAGACTGGGGAAGATCGACGCAAATTGACCGCCACTCTTGCGGTCAGGCCGATTTCCGTGAAAGAAACATCCGATAGAAAGAATGAAAGGCTTCCCCATGGACGGCGTCACGGTCATCGATCATCCGCTTGTGCAGCACAAGCTCACCATCATGCGGCGCAAGGAGACATCGACGGGAAGTTTCCGGCGCTTGCTGCGCGAAATCTCGACCCTGCTCTGCTACGAGGTGACCCGCGATCTCGAATTGACGATGGAAACGATCGAGACGCCGCTGCAGACGATGGAATCGCCGATCCTCGAGGGCAAGAAGCTGGTCTTCGCCTCGATCCTGCGTGCCGGCAACGGGCTGCTCGAAGGCATGCTCGATCTCGTGCCTTCCGCCCGCGTCTCGCATATCGGCGTCTACCGCGACCACGAGACGCTGCAGCCGGTAGAATATTATTTCAAGGCGCCGGAGGACGTGGCCGAGCGCCTGATCATCGTCGTCGACCCGATGCTTGCGACCGGCAATTCCTCGATCGCGGCGATCGACAAACTCAAGGAACGCGGCGCCCACAATATCCGCTTCCTCTGCCTGCTTGCCGCCCCGGAAGGCATCCGCAACTTCCGCGCCGCGCATCCCGATGTTCCGGTTTTCACCGCATCGATCGACAGTCATCTCAACGAGAAAGGCTACATCATGCCCGGCCTCGGCGATGCCGGCGACCGCATGTACGGCACCAAGTAATTTCAGCCTTCCTTTACCAAATCGAAAGACTTGAAGGCCCGGCGGTTCGCTCCGGGCCTTTTGTCATCTATCTTAGCAACTTATCAGCACTTGAGGTTTAGGAACCTGAAGCATGAGGCCCCGCATGAGGCGGGGTTTATACAGGAAGGATTTCTGTTTCATGCTCGTGCGCACCGTCCTATTCGCCAGCATCGCCGCGGTGCTCGCCACACAGGTGCCTTCCTTCTTCGGAAGCGCCAGCCAGCAACCTGCTGACGCTCTCTCCGCCAATTACGTATCGACCGAAAGCAATGAGCCCGCAGTACCCGCGCCCGTATCCGGCAGCAATGCGATCCGCCTGCAGGCCGATGCGCAGGGCCATTATATCGGCAGCTTCAAGATCAACGGCAAGCCGGTGCAGGGCCTGATCGATACCGGCGCCACCTATGTGGCGCTCAATGAGACCCTCGCCCGCCGACTGGGCTTCACGGCCAGCCAGCTCGATTTCCGCTATGGGGTGAACACCGCGAACGGCCAGACGAAGGCCGCGCATGTGACACTCGACCGGGTCGAAATCGGCGGTATTCGCGTGCGCGATGTCGAAGCCTTCGTCCTGAGGGACGATGCGCTGACGACGACGCTGGTCGGCATGAGCTTCCTGCAGAAGCTCGCCTCCTATTCCGTCGCCGACGGTTCGCTCAGCCTCAAGCAGTAAACCGCTTTAGACCAGCCCCGCAATCACCGGTGTCAACTCCGGCTTGTCGTCGGTGATGCGGTAGTGCGTGGCAAGTGCTGTCGCCGCCCTCTCCGCCGCGGTCTCGTCAGCAGCGTGAACGAGAGCGATCGGTTCGCCCGCTTTTACGCGGGTGCCGAGCGGCAGGAGTTCGGAAAAGCCGACGCGGTGGTCGATCCGGTCCGTCGGATGGCGTCTTCCGCCGCCGAGATCGATGACACTGACGCCGATACCGCGCGCATCGCAGGCGGCAAGCCAGCCGGACCGGGCGGCCGGGACAGGTTTTTCCACAGGTGCCCTGGCCAGATATCGGTCGGGGTTTTCGATGAGATCGGCCGGGCCGCCGAGCATCGATACCATGCGCGCGAAGACCTCTGCCGCCCTTCCCGATGACAGGGCTCGACGCGCCATCGCCTCGGCTTCATCAGACGAAGCGGCGATGCCGGATTTCACCAGCATTTCGGCAGCGAAAGCGAGAACGACGGTCTCAAGCCGCGTGTCCTTTTTTCTGCCCGCCAGGAAATCCAGGCAGTTCCGCATCTCGACGGCGTTGCCGGCACTATCGGCGAGCGGCTGGTTCATGTCGGTGATCAGGGCCGAGGTCTTCACGCCTGCGCCATTGGCCACCTCGACCAGCGACTGCGCCAGGATCTCCGCCTGGCCGCGGTCAGCCATGAAAGCGCCGTTGCCGACCTTGACGTCGAGCACCAGCGTCTCGAGCCCGGCCGCAAGTTTCTTCGAGAGGATAGAGGCGGTGATGAGGGGGATGGAATCGACCGTGGCGGTCACGTCGCGCACGGCATAGAGCCTGCCGTCGGCGGGCGCCAAGGTCCCGGTCTGACCGATGATGGCGCATCCCGCCTCCTTCACGACCTTGTGGAACAGGTCAGCATCCGGGGTGATCATATAGCCGGGAATGGATTCGAGCTTATCCAGCGTGCCACCGGTGTGGCCGAGGCCGCGCCCGGAGATCATCGGAACGGCGAGGCCGCAGGCAGCAGCGATCGGGGCCAGCATCAGCGAAACATTGTCGCCGACGCCGCCGGTCGAATGTTTGTCGGCAACCGGGCGGTCGATATCGGCCCATTGCAGCCTGTCGCCGGAATCGGCCATCGCCAGCGTCAGGGCCACGATTTCGGCGCGCGACATGCCCTTGAACCAGACGGCCATGGCGAACGCGCCGATCTGGCCTTCCGACAATTGGCCGGCAGCCAACGCAGCGATGAAGGAGCTGATATCGGCGGCGTCGAGTTCGTCGCCATCGCGCTTGCGCCGGATGATCTCCTGCGGGATCATTTCAATAGCTCGATGCTGCAGCCGGTGCCGACTGTGTTCCGCTCAGAACCGCCAGGATATCGTCGAGCAGGCTGGAAGCGCCGAAGCGGAACGTCGACGGCATCGCCCAGTCCGGCGTCATGATGGTTTCGGCAAGGCTCAGATAGAGGGCGGCATCAGCCACCGAGCCGATGCCGCCGGCCGGCTTGAAGCCGACTTTGCGGCCGCTCTCACGGATAGCGCGGATCATGATGTCGGCAGCTTCGAGCGTGGCGTTGACGGCGACCTTGCCGGTGGAGGTCTTGATGAAATCAGCACCAGCTTCGATAGCGAGTTCGGAGGCACGGCGGATCAATGCCGCATCCTTCAACTCGCCGGTCTCGATGATGACCTTCAGCAGGACGGGGCCGGTGCATTCGGCGCGCACGGCCTTGACCATGTCGGTCACCGCCTTCTCATTGCCGGCGAGAAGCTTGCGATAGGGGATGACCAGATCGATCTCATCGGCGCCATCGGCAATCGCCTCCCGCGCTTCGGCGGCGACATCGGCCACTTCCATATCGCCCGAGGGGAAGTTGACGACGGTCGCGATACGCAAGGCATGGCCGGTGCCGAGGATGTTGCGCGCCTGGGCGACGAACCGCGGCCAGATGCAGATCGCAGCGCTGTTGCCATAGGGCGTCTGTGCACGGGCGCAGAGCATCTCGATCTGCGCCTCGGTGCAATCGTCCTTCAAATTGGTGAGATCGAGGAGGGAAAGGGCGACAGCCGCCGTCTCCCGGTTGGAATGGCTATTCATCTTCGCTTCCTCTAGAACATGATGCCGAAAAGTGTGGGCGGTTTTCAAACGACATCATGCTTTAACTATTTAATGTAGAACAGGATTCAGATTTTAGGCCGACCCGGCCCAAAATCATCCTGTTCCAGCCGCAATCATGTCTTTCAAAATGGCGGCGAGACGGGCGCCGCCGATGGGCGCCATGTCCTTGGTTTCTTGATGGCTGAGCTCATTGCCGGTCATGCCTGCCCCATAGTTGGTGATAACGGAGGCGGCTGCAACCCTCAGGCCCAGCATTCTTGCGATGATCACCTCGGGCACCGTCGACATGCCGACGGCATCGGTGCCGAGGATGCGCGCCATGCGGATTTCGGCCGGCGTTTCGAAGCTTGGACCGGAGAACCACATATAGACGCCCTGCGCCAGCTCGATTTCAAGCTTTGCCGCTGCCCTTTGCATCGCCGCGGCAAGCCCCGCATCATAGGCATTGGTCATGCCGACGAATCGGTGATCGCTTTCCTCGCCGATCAGCGGGTTCATGCCGGAATAGTTGATGTGATCGGTGATCTGCATTACCGAACCGGGCGGCAGGTCGTCGCGCAGCGATCCGGCCGAATTGGTCAGAATCAGCGCTTCGACGCCGAGCGCCTTCAGCACCTCGATCGGCAGGCGCATGGCGTTGGCATCGCCCTTCTCGTAATAATGCACGCGGCCGGAGAGCATGATAACGGGCACGCCGCCGAGGCGGCCGGCGACGACTTCGCCCGCATGGCCGGAGACGGCGCTGACGGGAAAGCCCGGCAGGTCACGATAGGGAACACGCACGGCGTCATCGAGCTCACCAACGAGGGAGCCGAGACCGGAGCCGAGCACGATGCCGTGACGCGGCTTGATGCCCCCGAGCAGTGCGGCGAGCAGGCTGACCGTCGCCTTCATCCGAGTTCAGTCTCGAAGCTGAAGGGAAGAAGCTCTTCCATCGTCATGGTCTTCTTCACGCCCGCCTCATCGCAGAGGTATATCTTCGTTTCCTTGGAGGCGAATTCGGAGATCTTCTGGCGACAGCCGCCGCAGGGCGGGCAGAGCGGCAGTTTTTCGGCAATGACGGCCATTTCGACGATCTTCTTCGCGCCGCCCATGATCATGGCGCCGATCGCCGTCGGCTCGGCACACCATCCTTGCGGAAAGGAGAGATTTTCGATGTTGGCGCCGGTATAGACCTTACCGTCCTCGGCGCGGATCGCCGCGCCGACGGGGAATTTCGAATAGGGCGCATGAGCAAAAGCCATGGCGCCGCGGGCGGCTTCGAACAGGTCGTGAGACATTTCAACGCTCCTTCGTATAAGGCACGCCGCCGGCTTTCGGCGGGGTCGCAACGCCGATGAAGCCGGCAAGCAGGACGCAGGTCAGAACATAGGGCAGCGCCTGGAAGACCTGAACCGGCACTTCGCCGATCAGCGGCACATGCTTTCCCTGCATGAAATTTGCCAGCGCATCGAGGAAGCCGAAGAGCAGGCAGGCAAACATGACAGGTACCGGCTTCCACTTGGCAAAGACGAGAGCGGCAAGCGCGATGTAGCCCTTGCCGGCCGACATGTCCTTGATGAAGGCGGCAGACTGGGCGATCGCCAGATAGGTGCCGGCAAAGCCGCAGAAAATGCCGGCACACATGACGGCGCGGTAGCGCAGCCAGGCGACCGAGATACCGGCTGTATCGACCGCGCCCGGGTTTTCGCCGACGGCGCGCAGCCGCAGGCCGAAGCGTGTGCGGTAAAGCACCCACCAGGAAAACGGCACGGCGAGAAAGGCGAGATAGGTGAGGACATTGTTGCCCGATATGACATGGGCATAGATCGGGCCGATGATCGGTATGTCGCGGGCGGCATCGGCGCCCGGCAGGATGATCGGCGCGAAGCGCGACTCCGGCGACAGCTGCGGCGTGCGTCCGCCCTGGCCGAACCAGGCCTGACCGAGCACGATGGTGATGCCGGCGATGAAGAAGTTGATGGCGACGCCGGAGACGATCTGGTTGCCGCGATTGGTGATCGAGGCAAAACCATGCACCAGGCTCAGCGCCACCGAGCAAAGGATGCCGGCACCGAGGCCGAGCCAGGCCGAATCGGTGAGATAGGCAACGCAGGCGGCGGCAAAGGCCGATCCCAACATCTTGCCCTCGAGACCGATATCGAAGATGCCGGCGCGTTCCGAAAACAGACCGGCAAGGGCGGTGAAGATCAGCGGGATCGACAGGCGGATGGTCGAGCTCAGAACGCTGATGAAGATGTCATAATAATCCATCGCCCGCTCCTTAACCGCGCTTGAACTGTTGGTAGAGGCGCACCATCGCCGGCCGGAACATATATTCCAACGCGCCGGCAAAGAGGATCACCAGACCCTGGATGACGAGGATCATCTCGCGGGTGATGTTCGGCATTTCGAAGGAAACCCAGTCGCCGCCCTGGTAGAGGATGCCGAAGAGGATCGCCGCCACGATGATGCCGACCGGATGGTTGCGGCCCATCAGCGAGACAGCGATGCCGACGAAGCCGGCGCCGCCGACGAATTCCACCTGCAGGCGGGCCGACGAGCCCATGACGGGGTTCAGCGCCATCATGCCGGCAAGCGCGCCGGAGAGCAGCATGGCGATGATCACCGTGCGGGCATAGGGGATGCCGGCATAGGCCGCCGCCGTCGGGCTGACGCCCAGCGTGCGCATCTCGAAACCGAGCTTGGTGCGCCAGACAAGCAACCAGACGAGATAGCTGACGACGAGCGCAATGATGAAGGAGACGTTGAACGGGGCAGCCCCCAGCTTGGCGCCGAACAGCTGCATGACCCAGCCGAGCTTCGGCAATTGGCCACCGTCCAGGAAGGTGCGGGTTTCCGGCGCCATTTTGCCGGGCACGATCAGCACATGCACCAGGAGATACACCATGAGCGCTGCGCCGATATAATTGAACATGATCGTCGTGATGACGATGTGGCTGCCGCGTTTTGCCTGCAGCAAGGCCGGGATGAACGCCCAGGCTGCGCCGAACAGACCGGCGCCGACGACGGCGATCGGCATCGTTACATACCACGGTACGTAGCGATCGAGCGCCAGCGCCACCAGCGCGCAGCCGAGGCCGCCGACATAGGCCTGGCCTTCCGAGCCGATGTTGAAAAGGCCGGCATGGATCGCCACCGCGACGGAGAGGCCGGTGAAGATGAAGCTCGTGGCGTAATACAGCGTGAAGCCGATGCCCTCGCCATTGCCGAGCGCGCCCTGAATCAGCAGCGACAGCGCATCGAGCGGGCTCTCGCCGATCAGCCAGACGACGAAGCCGGAGATCAGGAAGGCGACGATGAGGTTCAAAATCGGGATGAGGCCGTAATTGATCCAATTTGGCAGCGGAACGGAAGCAGTGCTCATAAAGGCCTCATGCGGCAATGCCGGCCATCATCAGGCCGAGGGTCTGTTCACCGGCATCGGCAGTCTTCTCGCCGACGACATGGCCGGCAAACATGACAAGGATACGGTCTGAAAGGGAGCGGATCTCATCGAGTTCGACGGAGACGAGCAGGATCGCCTTGCCTGCGTCGCGCATCTCGATGATCCGGCGGTGGATGAATTCGATGGCGCCGATATCGACGCCGCGTGTCGGCTGGCCGATGATCAGCATCTTCGGATCGCGTTCGATCTCGCGGGCAACGACGATCTTCTGCTGGTTGCCGCCGGAGAAATTCGCCGTCTTCAGCCGCGGGTTCGGCGGGCGGATGTCGTATTTCTCGATCTTCTCCATCGCATCCTTGCGGATCGCTTCGAGATCGAGCAGCGGGCCTTTGCTGTAGGCTGGGCGGCGATGGTAACCGAGCACGGAATTTTCATATTCCTCGAATTTCAGCACCAGGCCCATATGGTGGCGGTCCTCTGGAATATGAGCGAGGCCGAGATCACGCAAGCGGGCGGGATCGGCCTTGTCGATCGTCTGGCCGTCAAGCAGGATTTCACCGGAGGTCGGCTTGCGGATGCCGGCAATCGCCTCCAGCAATTCGGACTGGCCATTGCCGGCGACACCGGCGATGCCGACGATCTCACCGGCGCGCACGTCGAAGGAGACGTTGTCGACCATGGTGACGCCGCGATTGTCCTTGACCGTGAGATTGCGGACGGACAGCACGGCTGCCCCAGGGTTCGCCTCGCCCTTCTGAACGCGCAGCAGCACGCGGCGGCCGACCATCAGTTCGGCGAGTTCCTCCACCGTCGTCTCCGCGGTCTTGCGGGTCGCGACCATTTCGCCGCGGCGCATGACCGAGACGGTATCGGTGATCGCCATGATCTCGCGCAGCTTGTGGGTGATGAGGATGATCGTCTTGCCCTGATCGCGCAGCACCTTGAGGATGCGGAAAAGGTGATCGGCTTCCGCCGGGGTCAAAACGCCTGTGGGCTCGTCGAGGATCAGGATCTCGGCACCGCGATACATGGCTTTCAAAATCTCGACACGCTGCTGCAGGCCGACCGGAAGCTCCTCGATCAGCGCGTCGGGATCGACCTCCAGAGCATATTCCGTTTCGAGCCGCTTGAGCTCGGCGCGCGCCGAGGCGACGCCCCTCGCGAGCAGCATGCCGCCTTCGGCGCCAAGCATGATGTTTTCGAGCACCGTGAAATTATCGACCAGCATGAAATGCTGGTGCACCATGCCGATGCCGGTGGCAATCGCCGCCTGGCTGTCACGGATGGTGACGGGATTGCCGTTGACGCGGATCTCGCCGCTGTCGGCATGGTAGAAACCGTAGATGATCGACATCAGGGTCGATTTGCCGGCGCCGTTTTCGCCGATGATGCCGTGGATCGTCCCCCTGGCAACGGTGAGGTTGATGTCCTTGTTGGCGTGGACGGCACCGAATTTCTTGTCGATGCCGACAAGCTCGATAGCGGGCTTATCTGTCACTGCAGGCTCCAAATAAGAAAAGGGCGTATGGCGAAAATCCCCTCCGCCATACGCCCGATCTCAATCGTCGATCACATTCGGGCGCGGATCACTTCGGGCAAGCGTTGTCCGAGGTGTAATCGTGAACCTTGACGGTTCCCGCGATGATATCGGCCCTGGCCTTGTCGACGGCAGCCTGCATTTCCGGCGTGATCAGCGACTTGTTGTGCTCATCGATCGCAGCGCCAACACCCTCTTCCTTGACGCCGAGCGCCTGGACGCCGCCGGTGAACTTGTCGTTCTTGGTGTCGTTGTAGGCGTTGTAGACGGCGAGGTCGACCCGCTTGACCATCGAGGTCAGGACCGAGCCCGGATGCAGATAATTCTGGTTGGAGTCGACGCCGATCGACAGCTTCTTGTTGTCGGCAGCCGTCTGCAGAACGCCGAGACCGGTGGCACCGGCTGCCGCATAGACGACGTCGGCGCCCTGGTCGATCTGGTTCTTGGTGAGCTCGCCGCCGCGGACCGGGTCGTTCCAGGCCGCACCCGTGGTGCCGGTCATGTTCTGGAAGACTTCGATATCGGCCTTGACGGAGCGTGCGCCCTGCTCGTAGCCGCATTCGAACTTGCGGATCAGCGGAATGTCCATGCCGCCGACGAAGCCGACCTTGCCTGACTTCGACGCCATGCCGGCGAGAACGCCGACGAGGTAGGAGCCTTCTTCTTCCTTGTAGACAACCGAGCGGACGTTCGGCTTGTCGACGACGGAGTCAACGATGATGAACTTGGTATCCGGGAATTCGGCTGCAACCTTCTCGATGGCCGAAGTCCAGGCGAAGGAAACGGCAACCACCGGATTGAAGCCACGGCTTGCGAAGTTGCGGATGGCCTGTTCGCCCTGGGTATCGCCCGTCGGCTCGAAGTCGCGATAGGCTATGCCGGTCTCGGCCTTGAACTTCTCGGCACCGTTATAGGCCGCCTCGTTGAAGGACTTATCGAACTTCCCGCCGGTGCCGTAAACCAGCGCCGGCTTGACATCGGCGGCAAGCGCCGTCGTCGACATGGCAGCCACGGCAAAGAGAGTGAGAAGGGATTTTTTCATTGTGCAGCCCTGTTGTTGCTATTCGTTAGGGGTCCTCCCGCAAGCCCTTTTCGGGCATGTCTGCGGAACCACCGACCTCCCCCCGGAGGCCTGGCTGCGCGCATCCTTGCATGGCTCACGGAAAAATTCACCAGAAATTTTTCAGCTGGTAAAGATTTGCAGCGATTGCCGAAAATCAGCTCTTCGGGGCTGATTTTTGGACATTCCTTGCATCAGAATGCGGATTTTCTAGCCAATTCGAGCGGCAAATATCGAATAGAAGAGCGGCCCATGCCCACCCCGATTTCTCGCCGGATCGTGCCGGCAGAACCACCTTGCTATGCGGTGAAGCGACCGGCCACCGGCGGCTTCTTGTAGCCGATCATCCACAGAAGCAGCGCGATCACCAGGAAAACGGCAAAGGCCGGCTGGAGCATCAGCCACTGGAAGATGAAGGTGTAGAAACGCGGGTGGATATAATAGGAAAGGGAGGATTGCAGCGACGTCAGGGTTGTCGGGCTCACATCCTGCCAGGCATCGGAGATCGGCGTCATCACCACGGAAGACGCCGCAACCGATTGGATCGAATCGATGGTCCCGGCAATAACGGCCGCCGCAAGCGCGACAAGACTCGCCAGACGCAACAGGAAACGCATCAATTCCTCCGACGCTCGATATGCCGGACAATTCCGGCCGGCCGCGCCATTCTCCACCTTAGAGAATTACATAGTCATCGATGAGGTGAAGCACAATGGAAGGGCCGAGGCGAGTTTTATCTGAAGAAGTCAAAAAACTGTTAGATTTCGGTTGATCGGCAAAAATTCATCGGTATATATCGCGCCGTTCCGACGATTTGCTCCTATCCGGGCGCGAACGCCAAAAAAGGACAGGTGGCCGAGTGGTTTAAGGCGCACGCCTGGAACGCGTGTGTACGTGAAAGCGTACCGTGGGTTCGAATCCCACCCTGTCCGCCATTTTTCGGTTAAAACCCCCGATCCTTCCTCCGCAAGGCCGTGCCAGCCTTCGTGACGATCTATTGTGTGTGACAGCAGCCTCAACGCCCCTGCCGAGATTCCCGGACTTGCAGATATTGGAATGCCCGGCGGCGGCTCAGCATGATCACGACTAGCGCGTCGGCCTGAAATTCGGAATCGATTCGGGTCGACGCGTAGATTCAGAGCGTTGCAGCGTCCTTTGCGCGTCTGAAAAGACGTGCGGCGCTGCAGGCCCTATTCGAAGATTTCCGAGACGCTCGTCGCTGCGGCCGCATTCCCTTGACGTCCTCCGATTGGAGACCGCGGAGCCTCGGAACTCAGCAGTTTGCGAGCCAGGACGATAGAAACGTAGCACAGGCCGAATATCGACGCCCATTGGCAAATCACCAGTATTGCCAAAGCGATGAGGTTCAGTTTTCCATCCGAGAAGATGCTATCGGCTGCGTATGACATCGATGTTGCTGCCGTCATCAGTATCAAAGCACCGATGAAGGGAAGAAACAGTCCGGCAAACAGCCGTAAAAAGGTGGGAACCAAACCGCGTTTCCCCCGGCTGAAGGCAGCTGAAAGCCCGCTTTTAGAGCCCGCAATTCCGGCAATAGGCCAGGTTCCGACAAGGGCAAGGAGCAGCGGAAGGATCATTGCGATCACCGCAAGACATAAGAGTAGAAATGTGTTCCTTGATAGGGAAGCGGCGCCGAATGCGACAGGGACACCAATCCCGATTCCAATGACGACGAGGATGATAAGCAAGTTCTTCCAGATGTAGCCACCAAACCCACGCATTCCGCTAGTCAGGTTTGAAACTTTCCCGTCTCCGTTTAATATTGCATTCTGAATGAAGAATCCAAAAGACAAAGAGACGAAAAATTGCGCTGAATTACTTTTGTTCCCACCGCTGTAATCATCAAAAGCGACCATCGCGCAATTGGCTGCAACAACAACACACACAAAAGACAGATTACGTCTTACAAAAGAAATCGCTTCACTTAACATTGCACCCCTGCCATCCCTCGCCTCTGGATAGAAGATATCGTCATCAAAACATGGTGCTGTCAAACGTTGATCTTTCTTTTCAGCAAGTTCCCGTACCGAAACCCTGCAGAAGCCAACAATCGGCCGTGTCGAGGTGTGGCTACGGTACCCGATTGACGTCCCGACGACCTAAGCAAGATTCCTGATTTTTTACCATGCGGCTTCACCGCGTCTTTGCACGTTTGGGTTTACCGTCTGCCAAACTAAAAAACAGAGGTAAAACAGGTGGAAGAACTTTCGATAAAGTCGAAGATCATCAAATCCGTCTATTTCAGCCAGGACGACGGACTGCTGAGGATTTGTTTCAAGAATGGCGAAGAACGTCTGTTCGAAGGCGTTCCCTCCTCGGAAGCCCACGCGATGACGGTGGCGCCGTCTCCCGGCCATTATTATCTCGACCGGATCAGAACCCGGTTTCGCAGACTGGCAGCCTGAAAACCCGAGCGGATAGCGACAGCACGCATTGCGGGATTGTGCGGAATCGGGACGAGGCCGGTGGATATTAACCGGCTGTTAGCCCTCGATATCATCTGGATTGGATCGCCCCTGCCGAACAGCGGCAACGTGTCGGCGCTGCCGGGTTAAAGGTCGGCAAGCCGGGAGGCTCGGCGGCGGACCCCAGCCAGGAAGCCGAGCCTCCCCGTCACGGGACGCTCGTGGAGCGCCATGCCGAAACGCGCGTCGTTTTCGAAGGCTACATGCCCCGCTTGTTTGCTTGAGATCGTATGATCCCGCGCCAGTTTGGGTCCCCATCATCCCACCGAACTAGCGAATTGGAGCTAATCCTGTGAAAAACTCGAGATATCGCATCCGGACTAGACAATGCTTTATTAGCATGATTGCATAAAACTATCGGATAAAGACCGGAGGGTGATGATGTTCGAGAATCTGCTTGAGATGCAGGAGCGTGGCGCACGGGACCGTGCCCGTGGCCGCAGCCTAGCCGACAATCCGATGTCGAAGCCGGATATATTGCCGATCACCGACTTCCAGGAATGGTACTCGATGTTCGACGCCTGGCGCTTCGGTTGGTCGATCGAGGATGCGATGGCGGGGCACATCAATATGCCCCGGGATGGCGGCACATTGGCCCACACCTACACCAGAACGGTCTGATCGACCCGGTCCTCGGCGCCGAAGAATTTCAGGTAGCGTTCGACCTCGGCCGGTTCGCCGGTCGCCTTCTGCGGGTTGTCGGAGAGCTTCACCGCCGGACGGCCGTTGGCGTCGCTGACCTTGCAGACGATGGAGATCGGGTTGAGGCCGGAGATCTCAATCGGCGCGCAACCGGAAAAATCATTCGTCAGGTTCGTGCCCCAGCCGAAGCTCATGCGCACGCGACCTTCGAAATGCCGATAGGTATCGATGATGGCGTCGACATCGAGACCGTCGGAGAAGATCAGCAGCTTCTGGCGCGGATCGCGGCCCATCTTCTTCCACCAGTCGATAATCTTTTCGCCGCCTTCGATCGGCGGGGCACTGTCCGGGCGGAAGCCGGTCCAGTCGGCGACCCATTCCGGCGCATCGCGCAGGAAGGCGGCGGTGCCGAAGGCATCCGGAAGTACGATCAGAAGGTTGCCGCCATAGAGCTTGTTCCAGTCGCGCAGGATCTTATAGGGCGCGTTGCGCAACTGCTGATCGGTTTCGGCAAGGGCGGCGGCGACCATCGGCAGCTCGTGAGCATTGGTGCCGACGGCCTCGAGATCGGAATCCATCGCCAGCAATACATTGCTGGTACCGGCAAAGGCCGGGCCGATGCCTTCCTTCAGCGCCTCGACGCACCAGCGCTGCCAGAGGAAACTGTGACGGCGGCGGGTGCCGAAATCGGAGATGCGCAGGCCCGGCAGTTCCTTTAGCCGTTCGACCTTCGACCACATCTTCGCCTTGGCGCGGGCATAGAGCACATCGAGAGTGAAGGGACCGAGCGCCTTCATCGCCGAGCGCGACCGCAGCTCGTTGACGATGGCGAGCGCCGGGATTTCCCACATGGTGGTTTCCTTCCACGATCCGTGGAAATCCAGCACATATTGCCCGCCCTTCTTCGACAGCTCGTATTCGGGAAGCTGGAAATTGGAAAGCCAGGCGAGGAATTCCGGTTCGAAGATCTGGGCGCGACCATAGAAGCTGTTACCCGCAAGCCAGATCATCTCCTTCTTGGACAGCCTCAGCGTGCGGGCATGATCGAGCTGCTCGCGCAATTCGCCTTCATCGAGCTCTTCGGCGAGACGCACCCGCTTGGTCCGGTTAATCAGGGTGAAGGACGCGTTCACGTCCGGATAGAGCTTCCAGATCATCTGCAGCATCAAAAGCTTGTAGAAGTCGGTATCGATCAGGCTGCGGATGATCGGATCGAGTTTCCAGGCGTGATTGTAGACGCGTCTTGCGATATCGGTCCTGGCCATGAAACTCCCGCCCTGTCCACTCCGGTCAGGTGCTGCCAAATTCCCGGGTACTGCCAAGTTCCCAGCCGGCGCACGAAACCGGCTCGTGTGCCTTCTTATCGAAAAATCGGCGGCTAAAGTCCAGACAAAACAATGAACGTCCCGCCGCAGTGTGGCGGCGGGACGGGAACATGGTTTTGCTCATGATCATTGGGCCGGCGTTGCGGGCGCCACATTCGGAGCGGCCGGCGTGGTGTTCGGCGTTTCTGTCGGAACGGCAGTACCGTTCTGTAGCGCCGGCGCAGGGGCCGGAGCAGGCTGCTGCGACTGAAGCTGCTGGCCGGGCTGCTGCGGCGCCACCTCGTTCGCCTCGCGCTTGCCCCAAATCTCGACCGGTATCCAGACCACGAAGGCAAGCACCAGCGCAACGATCAGCACCATCAGGATGCGATAACCCATGCGTCCCTGCCTTGCCTTCACCGGCGGGATCAGCTCTTCCTTGTGAAGCTTGCCATCGGACTTTTCCCAGCGTGTTTCCGTCTGATGCGCCATCATCGTCTCCTTCCGCTGTCTTGACCGGCCGATCCGGCTGCGAAGAATTTCCGCAAAGGAAACGGGTGGCTGTCTGGAAGGTTCCGAAAGCTCAATAGCCGGCGGCGCGGTCGACCACGAATTGCAGCGGCTCGCCACGCTCGAAGCGGGCGATCTGCATCTCGACATGCCGGAACAGCGCGTTTTCTTCGGAAACGGCCGCGTCGTGCGGCGTAAGGAAGACGTTGTGCAAGTCCCACAATGGGTTGCCTGATGCAAGCGGCTCCGCCTCGAAGACATCGAGGGAAGCGCCGCCGAGGGTACCGTCACGGATGGCGGAGGCGATATCGGCCTCGACCTGGCTCTTGCCGCGGCCGGCATTGATGAAAACCGGCTGCCCGAGCGCGCCGTTGCGGCGCAGCTTCGCAAACAGCCCGGCGTTATAGAATCCCGATGTTTCAGGCGTCAGCGGCAGCAGGCCGACGAGGATGTCGGTCCTTGCGAGAAAGCTATCCGACTCGCTGGCGTCGAAGGTTTCGATACCGTCGATCTGCTTGCGGCTGCGCGACCAGCCGATGACATTAAAACCCATCACCCTCAGCTTGGCGACCGCATCCTGCCCGAGAATGCCGAGACCCATGACACCGACCGTCACTTCCGCCGCCTCCGGCGCGATCAATTTTGCCCATTGGCGCTGGCGCTGGTGGCTGTCATGGGCGTATTGCCCGCGCAGATGCATCAGGCATTGCATGACCACCCATTCGCTCATGCGCGTCGTCAAGCTGCGGTCGACGAAGCGAACAATCGGGATCTCGGGCAGGCCGGCCATGCCGATGATATGGTCGACGCCAGCGCCGCCCGAAAAGATCACTTTCAGGTTCGGCGCCCGCGCGAAAAGGTCGGCATCCGGCTTCCACAGAAGCGCGTATTCGACCGCGCGGAGATCGCGTGCCTGATTGGCCGGATCGGCGAGATTGATGCTGCCACGGTCGGCAAAGGCCGTCTTCAGCACGCGGGCGACGCCTTCGGGATTGAACTTGATATCGACGAGAACGGGAGGACGGGCGGACATGATCTTCTTTATTGCTGCACGGCGGGCGTCGGCACCGCCTCGATGTTGAAAGCGGCGGCCATCAGCGCCTTGGTGTAATCGTCCTTCGGCGCGCGGAAGATGTCGGCTGACGGACCCTGTTCCACCACCTTGCCGAAACGCATGACGATGACGTCGTTGGCGAGCGCCTTCACCACCTTCAGGTCGTGGCTGATGAAGAGATAGGCAAGGTCGTGTTTCTTCTGCAGATCGCGCAGGAGATCGACCACCTGGGCCTGGACGCTCATGTCGAGCGCGGAGGTCGGCTCGTCGAGCATGACGAAGCGCGGTTTCAGCACCATGGCCCGGGCGATGGCGATGCGCTGGCGCTGGCCACCGGAGAATTCGTGCGGATAACGCCAGCGGGTCAGCGGATCAAGACCCACCTCCTCCAGCGCCCAGCAGACGCGCTGGTCGCGTTCTTCAGCGGTCAGGG
Organism: Rhizobium leguminosarum; assembly: GCF_019798305.1. GTDB lineage: Bacteria > Pseudomonadota > Alphaproteobacteria > Rhizobiales > Rhizobiaceae > Rhizobium > Rhizobium leguminosarum_U. The sequence goes on from NZ_JAAXDD010000004.1 coordinate 277,257, forward strand.
AGCGCTCATGCACCTTCAGCCCCTCGGCGACGATATCGCCGACCGACATGCGCGGGCTTAGCGATCCATAGGGATCCTGGAAGACGACCTGCAGCTGATTGCGCAACGGCCGCATCTCACTGAACGAATAGCCGGCTATATCCTTGCCGACAAAGGCGATCCGTCCTTCTGAGGAAATCAGTCGGGTGAGCGCCAGGCCAAGCGTGGTCTTGCCGGAGCCGGACTCGCCGACGACACCGAGCGTCTGGCCGGCGCGCAGCGAAAGATCGATGCCGTCGACCGCCTTGACGTGATCGACGACGCGACGCATCAGCCCAGCCTTGATCGGGAACCAGACGCGGATATCCGAACCTTCCATCACCATCGGTTTCGACGGATCGGCCAGCGGCGGCTCGCCACGTGGTTCGGAGGCAAGGAGATGCCGGGTATAGTCGTGCTTCGGATTGGCGAAGACGTCCTCGACGGCCCCGGTTTCGACAATCCTGCCCTTGGTCATGACGCAGACGCGATCGGCGAATTTGCGGACGATGCCGAGATCATGAGTGATGAACAGCAGCGACATCCCGTGGACGGCCTTCAACTGCCGGAGCAATTCGAGGATCTGCGCCTGCACCGTGACGTCGAGGGCGGTGGTCGGCTCGTCGGCAATCAGCAATTCCGGCCGGTTGGCGAGCGCCATGGCGATCATGACGCGCTGGCGCTGGCCGCCGGAGAGTTCGTGCGGATAGGCCTTCAACCGCTTCTCCGGCTCGCGGATACCGACCTGGTTCAGCAATTCCAGTACGCGCTGGCGCGCCGACTGACCGGCGAGGCCTTGGTGGAGGGCGAGGATCTCGGCGATCTGCTTCTCGATCGTATGAAGCGGATTGAGCGAGGTCATCGGCTCCTGGAAGATCATGGTGATGTCGTTGCCGCGCACTTCACGCAGTTCCCGCTCCGACGCCTTCAGGAGGTCCTTGCCCTTGAACAGGATTTCGCCGGAGGGATGGCTTGCCGAGGGATAAGGCAAAAGCCGCAGGATCGAGTTGGCCGAGACCGACTTGCCGGAGCCGGATTCGCCGACGAGCGCCACGACCTCGCCTTTGGCGATATCGAAGGAGATATGATCGACGGCGAGCGAGGTTTCGCCGCCCTGATGAAAGGCAACCGAGAGATCGCGGACGGAAAGTAGCGGTTCTGTCATGTCACTCATTGAAACGTCTTCCTCGGATCGAAGGCATCGCGCACGGCTTCGCCGATGAAGATCAGCAGGGAAAGCATGATCGACATCGCGAAGAAGGCCGTCAGCCCGAGCCAGGGCGCCTGCAGATTGGTCTTGCCCTGCGCGATCATCTCACCGAGCGAGGGGGAGCCCGGCGGCATGCCGAAGCCGAGGAAATCGAGCGAGGTCAGCGTCGTGATCGAACCGGAGAGGATGAAAGGCAGGAAGGTCAGCGTCGCGACCATGGCATTCGGCAGCAGGTGGCGCCACATGATGGTGCGATTGTTGACGCCGAGCGCGCGGGCGGCGCGGACATATTCGAAATTGCGGGCGCGCAGGAATTCGGCGCGCACGATGCCGACGAAGCCGACCCAGGAGAAGAGCAGCATGATGCCGAGCAGCACGAAGAAGCCAGGCGGCAGCAGTGCGGCGATGATCAGTAGGATGTAGAGTACCGGCATCGACGACCAGATCTCGATGAAGCGCTGCAGCAGCAGGTCGGTCCAGCCGCCGAAATAACCCTGCACCGCGCCCGCCGTCACGCCGATAACAGCCGAGCAGATGGTCAGCACCAGGCCGAAGAGCACCGATATGCGGAAACCGTAGATGACGCGCGCCAGCACGTCGCGCGCCTGGTCGTCGGTGCCGAGCCAGTTGAGATTGCCGGGGGTGCATTCCGGATCGTTCACCCCTTGCGGATAACCGGCGCAACGCTCCTCCTTCGTCATCAGCCAGAAGGGAGCAGTGGGCGCCGAATGCGGAATGTTGGAATTGACCGAGCGATAGGAATAGCGGATCGGCGGCCAGATCATCCAGCCATTGGCATTGATCTCGTCCGCTATCACCGAGGAACGATAGTCGGTTTCGGCCAGGAAGCCGCCGAATTTCTCCTCGGGATAATCGATGAGGACAGGAAACAGGATCTCGCCCTTGTAGGAGGCGATGATCGGCCGATCGTTGGCGATGAACTCGGCAAACAGGCTGAGGATAAACAGCAGCATGAACAGCCACAGCGACCAGTAACCGCGGCCGTTCGCCCGGAAATTCTGCCAGCGGCGGATGTTGGTCGGCGAGAGCAGGCCCTTGCGCGGCGGTTTGACGGGCGTCGTGACAGCGGGATTTGCGGCGGCGTCCATCAGACATCCCTCCGCTCGAAATCGATGCGCGGATCGATCCAGGTGTAGATCAGGTCGGAAACCAGGCTGACGACGAGGCCGAGCAGCGAGAAGATATAGAGCGTGGCGAAGACGATCGGATAATCCCTGTTGACCACCGACAGATAGCCGAGACGGCCGAGGCCATCGAGCGAGAAAATATTTTCGATCAGCAGCGAGCCGGTGAAGAAAGCGGAAATGAAGGCGCCGGGAAAACCGGCAATGATGATCAGCATGGCGTTGCGAAAGACATGGCCGTAGAGAACCTGCCGCTGGTTCAGACCTTTGGCGCAGGCGGTGACGACATATTGCTTCTTGATCTCCTCGATGAAGGAATTCTTGGTCAAAAGCGTCGTCGTCGCGAAAGCGGACAGGGAAAGCGAGATCAGCGGCAAGGTGAGGTGCCAGAAATAGTCGAGCGGCTTCTGCCACCAGGCCAGTTGGTCGAAATTGTCGGAGACCAGGCCGCGCAGCGGGAACCAGTCGTAGAACGAGCCGCCGGCGAAAAGCACGATCAGCAGAATGCCGAACAGGAAGCTCGGGACGGCGTAGCCGACGACGATGACGCCCGATGTCCAGACATCGAAGGTCGATCCGTCCTTGATCGCCTTGCGGATGCCGAGCGGGATGGAAATGGCATAGGAGAAGATCAGGATCCAGATGCCGAGCGAGATCGATACCGGCAGCTTCTCCTTGATCAGTTCGAGCACGGAGGTGTTGCGGAAGAAGCTCTCGCCGAAATCGAAGCGGCTGTAATTCCACATCATCTCGCCAAAACGCGTCAGCGGCGGCTTGTCGAAGCCGAACTGTTTTTCGAGCTTGGCGATCAGTTCCGGGTCGAGCCCCTGGGCACCGCGATATTTCGAACCTTCATCGCTGCCAGTGCCGCCGAGAAGATCGCCGCCGCCGGACAGGCGCTGGTCGGCACTATCGGCCTGACCGGTCAATTGGGCGATCACCTGCTCGACGGGACCGCCGGGCGCGAACTGGATGACGATGAAGGAAATCGCCATGATGCCGACGATGGTCGGGATCATCAGAAGCAGGCGGCGTATGACATAGGCGCCCATCAGCCTTCAGCCTCCGGGAATGTTTTTCTCGTCTGCCTGCCGTCCAGTCTCATGCCGCTCAATCCGCCAGCCTTCCCTTGCCGGCCCTGCCGGCTTGTCGTGATTCGCTCGTGCCATTTGGAGCCGCGGGCCCCTGCATTGCAAGCCCGCTCATTTTACCGAGGTCGACCACCAAGCATCGGGGAAGCCAAGGCTGTAGGCCGGAAACTCGGCCGGATGCATGATCGTGTTCCAATAGGCGATGTTATAAGTATCGCGGTAGAACAGCGGGATGACGTAGTGATTTGCAAGCAAGACCCGATCCATGGCCTTGATTGCTGCGATCTGCTCGTCGCGGTTCGGCGCGAAGATAATCATGCGAATGAGCTCATCAACGGCTTGGTTGGCAATGCCGGCATAATTGCGGGAACCCTGCTGATTGACCGAACCGGATCCCCAATAGTCGGCTTGTTCGTTGCCCGGATTCATGGTCTCCGCCCAGACATTCCAGATCATATCGTAGTCGAAGCTGCGTTCACGATTGACAGATTGCGACGCATCGACTGTCCGGATCCGCGCATCGATGCCGATTTTCCTGAGATTGTTGGCATAAGGCACCGCCCAGCGCTCCAGCATGGGGCTCGACAACAGGATCTCGAAACTCATCGGCTGGCCGGTCTTGGTGTTGACCATGCGATTGCCCTTCAACTCCCAGCCGGCTTCTTTGAAAAGCGCAATCGCCTTGCGGAGGTTATCGCGGCTCTTCTGCGGATCGCCGCCGACGGGATTGCTATAGGGCGTGGTGAAGATTTCTGCCGGCACCTTATCCTTCATGCCCTGCAGAATTTCCAGTTCTCTACCCTGCGGCAGGCCGGAGGAGGCGAGTTCGGTATTCCAGAAATAGCTGTCGATGCGTTTGTAACTGTTAAAGGCAACGGTGCGGTTCAACTCTTCGAAATCCAGACCATAGTTCAGCGCCTCGCGGACCCTGATGTCCTTGAAGAGGTCACGTCGCATGTTGGGCACGAGAGCCTGCATGATGCCGGTGGCGCGCAGCGGGTTTGCAACCTCCTCTTTTTTGACACGTCCTTCCTTCACCGCGGGAAAATCATATCCCGTCGCCCAACGGGCAGCCGTGGTTTCCTGCCAGTAGTCGCTGTTGCCGGCGCGAAAGGCCTCGAACTCGACATCCCGATCGCCGAAATACGTGTAGTTGACGTTGCGGAAATTGTTTTGGCCGACATTCACATTGAGGTCCTTGCCCCAATAGTCGTCACGTAGCTCATAGCGGATTGTCGCGCCTGGCGAGAAGGCAGCAATCTTATAGGGTCCCGAACCCATCACGGGCTCGAGGGTCGTCTTTGAGATATCGCGTGGCTTGCCGTCCGGTCCCTGCCCTTCCCACCAATGTTTCGGCACGACCACCAACTGGCCGAGAATATTCGGGAGCTCCCGGTTGTTCTTCTCGTCGAAGGTGAAGGTGACGTCGCGATCGCCGGTCTTTTCGGCCTTCGCAACGTGGCGGTAATAGTTCGCCGTGAGGGGATTTAATTCCTTCGTCTTATCCAGACTGAAGATGACATCCTCGGGCGTTACCGGCTGACCATCCGCCCATTTCGCTTCCTTGCGCAGACGGAAGGTCGCGCTCGAGACGTCGGTGGGAAAAGACAGTCCCTCGGCAAGCAGACCGTAGGAGACGAGGAGCTCGTCGTCGGCGGGCTTCATCAGCGTGTCGTAAACGAGCGTCAAGCCCACTGCCGCCTGGCCTTTGGCGAGCAGCGGGTTGAAGGTGTCGAAGGCGCCGCTTGCGGAGAGGCGCAGGTCTCCGCCCTTTGGTGCATCGGGATTGACGTAGTCGAAATGCGCAAAGCCCGGCTTGTACTTCATCTCGCTGATGACCGAGCTTCCGATCTGAAAGGGCTGGTCCTGACCCGTTGCCGTCATTGGCGCCAGAGCACCCGCAAGCGATAGAAACAAACCGATTTTCGACCACAGAACCGCCATTCACGCTTTCCCCTGATTATTGGTGGGTTCGACAATACGAAAAATACGGGCGAAAAACAGGAGAGAGTTTGGTTTTTGCCGGGCTCGCCAAATTTTGACCCATCGGGTCCCTGTCAAGGCGTCGCCTCTTCGAGCCGCCGTCGCAACATGCGGCGCAACTCTGTTACAAGGCGCGGGTCGCCGGCGCTGTCGGGATCATTGGCGGCAGCAACGACGATGCGCAGAAGCTCCAATATGAGGGCCGCAAGCAGATCGACATCGGGCTCCACCGAAGGATCGGCCTTTTTCAGCAAGGCAATGATGCTGGCCCGCAGTTCGGCGCGCGAGCGCGCCTTGCGTTCCTTGGGAATGTCGCGTCTGGCCGCCAGAACAGGAAACTCCGGGAACTCCTCGATGAAGCGTCCGAGCCTCGTGAAGACCGCATCGCCGATCTCGGCGGCAGTCCTTCCCGCGGATTCGTCCTCGAGCGCGGCCAATGCCGCATTGAAATGCTGCAGCCGGTCGATATGCAGCGCCTCGGCAAGAAGCAGCTTCGTCGGGAAGAACTGATAGAGCGAGCCGATGGAAGAGTTGGCGGCGGCGGCGATCTCGGTCATCGTCGCGGCATCGTAGCCCTTTTCGAGGAAGACCTTTGCCGCGGCTTCGAGCAGTGTGGCGACCCGCTCATGGCCGCGCTGGCGTTTCGGGATACGGGTCTGCGGTTCGGGGCTTGATTTTTGTGAGGCGTCCCTCATATTTGTCATTGTGAGGATACCCTCATATTTTTGGAGCCCTTTCATGCCGCTTTACGATCCCAAGACCACCGCGCTCATTTCCATCGATCTGCAAGGCCTTCTCCTTGGCCGGGCGCTGGCGCCCCATTCCGGTCAGCAGGTGGTCGACAACACCGCCGCTATCGCCAACAGCCTGAAAGCGGCCGGCGGAACGATCATCCTCGTCACCGTCGGATTCTCCCCGGACTATGCCGATGCTGTCAATCAGCCGGCCGACGAGGTGTTGCACTTTCCGGAAGGCGGGCTGCCAGCCGAAGCCCTTGCCGCGCCGCCGGAGATTGCGGCCCTTACCGCCGATGTCCATATCGTCAAGCATCACTGGAGCGCCTTTTACGGCACCGAGATGGATCTGCAGCTACGCCGCCGCGGCGTCAGGACGGTGATCCTTGCCGGCATCGCCACCAATTTCGGCGTCGAATCGACCATACGCGATGCCTTTGCGCATAACTATGCCGTCATCGCCGCCGAGGATGCGATGACCAGCTTTTCGCCTGAAATGCATGATTTTTCCTGCCGGTACATCCTGCCGCGGCTGGCGCGCATCCGGAAAACCGCGGAGATCGTCACCAATAGCTGAGCCGCTGCGGCGATCCGTCACCGTCTTCTTCTCCCACCGCCAGCCAAAACATCGATTCACCAAAATCGCTTTTCACGATAGGTTCGATCGCAAATCACTTCGGCAGCGGTTCAAGGGAACAGTATGGCTTTCGGCTTCGCTCAGGCTTTCAGGACATTCGGCAAACTGACGCTTGCCGGCGCAATCGGCGCAAGCTTTGCCGCCGGTGACGTCGGCGCGGAGCAGAAGACGCCGAGCCCGGGCAGTGCCAAGGGGCAGTTCGGCGCCGTCAGCCTGCCGACGCAGGGACCGGCGCAACCGATCGGCTTCTACGCGAAGGGCTGCATGACGGGTGCGGTAGCGCTGCCGAGCGACGGGCCGACCTGGGAGGCGATGCGGCTGTCGCGCAATCGCCGCTGGGGCAATCCGGCCACGATCGCGCTATTGGAACGATTTTCACAGGACGCCGCCAGATATGCCGGCTGGCCGGGCATTCTCGTCGGCGACATCGCCCAGCCGCGCGGCGGACCGATGCCCAGCGGTCACGCCTCCCACCAGATCGGCCTCGACGCCGACATCTGGCTGACGCCGATGCCGGTGCGGCGGATGACGGTGGAGGAGCGCGAAGATCTTCCCTTCACCTCGATGCTGCAGAAGAACAAGTTTCTGACGATCGATCCCAAGGTCTGGACGCAATCGCACGCGCGGCTGTTGATGCTGGCGGCGAGCTATCCCCAAGTGGAGCGGATTTTCGTCAATCCGGCGATCAAGAAGAAGATGTGCGACACCTGGACGGGCGACCGCACCAATCTCGGCAAACTCCGGCCGGAATACGGCCACGACTCGCATTTCCACATCCGCATCAAGTGCCCGCCAGGTGCTGCGGGATGCACACCGCAGGCCCCCGTCGCTGCCGGCGACGGCTGCGACAAGTCGCTCGCCTGGTGGTTCACGCCGGCGCCCTGGGCACCGCCGAAACCGCCGAAGCCCGGCGCCAAGCCACCGAAGCCCCCGCGCGAGATGATGGTCTCCGACCTGCCGAAAGCTTGCGCCGCCGTGCTCGATGCTGCTTCCGTGGCCTCGATGCAGGCCGCCACCTATGGCGGACCTTCCGCCGCAAGCGCGCTGGCCGCCGCCCCGGCCGCAGCGCCCGCCGCCGACGCCGATGGCGCTTTACCCGATGTCGGCCCGGTACCGAACGACAAGCCGGTGATACAATGATCGAGGTCCTGGGACCGCGCCCTGAGATCAGATCCGCGGACGGAGACCCGGGATGCGCTGTCTTTCAAATCGAAGACTCTTGGTATAAAGCGGTCAAATCGATTGAATTTCTTGGGCGGAGGGGTTGATGGCCGGCGGCAAATGCCTTGCATTGATTGCGCATGACCAGAAGAAAGACGACATGGCGGATTTCGCCCGCGCCAACAGGGACATTCTCTCCCATTGGAAGATCGTCGCCACCGGCACCACTGGCGGGCGCGTGCTCGACGCCGCCCCCGATCTCCACGTCACCAGGTTGAAAAGCGGACCGCTCGGCGGCGACCAGCAAATCGGCGCGCTGATTTCGACCGGCGAGGTCGACGCCCTGATCTTCTTCGTCGACCCTTTGACGCCGATGCCGCACGATGTCGACGTGAAGGCGCTGATGCGGCTGGCGATCGTTTACGATATTCCGATGGCGCTCAACCACGCGACCGCTATAAAACTTCTTCCCACACTCGAAGCCTGATCAGCACGGAACCGGCCATGCCAAAACCGAACAACAGCACCGCTCCGCTGCCTTTCCCGATCCTGATCGGCGATATCGGCGGCACGAATGCCCGTTTCTCCATCCTGACCGATGCCTATGCCGAGCCGAAGCAGTTTCCGAACGTGCGCACGGCGGATTTTGCCACCATCGACGAAGCGATCCAGCACGGCGTTCTCGACAAGACCGCCGTGCGGCCGCGCTCGGCGATCCTCGCCGTCGCCGGCCCGATCAACGACGACGAGATCCCGCTGACCAATTGCGACTGGGTGGTGCGGCCAAAGACGATGATCGAGGGCCTCGGCATGGAGGATGTGCTCGTCGTCAACGATTTCGAGGCGCAGGCGCTGGCAATCGCCGCGCTTTCGGATGAAAACCGCGAACGCATCGGCGACGCCACCGGCGACATGATCGCCTCCCGCGTCGTGCTCGGACCGGGCACCGGCCTCGGCGTCGGCGGGCTCGTGCATGCCCAGCACAGCTGGATCCCGGTTCCCGGCGAAGGCGGCCATGTCGATCTCGGGCCGCGCAGCAAGCGCGACTATGAAATCTTCCCGCATATCGAGACGATCGAAGGCCGCGTTTCGGCCGAGCAGATCCTCTGCGGGCGCGGCCTCGTCAACCTCTATCATGCCATCTGCATTGTCGACGGCATCCAGCCGACGATGAAGGACCCCGCCGACATCACTTCGCACGCGCTTGCCGGCAGCGACAAGGCAGCCATAGAGACCGTCTCGCTGTTTGCCACCTATCTCGGCCGCGTGGCGGGCGACATGGCGATGGTGTTCATGGCGCGCGGCGGCGTCTATCTCTCAGGCGGCATCTCGCAGAAGATCATCCCGGCGCTGAAGAAGCCGGAATTCCGCACCGCCTTCGAGGACAAGGCGCCGCATACGGCGCTGCTTCGCACCATCCCGACCTATGTGGTGACGCATCCGCTGGCAGCGCTTGCCGGGCTTTCCTCCTATGCACGCATGCCGGCGAATTTCGGCGTCTCGACGGAGGGCCGCCGCTGGCGGCGCTAACCCCCGACGCAAAGCATAGGGCGACTTTGGCGCGGCCTGGCGGACGCGCGGCGCTCTAGCCAAACCAGTCCCAACTCTTTATAGACCCCGGCAAAAGTGCGCGTCGCCTTTGCGGCGCGCCTGGTCCGAGACAGGAAACCCTATTTGGAAGCGGCGGAAAGCAGAACGCAGGGCGTCAGCAGCGATACCGTAACCGGCATCCTGAAGCGCATCATCGCTGAAAACGGCCGCGATCATCTGTGGGGCTATGTCTTTGCGATTGCCTGCCTCATCGTGGTGGCGCTTTCGACGGCGTTCACCGCCTGGATCATGCGGGCGATCATCGACGAGGCCTTCGCCAATCGCCGCGCCGACGTCGTCTGGATCATCTGTCTTTCGATCTTCATCGCCTTCGTGCTGCGCGGTTTTGCGAGCTACGGTCAGGCAGTGGCGCTTTCAAAGGTCGGCAACGATATCGTCGCCCGCTACCAGCGCCGGCTCTATGCGCATCTGATGACGCTTTCGGTCGGCTTCTTCAGCGAGGCGCGCTCGGCCCATATCGCCGCGCAGGTGAGCCAGAATGTCAGCGGTATCCGCGACGTGCTCAACCTGACGATCACCTCGACAGTGCGCGACCTGCTGACCTTCATTTCGCTGCTCGCCGTGATGATCCTCCAGGATCCGCTGCTCAGCCTTGCCGTGTTCATCATGGCGCCGCCGCTGCTTTATGCACTGCGCTATGTGTCCAAGCGGCTGCGCTCGGCGACCCGCGAGGCCGTGCATCTGAACAGCCACGTTCTCGGCGCCATGCAGGAGACGATCCAGGGCATCGCCATTGTGAAAGCCTTCACGATGGAAGAAGAACTGGAACGCAAGGTCAACAAGCTCATCAAGGGCGCCGAAAGCCGGGCCAACCGAATTGCCCGACTTTCCGAGCGCACGTCTCCCTTGACGGAGAGTTTTGCGGGCTTTGCCGTCGCCAGCGTGCTTGCCTATGCCGCCTACCGCTCGATCTACTTCAATGTGCCACCGGGCGCCTTCTTCTCCTTCGTCACCGCGCTGCTGCTGGCCTATGACCCGGCCCGCCGGCTTGCGCGCCTGCAGGTGCAGATGGAGCGTGCCGTCGTCAATGCGCGGATGATCTATGAACTGCTCGACATGGAACCACGCCAGCGCGACCTGCCGGATGCCCGGCCGCTGACGGTGACGCAGGCAAGGATCGAATTTCGCAATGTTTCCTTCGCCTACGGCAATGAGAGCGTACTCAGCGGCGTCAGTTTCATCGCCGAGGGCGGCGCGACCACAGCACTGGTCGGGCCCTCGGGCGCCGGTAAATCCACCGTCATCAGCCTCATTCCGCGCTTCTACGATCCGCGCGAGGGCGAAATCCTGATCGACGGGCAGGATATCGCCCACATCACCAAGAAGTCGCTGCGCCAGCAGCTCGCCTATGTCTCGCAGCAGCCCTATCTGTTCGAGGGCACGATCCGCGACAATATTCGCTATGGCCGGCCGGAAGCGACCGATGCCGAGGTGGAGGAGGCGGCGCGGCTTGCCTATGCGCATGATTTCATCTCAGCACAGCCGCAAGGTTACGAGACGCCGGTCGGCGAAAACGGCGTGACGCTTTCGGGCGGCCAGCGCCAGCGGCTATCGATCGCGCGCGCCCTGGTGCGCAATGCGCCGATCCTGCTTCTCGACGAGGCGACCTCGGCCCTTGACACCGAATCCGAGGCCGCCGTGCAGAAGGCGCTCGACGAAGCGATGAGCGGACGCACCGTCGTCGTCATCGCCCATCGGCTGTCGACCGTTGTGCGCGCCGACAAGATCGTCGTCATGCAGCAGGGCCGTGTCGTCGAGGAAGGCAATCACGAGAAGCTTGCGAAGGTCAGCGACGGTCTTTACGCTCGCCTCAACAACCTGCAGAGGCCTTCGGCCTCCGATTCAAACTGACCTGGTGAGACTGACATGAGCGATGCTGCGATGAAACTGGTGGTGGTTGGCGCAGCCGGACGCATGGGGCAGACGCTGATCCGGCTCATCCATTCGATCGAAGGCGTCACGCTACATGCCGCGGTCGAGCGCGCCGGCTCGCCCTTCGTCGGCAGAGATGCCGGCGAGATCGCCGGTCTTGGCCCGACCGGTGTCACTATCGGCGACGATCCGCTCAACGCCTTTCTCGATGCCGAAGGCGTGCTCGACTTTACCTCGCCTGCTGCAACAGTGGAATTCTCAGGCCTCGCCGCGCAGGCCCGCATCGTCCATATCATCGGCACGACCGGTTGTTTGGCGGAGGACAATGCCAAGATCGCCGCGGCAGCCCGCCATGCCCGCATCGTCAAGTCGGGCAATATGAGCCTCGGGGTCAATCTGCTCAGCGTGCTCGCAGAGCAGGCAGCGCGTGCGCTCGATCCTGATGACTGGGATATCGAGATCCTGGAAATGCACCACAAGCACAAGGTAGATGCGCCTTCCGGCACCGCCCTTCTCTTCGGCGAGGCCGCGGCAAAGGGGCGCGGCATCGATCTGGCCTCGAAGTCGGTCCGGGTGCGCGACGGCCATACCGGCGCCCGAGAAGCGGGAACGATCGGCTTTGCGACGCTGCGCGGCGGCTCCGTCATCGGCGAACATTCCGTGCTTTTTGCCGGCGAAGGTGAAATCGTCACCCTGTCGCACAGTGCGGCCGACCGCTCGATCTTCGCGCGCGGCGCCATCAAGGCGGCCCTCTGGGGGCGCGACAAGAAGCCGGGTCTCTATTCCATGCTCGACGTGCTCGGGCTTTCTTCCTCATAACGATACTACGGAGGCACATTCATGAGCGGTACCCTCGTCCTCGTTCGCCACGGCCAGAGCGACTGGAACCTGAAGAATCTCTTCACCGGCTGGAAGGATCCCGACCTGACCGAGCTCGGCGTCCAGGAAGCCAATGCAGGCGGGGCGGCGCTCGCCGAATACGGGATCAAATTCGACGTCGCCTATACCTCGGTGCTGGTGCGCGCGCAGCACACGCTGAAGCTCATCCTCGACAAGGTCGGCCAGCCCGATCTGCTGACGATCCGCGACCAGGCGCTGAACGAGCGCGACTACGGCGATCTCTCCGGCCTCAACAAGGACGATGCACGCGCCAAATGGGGCGAGGAACAGGTGCATATCTGGCGCCGCTCCTATGACGTGCCGCCTCCGGGCGGTGAAAGCCTGCGCGACACCGGCGCCCGCGTCTGGCCCTACTACCTCACCGAAATCCTGCCGCGCGTGCTCAGAGGCGAGAAGGTGCTGGTTGCCGCGCACGGCAATTCGCTGCGCTCGCTGGTCATGGTGCTCGACAAGCTGAGCCGCGAAGGCGTGCTCGCCCTCAACCTCGCGACCGGCGTGCCGATGGTCTACAAGCTGAAGGCGGATTCCACCGTCGCTTCCAAGGAAGTGCTCGGCGACATGTCGGGCGCGCATTGATCTCGGCTGATCTTTTCCCCGCTTCGGCGGGGAAAAGCCCTCAATTCTCGATCGTGAACTGTACCCGGTCGGCCGCGAAGCGGCTGATCGAATATTGCACCGGCACACCCTCAAGATCGGTATTCATCGCCTTGGCGATCAGCAGGATCGCGCCAGGGGTAAGCTCGAGGTCGGCCATATCGACCGCACTCGCATGGGCGGCCGTCACCTCGGTCGTCGCCCGGACATAATCCGGCAGGCCGAGTTCGGCGAAAGCCTTGGTGATCGATTCTCCCGTTCGGTAGGCCTTACCGATACCGGCAAAACGCTTGGCGGGAAACCAGCTCGTCGCCCTTGAAACCGGCCGCTTGTCTGCCTGGCGCAATGTTTCCAGACGTATCACCTCTTCTCCCGGTTTCAGGCCCAGCCAGCGGGCGATCTCGGCACTCGCTTCTTCCTTCGCCTCATCGAGCAGAAGGCCGCGCGTTTCACGCGCCTGGTCGCCAATGCCGGCGGTGAAGCGCGTGCGCCGCGTGATCGGGAAATTCAGCCGCTCCTTGCGCTCGATCAGCGTGCCGCGACCCTGTACCGCACGGACGATCCCCTCTTGCGCCAATGCCGCCAACGCACTGCGCACCGTATGCCGGTTGACCCCGAATTGCAGCGCCAGGACAGTTTCCGGCGGCACCATTCCCGTTTCGTCATAGGCTCCGTTGCTGATCGCCTCGCGAATCCGATCGGCGATCTGGCGCCAGAGCGCCACGCCGGTCTGCCTTTGCACCTGCTTCAATCCCGCCATTCCACCCCTGCTCGTCCATTTAACTCTCGATGTCACACGCTTGTCACGACATCGATTTAGAGCTAAGTATATCTTGTATGGTTGTCTATATCAATAGACATTTTAAGGGAAGCGGCGATGATATCAGCGGACAGGACAGACGCTGCGTCACAGACGGCATCCGGGCGCAAACGCGCCGCCGATCTGCTGGCGCGGGCGGAGCGCAGCGAACTCTCAGCGGTCTACGATGCGCTGCCGCAAAAGCCTGTGGCCCATCCGGTGCGCGGACCGGAGACCGGGCTGGTGATGGTGCGCGGACGCATCGGCGGCGGCGGCGCTCCCTTCAATCTCGGCGAAGTGACCGTGACGCGGGCGACCGTCCGGCTCGACACCGGCTCGGTCGGCCATGCGCAGGCGCTCGGCACCGACCGCGAGAAGGCCCGGCTTGCGGCGATCTTCGACGCGCTATGGCAGGAGGAGGCGACGAAGGATTTCGTCGAACAGGCCCTGCTTTTACCGATCACTGAGCGGATCGCCGAAGCCGAACGCCGCAAGGCGGACGAGACCGCGGCAACCCGCGTCGATTTCTTCACCATGGTGCGGGGAGACAACTGATGGGCCTGAAGACAGAAGCTCTGACCGGCGGCTTTGCCGAGCCGGTCTTCCATGCCCAATCCGTCTTCAAGATGCTGATGGACGGCATAGCCCGCCCCGGCACGATCCAGACCGTTCAGCCCGATGTCGCTCCGCCGGCACCGCTCGGCATCGCCGCCGGCACGATCGCGCTGACGCTTTGCGACCACGACACATCAGTCTGGCTTTCCCTGGGACTGGCGAGATCCGCCGTGCCGGAGTGGCTCGGCTTCCATACCGGCGCGCCGCTGACGATCGAAAAGGCCGAGGCGCGCTTTGCCTTCACTGAGGCCGGCACCGCGCTTTCCTCCTTCGGCCTCTTTGCATCAGGCACGCAGGAATATCCCGACCGCTCGACGACCCTGATCATCGAGCTCGCCAATCTCGAGGGTGGCCGCAGGCTGGCGCTGATGGGCCCGGGCATCCAGAGCGTAGCGGAGATCGCGCCTATCGGCCTGCCGGAGACCTTCCTGCGGCTCTGGACCGAGAACCGCGCGCTCTTTCCGCGAGGCGTCGACATCGTGCTGACGGCGGGCAAGCGTTTCCTCTGCCTGCCGCGCACCACCAAGATCACAGCAACGGAGATCTGAGCTCATGTATGTTGCCGTCAAGGGTGGCGAGGCCGCCATCGCCAATGCCCACCGCCTGCTCGCCGACCGCCGCCGCGGCGACCGTTCGCTGCGGGCGATCGGCATCGAACAGATCGTGGCGCAGCTGGCGCTCGCCGTCGACCGCGTCATGGCCGAGGCCTCGCTTTTCGACCGCGCGCTCGCAGCCCTCGCCATACGCCAATCGCGCGGTGACATGATCGAGGCGATCTTCCTGCTACGCGCCTACCGCACGACACTGCCGCGTTTCGGCTATTCGAAGCCGCTCGACACGGCTGATATGGCGATCGAACGGCGCATCTCGGCGACCTACAAGGATCTGCCTGGCGGCCAGCTTCTTGGACCCACCTTCGACTATACCCACCGCCTGCTCGATCCCACGCTGCTTTCGGACGAGGCGGTCGAGACGCCCGCTCAGCGCGCCGCCGAGACCGGCCGTGTCATGCGCGTCTCCGAAATCCTCGGCGAGGAAGGCCTGATCGAGGCCGACGGCGACATGCCGGAAGATCACCAAATCGGCGATCTGACCCGCGAGCCGATGGAATTCCCGATGACCCGGGATCTGCGCCTGCAGGCGCTTGCCCGCGGCGACGAGGGCTTCCTGTTGGCGCTCGGATATTCCACCCAGCGCGGCTATGGCCGCAACCACCCCTTTATCGGTGAAATCCGCATCGGTGACGTCGAAGTGGAATTCGATGTGCCGGAACTTGGTTTCGCCGTCTCGCTCGGTACGATCCAGATCACCGAATGCCA
Source organism: Rhizobium leguminosarum (assembly GCF_019798305.1). Taxonomy (GTDB): domain Bacteria; phylum Pseudomonadota; class Alphaproteobacteria; order Rhizobiales; family Rhizobiaceae; genus Rhizobium; species Rhizobium leguminosarum_U. Next base: position 292,946 of record NZ_JAAXDD010000004.1, read on the forward strand.
GATGGTCAACCAGTTCAAGGGTTCGGCCAAGGCGCCGCCGCAATTTACCCGCGGCTACGGCCTGGTCTTCGGCCAGAGCGAGCGCAAGGCGATGGCGATGTCGCTTGTTGATCGTGCGCTTCGCGCCGAAGAGCTCGGCGAGGATATCACCGCGCCGGCCCAGGACGAGGAATTCGTCATCTCGCACTCCGACAACGTCCAGGCGACGGGCTTCGTCGAGCACCTGAAGCTTCCGCATTATGTGGACTTCCAGGCCGAACTCGATCTCGTCCGCCGCATGCGCCGCGAATTCGAAGCCGCCCGCAACGGTGGCGAAGACATGAAGGAAGCCGCCGAATGACCGATCTGGCCAGCTACAACTTCGCCTATCTCGACGAACAGACCAAGCGGATGATCCGCCGCGCCATCCTGAAGGCGATCGCCATTCCCGGCTATCAGGTGCCCTTCGCCTCGCGCGAAATGCCGATGCCCTATGGCTGGGGCACCGGCGGCGTGCAGGTGACGGCCTCGATCATCGGACCTGATGACGTGCTGAAGATCATCGACCAGGGCGCCGACGACACGACCAACGCCGTTTCCATTCGCGCCTTCTTCCAGAAGGTCGCCAATGTCGCGGTGACGACGCATACCCAAGATGCGACGATCATCCAGACACGCCACCGCATTCCCGAGGAAAAGCTTAGGGTCGGCCAGGTGCTCGTCTACCAGGTGCCGATCCCCGAGCCGCTGCGCTTCCTCGAACCGCGCGAGACCGAGACGCGCAAGATGCACGCGCTCGAAGAATACGGCCTCATGCATGTGAAGCTCTATGAGGACATCGCCCATAACGGCCGCATCTCGCGGACCTACGCCTATCCGGTGAAGGTCCACGGCCGCTATGTCATGGACCCGTCGCCGACGCCGAAATTCGACAATCCGAAGATGCATATGTCGGATGCGCTGCAGCTCTTCGGCGCCGGACGCGAGAAGCGCATCTATGCGGTTCCGCCCTATACCGACGTCGTCAGCCTGGATTTCGAGGATTATCCCTTCGATATCCAGTGTTTCGACAAGCCCTGCGCCCTTTGCGGCGCCGAGGATGTCTATCTCGACGAAGTCGTTCTCGACGACAAGGGCGGGCGAATGTTCGTCTGCTCCGACACCGATCATTGCGAAGACCGCCGCGCGCACGGACATGCCGGCGAGATGCTGGCCCGGGAGGCTGCAGAATGAGCGATATACCGCTTCTCAAAGTCCATGACGTTTCAAAATTCTACGGCAACCGCATCGGCTGCCGCGACGTCTCCTTCGAACTCTGGCCCGGCGAAGTGCTCGCCGTCGTCGGTGAATCCGGCTCCGGCAAGACGACGCTGCTCAACTGCCTCTCCACCCGGCTGCTGCCGAGCACGGGCAGCGTCGAATATCACATGCGCGACGGCAGCTACCGCGATCTCTATCGCATGAACGAGGCCGAGCGGCGCTTCCTGATGCGCACCGACTGGGGCTTCGTGCATCAGAACCCGGCCGATGGCCTGCGCATGACGGTCTCGGCCGGCGCCAATGTCGGCGAACGGCTGATGGCGATCGGCGACCGGCACTACGGCAAGATCCGCGCTTCGGCGATCGACTGGCTCGAACGCGTCGAGATCGACGCCGACCGCATCGACGACCAGCCGCGTGCCTTTTCCGGCGGCATGCGCCAGCGCCTGCAGATCGCCCGCAACCTCGTCACCGGCCCGCGCCTCGTCTTCATGGACGAACCCACAGGCGGCCTCGACGTCTCGGTGCAAGCGCGCCTGCTCGATCTCGTGCGCGGCCTCGTCAACGATCTCGGTCTCTCGGCCATCATCGTCACCCACGATCTCGCCGTCGCCCGCCTGCTCTCGCACCGGATGATGGTGATGAAGGACGGCTACGTCATCGAACACGGGCTCACCGACCGCGTGCTCGACGACCCGCGCGAACCCTATACGCAGCTGCTCGTCTCCTCGATCCTGCAGGTCTGAGGTCCTAAACCTAGAGCGGTTCAGTTTTCATGGAAGCGTAGAACCGCTCTAACCTTTTGTTTTTACGCAACTCCTGACGGAAAACCGTTTCACACTTTTCCTGGAATTGCTCTAGAAAGAAGAAATCATGGCAACGCCCCTCGTCGTTTCCGAAGTCTCGAAGAGCTTCACCATGCATCTGCGCGACGGCATCAAGTTGCCCGTCGTCTCCGATGTGGCCTTCTCGGTCGCATCGGGCGAATGCGTCGTGCTCGGTGGCCCATCGGGCATCGGAAAGAGCTCGCTGCTCAAGATGATCTACGGCAATTATGCCGTCGACACCGGCCAGATCCTCATCCGCCACGATGGACGCATCGTCGATCTCGCCTCCACCGATCCGCGCACCGTGCTCAACGTCCGCCGCAATACGCTCGGTTATGTCAGCCAGTTCCTGCGCACCGTGCCGCGCGTCGCGGCGATCGACGTGGTTGCCGAACCGCTGGTGGCACGCGGCGAGGACGCCGTCACGGCGCGGCAAAAGGCGGGCGCCCTGCTTGCCAGGCTCAACCTGCCGGAAACGCTCTGGCAGCTTCCGCCCGCCACCTTCTCCGGCGGCGAGCAGCAACGCGTCAACATCGCGCGCGGCTTCATCACCGAGCATACGATCCTGCTTCTCGACGAGCCCACAGCTTCGCTCGATGCCAGGAACCGTGCCGTCGTCGTCAGCATGATCGCGGAAAAGAAGAAGGCGGGTGTCGCCCTTCTCGGCATCTTCCACGACGAAGAGGTGCGCGAAGCCGTCGCCGACCGCATCCTCGACGTCCAGCAGTTCTCACCCAGAAAGATCGCTGCATGAGCCGCAAGCTGGGCATCGAGCCCTACTTTCACGAAACGGCATCCGTCAGCGAATCCACCTTCGGGCGCTATACGGAGGTCTCGGAACGCTGCCGCATCATCGAGGCCACGTTCGGCGACTATTCCTACATCATGCAGGATGGCTCCGTCTGGTGTGCGACGATCGGCAAGTTCGTCAATATCGCCGCCGCCGTTCGCATCAACGCCACCAACCATCCGACCTGGCGCGCGACGCTGCATCATTTCACCTATCGCGCCGCCGACTATTGGCCGGACGGCGACATGGAAACGGACTTCTTCGCCTGGCGGCGCGCAAACCGCGTGACGATCGGCAACGACGTCTGGATCGGCCACGGGGCGACGATCCTGCCCGGCGTCAACGTCGGCAACGGCGCGGTGATCGGGGCCGGCGCCGTCGTCTCGAAGGACGTCGCGCCCTATGCGATCGTCGGCGGCGTGCCGGCCAAGCTCATTCGCGAGCGCTTTCCAAGAGAGATCGGCGAACGGATGGACAGGCTTTCGTGGTGGGACTGGGAGCACGATCGGCTGCGCCAGGCGCTTCAGGATTTTCGCAACCTCAGCGCGGAAGATTTCCTGTCCCGCTACGGCGGTTAAAACCCCCGATATAGGGGCGGAGAATTGTGACAGGACTTACACAAATATGACATGCGAGGTTCATCAAGCGGGACTAATGCGATGCTGATCGAGGCCTGGATCGCAAGGGAAGAGCATGATGTTCGAGCTGAAGAATGTCACACGTCGTTTCGGAAAAAAGCTCGCTGTCGATTCCGTCACGCTCGCCATTCCCCAAGGCCAGATGGTCGGCATCATCGGCCGCTCCGGCGCCGGCAAGTCGACGCTGCTGCGCATGATCAACCGCCTTCAGGAGCCGAGCTCCGGCTCCGTTCATTTCGCCGGCGTCGAGGTCTCCGGGCTTCGCGGCCAGGCGTTGCGCAACTGGCAGCGCGACTGCGCGATGATCTTCCAGCAGTTCAACCTGGTGCCGCGCCTCGATGTTCTCACCAATGTCATGCTTGGCCGCCTCAACCACCGCTCGACGCTTATGAGCCTGCTCAACATCTTCACCCGCGAGGAACGCGTGCATGCCATCGCCGCACTCGAACGCCTCGGCATCGAGCAGACGGCGCTGCAGGCAGCCGGCACGCTTTCCGGCGGCCAGCAGCAGCGCGTGGCGATCGCCCGGGCGCTGATGCAGAACCCGAAGATGGTTCTCGCCGACGAGCCGATCGCCTCGCTCGATCCGCTGAACGCCAAGATCGTCATGGATGCGCTACGCGATATCAACGAGCGCGAGGGCATCACCGTCATCACCAACCTTCATACGCTCGACACCGCCCGCAATTATTGTGAGCGCATCGTCGGCATGGCCGGCGGCCGCGTCGTCTTCGACGGCAAGCCCTCGGAGCTGACCGCCGAAGCGGTGAAGGAAATCTACGGGACGGACAAGGACGGCGCCGGCATCGACGAAACGGTGACCTCGACATCGATCAATATCGCCCCCGAGCGGGCAGACAATCAATCCGCCGGCACCCAGCCGCTGGCGCTGGCCGGCCTCTGAGAGGCAGCCGCGATCGAGCGCCCGCGTCAAGGGCACACACTTCTTCGTAACGGGAAGGCCGGGGACACCGGTCAATAGGAGAGAACATGTTGAAGAAAGCACTCTTTGCGGCAACGGCGCTCTTCGCGCTCGCCGGCACTGCCCATGCTGCAGACCTCAAGGAATTCCGCATCGGCATCCTCGGTGGCGAAAACGAGACCGACCGCCTGCGCAACTATGCCTGCCTTGCCGACCATCTGAAGCAGGAATTCGGCTTCGAGAAGGTTTCGCTCTTCCCGGCCGCCGACTATGACGGCGTGATCCAGGGTCTGCTCGGCGGCACGCTCGACTTCGCCGAACTCGGCGCTTCCGGCTACGCAGCCGTCTACATCAAGGATCCAAAGGCTGTCACGCCGATCCTGACGACGCAGCAGAAGGACGGCTCGACGGGTTACCACTCGATCGGCCTCGCTCTGAAATCATCGGGCATCAAGACCATCCAGGACGCCAAGGGCAAGAAGCTCGGCTACGCCGATCCGGATTCCACCTCCGGCTACCTCGTTCCGCTGACGCAGATCCCGAAGGACACGGGCATGCCGAACGATAAGTTCTTCGCTTCGACCCAGTTCAACGGCGGCCACGAGAACAACCTTCTCGCCGCCTATGACGGTAAGGTCGACGTCGCCGTCGACGATAGCTCGGGCATCGGCGATTTCAAGGACGGCTACACCTCCGGCACCTTCCGCAAGGAAGTCGACAAGGGCGCCGTCGATCCGAACAAGCTGGTCGAAGTATGGCGTTCGCCGCTGATTCCGAATGGCCCGCTCGTCGTTCGCAACGCTCTCGGCGAAGAATGGCAGACGAAGCTTGCAGCCTTTTTCACGGCTCTGCCGGAAAAGGATCACAAGTGCTTCGCGGCTATCGAAGGCGGCGATTACAAGGGCTACTCGCCCGTCAAGCACGACTTCTACAACACTGTCGTTGAAGTCCGCAAAGCTGCCATCGGCGGCTGATCGAGTCATTTCGAAGGGGGCGGCCGGCAGCGGTCGCCCTTTATCCTGTGACGACAGCGCCGCGCGTCTTTTCGAGAGCCGCAATGGAACGCTGAAGCACTTTGAATTATGCAGTAGGCGAGGCGTTGATGACTGTTGCCGATACACAGCCGCACATGCAGAGCACCAAGGAGATCGGCACCGCCTGGGAGCGGATGGTCGCCAAGCGTCGCTTCTACACGGTTCTCGGCCTGGTTATCCTGATTGCGGCTTTCGTCAGCTCCGTCCGCTTCGCCGATGAGAGCAATGCCGGCCACTTCTTCGATCGCCTGCCGCATCTCTTCGACTTCCTGAGCTGGCTCATCCCCAAGGATTGGCACGACGTCTGGCGCGCGCTGTTCGACATAGCGAGTGTCAACGACAAGGGCGGCGAGGAATTCAATTTCGACAAGGGCCGCGTCTATGTCTGGGGCGCCTTCTACATTCCCGAATATTTCGAGCTGATGATCGTCACCATCAACGTGGCGCTGATCTCGACGATCATCGCCTTCGTCATTGCCGTCCCCTTGAGCTTCTTTGCCGCACGCAACCTGACGAATTCATGGCCGTTGCGGATCTTCACCAAGCGGCTGATGGAGTTCCTGCGCGCCTTCCCTGAAATCGTCATTGCCGGGCTGTTTTCGGCGATCCTGTCGATCGGGCCGGTCGCCGCCATCATCGCCATCACCCTGCACACGATCGGCGCGCTCGGCAAACTCTTCTACGAAGTGGCGGAAAATATCGACATGAAGCCGTATGAGGGCATGAAAGCCGTGGGCGCCAACTGGTGGGAACGCGTGCGCTTTGCCGCCCTGCCGCAGGTGCTGCCGAATTTCACCTCCTATGCGCTGCTGCGCCTTGAGATCAACGTGCGCGCCTCGACCATTATCGGCGCCGTCGGCGGCGGCGGCATCGGCGAGGAACTGAAGCTTTCGATCTCGCGCGGTTTCGGCGCCAAGACGATGGCGCTCGTTCTGCTGCTGTTCGTGACGATCGTCGCCATCGACCAGTTCTCCGCATGGCTGCGCCGCCGCCTTGTCGGCGAGCACGCCTTCCTTCTGCAACATTGAGGCCGCCATGACGGTGATCGACGCAAACCGCATGCACGAGATAGAAACGCGCTATCCGGAGTATTTCCACCGGTCGTTCCGCCAGCGTTTCGGCGGGCTGATGATCCTCATCGCAACGCTGCTCTACAGCCTCTATGCCGTCTGGTTCTTCGATCTGCCCAAGCTCTTCGCCGAGGCTCATTGGGAGCGCGTCGGCATCTATCTCAGCCAGTGGGTGAGCTACGATGTCCAGCCGGAATTCCGCATTGGGGATGACGGCTCGATCGACATCCGTTATCCGCGTTTCTCGCCGCTCGGCGACAATCCGCATCCGGACTGGCTGGTCAACAACCCGGATGGCAGCATCACCGTTTCGATCAGCGGCACCAGCCGCAGCGTCACCGTCTCGAAGAGCGAGACGATCGTGACCGCGCATGGCGTCAGCGTCCCGGTGGACGTTTCGAGCGGTGCGCCGAAAGTTGTCGGCCCGGTGCCTAGCTGGATGACTGTTTATGACGACAACGTGCTGGCCGATCTCGGCTTTGCCGGCAATGTCAGCATTTCCGTCGACCGGGTGAAGATCCGCAAGCGTTTCATCGGCTGGGCGAATTTCATCTTCGACACGCAATCGTCCTTCTTCGACAAGCCGGTCGGCGAGGTCGTCGGCCTCATCGTCTCCGGTCCGCGCATGAAGCCCGACCAATCCAATCTGTCGCTCGCCTTCGACGATATATGGAACAACAGCGAATGGCAGCACGGCGACGTCTGGACCAAGCTTTTCCAGACCATCGTCATGGCCTTCCTCGGAAACCTGCTCGGCGCGCTTACCGCCTTCCCGCTCGCCTTCCTGGCAGCGCGCAATATCACGCCGAACCGCCTGCTGAACCAGATCCTGAAGCGCTTCTTCGATTTCCTGCGCTCGGTCGACATGCTGATCTGGGCGCTGTTCCTGACGCGCGCCTTCGGACCCGGTCCGCTTGCCGGCAGCGGTGCGATCTTCCTCACCGAGACCGGCACGCTCGGCAAACTCTATTCCGAAGGCCTCGAGAATATCGACAACAAGCCGCGGGAAGGCATCCAATCAACAGGCGCACAGACCGTGCTCGTTCATCGTTACGGCATTATGCCGCAGATCGTACCGGTCTTCGTCAGCCAGACGCTCTACCAATGGGAATCGAACGTGCGCGGCGCGACTATCATCGGCGCCGTCGGCGCCGGCGGCATCGGCCTCAAGCTGTGGGAGGCCATGCGCACCAATGCCAACTGGGAAAACGTCGCCTACATGGTCATTCTGATCCTGATCGTCGTCTTCATTTTCGACACCACCTCGAACGCGCTGCGCCACCGGCTGATGGGCACGAAAGCCCACTGATCCATTCCATCAAAGCAATGGCGGCGCTGCCGCCATCATCATTCTGTCACGGAAATCTTTTAGCCGGGAGGCTGCTTGCGGTTCGCCGCCAAATCACTGCACAGTGCCCTCCCCGTTTGGACGACCCCCAGGATAAAAGCCTTGCGCTACGCTCTCTATTTCTCGCCGCCGAAGGATGATCCCCTGACCGGCGCGGCCTCGCTCTGGCTCGGCCGCAATGCTTTCACCGGCGAGACCTATCCGGCACCGGAACATGAGCAGCTGGGTGCGGCAGAACAGTTCGAGCTGACCGCCGACCCTCGCCGCTACGGCTTTCACGCCACGATCAAGGCGCCCTTCTCGCTCGCCTCCTCGGTCACCGAGAAGGATCTCATGACCGTCGCCGAGGATTTTGCCCAGCGCACGCAAGCCTTCGAGATTCCTGAACTCGTGCTCGGCCAGCTCGGCCGCTTTTTTGCCCTCGTTCCCGGTTCTGCTCATCAACCTCTTCAGGATTTCGCCGCGAAGGTGGTAAGGTCGTTCGAACCGTTTCGCGCAGCGCTTTCCGAGGCCGATGTGGCGCGGCGCAATCCGGAGAAGCTCAGCGACAGCCAGCGCGCCCATCTGCAGCGCTGGGGTTATCCTTACGTGATGGAGGATTTCGGCTTTCACATGACACTGAGCGGCCAGGTGCCCGAGACACGTGCTCAGGTGATGAAAGCGATCCTGACCGAGCGGTTTGCCGATTTCACCGGCCGACCGCTTTCGATTTCCGGCCTTGCCGTCTTCATCGAGGAGACGCGCGGCGGCCCGTTCAAAGTTCATTCCTGGCTGCCGCTTGCCGGCGCCAAAAGCTGAAAGACCTGACGCCATGAGCAAAGAGACCGTGTTTTCCAACGCCCGCATCGTTCTCGAGGACGACATCCTCTCGGGCTCGATCCTCATCCGCGACGGGAAGATCGCCGACATCTCCGGGGGCAACTCGGTAGCCGGCGAAGATTTCGAAGGTGACTACGTCATTCCCGGCCTCGTCGAGCTGCACACCGATCATCTCGAAGGCCATTATCAGCCGCGCCCCGGCATTCGCTGGAACAAGACCGCCGCCATCCAGGCGCATGACGCCCAGATCGTCACCTCAGGCATTACCACTGTGTTCGACTGCCTGCGCATGGGTGCGGACGAGGACGGCGGCTTCGAACATGGCGAGATGCGCGAGATGGCCGACGCCATCCAGTCGGCGGAGACGGAAGGCAGGCTGCGTGCCGAGCACCTCATCCATTTGCGCTGCGAGGTCTCGGCCGACAATGTGCTCGAACATTTCGCCGATTTCGAAAACGACCGGCATGTGCGGCTCGTCTCGCTGATGGATCATGCACCCGGCCAGCGTCAGTTTCAGACGATGGATCAATATATTTTCTACTATCAGAAGAAGCGGGGCCTGAGCGACGAGGCCTTCGCCCGTTTCGTCGCCAAGCGCCAGGCAGAATCGGCGCGCAATTCGACGCCGCACCGCAACGCTATCGCCAAGGTTTGCGCCGATCGCGGCATCACCGTGGCAAGCCATGACGACGCGACGCTCTCGCATGTCGACGAGGCGATCGACAACGGCGTGCGGCTGGCGGAATTCCCGACCAGCTTCGACGCCGCCCGGGCATCGCACGGACACGGCATGAGCGTGCTGATGGGCGCGCCGAACATCGTGCGCGGCAAGTCCCATTCCGGCAATATCGCCGCCCGCGACCTTGCCAAGATGGGCGTGCTCGACGTGCTTTCCTCCGACTACGTGCCGCTCAGCCTGCTGCATGCGCCTTTCATCCTCGCCGACGAGGTCGAAAGCATCAGCCTGCCGAAAGCGATCGCCATGGTGACGTCGACGCCCGCCCGCACCGTCAGCCTCGATGACCGCGGCCGGATCGCAACCGGGCTGCGCGCCGATCTCGTCCGCGTCCATCGTTCGCACGGCGTACCGGTGACACGCTCGGTCTGGCGCCAAGGACGCCGTGTCGCATGATGTCCCACGAACCCCACGCAGGAGCCGGAGCCGAGCGCGGCATCATGGTCGTCGTCGTCGGACCAAGCGGCGCCGGCAAGGACACGCTGATGAACCTCGCGGCCCGACGTTTCAAGGGCCGCGACGATGTGCATTTCGTCCGCCGCGTCATCACCCGTCACCGTGACGCCGGCGGCGAAGATCATCTTTCCGTCTCCCTCCAAGGTTTTGCCGCCATGGAGCAATCAGGCTCCTTCGCCGTCTGGTGGGAAGCGCACGGCCTGAAGTACGGCATTCCGGCCGAAGTTTCGGTAGCGCTTTCGAAAGGCCACGTCGTCGTTGCCAACGGCTCGCGCTCGGCGCTTCATCGCTTCCAGGCCGCCTTCCCGCGTCTGAAAGTCATCAATGTCACCGCCAGTCCAGAGGTGCTCGCCGGCCGGCTGGAGGCGCGCGGCCGCGAGACGCATGAGGATATCATGGCCCGGCTTGCCCGCGGACCGCTGACGGTGCGCGGCGAATACGACGTGGTGGAGCTCGACAATAGCGGCTCGCTCGAAGAGGCCGAGCAGAAGATGATCGAGATCCTGGACGGGTTGCTGACCGAGACGCACTGAACAGATCGAGAGGAAGGGCATGCGTGCCATCAAAGTGGTCGACTACGATCCTTCCTGGCCGCGGCTCTTTGCCGAAATCAGCACCGAGGTCTCCGCCTTGCTCGGCGACCGCCTGCTTTCCATCGATCATATCTGCAGCACCTCGGTGCCTGGCCTGGCGGCCAAGCCGAAGATCGACCTCGATGCCGTGATGATATCCGACGCGTTCCTGCCGGCGGCGATCGAGATGGTGCGCGCGGCGGATTTGGTCTTCCACGGCGACACTGGAGAGCAACGATGGGCTTTCACCCGCGATCATCAAGCTTATGGCTTCAAGCTCTATCTTTGCGGACCCAATAATCGCGCGCATCGGGAGCGCATTCTGTTTCGCGATTATCTCCGGGATCATCCCGAGAGGGCCAGGGCCTATGCCGATCTGAAACGCCGGCTGGCTGCGGAGGGGGCAATTGGGATTTTTACACCGGCGGAAAGACCGAGTTTGTCAGCGAGCCGGTTCGGCTGGCTGCCTTGAAGACGTAAAACAGGAATCCGTCAGACGCACTGGCCGCCGGCGATTAATCGCCATCGCCCCGTCCCGATACGATCTCGCGCTTGCCGACGTGATTCGCCGGACCAACGAGGCCTTCCTTCTCCATGCGCTCCACCAATGAAGCAGCGCGGTTGTAGCCGATGCCGAGGCGGCGCTGGATATAGGAGGTCGAGCATTTCTTGTCGCGCATGACGACCTTGACTGCCTGCTCGTAGAGTTCGTTGCCATCCTCCGAGGCCATGGCGCTCTTGTCGAAGACGGCGCCGGCTTCTTCCTCTTCCGTCTCGTCCTCCTCGTCGGCGGTGACGGTGTCGAGATATTCCGGACGGCCCTGGGTTTTCAGATGGGCGACGACCTTTTCGACCTCGACATCCGAGACGAAGGGGCCGTGGACACGGGAAATCCGCCCGCCGCCCTGCATATGCAGCATATCACCCTGACCGAGCAGCTGCTCGGCGCCCTGTTCGCCGAGAATGGTGCGGCTGTCGATCTTCGAAGTCACCTGGAAGGAGATGCGGGTCGGGAAGTTCGCCTTGATCGTGCCGGTGATGACGTCGACCGACGGACGCTGTGTCGCCATGATCAGATGGATACCGGCGGCGCGCGCCATCTGGGCAAGACGCTGGATCGCGCCTTCGATATCCTTGCCGGCGACCATCATCAGGTCGGCCATCTCGTCGACGATGACGACGATATAGGGCATCGGCGTCAGGTCCAGCGCCTGGCTTTCCTCGATCGGAGTGCCGGTGCCCTTGTCGAAGCCGACCTGGACCATAACATGGATGGTCTCGCCCTTTTCGCGGGCCTGGGCTACGCGGTCGTTATAACCGTCGATGTTGCGGACACCGAGGCGCGACATCTTGCGATAACGCTCCTCCATTTCGCGCACGGCCCATTTCAGCGCCATGACCGCCTTCTTCGGATCGGTGACGACGGGCGTCAGCAGATGCGGGATGCCGTCATAGACGGACAGTTCGAGCATCTTCGGGTCGACCATGATCAGCCGGCACTGTTCCGGCGTCATGCGGTAGAGCAGCGACAGGATCATCGTGTTGATGGCGACCGACTTGCCGGAACCGGTGGTGCCGGCGACGAGCAGATGCGGCATCTTGGCGAGCTCGGCAATGACAGGCTCGCCGCCGATGGTCTTGCCGAGACCGAGCGCCAGCTTGTAACCGCTCTTCTCGAAATCCTGGCTTTCGATCATCTCGCGGAAATAGACGGTTTCACGTGTCACATTCGGCAATTCGATGCCGATGACATTGCGGCCGGGCACGACGGCGACACGGGCCGAAAGCGCCGACATCGAGCGGGCGATATCATCGGCAAGGCCGATGACGCGCGACGATTTCACACCCGGCGCCGGCTCGAATTCATAGAGGGTGACGACAGGACCGGGGCGGACATGGATGATCTCGCCCTTGATGCCGAAATCTTCCAGCACGCTTTCCAGAAGCCCGGCATTCTGCTCCAGCGTCTCTTGCGACATGATCTCGCCAAGGCGTTCCGGCGGTTCCTGCAACAGGGCACGCGGCGGGAACTCATAGCCGGATGCGTCGATCCTTTCGGGCCTCACGGCCAGGCGCGGCGACGGCAGAACCGCGGCGACGGGCGGCGTGCGCTGCGGGGCCGGCGCGGCCTGAGGTGCCAGCATGACCGGTGCCTCGACACTAATGCGCCTGGGCTTTTCCAGGGACGGGGCGGCGGCAGGGCGCACGGCAACCTTTGCGGAGACCGCGGCGGGCTGCGGGGCCGGGCGGGAGACGACGGGAGCGGGGGCCGGCCGGCCGGGGCGCCATTCCATGATCCGGAACAGCGACGTGATCGATTCGGGCGAGGTCTCGGTCTTCGGGAACGATCTCAACGGCGGTGCGCGAACCGGCTCTGCCTCTTCGAAGGCCATGACTTCCCAGAAAGCGAAATCCGAAATGGAGGAAAGCTCGGCGCTGGCACGGAAAGCCGGCGCGCCGGGCTCGTCAAGCAAAGGTGACTGCTGCAGTTCGATCCTGTGCGGTGCTGCGGAAATTTCGTCCGGCTCCGGTAGATAGATATCGAACGGCACGTCGACGGCAACCGGCTCTATCCGTATCGCCTGCTGTCCAATCTGCGAATCATCGCGAACCGGCTCATTCGGCGCGCGCCGCCTGCTGATCAGCGTTTCCGGCGTGCGGGTGAAACGGACATTCGGCGCGAGGGAAAAGTTGCTCTGCCAGATGGGTACCGCCGGCTTCTCCCCTGGGTTTTCCTCCGGAAGGTCCGTTTCAATCTCGCTGGAAAAATCTCCGGCATCCGTCAAATTGGTTCTGGGAAAACGCATGCGTCCGCTACTCACTCATGCTTTGCAAATTACTACCCTACCGGGATAGAAAAGGAAGGTTAATAAGTTCCTTCCTGCCGTATCGTTCCGATACGGTTCCGGGAGATAAATCGCTGCACTTTCAATGAGTTCTGGCGGCGAGAAAAATCTTTGCGATTTTTGAGGAAGCTTTTAGTGCGCCTCGTCCCAATTGGTGGCGGCGCGGGCATCGACCCTCAACGGCACGCGCATTTCCAGCGCCGGCATGGTGGCGTTTTCCATGACCGAGACGATGACCGGCATCGCCTTTTCGACATCCTCGTCCTCGACCTCGAAGATGAGTTCGTCATGCACCTGCAGCAGCATGCGGACGCGATCGGCAAGGCCGACCTCAACAAGCGCCGGCTCTATCTTGATCATCGCCCGGCGGATGACGTCGGCAGCCGAGCCCTGGATCGGCGCGTTGATCGCCGCGCGCTCGTTAAAAGCACGCACGGATGGATTGGACGAGCGTATTTCGGGATAGTTGATGCGGCGGCCGAAGATCGTTTCGACATAACCCTTGTCGCGCGCCATGGCCTTTCGGCTTTCCATATAGTCGCGGATGCCTGGGAAACGCTCGAAATACTTCTTGATGTAGTCGCCGGCTTCCGAACGCTCGATCGAAAGCTGATTGGCAAGCCCGAAGGCCGAGATGCCGTAGATAATGCCGAAATTGATCGCCTTGGCGCGGCGGCGCACCTCGCCCGGCATGCCTTCCACCGGCACGCCGAACATTTCCGACGCCGTCATGGCGTGGATGTCGACGCCTTCTTCGAAGGCCTTGGTCAATTGCGGGATCTCGGCCACGTGGGCAAGCACGCGCAGCTCGATCTGACTGTAGTCGGCAGAGATCAGCTTGTGGCCAGGCGTCGAGATGAAGGCGGTGCGGATCTTGCGGCCTTCGGCGGTGCGCACCGGAATGTTCTGCAGGTTCGGCTCGGACGAGGACAGGCGCCCCGTGGTCGTCGATGCCAGCGAGTAGGAGGTGTGGACCCGCTTTGTCTCGGGGTGAACGTAACCCGGAAGCGCGTCGGTATAGGTGGATTTCAGCTTGGTGACCTGGCGCCAGTCGACGATCTTGCGCGGCAATTCGAAACCGGCGGCGGCCAGATCCTCGAGCACCTGCGCGGAGGTGGACCATTGGCCTGTCTTCGTCTTGTTGCCGCCGGCAAGGCCCATCTTGCCGAACAGGATATCGCCCAGCTGCTTCGGCGAACCGATATTGAAACGTTCGCCGGCCAGCACGTAGATCTCGTCCTCCAGCCTTGCTGCACTCTGGGCCAGCTCGCCGGAGAGCCGCGACAGGATCTGCCGGTCGACGGTGATGCCGCGCGCTTCCATGCGCGCCAGCACCGGTAACAGCGGCCGCTCCAGCCGTTCATAGACGCTGCTCAATCCCGCCGCCACCAGGCGCGGCTTCAGCACCAGCCAGAGGCGCAGCGTGACGTCGGCATCTTCGGCGGCATAGTGGGTGGCGCGGTCGATGTCGACCAGATCGAAGGTGACATTCGCCCTGCCGCTGCCCGCCACGTCCTTATAGGGGATCGGGGTATGGCCGAGGAATTTTTCCGAGAGCGGGTCCATGCCATGCGCACCGGTACCGGCGTCGAGCACGTAGGAGATCAGCATCGTGTCGTCGAAACTCCTGGTCTCGATGCCGTAGCGCTTCATCAGCAGGTAGTCGTATTTCAGGTTCTGGGCGACCTTGAGAACCGATTCGTCTTCCAACAATGCCTTCAGCCGTGGCAGGGCATCGCCCATGGGAATCTGGTTTTCGGCAAGGCCGCCGCCGAGCAGATCGCCGACGCCGTTCTTATGGACGAGCGGCACATAGGCGGCACGGATCTTCGTGCCGGTGAGATCGGCCGTATTGTCGGCGATCGCCATCGAGAAGCCGACAAGCTCGGCCTGCATCGCATCCAGCGACGTGGTCTCGGTATCGAAAGCAACGAGGCCGGTGGCGCGCGCATCGGCGATCCAGCGGTCGAGCGTCGCCAGATCGCGGATCGTGACATAGGCCGAATGATCGAAGGGCAGCGTCGCAAAGGCCTCGGCCCGCGCCTTAGCAAGATCGGCAGGCGAAAAGGCGCCTTCGACGGCGGTCTTCGCCTTCGCACGCGGCGGCACCGGCACGGATTCGCCGGAAACCTCAGGGATACCGCCGGCAACGGGCTCAGGCTCGGCCGCATCGAGATCCGGACCGCGGGCAGCGTCACCCCATTCGATGCGAACGATCGCTGGTTCGATGGCGCTCGCATCGCAATCGCAGGCTTCGGCGACGCGGCGCGTCAGCGTGGTGAATTCCATCGTCTTCAGGAAGCCGATCAGCTTCGGGCCGTTCTGCGGTTCCAGCACCAGCGCGTCGAGATCGAGATCGAGCGGCACATCGGTGCGCAGCCGCACGAGATCTCGCGAGAGCCTGGCCATGTCGAGATTGGCGAGGATCGTCTCACGGCGCTTGACCTGCTTGATCTCGGTGGCGCGTTCGAGCAGCGTATCGAGATCGCCGTATTCCTCGAGGAGTTGGGCGGCGGTTTTCGGGCCGATGCCGGGAATGCCGGGAACATTATCGACGGAATCACCGGTCATCGCCTGCAGGTCGATCATCTTTTCCGGCGGCACGCCCCATTTCTCGATGACATCGGGAATGCCGATCTGCTTGTCCTTCATGCTGTCATACATATGGACATTGGGGCTGACGAGCTGCATCAGATCCTTGTCGGAGGAGACGATGGTGACATCGCCGCCGGTCGCTTCGGCCTGGCGGGCATAGGTGGCGATGATGTCGTCGGCCTCGAAGCCTTCGGTCTCGATGCAGGGCAGATTGAAGGCGCGGGTCGCCTCTCTTATAAGGCCGAATTGCGGGATGAGCTCTTCCGGCGGGGCGGAGCGGTTCGCTTTGTAGGCGTCGTAGAGATCCTTGCGAAACGTCTTGGCGGAATAATCGAAGATGACGGCAAGATGTGTCGGCGTCACGCCGACATCGGTATTGCGCGCGTCCTTCAGCAGCTTCCACAGCATGTTGCAGAAACCGGACACGGCGCCAATCGGCAGGCCATCGGTCTTGCGGGTCAGCGGCGGCAGTGCATGAAACGCCCGGAAGATGAATCCGGAACCATCGACTAGGAAGAGGTGATCGCCTTTTTTCATGCGTGCATGGATAGCGCGGGCATCGGACGAGGTCCATATAGAGTTCGGCATAAAGTTCGGCGCGCGAAAAGGATTATGGCGTTCGGAGCGTTACAGCGCCGCGCGTCGTTTCGGACACGTAGAGAACGCTGAGCACTTGGCGTTGCTGCATAATTTTATCCTGCGAGCGATTCCAATTCCCGGAATCCGGCAGCAGGGATTCCGGCTCACCAAACTGTTACCGATTTGTAACGATGGCCCTCCCTTGAAAAACCACATTCTGAGGCACAAATCCATGTCACCGGCGCTTGATTGCGCCGCGGGTCTGATTACCGGCTTGTCCCCCGCCGCGTCAGGCTTGGACAAAGGCCTTATCCCCCTCTCCGGGCCTTTGTCCCCACTTTAAAGTCGCCATGGCCAACCTCCAGGCCATGGCGACTTTTGTTTTTCCAAGACCCTCGAAATTGTCATCGCCGCTTGCATGTTATGGAGCATCGTATGCGATTTGCTGCATTGTCTCCGGCATGGTTTTGAGCCTAACTTGCAGTCATGGGATTTAACCGCATGGATTCGGGAGCCTACCTTGCCAGCCAGCTGGCGAAGGGTTTTGCCCGCTCGCTGCACCAGCGCGCGGTCGGGCTCGGTTTTTCTCCGGGCCAGTTCCCCATCTTGCTGGAACTCTGGGCCGAGGATGGGCTCACCCAGAAACAGCTTCTCGAGCGGGTCGATATCGAGCAGGCGACCATGGCCAATACGCTTTCGCGCATGGTCCGCGACGGGCTGATCGAACGCCGGCCGCATCCATCCGACAAACGGGCGCAACTGCTGTTCCTGACGCCGCGCGCCCGTGCCATGGAGGCCGAGGCAATCGAGACCGCGCGTGAGGCCGATCTGGCGCTGTTTAAAGGTTTTCGAGTTTTCGAGCGTGAGCTGACACTCGAATATATCCGCCGGCTTCTGGAAAACGCCAAGGCGCTCTGACCCAGATTACTCGCAGGCAAGGCGCGTATCTCGCCGCCACGACACCGGCAGCGCGTCAGCGTCAGCCGTCGACGACAGGAGGCTTTTGCGGGCGGCGAACTTGATGCTCGGCTCGATATCCGGCTTGCCGAGCAAAAAGCCTTGTACCTGCGCGCAGCCTTCTTCGAGGACGATCCGGCGCTGCATCTCGGTTTCGACGCCCTCCGTCACAACAGGCATGCCGAGACTGTGACCGAGGCCGATGATTGCTCGCACGATCGACCGCGCCGCCGCATCATGCTCCAGCATGCCGGTGAAGCTGCGGTCGACCTTGATCTTGTCGAAAGGGAAGGTTCGCAGGTTGGAAAGGGAGGAATAACCGGTGCCGAAGTCGTCCATGACGATGTGAACTCCCAGACTGCGCAGACGCTGCAGCGTGGTCATCACCCGATCGCGATCACGGAAGAGAGCGGCCTCGGTGATTTCAATTTCCAGCCGATCTGGCGCGAGCCGCGTTTCCTCGAGGATTGTCTCGATTCGCTCGGCCAGGTTCGGCAGCATGAACTGCACCGGCGAGACGTTGACGGCAATCGTCAGCGGATGCGGCCAGCGAGCGGCCTCCGTGCAGGCCTGCTGCAGCACCCATTCCCCAAGTTGGACTATCGACCCGCTTTCCTCGGCGATCGGAATGAAGACGTCCGGTTCGCATATGCCGTGGCCCGGCCGGTTCCAGCGCATCAAGGCCTCGTAACCGCTGATCACGCCGCTATGCGCATCGACAATTGGCTGATAGCTGACATGGATCTGATGGCGAGTGATGGCGTGGCGCAGTTCGCTTTCAATCAGGCGGCGGGCTCGTGTGGCCTCGTCCATTTCCGCATCGAAGAAACAGGCCTTGCCGCGGCCGCCGTGCTTGACCCGGTAGAGCGCGATATCAGCGTTGTTGCAGATCTCGTCTGCATCGCTGCCGTCGGCCGGATAAATGGCGATGCCAAGGCTGACGCCGACGGCGGTCGGATCGCGCGCCGTATCCATCTCGACGGCGAATTCGTCGAGGATGGCGGCCGCGAGCTTCTGCGCTGCCGCCGGCTGCTGTCCGGAGGGCTGGATGATGGCAAATTCATCGCCCCCGAGGCGGGCGATCGTATCACTTTCATCAGTCGCGCGGCGCAGGATCGAGGCGACCTTGCAGAGAATTCGGTCACCCTCGGCGTGGCCGAAAACGTCGTTGACGGTCTTGAAGCGATCGAGATCGATATAGAGGAGGGCAACCTCGCCGTTCTTTCGTTCGGCCATTTGCAGCGCCTGGCGGATGCGCGTGTCGAACAATGCTCGGTTCGGAAGATCGGTGAGAACATCGTGGTGGGCGAGATGTTCGATCATTTCCTCGGCCTGTCTTCGCTCGCTGAGATCGCGCACCGCCAGAACGTCGCAATTGTGCCCGCGATAGACGATCCTGCTTGTGTTCACTTCGACGGCGGTCTCCTTGCCGTTCCTGGTGTTGAGCAGCGTCTCGCCAAGCCTGTTCTGTCCCTGGACGGCGCCCAAAACAGCAGAGGGCGCCTTGCCGGTAAGATCGGCAAGCTTCCAGCCGGAGAGTTCCTGGAAACGTTCGTTGGCGTCGATGATCCTGCCTTCCCGCAGAATCAGCAGCCCTTCGTGCGAGGCATTCGCGAGCCCCCTCAGATCCGTCAGGTGGCTTTCGATATAGACCACCGCGAGCGCCATCAGAATGAGCGTCGCCGCCGCCGCCACGACGATCGCAGCAAGCAGGCTGGCGTCGAGCACCGTTGCCGGAAGCTCTTTGCCGGGGTCTGGCACGAGCGTGATGCTGGCCATCGAGATAAAATGGAGCGCGCAGATCGCGAGGACGAAAGTGCTCGAGGAAGCGAGGAGCCGCCCCGGTCCCTTCAATTCGAAAAAGGCGTGGAAGGCGGCGCTTGACAACAGCGCTCCTGCGAGAACCGCACTCAGCGTCATATAGGGTTCGTAGACGATTACCGCCTGAGTTTGGATCGCCTGCATGCCGGTCAGATGCATCGCGGCGATGCCGAGCGCCATCAGGACGCCGCCACGGATGCGCGAAAATCTGCCGTGGCTTTGCGAGGCGACGAGGATCGCGGCCCATGAGCCGCCAACTGACAGGAGGAAGGACAGCGCCGTCAGGCCCAGCTGATAGCTGATCGGCATGCCGCCGTCATAGGCCAGCATCGCGATGAAGTGCGTTGCCCATACGCCGGTGCCGAAAGCGAAAGCCGCGGCACCGATCCAGAGCTTGCGCCGCCCGGCATCGCACCCTTGAGCACGGGAAAGCGGCAGCATCGCTGCCATCGCGCCGATCAGGCAAACCGCGGCCGCCACAAGCACCAGGCGCCAATCGTGATCGTCGCGAATACATGTGATGATCGAAAACATCCGTCCCCCCGAACAGCTGAATTCGATCAGGCTATCGAGGTTGTACTAAATAACTGTAAATTGAATTAGAAACTTCTTCTATAATGTTCGGCGATATTCTTGACCCCGATACTGATTTGGGCGTCTTTCGCACCGCCGATTTTCGTTTTTTCCGCCTCGCCTGCCTTTCAGGTTTGGTCTATCGTCCGGCCGAATTTCAAAAAGGAGTCGAAAATGACGGATGTACAACAGGTGCTTGCACGCGCGGATCAGAACCTTTCCACGAGTCTGGAAAAGCTGTTTGAGCTTCTGCGCATCCAGTCGATTTCCACCGATCCCGCCTTCAAGGCAGAATGCCGGAAAGCCGCCGAATGGCTCGTCGCCTATCTACAAGGCATTGGCTTCGAAGCTTCGGTGCGCGATACGCCTGGCCATCCAATGGTGATCGCGCACCATGCCGGCGCTTCTGCCGATGCGCCGCATGTTCTCTTCTACGGCCATTACGACGTTCAGCCGGTCGACCCGATCGAGCTCTGGGAAAACGACCCCTTCGAGCCGTCGATCAAGGATGTCGGCGAGGGCCGCAAGATCCTGACCGGCCGCGGCACCTCCGACGACAAGGGCCAATTGATGACCTTCGTCGAGGCTTGCCGCGCCTATAAGGAAATCAATGGCGCGCTTCCCTGCCGCATCACCATTCTCTTCGAGGGCGAGGAGGAATCCGGCTCGCCCTCATTGAAGCCCTTCCTCGAAGCCAATGCCGCCGAGCTCAAGGCCGATTATGCGCTGGTCTGCGATACCGGCATGTGGGACCGCGACACGCCGGCAATCGCTGCAGCGCTGCGCGGCCTTGTCGGCGAGGAAGTGATCGTGACAGCCGCCGACCGTGACCTGCATTCCGGTCTCTTCGGCGGCGCGGCGGCCAATCCGATCCATGTTCTCGTCGAGGCTCTTGCCGGTCTGCATGACGAGACGGGCCGCATCACGCTTGACGGCTTCTATGAAGGCGTCGAGGAAACGCCCGACAACATCAAGGCGTCATGGGAGACGCTCGGCAAGACCGCGGAAAGTTTCCTCGGCGAAGTCGGCCTTTCCATCCCATCCGGCGAAAAGGGCCGGTCGGTGCTGGAACTCACCTGGGCTCGGCCGACCGCCGAAATCAACGGCATCTGGGGCGGCTATACCGGCGAAGGCTTCAAGACGGTGATCGCCGCCAAGGCTTCGGCCAAGGTTTCGTTCCGCCTCGTCGGCGCGCAGGATCCGGCCGCCATCCGCGACGCTTTCCGCAGCTATATCAGCTCGAAAATTCCCGCCGATTGCTCGGTCGAGTTCCATCCGCATGGCGGCTCGCCGGCGATCCACCTCTCTTATGATTCGCCTGTTCTGACCAAGGCGAAGAACGCGCTTTCCGACGAGTGGCCGAAACCCGCCATCGTCATCGGCATGGGCGGGTCGATCCCGATCGTCGGGGATTTCCAGAAGATGCTCGGCATGGAATCGCTGCTCGTCGGCTTCGGCCTCAGCGATGACCGCATCCACTCGCCGAACGAGAAATACGAGCTCGTCTCCTACCACAAGGGTATCCGCTCCTGGGTGCGGATTCTTCAGGCGCTGGCCGCCTGAACGGCGTGCCAGGCAGAATCGCAAAAAAAAGGCCGGTTCGACCCGGCCTTTCGTCATCCGCTCATCTCGGTGCCAGTTCATCCGTGGTCAAGGAGCAAGCGGGTATTGCAATGAGACTGCCGCCGAAAGGTTAACCAACCGTTAACAATACCTACTCTTTGCCGGAAGCACAGCTCGCGGCTCCAAGGCGCTGTCCGACATTTCGCCGTTCAAGCTGCGTTCATCGCGGGTCATATATAAGCCTTTGAAAGATAAGGCGAATAGCAACGCCCTAACACCTGGTGGCGATCGCTCTATCTTTTGTTTCAATGGCATATGCCAAGGAAACGCGGCCAAGCGCTGCCTGAAAAACGTGCCAACAAGGACTGAGAAGCGTGAAAAATCTCTTTGTTAAAATTGCAGCGGTCGGCCTGCTTATGCTGGCGCCTGCCATAGCGCAGGCTGCCGAGGGCTTCTCGACGGCGAACGTCAACATGCGTGCGGGTCCGAGCACCCGTTATCCTGCCGTCGCGGTCATCCCGGCCGGTTCCTCCGTCGAGATCCGCGGATGCCTTTCCGAGGTCAACTGGTGCGACGTGGAATTCTACGGCGGCCGCGGCTGGGTTTCCGGGCAGTACGTGCAGGCCCTCTACCAGCAGCGCCGCGTCTATGTCGGCCCGCAATATTACCGTCCGCTCGGCATTCCGATGATTCGCTTCAGCGTCGACAATTATTGGGACCGTTATTACCGCAACCGCGATTTCTATCGCGACCGTGACCGCTGGAGCCGCGGCCCGGATTATTACTACCGCGACCGCGACTATCGGGATCGGGATCGCGACCGTAACTGGCGCGAGCGAGATGGCGACCGAGATGGGCGCGACCGCGATCGTGACTGGCGCGACGACAATCAAAGGGACGATCGGCAAAGAGGTGAACGGCAGAGGGACGACCGGAGAGGCGATGATCGCAGGCCGGACCGCAGGGACTTTGATTGCCGCCCCGGCGATCCCTCCTGCGACGAATGAGACAGAGAGGGGACGGCAGCGCCGTCCTCTTTTGAGGTTTGCCAAGCCAAGGGCAAACACCCAAGAAAAAAGCCCGGCGCTCCCATGAGGGTGCACCGGGCCTGATGTCGATCGGCACGTGTTGAGGGGAGACGGCCGATCATTCGCGGGACTTGAGGGGTTGTCCCGCTTCTCAGTAAACAAACGCGAAGCCTATTGGTTCCGCTTCCTGCATAATTCCTTAAATCGGAATCGACTTTAAGGACAAAATTATCGAGCAATTCAAAGTTTTACAGCGTCACTTGCGCCTCTCGAAAAGACGCGCGCAGCGGTGAACTACGTCGTATCGCACGTAGCTCACGCCACAGACTTCGGGCCTTTGTTTTCACGACGCGCGCCGCATCGCCGGCGAGCGCAAGAGAGGAAACGCGGGGGAAGCATTGATCCTCGAATGCGGTCATCGACAATTTGAAGTGAAGCCATCGCGAGGCTCTTGTTTTGCGGGATTCTTTATTGCAGTTTTGTGAAGTTGCGGATTGATTTTAATCCGTTCGAGGCTGGACCCTGATGACGCAAGACTACCTGGCTTTCTTCGGGCTTTTCGCCCCTCGGGCGGCCGCCATAGATGTTACCGTTTGGCATAAACATAACCCACTCCTGCCTGTGCGCCTCACCGATGGGGCGAACCTCAACCCTTCCGGCCAGATCTGGCGCCGCTTTCATCTGGGCGAGTGGGAATATAAGCAGGACCCGGAAACGCTCGACGATTACGAAGCCCGCCAGTTTTGACAAGCGGCGCGATCTGCTTTGCTTTCCATTATTAACACCCCGTTAAATCGCCGCATTTACAGTTCAGTCGGGTGATCACGGCAGCCAGCTGCAGCGTACTTCGCGCGTCTGAGAAGACGCGCGGCGCTGGAGAAGAGCACCGTTATGCGAAGCTGGCTTCGCGATCGAACATGGGGTGTGACCGGTCCGCGATGACAGGCAGAGGCAGATCAGGCGACAGAATAGAACCGTCCTTCAGCGGCCGCCCGGCGCGCGACGATGACGAATTCTCGCTTGATGCCGACGATCGCATTGCCGGAGGCCGATCCCAGCGCCGCAGCGGCTCGAAACCCCCACCGCAACGTGCTGCCCCCCGGCGGAAGCGCGAGCCGCGGGAGCGCGAAGGCGGCGGCTTTTTCGGCTTCCTGCGCCGCGTGATCTACTGGTGCGTCGTGCTTTTCATCTGGGCCGGCATCGGCGTTGCCGGGCTTGTGGTCTATTATGGCTCGCGCATGCCGAGCGCCAGCACATGGGCGATCCCGGAGCGGCCGCCGAACGTGAAGATCACCGCCGTCGACGGCAGCGTCATCGCCAATCGCGGCGCCACCGGCGGCGAGGCGCTGTCGCTCGAAAACATGTCGCCCTATATTCCGGAAGCCGTCATCGCCATCGAAGATCGGCGTTTCTATTCGCATTTCGGCGTCGATCCGCTCGGCCTCGGCCGGGCTGTCGTGACCAATCTCACGGCTGGCCACATGGTGCAGGGTGGCTCGACGCTGACGCAGCAGCTTGCCAAGAACCTCTTCCTCTCGCCTGAGAGAACGCTTGAACGCAAAGTGCAGGAGGTGCTGCTATCGCTCTGGCTGGAGCAGAAATACACCAAGGACCAGATCCTTGCCATGTATCTCAATCGGGTGTTCTTCGGATCGAACGCCTATGGCGTCGAGGCGGCCTCACGCCGCTACTTCAACAAATCGGCGCGTGATGTGAACCTCGGCGAGGCCGCGGTGCTGGCCGGCCTGCTCAAGGCGCCGTCGCGGCTTTCGCCGGCCCGCGACGCCGATGCGGCGAATGCCCGCGCCCAGCTCGTGCTCGCGGCGATGCGCGAGCAGGGGTTCATCACCGATTCCGAAGTCAAGACGGCGATGTCGCAGACCCCGGCTTCGGCCAAGAGCTACTGGTCGGGCGCCGGGCACTATGTCGCCGACATGGTGATGGACGAGCTGCCGGGTCTGATCGGCGACGTCAAGGAAGACGTCATCGTCGATACGACCATCGACAAGTCGCTGGAAAAGAAGGCCGAGCAATCGCTGGTCGACGCGCTCGACAAGGAGGGCGGGAAGCTCGACGCCTCGCAGGCGGCCCTGGTCTCGATCGACGGCACCGGCGCGATCCGGGCGCTGGTCGGCGGCAGGGACTATGCGACAAGCCAGTTCAACCGCGCCGTCAAGGCCAAACGCCAGCCGGGTTCGTCGTTCAAGCCCTTCGTCTATGCTGCCGCACTCGAGAAGGGGCTGACGCCCTATTCGGTGTTCAATGACGCGCCGATCCGGATCGGCGACTGGACGCCCGAAAATTACGAGAAGAAATACAATGGCGAAGTGACGCTGGCGACCGCGCTTGCCAAATCGCTGAACACGGTGGCTGCGCAGCTGGTGATGTATGACGGGCCGGACCAGGTGATCAAGCTTGCCCACCGGCTCGGCATTGAAAGCGAGCTGCAGCCGAATGCCTCGATCGCGCTCGGCACCTCGGAAGTGTCGCTGATAGAACTCACCGCCTCCTATGCCGCCTTCATGAATGGCGGCTACAAGGCGACGCCGCACGTCATCCGGCGGGTGACGACAGCCGAAGGCAAGGTTCTCTACGAAAATACCTATGACAGCCCGCCGCGCGTGCTCTCCGAGCAGATCGCCGCCGAAATGGATACGATGATGATGGGCGTCATCGAGAGCGGCACCGGCAAGAGCGCCAAGATCCCCGGCTGGCAGGCGGCGGGAAAGACCGGCACGACACAGAATTCGCGCGACGCGCTCTTCGTCGGTTTCACCAGCAACCTCACCACCGGGGTCTGGTTCGGCAATGACGACGGCAAGCCGATGAAGAAGGTGACCGGCGGCGGCTTGCCCGCCAAGGCCTGGAAGGAATTCATGATCGCCGCCCACAAGGGGCTTTCGCCGGCGCCGCTCTTCGGCAATGGCCAGTTGATCGCCGATCCGAACAACGGTCAGCCGATGGCTGAGGCACCGGGCAACGGGCAGTTGGGCAGCGGGCAACCGATGACGGCGGAGGCGCCGCCATCGACGATCGGCGGTATCATTTCCGGCGTCTTCGGCGGCAACGACAATGCAAACCGCTATCCGCAAGCGCCTGTCCGGCAGCAGGCGGCGACCACCGGCAACGGCCCGGTTCCGCCCGCAGACATTGCCGAAGGTAGCGGTTCTGGCTATGAGGGGATGGTGCCGCCCGGCGATGTCGGGGGCGCGCAGACTACCTCTTCCGTCCAGCCGCGGCGCACGACGCTGCTCGATCTGATCATGGGCCAGTGAGATCTTTGTTGCATACCCGGCACAAGCCCGATGATCTTAAGCGCGTCGCGATCTTTCAGAGTCGCGCCTCGCGCTTCAGGTCTTTGTTTTACGCATGTCGTTGTTGCAAAGCCGCTCTGCAGTTTTGCGCGACATGCCCCAAAAATCGGCCGCTTTCCGGGCAAGGGGTGACCTCCGTCCCGGCTACTGTAAAAATTGAACGCAACACATTCGTTTTGCTGGATTCCGGGGCATTTCTCGCCTTGCAGTCCAGAAAACCGCTCCTTATATACGCCGCATCACCGCAATCACGATTGCGTAATCTCAAGTAGACCCATCCCGTAAGGGGCTGTCAGGGAAATGCCTTCTCGGGGTTCCGACAGCTTGCTTCAAGGAGAGAATGACATGGCAAAAGTAATTGGTATCGACCTTGGAACGACGAATTCCTGCGTCGCAGTCATGGACGGCAAGGACGCGAAGGTTATCGAGAATGCGGAAGGTGCACGCACGACCCCTTCCATGGTAGCATTTTCCGATGATGGCGAACGCCTCGTCGGCCAGCCGGCCAAGCGCCAGGCAGTCACCAACCCGACGAACACACTCTTTGCGGTCAAGCGCCTGATCGGCCGCCGCTACGAAGATCCGACCGTCGAGAAGGACAAGCACCTCGTTCCCTTCACCATCGTCAAGGGCGACAATGGCGACGCCTGGGTCGAAGCCAATGGCAAGGGCTACTCGCCCGCACAGATTTCCGCGATGATCCTTCAGAAGATGAAGGAAACCGCCGAATCCTATCTCGGCGAAAAGGTCGAGAAGGCCGTCATCACCGTTCCCGCCTATTTCAACGACGCGCAGCGCCAGGCAACCAAGGATGCCGGCCGCATCGCTGGTCTTGAAGTTCTGCGCATCATTAACGAGCCGACCGCAGCCGCACTCGCCTACGGCCTCGACAAGAAAGAAGGCAAGACAATTGCCGTCTACGACCTTGGCGGCGGCACCTTCGATATTTCGATCCTCGAGATCGGCGACGGCGTCTTCGAAGTGAAGTCCACCAACGGCGATACCTTCCTCGGCGGTGAAGACTTCGACATGCGTCTCGTCGAATATCTCGTTGGCGAATTCAAGAGGGACAACGGCATCGACCTGAAGAACGACAAGCTTGCCCTGCAGCGCCTCAAGGAAGCTGCGGAAAAGGCAAAGATCGAGCTGTCGTCTTCGCAGCAAACCGAAATCAACCTGCCGTTCATCACGGCCGACGCCTCCGGCCCGAAGCATCTGACGCTGAAGCTGACCCGCGCCAAGCTCGAGAGCCTGGTCGATGATCTCGTCCAGCGTACGATCGCGCCGTGCAAGGCAGCGCTCAAGGATGCCGGTGTTACCGCTTCCGAAATCGACGAAGTGGTTCTCGTCGGCGGCATGAGCCGCATGCCGAAGGTGCAGGAAGTCGTCAAGCAGCTGTTCGGCAAAGAGCCGCACAAAGGCGTCAACCCGGATGAAGTCGTCGCCCTCGGCGCCGCCATCCAGGCCGGCGTTCTGCAGGGCGACGTCAAGGACGTCCTGCTCCTCGACGTAACGCCGCTGTCGCTCGGCATCGAGACGCTTGGTGGTGTCTTCACCCGCCTGATCGAACGCAACACGACGATCCCGACGAAGAAGAGCCAGACCTTCTCGACCGCCGAAGACAACCAGCAGGCCGTGACCATCCGCGTTTCGCAAGGCGAGCGTGAAATGGCTGCCGACAACAAGTTGCTCGGCCAGTTCGACCTCGTCGGGCTGCCGCCGTCGCCGCGCGGCATGCCGCAGATCGAAGTCACCTTCGACATCGACGCCAACGGCATCGTCCAGGTTTCGGCCAAGGACAAGGGCACTGGCAAGGAACAGCAGATCCGCATCCAGGCTTCCGGCGGTCTTTCCGACGCCGACATCGAGAAGATGGTAAAGGATGCCGAAGCCCATGCCACCGAGGACAAGAAGCGCCGCGAGGCCGTCGAAGCCCGGAACCAGGCTGAAAGCCTGATCCATTCCTCGGAAAAGTCGCTGAAGGATTACGGTGACAAGGTTTCCGAGGCCGACCGCACCGCCATCTCGGATGCGATCGCCGCGCTGAAGACGGCGTCGGAAGCGTCCGAGCCCGATGCCGACGACATCAAGGCCAAGACCCAGACGCTGATGGAAGTGTCGATGAAGCTCGGCCAGGCGATCTATGAAGCACAGCAGGCCGAAAGTGGCGCTGCTGGCGATGCCTCTGCGGAAGGTGGCGACAATGTCGTCGATGCCGACTACGAGGAAATCAAGGACGACGACCGCAAGAAGTCCGCGTAATCCGCGACGGCGTGGTTATGCTTCAACACCTGATCCGGCTGCTCACCATGGCAGCCGGAAAATCCATTTCCGGGGTTTAATCCTTAATGGCAAAAGCGGACTTTTACGAAACTCTGGGTGTAGCCAAGTCGGCGGACGAGAAAGAGCTGAAAAGCGCCTTCCGCAAACTGGCGATGAAATACCATCCGGACAAGAACCCGGATGACAAGGACGCCGAACGGAAGTTCAAGGAAATCAACGAAGCCTACGAGATGCTCAAGGACCCGCAGAAGCGGGCGGCCTATGATCGCTATGGCCATGCGGCCTTCGAGCATGGCGGCATGGGCGGCGGTGGCGGCGGATTTGCCGGTGGCGGTTTCTCCGACATCTTCGAGGATATCTTCGGCGAAATGATGGGTGGTGGGCGTGCGCGCCAGCGCTCGTCGGGCGGTCGCGAGCGTGGCGCCGATCTTCGCTACAACATGGAAATAACGCTGGAAGAGTCTTTCTCCGGCAAGACGGCGCAGATCCGCGTTCCCACCTCGATCACTTGCGACGTCTGTTCGGGTTCGGGCGCCAAGCCCGGCACGCAGCCGAAGAACTGCGGCACTTGCCAGGGAACGGGGCGCGTGCGCGCGGCACAGGGCTTCTTCTCGATCGAGCGGACCTGCCCGACCTGCCACGGCCGCGGCCAGATCATTCCCGATCCCTGCCCGAAGTGCCACGGCCAGGGCCGGGTGACGGAAGAGCGTTCGCTGTCGGTCAATATTCCCGCCGGCATCGAGGACGGTACGCGCATCCGCCTGCAGGGCGAAGGCGAAGCCGGCGCCCGCGGCGGGCCGGCGGGCGACCTCTATATCTTCCTGTCCGTCAAGCCGCATGAATTCTACCAGCGCGACGGAGCCGATCTCTATTGCGCCGTTCCGATCTCGATGACGACGGCGGCGCTCGGCGGAACCTTCGACGTGGCGACGCTCGACGGCACCAAGTCGCGCGTCACAGTGCCCGAGGGCACGCAGGTCGGCAAACAGTTCCGGCTCAAGGGCAAGGGCATGCCGGTGCTGCGTTCGGTGCAGACGGGCGACCTCTACATTCAGATCCAGATCGAGACGCCGCAAAAGCTCACCAAGCGCCAACGCGAACTGCTTCAGGAATTCGAGCAGCTTTCCTCCAAGGAGAACAATCCGGAATCGACGGGCTTCTTTGCCCGGA
Source organism: Rhizobium leguminosarum (assembly GCF_019798305.1). GTDB lineage: Bacteria > Pseudomonadota > Alphaproteobacteria > Rhizobiales > Rhizobiaceae > Rhizobium > Rhizobium leguminosarum_U. Next base: position 322,126 of record NZ_JAAXDD010000004.1, read on the forward strand.
TGAAGGAATTCTTCGAAGGCTGAGCCGCAATCGACACGCCCGTTTCGAAAGCCGGGGACGGAAACGTCTCCGGTTTTTTTTGTTCCAGGAATCCTAAAGCGTAGCGCGATCTTTCAGATTCGCTCCTTGCGCTTTAAGTCTTTGTTTTTACGCATGTCGTTATCACAAAAACCGCCGCTCACTTGGCGCGGCATGTCTCAATTTGCGACATTCGCCGTCCACACCGGCCAATCTGTCCCGGATCGAAACGGCGGCGAGCGGGAAGACGACTTGCGTTAACGCAGCCAGATGATGCCGCTTGCAAGTTTTCCAAATGAATTCAGTCTCTGCCGTCAGTGCATGACCCCGAAAATCGGAATAGAATCTCGGGGTCATGCACCAAATCAAAAGCGATAGAGCGTCCTTAGAGCGGCACTCTAGCGGGGGACAACCAAACCAAGGGTATCGACCATGGCGCCAGCCTTTTCCTCTCAATCCGAAGACGTCGACGTTCTCGCCGGCGCCATCTACACATGGTGCGCCGAGCGCAATATCAAGCTTCGCAGCCAACAGGGCCTTTCAATCGCCAGCATCGCGATCGACCTTTATCATGCCGGCCACCAGACGCAGGACGATCTGCTGATGGCGCTGCACGAACGCGAGATTCACTGAAGCGCGCGGCATCGAACCTCGTTCAGGTGAGCTGCCCGGTCCTTGTGTTGATTCACGCCGCCCCCAAAACGCTGTACAGCTATAAGCATCTGGACATCGTCCAGACCCGGAACAGGCCCCGTGCCTTTTCGTGGTAAGCTTGATGCTCAGTGGAATCAGGCGGCGGTTTCGGCCGCTTCGCCCGTCATGAGGGTGAGGATGGTCTTGACCGCTTCCTTGCCTGCCGGTGAGTTCAGCTTGTCGTAGCTCAACGCAAGCGCATAGGCATCGGGGCTGAGTTCGATACGACTGCCGAATGGTGACACGCCGGCTCCCTCGAAAAGCGCAGATATATCGACATCGAGAAAAACCGCGATCTGATGCAACTTACTGGCGGAAACGCGGTTCGTCCCCTTTTCGTATTTCTGGATCTGCTGGAAAGTCAGTCCGAGTGCTTCGCCAAGCTCAAGCTGGGAAACACGGCGAAGGGCGCGAAACTGTCTGACGTTGCGACCGACGATAATATCAACCGGATCTGGCACTTCATCACTCTCTCATACATAAACGGTTCGTTTACCATATCGCCTTCACGGAATAACTCAACCCGACAGTTGCAAAATTCAACCGACTTTTTCTGGGCATCACGTTACGTCAGTGGCCTCAAAGGATCGCGGCAAAGCCGGAATATCCGGATCTCGGAGGCACTGACGGTGACCGTCGACGGTATCGGCCTGGCGATGTCGGAGCGTCCCCGGCGGTTGTATTTTTAGTAGACTTTAGGACGCTCAATGCCTGCCCCCTACATTGGCAGAATGTCGGAGACCAGCACCTCCGTCGCTATGTCATTCAGAAAATATCGCTTCGAGCTTGTCCCTTATGGTTCAACCGCCGCGTCCCTCATTTGCGGCGTTATCAAAGGTTCGCGATCCACGGCCAAGACGCTGCCAGCCTTGCCATCAACGCCGCTAAGGCTTAGCTGTCACGCTTCACGATTCCGGACATTCGATGCCTCACAAGGTTTCTCTTTCTCGTCTGAAGCTGACAGACTTCCGCAACTATGCGGCGGCGGCCCTTACCCTTGATGGCCGGCATGCCGTGCTGACGGGAGACAACGGCGCCGGCAAGACCAATCTCATGGAAGCCGTCTCGCTGCTTTCGCCTGGCCGCGGTCTGCGTCGCGCGGCCTACGGAGACATTACCCGCGTCGGCGCGGCCGGCGGTTTTTCGATCTTCGCCGCGCTCGATGGCATGGAGGGCGTGGTCGAGATCGGCACCGGCATCGACACGAGCGAGGAGACCACCGCCCGCAGGCTGCGCATCAATGGCACAACGGCAAAGACTGCCGACGAACTGACCGACCATCTGCGCCTTCTCTGGCTGACGCCGGCGATGGACGGCCTCTTTACCGGCGCCTCCTCCGACCGGCGCCGCTTTCTCGACCGGCTGGTGCTGTCGCTCGATCCCGCCCATGGCCGCCGCGCCAGCGATTTCGAGCGCGCCATGCGCAGCCGCAACAAATTGCTGGACGAAGGCCGCTTCGATCCCTCTTGGCTTGCCGGCATCGAGGAGCAAATGGCAAGCCTCGGCATCGCCATGGCGCTCGCCCGGCAGGAGATGCTTGGCCTGCTGACCCGGCTGATCGAGGAAACACGGGAGAGCTCGCCCTTCCCTTCGGCATCGCTGCAGCTCTCGGGCTTCATGGACGGTCAGTTCTCGCGCCCCTCGGTCGACCTCGAAGACGACTACGCGGCGATGCTGGCAGAGAGCCGCTACCGCGATGCCGGCGCAGGGCGCACGCTCGAGGGGCCGCACCGGGCCGATCTCATCGTGCATCACCGCGAAAAGGCGATGGAGGCGGAACGTTGTTCCACCGGCGAGCAGAAAGCGCTGCTTGTCGGCCTGGTGCTTGCGCATGCGCGGCTCGTCGGCAATCTCACCGGCCATGCGCCGATCCTGCTGCTCGACGAGATCGCAGCGCATCTCGATGAGGGCCGCCGCGCCGCGCTATTCGACCTTATCGACGGGCTCGGCGGCCAGGCCTTCATGACCGGAACGGATCGGGCGATGTTTTCAGCGCTCGTCGACAGGGCGCAGTTTTTCACGGTTGCCGACGGAAGGGTATTCGAATGACCGAGGCGGCTTTTCCCGGCGTCGGGCGTCATGATAACATCGGCGCCATGGAACCGCTCAGCCCGGAAGAAATCGCGCGCTATCACCGCCACATCCTGCTTCCCGAGATCGGCGGCGCCGGCCAGCAGAAACTGAAAGCCGCCCGCGTGCTGGTGATCGGTGCCGGCGGCCTCGGTGCACCGGTCCTGCAGTATCTGGCCGCAGCCGGCGTCGGCACGCTCGGTATCGTCGACGACGACCGGGTGTCGCTGTCTAATCTGCAGCGCCAGGTGATCCATGATTCCGGCACGATCGGCGAATTGAAGACCGAGAGCGCTGCCTTCGCCATCGCCAGGCTCAATCCGCATGTCCGACTGATCCGCTTCGAGGAACGCTTTTCGCCGGAGGCCGCCCGCCGTCAGCTCTCCGGTTTCGATCTGCTGATCGACGGCTCCGATAATTTCGACACACGTTATGCCGCCGCCGATGCGGCTGATGAAGCGCGCATCCCGCTCGTCACCGGCGCCGTCGGGCGTTTCGATGGTTCGCTGACGGTTCTCAAGCCCTATGAGACAGCTGAGGACGGAACGGCCAACCCTAGATATCGCGACCTGTTTCCGGAAGCGCCGCCGGCGGGGCTGATTCCCGCCTGCGCCGAAGCCGGCATCATCGGCGCACTCACAGGCGTCATCGGCACGATGATGGCGATGGAGGCGATCAAGCTCGTCACCGGCACCGGCGAACCGCTGGTCGGACGGTTGCTGCTCTACGACGCGCTCTCGGCCCGCTTCGACACCATCCGCTACAAACGACGCCGTACAACACAGAGACAGGCGGAATGAGGGTTGTTCCGCTTGATCAGACTTTCACGCGCTGGGACGAACTGCTGGCGCTCATCGTCGCCTCCTTCGCCTCGATGAACGACAGGATCGATCCGCCATCTTCAGCGCTCAAGCTGACGGCGGAGTCACTGGCCGAAAAGGCCAGGGCCGAGATCGGCCATGTCGCCATCGACGGCGAAAAGCTGGCCGGTTGCCTCTTCCTGCGGCCAGAGGCCGATTGTCTCTATGTCGGCAAGCTCGCCGTTCTGCCTGAGGCGCAGGGCAAGGGCCTCGGCAGGCGGCTGCTGGCGATTGCCGAGGAAGAGGCCGCAGCGCTCGGTCTTCCCGCTTTACGGCTGGAAACGCGCATCGAACTCACCGACAATCACGCCGTCTTTGCCGCCTGGGGATTTTCCAGAACCGCCGAGAAGGCGCATCCCGGCTTTGCCAGGACGACATTCGTCGAGATGCGCAAGGTCCTTGCGGCTCCGACCCGCGTCACCTGATTTATTGCGTTCTTCAACGCCCGGGCAGCACGCGGTTCGGCGGCCTGTGACCGTCGATGAAGGTGCGGATGTTGATGATGACCTTGTCGCCCATGTCGATGCGGCCTTCGATCGTCGCCGAACTCATATGCGGCAGCAACACGACCTTGCCCTCGTTGGCGAGTTTGACCAACTTCAGATTGACGGCAGGCTCGTTCTCGAAGACGTCGAGGCCGGCGCCGGCAATCCGGCCCTCCCTCAGGCACTTGATCAGAGCTGCTTCGTCGACCACGTCGCCGCGCGCGGTGTTGACGAGATAGGCTGTCGGCTGCAGCAGCGCCAAACGGCGGGCCGAGACCAGGTGGAAGGTCGCCGGCGTCGACGGGCAATTGATCGAAACGATGTCGACGCGGGCGAGCATCTGGTCGAGGCTTTCCCAATAGGTCGCCTCCAGCTCGTCCTCGACGGCCGGATTGACGCGCTTGCGGTTGTGGTAGTGGATCGACAGGCCGAAAGCCTTGGCGCGGCGGGCCACCGCGGTGCCGATGCGGCCCATGCCGACGATGCCGATGCGCTTGCCGTGAATGCGCCGGCCGAGCATCCAGGTGGGAGACCAGCCTGCCCATTCACCCGGCTTGTCGGTCAGCACGCGCGCACCTTCGCCGAGCCTTCTCGGAACTGCGAGAATCAGCGCCATGGTCATATCGGCGGTGTCCTCGGTCAGGACGTTCGGCGTGTTGGTGACGGTGATGCCCTTGCGCGCCGCCGCCTCGACGTCGATGTGGTCGATGCCGTTGGAGAAGCTCGCAATCAGCTTCATCTGCGGTCCCGCCTGTTCGATCAGCGCCGCGTCGATGCGATCGGTGACGGTCGGCACCAGCACGTCGGCGGTCTTGACCGCGGCGATCAGCTCGGGAACGGAACGCGGCGCGTCGTCGATGTTCAGCTCTGCGTCGAAGAGTTCGCGCATGCGGGTTTCGACGGCATCCGGCAGCTTGCGGGTGATGTAGACCTTCGGTTTTTTCTTCGCTGTCATGGCTGCCTGTGGTGCCTTGTTCAGAGGTCTTTAACCAAGAGGGGTGATAATTTTCCCATTCCGGGCATTTTCTACCAGACCCGCACGCGAAGACAAACAAAACTCGCGGTGCAGCCGGGGAATGTCAAAGCCCGGACCGCGAGCAGGCCTCGCCTGCCCGCGAATTCGAGCAACCGGAAACTTCCATGCGCAGCAAAGTCCTGAAGTCCTGCCTCGCCCTTGCCATCGCTCTGGCCGCATCCATAGGAAGCGTCGAATTCGCCCATGCGCAAGCGGCCAAGGGGCCAAGCGGACTGCCATTGCCGCGTTTCGTCACGCTGAAATCCAAGCGCGTCAACCTGCGCATCGGTCCGGGAACGGATTACGCGGTTTCTTGGATGTACTTGAAATCCGGCCTGCCGGTGGAGATCATCCAGGAATACGACAACTGGCGCCGCATCCGCGATGCCGACGGCACCGAAGGCTGGGTAAACCAGTCGCTGCTATCAGGCCAGCGCGCGGCGATTGCCGCCCCCTGGATGAAGACCAAGGGCAAAGGCGTCTATGTCAATCTGCGCCGTGAGGCGCTCCCCTCTGCTTCGATCGTTGCCAAGCTGGAACCCGGCGTGATGGTGACGATCGGCGAATGCAACGGCGACTGGTGCCGCGCCGAAACCGACGGCGCCTCGGGCTGGGTGGCGCAGTCGGAGATCTGGGGCGCCTATCCCGGCGAAGCCTTCAAATAAGCCCTGCCTGTTTTGCAGCCTCGGAAAGCGAGGTCATCGGGCGCGGGCCGATCTGCTGGATGACGATGCCGGCGGCCAGGCAACCGAGCTTGCCGCAATCCTCGAGAGACCGTCCCTGCGTGTAGCCGTAGAGGAAGCCGGAGGCGAAGAGATCGCCGGCACCCGTCGTATCCACAACTTCCTTGATCCTGATCGCATCGACGTAAAAACGCTCACGGCCCTTCAGGATGACGGCACCATTCTCGCTCATCGTCACGGCAGCGATCTTGCAATCGGCGGCGATCCTGTTCAGCGCCTCCTCGAAATCGTCGGTCTCGTAGAGCGACAGCGCTTCCTGGCGATTGGCGAAGACGATATCGACCTTGCCGGAGCGCATCAGATCGAGGAATTCGTCGCGATAGCGGTCGACGCAGAAGCTGTCGGACAGCGTCATCGACACTTCGCGGCCGTTTTCATGGGCGATGCGGGCACAATCGAGGATGGCTTCCTTGGCGCGCGGCGGATCCCAGAGATAACCTTCGAAATAAGTGACCTTGGCGTCGGCAACGACGTCGACCTCGACGTCTTCCGGGCCGAGTTCGACGCAAGCGCCGAGATAGGTGTTCATTGAGCGCTCGCCATCCTCGGTAACGAAGATCATCGAACGTGCCGTCGGCGGGAAGGTGCCCTTCGGCCGGGTCTGGTAGTGAACGCCCTGGGCGCGGATGTCGTGCGCGAAGATATCACCGAGCTGATCTTGGGCAACATTGCCGAAATAGGCAGCCTTACCGCCGAGGTTAGCCACGCCCGCCGCCGTGTTGCCGGCGCTGCCGCCGGAGGCTTCGAGCGCCGGTCCCATACGCGAATACAAGAGTTCGGCGCGATCGGCATCGATGAGGTTCATCGCCGCCTTGGTGATCTGGTTGTCAATGAGGAACTGGTCGTCGCAACGGGCAATGATATCCACGATTGCGTTGCCGACTGTCAGAACATCGAATCTTGTCATGAAATGGGGGGTCCCGGAGTTTGTGATAGCCGGGGTTTGGTCTTAGCGAAATTTCCCCGGTTTGGAAGGATAAATGGTGGATGGCGCATCTATTTCTTCGCAAAAGTGCCGCCTGTTCGTCATGTCCCTGTCATTTTCCAAATCTAGAAATGCTCGCAAGAAGACCGGCATGAGCAGCTTTCAGTTGCAGCCGGGCGCACGAGGGATGATCCCTTCGATCTTACCGGCACGACGCTGACCACGGATGAACTGGCAGCTTCGTGATCCGGGTTTCCGGCAAGACCGGAGCGGAAAAGCGGGCTGTGCCCGCTTTTTTTGTTTTGCCGAGGCGCCTGATGGGACGGCGACTGCCTTTTCAATCCAAGCCGTTTGCTGCTACTGCATAATTCCTTAAATCGGAATCGATTTAAGGATAAAAATATTCAGCAATTCAAAGTGCTACAGCGTCCTTTGCGGCTCTCGAAAAGACGCGCGGCGCTGTAGACGTCGAATACTCCCCCACGCAGAGCAGCCTCCCCTATGTCAGCCATCATTCTCGACGTCCTTCCTATCTTCATCCTGATTCTCATCGGCTGGGTGATCGTCCGCAGCGGGTTAATGGCCTCGAATGTCGGCGAAGCGCTCAGCGAATTCGTTTTCAAGATCGCCGTGCCGCTTCTGCTCTTCCGCACCATCGCCGAGGCGGATTTTCATGGTGCCTCGCCTTTTCGCCTCTGGATCGTCTATTTTTCCGGCGTTGCCATCACCTGGACGGCCGGCCATATCGCCGCCACACGCATCTTCGGCCGTGACGAACGAATCGGCGTGCTGGCCGGCGTTTCCTCGGCCTTCGCCAACAATATCTTCATCGGTCTGCCGCTCGTCGAGCGGACCGTCGGCGACGAAGGGCTGGTGGCGTTGTCGATCCTGCTTGCCGTGCATCTGCCCGTGATGATGGTCGCCGGCACGGTCCTGATGGAGCATGCCGAGCGCAAGATCGCCGGCAAAAGCGATCGCAGCATGGTGCTCGTGCTTCGCCAGATCGCGGTCAATCTCGTGCGCAACCCGCTGGTGATCGGGCTTGCGGCCGGCATGGCCATGCACCTTTCCGGCCTTACCATGCCGACGACGGTGGCAACAGTCGTCGGGCAGATCGCCGGCATTGCCGGTCCGGCGGCACTGATATCGCTCGGCATGGCGCTGGAGAAATACGGCGTCTCCGGCAATCTCGGCATCGCCAGCGTCACCTCGACCCTGAAGCTGCTGCTGCTGCCAGGCTGCGTCTGGGCGGCGAGCCACCTCCTCGGTCTCAGCCCCGAATGGACGGCAGCGATCGTGCTGACCTCCTCCGTCCCGACAGGCGTCAATGCCTGGCTGATCGCCAATCGCTTCGGCGTCGGTCACAGCCTCGCCGCCTCGACGATCACGGTGACGACGGCGCTCGGCGCCATCACGGTCTCGCTCTGGGCCTATTTCCTCGGTGCCTGAACCGGTCCTTGCACCAAGAAAAAGCCCGGCTTGCGGCCGGGCTCGATTGTCATGAAAGATGTTGCCGCCCTATTGCGTCGCCGTCTTTGGGTCCGGCAGGGGCACCGGTGAATCGGCGAGAGTGTGGAGATAGAGGATGACGTTGGCGCGGTCCTGATCTTTCGGCAGACCGGCGAAGCCCATTGCGGTGCCGGGAACGTCCTTCTTCGGTGCCGTCAGGAACTTGTTCAGATTTTCGAAGGTCCACTTCTCGCTGCTGCCCTTGGAGAAATCCTTCATGGCAGCGGAATAGGCGAAGCCTTCATGCGAGGCGATCGGGCGATCTACGACACCAAAGAGGTTGGGACCGACCTTGTTCGGTCCCCCTTTGGTGCCGTCATGACAGGCCTGACACTTCTTGAAGACCGTTTCACCGGCCTTGGCATCTGCAGAAGCGAGCAATTGCGCGATCGGAACGGCAACGGCAGGCGCAGCCTCGCCACCAGCGGCGGGCGCCTCTTCGGCAACGATCGCGAAACCTTCCTTTTCCGGTGCCTCAGAATGGAAGATCCCTTCGGACGCGATGGAGACAGACATCAGAACGAAAATCGTTCCGAGCAGCGCCCCCACGGCCGTATTGACGTATGAATTCATCTGCAATGCTCCCCTTGCAGCCGGCAGACCATAAACCGGACCATCTTGAAATCGCGCGGAACCTATGTCTTTTGGTTGATCGTTGCAACTGTCTAAATGGTCTTGTGCGTGAGACTTTTTGACACTTTCCAGCCCGGAATAGAAGGCCCGAACAATGAGTGATTCAAATTTAGACGGCGTGCTCGTATTGATCCCGGCGCGCATGGCCTCCACACGGCTTCCGGGCAAGCCGCTGGCCGACATTTGCGGTCTGCCGATGATCGTCCAGGTGGCGCTGCGCGCCAGGGAGGCAGCCATCGGCCGCGTCGTCGTCGCCGTCGACGACGCCCGGGTATTCGATGCGGTGGCCGCCGCCGGCTTCGAAGTCGTCATGACCCGCACGGATCACCAATCGGGTTCCGATCGGATCTTTGAGGCGCTGACGAAAGTCGATCCGGACGGAAAGGCGAAATTCATCGTCAACGTCCAGGGCGATCTGCCGACGATCGATCCGGAAACGGTGCGCGCGGCGTTGCGCCCTCTCGAGAACGAGGCGGTCGATATCGGGACGCTGACGACCGAAATCGACAATGAGCAGGACAGGACCGCGCCGCATATCGTCAAGATCGTCGGTTCGCCGATTTCCGACACCCGACTGCATGCGCTCTACTTCACGCGCGCAACCGCCCCTTACGGCAAGGGACCGCTCTACCACCATATCGGCCTTTATGCCTATCGGCGGGCGGCGCTCGAACGGTTCGTCTCGCTCGGCCCCTCGACGCTCGAACGGCGCGAATCGCTGGAGCAGCTGCGGGCGCTGGAGGCCGGCATGCGCATCGATGCCGAGATCGTTGACACGGTTCCGCTCGGTGTCGATACTCCCGCCGACCTCGAAAAAGCGCGGCGCATCCTCTCTGCAAAGTCGAACTGACGGAACCATCATGAACATCAAGACCAACAGGATCGCCTTCCAAGGCGAATTCGGCGCCAATTCCGATATGGCCAGCCGCGACATGTTTCCGACCATGGAGCCGCTGCCCTGCCAGACCTTCGAGGATGCGTTCACGGCGGTCGACAACGGCGACGCCGATATCGCGATGATCCCGATCGAGAACACGATTGCCGGGCGCGTCGCCGATATCCACCATCTGCTGCCGGAGTCGCGGCTGCATATCATCGGCGAATATTTCATGCCGATCCGCTTCCAGCTGATGGTGCTGCCCGGTGTCACCAAGGACGAGATCCGCACGGTGCACAGCCATATCCACGCACTTGGCCAATGCCGCAAGATCGTTCGCGCCAATGGCTGGAAGCCGGTGATCGCCGGCGATACGGCAGGGGCGGCAAAGCTGGTGAAGGAAACCGGCGACCGCTCAATGGCCGCCTTGGCACCGCGCCTTGCCGCCGATCTCTACGGGCTCGAGATCATCGCCGAAAATGTCGAGGATACGGAAAACAATGTGACCCGTTTCGTCGTCCTGTCCCGCGACGAGGAATGGGCGCAACGGAATTCGGCGGAAGAAAAGGTCGTCACCACCTTTGTCTTCAACGTCCGCAACATTCCGGCCGCGCTCTACAAAGCGCTCGGCGGCTTTGCCACCAATAACATCAACATGACGAAGCTGGAAAGCTATCAGCTCGGCGGAAAATTCGTGGCGACGCAGTTTTACGCCGATATCGAAGGCCATCCGAACGATCCGAACGTGCGCCGGGCGTTGGAGGAACTGCGGTTCTTCTCCGAGAAAGTCCGCATCCTCGGCGTCTACAATGGGCATGCGATGCGAGGCCTGCTTTAGAACAGGATGAAGTCATCCTGTTCTAAATTAAATAGTTAGAGCATGATGTTGTCCGAAAACCGCTGACACTTTTCGGCATCATGCTCCAAGGCAAGCCCCGCAAGTCACCTGAATTATTTATCCGGCTCACAGACACGCAGCCGATGCCCATCCGGGTCGAGCACGACGAAGGTCGGGCCGAAATCCAGTTCGGTCAGTTCCTGGGCGATCGGCAGACCGCGCTGGCGCCAGTCTTCATAATGCCTGGCGACGGCATTTTCTCCTGCGACCATGAACGCCACTTCGCCTCGATTGCCGATGGCGGAGGGCTGCGGCTCGACCTTGCTGCGCCGCCAGAGGCCGAGCGTGAAGCCGCCCTCAAGCGGAAAGGCGACGAAATTCGGCGCTTCCACGGCCGGTTCGCGGTTCAAGAGGTTCCGGTAGAAGCTGGCGCTTTCGCCCGGGTCCTTGACGTAAAGAATGATGAGATTGGGGCTGGTCATTTCGGTTCTCCCGTTGGTTACGAATTTGCGCCGCGAGAGATCTCGTCTGCTGACAATGAATGGCAGGAGACTACCGAGGGCGTTGCGATCGCAACGCCCCGTTCTCGTCGGGCAGAATGTTGATAAGGATGGGCGGCCTAAAGTGGTCGCGCATGTCGTTGTCGCAAACCGCTGCACACTTTTGTGCGATATGCTTTAGAGCGGAAAACGGTCCTCGCGGCGCGGGTCGCGTCCGTGGATGAAGCCGAGGTCGCGCTTCCGGTAATCCCGTGTCGCTTCAAGGTCGAGGCCGGTGCGGTCTCCTCTGCGAGATCGGAAAATGTTCATGACCAGGTGCAGCAGGCCGGAGCGCGCTGACTGGTGGGCATCGGCAAAAGTCTCGGCCGAAATGACATCGGCAAAGGACTCAGCCGCAAAACGGTCGTTGGTGAAATGAATGGCTGGAGGCGTTACCATGATCAGTACTCCTTCCTGGTGAAGTGTACTGATAATAACTCCATCTGCTGACAGTTTATGGCAGCAGTGTTCAGTTTTCGATCGGCACGTCCTGCGTCTCGCGCCATTCCTTGAGGAGCACCGTTCGGCGGCGCGGGTAGCGCCCCTCATGCAGCGCCATGTCGATGATGCGGTCGGTGCGGAAATGGCGAAAATCCTGGCGCAGTTCGCACCAGGCCATGAGGACGCGCACATGCTCGAAATAGCCGAGCGCGAAAGGCCAAACGCGGCGGCGCGAGATACGGCCCTGCTCGTCGCCATAATGCAGCTCGAGGATACGCTCCAGGCGGATCGCCTTGCGGATGGCCGAAACGTCAGCCTTGTCCTCGTCCCTGCGTTTGGGTCCGACGAACAGCGCTGCCGAATCGATCATCTCGCGCATATCGGCCGGCAGCACGGCGGCAATCTTGGCCAGTGCGTCGGCGCCGGCGCCGGCAAGGCGCGGCTCGGCGGCGCGGGCCACCCAACGCGAGCCGAGCACCAATGCCTCGAGCTCTTCTTCGGAAAACATCATCGGCGGCAGCATAAAGCCGGGCTTCAGCACGTAGCCGATGCCGGCTTCGCCTTCGATCATCGCGCCCTGGGCCTGCAGGCTGGCAATATCGCGATAGAGCGTGCGCAGGCTGACGCCGGTCTCCCGGGCGAGCACGGTTCCAGTCACCGGCCGCCGGTAACGCCGGAGCGTCTGGAGCAGCGTCAGCAGCCGTTCCGAGCGGGCGACCGGCATGACGCTACCGCTTCCACTCCACCCAGTCGCGCATCAGGCGGTGGGCGATCGCCCCTTTCGGCGGCGAGGCCTTGCCTGTCGCGCTCGGGCGTTCCAGCATCTCGATCGTTTCCTCGCGGGTGAACCAGCGGCAATCCTCGAGTTCCGTCTCGTCGCGGCTGATCTCGGTCGATTTCGCCTCGGCGTAACAGCCGATCATCAAGGAATGCGGCATCGGCCAGGGCTGCGAGGCATGGTAGCGGATGCGGCCGGTGCGGATGCCCGATTCCTCCAGCGTTTCGCGGCGCACGGCGTTCTCGATGGTTTCGCCGGGCTCGACGAAGCCGGCCAGACAGGAATACATGCCGGGCGCGAAATGCGGACTGCGGCCGAGCAGGCAGAGATCGCGCTGCTCGTCAACCGTCAGCATGATGACGACGGGGTCGGTGCGGGGGAAGATCACGTGTTCGCAGGCGGTGCAGACGCGCTTGTAGCCGCCGATGTGGATCTCCATCGCCGAGCCGCAGCGGCCGCAGAAGCGGTTATCGCCGTTCCAGCGGATGAGGCTTGCGGCCTGGGCGAATTCGCCGAGCAACACTTCGTCGATCAGCATTTCGCGAAACAGCGTGCGGCCGTCTGCAGGTTTGTAATGGCTGGTGAGGTCGTCGGCGTCGATGCCGACGGGAACGGCAAGGCGCGGCTCGCCGGTCTTGCGGTAGCCGAGAAGCACCGTTTCATCCCAGTCCGGCTGCAATTCCTGCAGTTCATAGCGAGCAAAGAGCGGATCGAGTACCTGGCCGTCATGCTTCAGCACCAGCTTATCCCCGGCGAAGGCGAAAATATGGGTACCTTCCTTGGCCAGCGCCTTTTCGACGGATTGTTCGTCGCGATGCTCGGAATCGCGATTGAGGTCGTTGCCGGCAAAGGCCGTGAGATTGCTGGGTTCCGGATGCGGCACATCCGAATCGAAAAGCGAATGACTCATGATGAAAGGGCTTCCCGCAGCTTCGCTGTAAATTCGTCTCTCTTTCCGTCCTCGTAGGGCTCCGCGCGCCCGAAGCCCCAGACGGGACCCGGCCAGTTGGCATCGCCTTCGAAGCGGGCAATGACATGAACATGAAGCTGGCGGACGATATTGCCAAGAGCCCCGACGTTGATTTTTGTCGCGCCGGTGATCTCCTTCAGCGCCTTGGCGACCAGCTCCGTCTCGAAGGTAAGCAGCACCTGGTCGAGCGGCGTCAGTTCGAAGATTTCGGTGATATCGGCCCGGCGCGGCACGAGAATGAGCCACGGCCAGCGGGCATCCCTCGACAATCTCAGATCGCAGAGACCGGTGACCAAGATGCTGACGCTGTCATTTTCCAGCCGAGGGTCGAGCGCGAAACCTTTCAAAGGGCATTCTCCTCATGTTTTCCAACGACTAGCAGTTTTTTTGCATGTTGGCTTGCTTTTGATGACGATATTGCCGATATGTGCATCCGGGAGGTTGGTGGTGGACGAGCCACTCGCCAACCGGGTCAGGTCCGGAAGGAAGCAGCCCTAACGAGCCCGGCACGGGTCATCGTGCCAGCCTCCCACCTTCTCTCCACGAAGTGCCCGACGATCCGGGCGACAAGCAGGGCGATGAGCGACACCGAGCGACAATCAAAAGATGCCGCCTCGACGGGCACCGGATACCGGGTGCTGGCTCGCAAATACCGCCCCAAGGATTTCACGGACCTGATGGTCGGCCAGGAGCCGATGGTCCGCACCCTCACCAACGCCTTCGAAACCGGCCGCATCGCGCAGGCCTATATGCTGACCGGCGTGCGCGGTGTCGGCAAGACGACGACGGCGCGCATCCTGGCGCGGGCGCTGAACTACAAGACATCGGAGATCGACAAGCCGACGATCGACCTTCGCACGCCCGGCGAGCACTGCCAGGCGATCATGGAAGGCCGGCATGTCGACGTGATCGAGATGGATGCCGCCTCCCATACCGGTATCGACGATATCCGCGAGATCATCGAGCAGGTGCGCTACCGCCCGGTTTCGGCGCGCTACAAGGTCTATATCATCGACGAAGTGCACATGCTGTCGACGCAGGCCTTCAACGGCCTGTTGAAGACGCTGGAAGAGCCGCCGGAGCATGTGAAGTTCATCTTCGCCACCACCGAAATCCGCAAGGTGCCGATCACCGTGCTGTCGCGCTGCCAGCGTTTCGACCTGCGCCGCATAAGCGCCTCCGATCTCGTCGGGCTGTTCACGACAATCGCGGCCAAGGAAGGCATCGAGGCGGAAGCCGACGCGCTGGCGATGATCGCGCGTGCGGCCGAAGGCTCGGCGCGCGACGGCCTGTCGCTGCTCGACCAGGCGATCGCTCATGGCGCAGGCGTCGTGCAGGCGGAAGCTGTGCGCGGCATGCTCGGCCTTGCCGATCGCGGCCGGATCGTCGATCTCTTCCAGCATATCGTCAAGGGCGATGTGGCTGCCGCCCTTAGCGAATTCCAGAACCAATACGAAGCCGGCGCCAACCCGGTGGTGGTGCTGACCGATCTTGCCGATTTCACCCATCTGGTGACGCGGCTGAAATATGTGCCGGATGCGGCAAACGATCCTTCGCTGAGCGAGGTAGAGCGCACCAAGGCGGCGGAATTCGCCAAGGGCGTTGCGGTGACGACGCTGTCACGCATCTGGCAAATGCTACTCAAGGGCATTCCGGAAACGGAAGGCTCGTCGCGGACGGCAGGGGCAGCCGAGATGGTGCTGATCCGGCTTGCACATGCCGCCCATCTGCCGGCGCCCGAGGATGCGGCGCGGCGGCTTGCCGAATTTTCCGGCGACAATGCCGGCCCGCGACCCGCGGCTCCGCCGTCCGGCAATGGCGGCGGCAACGGGACTCGGGTTTCCTATCAGAACAGTGTCACGGCGCGCGCGGCGGAAACCGCACCGAGCCAGCCACAGCCTTCGGCGCCGGTGGCGATGCTGCGTGCCGTGCCGAGCAGCCAGCCCGAGACGATGCCTGTCGGGCGGATCGAGCCAAAACCGGCGGAGGCACCGAAGCCGCTCGTCCCGGTCAATTCGGTCAACGATATCGTCAACCTCGCCACCGAGAAACGCGATCCGAAGCTGAAGGCGATGGTGCGTACCTTCCTGCGCCCGGTCCGTATCGAAGCCGGCCGGCTCGACGTCAGCCTGGCTCCCGGTGCGCCGACGACGCTGCTCAACGAGCTTGCCGTCAAGCTGAAGGAATGGACCGGCATCCATTGGATCGTCAGCCTCAGCCGCGACGAGGGCCAGCCGACGCTTGTCGAAGCGGAGGCCAGGACGCGGGAACAGCATGTGATCGACGCGCGCCAGGACCCTGACGTGGCGGCAATCCTTGCACATTTCCCCGGTGCCAAGATCATCGACGTACGCGTACGGGCGCCCGAGCCGGAGGAGGAAGGCGAGGCGACGCCGCCGGCCGCCGCCGAATCCGAGGAAGGTGACATCCTGCCGGGTGACGACATAGAATTCTGAGGTTTCAAGAAGGAGCGAGACGATGCGCGACATCATGGGCATGATGGGCAAAGTCAAGGAAATGCAGGCCAAGATGGAGCAGATGCAGGCGGAGATCGCCGAGCTCACGGCCGAAGGCAAGGCGGGCGGCGGTCTCGTCGCCGTCGTCATATCCGGCAAGGGCGAGCTGAAGAGCCTGAAGATCGACCCGTCGCTGTTCAAGGAAGACGATGTCGAGATCCTCGAGGACCTGATCGTCGCCGCTCACAAGGACGCCAAGGACAAGGCCGAGGCGCTCGCCGCCGAAAAGACCAAGGCGCTGACGGCAGGCCTGCCGATCCCGCCGGGCTTCAAGCTGCCGTTCTGAGCAATCGCCGCGTATACTCGGGCGGTCAATGCCCGGCTTGCAACAAGGCTCTCAGCTTGTAGTGGATCGGTGCAGCGAGGTATCGCGATCGGTCCGCCTCGGACAGGTGCCGGCCGAACGTTTTTATCAGCTCCGGCATCGTGACTTTCTCTCCCACAAAGGGTCGATGCTCCACAGGCATTCCAGCCTCGGCTACGCCACCTTGGATGACGCGGCAATAGATGCCGGGACGAGCAGCGGCAGTATAGCGTTTGACGAATTTCGGATCGGCCATCCTGGCGGCGAAGGTGGCGCAGGGGATGCGACATGGGGTGACTTCGAGGATGATGTCCCCCGAGGTGAACCGGTCGCCGACGCAGACGTCGCGATTGTCGAGGCCTGAGATCACCATGTTTTCGCCGAAGGTGCCCGGCTCGTAGGGCTGGCCAAGCTCCCTGCCCCACCAGTCGAGCGTCAGCGATCCCTCCACATAGACAGCCTGGTCGACGCCGCCATGGTGTTTGCGGTTGCAGATCGCATCGCCGACAAGACCTTCGGCGTCGATCATCACCGCGCCCTTGACGGCGTGTTTGAAGATGCCGGTCTTGTATCTCTTGCCCGGCGGTCTTTCCGGATTGCCGGTGCACAGGGCCAGGATTTTCATGGTATGGCGGATCCTTCCGCGATTCCGTTTTCGTTCCATATCAGTTAAGAACGGCGCATGGCAAAACGAGTCACCGGCCCCGAAATCGAAAAACTCATCCAGCTTCTGGCGAAGGTGCCGGGCCTCGGGCCGCGCTCGGCGCGCCGGGCGGCACTGCATCTGATCAAGAAGAAGGATCAGCTGCTCGGCCCGCTGTCGAATGCAATGGGCGAGGCCTATGACAAGGTGAAGATCTGCTCGCGCTGCGGCAATGTCGATACGGTCGACCCCTGCATTGTCTGCACCGACGTCCAACGCGATCAATCCGTCATCATTGTCGTCGAGGACGTATCGGATCTCTGGGCGCTGGAGCGGGCAGGCGCGATGAATGCCGCCTATCATGTGCTCGGCGGCACCCTGTCGCCGCTCGACGGGGTCGGTCCTGACGATCTCAACATTCGCGGCCTGATCGACCGGGTCGGCGAAGGCGGCATCCGGGAACTGATCATCGCGGTCAATGCCACCGTCGAGGGACAGACGACGGCGCATTACATCACCGACCAGTTGCAGGGGCTCGACGTGAAGATCACGCGGCTGGCGCATGGCGTGCCCGTCGGCGGCGAACTCGACTATCTCGACGAAGGCACGCTTGCGGCGGCACTTCGAGCGCGGACGGTGATATAGGGAGGCTTGCGTATGTTGCATCACACCCCCCTCTGCCCTGCCGGGCATCTCCCCCACAAGGGGGGAGATCGGCTAGAGGCACGCCCATCCGTTCCTCGCGTTTCAACGCTTCAATACGTGCAACGGCTACTAGGGGCGAAGCGTGGCCTGTTTCCGATCTCCCCCCTTGTGGGGGAGATGCCCGGCAGGGCAGAGGGGGGTGGGCCGCGGCAGGTCATATCGTTTATCCTTATACTCGCAACCGCTCTGATGCCTCTGCCTGCCCTCGCCGCCTCCAAAGCCGATGTTGAGGTGCAGTTCGAAAAATGGGTGCAGGCCGACCTCTGGCCGGAGGCGAAGGCGAACGGCATTTCGGAGAAGGTCTTTCAAGCCGCTTTCTCCGGCATCACGCTGAACTGGAACCTGCCCGATCTCGCCCCGCCCGGTTTCCCGCCGCCGAAGGAGCAGAAGCAGACGCAGGCCGAATTTTCCTCGCCCGCTCCCTATTTCAACGAGGACCAGCTGAAGAAGCTTGCCGCAACGGGACGCGGCTTTGCCGCCCAATACGGCTCGACGCTGAAGCGGATCGAAAAGACCTATGGCGTGCCGGGCTCGATCGTGCTTGCCATCTGGGGCCGCGAGACGGGCTTCGGTGCGGCGAAGATCCCGAATTCGGCGATCGAGGTGCTGGCGACCAAGGCCTTCATGTCGACGCGCAAGGAGATGTTCCGCACCGAGCTGGTGGCCGCACTCCATATTCTCGACGGCGGCGACGTCACACCTGCCGAGTTCAAGGGTTCGTGGGCGGGCGCGCTCGGCCAGCCGCAGTTCATGCCGACGAGCTATCTGAAATATGCCGTGGACTTCGATGGCGACGGTCACCGCAATATCTGGACCTCGGTGCCCGATACGCTCGCCTCGATCGCCAATTACCTGGTCAAGAAAGGCTGGCAGCGCAACCGCGACTGGGGCTTCGAGGTGTCGATACCGGAGGCGGTCTCCTGCGCGCAGGAGGGACCCGATCTGGCAAAGCCGCTGTCGCATTGGGCCTCGCTCGGTATCGACCGCATCTCCGGCAAGGGCTTTCCCTCCGGTGAAATGAAGGCTGAGGGCATGATGCTGGTTCCGGCCGGCCGCGACGGACCGGAATTCATCGTCACGCCGAATTTCTACATCATCAAGGAATACAATAATTCCGATCTCTACGCGCTTTATATCGGCAATCTTGCCGACCGGATCGCGTATGATGGCGGCGCCTTCCAGGGCAGATGGGGCGATGTCGGCAAGATGCTGCGCTCGGATGTCGCCGCCATGCAGAAGGCGCTGGAACGGCAGGGCTATGATGTCGGCGGTTCCGACGGTCTGCCGGGCTACAAGACCCGGCGCTCGATTGGCCAGTGGCAGGCAAAGAACGGCATGAAGCCGACATGTTTTCCGGAAGCGACGATGAAGGGCAAGCTGAAGTAATCGGCTTTAGAGCCTTTCCGGGTCAGATTGCAGCATTCTGCCGGAGCAGATTTTCGTCAGGGCAAAGGCGATTGGCGAAGGGCATACCCCTTGGTACGTCCGAGCCGATCGCCTTTGCCCTGGCGGAAAGATGCCCGGCCCTTCGGGTTGGCTGAAACGGGCCGCCTGATCGACCGGCCGGCTTGGCCGTAGAGCTTGGCTACGACGCGCGCCGGCCGGTCGACCATCCGACTCCGTTTGAGCCAACAGAATGCTTCAATCTAACCCGGAAAAGCTCTAGAGAGTGCGTTTCAGCCCTTCATGGCTGGCAACGAAACCGAGCCTCTCATAGAAGCGAATCGCATCCCCTCGCGCCTTGTCCGATGTCAGCTGCACCAAGCCGCAGCCGCGCTCGGCGCACTGAGCAATCGCCCATTCGATGAATTGCGCGCCGAGGCCCGAGCCGCGAAGATCCCTTGCCACACGCACGCTTTCGATCTGGCCGCGCCACATGCCCGTCCTCGATAGGCCGGGAAGAAAGCTCAGTTGCAGACTGCCCACGACCTGGTCGGCCGCATCGGTCGCGACAGCCAACAACTGGTTGGCATCCGCCTCGATCGCGGCGAAGGCCGAGAGATAAAGTGCATCGACGGGATCGGAGACGATTTCTCTGGCGCCGCCGAGATCGTCATCGCCAAGGAGCCGGACGATGGCGGCAAGATCGGATAGGCGGGCGAGCCTGAAATTATGCATTGACTGTTCTCAATGATGCAGATCGATCGGCGCTTTGTGGAAGACATCGTCACCTGGCGCAATGGCCTGGCGCTCGATCATGCGGTGAACATGAGGCGGGCCTTCGCCACGATGGAGCGCGCGCAGCCTGTCGATATTTTCGGCATCGGCCTGCGTGCGCCGCTGGTTGTGTCTTATATATTCGACCCATGTCGGCGTATGATAGGTCTCCGTCCACAGCCCCGGATTTTCAAGATCGCGCATCAGCGCCCAATTGCGGGCGCCGTCGCGGATGCGAATGCGGCGGCGCTCGCCCATCAGCGCCATGAATTCCGCAAGGTCCTCATCGGCAATCTCGTAATCGACCTGGATGACGATCGGGCCGCTGCGCGGCGTGATGTCGAGACTGAGGGCCGGTTCGGTGAAGCGGTTCAGCGGATCGAGGTTGAGCGAGGCGAAGGCCGGCATGGAAAAACGCAGGCCGATCGCGATGCCGAGCAGCATGACGACGGATGACATCAGCAGCGCATCGGCGACGCCGTAGCGATCCGCAGCAACGCCCCACAGCCAACTGCCGCCGGCGATGCCGCCGAAGGTGACGGTCTGATAAAGCGACAGCGCCCGGCCGACCACCCAGCGCGGCGTCGAAAGCTGGACGATGGTGTTGAACAGCGATAGTGCAGAGACCCAGCAGGCGCCGGAAACGAGCAGCCCGGCGGAGGTCAAGACGGCGCTCCGGCTGACGGCGGCGATGACGGCGCTCAATGCGAAGCCGGCAAAGGAGAGGCGGATGATCATCTCGCTGGAAAGCACCTGGCGAAGCCTCGCATTCAGCACCGCACCGCCGATCGCACCGATGCCGAAGGCGCCGAGCATGAAACCATAGGTCAGCGGGCCGCCGGCAACGAGATCGAGGGCGACGACCGGCAGCAGCGCCAGGATCGAGCTGGCGCCGATGCCGAAGAGCAGCCCCCTGCCAAGAACCTTTTCGAGATTGGGCGACATCGAGACATAGCGCAGGCCGGCAAAGATGGCGCTTCCGAGCGCCTCCCGCGGCAGGGTCGAGACGGGCGCGGCTGGCCGCCAGCGCAGCAGGGCATAGATCAAGGCGAGGTAACTCAGGGTGTTCACCGCAAAGGCCGCAGCCGCGCCTGCGGCCGCGACGATGACGCCGCCTATCGCCGGGCCGACGCTGCGGGTGATGTTGAAACCCATGCTGTTCAGCGTGACCGCTGCCGGCAGATCTGCACGCGGCACCATATCGCCGACCGAGGCCTGCCAGGAGGGATTGTTGAGCGCGGTGCCGCAGCCGATCAGGAAGGTGAAGAAGAGCAGCAGCCAGGGCGTAATCCAACCGAGCAGGGCTGAGGCCGTCAGCAGCGCCGAGACGGTGAGCATCATGCACTGCGCCGTCAGCATGACCCGGCGGCGGTCATAATTGTCGGCCAGCGCACCCGATATCAGCGAAAACAGCATGATCGGCAGCGCCGTCGAGGTCTGCACCAGCGCGACCATGTCCTCCGAGGCGGTGATCGTCGTCATCATCCAGGCGGCGCCGACCGCCTGGATCAGGCCGCCGAAATTCGAAGAAAGGCTCGCGAACCAGATGGTGCGGTAGGTATCGTGCCGCAAAGGTGCCAATGTCGACGAAGTGTAGGCCACGATTTCTCCCGCTTTTGTTATTGCGCGCCAACGGCAATATATGCGCAAGACCGGCGCTGGCCATAGGCCTGTTCGCCTCGCCGGAAGCGAATTGGCCGAATCGGTCGCAGACCTTGCAATTTCGGAAAAACCCGACTATATGCCTCTCAAATTCTTGATCGCTTGATGAAGAGTGGGCCGCAAGGACCCGCTCTTTTTTATTAGCGCGATCGCGAAAAAGCATGAAATTGCGAGGAGCGCACCGCTTGTCGGATCTGACAAACGCAGACAATGAACGTGAGCCGCGGCTGATTACCGAAACCGGGCTTGACCAGCGTCTTGCCGATATCATCGAACCCGTTCTCGTCGACCTGGGCTTCCGCCTTATCCGCGTCCGCATGATGAACCAGAACGGTGCGACGATGCAGGTCATGGCCGAGCGCAACGACGGCACGATGACGGTTCAGGATTGCGAAGAAGTCTCGATGGCGATTTCTCCCGTCCTCGATGTGGAAGATCCGGTCGATAAAGAGTATCATCTGGAAGTGTCTTCGCCCGGCATCGACCGTCCGATGGTGCGGAAATCCGATTTCGTCCGCTGGCAGGGCCACCTTGTGAAATGCGAGACGTCGATCTTGATCGATAATCGCAAGCGCTTCCGCGGCAAGATCGTCGAAGCAGGCACAGATGGTTTCACGCTCGAGCGTGACCAGATCGCCTATGGGGAAGAGCAGAAGGTCACCATTCCCTTCACGGCGCTTAGCGATGCGAAGCTCATTCTGACCGACGACCTGATCCGCGACGCATTGCGCGCCGACAAGCTGGCGAAAGCCCAGGCCGCCAACCAGAACGAAGCGGACGACGAAGAATAACCGATCAACAGACCGCTCCAGGGACGGGAACCCTGGAGTAAAGACGGAGAAACAAGACAATGGCAGTCAGTGCGAACCGGCTCGAACTTCTGCAGATCGCAGATGCAGTGGCGCGCGAAAAAGTCATCGACCGCGAGATCGTGCTGGCCGCAATGGCCGATGCCATCCAGAAGGCGGCACGCTCCCGTTACGGCACCGAGTCCAACATCCGGGCCGACATCAATCCGAAGACCGGCGAAATCCGCCTGCAACGCCTGCTCGAAGTCGTCGAGAAGGCCGAAGATTATTCGACGCAGATCCCGCTGGAGCTGGCCCGCGACCGCAACCCGGACGCCGCACTCGGCGACTTCATCGCCGACCCGCTGCCGCCGATGGATTTCGGCCGCATCGCCGCACAGTCGGCCAAGCAGGTGATCGTCCAGAAGGTCCGCGAAGCCGAGCGTGACCGGCAGTTCGACGAATTCAAGGATCGCGTCGGCGAAATCGTCAACGGTACCGTCAAGCGCGTCGAATACGGCAACGTCATCGTCGATCTCGGCCGTGGCGAAGGTATCATCCGCCGCGACGAAATGATCCCGCGCGAAAACGTCCGCTATGGCGATCGCGTCCGTGCATACGTCTATGATGTCCGTCGCGAGCAGCGTGGCCCGCAGATCTTCCTGTCGCGCACCCATCCGCAGTTCATGGTGAAACTCTTCACCATGGAAGTGCCGGAGATTTACGACGGCATCATTCAGGTGAAGTCGGTCGCCCGCGATCCGGGTTCGCGCGCCAAGATCGCGGTGATCTCGAACGACAGCTCGATCGATCCGGTCGGCGCCTGCGTCGGTATGCGCGGCTCGCGCGTCCAGGCCGTCGTCGGCGAGCTCCAGGGCGAGAAGATCGACATCATCCCGTGGAGCCAAGACCCGGCGACCTTCGTCGTCAATGCCCTGCAGCCGGCCGAAGTCGCCAAGGTCGTTCTTGACGAGGATGCCGAGCGTATCGAAGTTGTCGTTCCCGACGAGCAGCTGTCGCTTGCGATTGGCCGCCGCGGCCAGAACGTCCGCCTCGCCTCGCAGCTGACCGGCTGGGATATCGACATCATGACGGAGGCTGAGGAATCGGAGCGCCGCCAGAAGGAATTCAACGAGCGCACCAACCTGTTCATGGATTCGCTCGATGTCGACGAGATGGTCGGCCAGGTTCTGGCTTCGGAAGGTTTTGCCGCGGTTGAAGAACTGGCTTATGTCGATCTCGACGAAATCTCTTCGATCGACGGTTTCGACGAGGAGACGGCGCAGGAAATCCAGCAGCGTGCCCGCGAATTCCTCGAGCGTCTCGAAGCCGAGATGGACGAGAAGCGCAAGGCACTCGGTGTTCAGGACGAACTGCGTGAGATCAACGGCATGACCGCCCAGATGATGGTGGCGCTCGGCGAAGATGGCATCAAGACGATCGAAGACTTTGCCGGCTGCGCTGCCGACGATCTCGTCGGCTGGTCGGAACGCAAGAACGGTGAAACGAAGAAGTTCGAAGGGCTGTTCTCGAAGTTCGACGTCTCGCGCGTCGAGGCAGAACAGATGATCGTCCAGGCCCGCCTTTCGGCTGGCTGGATCACGCAAGAGGACCTGGCGAAGGGGACCGAAGAAGAGGTCACCGAAGCCGAACAAGAAGCATGATGACCGCGCATGAACCGGACGCTCCTCTCGAGGACGACGATCTTGCAGGTTATGACGTGAACGGACGCATGTGCATCGTGACGCGCGAAAGCGGATCGCCGGAAGAGCTGATCCGCTTCGTCGCCGCTCCCGATGGAACAGTTGTCGCCGATCTGAAGCGTGAGCTTCCGGGACGCGGATGCTGGGTGAAGATCGACCGGTCGCTGGTCGACAGGGCGGTGGCGAAGAAGCTCTTCGCTCGCGCGCTAAAGACGGATGTAAAGGCGGCGGACGATCTCGGCGCGAGCGTCGATCGGCTGCTCGCGGCGCAATTGATGCAGATGATGAACATGGCGCGGAAAGCCGGCCAGTTCGTCAGCGGGTCCTCGAAAGTGGATGCCGCGGTCAGAAGCGGAGCAGCCCTTGCGGTGTTCCACGCGACTGGTGCAGCGGACGACGGCGTCCGGAAAATCGACCAGGCCCGCAAGGCCTGGCACCTCGGAATGGAGACCGAGGAGGAGATACCTTCCTTCCGTCTCTTCTCGGAGAGCGAAATGGAAGGCCTGATGGGCCAGAATGCTTTTATCCATGCCGCAGTGCTTGCAGGGCAGGCGGGTGAAGGTGTAGTGAAGCGCGCAAAGATGCTCGAACAGTACCGTAATGGCGGTCAGTCCCGGGCAGCGGGCGGCGCTGGCCGGCAAAAACAATGAGGCGGTCACCGGCATCGGCCGGTCCCATCCTCATTGATCGACAGTATTGAACGACAGGGTCTGATCTAGTCATCGCTCCCTGTCCGAAGGAACGGGAACGAATGACCGATAGTAACGACGACAAGACAATCAGCGTAGCGGGCAAAAAGACACTCACCCTGAAACCATCGGGGATGAGCCAGGGTACCGTTCGCCAGGATATGGGTCGAGGCCGCACCAAGGCGGTCGTCGTCGAGACCCGTAAGCGGCGCCCGATGCGCCCGGAAGACGAAAAGCCGATCACACCCGTCGCTCCGGCGGCCCCCGTGCGCGCAGCCGAACCGGCGCCCGCACCCGTGCAGGCGCGTCCGCAGCAGCCGACGCCGGCTCCGCGGGTTCAGCAGGGCAACAACAACCAGACGAACCAGCGTCCGCAGCCGCCGCGCCAGAACGATCGTCCGCGCCCGGTGGTGCTGAACCATCTGTCGCCGGAAGAGATGGACGCCCGCCGCCGCGCGCTTGCCGACTCTCAGGCGCGTGACGCCCAGGATGCGATTCGCCGCGCCGAAGAAGAAAAGCGCCGTGCCGCCGAAGAGGTTGTCCGCAAGGCAGCCGAAGCGGAAGAAGCTGCCCGCAGGGCCGCTGAAGAGGCTATTCGGCAGGCTGAGGCACCCGCTGTTGCTGAACCGGCAGCCGCAGAACCGGCTCCGGCCGAAGCACGCACCGACGCGGCACGGCCGCAGCAGCCCGCATCGTCGGCACCGGCCGCACGCCGGCCCGACGCGGCCGGAGCACCTGTTGCCCGTCCGGCACCCGGCGCTGCCGTCCCTGGGGCCGTTCGCGGCCGTCGCGACGAAAAGGAAGAAGACGATCGTGGCGCAGCGCGCGGCGGTCCGGTCCGTGGCCGCGTCGTTCGCCCGGAACCGGCAAAGCCGGTCACGACTCGTCCGAAGACGGATGAAGAGCGCCGTCGCGGCAAGTTGACGATCAGCACCGCCAACGTCGACGGCGAGGACAATGCCCGTGGTCGTTCGCTCTCGGCGATGCGTCGCCGGCAGGAGAAGTTCCGCCGCGGTCAGATGCAGGAAACCCGCGAGAAGATCTCCCGCGAAGTGGTTCTGCCCGAGACCATCACCATTCAGGAACTGTCGCAGCGCATGTCCGAACGCGCCGTCGACGTCATCAAGTACCTGATGAAGGAAGGCCAGATGATGAAGCCAGGCGACGTCATCGACGCCGACCTTGCCGAAATCATCGCCGGCGAATTCGGTCATACGGTTAGGCGCGTGTCGGAATCCGACGTCGAACTCGGCATCTTCAACGTGTCCGACGACGATGGCGAACTGGTTTCCCGCCCGCCCGTCGTTACCATCATGGGCCATGTCGACCACGGCAAGACCTCGCTGCTCGACGCCATCCGCCATGCCAACGTGGTCTCCGGCGAAGCCGGTGGCATCACCCAGCATATCGGCGCCTATCAGGTGGAGCAGAACGGTCAGAAGATCACCTTCATCGATACGCCCGGCCACGCCGCCTTCACGGCAATGCGTGCCCGCGGTGCGCAGGCGACGGATATCGCGATCCTGGTCGTCGCAGCCGACGACAGCGTGATGCCGCAGACGATCGAATCGATCAACCACGCCAAGGCGGCCGGTGTTCCGATCATCGTGGCGATCAACAAGGTCGACAAGCACGAGGCCGATCCGCAGAAGGTTCGCAACCAGCTGCTGCAGCACGAAGTTTTCGTGGAATCCATGGGCGGCGAAGTGCTTGACGTCGAGGTTTCGGCCAAGACCGGCAAGAACCTCGACAAGCTGCTCGAGGCGATCCTGCTGCAGGCGGAAATTCTCGATCTCAAGGCCAATGCGAACCGGACCGCGGAAGGTACTGTCATCGAAGCCCAGCTCGACCGCGGTCGCGGTTCGGTCGCGACCGTGCTCGTCCAGAAGGGCACGCTGCGTCCGGGCCAGATCATTGTCGCCGGCGACGTCTGGGGCCGCGTGCGCGCTCTCGTCACCGACAAGGGCGACCATGTGAAGGAAGCAGGTCCGGCAACGCCGGTCGAAGTGCTCGGTCTGTCCGGTACGCCGCAGGCGGGCGACAAATTCGCCGTCGTCGAAAGCGAAAGCCGCGCCCGCGAAATCTCGGAATATCGTCAGCGTCTGGCCCGCGACAAGGCGGCTGCCCGCCAGTCGGGACAGCGCGGTTCGCTGGAACAGATGATGATGCAGCGCCAGAGCGTCGGCATCAAGGAGTTCCCGCTGGTCATCAAGGGTGACGTGCAGGGCTCGATCGAAGCGATTGCCGGCGCACTGGAGAAGCTCGGCACCGACGAAGTCCGCGCCCGCATCGTCCATTCGGGTGCCGGCGGCATCACCGAGTCGGATATCTCGCTCGCCGAAGCCTCGAACGCGGCCATCATCGGCTTCAACGTTCGTGCGAATACGCAGGCACGCCAGTTCGCCGAGCGCGAAGGCATCGAAATCCGCTACTACAACATCATCTACGACCTCGTGGATGA
Organism: Rhizobium leguminosarum; assembly: GCF_019798305.1. GTDB lineage: Bacteria > Pseudomonadota > Alphaproteobacteria > Rhizobiales > Rhizobiaceae > Rhizobium > Rhizobium leguminosarum_U. Next base: position 349,148 of record NZ_JAAXDD010000004.1, read on the forward strand.
CGTGAAGGCAGCGATGTCGGGCCTCCTGTCTCCGGAACGGCGCGAAACCTTCATCGGCAATGCCGAGATCCTCGAGGTGTTTAATATCACCAAGGTCGGCAAGGTTGCAGGCTGCCGTGTCGTCGAAGGCAAGGTCGAACGTGGTGCGGGCGTCCGCCTCATCCGCAACGACGTTGTCGTTCACGAAGGCAAGCTCAAGACGCTCAAGCGTTTCAAGGACGAAGTGTCCGAAGTGCCGATGGGTCAGGAATGCGGCATGGCCTTCGAAAACTACGAAGACATGCGCGCCGGCGACGTCATCGAGTGCTTCCGCGTCGAACATATCACGCGCACGCTCTAAACTGCTGCGCCTGAACTTTCCGAAAGCCATCCGCCAGCCGGCGGATGGCTTTCGGGCATCTGCCGACTTGACCTTTTAGACCAAAAGAGTCATGGACGCTCTCCTTTGACGGGTTCGATTCCCAGCCGCATCGGCAAATAGAGATAACAATGACCAGACCAACTTCTTCCGCGCCTTCGCAGCGCATGCTGCGCATTGGCGAACAGGTTCGCGCCGCTCTCACCCAGGTGCTGCAGCGCGGCGAAGTGCGTGACGACGTCATCGAGGCGACCGTGATCTCGATCTCGGAAGTGCGCATGTCGCCGGACCTCAAGATCGCCACCGCCTATGTGACGCCGCTCGGCGTTTCCGATCACAGTATCGTCATCGAGGCGTTGAACCGTCATGCAAGGTTCATCCGCGGCCGGCTCGGGCCGCAGCTTCGGCAGATGAAATACATGCCGGAGGTGCGCTTCCGCGACGATACCAGCTTCGACAACTACAAGAAGATCGACGAGCTGCTGCGTTCGCCCGAGGTGAGCCGCGACCTCGACGGCGATAATGACGAACAATAAACAGAAGAGACGCATGTCCAAACCACGCAAACCCAAGGGCCGGCCGATTTCAGGCTGGCTCATCCTCGACAAGCCGGTGGATTTCGGCTCGACGGAAGCCGTTTCCAAGATCAAGTGGCTCTATAAGGCTGAGAAGGCCGGTCATGCCGGCACGCTCGATCCGCTCGCCTCCGGCATGCTGCCGATTGCACTTGGCGATGCGACGAAGACCGTTCCCTATGTGATGGACGGCCGCAAGATCTATGAATTCACGGTAAGCTGGGGCGAGGAGCGGGCGACCGACGATCTCGAGGGTGAGGTGACCAAGAGTTCGGACAAACGCCCGAGCGAACAGCAGATTCGCGATATCCTACCTGGATATATCGGTGCCATCAGCCAGGTGCCGCCGCAGTTTTCCGCTATCAAGATCGCAGGTGAACGCGCCTATGATCTGGCGCGCGAAGGCGAAACCATCGAAATCCCCTCGCGTGAGGTCGATATCTTCCGGCTGACCTTGCTCGCCTGCCCGGACGCCGATAGCGCGCATTTCGAAGTGGAATGCGGCAAGGGTACCTATGTCAGGGCGCTGGCGCGTGATTTCGGCCGCGAACTCGGCTGCTACGGCCATGTGTCCGGGCTGCGGCGCACCTTTGTCGCGCCTTTCGCGGAAGAGACCATGGTGCCGCTCGCAGATCTCGTGGCACTGGAAGCGATCGAGGATATGGACGAGCGCCTGGCGGCCCTCGACGCGCTGCTGATCGACACCTGCGAAGCGCTATCCTCGCTGCCCCATCTCGTCATCAACGACGACCAGGCGCACCGGCTGAAGATGGGCAACCCGATCCTGGTGCGTGGCCGCGATGCGCCGGTTGCCGAAAGCGAAGCCTATGCGACGGCCCGCGGCAAGCTGATCGCGATCGGCGAGATCGGCCAGGGTGAGTTTCGCCCGAAGCGGGTTTTCGCCTGAGCCTATCTGGCTTTCTGACAACGACAGCGATTGTCAGGCGGTAGCGATGCGATATCTTCCCTGTCGGGCCATGGGGGCCTGACAGAGGGAAAGATCATGCGCGGAACTGCTATCGGAATCCTGACGTTCTTTTCGATGTTTCTCGCCGTCGCCGGCGCTCGATCCGCCGAGCGCTGGGCCGAGCTTCCGGCCTTTCCTTCGATGCCGGTGGCAAAGACGAGCGGCATGGCCGAGGTGAACGACATCAAGATGTATTACGCCGAATACGGCGAAGGCGATCCCATCCTGTTCATTCATGGCGGTCTTGGAAATGCCGAGGTCTGGGGTCACCAGGTCGCCGATTTTGCGAGGGATCATCGAGTCATCGTTGCCGACAGCCGCGGACATGGGCGCTCGACGCGCAGCCAGCAGCCCTTCGGTTACGACCTGATGACGTCAGACTACGTCGCGCTTCTCGACTATCTGAAGATCGACAAGGTGACGCTTGTGGGATGGTCGGATGGCGGCATCATCGGCATCGACATGGCGATGAAAAATCCGGAAAAGCTGACGCGCGTCATTGCCCAGGCAGCCAACGTCACGACCGACGGCGTCAAGGCTGACGTGATGAACAACAAGACCTTCAACGACTACATCAAAGTCGCCGGCGAATATTACAGGAAACTGTCGCCGACGCCGAACGAGTACGACGCCTTCGTCACCCAGATCTCCGAAATGTGGGCGACCCAGCCGGCCTGGACGGCAGCGGATCTTGGAAAAATCGCGGTGCCGGTCACGCTCGCTATCGGCGACCATGACGAGGCGGTGAAGCTCGACCATACGGAGATGATGGCGAAAGAAATTCCGGGCGCCAAGCTCGTGATCCTGAAAGACGCCAGCCATTTCGCCATGCTGCAGGATCCCACGGGTTACGATGCGATGATCCGGGACGCCATGGCGGGCCGCTGAAAACCGCTGCGGGAGCTCCCCTCTTTCCATTGCTGCTTATTTGGTTTATAGGCAGCGCCAGCGTCAGGTTTGCCTGCTCGCATTCACGGCCAAAGCTGGACGACATCCCGGCTTTTGGCGACTTTAATCTCCTCCTCTTAGAAAGGATCACCCGATGTCGATCACTGCTGAGCGTAAGTCTGCGCTGATCAAGGAATATGCGACCGTTGAGGGCGATACCGGTTCTCCGGAAGTCCAGGTCGCGATCCTGACCGAACGCATCAACAACCTGACCGAACACTTCAAGGACCACAAGAAGGATAACCATTCCCGCCGTGGCCTGCTGACGATGGTTTCGAGCCGCCGCTCGCTTCTTGATTATCTCAAGAAGAAGGATGAAGGCCGCTATTCCAAGCTGATCACCAGCCTGGGTATCCGCCGCTAAGATTGTCCGGCGGGTGCTTTCCGAGCGCCCGCCGGATGTGCTTCGGGACACGGTTCCCGATGAAATATTCCAGCCGCGCCCTATCTTTTAGCGGTGGAAAGACCGGCAGACCCGGATGGGCCGGTTCTGCCAAACCAACCGTTGACCTGTCATGGGGCAGGATTGCCGGATGCTTTGGCCAAGGCTTATCAATGAGCTTTGGCCCGGTTTCTCAGGAACGCCTGAGGGAAACCGAGGATGAAAAGCCTCCCGTTGTCTTGCCCGTGATACGTCACATTGATTGCGGTCGACTGTGCGCTGCGCCTTGATACGGCGATGGCGCGTGCTCCCGCATTGAAGGACAAGTCATGTTTGATACACACACAGTCGAAATCGAGTGGGCCGGCCGCCCGCTGAAACTCGAAACCGGCAAGATCGCCCGTCAGGCCGACGGCGCGGTTCTCGCCACCTACGGCGAAACTGTCGTTCTCGCCACCGTTGTCTCGGCCAAGGCGCCGAAGGCCGGCCAGGACTTCTTTCCGCTCACCGTCAACTACCAGGAAAAGACCTATGCGGCCGGCAAGATCCCCGGCGGCTATTTCAAGCGCGAAGGCCGTCCGAGCGAAAAGGAAACCCTGGTTTCCCGCCTGATCGACCGCCCGATCCGCCCGCTCTTCCCTGAGGGCTACAAGAACGACACGCAGGTTGTCGTTACCGTTATCCAACATGACCTCGAAAACGATCCCGACGTGCTGTCGATGGTCGCTACCTCCGCAGCGCTGACGCTCTCCGGCGTTCCCTTCATGGGCCCGGTCGGCGGCGCACGCGTCGGCTACATCAACGGCGAATACGTTCTCAACCCGCATCTCGACGAGATGGACGAATCGAGCCTCGACCTCGTCGTCGCCGGCACCTACGACGCCGTGCTGATGGTGGAATCCGAAGCCAAGGAACTTAACGAAGACGTCATGCTCGGCGCCGTCATGTTCGGCCACAGGGGCTTCCAGCCGGTTCTCGATGCGATCATCAAGCTCGCCGAAGTGGCCGCCAAGGAGCCGCGCGACTTCCAGCCGGCAGACTACTCCGCTCTCGAAACCGAAATGCTCGGCCTTGCCGAAGGTGAACTTCGCGAAGCCTACAAGATCACCCAGAAGGCCGACCGCTACGCCGCCGTCGACGCCGTCAAGGCGAAGGTGAAGGCGCACTTCCTCCCCGAGGAAGGCGAAGCCCGGTACACGGCCGAAGAAGTTGGCGCGATCTTCAAGCATCTGCAGGCGAAGATCGTCCGCTGGAACATCCTCGACACCAAGAGCCGCATCGACGGCCGCAACCTCGAAACCGTTCGTCCGATCATTTCGGAAGTCGGTCTTCTGCCGCGCACCCACGGTTCGGCGCTTTTCACCCGCGGCGAAACCCAGGCGATCGTGGTTGCCACCCTCGGCACCGGCGAAGACGAGCAGTATGTCGACAGCCTGACGGGCATGTACAAGGAGCGCTTCCTGCTCCATTACAACTTCCCTCCCTACTCGGTTGGCGAGACCGGCCGCATGGGCTCCCCGGGTCGCCGCGAAATCGGCCACGGCAAGCTCGCATGGCGCGCGATCCGTCCGATGCTGCCGACGCCTGAGCAGTTCCCCTACACGCTGCGCGTCGTCTCCGAGATCACCGAGTCGAACGGCTCGTCCTCGATGGCGACCGTCTGCGGTACCTCACTCGCTCTGATGGACGCCGGCGTTCCGCTGGCAAAGCCGGTTGCCGGTATCGCCATGGGTCTGATCCTGGAAGGCGATCGCTTCGCTGTCCTCTCCGATATTCTCGGTGACGAAGACCACCTCGGCGATATGGACTTCAAGGTCGCCGGTACCGCCGACGGCATCACCTCGCTGCAGATGGACATCAAGATCACCGGTATCACCGAAGAGATCATGAAGGTCGCCCTTGGCCAAGCCCAAGGCGGTCGCGTCCACATCCTCGGCGAAATGTCCAAGGCCATCACCGAAAGCCGCGGCCAGCTCGGCGAATTCGCTCCGCGCATCGAAGTCATGAACATCCCGGTCGACAAGATCCGTGAAGTCATCGGCTCCGGCGGCAAGGTCATTCGCGAAATCGTCGAAAAGACCGGCGCGAAGATCAATATCGAGGATGACGGCACCGTCAAGATCGCGTCCTCCTCCGGCAAGGAGATCGAAGCGGCCCGCAAGTGGATCCACTCGATCGTCGCCGAACCTGAGATCGGCCAGGTCTACGAAGGCACGGTCGTCAAGACCGCCGACTTCGGCGCCTTCGTCAACTTCTTCGGCGCCCGTGACGGCCTCGTCCACATCTCGCAGCTCGCTTCCGAGCGTGTTGCCAAGACCCAGGACGTCGTCAAGGAAGGCGACAAGGTCTGGGTCAAGCTGCTCGGCTTCGACGAACGCGGCAAGGTTCGCCTGTCGATGAAGGTCGTCGACCAGGCCACCGGCCAGGAAATCCCGAACGAGAAGAAGAAGGAAGAAGCGGCCGAATAAGCCGCCTTCCAGACTCAATATCGGGCGCGGGAATGCTTCCGCGCCCTTTTTGTATCCTAAAGCGCGGCGCGATCTTTCCGATCGCTTGCCGCACTTCAGGTCCTTGGTTTTGCGCATGTCGTGCTCGCAAAACCGCTGAACACTTTGCGTGACATGCTTTAAGACGAGACGAGACCATGAGCAGCGAGACGCTGAAGACACTGTTCCATCCCTTTGCCAGCGGCACAGTCGCGGCCCCCGGCGAGGGCGAGCGCGTGCTCTTCCTCGGCGCCGAGGCAGGTTTTGCGCTGCCGGAAGGCTTTGTCGCCTCACTCAGCGCCGTCCAGGGCTTCCGGCCGCTCTATCGGCAGCTGCTGGCGCAGCGGATCGAAGCGAAGCCGGAGGTCGACGGCGAGGACTACGATGCGGCTCTGGTGCTCTGCACCAAGCACAAGGGCGAGAACGAGGCCAATCTCGCCGCTGCGATCGCCCGTACGCGGCTCGGCGGCCTGATCGTCGTTGCCGGCGCCAAGGAAGACGGCATCCAGCCGCTGCGCAAGCGGATGGAAGGTTTCAATCTCGCCGTCGACCATATGCCGAAATATCACGGCGTCGCCTTCTGGTTCGGCCGACCGGCGGATGCAGACGAGATTATCTCCGAGCTGGCAAAAGCGCCGGTGCGCGTCGACGGCCGTTTCAATGCAACCGCCGGCATGTTCTCGCATGACCGGATCGATGCCGGATCAGAACTGCTCGCCTCGCGCCTGCCTGAGGATTTCACCGGCGACGTTGCGGATTTCGGCGCCGGCTGGGGCTATCTCTCCGTCGAGATGGCGCAGAAGTCGCGTGGACTGACGCGCCTCGACCTCTACGAGGCCGATCACGCGGCTCTGGAGGCTGCCAGGGATAATCTGGCCAGGAACTTCCCGAACGCGCCTGCGCGCTTCTTCTGGCACGATCTGGCGGGCGAACCGGTCAAGGATAAATACGACCTCGTCATCATGAACCCGCCCTTCCACGAGGGCCACGCCGCCGACCCGGCGCTCGGCCAGGCGATGATCAAGACCGCCGCATCCGCCCTTCGCGGCGGCGGCCGCTTGATGCTCGTCGCCAATCGCGGCCTGCCTTACGAGCCGGTTCTGGCAGCGAATTTCAGGGAAAGCGGCGAAACCTGCCGCAACGCCCGCTTCAAGGTGCTGTGGGCGAAGAAATAGGGCTCAAGCAGCCTCGATACGGAACCATTGCGATTGATAGAAAAAGGCCGTGCGCGTCATCTGCGCACGGCCTTTGAGTTTCAATTGAATAAGTGTTTATTCGACGTCCGCCCTGCGCAGCGTTTCCAGCGTCGGCATGGAGGTGACGTTGAAGCCGGCGTCGACGAAGTGGATTTCGCCGGTGACGCCGGAGGAAAGGTCGGAGAGCAGGTAGAGAGCCGAGCTGCCGACCTGATCGATGGTGACGGTCTTGCGCAGCGGCGCATTGCGCTGGTTCCAGGAGAGGATCGCGCGTGCATCGGAGATGCCGGCGCCGGCAAGCGTGCGGATCGGGCCGGCGGAAATGGCATTGACGCGGATGCCGCGCGGGCCGTAGTCGGCGGCGAGATAGCGCACCGAAGCCTCGAGCGCTGCCTTGGCAATCCCCATGACGTTGTAGTTCGGGATGACGCGCGTTGAGCCATTATAGGTCAGCGTCAGCATCGCACCACCATCTTCCATCAGCGGAGCGCAGCGCTTGGCGATCTCGGTGAAGGAGAAACAGGAAATGACCATGGTGCGGCTGAAATTCTCACGCGTCGTATCGGCGTAGAGACCCTTCAACTCGTTCTTGTCGGAAAAGCCGATGGCATGGACGATGAAATCGAGCTTGCCCCAGCGCTCGCTTATCGCGTCGACCACGGCATCGACCGAGGCGATATCCTCGACGTCGCAGGGCAGCACGAAATCCGAGTTGACCTCGGCAGCAAGCGGCTTGACGCGCTTGCCGAGCGCATCGCCCTGATAGGTGAAGGCGAGTTCCGCACTCTGTGCGGCGAGAGCTTTTGAAATCCCCCAGGCGATCGAGTGGTTGTTGGCGACGCCCATGACGAGCCCGCGCTTACCCTGCATGATTCCCGTCATATTATTGTTATCCGTTATAGCGCTGGAAGACCAGCGTGGCGTTGGTTCCGCCGAAGCCAAAGGAATTGGAGAGGGCAATGTCGATCTTCGCGTCGTCGATGCGCTTGCGCACAATCGGCACGCCTTCGAATTCGGGATCGAGCTCGGTGATATGGGCGCTTTCGCCGATGAAGCCTTGCTGCATCATCAGCAGGGAATAGATCGATTCCTGCACGCCGGCAGCGCCAAGCGAATGGCCGGTCAGCGACTTGGTCGACTGGATATGCGGGATCTTCGAGCCGAATACTTCGCGGATGGCGCCGATTTCCTTGCTGTCGCCGACCGGCGTCGAGGTGCCGTGGGTGTTGACGTAGTCGACATCGCCTTTGACGGTGGCGAGCGCCTGGCGCATGCAGCGGATAGCGCCTTCGCCCGAGGGGGCGACCATATCGTAACCATCCGAGGTTGCGCCGTAGCCGACGATCTCGGCGTAGATCTTGGCGCCGCGGGCCTTGGCGCGCTCCAGCTCCTCGAGCACCAGCACGCCGGCGCCGCCGGCGATGACGAAACCATCGCGGTTGACGTCATAGGCGCGCGAGGCGCTGTCCGGCGTGTCGTTATACTTGGAGGACATGGCGCCCATGGCGTCGAAGAGGTTGGACATCGTCCAGTCGAGATCCTCGTGGCCGCCGGCGAACATCACGTCCTGCTTGCCCCACTGGATCATTTCGGCGGCGTTGCCGATGCAATGCGCCGAGGTCGAGCAGGCCGAAGAGATCGAATAATTGACCCCGTGGATCTTGAACCAGGTGGCGAGCGTGGCCGATGCGGTCGAGGACATCGCCTTCGGCACGGCGAAGGGGCCGATGCGCTTCGGGCTGTTGTTCTTGACGGTGATCTCGGCGGCTTCGATCAAGGTGCGGGTGGATGGACCGCCAGAGCCCATGATGATGCCGGTACGCTCGTTCTGAGCGTAGTCTTTCTCATCCAGGCCGGAATCGGCAAGTGCCTGCTTCATGGCGACATGGTTCCAGGCGCCGCCCTGCGACAGGAAACGCATGGCGCGACGGTCGACCAGTTCGGCAAGTTCCGCCGAACCGAGCTTCGGACTGCCCCAGACCTGGCACTTGAACCCGTGTTCGGCGAAATCGCTCGAAAAGGAGATACCCGACTTTGCCTGCCGCAAGGATTCGGTGACTTCGGCCGCGTCGTTTCCGATCGAGGACACGACACCCAGACCCGTGACAACTACCCGTCTCATCTGATCAAACCTTTGTTGTTTTCGTCAGCCGCTCAAAATGCGGTTTCAGGCCGTCTTGTCTTTCGATAGGCCGACGCGAAGGTCGGCCGCCTGATATATGGTCTCGCCGTCCGCCTTTAGCCAGCCGTCGGCCGTGCCGAGGACCAGACGGCCGCGCATGACACGCTTGAAGTCGATGCCATATTCGATCAGCTTCGTCTGCGGCCGGACCATGCCCTTGAATTTCACTTCGCCTGTCGAAAGCGCCATGCCGCGGCCTTGCTCGCCGAGCCAACCCAGATAGAAACCGGTCAGCTGCCACATGCCGTCGAGACCGAGGCAGCCCGGCATGATCGGATTGCCTTCGAAATGGCAGGGGAAATACCAGTCGTCCGGGCGAACGTCGTATTCGGCCCGGAGGTAGCCCTTGTCGAAGGTGCCGCCCGTTTCGGAAATCTCCGTGATGCGGTGAACCATCAGCATAGGCGGCAGGGGCAGCTGCGCATTGCCGGGGCCGAACAGCTCGCCATGTGCGCAAGCGATGAGTTCTTCATACGAGAAGCTGGACTGTCTGGTCGTCATAAAGTTTCTTTTTCCCCCCGCGTCAAGCCGATGGATGTGAACGTGTAGTCCAAGATCTTCAGAAAATGAAGCACAAGCAAGGCAGCTTCATTCATCGCCCCGGACCAGGCTTGCGCCATTATTTGGTGGTCGCATACAGGAAGGCTAGGGCCGGGACCAGACCTATTTGCGTCAAAAGCCCGTTTTTGCCGCGTTTATCAGGCTCCCGTCCCCATTGAACTATTGAAAGGCTCGGACGCAAAAGTTATACCGCTTAAAGAAACATGATTGCTTTATGCCAGAATAACCGGAGTTGGTTTTGATGACGGGTGCATTCCCGATCGCAATAGAGGTAAGGCTGCGCGGTGCAGGCCTGCGGCCTACCCGCCAGCGCGTCGCGCTCGGCGACCTCCTGTTTGCCAAGGGCGACCGGCATTTGACCGTCGAGGAACTGCATGAGGAGGCGGTTGCCGCCGGCGTGCCGGTGTCCTTGGCAACCGTCTACAACACGCTGCACCAATTCACGGAAGCCGGTCTCATCCGCGTTCTCGCCGTCGAGAGCGCCAAGACCTATTTCGACACCAATGTTTCCGACCATCACCATTTCTTCGTCGAAGGCGAGAACGAGGTGCTCGACATTCCCGTCAGCAACCTGACTATCGCCAATCTGCCGGAACCGCCTGAGGGCATGGAGATCGCCCATGTCGATGTGGTGATCCGCCTGCGAGCAAAGCAGGGCTGACGACGCCTCTAAAGCGCGTCGCGCCGGATCGGCATCATGCGACGCCCTTTAGATCTTTATTTTTATGCAAGTCGTTGTCCCAAAACCGCTGCGCAATTTTGGGCGACATGCATTAGGCTTCACATGACATCGTCGGGATGCCGGCCGGGCTTATGCCTATAGGTCGGGAAGGTCCAGCCGAACCACAGGGCTCCACCGCGCACCGCAAAGGCCGCCACGACGCCGCAGGCAGACGCCAGATAGAGCTGCATTCCGAGCGCATTCGCGGCGGTAAACACGCCAGCGCCGATAAGGGCTGCGGTCACGTAAATTTCCGGCCGCAACAACACCGAAGGTTCGTTTGCCATCAGATCGCGCAGGATGCCGCCGAAGGTCGCCGTCAGCGTGCCGGTGACAATCGCGATGGTCGGCGAACCGGTGGCAGCGAGGCCCTTGGCGGCGCCGAGCACGCAATAGGCGGCAAGGCCGATCGCATCCAGCCAGATCAGCAGGCGATAGCGCGATTCCAGCAGGTGGGCGGTGAAGAAAACGATGACGCCCACGATGCAGCAGACGAGGATATAGGCGGGGTTCAGCACCCAGAAGACCGGCACGCGGCCGAGCACGATATCGCGCACGGTACCGCCGCCTGTTCCCGTCACCATTGCGAAAAACAAAAAACCGATCAGATCCAGTTGCTTGCGCGAGGCGGCGAGCGCGCCTGTCGCCGCAAACAGCGCAATGCCGGCATAATCGAGATAGACGAGCAGAGACATGCGAGCCCCGGGACCGGCAGAAGTTCAGAGCATGATGCCGAAAAGTGTGAGCGGTTTTCGGACGACATCATGCTCTCACTCTTGAATTGAGAACAGGATTCAGATTTTAGGCCAACTAGGCCTAAAATCATCCTGTTCTCGGGAATCAATCACGGCGGCAAGGGCGGCGCAAGGCGGCGCGGCCATAAAGCTGATGTCTTTGATTTAATGCATGTCGTTGTCCCAAAACCGCTGCACAGTTTTGGGCGACATGCATTGGGAGCCTTTATCCAAAGAGGAAAGCCGTGAAAACGCTGGTGCTCGCCGTTCTGAATATCGTCCTGCTGCTTGCCGTGCCGGTTGCCGCCCTCGGTCAGCAATCGCTGGTCCCCGATCCTGAGATCTACGAGAAGAAACATTTCCAGGAGCAGTGCAAGACAGCCGAATTTGCCGACGGCTTCATCATCCGGCAGGACATCAACAATGATGGCCTGATCGATGCGGTGGTCAACGAGGGCCAGTTGACCTGCGACGGGCAGAAGGGGCCGCAATGCAATGACGACGGCTGCACCTATAATTTCTACCTGCAAGTTGCCGAAGGCGGTTATTTCATGATCGCGACGGCACAGATCTATGGCTACGATTTCGTCCAGCGCTTCGGCAACATGGTGCTGGCGATGAAGATGCATCCGCGCTTCTGCGAGCGCACCGAAGGTGATCCCTGCACCGTGACGGCACGTGTCCGCGGCACGAAATTCGTCACCATCTCGAAGAAATAGCTCTCAGCTTGGATAGAGCTCCGACGTGCGGCCGGCGAGACAATAGCCGACCAGGCCGTACCATTCGCGGATCGCCGTCGCCATGTTCTGCGCATTGAGGTTCGGCTGGGTGAAATCAAACCCAAGCCTCACCTGGCCGTCGGTGCGATAATCGGTCGGCCAGGGCACGATATCGATGCCGAGCTTGCGGAAGATGCCGACGGAGCGCGGCATGTGAAAACCCGACGTGATCAGCAGGCAATTGGAAAGCCCCTGGCTTGCCAGGAATTCCTTGGTGTTGACGGCGTTTTCGAAGGTCGTGCGCGATTGCCTCTCCTCGATCAGGCGATCCCTGCCGACGCCGAAGAGCGGGAAGAAACGCTCGGACGCGGCCGCATCGCCTTCATAGATGCCGGAGATGGAGCCGTCGCCGCCCGACACCAGAATGCGCGACTGGGGAAATTTCTGCGCCAGCCGCAGGGCTTCGATGAAGCGATCGGCTCCACCCTTGAATTCTATGCCGTGGCGCGCCGTGTTCACCTCATTTTCGAAGGCGCCGCCGAGAACGATCATGCATTGCAGGCTATCGGGATCGGCGGCGGGCTTTGCGAAGCGCTGCTCGAGACCCTGCATCAGCAGGTTGCCGGCCGTGGTGTAGAGCGTAACGAAGAGAATGAGGGCCGAACCGGCTGCGCCGAGGATACTTAAGATACGCCAGCGCAGAAGGCCGGCAAGCAGGGCAAGGAAGACGAGGAAGAATGCCAGCGACAGCGGCTGAGCGAAAATCCAGACAAGCTTCGAAATGACGAACAAGACCCACTCCTTGAGGATTGGCGGCGATCCTTCCTATCCGATTCGACGGTGACAGGAATGCGACGGTTTATTTCGCGCGCGTGGTGGCCGGTCCGCTCGGCGCGATCTTCTGATTGAAGCGGCGCTGAAGCGGCCGCGGGATGAGCATTGTGACCAGTGAAAGCATCATGGCGAAGAGGGAGACCAGCCACAGCGCGTGCGCACCTGTCAGCCGCGTCAGGACGGCGCCGACGATCGCGCCGAGCACCATGCCGCCCCAGGGCACGATCTGGATCGTCCATTCGACACGACGATCGCCGATGATCCAGCGGCCGATGCCGCGGCCGAAACGCGACAGGGCGCCGGTCACGTAAGTCAGCCCGATCGGTAGGCCTTCGATATGCTCGACGGCGGCGTTCACCATGCCCATGGAAAAAACGATCATGTAGAACCGCGCGAACAGCATGTTCTGCACCGTCATCATCGAGGCGAGCGCCAGAACCAGCCCGACGCAGCCAAGCACCACGAAAATGCGGCGTTGCGAGACATGGGAGATGACGATACCTGCCGCATTGCCAAGCACGAAGACGATGATGGCGCAGACCAGGACAGCCGCGTGATAAAGATTGCCCTCGCTCAGGGCGAGTGCGGCGCGCGTCGTATTGCCTGTCATGAAGGAAACGAAATCGCCGGTGAGCAGAAGACCGGTCGCATCGGTCATGCCGGCCAGAAACGATATCGAGCCGACGAGGGCGAGCCCGGTCAGGGTTCGGCGGGTACGGATGATGCGGCGGCGTCTTGATCTGGTCATTGGCTGAGGGTCCCGGAGCCGAATCGCTGAGATTCCAGCAACAAGCATACATCCTCGCATTGAGGAATTGGCAAAGGCGATCGGAAGGGGATGGGGCGGACTTGAACGACAAGAAATTTTGGGCCATAGAGACGGCGTTGCTTCAGATCGAAGCTCCGTAAGCGTTTACGTCAATCAACGCGCAACCCGCCGATCGGCGCTGCGCAATTGTCTGATCGGCACCTTACGGAGATCAAAATGCCCAAAGGCAAACTCCCCAAACGATACAATACGATCGTCATGCCACTCATCCTCTCGCTGCTGATGACATCCGTCGTCTCGGCGATCAGTATCGTGAGAGCACAGGGCCTGACCGCGCCTGCACTTGCCATGTGGCCCTCCGCATGGGCGCTCTCCTGGGCGATCGCCTTTCCCGTCCTGCTATTGGTTCTGCCAGTGGTCAAGCGGGTGACGGCTATTATCGTCGAGATGTGAAGAGCGTGAGGCGCTGGCAGGCTGCGCAAGCCGCCCGCTGGCGTTCAGGTCGGGGGGGGCGCCCTTTCCAAGAAACTCTGCAGCTGGAGCGCCGCAACGGCAGCCTCGACAACACGTCCGTGAACGACGCCGGCGATCTGGCTTGAAAGGCCCATGCTTTGCGCCGGCTGGAAGGCAAGTGCCGGCCACGATTAGGCGAACAAGCGCTCACGCCAGAACCAAGCCGGCAATTCCGGCAAAAGTCGCGACGCTGCCGGCGATCGCGAAACGAACCGCATAGGCGATGCTGCCCATACTTGCTGCAAGAACAGCTTTCGCCAGCAGATTGGCGAACGCGGCGACCGCTATGGCGCGAGCGGCCGCATCCGCCGGCAACTGGATGGATGACAGTTTAGCCACGGCAAGCGTTATCGCATCGAGATCGCCCAGTCCCGTGATGAACGCAAGGGCGAGCAGCGACTGGGTTCCGAAGACGTTCAGGGTCACGCGCGTCAGCACTATCACGACGGCGAGAACAAGCGCGAAACGCAGCACGACCATCACCTCAAGTGGGTTTCGCGGCAAGAAATCAGTGCTGTCATCCGGGCGCCGCCACGATGCGGCGATGCCGCCTGCCATGGCGAAGATCACAGCAGCGGGTGCGAGCGATGGAACCAGTTCCTTGAAAACAGCCGGTGCAATGACGCCGCAAATCAAAAGCACCCGGGTGAAGGAAACGGCGCCCGCCAGCATCGCTCCCGCTGAAAGCAATGGTGAGAGGGCAGGCATCTGTGTCGACTGGCGGGCAAAGGAAAGCGTCAAGGCCGTCGACGAGACAATGCCGCCGCTTGCCCCGGTCAGCAGAATGCCGGCGCGGGCGCCGCTGAGCCTGATCAGGATATAGCCGGCAAAGGAAACAGTTCCCACCAGGATCGTCAGCATCCAAAGCTCGAAGGGGTTGATCGCCTGCCAGGGGTCAACCGGCTGTTTGGGAAGGATCGGGAGGATGACGACCGTCATCGTCAGGAGGATCAGGGCGGCCCTGAGCTCGAGCCAAGTCAATTGACGAAGGAATCCATGCAAAGGTTCGCGCGCGGCGAGGAGGGCTGTTATTGCAACAGCGCTTGCCGCCGTTGCCGTCATATCCGCAACGACTGCGCCGAAGCCCAGCGCGAAGACCGTTATTGCCGCAATGGTACCGGTGGCGCTGTAGTCTTTGTCATGTGTTGCCTGCATGCGGCTGAAAACGAGAATTGTGACGCAAAAAGAAGCAAAGATGGCCGTCGGCAGAATTGGCCCCGTTACGGGCTGCAGGAAACCGCAGAAGCCGCCCAGGAAACTGCACAGGCCATAGGTGCGGATCCCCGCTACCCTTTTGCCCGGCGCGGCCTCACGATCCTGCCAGCCGCGCTCGATGCCGACCAAAATACCAATCGCAAGCGCGAGACTGAGGCGCTGGAAGGCTTCTTCGGTCGTTACCAATGACGTCATCATCCGATGGGTCCAGATGGTGCCGGCCCATCCGATCGTGAAGGCACCTGCGCCGTATATGTCATTTCGTCATCCGCAAGCCGTCGTTCAATGGCGTTCAGATAGGTTTGCTCCGCGAAGTGCCCATACGCCGAGAACAACGAGGAGAATGCCGCAGATGAAAGCATTCCAAACGAGGAGCGGCTCTTGAACGTACTGGAGAATCCATGGCGAGGCGACAAGCCAGGCACCGATCAGAAGATTAACCCATTCTTCCCAAAAACGGTACGATGCCAGAGCGGCCAAGCCTAGGATGGCGATAGCGGTTCCGCAGACAAGGAAATTCCAGGCGGCCGACCCCGCAGGCATGGAGTCCGGACTAAATCTTCCGAATGCCCAAGGGGAACTGATGAGCCATATTCCCACGATAAAAGCGATGTGGTCTTGCCAACGGCGACGGTTCATTGCTGATCTCCTTGCTCTCCAAGAGCCATTCACACAGTCATGCAGCTCAGGTCGTGGCGTTGGATCGACATTCCTTGCAGCTGAGGAAATCCCCTGGCTGCCGCTTTGGGTACCGGCGATATCAGAGCCGGCCCAGCGCGTCGTCCGTGGACGTCTCCCCGAACTGGTCGAGCGCCTCTTCGAGATAATCCGGCAGGAGGGGCAGGCCGAGAAGATAAGCCGCCGTGCGCGTATTGTGCGCATCGGCAGCCAAGCTGCGCAGTTCATCCCAATCATCGACATCCCCATCGCCTCGGCCGAGCCATGCCAACGCGACCAGGTCGATCTGTTCGTCTTCGTTAAGAGCCCAGATTGCACTCCTGAGCTCCTTCTCGACGGGATCGTCGTCATGGTCCTCCAGCACTTCGATCATCCCATCGTCACTCGGATTCGAGCCCGGATCGAGTTCAGTGACAACATCCTTGACGTCGAACTGCTTGCCCTTGAGGATGAGAAAGCGGACCGTCTCCGGCGAAATGCTCGGCCTCCATGCCTCGTTCACAGCGTCATTCATGAAGTGGCCTCCGCGCGCGCTATTCCATTTCAACTATACCACGATGTGACATGGAATGCCGATGCATTGAGAAGGATCAATCTGGGCCGTCGTCACGTAACGAAAACGGCAAACGAGAATGGGCAGGACGTATCCTTGACGCGCGTCCGTGCCGATTGACGCGTTTTCGAAAGGGTGCCGGTTTGCGAGATGAGGAGAAGCTGATGCACGCGATGATTTTGGAAAGGATCGGGACCCCCTTGCGTCTGGTAGAGCGCGCTAATCCCGTGCCTGGAACGGGCCAGTTGATGTTGAGGATCGAAGCTTGCGCCGTCTGCAGGACGGATCTTCACGTCTGTGACGGCGATCTTCCGAACCCGAAGCTTCCACTCGTTCCCGGCCATGAGATCGTCGGCATCGTCGAGGCTGTTGGGGAAGGTGTCGCGTCATCGCGCATAGGGCAAAGGGTTGGTGTCCCCTGGCTCGGCCACACATGCGGCTGCTGCTCGTTCTGCCGCACCGGAGATGAAAATCTCTGCGACGAGCCGCAATTTACCGGCTATACGCGCGACGGGGGTTTTGCCACCCATGTCGTTGCCGACGCAGATTATGCCTTTGCACTTGACGGCGAGACCGATCCGGTCGCTCTTGCGCCGCTGCTATGCGCGGGTCTCATAGGCTGGCGTTCGCTGAAGAAGGCTGGTGACGGTGCCCGGATCGGACTTTACGGATTCGGTGCAGCCGCCCATATCATCGCGCAAATATGCCGCTGGCAGGGCCGTCAGGTCTATGCTTTCTCACGCACCGGCGATGAGGCGGCGCAACGTTTCGCGCTCAGCCTTGGCGCGTCGTGGGCGGGAAGCTCGGATGAAGCTCCGCCCGTCATGCTCGACGCGGCAATCATCTTCGCTCCGGTCGGCGAACTCGTGCCGGCAGCGCAGACGGTACGCAAGGGCGGCAGGGTCGTCTGCGGAGGTATCCACATGAGTGATCTTCCGGCTATGCCTTATGCGCTGATTTGGGGGGAGAGAAGCGTTGTTTCGGTCGCAAATCTCACGCGCAAGGATGCGGAGGAATTCTTCCCCATCGCCCGCCAGGCAGGCATCAGAACCCATACGATTGTCTATCCGCTTACCGAAGCCAATACGGCGCTTGGCGACTTGCGTGCCGGCCGATTGAGCGGAGCGGCCGTCTTGAAGCCTTGAGCCACGGGCCTATTGCTGGGGCTTTGCAGCGCGGCCAAGAGCGCTTCGGTCCGGGGATCGAGATGAGAGCGGCTGACAAGCGCGATCGGTGGGTCAATGTATTGTCGCGGAGGCAGGGCGAAGCTTTCGATAGTGCGGCATCTCAGCTGAAAGTTTGCAGATGATCACGGAAGACCAGTCGGCAACCATTTCCTTTCTCAACGACGCATTGCCCCAGGATGGGCAGCCGGTCGAAGTGATCGAGACGCATATCTCGCGCATTTTTCTTGCCGGGGACCGCGCCTACAAGATGAAGCGCGCCGTGAAGCTCCCCTATGCCGATTTCTCCTCGGCGGAGAAAAGGCTGGCGACATGCCGGAAAGAAGTGGAATTGAACACGCCCACAGCGCCCGGCATCTATCTCGGTGTCAGGACGATCACGCTGGAAAAGGACGGTGGCCTTGCGCTTGATGGTCAAGGGACCCTGCATGATGCTCTGGTGGAAATGCGGCGTTTCGATCAGTCGTTGCTACTCGATCATATCGCCACCTCCGGCGGATTGACGTCGTCGATGATGACACCCCTTGCAAGGGCGATTGTCGGTTTTCATCGTCTCGCGCCGGTCATCAGTGCCAACGGCGGGGCGGCCAGCATGGCTGCGGTGCTGAAGGTCAATAAGGCCGGCTTTGCTACCAGCCATGTCTTTTCCGCCAAGGAGATCGAGGAACTGACCGGGGCCTTCGAGAGGCATCTTGCGCGGCACACCCAGCTCCTGGACCGACGGGGGCTGGCCGGCAAGGTCCGGCGTTGCCATGGCGACTTGCATCTCCGCAATATATTCTTGCTTGATGGCAAACCATGTCTGTTCGATTGCATCGAGGATCGGCCTCGCGCCGGGAGCACGCATCATCGAAAGCGACCGCATCCGCAAGGCAATGCACGGCGTTCCGGCGGAGACCAGGCTGCCGAAGGCCGCGTACCGGCCAGAGATCTCGGCAAAGGTCTATCAGCAGATGGCCTGGCGCGCCCGTCTCATCCTTGCGGAAGGCAGTTCGGCGGTGGCCGATGCGGTCTTCGACAAGCCGGTCCACCGGCGGATGATCGAGGAAGCGGCGGAAGAAGGCCACCATCCCTTTTCGGCCTTCTGGCTCGAAGCCGATCCGGCGCTGCTGTGGCAGCGCGTTGCGGCACGGGTTGGCAGCCCCTCCGACGCGACGGTCGATATCCTGGCGCACCAGTTCGCGCATGAGACGGGCGACGTCGCATGGCCGCGCCTCGACGCCTCGCAGCCCGCCGAAGGGCTCGCCGAGGAGATCATGCCGCGCATTAAGGCAAAAGTCCTCGAGCCCGTCAGCCGGCAGACTGTTCGTCCTGAGCCGCATCAGCCGTCCGCTAGCGCGACCGCATGATGCCGTCAGGCGAAATGGCTGGCATAGTCAAGCTGAAGCCAGCACTCTGCTTTCGTCGCCGGACGATTGCGGATCGAACAGCGTTCCGTTTTCACGACGGGCAAGGCGGCAACCCCCAGCCCTTGGCAGCATTCCGATCGCCAACCTTTAATCCAACGGTTGCCACACAGCAGGCATCGCAGCCTTGGCTCTATCGCAATCATTTGCATATGCTTCCCATAACGCGGTGCCTATCCGGCGGCCCCTTGGCTAGGGAGCTTTGAACGGAACACATGATGAAACGTGGCGGGAGAAGCGGTCTTGGAATTTGAATATACTGATCCACAAACGGAATTAGAGAGGTTGGTGGGCGGATTCTACTACATCAACGCCTTCGGACGCATAGAACCGGGCGACGACGTGAAATTCCAAAAACTGCTGACCGGCGCTTCTCCGCCGTCCGTTACGTGTGTTTACATAAATTCGATTGGTGGAGATGTAGAGTCCGCGATCAATATCGGCCGAGCAATACGGGCTTGGAGGCTATCAACCGAAATCGGAACATACGTGCTTCACCCCGAAGACGTTTCAGCCCCAATCATCCGGCGCAATCTGCTGCCCGGTAACTGTATGAGTGCGGCAACTCTATTGTATCTCGGAGGACGACTGCGGCATTTCCACGACGGCGCACAGTTTGGCGTCCACCAGTTCTCTTATAAAAACCCTTCACCGGAACATGTTGGGCAATCCCAGATTTTATCCGCCAAGATCGCGGGTTATGTCGCGGATATGGGAGTATCACCCGACTTCCTGGAAATATCGTCGTCAACCCCCAGTAATGACCTCAAACTGATTGACAAAGATGCGCTCAGCCCCCTGGGCGTCACAACCGGCGGAATTACGGATGTTCGCTGGACAGTACAAGCTCACAGTGAGGTTCTGTACGTTCGAGGCGAGCGGGATTCAATGTTTGGGCATCACAAGGTTATGCTGGTTTACGCTAAAGGAAGCGGCTTCCTATTTCATGCTGTGATCGAAGCCCAAGGGCGGCAAACCGAACTGACAGAGTTTCCTCTGGTAGAACTCGTCCTGGATCACGAAGCAACCGTATGGGACATTTCACAAAGAGCACTCCGGGTGGTCAATGGGGACGACGTCAACATCATTGTAAAGCTAGATGACACTGAGGCTCGCATGATTGCGTCCTCCAGCAGTTTTGGCGTTCGAGTGAGGGCGTCCGGAGAGGCGCCAGTCTTCCTCGGAATATCGCCTATGAATACAGACGGTGGAAAGGAACAGTTGGAAACCTTTTATTCGGTGCTCGGCGGGCGTTGAGACGATTGCGCTTTCCGTACAGACCGAACCTCCTTAAGTTGGCGGCGATGCATGGGCCTTCGATCTTGTTAATAATGTCCCCGCACGGCTGACAACAGGGCGTCTGGATTGCGCTCAATGAAGTCGAAGTAGCGCAAAGCGGGCAGACATTGAATGGGCGGGTTCTCGCGGTGGGTACTTTTCTGGGTACCTGCCGAACCATCTAGCCGCGACAAGGCATTGATTTTAAATAAAAACAACGGATAAAAGGAAATTTGGTGGAGCTAAGCGGGATCGAACCGCTGACCTCTTGCATGCCATGCAAGCGCTCTCCCAGCTGAGCTATAGCCCCATCAAGGTGGTCCGGCTCGAGGCCGGTCCTGGGATACTCCTAAGGCACGTGCCCTGCGGAGTGGCGGCTTATTACTTCCGGTTTCCGGAGATAGCAAGCCTAAAAAAATGCGGCCCGGAGAATTTTTTCCTCGCCGGGCCGAAATGCGGTCTCAGACTTCGTCTTCGTCGCCGGTCACGCCGATGATATCGCTCATGTCGTCATCATCGTCATCTTCGTCGGGTGTGAGGAAGGTATCGTCGTCGTCATCGCCTTCGATTTCGACATCGTCGTCGCCGATATCCGGAATGTCGTCGCCGCCGGCGGCGTCATCGGCATCTTCCAACGAAACCAGTTCGACTTCGGTGTTTTCAGTATCGACTTCCGCGACCTCGTCTTCCTCGGCAACTTCGGCGATCGCCGAGGTTTCTTCGAAGAAGGACAGAGGGTAGGACTTGCCGGTATAAGGAGAAACGATCGGATCCCGGTTCAGATCATAAAACTTCTTGCCGGTTTCCGGATCGGTACGCTTGGTTCCAAGTTCCGCTTTCGCCACTATAAGCCTCGTGTGAATAGCCGAATATGAGATTCGGCAGATGCCGTTCAAGCCGGCGTTCCATCGGAATTTATAAGCCGGTCCCCTTAATCGCTGTGGCTTCCCATGTCAAAGCCAAACTTTGCGATCGGAGCGCCGGGATTTTGGCAAGCCGACGGATGACCGCCCGGCGCGTTTATGTTAACGAGCCGCAACAGCTGCAGAAGCGGACGGGAATTGCGACCGGCCAAGCCTGTCTTGCGGCGAAAATAGACTGTGTTTGCAAAGGATTGCGCCATGCTGAACGGCTCCGCGCCAAAGCCCGCCAAAGCCCGCAAATCCGCCGGTCTTACGGGCAGCGTCCGTATTCCGGGCGACAAGTCGATCTCGCATCGTTCCTTCATGTTCGGCGGGCTCGCCTCCGGCGAAACGCGGATCACCGGCCTGCTCGAAGGCGAGGACGTGATCAATACCGGCCGGGCGATGCAGGCGATGGGCGCCAGGATTCGCAAAGAGGGCGCGCAGTGGGTGATCGAGGGCACCGGCAACGGTGCGCTGCTTGCGCCTGACGCGCCGCTCGACTTTGGCAATGCCGGCACCGGCGTGCGGCTGACCATGGGCCTCGTCGGCACCTACGACTTTCGCTCCACCTTCACAGGCGACGCCTCGCTTTCGAAACGGCCGATGGGCCGTGTGCTCGCTCCGCTGCGCGAAATGGGCGTGCAGGTCAGCGCATCCGAAGGCGACAGGCTGCCGGTGACGCTCAGAGGCCCGGGAACGCCGAGCCCGATCCGCTATCGGGTGCCGATGGCATCCGCCCAGGTGAAATCGGCCGTGCTGCTCGCCGGTCTCAATACGCCGGGTGTCACCACGGTCATCGAGCCGGTGATGACGCGCGACCATACCGAAAAGATGCTGCAGGGTTTTGGCGCCGCCCTTTCCGTCGAGACGGACGGGGATGGCATCCGTACGATCCGGCTCGAAGGCCGCGGCAATCTTAAGGGCCAGGTGATCGACATTCCCGGCGATCCTTCCTCCACCGCCTTCCCGCTGGTTGCGGCGCTGCTTGTCCCCGGCTCAGATATCACCATCGTCAACGTGCTGATGAACCCGACCCGCACCGGGCTGATCCTGACGCTCCAGGAAATGGGCGCTGATATCGAGGTGCTGAATGCACGTCTTGCCGGCGGCGAGGACGTGGCGGATCTGCGCGTGCGCCATTCCGAGCTCAAGGCCGTCACCGTTCCCGAAGATCGGGCGCCGTCGATGATCGACGAATATCCTATCCTCGCCGTCGCTGCCTGTTTCGCCGAGGGCGCGACGGTCATGAAGGGGCTGGAGGAACTGCGCGTCAAGGAGTCCGACCGTCTTTCCGCCGTCGCCGACGGGCTGAAGCTGAATGGCGTCGACTGCGACGAGGGCAAGGATTTTCTCATCGTGCGCGGCCGGCCAGACGGCAGGGGCATCGGCAACGCCGCTGGCGGCCAAGTCCGGACGCATCTCGACCATCGCATCGCCATGAGTTTCCTTGTCCTGGGGCTTGCCTCGGAGCATGCTGTGACGATCGACGACGCGGCGATGATCGCGACTAGCTTTCCGGAATTCATGCAGCTGATGACCGGCCTTGGAGCGAAGATCGAGCTGGTGCCGGAATGATGTGCCAGCCACCATTCCGCGAAGCCAAACTCATTTGCCGTTTCGGCGCGCTGTCGCAGGATTGATGACATGACGAATGAGACTTTCACCATTGCCATCGATGGCCCGGCGGCGGCCGGCAAGGGCACGCTTTCGCGCCTCATCGCAGAGCGCTACGGATATCACCATCTCGATACCGGCCTGACCTATCGCGCCACGGCCAAGGCGCTGCTCGATGCCGGCCTGCCGCTCGACGACGAGGCGGTGGCGGAAAAGATCGCAAGAGAGGTTGAACTCGCTGGATTGGATCGCGATATGCTTTCCAGACATGAGATCGGCGAAGCCGCATCGAAGATTGCCGTGATGCCGGCGGTGCGCCGGGCGCTGGTCGAGGCGCAGCGACGGTTTTCGACGAAGGCGCCGGGAACGGTGCTCGATGGGCGCGATATCGGCACGGTCGTCTGCCCGAATGCGGCGGTGAAATTCTATGTAACGGCGTCGCCGGAAGTCCGCGCAAGACGCCGTTATGACGAGATCCTCGGCAAAGGCCTGACGGCGGATTTCGATGCGATCTTCGAGGACGTCAAGCGGCGCGACGAACGCGACATGGGACGGGCCGACAGCCCTTTGAAACCAGCTGATGATGCGCACTTGCTTGATACGTCGGAAATGAGTATAGAAGCCGCGTTTCAAGCTGCTCAATCGATCATCGATGCGGTCTTGAGCCGAAATGCCTAAATTCAAGCGATTTTGCGTGCTCTGAGCATGGATCGCTTCTCATACAGCAAGCCTGAAATTCCGTCCAAGCGCCGGATTGCCTTCGTAAGAGAGGGCGGACTGGGTTCAGGCCCGTTCAACGCAAACCAACCGGCGCATACGTGTCCGCTTCCGTTTTAGGACACGCAGGAGATTTTATGTCAGTAGCTACCCCCTCCCGCGAGGATTTCGCGGCTCTTCTCGAAGAGTCCTTTGCCAAGAACGACCTGGCCGAAGGCTATGTCACCAAGGGCATCGTCACGGGCATCGAGAAGGACGTCGCCGTTGTCGACGTCGGCCTGAAGGTTGAAGGCCGCATCGCGCTCAAGGAATTCGGCGCGCGCGCCAAGGACGGCCTGTTGAAGGTCGGCGACGAAGTCGAAGTCTATGTCGAGCGCATCGAAAACGCGCTTGGCGAAGCCGTTCTGTCGCGCGAAAAGGCTCGCCGCGAAGAAAGCTGGGTCAAGCTCGAAGCCAAGTTCGAAGCTGGCGAGCGCGTCGAAGGCGTTATCTTCAACCAGGTCAAGGGCGGCTTCACGGTCGACCTCGACGGTGCGATCGCCTTCCTGCCGCGTTCTCAGGTCGATATTCGTCCGATCCGCGACGTGACCCCGCTGATGCACAATCCGCAGCCCTTCGAAATCCTCAAGATGGACAAGCGCCGCGGCAACATCGTGGTTTCGCGCCGTACGGTTCTGGAAGAATCCCGTGCCGAGCAGCGTTCTGAAATCGTTCAGAACCTCGAAGAAGGCCAGGTTGTCGACGGCGTCGTCAAGAACATCACCGATTACGGTGCGTTCGTTGACCTCGGCGGCATCGACGGCCTGCTGCACGTCACCGACATGGCATGGCGCCGTGTGAACCATCCGTCGGAAATCCTGAACATCGGCCAGCAGGTCAAGGTTCAGATCATCCGCATCAACCAGGAAACCCACCGTATCTCGCTCGGCATGAAGCAGCTCGAGAGCGATCCGTGGGATGGCATCCAGGCCAAGTATCCGGAAGGCAAGAAGATTTCCGGTACCGTCACGAATATCACCGACTACGGCGCATTCGTCGAGCTGGAGCCGGGCATCGAAGGCCTGATCCACATCTCGGAAATGTCGTGGACCAAGAAGAACGTTCACCCCGGCAAGATCCTGTCCACGAGCCAGGAAGTCGAAGTCGTCGTTCTCGAAGTCGACCCGTCCAAGCGCCGTATTTCGCTCGGCCTCAAGCAGACGCTGGAAAATCCGTGGGCAGCATTTGCCCGCAGCCATCCGGCCGGCACTGAAGTCGAAGGCGAAGTCAAGAACAAGACCGAATTCGGCCTGTTCATCGGCCTCGACGGCGATGTCGACGGCATGGTGCACCTCTCCGACCTCGACTGGAACCGTCCGGGCGAACAGGTCATCGAGGAGTTCAACAAGGGTGACGTCGTCAAGGCCGTCGTTCTCGACGTCGATGTCGAGAAGGAACGCATCTCGCTCGGCATCAAGCAGCTCGGCAAGGATGCAGTCGGCGACGCCGCTGCTTCTGGCGACCTGCGCAAGAATGCAGTCGTTTCCTGCGAAGTGATCGCGGTCAACGACGGTGGCGTCGAAGTGAAGCTCGTCAATCACGAGGACATCACTTCCTTCATCCGTCGCGCCGACCTCGCCCGCGACCGCGACGAGCAGCGCCCCGAGCGTTTCTCGGTCGGCCAGGTGTTCGACGCCCGCGTCACCAACTTCTCCAAGAAGGACCGCAAGATCATGCTGTCCATCAAGGCTCTGGAGATTGCGGAAGAGAAGGAAGCCGTTGCCCAGTTCGGTTCGTCCGACAGCGGCGCTTCGCTCGGCGACATTCTGGGCGCAGCCCTGAAGAACCGCGGCGGCGAATAAGCCTCGGCATCCGCCTTTGAATTGAAGAACCCGCCGGAGCGATCCGGCGGGTTCTTCATTTTCAGGCGATGAAAACGTTATTCCCAGCCGACCATGCGCTGATAGAGCGCATAGACCGGATCGGCGGCCACGCCTGGCTGATAGGCCGACGGTTCGGCATCGATCATCCTTGGCGTCCTCCGGTCGGGTGCGGCGGCGGTTTCTTCAGCGTCGGGTTCGGCATCGCCGCCGCCGGACTGCGCCTGCTGCTGATCCTCGGACGCGTCGTCACGGTGGTGCTGATGCTGGTGGTGCGTTTCGCCTGCCTTCTCGTTCGACGGCGTATCCTTGGCGAACTGGTAGGGCAGCTGGGTATAGGCAAATCCTTCCGGCATCCTTGCCACCAGCGGCACATAGGAAGCTTGGGCCGTCTCGAGAACCGGCCTCATCTGCGGTTGCGCGGAGATTTCGTTCGGCTGACGGACAGCCTCGGTCTCGATATCCATCTGCGATGGGCGGAGTGCGGCGGACTGGCGAGGATCGGGTGCGGTGAATTCGGCCGGCTGCCTGGTCAGGGTTTCGGTGGCATCGCTGATGACGGCGTCGTCGAGGATCGTATCGATTTCCACTGCCGCCTCGACGGGAACATCCTCCAGCACGGTTTCGATGTCCTGCTCGCGGATGATGGTGGCAATCATCTCGGAGACTTCTTCGGTCATCGAGGCGACAATTCCTACCCAGTTCCTGGGAATGACAGGATCGACTTTTTCCGGCATCGCGCGGGGTTGGACGGCAGCCGGCTCCGGCGTTGCCTGCGTATCGTCGGCCGCTGCGGCTTCCGTCGGCAACGGTTGCCCGGTTTCGATCTCCTGCGGCGCAGATTTTTCCGGGGCGATCTCCCTTGCTGTCGCCGGGGCGGATTGAGCCAGGCTCTCAGTTTCCGGATCGGCAGCTTCCACGGCTTCGGCGACGACCGCTTCTTCGACGGTCGCCAAAGCTGCGGCCTCGATCAGCGAATCGGCTGACGCGGGCGCCGTGTCTGCCGGCTGGCGCATGGCGGCAGGCAGGCTGTCCTCATGCAGCCTTATCTCGGGCAGCCGGATCTCGGGGTGAGCTTCGGCGCGCATCGGCGATGCATCGTTCTGGCCATAGGAGCGGACGACGGCGCGGGCGGCGAGATCGCGATCCTTATAGCGAACAATCTCCAGATAGGCGACGACGCGGGCGGCTTCAGGGCCTGTCGGGTTCTTCAGGGCCTCGGCGATCGTCCGGAGCGGCACGCTATGCCCATTCTCGGTGAGCTGGCGCTCGACCTCGTCGATCCTGGCGGTTGGCAGTCGCCGGATGGCATCGGCGAGCCGAGAGGCGAAGGCAAGATTGCTCTCGTCCTCGCCACGATCCAGCGAGATCGAGCGGCCTGCCGCGTCGATGACGTCGAAAAGGGCTTCGACCATGCGCTCGCGCGCCGCAAGGAGCAGAATATTGAGCTTGCCGGCAATGGCGGAATTGAGGTCTGCGGCTTCGACGGCGTTGACAGGCGCGGGGGCAATCACCGATTGGCCGAGACCACCGGCGACGATCGCCGCTGTTTGACCCTGGGACGAAAAGCTTGCATTGGACGCTGCACGAACGGGAGTCAACATGGCATGCTCCTTTCGTAAAGTGACGATGAAAGCAGGCTCTAGAAAAGGACCGCGCTCATCCGGTCCCCTTGCATCCCAGCAGATCCTCCTGTCCGCATGACGCAGTTCCGGCGTCATCGAAATGCATAAAAATTAACAGGAATATTAATGAACAGGCGTTAATGAATCGCTAACGGCCGCCGGCAAGCCTGCCGTACGGCCATGCGCAAACGCAGAATGAAGGCAATTCGCTCAGCTATGGGCAAAAATATCGGCATCTTCCCAGCCGAGCAGGTCGAGCTTGGCGCGGGTCGGCAGGAATTCGAAGCAGGCCGTCGCATGATCGTAGCGGCCATCGCGGATCAGGCGTTCCGTCAGCTTATCGCGCAATGCATGCAGATAAAGCACGTCGGAGGCGGCATATTCGAGCTGGGCCGGAGACAGCGTCTCGGCCGCCCAATCGGAAGATTGCTGCGCCTTGGAGACATCGACGTCGAGCATCTCCTTGAGATTATCCTTGAGGCCGTGGCGATCCGTATAGGTCCGGATCAGACGCGAGGCGATCTTGGTGCAGAAAACCCGGGTCGTCGTGACACCGAAGGTATGGAAGAGCACGGCAATATCGAAGCGGCCGTAATGAAAGATCTTCTGATGAGTGGGGTCTTCGAGCAGGGCGACGAGATTGGGCGCCTCTTTCTGGCCGGCGGCGATGCGGATGATATCGGCGGTGCCGTCACCCGGCGAAAGCTGGACGACACAGAGCCGGTCGCGGCGCGGCACAAGGCCGAGCGTTTCGGTATCGATTGCAATCGCGCCGGTGTAGCGGACGGCATCGGCCGCGGAAATATCGCCTTCGTGATAACGTATGGTCGCTGCCATGAGATTGTCTTTCGTTCGAATGCATCCCCCACAGCGCCGCGCGTCTTTTATGACGCGCAAAGGACGCTGTAGCACTTTGAATGGCTGCTTAATTTTATCCTGAAATCGATTCCGATTTAAGAATTTATGCATCAGCGCTATAGCGCAAAGGCGCAGAGTGCGAAACCGCTTTCCAGCCGCTGGAGCGCTGTGCGTCCTCCTGGACGCACAAAGGACGCTCTACCTCATATAGTCTCCGCATCGTGTTAGCCGTTCAGAATGTCGGCGGGGTATTGATCCAGAGAAGCACGGTTTCGCCATCGTGGCGGTTGCGCCAGGAATGGTCGCGGCGGCTTTCGAAATAAAGTGAATCGCCGGGACCGAGGTCGAAGAACTGATCGCTGTCGAGCACAAGTTCGAGCCGGCCTGACAGAACATGCATGAATTCCTCGCCCTCGTGGCGATAGGCGCCTTCGCTGGCAGCCCCCGGCGCCAGCACGAAACGGTGGCAATCCATCATCCTGCGGCCTTCGGCAAGGAGCTGCACCGCGACACCCGGCGTTGTTTCCGGCCACCTGCGCCATTCGCCGGCCCGCACCAGCGCCGGCACGTCCCCGCTTTCCTCACCGGAGAGGCGGGAGACGGTGGTGCCGTAATATTCGGCGAGATCGTGCAGCGTCTTGAAACTGACGCCCTGCGAGGTGCGTTCCAGCGTCGAGAGCGTCGAAGAGCTGACGCCGATGTCGCCGGCCACCTGATCGAGCGTCTTGCTGCTCGCATGGCGCAGGCTGCGCAGTTTGCGGCCGAGGCCGCCATCCTGGCTTGCCTCGGCACCATCGGCGGAAGGCTCCTCGCTCTCCAGCGCCTCGCGGATTGCCGCGGGATTAAGGCCCCGCTCGACACGATACCAGGAGATGCGCTTCAACCGCGCCACGTCGTCGGCGCTGTATTGCCGATGCCCGGTTTGCGAGCGGCCGGGAACCACGAGACCCTGGCTTTCCCAGAGGCGCAGCGTCGAGGCCGAAACGCCCGCCAGCCGCGCGGCTTCCGCCACCTTGTAGCGCACAGGCCCGTTATCGTTCATCCGCCAATATCCCTGATTCCAATCGCCCCAAAGCTTTCATCAAAAAACGTGATGTTTGAAGCAAAAAATGCCGCTTGTTTTCTTGCAGGAAAAATGTAGGTGTTTTGTATGCATCTTGCAGAAGATATGCAAGATAGTTTTCAAACTTTTCAGCGGAGGAGCCATCGATGAACACGCCAAGCCTGACGGACCGGAAGAACGCCGCTATTTCACGTGGCGTCGGCATGACGACCCAGATCTATGCGGATCGTGCAGAGAATGCCGAGATCTGGGACAAGGAGGGCCGCCGTTACATCGATTTCGCCGCCGGCATCGCCGTTCTCAATACCGGCCACCGTCATCCCCGGGTCATCGCGGCGGTCAAGGATCAGCTCGACCGCTTCACCCATACCTGCCATCAGGTGGTGCCCTACGAAAGCTACGTGCATCTTGCCGAGCGGCTGAACGCGCTGCTGCCTGGTGATTTCGAGAAGAAGACGATCTTCGTCACGACTGGTGCCGAAGCGGTCGAAAACGCCGTCAAGATCGCGCGTGCAGCAACCGGCCGCTCGGCCGTCATCGCCTTTGGCGGCGGCTTCCATGGCCGTACCTTCATGGGCATGGCGCTGACCGGCAAGGTCGTGCCCTACAAGGTCGGCTTCGGCGCTATGCCCGGTGACGTGTTCCATATTCCTTTCCCGGTCGAACTGCACGGCGTCACCGCCGATCAGTCGCTGGCGGCACTGAAGAAGCTCTTCGCCGCCGATGTCGATCCGCAGCGCGTCGCAGCCATCATCATCGAGCCGGTGCAGGGCGAAGGCGGGTTCTACTCCGCACCTGCCGCCTTCATGAAGGCGCTGCGCGAACTCTGCGATCAGCACGGCATCCTGCTGATCGCCGACGAGGTGCAAACCGGTTTTGCCCGCACCGGCAGGATGTTCGCAATGGACCATCACGAAGTAGCGCCCGACCTGACAACAATGGCAAAGAGCCTGGCCGGCGGCTTTCCGCTCGCCGCCGTCACCGGCCGCGCCGAAATCATGGATGCGCCGGGACCGGGCGGGCTCGGCGGCACCTATGGCGGCAATCCGCTCGGGATCGCGGCCGCCCATGCCGTGCTCGACGTCATTGTCGACGAGGATCTCTGCAACCGCGCCAACCAGCTTGGCGGACGGCTGAAGCAGCGGCTGGAATCAATCCGCGAGACGGTGCCGGAAATCGTCGATATTCGCGGGCCGGGCTTCATGAACGCCGTCGAATTCAACGACCGGACGACGGGACTGCCGAGCGCGGAATTCGCCAACCGGGTGCGGCTCACCGCGCTCGACAAGGGCCTGATTCTGCTCACCTGCGGTGTCCACGGAAACGTCATCCGCTTCCTCGCGCCGATCACCATCCAGGACGATATCTTCGGCGAAGCGCTCGATATTCTCGAGGCCTCGATGCTGGAAGCGAGCGCGGGCAGTTAAGCGCACCCTAGAGCGGTTCAGCTTTTCAAGGAAGCGCAGAACCGCTCTAACTTTTTGTTTTACGCAATTCCGGACGGAAAACCGCTGCGCACTTTTCCTGGAATTGCTCTAGCCGGATTTCAATGGCTGCCGGCAACCGGCAGCCGCACTCCCAAGGAAGATATGACATGGCTTTCACCACCGCACTGACCAGGCACGTTCCCTTCTCTTCGCCCTTGCTGCGCGATGCCGGCTATATCGACGGCGTCTGGACATCAGGCGATGCCACGAAAACGTTCGACGTGCTGAACCCGGCAACCGGCGAACTGCTCGCCTCGCTGCCCGATATGGGTGCGGCCGAGACGCGGGCGGCGATCGATGCGGCGCATGCCGCCCAGCCGGTCTGGGCGGCTCGTCCGGCCAAGGAGCGAAGCGCGATCCTGCGCAAATGGTTCGACCTGATGGTCGCCAATGCCGACGAACTCGCGGCGATCCTGACAGCCGAAATGGGCAAGCCGTTCCCGGAAGCGCGCGGCGAGATCCTTTATGCCGCAGCCTATATCGAATGGTATGCGGAGGAGGCCAAACGCATCTATGGCGAGACGATCCCCGCGCCTTCCGACGATAAACGGATGATCGTCATCCGGCAGCCGGTCGGCGTCGTCGGCACGATCACGCCGTGGAATTTCCCGGCGGCGATGATCACCCGCAAGATCGCCCCGGCGCTTGCCGTCGGCTGCACCGTGGTGTCGAAACCGGCCGAACAGACGCCGCTGACGGCGATCGCGCTTGCGGTGCTCGCCGAGCAGGCCGGCATTCCGGCCGGCGTCTTCAACGTCATCGTCGGCGTCGATGGTCCGGCGATCGGCCGCGAGCTCTGCGGCAACGAAAAGGTGCGCAAGATCAGCTTCACCGGCTCGACCGAGGTCGGCCGCATCCTGATGCGGCAGTGCGCCGACCAGATCAAGAAGGTGAGCCTGGAGCTCGGCGGCAACGCGCCCTTCATCGTCTTCGACGATGCCGATCTCGACGCTGCCGTCGAAGGCGCGATCGCCTCCAAATACCGCAATGCCGGCCAGACCTGCGTCTGCGCCAACCGCCTCTACGTCCAGTCGAACGTCTACGACGCCTTCGCCGCCAAACTTGCCGCCAAGGTCGCCGAGATGTCGGTCGGCGACGGCTTCAAGCCGGGTGTCGTGATCGGGCCGCTGATCGACGAGCAAGGCCTTGCAAGGTGGAGGACCATGTCAGCGACGCGCTTGCCAAGGGCGCCAAGGTGCTGACCGGCGGCAAGCGCATCGACGGCGCCGGCACCTTCTTCACGCCGACGGTGCTGACAGGCGTTGCGCGCGGCATGAAGGTGGCGCGCGAGGAGACCTTCGGGCCGGTGGCGCCGCTCTTTCGCTTCGACACGGTCGAGGATGTCATCAGCCAAGCCAACGACACGGAGTTCGGCCTCGCCGCCTATTTTTATGCGGGCGATCTGAAGAAGGTCTGGCGGGTGGCTGAAGCGCTGGAATACGGGATGATCGGTATCAATACCGGCATCATGTCGTCCGAGACAGCACCCTTCGGCGGCATCAAGCAATCCGGGCTCGGCCGCGAAGGCTCGCGCCACGGCGCCGACGACTATCTGGAAATGAAATATCTCTGCATCGGCGGCGTCTGATCCGCCGTCTCAAGGCGCAAGGCACCCCAACGACGCGCGGCATTGCGCCGCGTGTCGTCAATAATGCGGCGGGCGGGTGATGCCAGGTGCCTCCAGCGACTGCTCCTCCAGCGACAGGAAGCGTTCGGTCAGCCGGTCGAGCTTGGTGCGCATCTGCTCGACCGTCTTCCATTGCTCGGCGAGCTGATCGGAAAGCTCTTCGATCGTCTTTGCCTGGTGGGCCAGCATTTCTTCCAGCCGGGTGATGTGGTTCGTCTCGTCGGACATCGATGCTCCTTTGCCGAACCGGCACAGATGGTTCTCCCAAAGCGGAAATAGGCCGCCGCGTCAATGCTTTCCATGCCCGGCGCCGCCAGACGCAAAACTGTACCGTTTGGTTACTAAAAGACCTTGCCGCGCCTGATGTTGTGGGGTAGGCCGTTATGCATCTGGGAGGAATACTGATGGATGCAGGAAACGGCTTTCTTCATCCGGACCGGCTTTTTCCGGCTGATCCGGCAACACGGACCATCGCGCGAGAGCTCTACGAGACGGTGCGCAATCTTCCGATCGTCAGCCCGCACGGGCATACCGAACCCTCCTGGTTTGCCGACGACAAGCCCTTCGAAGACGCGGCCTCGCTGCTGGTCATTCCCGATCACTATCTCTTCCGGATGCTGCACAGCGTCGGCGTCACCTTGGACGAGCTCGGCGTGCCGCGGCTCGACGGCAAACCGGTGGCTGAGGGACGGGCGATCTGGCGGACCTTTGCCGCACATTATCATCTTTTCCGCGGAACGCCTTCGAGCCTTTGGGTCGACCACGCCATGTCGGCCGTGCTCGGCTGCCCCGAGCCGCTGACGGCTGATAATGCCGATGCGCTCTACGACCATATCAATGCCCAGCTTGCGCTTCCCGAATTCCGCCCGCGGGCGCTGCATCAGCGATTCGGCATCGAAACGATCGCGACGACGGATGGCGCGCTCGACCCGCTGGCGCATCACCAGAAGTTGGCGGCCGACGGCTGGATCGGCAAGGTGCGAAGCACCTACAGGCCGGACAGCGTCACCGATCCCGATGCCGTCGGCTTCCGCGACAATCTCATCAAGTTCGGAGAGATCACCGGCACTGAGGTGACGCGCTGGGACGGTCTGATCGAGGCACATCGGCGCCGGCGCGCCTATTTCCGCCAGTTCGGCGCCACCGCCACCGATCACGGCGTGCCGACAGCCTTTACATCAGATCTGCCGCTTGCCGTAAAACAAGCGCTGCTCGACAAGGCGTTGAAGGGGCCGCTTTCGGCCGAGGAGGCCGAGCTCTTCCGTGGCCAGATGATGACCGAGATGGCCGGGCTTTCGGCCGAGGACGGCATGGTGATGCAGATCCATGCCGGCTCAAGACGCAATACCGACCGCGGGCTTTTTGCGACCCGAGGCCCCAATATGGGCGCCGATATCCCGACACGCACGGACTGGGTCGGCGGCCTGAAGGCGCTGCTTTCCAGATACGGCCACGCACCGGGTTTGCGCGTGCTGCTGTTCACGCTCGACGAGACAACCTATGCACGCGAGCTGGCGCCGATGGCTGGCCACTGGCCCTGCCTGATGATCGGCCCGCCCTGGTGGTTCTACGACAGCCCGAACGGCATCCGGCGCTATCTCGACCAGGTTGCGGAAACGGCAGGTTTTGCCAATATGGCGGGTTTCAACGACGATACGCGCGCGCTGCTTTCGATCCCGGCCCGGCATGACGTCTGGCGCCGCGAAGTCTGCCGCTTCCTCGCCCAGCTTGCCGCCGAGCACCGGATTTCCAAGCGGGAAGCCGAGATCGTCGCGGGCGAGCTCTCCTATGGCAATGCAAAGAAGGCCTATAAGCTGTGACCGAACGACTGCAAACCCTTTCCGGCCTCGCCCCGACGGCGAAGCTTCCCGCCTATGACCGCGACCAGCTGAAAAGCGGCATCCTACATCTCGGGCCAGGCGCCTTCTTCCGCGCGCATTTCGCGCCGTTTACCGATGCAGCCCTGGCGACAAGCGGCGGAGACTGGGGCATCGAGGTGGCGAGCCTGCGCACCGCCGATGTCGCTGACAATCTGAGCGCTCAGAACGGGCTTTATACGACGTTGATCCGCGACAGCTCGGGCACGACGGCCGAGGTGATCGGTTCGATCCTGAAGGCGCATGTGGCGCCGCGCGATCCGGCTGGCCTGCTGGCGCGGCTCGAAGATCCCGCTATCCGCATCGTCAGCATGACGGTGACGGAAAAGGCCTATGGTTTCGATCCGGCAACCGGCGGCCTCGACCTGAAGCACCCCGATATCGTCGCCGATCTCGCCAGCCGGCATGCGCCGCGCGGCGTCATCGGCTACCTCGTCGAAGGCCTTGCGCGCCGCCGGCAGAAGGGGATCGCGCCCTTTACGCCGCTCAGCTGCGACAACCTGCCGAGCAACGGCGCGGTTCTAAAACGCCTCGTGCTCGAATTCACCTCCCGCATCGACCCCGACCTGCATCGCTGGATCGAAGCGAATGTGCCCTTCCCTTCGACGATGGTCGACCGCATCACGCCGGCAAGCACCGAAGCCACCTATGCCGATGCCGAGCGGCTGACGGGTCGCACCGACATGGCGGCGGTCGAGACAGAGCCTTTTACGCAGTGGGTCATCGAAGATCATTTCGCGAATGGCCGGCCGGCCTGGGAAAAGGTCCGCGGCGCGCTAATGGTCGAGGAAGTCTCGGCCTACGAAAAAATGAAGCTGCGGATGCTGAACGGCGCCCATTCGCTGCTCGCCTATCTCGGTTATATCGGCGGCTATGAATTTATTCGCGACGTGATGGATGATGCCGGCCTGGCAGCCCTTGCCTACCGCCACATGCATGCAGCGGCGAGAACGCTCGATGCGGTTCCCGGCATCGATCTCGATGACTATGCCAGCGAATTGATCGCGCGCTTTGCAAACAAGGCAATCGCACATCGCACCTATCAGATCGCCATGGACGGCACGCAGAAACTGCCGCAGCGGCTGCTGGAACCGGCAACCGAGGCACTGGCGCGTGGCGACAAGGCAGAGACCTATGCGATCGCCGTTGCGGCATGGATGCGCTATGCGATCGGCGAGCACGGCAACGGCGAGCGCTATGAACTGCGCGATCCCCGTGCTGGCGAAATCGCCGCTCTCATCGCCGATGTCCCGCGCACCGGCCTGGCGATCTCGGCCGCTCTTTTCACCCTTCCAGGACTTTTCCCAGCGGCTTTGACAGGAAATCGGGCATGGACGCAGGATGTCTCCGACAAGCTGGAGATCCTGATCCAGGACGACCGGCTGCCGCTGTTCTGAGACTTGGAGCCGTTCCGAGATAGACTCGCTTCGGCTGGGAATGATGAGGCGAGGGCGTGCCGTGGTCGCCCCCCTCTGCCCTGCCGCGCATCTCCCCCACAGGTGGGGAGATTGGCTGGGCGCGACCGCTTCACCAACAACTATAGCCGTCACATGGAATCCAAACTGAAGGCGAATTGGCACGGCAACCGGACTGGTTGATGCTTTCCGGGGAGCAAGCTCCTTGCCAATCTCCCTCCTTGTGGGGGAGATGCCCGGCAGGGCAGAGGGGGGTTCCGCACGGCACAACATCTCCTCGTCACCTTTGCCCTCAGGGCTTGACCCGAGGGTGGAGGAATGAAGGAGTTCCGGTCGTCACGCTTTCACCCGCGCCATATCCGGATCGTAGAGTGGCGACAGCGATACCTTGCAGGGGATGCGTTCCCGCGCGACGTCAAGCTCATAGGCGCCGGAGAGGACGAAATCCTCGGTCACGCCGTCGGGGCTGCGGACGTAGCCGTAGCCGATCGGTTTGCCCAGCGTGTAGCCGAAGCCGCCGCTCGACAGCCAGCCGACGCGTTTGCCGTCGCGATAGATCGTTTCGCGGCCGAGCAGCACAGCATCCGCATTCTCCGGAATGAAGCAGGCGAGGCGTTTCTTGACGCCGCCCGAAAGCTGCCGTTCGATCGCCTCACGGCCGCGGAACGAAATATTCTTCCGCATCTTCACCGCCCAGCCAAGACCGGCTTCAATAGGCGTATGGTCGGGACCGATATCCGACCCCCAGGCGCGATATCCCTTTTCCAGGCGGCAGCTCTCAATGGCGCGGTAGCCGGCATTGACGAGGCCGAGCTCGCCGCCTGATGCCATCAGCACGTCATAGACCGTGGTCGCATATTCAATGGGAACATGCAGCTCGTAGCCGAGCTCGCCGACATAGGTGATGCGCAACGCCCGCACCGGGCAGCCTGCAATGCCGATGGTCTTGACCTTGCCGAAGGGGAAGGCCGCATTCGAGACGTCGCTCCCCGTCACCTTTTCCAGCACGGCGCGGGAATTCGGTCCCATCAGCGACAGCACGGAATAGGCGGATGTGACATCGACCAGCTCGGCATGCATCTCCGCCGGGATATTGCGTGCGATCCAATTGAAGTCATGGGTGGCGAAACCAGTACCAGTGATGACGTAATATTCGTTCTCGGCGACGCGGGCGACCGTCACGTCGCATTCGATGCCGCCCTTATCGTTCAGCATCTGCGTGTAGACAAGCGATCCCACAGGCCTTGCGACATCGTTGGAAGCGATCCAGGAGAGCGCTGCCTCGGCATCCCTGCCCTTCAGCACGAATTTGGCAAAGGACGTCTGGTCGAAGATGACGGCCGCTTCGCGCACCGCCTGGTGCTCGCGGCCGACGGCATCGAACCAGTTCTGCCTGGTGTAGCTGTAGATATCCTTCGGCTCCTCGTTGGCGAAGAGATCGGCAAACCAGTTCGGCCGTTCCCAGCCGAGCTTTTCGCCGAAACAGGCGCCCTGCGCCTTCAGCCGGTCATAGAGCGGCGATTTGCGGCAAGGGCGGCCGCTCGAATGTTCCTCGAACGGCCAGGCCATGGTGTAATGTTTGCCGTAGGCTTCGAGCGTGCGTGTCCGCACCCAGTCGGTATCGAAATGCGGACGTCCGAAACGACGGATATCGACCGGCCAGAGATCATAGGGCGGTTCGCCCTTCGTCACCCATTCGGCAAGCGCCATGCCGGCGCCACCGGCCGAGGCGATGCCGAAGGCGTTGAAACCGGCGCCGACGAAGAAATTCTTCAGCTCCGGCGCCTCGCCGAGAATGAAGTTGCCATCCGGTGTGAAGCTTTCCGGGCCGTTCAGCAGCTGCTTGACGCCGACATTCTCTAGCGCCGGAACGCGGCCGAGCGCTTGTTCCATGATCTGCTCGAAATGGTCGAAATTGCTGTCCAGCAGTGTGTAGTGGAAACCGTCGGGGATGCCGTTTGCCGCCCAGGGAATGGGGTTCGGCTCGTAGCCGCCCATGACGATGCCGCCGACCTCCTCCTTGTAGTAGGTCAGGCGATCGGGATCGCGCAGGGTCGGCAGGTTGGAGGGCACGCCGAAGGATTCGGTGATGATGTATTGATGCTCGACGGAGACCAGCGGCACGTTGACGCCGAAACGGGCGGCGAAGGCGCGCGTCCATTGGCCGGCACAGATGACGACGCGCTCGCATTCGATACGCCCTTGCGCCGTGACGACGGCACGAATCCTCCCCTTGTCGATTTCGAGGTCGAGGACTTCGGTATCCTCGAAGATGGAAACGCCCGACATGCGGGCGCCCTTTGCCAGCGCCTGGGTGATGTCGGAGGGATTGGCCTGGCCGTCGGTCGGGAGGAAAGCGGCGCCGACGAGATCGTCTGTTGTCATCAGCGGCCAGAGATCGAAGGCTTCCTGCGGGGTCAGTAGCTGCATTTCGAGGCCGAAGGACTGGGCGGTGGTCGCCTGGCGCCTGACTTCGGTCCAGCGTTCCTCATTGCAGGCAAGGCGCAGGCCGCCATTCATTTTCCAGCCGGTGCCGAGACCCGTTTCTGCCTCCAGCCGCTTGTAGAGATCGACGGAATAGCCGAGGAGCTGGGTGATGTTGGCGCTGGTGCGCAGCTGGCCGACGAGGCCGGCGGCGTGGAAGGTGGTGCCCGAGGTAAGCTTCTTGCGCTCCAGCAAGACGGTATCGATCCAGCCAAGTTTGCCGAGATGATAGGCCGTCGAGCAGCCGATAATGCCGCCGCCGATAACCACGGCTTTCGCCGTCTTCGGTAATTCCTTCGTCATTTATGATCCTGTTCAAAGGCTTGATAGGCGCGCTCGAAGCGCGCGAGATTTTCGGCCGTGTAGCCGGCGTAATCGAAATCGATGCTGGAATGAATTTCCGAAATCATGCTCCAGAGCGTCTCGCGCAGCAGCGAGGCGCATTTCATTGCGGCATAGCGCCTGCTGAGGTCATCGGTCAGCGGCCGGTCGAAATAGGTCTCCAGCATCGTACGCTCGGCCGCTTGCGGGAACTCGTTGTTGGAGGCCAATCCGCCGAGATCGAAAAGCGGCGTGTTGAAGCCGGCATAGTCCCAGTCGATCAGCCAGAGCCGTTTGCCGTCATCGAGAAAGTTGGCGGCCAGCAGGTCGTTATGGCCGAAGGCGATCTCGAAAGGCCCTGCCGCTTCCTCCAGTATGTCAGCCCGGCCGAGGAGGCCCGGCAAAAGCGGAAGATAAGCGCTTTCCGACGCCTTCAGATTGGCGGCGTAGTCGCGGATGACGTGGAAGACCCAGAAGATCATAGCCTGGCCGCGGAAATGCCGGGCGATGTCGCGATGGCAGGCGCGGACCAGCGGCACGACCTGGGCCAGCATTTGCGGCGTCCTGATATCTTCCGGCGAAAGCGCTCTCGCCTCGATATAGTCGAGCACCAGGACGCCCGGCGAATGGTGGATGACGGCAGGCGATATGCCGGCCGCATGGGCGGCACGGCTTGCGGCAAGCTCGTTCTGCCGGCTGATGTGATGGATCGGGATATCGGTGCCGAGCCTGACCACGCAGCGCGCGACGGCATCGCTGACCAGATAATTCCTGTTGGTGATGCCGCCTGCTATCGGCGAGATTTCGATCGGGCCCTGCCAGATACCAAGCGCATGAATCCTATCTTCAGGCGTCATGCTTGATCCCCCAGAGCATGATGCCGAAAAGTGTGAGCGGTTTTCGGACGACATCATGCTCTAACTATATAATGTAGAACAGGATTCAGATTTTAGGCCGACCCGGCCTAAAATCATCCTGTTCTAGCGGCCCCTGCCGAAATGATGGGCCAGAGGAGGATCTGATGTCAAGCAGCGGCGCGCTTAGATCGTCTTGCCCGCGGCATCGAAGACGTGGCAGCGGGCGGGATCGAAGGAGGCCTTCACATTGGCGCCGCGCTCCACCTTCTGCTGCCCGTCAAGCGCGACGGTCAGGAGCTGGTTATCCGGCGTGGTGGTGTAGAGCATGGTGGCGCCGCCGAGATTTTCGACGAGATCGACGTTGACGGTCGAGAGCGTGATGGCGCCATCGGCCAGCGAAAGATGCTCGGGACGGATGCCGAAGGTGACCTCCTCTCCCGCCCCGCCTTTCAGCCGGCGTGGCAGGTGGACAGAATTGCCGCAGACATGGATGCTGGTTTCGGCCTCGCCGACCTGCTCGATGCGGGCCTTCAAAAAATTCATCTTCGGGCTGCCGATGAAGCCGGCGACAAAGCGGTTGGCCGGGTTGTTGTAGAGATCGAGCGGCGCGCCGATCTGCTCGATGCGCCCAGAATTCAACACCACGATCTTGTCCGCCATCGTCATGGCTTCGACCTGGTCATGGGTGACATAGATCATCGTATTGCCGAGGCTGCGGTGCAGGCGGGAGATCTCGACGCGCATCTGCACGCGCAGTTCGGCATCGAGGTTCGACAACGGCTCGTCGAACAGGAAGATCCGCGGCTCGCGCACGATGGCGCGGCCGATCGCGACACGCTGGCGCTGCCCGCCGGAGAGCGCCTTCGGCTTACGCTCCAAGAGCTTCTCGATCTGCAATATCTCGGCGGCGCGCTTCACCTTCGGCTGAATATCGGCCTTCTTGTAACCCGCCGTCTCCAGGCCGAAGGCGAGGTTTTTATAGACCGACATATGGGGATAGAGCGCGTAGGACTGGAAAACCATCGCGATGCCACGCTTGGCGGGCGCCACCTCGTTCATGCGTTCGTTGTCGAGCAGCAGCCCGCCGCCGGTGATCTCCTCGAGACCGGCGATCATGCGCAGAAGGGTCGATTTTCCGCAGCCCGAGGGGCCGACAAAAACGACGAATTCGCCGGGATCGATGGTCAGATCGATGCCATGGATCACATCCAGCGAGCCGTAGCGCTTCTCGACCTTCTGAAGAACGACACTGGTTGCCATCTTCTCAAACCCTCTCTTTTATTTTCTCGATTATTTCGTTCTTGCGCGCCAATCGGCGTATTTTGGACTATCGGGGCCGATCGGCAGCGGCACGTCGGCGCCGCTATCGGAAGACTGGTAGATGGCGGTGACGAGTTCCAACGCGCGGCGGGCGTCCTTTGTCGTCACCGGCAGTGGCGCATGGCCGCTGAGGAAAGCGTGGAACTGGCCCATCTGGGTGGTGAAACGCGGCGCGACCGGCCGCCAGTCGCCAACCACCTGTTCGATCTGCTCCTGCACGTCGTCATTCGCAGCGATGATCTTCCAGGGGTCCTTGCCGGGTGTATAGGGCTCGTGGCTGCTTTCGAAAGTGACATTCTCGAAGTGCAGCCTCAGCCGGCTAATCTGTTCCTGCGAACCAAGCGTGCAGGACAGCGAGACAAAGGCGCCGTTTTCCATCAGCAGGCTGGCGGAGGCACAATCCTCGACCTCGATATCGTTGACGCGGGTGGCGACGCGGCCGAAGACCCTTGCCGCCGGACCCATCAGATGCATCAGCATGTCGTGCAGATGCAGGGCATGGGTGACGAGAACGCCGCCGAGCTCCGTCGCCCATTTGCCGCGCCAAGGCACGGCGTAATATTCCGGCTTGCGCAGCCAGAAGGTTTCGACCGAAGCGGTATAGGGCTTGCCGGCAATACCGGCGTCGATGATCCGCTTGGCCTTCTGGATGCCGTCGCCGTAACGGTACTGGAAGATCGGCATCAGCACGCCTTTGGCGGTCTTTTCCGCTTCCATGATGGTATCGACAGCGGCAAGCGAGCCCGTCAGCGGCTTTTCGCAGACGACATGCTTGCCGGCGGCAAGGGCTGCGACCACCTGTTCCAGATGGATGCCAGGAGGGGTGCAGATATCGATGATGTCGATCGCGTCGTCGGCCAGCAGTTCCGCAAAGGAAGTGGTGCGCCGTTCGATGCCGAACTCGTCACCAACCGCGGCCAGACGCTGCTCGTTCAGGTCGCAGATCGCCACGACCTTGAACTTGTCGGAATGCGGCAGGTAGCCTTCGACGATGTGGGAGCGGCCGATACCGCAGCCGACGATCGCAACCGTCCTGATGCTCATGTCGCTCTTTCCCGTTATCGCCATCAACGCTTCATGCCCGTCGTGGCGATGCCCTCGATCAGCAGGCGCTGGAAGAATAGGAAGAAGAAGAACACCGGCACGAGCGTCAGGGTCGACATGGCGAACAAACCGCCCCAATCCGATGCACTGGTCGAATCCACGAATGTGCGGAGGCCGAGCTGGATCGTATAGGTGTTCATGTCGTTCAGGTAGATCAGCGGGCCGAAGAAATCGTCCCAGGTCCAGATAAAGGAGAAGATCGCGGCCGTTGCCAGCACCGGCAGCGACAGCGGCAGCATGATCTTCCAGTAGATGCGCCAAGCGCTGCAGCCATCCATCATCGCCGCCTCATCGAGTTCGCGCGGGATACCGCGGAAGAACTGCACCATAAGGAAGATGAAAAAGGCATCGCTAGCCAGGAACTTCGGCACAACCAGCGGCAGGATGGTGTTCACCCAGCCGAGGTTGAGGAATAGCACATATTGCGGGATCAGCGTCACATGATAGGGGATCATCAGCGTGCCGAGCATGATCGCGAACCAGAAGTTCCGGCCGGCAAAACGCAGCCGCGCAAAAGCAAAGGCCGTCAGCGAACAGGCGATGACATTGCCCGTCACCACCAGCAGCGAGATGACCAGCGAATTCCAGAAGAACCGGCCGAAGCTCACATCAAGGCCGACCCAACCGCGCGCATAGGAGGAGAAATCGATCGACGACGGGATGAGCGAGGTCGACGAGAAGATCTCGTTTTCCGGCCTGACCGACGCCGAAACCATCCACAACAGCGGATAGAGCATCAAAAGTGAAGCGGCGATCAGCAGGGCGTGGACGATGAGCGACGCCGGCAGGCTGCGTCTGGTGATGTCGGATGGCGGCCTGGCCGCAGTGACGGAAGCGGTCATCTCAGTCATCGTAGTGCACCCAATAACGCGAGGTCAGGAAGGAGAAGGCGGTGAAGATCGCGATGATCAACACCAGGATCCAGGCGAGCGCCGAGGCATAGCCCATGCGGAAATTGCCGAAGGCTTCCTGATAGAGGTAGAGCGTGTAGAACAGCGTCGAGTTGATCGGACCGCCGGTGCCGCCTGATATGATGAAGGCCGGCGTGAAGGCCTTGAAAGCATCAATCGTCTGGACGACGGCATTGAAAAAGATCACCGGCGTCAGAAGTGGCAGCGTGATCTTGTAGAATTGCCGGAACTTGGAGGCGCCGTCGAGGCTCGCGGCCTCATACATATCCTGCGGGATCTGGCGCAGGCCGGCCAGGAAAATAATCATCGGCGAGCCGAACTGCCACACGGACAGCGCCACCAGCGTGTAGATCGAATAGCTCGGATGCGAGATCCAGCTCGGACCTTCGATGCCGAAATGCGACAGCGCGGCATTGACGAGGCCATCGCTGGCGAAAAGCTGACGCCAGAGCACGGCGATCGCCACGCTGCCACCCAGCAGTGACGGCAGATAGAAGATGGCACGATAGATCGGCAACCCGCGCAGGCCGCGGTTCAGGGCCATGGCGACCAGCAGGGCGAAGGTCAGTTTGAACGGCACCGAGAAGACGACATAGGTCAAAGTGACGTGCATGGCGGCCGAAAATTTCGGGTCCGCCGTGGCGATGCGCACGTAATTCGCCATTCCCACCCACCGCGGCGACTGAAGCATGTCGAAGTCAGTGAAGGAGAGGTAGAGCGAAATCAGGGCCGGCCCGAGCGTCAGCCCGAAAAAGCCGATGAGCCATGGAAGAAGGAAGAGATAGCCGGGAGCATTGGCATTCCAGAGACGCCTGAAGCGTCCTTCGGCCACGGCCCCCTGATATCTTTCCACATTTATGGCCCCTGCGGGCGTGCGCATCGCATTGCTCATACGGGATCAGCCTCGTGCGAGAATCTGCGTGATTTCAGCGACAAGCTGTTTGCCGCCGTCTGAGGGAGACAGCTGTCCGAAGCCGACCTGTTCGGCGATGTTGCGTAACATCAGCTCACCTTCACCGGCGCCGGCCGGCGGCGGCGGCGGCAATTTGCCGGCGAGATCGCCAAGGCCACTGACATAGGCCAGCGCAACCTTGCCGTTCTCATCAAGCTTCCCCGCCACGACTTCGCGCATGGCCTTCGATTCCGGAATTCCGCGTTCGACATCCAGAAGCAGCGCTGCCTCGGGGTTCTTGACGAAGAAATTGACGTAGTCCACGGCCAGGTCCACGGCTTTCGACTGGGCGGAGACCGAGAAGAACATCGAAGGCTTGCGATAATGGCCGCCCTTCGAATCCGCCTTGACGCGCATGTAGTTGGTCAGCGCCAGCTTGTCCTTGTTCATTGCCTGATAGGCGACGAATTGGTTGGAATGGGCAAAACCGGCGGCCGACTTGCCGAGCGAAACCGTGTTGGTGTCGATATCGTTCTTGTCGAGGGCCTGGACATCGGCAGGAACGCAGGCGCCGGCCGCACGGAACTTGGCCCACATGTCGTACCATTCGGAGGCATCGTCCACGTCGAAGGCGATCTTACCGTCGGCGGTATAAAGCGCCTTGCCGCGCTGGCGCAGCCAATTTTCAAACAGCGGTTCACCGCCGCTGCCGTCGGCCATGCCGAACATGCCCTTGCGTTTGCCTGCCTTGGTGATCTCAGCCCCCATGCGCGCGAATTCTTCCCAGGTGGTCGCCTGGGTCGGCAGATCGACGCCGGCTTCCTTGAAGGCGGTGGTGTTCAGGACCGTGGCGGCCGAATTCGCCCCAAGGCTGACGCCGTAGAGATGGCCGTCGACGCTGCCGCCTTCGATCTGCGCCTTGTCGAAATCGTCGAGGTTCAGCTTGGCCGGCATATAGGATTCGAGCGGGGCGAGCGCGCCGCGCCGCGCATACTGGACAATATAGCGATAGTCCATCTGGATGACATCGGGCGCGTTGCGGCCAGCGACCTGGGTCGCAAGGCGCGGCCAGTAGTCGCCCCAGCCGAGGAATTCGCCGGTGATCGACGTGCCCGGATTTTTCGTCTGATAGAGCTGCGATACCTTGTTGGTTCGGTCGGCGCGCGGCTGCGAACCCCACCACAGGAGACGCAGGCGCGTTTCCTGTCCCAAAGCGCTGGTTCCCAGCGCCGAGAGCGAAAGAAGCGTCGCTCCTCCCGCAACGAAATTACGTCTGCTTACACGTAGGCTCATTTTTTTCTCCTCCAAAG
Source organism: Rhizobium leguminosarum (assembly GCF_019798305.1). GTDB lineage: Bacteria > Pseudomonadota > Alphaproteobacteria > Rhizobiales > Rhizobiaceae > Rhizobium > Rhizobium leguminosarum_U. Next base: position 393,653 of record NZ_JAAXDD010000004.1, read on the forward strand.
GGAAGCGCCTCCACACGCTTCCGAAACCTAGTTACCCTTGCATAAATAACTAATTGGTTACAAGCTACGGGCAAAGCGGCGAGCGTGTCAAGCCGTGTCGTTCGCAGGCCCTTCAAATTCGGTTTTTACAATTTCGCACCGAAGGCTTATGAGCGCAACATACGAAGGCGGAGGTGGAGAAATGAACGACAGCGGCGAGAATGGGGACAAGAAAAGGTCTCGGCGCCCATCGGCGGAACGGACGACCCAACGCGATCCGGAGCGGACACGCGCTGCTATCCTTGATGCCGCAACCCGGGAATTCGCCGAAAACGGCATGGGCGGGGCCCGCGTCGATGCGATCGCCGAGCGCGCCGGCACCAACAAGCGCATGCTCTATCATTATTTCGGCGACAAGGAGCAGCTCTACCTCAGAGTGCTCGAGGAAGCCTATGTCGGCATCCGCACCGCCGAACGCGCGCTGCATATCGGCGACCGCAGCCCCGAGGAAGGCATTAGCGAACTGGCGCTCTTCACCTGGCGTTATTTCCGGCAGCACCCGGAATTCCTCAGCCTGCTCGGCACCGAAAATCTGCATCGGGCCCGCTGGCTGCGCCAGTCCGTCCGGCTCAAGGAACTGCATTCGCATCTAATCGGCGAGCTTTCGGACGTGCTCAAGGAGGGAAAAAAGCAGGGCGTCTTCATCGAGACCGCCGATCCCCTGCATGTCTACCTGACGATCGCCTCGCTCGGTTATTTCTACCTGTCCAACCAGTACACGCTGTCGACGATCTTCGGCCGTGACCTGATCGAGCCGACCCATCTCAATGCCTGGGAAAGACATATCGTCCACGTGACGCTCGCCTCGATCAAGCGCTGAATTTCTAAAATCGGATTTGACTATTGACAGCCGCGCCGCTCTTCTGCCATCAAGTAACTGTTTAGTTACCGGCTTGGGAGGGCCGGGCCAGGACGCCCGCTCCCGCCGCAAAAATCTGCTGGGAGGAAAAAATGGCACGCTTGGGGATCATCTTGCACGGCGTCACCGGCCGCATGGGTTACAATCAGCACCTGGTGCGTTCTATCCTCGCCTTCCGCGACCAGGGCGGCATCACGCTGAAATCGGGCGAGAAACTCGAGATCGATCCGATCATCGTCGGCCGCAACGGCGCCAAGATGGAAGAGCTGGCGAAGAAGCACGGCATCAAGCGCTGGTCCGCCGATCTCGATGCGGCTCTCGCCAATCCCGACGACACGATCTTCTTCGACGCCGGCACGACGCTGATGCGGGCCGAGCTGCTGTCCAAGGCTCTCGACGCCGGCAAGCATGTCTATTGCGAGAAGCCGATTTCCGACGATCTGCAGGTGGCACTCGACCTTGCCCGCAAGGCGCGCGGCTCCGGCCTCAAACACGGCGTCGTGCAGGACAAGCTCTTCCTGCCCGGTCTGCGCAAGCTGGCGCTGCTCAGGGATTCCGGCTTCTTCGGCAAGATCCTCTCGGTGCGCGGCGAATTCGGCTACTGGGTTTTCGAAGGCGATTGGGGCGTGCCCGCCCAGCGCCCGTCCTGGAACTACCGCAAGGGCGACGGCGGCGGCATCATCCTCGATATGCTCTGCCACTGGCGCTACGTGCTCGACAATTTGTTCGGGGAGGTCAAGGCCGTCTCCTGTCTCGGTGCTACGCATATTCCGCGCCGCATCGACGAGCAGGGCAAGCCTTATGATTGCGACACGGACGATGCGGCCTATGCGACCTTCGAGCTCGAAGGCGGCGCGATCGCGCAGATCAATTCCTCGTGGGCGGTTCGCGTCCGCCGCGACGACCTCGTCACATTCCAGGTCGACGGCACACATGGTTCAGCCGTCGCCGGCCTGACGAAATGCTGGAGCCAGCACCGCGTCAACACGCCGAAGCCGGTGTGGAATCCGGACCAGCCGCAGACGATCGACTTCTACAAGACCTGGGACGAGGTTCCCGACACGCAGGCCTTCGATAACGGCTTCAAGGCGCAGTGGGAAATGTTCATCCGCCATGTCGTCGAAGATGCGCCGTGGCCCTATGGGCTGGAAGCTGGCGCCAAGGGCGTACAGCTTGCCGAACTCGGCCTGAAATCCTGGGCCGAGCGTCGCTGGCTCGACGTTCCCGCACTGGAGTTCTGAGCCGTGACGACGATCAATCTCCCTCTTGACGGCAAGATCGCCCCCTACACGCTGACCGGCACGCCGATCGCGCTCGCCAAGCGCGACGCCAAGGCCTTTCCGCGCATCGCCTTTGCCGCCGCCCATGTGGTCGCCGATCCGCTCGCCGACAACGATCCGTGGCTGACGCCGGCGATCGATTGGGAGCGGACCCTCGCCTTCCGCCATCGGCTCTGGGACCTCGGCCTCGGGGTTGCCGAAGCGATGGATACGGCGCAGCGCGGCATGGGCCTCAGCTGGCCGGACGCGCGCGACCTCATCCGCCGGGCGCTCGGTGAGGCGGCCGGTCGCAAGGATGCGCTAATCGCCTGCGGCGCCGGCACCGATCATCTGACGCCGGGACCCGACGTGACTATCGACACGATCCTCAGGGCCTATGAGGAGCAGATCGAAACCGTGGAGGCGGCCGGTGGCCGGATCATCCTGATGGCGAGCCGGGCGCTTGCCGCCGCCGCCAAAGGGCCGGACGACTATGTAAGCGTCTATGACCGCATCCTTCGCCAGGTCAAGGAACCCGTCATCATCCACTGGCTCGGCGAAATGTTCGACCCGGCGCTTGAGGGATATTGGGGCAACAGCGATCACATCGAAGCGATGTCCACCTGCCTCGAGGTGATCGAGGCGCATGCCGACAAGATCGACGGCATCAAGATCTCGCTGCTCTCCAAGGAGAAGGAAGTGGCGATGCGCCGCCGACTGCCGAAGGGCGTGCGCATGTATACCGGCGACGATTTCAACTATGCCGAACTGATCGCCGGCGACGAAGAGAGCCATTCCGACGCGCTGCTCGGCATTTTCGACGCCATCGCGCCGGCAGCCTCGGCAGCCCTCGAGGCGCTCGGCCGCAAGAGCAACCATGAATTCTTCGATCTGCTGGAGCCGACCGTGCCGCTGTCGCGCCACATCTTCAAGGCGCCGACCCGCTTCTACAAGACCGGCGTCGTTTTCCTCGCCTATCTCAACGGCCTGCAGGACCATTTCGTCATGGTCGGCGGCCAGCAGAGCACGCGCTCGCTGACGCATTTGGCCGAACTCTTCCGCTTGGCCGACAAGGCCCGGGTTCTAGCCGATCCCGAACTTGCCGCAAGCCGCATGCGCCAAGTGCTCGCCGTCCACGGCGTCAACTGAGGCACTGAGGTGATGGGAGGAGAATGACATGCAGGTCGAAGGACTTTCGATCAATCTGGCGACGATCCGCGAGCAATGCGGCTTCGCAGAAGCCGTGGACATCTGCCTGAAACACGGCATCACCGCGATCGCGCCGTGGCGCGACCAGGTCGCCAAAGCCGGTCTCGACGAGGCGGTGCGTATCGTCAAATCGAACGGTATCAAACTGACCGGTCTTTGCCGCGGCGGCTTCTTCCCGGCGGCAAACGATGCCGACTGGCAGAAAAACCTCGACGACAACAGGCGTGCCATCGACGAGGCGGCGGCATTTTCAGCCGATTGCCTCGTGCTCGTCGTCGGCGGCCTGCCGGGCGCGTCGAAGGACATCGTCGCAGCCCGCCAGATGGTATTCGACGGCATCGCCGCCGTTTTGCCGCATGCACAGGCCTCGGGCGTAAAGCTCGCCATCGAACCACTGCATCCGATGTATGCCGCCGACCGTGCCTGCGTGAACACGCTCAGTCAGGCGCTCGACATGTGCGAGCAGCTCGGTGAGGATGTCGGCGTTGCGGTCGATGTCTACCATGTCTGGTGGGACCCCGATCTTGCCAACCAGATTGCCCGCGCCGGGCGCATGAAACGCATCTTTGCCCATCACATCTGCGACTGGCTGGTGCCGACAAAGGACATGCTGCTCGACCGCGGCATGATGGGCGATGGTGTGATCGACCTCAAAGGCATAAGGCGAATGGTGGAGGCCGCCGGGTTCTTCGGCGCGCAGGAGGTGGAGATCTTTTCGGCGGAGAACTGGTGGAAACGCCCGGCCGACGAAGTGATCGCCACCTGCGTCGAGCGCTTCAGGAGTTGCTGCTAAAGCATGTCGCGCAAAAGTGCAGCGGTTTTGCGACCATGACATGCGAAAACCAAAGAGCTAAAGCGCTGGCCAAGCGACTCTGAAAGATCGCGACGCGCTTTAGGCCCGATTTCAGTATTTGTTTCATCACGCATGCAGGAGGATCATTCGATGGAGAAACGCCGTTTTGCCCTGATCGGTACGGGAAACCGCGGCACCACCATGTGGGGCAAGGATCTGCTTGCCGGCTGGCGCGAGCATGTCGACCTGACCGCGATCGTCGAGAAGAATTCGCTGCGCGGCGAACGCGCCCGCAACATGATCGGAAGCAATGCGCCGCTCTATGAAAACATCGATTCGATGCTCAATGAGCAGAAACCGGATCTGGTCATCGTCTGTACGCCCGACCATACGCATGACGATATCGTCGTGCGGGCGCTGGAGTCCGGTATCGACGTCATTACCGAAAAGCCAATGACGACCTCGGTCGAAAAGATTCGTCGGATTCTGGATGCCGAAAAGCGCACTGGTCGCCGGGTCGACGTGTCCTTCAACTATCGCTATGCGCCGACGGCTGCGAAGATCAAGGAACTGCTGAATGCCGGCGAGATCGGCCGGGTCACGTCAGTCGACTTCCACTGGTATTTGAACACGAAGCACGGCGCCGACTACTTCCGCCGCTGGCATGCCTATACGGAAAATTCCGGCAGTCTGTTCGTCCACAAGGCAACGCATCATTTCGATCTCCTGAACTGGTATCTCGACAGCGATCCCGATGCCGTCACCTCCTTCGCCGACCTGCAGAATTACGGCCGTAAGGGCCCGTTCCGCGGTCCGCGCTGCAAGCTCTGTCCGCACGCGCATGAATGCGACTACTACCTCGATCTCGAGGCCGATCCCTTCCTCGATTCACTCTACGAGGATCCCTCGAAGATCGACGGCTACTTCCGAGACGGCTGTGTCTTCCGCGAGGACATCGACATTCCCGACACGATGGTAGTGTCCCTCCGTTACCGCAACAACGTCCATGTCTCCTATTCGCTGAACACCTTCCAGCCGATCGAAGGCCATCACCTCGCCTTCAACGGCACCAAAGGGCGCATCGAGCTTCGCCAATATGAAGCCCAGCCCTGGGAAGAGCCGAAGGAGGATACGATCCTCCTCATCCGCAATTTCCCTGATGGTAAGGAGGCGGTGGAGCGCATCGTCGTTCCGCATTTCACCGGCGGCCATTACGGCGGCGACGACCGAATGCGCAACATGATCTTCAAGCCCGATACGGAAGACAGGCTCGCCCAGCGCGCCGGCACGCGGGCGGGCGCCATGTCTGTGCTTTGCGGCATTGCCGCGCTGGAGAGCTCGCGCACCGGCAAGGTGGTCAACATTGCCGATCTGATGCCCGAGCTTGCCAATGACGGTTCGCCGAATTCGCTGAGGACGTCGCGCTAATATGATCGCCTGAGCCACCTCGATACGCCTCAGGCGATATTTCCGAGATTTGCCCGGTGGATCTGGTAGAGCAGGGGCTGGCCGGTCACAAAGCGCTCTATCTCATCCACGGCCATCTCGCCGAGGCGCGTCCGTTCCAGCCCGATGGCGCCGGCGATATGCGGTGTCAGAAAGACGTTCGGCAGATCGTAGAAAGCAGAGCCCGCCTCCGGGATCTCCGGATCGGTGACATCGAGGACTGCGTCGATGCGGCCGGTTTTCAGCGCCGAAAGCAGGGCGGCCTCATCGATGAGAATGCCGCGCGCCGTGTTGATGAGCGTCGCGCCGTCCTTCATCAGCGACAGCCTTCGCGCATCGATCATATCCCGTGTCGACGGCAGCGACGGCGCATGCAGGGAAACGATATCCGCCTGCCGCATCAATTCGTTGAGATCGACTTTTTCCGTTCCGAGGCCGGTTGCCTCGGCAGCATCAAGCGTCGGGTCGGCGAGCAGCAGTCTATAGTCAAAGGGTTTCAGGAGCTCGATGACGCGCCGGCCGATGCGCGACGCGCCGACGATACCGACGGTTCGGCGGTAGTTTCCGATCGCTTCGCGCTGCATCGGATAGGTCCGGTTGCGGTTGCGATCGGCGACGTAGAGATCGCGAAAACGGAAGACCCGCTTGCCGGAGAAAATGATCGCCGCCAGCGTGAATTCGGCAACCGGCACAGCGTTAGCCTCAGCCGAATGGCTGACTGGGATACCGGCTTCGAAGATGGCGTCGTCGATAACGCCCTTTACCGTGCCCGCGGCATGGACGATGAACTTCAGATGCGGCGCAGCAGCGGGGATTTCGGGCCCGACATAAGGCCCTCCCCAGCCGGTGATCAGGATTTCCGCCTCGGCCAGCAGACGTCTCGCACGCTCGTCGTCGAAGCGGTGCAGCGGCTTGGAATCCAGCAGGCGACCGATGCCGCTCAGCCTGCGCAGGACCTCATCCGGCAGGACATGCTCGGTGCGCGACGGTTGCATGGCAAGGACAATGGCCGGCTGGTTCATGGCATGTATCCGGGCGCCTCGATAGCGCTGACTGTCACGCCCTTTTCTCTCACCAGGGCCTCCAGCGCTGCAATGTCAGGCGCTTTCGGCCGTCTCGTCCAGGCAGACGAGACGGCAGCGGGATCGTCAAGTGCGAGCACCGCCGTCACCAGGATGGTTTCACCGGCCGGAATCTGCCCGCGCAGCTGCGGCACGAGGGTTTTCGCGACGATCACATTGGTGTTGGGCATTGCCTTCTGGACGAGACCCGAACGATTGACCGAAGAGCCGAGATCGAGAATGCCGGTGAAATCGGCTTCGCCGATCGCATAGGCAAGCCCACCCGAGGCGGACAGCGTATCCAGCTCGAAATCCCGGCGGCCGATGGCAAATCCGCCTTCGGCAATCCGCAGCGGCCGGCCTGTCCTGATCCGGTGGAGACGGATATGCCAGGGTGCGGCGGGCACGAGCCAGGTTTCGACGTCGACATCGGCAAAAGGCGACCATTTCGCATACAGCACGTCGCCTGCGAGCTTGGCTTCCTCGTTCGTTTCGCGCACGCGGTAGTGCAGCCCGTCATCGCTGAAGGCAAGCGCCGAATCGAAGGCGGCAAGCGCAAAGGCACGCTCATCGGCCTCGACGCTGAAGCCATAGCGGGCGGAATAAGCAAACTTCGCGTATTTTTCCGTGCCGCATCGCATCTGCAGGTTTTCCTGGCCGGAAGACAGCGCCACGACATCGCCGCCCGCCCGCATGATCACCATGCCCGGATGACGCTGGGGGATGATGTCAGGCGCCCGTTCCGGCACCTTTTCCTTCGCCGTCCAGAACGGGTGATCCTCAGCGATCGCCAGCGGCAGGAAGGCCTTGAAGGCCCAGTAGGGCGAGCCGGCGGAATTGTAGCTCTCCGACATCAGGAGGTTCGGATAGCCGAAGCCGATCGACAGCACGCCGTCGCGATCGGCAATCGGCTTGTCCTTCCACCAGCGCAGATGTTGCAGGCAGAGATGCTTGATCTCCCCCCAAGGCAGAGCCTCGACATCGGCAAAGGCGAGCGCCGACCAGAAGCCGGCGCAGGCAAAGCGATAGGTCAGGCTGCGGCCGAAGGGGATCGTCGCCCCGTCAGCGGCAAACCAATGCCGAAAATCCCGGGCGAAGAGGACCGCCCGCTCGCGGTAGCGCTTTGCATAATCGTCGTCGACGAGCTTCGAATAGATCAGGCCATAGAAATGCATGGCGAAGGGAATGTAGTGGTCGATACGACGCACGTTTCCGTCGCGATACCAGCCGTCACCGATATAGAAGCCTTCGAGCTCGTGCAGATATTGCCGCGTCAGGCTGCGGTCGAAATCGGCGCCGAGACGATCGAGCGCGATATCAACGAAGATCCGGAAGAATTTCCAATTGTTGTCGGCATAGTCGAACTGCCTGACATGCTTGAGATAGGCGACGACATTGCCGCGGGCCCGCGCATCGAGCGGCTCCCAGATCTTTTCCGGCACCAGCGCCAGGGCAAAACCGAGAGCGGCAAGCTCGACCATCCGCTGATCGCGGCCATTGACCGTTCCCCAATATTCGGGATGGGCGGGATCGGTGCCATTTGCGAGACCCTCGGCAAAACGATGCCAATGGAGAAAGTCTCCACCGCCGGCGCCAAACGGCGCCAATCCCCAGAGCGGGCGGGCGAACCCTTCGAGATCGGCCGTTGCCCGGTCGAAATGGGCGCCGCCGCCATTGAGGGTGACGCGGGCATTGCCCATCGAGAAACAGGCAAGCAGCGGATCGAAGAGCGCAAGCAGGGCGCGGCTCATATCGGAGCGGGTTTCCAGCGGATTGCCGGCGAGCGGGTTGGCGCTGGCGGGATCATAGGGCATCGGTGTCACTCACGGGTTTTCGGCATTCGGATTCGGAACAGTTCCGCCCGGAACGGGAATGACCGCCTGGCAGATGTGGCGCGCCGGTGCCGTCCTGTTGCGGAAACGGGCGAGCATCAGCGACACGGCCTCGCGCCCGAGGGCGGAGCGATCGACGCGCATGGTGGACAGCCGCGGACTGGTCATCAGCGCGCAGGGCAGATCGTCGAAACCGACGATCGCGAAATCGTCCGGCACGCGCAGGCCGGCCTCGGTGACAGCCTCGAGCACGCCGACGGCGATGAAATCATTCATACAGAAGGCGGCGGTAAAACCGGCATTCTCGGCAAGTGCTGCTGCCGTGCGTTCATGCGCCTCGCGGATGGCGCTGCCTTGAAGTGTCAAGGACACGAGACGGCCCTCGGCGCCGGGGACGGCCGCGATCGCCGCCTCGAAACCGCGCACGCGCTCGCGGATCGTGTGGCGGTGGGAGCCGCTCAGATGCAGGATACGGCGATGGCCGGCCTTTATCAGCCGGCTGGTCGCCTCATAGGCGCCAAAGAAATTAGCCGGCGAAACACCGTCAAACTGCATCCTTGGATCAGTGCCGTTGACAAGAACGGTGGGTGTCATGCTGGCTTGCAGCCAGTCACGCAACATCTCGTTCGGATCAATACCGACGAGAAAGAGACCTTCAGCCTCAGCCGTCTGCATATAGTCGCGCACGGCATCCGGGGTGGTTCGATCCTCGCGGACCAGCCGGACGTCGAAGGGCATGCCCGCTTCGGCAGCGCCGGCGCGCAGGCCGTCGACGATGGCTTCATAGAAGACGCTGAGAGTGCCGGTGACGCCGTCACTGGCAATCAACGCCAGTCCGCCGGCAACGGCTTCGGAAACAGGCTTGACGGGATAGCCGTGCTCGGCTGCCACCTTCAATATCTGGCGGCGGACGGTTTCGCTGATACCGGGTTCGTTGGCGAGCACGCGCGACACCGTGGAGACGGAGACCCCTGCCAACGTCGCTATATCGGCCTGACGCGGCCGTCTGGTCTTTTGATCGTTCATAGGCAAACATTATGCAAGTAACGCAAATTTGCAAGAAAATGGTTGCTTCTTGCAATAGAATTTTTTTTGCGTAATTTGTCTGCCGAAGTGCCCGATAACGCCATTGGAGGATGGCAGCGGGCAATTGGGACAAGGAGGATTAGTATGCAGGTCAATCGCCGTTCATTTCTGATGGGTTCAGCCGGTGCGGCCGCCGGCCTTGCTCTCGGCGCCGGAAGCGCCATTCCGGCCTTTGCCGAAGGCGCACAACTGCGCGCCATGTGGTGGGGATCCAACGACCGCGCCAAGCGCACGCTCGAGGTTGCCAAGCTCTATCAGTCGAAAGCGCCTGGCGTCACTATCGTCGGTGAATCGCTGTCGGGCGACGGCTACTGGACGAAGCTCGCAACGCAGATGGCTGGCCGCTCGATCGCCGACATCTTCCAACTCGAGCCAGGAACGATCTCAGACTATTCGAAACGCGGCGCCTGCCTGCCGCTCGATGAATTCGTCCCCTCCACGCTGGACGTTCAGTCCTTCGGCGCCGACATGCTGAAACTGACCACCATCGACGGCAAGCTCTATGGTGTTGGCCTCGGCCTCAACTCCTTCTCGATGTTCTTCGACACAGTCGAATTCGAAAAGGCACGCATCCCGTTGCCGACGCCCGACCTCACCTGGGATGAGTACGCCAAGCTCGCCGTCGAACTCGCCAAGTCTTCCGGCAAGGGCGGCGGCCCCTATGCGGCGCGCTACGCCTATGTGTTCGATGCCTGGCTGCGCCAGCGCGGTAAAAGCCTCTTTGCCAGGGAAAGCGTTGGGCTGGGCTTCACGGCCGACGATGCCAGGGAATGGTTCGACTACTGGGAGAAACTGCGCAAGGCGGGCGGCACCGTTGCTGCCGACGTGCAGACGCTCGATCAGAACACGATCGACACCAATTGCCTTGGTCTCGGCAAATCGGTGATCGGCATGGCCTATTCCAACCAGATGATCGGCTATCAGCTGATCATCAAGAACAAGCTCGGTATCACCATGCTGCCGCGTGAAAAGAAGGGCGGTCCATCCGGCCATTATTACCGTCCGGCACTGATCTGGAGTGTGGGCGCCACGACCAAGCAGGGCGAAGCTGCCGCGAAGTTCATCAGCTTCTTTGTCAACGATCCCGAAGCCGGCAAGATTCTGGGTGTCGAACGCGGTGTGCCAATGTCGCCTGCCGTGCGCGAAGCTATCCTGCCGCAGCTCAACCCGACGGAGCAGGAAACGGTCAAATACGTGAACCTGCTCAAGGATCAGGTCGGCGAGTATCCGCCGCCGGTACCGATGGGAGCAACCCAATTCGACCAGCGCGTGCTGCGCCCGATTTGTGACGAACTCGCCTTCGAACGGATTTCGGCCGCCGATGCGGCGACCCGGCTCATCGAAGAGGGTAAGGCAACGATCAAGGGATGATCGGTCGCCCGACATGAGGAGAGGCCCGCAACACCCCGGCGGGCCTCTTCGTATTTCATGCCTCTGTTTTCCGGACTATCAGTTGCTGCCCAGGTTTTCGACCACGCGCCAATCCGGCCGGCCGAGATCGAACGGCCATGCTTGCACATCCCGGTCGTTGAAATAGACGACTTCCTGCAGATTCGGGAAGGCGCTCTGCTTCAACGTGGCAGTTTCGATCCACGGCCTGATATAGGCGTCGCCGCCTTCATAGCCGAGCTCCGCCACCCAGATCGGCTTTCCGTAGCCGGCGACGAGATCATAGCCCTGCTTCAGCGCTTCCGAGAACGTCCGGTGGTCCTTGTAGGCAAGCTCGTCGTAGCGCTGCAGGCCGAAGACCGAGAGCCCGACGAGATCGACATACTCGTCGCCGGGATAGTAGGCCTGAAGGCCAGGCTCTCCCTTCGGCGACCACATGAGCTCTGTGCCGGGCGCCTCCTTGCGGACGATGTCCATCATCCGCTTGTAGGCCGTGATATAGTCTTGCGGGCTCCAGCCAGACCAGGAAAACCGCCCTGACTTGTCCTCCATCTCCTGTCCCCAGCGGACAATCACCGGGCTTTTCAGTTCGGATATCATATGCGCGATCGAACGCATGTTGACGTCGTAATCACCGCGCAGGACCTTGGCGCGAAGCTGAGCGGAGGTCAGCCGCCAGTCGACGTCCCAGGACCACGGCTCCACAGTGATCAGCAGGTTGCGGCCTCTCGCCAGCGCATAGGCATCGGCGACCCGCAAGGTTTCAAGGTCGACGTCCTCCCACGGCAGGAACAGGGCTTCGGTCGCGACATTCGCCTGCGCGCCGAAATCGCCGTGCGGATCGTAGGCCCCGAACTTGATGCCGTCGGCATGAACCACGGGGCGCTTGTCGATGATCGTCTGCACGGCCGCTGCCGGGTTTGGCGCAATGCCCGCATATTGCACTTCGCTTCGGCCCGGCAGTTCCGCGACACACAACAACAGCAACGCGATCGCGGTGGTCGAGAGGTTGTTTTTCATTAGCTTCTTCATGGCTTCACCCTCCTTTTCGGGCTATTTCCTGGCTCAGCAGGACCTGCTTCAGTTCGCGCGCCTTCGCGCTCACCGTATCCATGGGAACGAGCTTGCGGAACTCGTCATCCGGGAGCACCGATGCATGGCGGAAGACGTACCAATTGCCGTCCGGCTGGCGCCGCTGATAGATCGTGCTGCCGATCTTGCGGTGACCGAAACAGGTGCTGGCGCGGGCCGCACCCTCGGCATTCGTCCAGGTGGCACGCATGCAGAGTTGGCCGAGATCGTCGACCACCCATCTGCCTTCGGCGAAGGACGGCTTCCCCTTGTCATTGCTCCAGGCAACGAACCGCCGCCCATTGTCGAAGAAACGGCCGCCGCCGGTGTTCCAGGTCCAGGTCTTGTCGCCGTAGATACGATAGAGCTCATAGGCGCTGACCGGCGTTGGCGCCTTCGTTTTGGCGACCTCTGCGCCGTGTGCCGCCATTGGCAGGCACAGGCTCAAAGCGAGCGCCGCTCCGTATAATTTCGATCCGATACTCATTACATCCTCCTAATCGACACTTGCCGGTTCCGCCGGCTCAGACACCTTGTTCGTCCCATCCCGTGCTTCCGAACCCATTCCATCTGAGGCGGAACTTCACGATCCTGGTCTTGCCGCCGCCGAGGCCCGCGCCGGCCACGGCAAATTGCGTTTCGGTGAAACTGACGAACGTCTGGCCGTGCGAAAGAGCTTCGAGGCCGCGCAGGCCATGGCTCCCAGCCTGCGTGCCGCCGGCGACGAAAATCGCAAGCCCGGTGGCTGTCGCAAGCCACAGCCCGCGCGATTGCGGCAGCAGCGGCAGATCGTTTTCGACCGCATGGCGAACGACGATCAGCACCGTCAGCGACAGGTAGACCGAGAGGTTCATCATGGCGAAAACATAAAAACCCTGGGCGGCCGCGGCATCGGTCGCAAACATCATTGCGACGGCGGAAAGGCCGGCGAGCCCCATATAGGGCGCGATGACGCGCAGCGGCAAAGACCGCTGCTGCTGCCTTCCCTTCGGGGTGATGCGGAAATCGACGAAAGAGCCAAAGATATAGTCGCGAAGCGCGGCGAGGCTGCCGGTAAGCGACCATGGCCAGCGCAGGAAGATAAAAGCAAGCCCCTCCCAGCCGAACAGTTTCGCGTCGTGCGGCCTGAAGGTTCCCGTGGCCCGCCAGAAGAAGGCAAACAGCGTCAGCACGATCGATATCGGCCCAAAATGCAGCAGGAAATCCGGATAGGTCACATTGACGAAGACTTGGCCCGTCAGCAAAGCGGCAACCGGCAGCAGGAACATCACGGCCATGAAGGCGGAGAAGAGCGGATACCACAGCTGCGAGAACACGAACTGAAATCTCAGTTGCCAGGGCAGGTGCATGATGTAACGGCGGGAATGTTGCAGCAGGATCGTGACGAGGCTGCGCGACCACTGGAATTCCTGGACGACGAGATCAGTGAAGTTCGCTGGTCCGTCGCCATGGGCGATCGCATCGACGGCGTGCACGCCGCGCCAGCCGCCGGCATTCATCATCAGCGTCGTCGAATGGTCTTCGGCAAGTTCGGGGCCGAGGCCACCGATCTGGCGAAGGGCTGATGTGCGGACCGCATAATGGGAGCCGATGCATAGGGGCGCCCAGCCATTGTTGTAACCGATCTGCAGCGAACCGTGCAGGCTTGCCTCGGCATAGAGCCTGCCGCGCGCCGCCCAGCTTGCGCCGGCATTGGCATCGCAGATGCTGGGAGCGGAGACATAACCGATGCCGGGATCGGCAAAGGGGCGCAGGACTTCACGGAGGTAGGTCGGCGTCGGCACATGGTCGGCATCGAACTGGGCGACGAAATCATAGCGTGCATAGCCGAAATGGTCGTAGAAGTAGGCGAGGTTACCTTCCTTGCAACGCGTCCGACGCGGCCACGCGGTGCGATGATACTCCGCCACACCCTTTCGGGTGGAGATCAGCACGCCGTGCTCCGCACACCAGCGCGTGGTTTCCTCCGAAGGGTCCTCGTCGGCCAGCCAGACATCGAAATCGACACCGATCTGGTCGAGCATCGCCTGAAGCGTAGCGCGAACGACGGCAAAGGGCTCGGACGGCGCCTTGGTGACGACCATTGCCACCCGCCCTTCCGGCAGCCCTGCCCGAGCGCTGACCGTTCTCGCGTCGAGGAAGATCAGGATAAAATAAGCCGGTACCAGCGTGATCCAGGCAAGCACGAGGGTAATGAGCACGAAGGCCGCCCAGGAAATAATATGGGCGGACTGGCACCACCAGATCCAGAAATAACCGAGTGCTGCCAGCCAGCAGAGGATGCCGAAGCCATAGGCGACGCGGTTCCAGCCGGTGAAAACAGGATCGAATGCATCAGCTGCGGCGGCCTTCGCCGTCCTGGCGCTGTGACCGACTTGAAGTGCGTCGCTCATGCCCTCATCTCCAGTCCGAAGGTGGGGCCGGCGGTGCGGATGATCGTATCGATATCCGAGAAGACCGGCGCGAAGCCGAGTTCCGCCTTCGCCCTTGCGGTATTGGCAAAGAGGATCGGCGGATCGCCGGCGCGGCGAGCGCGATAATTCACGGGGACTTCGCGGCCGCTCGCGCGACGGATCGCCTCGAGAATCTCGCGTACCGAAGTGCCCCGGCCGGAGCCGAGATTGACGCTGAGCGAGCCGCCGCCGGCCATCAGATGATTGACGGCGGCGAGATGCGCCTGGGCGAGATCGCTAACATGAACATAATCGCGAACACAGGTTCCATCCTCGGTCGCATAATCGGTGCCGAAGATATCGAGCCGCTCCAGCCTGCCGGCGGCGGCAAGAAGGGCGCGAGGGATGAGATGGGTCTCGGGGTGATGACGCTCGGCAAGCTCGCCATCTGGATCGGCGCCGGCCGCATTGAAATAACGCAGCGCGGCAAAGCGGATACCGTAGGCAGCGGCAAAATCCTCAAGCGCCATCTCGAAGATCAGCTTGGTGCGCCCATAGGGATTGACCGGGTGCTGCGGGCTTTCCTCCCGAATCGGCAGCGAGGCGGGAACGCCATAGGTGGCGCAGCTGCTCGAAAAAACGATCCGCTCGATATCCTGATCGAGGCAGGCCTCGAGCAGCGTCAGGCTGCCGACGACATTGTTCCGGTAGTATTTCCTGGGCATGTCGACGGATTCGCCGACATAGGCATTGGCACCACAATGGATGACGCAATCGGGCGAAAACTCTGCAAGGGTCCGGCGCAGCGTGGCGGCGTCGGCAAGCTCTGCCCGGATGAGCGGGCCCCAGCGGACGCTGTCGGCATGTCCCGTCGAGAGATTGTCGTAGGTGACGGGGATCATGCCGGCACGCGACAACGCTTTGCAGATATGACTGCCTATGAAACCGGCGCCGCCGGTAACGAGAATGTAGCGGGGCATCTCATACGACCTCCGCCTTCTCTGTGCCGGCCAGCAGTCCGTCGAAATATTCGACGGTGCGAGCCAGGCCGGCTTCGAGCCCGATGCGGGGCTTCCAGCCAAGATCGGCAATGGCCCGGGAAATATCCGGCCGCCGCTGACGAGGGTCGTCGGTGACCGCCGGCAGGTGGACGATCCGGGAACGCGAGTTCGTCAGGTCTCGAATGATTTCCGCCAAGCGCCGAACGGTCATTTCGGCTGGGTTGCCGAGGTTGATCGGACCGTTGCAGGCGCTGCCGGCAGCCGAAAAACGTAGGAAACCCTCAATGAGGTCGTCGACGTAGCAGAAGGAACGGGTCTGCTGACCGTCGCCATAGATCGTCAGGTCGGCATTGCGCAGGGCCTGAACGATAAAATTGGAAACCACCCGGCCGTCGTCCAGGCGCATGCGCGGTCCGTAGGTATTGAAGATGCGGCCGACCTTGATGTCGACACCGTAAGTCCTGTGGTAATCGAAGAACAGCGTTTCGGCGCTGCGCTTGCCTTCGTCGTAACAGCCGCGCGGTCCGATCGGGTTGACATTGCCGCAATAGGATTCGTGCTGCGGGCTCTGGGTCGGGTCGCCATAGACCTCCGACGTCGACGACTGGACGACGATCGCACCGGTCTTTCGCGCGCAATCTAGGGTATTGACGGCGCCAAGCACGTTGGTGAGCAGCGTTCCCACAGGATCCCGCTGATAATCGGGCGGAGAGGCGGGGGAGGCGAAATTGAAGATGAGCGACGCGTCGATATCGAAGGGCTGCCTAACATCGTGCTCGACGATGCGGAAGCGGGCGTTCGCTGCAAGATGAGCGACATTCGCATGGCGGCCGGTCGAAAAATTATCGAGGCATGTGACGCTGTGGCCGCGCTGCAGGAGCCTTTCGCAGAGATGTGAACCGAGGAAGCCGCCCCCGCCATTCACAAGAACGGTGCGTCGCCCTTGGAGCACCGGTATGCCTGACACTTTAGAAGTGCCTTCGTTGGGAACGAAACTACGCATTACAAACTCCTTCCCAGGTATTTAGTATTTTGTTTTATTTATGCACTGCATGCCTCCGTTACCCGCTCTGGATATTCATAAACTGAGCGTCCATACATGAATAACTTTGTGGTTACTCTCCGGATACCGAATTACTATTAAAATAATACAACGACTGTCGGTAAGGTCAACTTCAAAAACTCCAACTATCCAAAATAATTACGCAAGTATACTTTAAAGTAACAAATGATTAATCACCTTTATCGCTTTACCACCATAGGCCTCTCATCCGCCTCTCAAGCTTCACTCAATGCAGCTAATATACGAAGGAAGTCGGGAGATCGGCGGAGCTTCAACGGGCACCGCCGGTCTTGCATCCGGAAGCGCCATATGCGAGGTGTTTAGGCTATGTTGAAAAAACAAGATGCAGCGCAGCTGAAAGGCTGGTGTCTTCGTTTGGCGATGTTCGTCGGCGGAACGACGCTTATGGCGATCGGACAAACGGCTTGCACAGTCGTTGATGATATCGCCGTTGTCGCGAAGAAGAATATCGTCGTGGCCGAGGCTCCGCGCGTCTCGAAGGCTTACGCCTATCCGGAAAATCACGCCGAGCGCCCGGCCGGGGTAACGGCCCGCGCTCTCGCCTATCACGGCTCAGCGCCTTATATCTGCTCTCCAAGCGGCTTCGGACAGAAGTCGCGCTGCTTTGCGCGTCCTCCTATCTGAAACAAAAGCATTACATCAATTGCGCCACCGGCCGGACACGTCGTCTTCGCCGGCGGAATGCTCATTGAAGAAGCGGGATGCCGCTTCCGTGCGGTTTCGGACGTTCATCTTCTTGTAGATGTTGCGGACGTGAACCTTCACGGTGTTTTCGGAAAGATGCAGCTTGTCGGCGATGATCTTGTTCTGCGTCCCCTTGCAGATGAGATCCAGGATCTGAACCTCCCGGGTGGTCAGAGCGGAGATGCTGTCGCGTCTCAGCTTGAGCGCATTGTTGCGGGCCGCATCGACCGATTTTGTCTGATAGAGCGAAGGTTCCAGCTGGGCGTTCTTGTTGTTGAGACGGTTGAGAAGTGCTGACGGAAAATGTTCGCCGCCCTTCATCAGTAAATCCACAGCGGCCATGAAGACGTCGAGCCGGAGATTGAGCGGCAGGACACCATCGATGATCCTTGCCTCCACCAGCCGGCTGACGTAGGGCTCGAGCATGTCGATCGCTTCGACAACAAGCCCGATCGAGGTTTCAGGGTGGTTTTCGCGGGCGGCCTGCAGCGCCTCATGAAGCTCAGGGCCAGGTATATGATAGAATAAAACAAGCTTCATATCGCTGGTATCTTTTTCCAGCATTGGCTTTGTGCTCGTAATGCTTGCTACTTCACAATTCGGAAATTTCTTTGCCAGTGCTTCTACCATGCACTCTGAAAACAGATCCGCCTTTGCTACTACTAGTATAGTATCTCCAGACGTACTCAACTTCCTCCCCTGGTCAGTATTCTCGATTCCAGAGCCTGTCATGAACATATACGCCTCCCCTAGCGTTACACTTTACTCAAACTTGGAGCGATGGCGGGTATTAGATAGTATGAAATGTCGGTCCCGGGTGTCATCGCCTTACTTTTTAGACATTTCTTAATTATGTTAATACGGATTGAGAAGGAAGGAAATGGCCCAAAGTGATTAGTTTTAGCAGACGAAAAACCATATAATACAAAGCTTTGGTTGTATTTTCACTCGGTAGATACTTCAAGGCTATATTTGCTCTGAATATAGGACGATCAGCTTAATGTAATATTTCAGTACAGATTGTCATACTTTTCGTCATGCAGGGTAGCCCGAGGCAAGCTGACAGGGTCCTTGACTGCCAAGGCCTTCTGAGCGAGCGGGCCCGATCCAACACCGATCCAGATGCGGCTTGGCGACACGCAGCTTGCCCTGCATCAACATCAGCGGACTGCAGAGACTTTCCGCCGGGTCAGCGAGATCGGGCCGCATCTCATCCAAGCGCGTTACTTGGCATCGCTCGCAACCAGCAAACGGCTGGCAGGGGAGGCCGTCTTTGCCGCAAATCCACGACCTCCATTCGGACGATCCGTCCGCGCTTGATTATGCCGGCGGTGCTGCCCTCAAACGGCTGCGCTCGATTGCCGAGCCCGCCGCTGGCAAGACGGATGTCGTGCCGGCGACCATGGCTTTGCTGGGACCGGGGACGGCTCAGCGAGCGGCGCCGACCACGTCTGCATTGACGACGTTTGCCATGGTGCGAAAAGGCGGTCCGGCGGTTCCGGGACGCGCAGTCGCCATGGTCTTTGATTTTGAGTTGCGATCGTTGTTAAAAGAGGCGCGAGCCTATTTTTGCAACCATCAGTGAGAACTCATGCAGACGAATGCAGATGGCGCCGAAAGAGAACGGCTTCTCGCCATTCTCGATTTCTGGCACAAAATCGAGTTCTTCATTCCTTACGATCTCTCCAGTCGTATTGCCTCCAGTGAAGGCCGAAGCGTTTTCTGGCTGCATGCGAAAACGCTCGATGATGACGGCGCTGCACTCAGCCGCCCAGCGATACCCGAAGAGAAGCAGATCACGGGCTTTACCCTGTTCCTCGGCGTTTTCAGCAAATCGGAAGTTGCCGATATCCGCAGGCACTTCGATAGCGTTGCGGCCGATATCACCGAGTATGAGGATGCCGAACGCGGCGATCTCGATGGCGATACCTGCTTTGCCAGCCTGCAGCTCTCCCCCTTTGGACAGCCGATGTTCGAAACATTTTCCGTTTCCACGCTTCCCTGGGCTCTGGGGCGGGTGCGGAAATCCGGCCTCGCCTCACTCAGCCACGAGGCGTTTGCCGACGGCAAGAGGCAGCTCTCGGAATTGCTTCAAAACTTTCGGGCACAACGGCATCTGAGATCTTCGTCCGCCGAGGATCCCGACGGTCAGCCGATCGATGCCGCCGAAATCCTGACGCTGCATGAATTGCTCTGCGATTGGGCCGGCTTTGCCTCGAAGCAAGAGAAACCCATCGCTGCTGTTGAAATACGCTACCGAGACAGGGTGGAAAAACCCGAGGTCATCTCCTTGCCGCCACCGCCGGAAAGCAATGCGCTCGATGCCGATGACGCAGAAGATGAGAGTACAAGTATTGAAGACGACATCGGTATCCTGAACAGTTTCTTCATCGAGGATATCGAACGGGCGATGACGTGCGTCAAACACGGTGATATCCCCGAGCCGCTCAGGCAATATCTCACGCCGCCTGCGCAAGAGAAGCGGATCGACCTCTACTCGGAGGATGGACGCCGGGCGATCGTTCAAGCCCTGCATCCAGGAAATCTCAACCGCGGACGCTGGCTCAGCGAACCTTACCAGGCGATGAGCCTCATGCAGCAGTTCGCGATCAATTCGGCCATCGGCGATCTTTCGGAAACGGGACTGTTCTCGGTCAACGGCCCACCAGGGACGGGAAAGACGACCCTGCTTCGCGACATGTTCGCGGATAGTATCGTTCGGCGCGCCCGCGTCCTGGCCTCCTTGAAGACGGCGCGCGATGCCTTCGACGGCTCGCCGCGCCGAGCCATCTTCACGGACCGGAGCACCGCCTCGATATCGGCGCTGATCCCGGCTATTTCTGGATTCGAAATGGTCGTCGCCTCGTCCAACAACGCCGCCGTGGAGAATATCTCGCGCGACCTTCCCAAGCGGAGTTCGATTGGAAAGACATCTTCATTCCAATATCTGCAGACGGTCGCGCACAAGATCGCTTGCCAGAAGGACAATGGAGCTGTCGTTAAACTCTCCGACGGCGACCGCCCATGGGGGCTGATCGCCTGTGCGCTCGGCAACGCCCGGAACCGTCGAGCCTTCAAGGAACGTTTCGCCTTCATGGAGATCGCCGAAAGGGCAAAACCTGGCTGGTCCGGCGCCGATAAGCCACAGACCATCTGGGAATGGCTAAAAGGCTATGAGGGACCAACCTTCGCCGAGGCAGCGGCGGCATTTCATGCCACCGACGAAGTGGTTCGCGACAAGATCGGCCTGTATGCGCGCTATGCCGATCTCTGTGATGAAATCGCCCTGGTTTCGCAGGATGCATTCTGCCGCGAGGCGCTTGAAGGAGTCAGGGCGGCCGCGACCGAACTTCGGCACGCGCAGGACCGATGCAACATGGTCGCGGCCGAAATGCTCAGTATCAGGGAAGGACTGTCTCATCTGAAGGAGGAGGAACAGCTGCTGGAGCGCAGCGCTCCTGCGTGGTGGGAGAAAGTGCTGCCGGCCCATCCTGCCCGGCAGCATCGGCAAAATGTCGTCGCCAATGCACGACGACAGCTGGAACTGCGCAAGGCGCTGGCGGAATGCGAGCGTCGTCTTGCGAAAACCCATGGACCTGCGCTGAAGCGAGCGTTGCGGGGACATCAACTGGCCGAGCGGGCGCTAGGATCGCAACGGGAAATCTGGTCCAGGAAGAGAGAGGAATTCGATCGCCTCGGCACGATTCTCGATCATCCCACCGTACCCAGGCATCTCTCCGAACTCGAGGCCGACCGTTTCCAGATTGACGGACTGTGGCATCGAGACGAGTTGGCAGGTCTGCGTTCTGCATTGCTGGAAGCGGCATTGACGCTGCATGAAGCGTGGCTGGCGGAGGTCGGCAGAAAGGGCGGAGGTTTTGGGGGAAATATCGTCGCCATCAGCAAACTGCTTTCTAACAACAGTCCCGTCAATGGCGAGCACATTGCCTTGATCTGGCAGAGCCTTTTCATGATCGTGCCGATTGTGTCGACGACGTTTGCGTCCTTCGCCCGGCAGTTCCGCGGTCTCGAAGCCGGATCGATCGGCTGGGTTTTCATCGATGAAGCCGGTCAGGCGGTGCCGCAGGCGGCGGTCGGGGCCTTGTTGCGGGCGCGCCGTGTCATGGTGATCGGCGATCCCCAGCAAATCGAGCCGGTCTTCACGCTACCCAGCGCGCTGATCGCCGCCACCTCGGCTCTCTCGCCCCACACCGCCGCAGGACAATATTCGCCGAACAGGGCGTCGGTGCAGATGCTGGCGGATGCCGCCAATCGCTATGGAACGACAGTTCCGGGCGAGGAGGCGGACGGGCTCTGGATCGGCAGCCCTCTCAGGGTGCATCGGCGCTGCATCGATCCAATGTTTGGCCTTGCCAACCAGATCGCCTATCAGAACAAGATGGTCTTCGGACAAGAAGAGCGCCGGCCCGCCGACGACGCTCCACCGTTTTATGGCGACAGCAGCTGGATCGACGTCAAAGGAAAGGTAACCGGTAAACAGACCGTTGCGGAACAGACGGACTTCATCGTCGATCTCCTCACCGCCACTTATCGCCGGGACGGCGCATTGCCTGATCTCTATATCATTTCGCCGTTCAAGGAGGTCAAGAACAGTCTGAAGCAGGCTCTGGCCCATGCAGCCTGGGTCGATTGGAACGGAAATACGCGCTCGCCTCCACCGAAACTGTCGAGGTGGCTGCGGGATCGGATAGGCACGGTGCATACCTTCCAGGGCAAGGAAGAAGACATCGTTTTCATGGTGCTCGGCGCCGATGCCGACCATAGCGGAGCGGCCAGTTGGGCCGCCTCGAAGCCGAACCTGTTGAACGTTGCCCTCACGCGGGCCAAGCGCCGATTTTATATCGTCGGCGATCGCGGCCTCTGGGAAGGCCTGCCTTATTTCCGGGAGACCGCGAGCGCGCTGGAGACAATTCAGGCAGCCGAATTCCTGGCCCGGAATGAATTGAACTGAAGCATCGGATCCGATTGCTGCCCGGCGGATGCCTGCCTCGATCCATCGGTAAGCACAAACGCAAAAGGCCCGCACGAGGCGGGCTTTTGAGTAAGTGTATTTGGGAAGATTTGGTTGCGGGGGCAGGATTTGAAGTTTTCTGTCCCGCTGCATCGGCTACGCCTTCTTGCGGGCCCCTGATTAGGCATTAAACCCTCGACCCGTTACCAAACAAAAAGCCGCCCTGAAGGCGGCTATTTGTTTGGTTGCGGGGGCAGGATTTGAACCTGCGGCCTTCAGGTTATGAGCCTGACGAGCTACCGGGCTGCTCCACCCCGCGCCATTTTATTTTGCCTATGGCAAATATGGTATTTC
>NZ_JAAXDD010000040.1:0-3684 GCF_019798305.1 Rhizobium leguminosarum
AGGCGGCTATTTGTTTGGTTGCGGGGGCAGGATTTGAACCTGCGGCCTTCAGGTTATGAGCCTGACGAGCTACCGGGCTGCTCCACCCCGCGCCATTTTATTTTGCCTATGGCAAATATGGTATTTCTTGTCTGTCTGTTCAACGCAAAAGGGCCGCATGCGCGACCCTTTTTGTTCGGCATGGGCCGTAGAGTTTGTTTAGAGAAGATTGTTTTACATCAGTTGCGATTTGCAGACCTGGCAGCGACCTACTCTCCCGCGTCTTAAGACGAAGTACCATGGGCGCAGGGGCGTTTCACGGCCGTGTTCGGAAAGGGAACGGGTGCAGCCACCCCGCCATAACCACCAGGTCGGCAAAGCGCAACTATATGTTTTGAGAAGCTGGCAGGCGTTAGCCTGTTTTCTTTTTTGAACACGTCTTTGAACCTTCTTGAGGGCGTCGGAGCAACGCTCCGCAAGGCCAAGTGGCCGTCGCGCCTTGTGGCGCGGCCCGTCCGGAGCGAAGCGGCAAAGCCGCGACAGCGTCAGGACAAAGGTCTGGCTTCATCAGCCTCTGGCTGATGAGCATAGTCAATGAGAACGATCAAGCCGATCGAGCTATTAGTACCGGTAAGCTTCATGCGTTGCCGCACTTCCACACCCGGCCTATCAACGTGGTCGTCTTCCACGGCTCTGATAGGGAATACTCGTTTTCAGGTGGGTTTCCCGCTTAGATGCCTTCAGCGGTTATCCCGTCCATATGTAGCTACCCTGCTATGCCCTTGGCAGGACAACAGGTCCACCAGAGATATGTCCATCCCGGTCCTCTCGTACTAGGGACAGATCCTGTCAATATTCCTACACCCACGGCAGATAGGGACCGAACTGTCTCACGACGTTCTGAACCCAGCTCACGTACCGCTTTAATTGGCGAACAGCCAAACCCTTGGGACCTGCTCCAGCCCCAGGATGCGATGAGCCGACATCGAGGTGCCAAACAACCCCGTCGATATGGACTCTTGGGGGTCATCAGCCTGTTATCCCCGGCGTACCTTTTATCCGTTGAGCGATGGCCCTTCCACGCGGGACCACCGGATCACTATGACCGACTTTCGTCTCTGCTCGACTTGTCAGTCTCGCAGTCAGGCGGGCTTATGCCATTGCACTCGACGACCGATTTCCGACCGGTCTGAGCCCACCATCGCGCGCCTCCGTTACTCTTTCGGAGGCGACCGCCCCAGTCAAACTACCCACCATACACTGTCCCGGACCCGGATGACGGGCCGCGGTTAGACATCCATGACGATAAGGGTGGTATTTCAAGGATGGCTCCACGGAAACTGGCGTCCCCGCTTCAAAGCCTACCACCTATCCTACACATGCCGACACGAATGCCAGTGTAAAGCTATAGTAAAGGTGCACGGGGTCTTTCCGTCTGACCGCAGGAACCCCGCATCTTCACGGGGAATTCAATTTCACTGAGTCTATGTTGGAGACAGCGGGGAAGTCGTTACGCCATTCGTGCAGGTCGGAACTTACCCGACAAGGAATTTCGCTACCTTAGGACCGTTATAGTTACGGCCGCCGTTTACTGGGGCTTCGATTCAAAGCTTGCACCTCTCCTCTTAACCTTCCAGCACCGGGCAGGCGTCAGACCCTATACGTCGTCTTGCGACTTCGCAGAGCCCTGTGTTTTTGATAAACAGTCGCTACCCCCTGGTCTGTGCCACCCCATAATAGTTGCCTAGCATGGGGTCACGCTTCTTCCGAAGTTACGCGTGCAATTTGCCGAGTTCCTTCAACATAGTTCTCTCAAGCGCCTTGGTATACTCTACCTGACCACCTGTGTCGGTTTCGGGTACGGTCTATACGGTGGAGCTATTTCCTGGAACCGCTCCGCTGCCCATCCAATCCAATAAGAATGAACAACTTGTGCAATCCGTCACTACCACCAGGCCCACGAATATTAACGTGGTTCCCATCGACTACGCATTTCTGCCTCGCCTTAGGGGCCGGCTAACCCTGCTCAGATTAACTTTAAGCAGGAACCCTTGGTCTTTCGGCGAGAGGGTCTCTCACCCTCTTTATCGTTACTCATGTCAACATTCGCACTTCCGATACCTCCAGGAGCCCTCACGGGTCTCCCTTCATCAGCTTACGGAACGCTCCGCTACCACGTGTATTGCTACACATCCTCAGCTTCGGTGCATGGCTTCAGCCCCGTTACATTTTCGGCGCAAAGACCCTTATTTAGACCAGTGAGCTGTTACGCTTTCTTTAAATGATGGCTGCTTCTAAGCCAACATCCTGGTTGTTTTGGGATCCTCACATCCTTTCCCACTTAGCCATGACTTGGGGACCTTAGCTGGAGGTTAGGGTTGTTGCCCTTTTCACGACGGACGTTAGCACCCGCCGTGTGTCTGCCGAGTAGTACTCCCCGGTATTCGGAGTTTGGTTAGGATCAGTAAGACGGTGAGTCCCCATAGCCCATCCAGTGCTCTACCCCCGGGGGTATTCGCTCGACGCTCTACCTAAATAGATTTCGCGGAGAACCAGCTATTTCCGAGTTTGATTGGCCTTTCACCCCTAGCCACAAGTCATCCCAATCTATTGCAACAGATGCGGGTTCGGTCCTCCAGTTGGTGTTACCCAACCTTCAACCTGCTCATGGCTAGATCACTCGGTTTCGGGTCTAATGCAACAAACTATATCGCCCTATTCAGACTCGCTTTCGCTTCGCCTACACCTACCGGCTTAAGCTTGCTTGTTACACTAAGTCGTTGACCCATTATACAAAAGGTACGCCGTCACCCTTGCGGGCTCCGACTGTTTGTAGGCATCCGGTTTCAGGTTCTATTTCACTCCCCTTGTCGGGGTGCTTTTCACCTTTCCCTCACGGTACTTGTTCGCTATCGGTCATGCACGAGTACTTAGGCTTGGAGAGTGGTCTCCCCATGTTCAGACAGGATTTCTCGTGTCCCGCCCTACTCTAGGACAATCATGATATCTACGCGTACGGGGCTGTCACCCACTACGGCCGCACTTTCCAGAGCGTTCCACTTTAATCACAATTGCCACTGGCCTGGTCCGCGTTCGCTCGCCACTACTTGCGGAGTCTCGGTTGATGTCCTTTCCTGCAGGTACTTAGATGTTTCAGTTCCCTGCGTTCGCTTCTTACACCCTATGTATTCAGGTGCAGATACCTTATCACAATGCTTGGAAACCATTCAGGTTTCACTCACGCTCGTCCTGCACTTTCGTGCAGCGCTGCGTGGGCGCGCCGGACGACCGGCGACGCGCTCTGCGCTGTAATCTGCCACACTCGATGTCGAGTATGCCACCCATACAGGCCAGAGGCCGTCGGCGATCGTTCGCCGTAGCGTCGGGTCGAAGACCCGACAACCAGAATGATTTCCCAAGCATTTAAGGTGGGTTGCCCCATTCGGAGATCCATGGATCAAAGCTCATTCGCAGCTCCCCACGGCTTTTCGCAGCGTATCACGTCCTTCATCGCCTGTGCATGCCAAGGCATCCACCAAATGCCCTTACGACACTTAATCGTTCTCATTGCCAATGCTCATCATCTCGTTGCCCGTTCCGCAAGGAACGGCAACAGACCGGGTTACCTTTTACAACCCAGTCAATCCAACAATGCCATTAACGTGTTCGACAGGGCTGCTTTATTGGAGCTACGCCGAGCAGCTC
>NZ_JAAXDD010000005.1:0-369718 GCF_019798305.1 Rhizobium leguminosarum
AGAGCCTGTTCATGTGCGCCTTCACGGCAACCCGGCACAATCCGGATCTGGCCTCCTTCTATACGCGCTTGCGCAGCAACGGGAAGCAACACCTGTGCGCCGTCATAGCCGTCGCCCGAAAACTCATCATTCTCGCCAACGCCATCCTCATCCGAAAGACCGAATGGACGCCACAGTACCGGCAAAATTGAAACATGGTTGCTCCCCGCTGGGGAGAAGAGATTTGTTGCCGCAGACGCAAACCTTCCAATCGCTCGCAGAATACCCCGCGCATCAACCGTCGGCGTGCACAATCCCCGCCGCTTCGCGCTCCAGGTAGCGCTGGTCAATATCAGGCAGAGGCTCGTCGTCGATTGCCGCCTCGAAGGCCTTGAGGCGCTTGTGGATGGAGAGCAGCTCGATGATCGTCGACCAGGAAGTGACGAGATATTGGAAGGAGCTGCTTACCTGGCCAAAAGCGGTCGCGATCTGTTGGAAGATACCATATGTGATGGCGCCGGCGACAAGGGTCGGCGCCATAAAGAAATAGACGAAGAGATTGTCCGCCTGCAGATAAAACGAGCGGGCAACATTGAAGTACATATAATGGAAGTACAGCGTAAAATAATTTTTCCGTACCCTTGAGAACAGCTCCTGGACCGTCGGCGGCTGCGCTCGGTCGGCATGATCCTCGCCATAAACCAGTTCCTTGCGGTAAGCCGCCTCCACGCGCTGGTTCTTGAAATTCAGCCCAGGCAATTTGATACCCGCGACAGCGAGTAGGGCGGTGCCGAAAGCCGACCAGAAGATGGCCAGCCAAAAGAGAGAGTTCGGCACTTCGCCGAGCACCGGCAGGGTCGTCACGTAATGTGATAGCGCCAACATGATCGGCAGGAAGACGACCAGCGTCATCACTGAATTGATCAGGTTGATGCCGAGGCCTTCCAGGGTGCTGGAAAAGCGCATCGTGTCTTCCTGCACACGCTGGGATGCGCCTTCGATATGGCGAAGCTTTTCCCAATTCGCCATGTAGAAATTGTTCATCGCCGTCCGCCAGCGGAAGATGTAATGGCTGGTGAAAAAGTCAGTCAGGATCGACACGAACATGGCGAGGAAGGCGATCTGCGCGAAAACCAGGAACAGATCGTAGAAGTTCTCGACGGTAATGCCGGGCTTCTTCGCCAGAGCATTTTGCAGCAAATCGCCGAACGGCCGGCGCCAGTTGTTGATAACAACCGAAATCTGCACGCTGAAATAGGTCACGAAAATGATAAGCGCCGAGCCCCAGATGGACCACGTCTTCCACGGATGGCTGCGCGCCTTCAGATGCCAAGCGCAGCAGAAGATCCCCGCGGCCAGGAAGAAATACCCATAAAACCAGAGATTTTCCCGTAGCAGGAAGAAGGAGAGATCGATCGGCTGCTGCTCTTCGGGAACCGGCGCAAAACCGAGGGAAGCACCAAGACCAGCGGCGAAGAAATACCAGCCAAAAATTGCTGCCAGCGTCCAGATCGCGAGCGAAGTAAAGAACGCTTTTGGCTGGGGGAAGAAGGAATGAAACACGGGGAGCTTTGCTTTCCTGAACGGTGAGTCTCGGGAGTGTCGTCGAACACTGATTGTGCCGGAAACTAAGGCAGTTCGAAGGAAGCAGCAATGGGTTCGGCCGATTGTTACGGAGATGTAACCGGTTAAGAGATTTTCTTGATCACCGGCATCACCAGCGCTGCGCAGGCGACGAGGGCCACGGCGGCGATCATCGTGGGCACGGTGAAGCTGCCCGTGCGCTCGGCGATCCAGCCGGCAACAACAGGCCCGACAATCTGGCCGACGCCGAAGGCAGCCGTCATCATCGCCAGGATCCGCCGCGGGCTCTCAGGCGAAAGCTTGCGGCCAATCTGCAGCCCGTAAGCGGTGATAGCCAGGAACGTCGCCCCGAACAGCGCCCCCCCGATCAGCGGTGCGACGGAAGGCGGTGCGACGGAAGGCGGTAGCGCCACCGTCGCAAGCACCCCGGCGGCCTCGACCAGAAGGGCTGCGACATAGACGCCGCCAAGCCCGAGTGGACTGACCAGAGGCTTCCAGGCAAACAGCGCCACCGCAGCCGTCAGGCCGGCAATGAACCAGCAGAGGAATTCGACGAAGGGTCCCGTTGCAGAAAGGCGCGCGATGGTGACGAGGAAGGTTGCGGTGATGACGTAACCGAATCCGAATACGCCGTAGGACAGCGTCAGCAGCACCATCGGCCTGTTCCAGACCAGCGCCGGCTCCTTGCCCGACTGCGCCGATTTCGCAGGCGCCGACGGCAATAGCAGGAAGACGACGACGAGGCTCGCCGCGCAGTAGAGCGCCCCGCCGATCCAGTCGGCGCGCCAACCGCCCGGTCCGTCGTGAAAGCCAAGTCCGATCAGCAGCACCATGACCGAAGACAGCGCAATACCTGCTCCCGGCCCGCCGAAATGCGCCGCCTGCACATGGTCATTACCGGCAGCAGCCCCGTGGCTGAGCACGATCGACGACGTGAAGACCATCGCAAAAGCGCTGGCAATGCCCGCCAGAAAGCGGATGACCGCGAAGATCGCGACAGAATCGGTGGCGGCCATGGCGGCGAGCAGGATCGCGGTTGCCAGCAGCGACAACAGCGCCACCAGCCGCTCCCGACCCGCTGCCCAGTCATAGGCGGCAAGCACGGCGCCGACGAGATAACCGACGAAATTCGCCGATGCGATAAAGCCTGCATCCGCTGCCGAAAGCGGCACACCGCTGATCATACCGGGCAGGATCGGCGTGTAGGAAAAGCGCCCGAAGCCCATGGCAGCTGCCATGGCGACAGCGCCGGCAGCGGCGGTGGAGACAAGATTCGGCGGGGAGTTTCGGGTGCGGGCGAGCATGCCCGTGTTTATCGCGCTGCAGCATCGGCATCACAATCAAGTAATTCTGATCGATCGATCAATTTCCCGAAACGCCGGAAATTTTCACCCCCTCTTGAAAATAATTATCTTACGATATATATTTTACGACATAGTCAACGATACATCTAACGATGAAAGGAAGAACCATGAGAGGTTTTAAAGGCGGCATGTTCGGCGGAGATTTCCGCATGGGCCGCAAATTTGCGGCTGGCGATCTCCAGCTCGTCATCCTGGCGCTGCTCGCTGAGCAGCCGCGCCACGGCTATGAATTGATAAAGTTGCTGGAGGAGCGGTCCGGCGGCTTCTACGTGCCGAGCCCCGGCGTCATCTATCCCGCCCTCACCTATCTCGAGGAAACCGGCCTTGCCGAGGTCGAGGTCGAGGGCGCCAAGAAGCTCTACCGTATCACCGAGGCAGGCCGCGGCCGTGTCGAGGAAAACCGCGCCATGATCCTGCATACGTTCGCCAAGCTGGAACGCATCGGCGAGAAGATGGCCCATGTGAAGCGTGTCTTCGAAACCGACCGTCACGGCGCCGACGAAGGCGATGACGGCGATTTCATGCAGGACGGTGGTGATATCCGCGCCGCCCGCATGCTGCTGCGCTCGGCCATGCGGATGCGCTATCCCTGG
Organism: Rhizobium leguminosarum; assembly: GCF_019798305.1. Taxonomy (GTDB): domain Bacteria; phylum Pseudomonadota; class Alphaproteobacteria; order Rhizobiales; family Rhizobiaceae; genus Rhizobium; species Rhizobium leguminosarum_U. The sequence continues at coordinate 3,521 of NZ_JAAXDD010000005.1, forward strand.
TCCAAACCCGAAGCCGCCCGCATCGCCGGGATATTGGAACGCGCGGCGACGGAAATCCTGCAGGGCGGCAGGCCGGGAACGCGCGGTTGAAGCAATGGCTGCAGGAAGCAGCGCCGCGGCGTGTCCTCTGAGGCTGCGCCTGCGGTCTTCCCGCCTCAGGATGAGGAGCCTCGGAGGACGCCGCAGAAGGGAGGAAAGCTCTCCGCTCCAGCCAACCGAAACCCCGCGGCCTGAGCCCTACGCCCCGTGGAGTTCGGTCTCTCCACGTTAACTCGCCGGAGCAACACTCAGTCGATCTCGGCCAGGGGCGAGACTGCCGGTGCGTTCAGGACCGTTCCATCCACCGCGAAGTGCGATCCGTGGCATGGGCAGTCCCAGCACCGTTCCAGGGAGTTCCAGTGCACGTGGCAACCGACATGCGTGCATGCGGCAGATCGCCTGTGCAGCGTGCCATCGTTGCTGCGGAACGCTGCGATCTTGGTGATTCCTTCGCGGACGATAGCACCTTCTCCCGGTCGCAGCCGATCGACAGACTCGATTTCGCCGGGCACGACATACTCGGCGAAATTCTTGATCATTGTCGCGTTCTCGGCAAGATAATTGCCCACCGCGCTCACCGTCTTCCGGGACGGCTCGTAAAGTTCCCGCCAGGGACTGCCGCCCTCGAGAATGATCTCGGAGATCAGGAGTGAGGCCACCACGCCGTGGGTCATGCCCTCGCCAGAATCGCCGGTGACTACAAATAGCCGCTCGTTGCCGGGATTGCGGCCGATGAAGCCGGCCTAGTCGATGGTCTCCATCACTTGCCCGGACCATCGGTGGGTTTCGACCCCGAGATCGGGCACCAGTCTTCTGATCCAGAATGTCAAGGCGGCGAAGCGATCGTCGGCGTTGTCGGCGGTGCCAGTCTTGTGGTCCTCGCCACCGACGATGAGGAAGTCGCTCTCGTCATCGCCGGGATGAAGGCGGACATAGTGGTAGGGGTCCTCGGTATCCCAGTAGAGACCATCCGGTACGATACCGCGTGCAATCTCGAACGCCATTGCGTAGGTTCGATAGGGTGCCTGCTTCGTATGAAGTGCAACCCTATCGTTGATAGGCGAGTTGGTCGCCACGACGGCCCACCTGGCGGTAACGGTGAGGCCGGAGTTCGTTCCCACGCGCACCCCGCCGTCGGTTTCCTCTACCTTATCGACGATCGTCTCACTGTGGAGGGAGCCGCCGCGCGCCCGAATTCCGGCGGCGAGACCGCGAAGATATTTGAGCGGATGGAATGTCGCCTGATCCGGATAGCGCAGGGCGGGCGTGTCCGCATGCCCGGCAAGCGGCAACCCCGGGACTTCCTCGACGGCAATGCCGATTTAGAGGCCCGCCTCCCGCTCACGCTGGAGATCGGCTTCCGCCCTTCCGGAGGCGGGGAAGAGAAAGCCGTCGAGCCGACGGAAGTCGCAGGCTATGCGCTCCGCGGTCTGGATCGCCTCAATTCGAGCGATCGCCGCGGAGTGGCTCTGAAAATAGAGCCGCGCCAGCTCCTCGCCGCGCAACCCGATTAGTTCCGAAAAGTAGTCGTCGCATACCGACGCGAGGTGTGCAGTCGTGCGGGCCGTCATGCCGCCGCCGATCCGGCCTCGGTCGAGGACTGCAACCTTTTGCCCCGCGGCGGCCAGCTCGTACGCGATCGACATGCCTGCAATTCCAGATCCGACTACAACGACGTCGAAGTCTTCGTTGCGGGTGAGGGACGCTGCATCGGGCGCGACCTCGATGCCTGACCAGAGAGACACGGTCCGTTCGTCGCTCGCATTCATGGCGGAGTTTCTCCCAGTCCTTCCGCGGTAAATGGGCGGATGAACCGAATGTTCCGAGTGGAGCCAGGAATCTCATTGCTACGTTAGTATGTTGTAATATATTGTTGGGAATTGTTGTCCTTGACGTTAAATCTAGATGCGCAAGCCGAAAACCTCGGCTGCGTGGAGGGAATTCTATGTCTCTGCGCTCTCAGGGTACCGCAGCTCTTTTCCTTCTCCTCCTCGCATCAACGATGATTCCCGCTGCTGCCCAAACGGGCAAAAAGCCCTCTGTCGGCGGTAAGGACTTTGACGCCGCGGCGGCCGATCAAGCAAGACGATACCTGGAGGAAGGCCGCGAGACATTCCGCTTTGACACGTTCGGCAGCGAGGACTTCTGGGGAGGCAAACTCAAGCTTCACGAGGCGATCGCGGGTGATAAGCTGAGCGGCAAGGGACCAGGCCTTAGTCCTAAAAAAGCTCTGGAGCTCGGGTTGAAGGTCGAAGTTAACGCCATTCCAAAAGACGTTGCTGCTGCGCTCGACAAAGGCGAGGTTGATCTTGACGATCCGGCCAGCACGCTCCTTCTGCTGAAGGCCAATGCCGTTGTGGGGGTAACCGGATTCTTCGGCGAGGACGGAAAGACGCTGACGTCGGTCGGAATCCAGTGTGCGGTGTGCCATTCGACGGTCGATGACGCCTACGCTCCCGGCATCGGCCATCGGCTGGATGGCTGGCCCAACCGCGACCTGAACATCGGTGCGATCGTCGCGCTAGCGCCTGACCTCACGGCATTCACCGAGATGCTGCAGGTTTCGGAAGCGGACGTGAAGAAGGCGGTGGAAGCCTGGGGGCCTGGCAAGTTCGATGCCGAGCTCAACCTGGATGGAAAGGCATTCCGGCCGGACGGCAAAACGTCAGCCACGCTCAATCCGCCCGCATTCGGATTGGCGGGCGTGAACAACCATACCTGGACTGGAGCCTGGGGGACCGTCAGCTACTGGAACGCCTATGTCGGCAACCTCGAAATGCATGGCAAAGGCACGTTCTACGATCCGCGTCTCGACGACGACGAGAAGTATCCCGTCGCAGCTAGGACAAAGCAGGGCCACCAGCAGGACAAGGAAGACCGTATCACCGCCAAACTTCCGGCGCTGCATTTCTACCAGCTATCCTTGCCTACTCCGCAGCCGCCGGAAGGCATATTCGACGGTGCGGCGGCGGAAAAAGGAAAGAATCTCTTCAACGACAAGGCCAAGTGCGCCACCTGCCATGTGCCGCCGCTCTTCACCGAACCTGGCTGGAACCTGCACACGGCGGACGAGATCGGGATAGATGATTTCCAGGCGAAACGAGCCCCGGACGGCCGCTACCGGACAGCGCCACTGCGGGCCTTATGGAGTGAGGACAAGGTCCACAAGGGTGGCTTCTACCACGACGGGCGGTTCGCCACGCTGGAGGATGTCGTCGCGCACTATAACGACCACCTGAGATTAAACTTGAGCGCTGAGGAAAAAAGCGACCTCACCGAGTATTTGAAGTCGCTCTAACCAACTCCATCCCTGACGATAGGGTGGTTCGCTCTTGAGACAGATCATGAAAGAGGATGGCAGCGGAGAGCACCGCGGATCGCACCTGAAACAAGATTTTTCACAGACGACGGCGATGACGGCAGTATCTTGGAGGATGCCGCGCAAAGGAAGAAAGCTCCCCGCTCCAGCCAACGGAAAGCCCTGCGACCTGAATCCTATGCCCGCCCGTCCGGCAAGGTCAGAATCACCGGCCCGTTGCGCGTCGCCACCACCGTGTGTTCGTATTGCACGGTCGGCGCCTTCGGATCGGCATAGAGCGTCCAAGCATCGTCGCCGCCTTCGGCCCATGTCGCGCCGAGTGAGAGAAACGGTTCGACGGTGAAGACGAGGCCTTCCGTCATCATCCGTTTTTCCGAAGGATCCGGCCAGGTCGAGAGCTCGGCCGGCTCCTCGTGCAAGGAGCGGCCGACGCCGTGGCTCGCGAGATTGGCGACCAGCGTATAGCGGTTCTTCTGCGCGAAGGCACCGACGGCAGTGCCGATCTTTGCCAGCGGTTCGCCCGATTTCACCTGGTTGAGACCGACCCAGAGCGCCCGCTTGCCGTCGCGGCAAAGCCGCTCGATCTTCGGCTTCACCGGCGGCATCGTGAAGGAGGCGCCGGTATCGGCGAAGAAGCCGTCCTTTTCCGCCGAGACGTCGATATTGATGAGGTCGCCGGCGCGGATGACGCGCGGGCCGGGAATACCGTGGGCGATTTCCTCGTTGATACTGATGCAGGTGGCACCGGGAAACTGATAACAGAACTCCGGCGCCGAGCGCGCGCCCGAATCCTCGAGCACCTTGCGGCCGATCTGGTCGAGTTCCAGCGTCGTCATGCCGGGCTCCATCGCCGCCGCCATCACCTGGATGGCGTTGGCGCAGATGCGGCCGATCTCCTTGAGCTTTATCAGTTCGTCGTCGTTTGCGATAACCATTCGTCTGTTCCGGCCTTGCGCAGGGGCGGCAGCGGCCGCCTCGAGCGCCGCGCCTTCAATAGGAAGCCCTAAGGACGCTCTGTCACTTCGAATCTGCGCATACTCCGTTTTAAAAATCGATTCCGATTTTCGCCGTTATGCGCTCGTCAAGCCGTGGCTTTCGCCTCTTCGCTGCTGTCAGTCAACGCCTTTCTCACGATCGGCGCGACTTTCGTGCCGTAAAGCTCGATGCCGCGCATGATCTCGGCATGCGGCATCAGACCGATCGCCATCTGCAGCAGAAAGCGATCGTTCTTGAAGAGCGCATGATGGGCGATGATTTTTTCGGCGACCACTTCGGGATCACCGACGAAGAGCGCACCGTTCGGCCCGCGCGACATGTCGAAATGCGCCCGGCTCGTCGGCCCCCAGCCGCGCTCGCGGCCGATGCGGTTCATCACCTCGGCCTGCGGACCGTAGAACTGGTCGGCGGCAGCCTCCGTCGTATCGGCGATGAAGCCGTGGACGTTGATGCTGGTCTTCAGCTTCGCCTGATCCTGCCCTGCCCGGCGCGCGGCCTCGCGGTAGAGATCAAAGAGCGGCGCGAAACGGCGCGGCTCGCCGCCGATGATCGCCAGTGCCACCGGCAGGCCCAACGCGCCGGCGCGCGCCACCGACTGCGGCGTACCGCCGACCGCGACCCAGAGCGGCAACGGATCCTGCAGTGGCCTGGGATAGACGCCGCGCCCATTGAGCGGCGCGCGAAGCTCGCCCTTCCACTCCACAACCTCGCTGTCGCGCAGCGCCAGCAGCAGATCGAGCTTCTCCTCGAAAAGCTGGTCGTAGTCTTCGAGATTATAGCCGAACAGCGGGAAGGACTCGATGAAGGAGCCGCGCCCGGCCATGATTTCGGCCCGGCCGTTGGAGATCAGATCGAGCGTCGAAAACTGCTGGAAGACCCGCACCGGATCATCGGAGGAGAGCACAGTGACCGCACTTGTCAGCCGGATGCTCTTCGTCTTAACGGCGGCGGCCGCCAGCGCGACCGCGGGAGCCGACGCCGCATAATCCGGCCGATGATGTTCGCCGAGGCCGAAGACGTCGAGCCCCACCTGATCGGCAAGCTCGATTTCCTCGATAAGATGCTTCAGCCGTTCGGCCGCTTCCGCGCCCTTGCTGCGGGAAGGGTTGGGATTGACGTCGGCGAATGTGTAAAGCCCCAGTTCCATTGTCGGCATCCTGTTGAATTCTCGGCTGAGATAAGGATGCCGGGGATGCAGCGCAAATACAAATTCTGGAACGGAATGTTCGAGAATCTCGATAGGCGGCATGATGTTTCAGGCAGGCTTCATCGGGTGGACATCAATGGGGTGGCAAAGAGTCTTTGCGCCGTGGCCACGGCGCTGCTGGATTCCTGTGACAGGCACAGGAATGAGAGGAGTTCTCGGCAATCGTGGAGTTCAACAACAACTGCTTCCCCAATCTAGCATCTGATAATAAGACTTTGAATGATAAGGGATATGAGTGGCAGGATGTGCACCTCTTGCTCCCTCATTCCTGTGCCCGTCACAGGAATCCAGCAGTCGCGCGTCCGCGCGACGAGAGACTCCTCACAAGCCCAACAGATGAAACGAGATATCCTCCCATTCGGGATTCTCGCTCTCGATGAGATTGAGCTTCCACTGCCGCGGCCATTTCTTGATCGTCTTCTCACGCGTGATCGCAGTGGTCAGCAGATCATGCTCCTCGAACCAGACTAAGATCTTGACGCCATATCTCGACGTAAAGCCCGGCGTCAGTTCATTCTGGTGTTCATACAAACGCCCCGCCAGATCGCGCGTCACACCAACATAGAACGTGCCGTTGCGCTTCGATGCGAGAATATAGACATAGCCCTTCATGGCGAAAGATTGGCACACGTCGTGCCAAAAGGCACCTGGAGAGACCGCCGATTTCGATTCCGGATCAAGCACTTCAAGGGCCGAGCGGAATCATCTCTCGAATAACTTCACACAGGAGATGACGAAAAGGGCCGCGCAGGGCGGCCCCGTTACCGCTCACATCTTCGCCAGCAACTCCGCCAGTTGGTCCGCGGCCTTGCCCCATCCTTCGTGGAAGCCCATCTTCTCGTGCGCCTCCTTGTCCTCGGCGCGCCAGTGCAGCGCCTTGGCCGTATATTTCGTGCGACCGTTGCCGAGATCTTCGAGCAGGATGACGCCTGTGAAGAAAGGTTTCTCGGAAGGCACCCAGGCGCTGGCATAGGCGTCGGTGAAGACGATCTTCTCGTTCTCGACGATTTCGAGATAGACGCCACGGTTCGGGTATTGATTGCCCTCGGGGTCATGCATGACGACGACGCTGGAACCGCCGGGGCGGACGTCGAGCGTTGCTTCCGCCACACCCCAGGGACGCGGCACGAACCACTGCTTCAGCAAGGCGGGATCGGTCCATGCTTTGTAGATCTTCTCGCGCGGCGCGTCGAATTCGCGAACGAGGACAAGTTCATGTTGCGTGCTGGCGGTCATGTCGACATCTCTCCATGTGAATGAAACCTGTTTCCTGTCAGGTTGTTACAAGGACGTGTGGAATGTCGACGTTCCGACAACGCGCCGGCTTTTTCGCATTTTATTTTGCGACCGGCTGCGTGGCCTCTTCCTGCATCTTGTCGATCTGCCGGCGGATATGGGCTGCCTCGGCCGCCGAATGGGCGAGCGCAATGGCGCGGTCGAAGGCTTCTCGCGCCTGGCTGGTCAAGCCAAGCTGCTTCAGCAGCCCGCCCCGCAGGCCGTGATAGTAGAAATAGCCGCCGAGTTTTTCGCCAAGCGGATCGATGAGGTCGAGCGCATCCTGCGCACCCTGGAGCTTGGAGACGACGACGGCCCGGTTGAGCGTTATGACAGGCGACGGCTGGAGACGCTCCAGCGCGCGATAGAGCAGATCGATCTCCACCCAATCTGTATCCTCGGCGCGTTTTGCGCGGGAGTGAACAGCGGCGATGGCCGCCTGAATCTGATAAGGAGCTGGCTGGCGATGGCGCAGCGCCTTGTCAAGCAGCGCTAAGGCCTCATTGATGAAGGGTTGGTTCCAGAGCGACCGGTCCTGATCTTCGAGCAGCACGATCTCGTCTCCGGCATTGAAGCGCGCCGGCCGGCGCGCGACCTGCAGGAGCATGAGCGCAAGCAGCCCCATCAGCTCCGGTTCCGACGGGAAGATATGCAGCATCAGTCGCGCCAGCCGGATCGCTTCGTCGCTGAAGGCAGCCGCCTCATGCCTGGGATCGGCCTGGCTATAGCCCTCGTTGAAGATTAGGTAGATCATCGTGCTGACGATCGAGAGCCGTTCGGCCCTCTCCTGCGGACTCGGCGTTTCGAAAGGCACGCCGGCCTTGGCGACGCGCGCCTTGGCCCGGGTGATGCGTTGTTCCATGGCGCTTTCCGACACAAGGAAGGCACGCGCGATCTGCTGCACCGAAAGGCCGGAGACGATGCGCAGCGCCAGCGCGATCTGCTGGGTCGCCGGCAGATCGGGATGGCAGCAGATGAACAGCAGCCGCAGAATATCGTCGCGATAATTGGAATCGTCCAACCGCTCGACGATGTCGCTTTCGGCATCCTCGGTATCGGAGATGACGTCCTCATCCGGCAGAGCCTGGATCTTCGCTCGCTTGCGCACCGCATCGATGCCGCTGTTGCGGCCGACGAAGATGAGCCAGGCTGTGGGATCGCGCGGTGGCCCTTTCTCCGGCCATGTCCGGATCGCCCTCAGACACGCCTCCTGAAACGCCTCTTCCGCGGTATCGAGATTGCGGAAATAGCGCAGCAGCGCGCCGAGCGCCTTCGGGCGAGCCGATGCAAGCGCGAGGTCGATCCAGGCAATGTCTGTCATGATGAAGCATCTCCGGGCCTGAAGACGTAGAAAGGCCGAATTTCGTAAGAGGTGGAACCTGGATTGACGGATGAAAGCTGCTTCGAGAAGGTGATCGCCTCGTCGAGCGTTTCGAAGTCGACCACATAGAAGCCGAGAAGCGCCTCTTTCGTTTCCGCAAAAGGTCCGTCAATGACCAAGGGCTCGTCCTTGCCCTTGCGCACGGTGGTAGCAGCCGTCGTCGGCATCAGCCGGCCGACGGGGCCGAGCCTGCCGGATGCGGCAAGCGGCTCCTGCACGGCGTAGAGTTTCTCCATGACGGCAGCTTCTTCCTCCTTGGTCCAGGCGAAGACGGTTTCCTCATGGGCGTAACAAAGGATTGCATAAAGCATCGCTCACTCCTCTTTTTGAATGACGAAGGAGTAACCGCTTACCCGACAGGCCGCATCAAAAAATTTTTGATGGGAAATTCGTGATCTTCTCGAGCACGGCAACGCCGTGGCTGACGAAAGTGCTGAGCATCTCCCGGAAGCGACCGGAATTACAGCGCGATTCTGATCGCCCCTTACCCCTCGCTCAGCGTCCGCTTGACCGCATTCTTCCAACCCTTGAGCTTTGCCGCCCGCACCTTCTCGTCCATCTCAGGCTCAAACCGCCGATCGCGTTTCCAGGTCGCCGAAAAACCATCCCGGTCCGGCCACACCCCTGTCCGGCTGCCGGCGAGCCAGGCTGCACCCAGCGCCGTCGTCTCCAGGATCACCGGACGATCGACCGGCGCATCGAGCAGGTCGGCAAGGCGCTGCATTGTCCAGTTAGAGGCCACCATGCCGCCGTCGACGCGCAGCACCGTGTCCTCGGCGCCGTTCTTCCAGTCCTTCTGCATGGCATCGAGCAGGTCACGGGTCTGATAGCAGACGGCTTCCAGTGCCGCCCGGGAGAGTTCCGCCGGACCGCTGTTGCGCGTCAGCCCGAAGATCGCGCCCCGCGCCTTGGCATCCCAATGCGGCGCGCCGAGACCGGTGAAGGCGGGCACGAGATAGACCTCCTGCGTCGGATCGGCCCTTTCGGCGAGGGCATTGGTCTCGGCAGCACTGCCGATGATGCCGAGCCCGTCCCGCAGCCATTGTACCGCGGCGCCGGCGATGAAGATCGAACCCTCCAGCGCATAGGTGGTCTCACCGTCAAGGCGATAGGCGATGGTGGTCAGCAGCCGATTTTTCGACCGCACCATATCGGCGCCGGTATTGAGCAGCGCGAAACAGCCGGTGCCGTAGGTTGATTTCATCATGCCCGCCGCAAAACACGCCTGGCCGATGGTCGCCGCCTGCTGGTCGCCGGCCACGCCGAGGATCGGGATAGCAGCACCGAAAATATCAGGATCGACCGTGCCAAAATCAGCGGCGCAATCCTTGACTTCCGGCAGCATGGCGGCGGGGACCCTCAGAATATCGAGCAGATCCTCGTCCCACGCGTTTTCGGCAATGTTGTACATCAGCGTGCGCGAGGCATTGGTGGCATCGGTGACGAAGCTCTTGCCGCCCGTCAGCCGCCAGATCAGGAAGGTGTCAATCGTGCCGAAGCAGAGATCGCCCTTGGCAGCGCGCGCCCGCGCGCCCTTCACGTTAGCAAGCATCCAGGAAAGTTTGGTGCCGGAAAAATAGGGATCGAGGATCAGGCCGGTCTTCTTCGTGAACAGCCGCTCCAGATCCTGCCGTTTCAGATTGTCGCAATAGCTTGCCGTGCGCCGGTCCTGCCAGACGATGGCATTCTGGATCGGCCGGCCCGTCTCGCGCTCCCAGACGACGACGGTCTCGCGCTGGTTGGTGATGCCGAGTGCGGCAAGATCCCTAGCCTCGATCCCGGCATCGCGCAGCGCCATGTGGACGGTGGAGACGACCGAATCCCAGATCTCCTCGGGATCGTGCTCGACCCAGCCGGAGCGCGGATAGATTTGAGTGAATTCCTTCTGGCCCTTGCCGACGACCTGCATGTCGCCGTTAAAAACGATCGCCCGTGTCGACGTCGTTCCCTGATCGATCGCCAGAACATATCCGCTCATGAAATTGCTCTCCCAAGCACGCTGATTATCATGGCAAATCAATAGGACACGGATGCGAGCGAGAAAAGCGAATAAAGCGGAATTGCCGCCTGCCGGCTTTGAGCATAACTTCGCCGGTAACGCTGCGACGCAGCATCGGCAGTCACGGAGAAACAGTATGAGCAGAACAGTCGTCGTTACCGGTTCCACCAGCGGCATCGGCCTTGCGATCGCCACTGCCTTCGCCGAAACGGGCGACAACGTCGTTATCAACGGCTTCGGAAAAGCTGACGAAATCAAGGCGATCGCCCAACGGCTTGAATCATTGTCCAAAGGCCGGGCGCTCTATCATCCAGCCGACATGACAAAGCCGGCGGAGATCGCCGACTTGATCGAAACGGCAGCGAAAACCTTCGGCGGCGTCGATGTCCTGGTCAACAATGCCGGCATCCAGCACGTCGAGAAGATCGAGGATTTCCCGATCGAGAAATGGGATCAGATCATCGCGATCAATCTGTCGAGTTCCTTTCATACCATGCGCGCCGCGATCCCGCTGATGAAGGCTAAGAAGTCCGGCCGCATCATCAACATCGCCTCGGCCCACGGGCTCGTCGCCTCCCCTTTCAAATCCGCCTATGTCGCGGCAAAACATGGTATATTAGGCCTGACGAAGACGGCGGCGCTGGAGCTTGCCGAATTCGGCGTGACCGTGAACGCCATCTGCCCCGGCTACGTACTGACACCGCTCGTCGAGAAACAGATACCGGACACCGCCAAGGCGCGCGGCATGACCGAGGAGCAGGTGAAGAGCGAGGTCATCCTCAAGGCGCAGCCGACGCATGAATTCGTCAAGGCCGAGGAAATAGGCGCACTGTCGCTCTACCTCGCCAGCGATGCCGCCCGGCAGGTGACCGGAACGCACATCTCGATTGACGGTGGCTGGACAGCGGCTTAACCATTTGGAAAAACAACCGGGAATATCATGAACGACAGTATCCGCTTCATCCTGAATGGCGAGGACATCACGCTCACCGATGTCGGGCCGACCGAGACGCTTCTCGATTTTCTGCGGTTGAAGCGACGGCTGACGGGCACCAAGGAAGGATGCGCGGAAGGCGATTGCGGCGCCTGCACCGTACTCGTCGGCCGGCTGGCGCACGGCAAGCTCGCCTATGAATCGGTCAATGCCTGTATCCGTTTCATGGGCTCCTTACACGCTACGCATGTGGTGACGGTGGAGCATCTGGCCGGCAGGGACGGCGCGCTGCATCCGGTGCAGCAGGCACTGGTCGATTGTCACGGCTCGCAATGCGGCTTCTGCACCCCTGGTTTCGTCATGTCGCTTTACGGTCTCTGGCTCGCCAAGGAAAAGCCCAGCCGCCAGGAAATCGAAAAGGCGCTGCAGGGCAATCTCTGTCGTTGCACGGGCTACGAGCCGATCGTCAAGGCCGCCGAGCAGGTGAGCATGATGCGGCCGAGCACGCTCTTCGATCCGCTGCAGCGGGCACGTTCGGAAATCGTCGCCCGGCTCTGGGCGATGCAGGCGAGCGGCACCATCAGCATTACGAATGGCGAAGACCGGCTGATCGTACCGGCTTCCATGGAGGCGCTGGCAGGAATCCTTTCGCAGGAACCCGACGCGACCATCGTCGCCGGCGCGACCGATGTCGGCCTCTGGGTGACGAAGCAGATGCGCAGGCTGAGCCCAGTGGTCTTCATCAGCCACCTCAGCGAATTGCAGTCGGTTAGAGAAGGCGAGGACGGCGTCACCATCGGCGCCGGCGTCAGCTACACCAGGGCCTTCGAGGCGATCTCCAAGAAAATCCCGGCGCTCGGGCGGCTGATCGATCGCATCGGCGGCGAGCAGGTGCGCAACATTGGCACGATCGGCGGCAACATCGCCAATGGCTCGCCGATCGGCGACAGTCCGCCGCCGCTGATCGCGCTCGGCGCGACGCTGACGCTGCGCTCCATAAACGGCGCGCGCACGCTGCCGCTCGAGGATTTCTTCATCGCCTATGGCAAGCAGGACCGAAAGCCCGGCGAATTCGTCGAAAGCATCTACGTGCCCTATCCGGCGGGAACCAGCCGCTTTGCCGCCTACAAGATCACCAAGCGCCGCGACGAGGACATCACCGCCGTGCTCGGCGCTTTCCTGTTGACGCTTGACGAGGCCGAGATGATCACCGACATCCGCATCGCCTTCGGCGGCATGGCGGCGACGCCGAAACGCGCCCGCACGGTGGAAGCCGAACTGATCGGCAAACCGTGGACGGAAGCGACGATCGAGGCAGCCCGCCCCGCATTCGATGTCGATTACCAGCCGCTGACCGACTGGCGCGCCACAGCTGAATACCGCCAGCTGACGGCGAAGAACCTGCTGACGCGGTTCTATCTGGAGACCGTGGGGGCGCCGGCGGAACTGAAGCGGTTCGAGGAGTTGGCGTGATGAAAAAAGCGACCGTCCGCCTGATCTCCAAGACCTGGTCGCAAGCTTCGATGGGAACGGTCGCGGTCGCCTCCCCTCCATCATTCCTGTGCTTGTCACAGGAATCCAGCGCGCCCAAGTCCTTGGGCGCGAGAGACTTTTCCTTAGCATCATATGAGTCGTTCACCGCGCAGATGCGCGGTGGCTGGATTCCTGTGACAGGCACAGGAACGAGGGAGTGCGGAGTAACCGCATCCCATCACTCCCTTCGCGGAGGACATCGCTAATGGACAAGTCCACCTTCGAACACCGTAAGCTTATCATATCAGGCCCGATGCACGGCCCGCTGCGGCATGATTCAGCGCATAAGCATGTCACCGGAACCGCCGATTATATCGACGATATTCCGGAACCCGCAGGTCTGTTGCACGGCGCCCTCGGCCTCTCCGGCCGGGCGCATGCCGAAATCCTCAGCATCGACCTTTCTGCGGTCGCCGCGTATCCCGGCGTCGTCTGGGTCTTCACCGGCAAGGATGTCCCTGGCATCAACGACGTCAGCTCCAACGGCAGCCATGACGAGCCGCTGCTGGCCGAAACTTTAGTTCAGTTCCATAGCCAGCCAATCTTTGCCGTCATCGCCGAGACGCGTGATGCCGCCCGCCGTGCCGCACTGCTGGCAAAGATCGACTATCGCGACCTGCCCCACTGGAGTGACATTGACGGCGCGCTCGCCAATGGCGGCCCGCTCGTCATCACTCCGATGACACTACGGCGCGGCGAGCCGGACACGGAAATGACGAATGCCGCCTTGCGTCTGAAAGGTCAGATGCGCATCGGCGGGCAGGAGCATTTTTACCTCGAAGGCCATATCGCTGTGGCCATCCCCGGCGAGGACGACGAGGTCACCGTCTGGTCCTCGACGCAGCATCCGAGCGAGATCCAGCACATCGTCGGCCACGTGCTCGATATTCCCTCGAACGCCGTGACCGTCAACGTGCGCCGCATGGGCGGCGGCTTCGGCGGCAAGGAGACGCAGGGCAATCAGTTCGCAGCGCTTGCCGCCATCGCCGCCAAGAAGCTCGGCCGAGCGATCAAATTCCGTCCGGACCGCGACGAGGATATGAGCGCCACCGGCAAGCGCCATGATTTCCTCGTCGATTATGAGCTCGGCTTCGACGCTGAAGGCCGCATCCATGCGGTCGACGCCACCTATGCGGCGCGCTGCGGTTTCTCCTCCGACCTCTCAGGGCCGGTGACCGACCGTGCCCTCTTCCATGCCGATTCCAGCTATTTCTATCCGCATGTGCACCTGACCTCGAAGCCGCTGAAGACGCACACCGTCTCTAACACCGCCTTTCGCGGCTTCGGCGGGCCGCAGGGCATGCTCGGCGCCGAGCGCTTCATCGAGGAGATCGCCTATGCCGTCGGCAAGGATCCGCTCGATGTCCGCAAGCTAAATTTCTACGGCCAGCCGGGGTCCGGGCGCACGCTCACCCCCTACCACCAGGAGGTCGAGGACAATATCATCGTCCGCGTCGTCGAGGAGCTGGAGGAAACGGCTGAATACAAGGCACGGCGCAACGCCATCATCGCCTTCAACCGCGACAGCCGCTACATCAGAAAGGGCATCGCGCTGACGCCGGTGAAATTCGGCATCTCCTTCACCATGACCGCCTTCAACCAGGCCGGCGCCCTCGTCCACATCTACCAGGACGGCTCGATCCATCTGAATCATGGTGGCACAGAAATGGGCCAGGGCCTCTACACCAAGGTGGCGCAGGTGCTGGCCGACAGTTTCCAGGTCGATATCGACCGGGTGAAGATCACCGCGACGACGACGGCCAAGGTGCCGAACACCTCGGCCACTGCCGCCTCCTCCGGCTCGGACTTGAACGGCATGGCGGCCTATGACGCCGCCCGCCAGATCAAGGAACGGCTGGTGGCCTTCGCCGCCGAGAAATGGGGTGTTGGGGCCACCGACGTCGTCTTCCTGCCGAACCGCGTGCGCGTCGGCGAGATCGATATCCCCTTCCCCGATTTCATCAAGCAAGCCTATTTCGCCCGCGTCCAGCTTTCAGCCGCTGGCTTCTACAAGACGCCAAAAATCCACTGGGACCGCAAGGCCGGGCGTGGCACGCCCTTCTATTATTTCGCCTACGGCGCCTCCTGCACCGAAGTGTCGATCGATACGCTGACGGGAGAATATTTGATCGACCGCACCGACATCCTCCACGATGTCGGCCGCTCGCTGAACCCGGCGATAGACATGGGCCAGGTCGAAGGCGCCTTCGTGCAGGGCCTGGGTTGGCTGACGACGGAAGAACTCTGGTGGGACGACAAGGGTCGGCTGCGCACGCATGCGCCTTCCACCTACAAGATCCCGCTCGCTTCCGACCGTCCGAAGATCTTCAACGTGCGCCTTGCCGAATGGTCCGAGAACACTGAGGCCACCATCGGCCGCTCCAAGGCCGTCGGAGAGCCGCCCTTGATGCTGGCGATCTCGGTGCTGGAAGCCTTGTCGATGGCGGTAGCAAGTGTGGCCAACTACAAGGTCTGCCCGAGGCTCGACGCCCCGGCGACGCCGGAGCGGGTACTGATGGCGGTCGAGCGGATGAAACGAGTGTAGAGATGCGAACGCGTCCGGCTGGGTTGTTGGTTGAGCAGGACGGGCAGAGAGCTTGGAGTGAGCGATACCCCCCACTGTCCTGCAGAACAGAGGGGGGTGACACACCCGCGAACCCATCGGCCATCGCCCCATGACCGACATTCCCCCTTTCCTCGCCGCCGACCCGGACTGCATCCTCGTCGATATCACCGGCACGCAGGGCTCGACCCCACGCGAGGCCGGTACCTTCATGCTGGTATCGCAAACCGCATTGTGGGGCACGATCGGCGGAGGGCAGTTGGAGTTCATGGCGATCGCGAATGCCCGGGACATGCTCGCGGGAACCGGCGGGATGGCTCAGATGGATATCCCGCTCGGGCCGGACATCGGTCAGTGCTGCGGTGGGCGCACGCAGCTGCGGTTTCGCCGGGTGACGCAGGCGGTTGCCGAAGATATCGAGGCCAGGCTAACCAGTGAGCTCGAGCGTCTGCCGGAGGTTTATCTCTTCGGTGCCGGCCATGTCGGCCGGGCGCTGGCAACAGCCCTTGCGCCGCTGCCGCTGTCGGTGACGGTCGTCGAGACGCGGCGGGAGGAACTCGCCAACCTGCCTTCCAAGACGAAGACGCGGCTCATGCCGATGCCGGAAGCACTGGTGAGGGATATTCCGGCCGGCGGCGCGGTCGTCATCCTGACGCACGACCACGCGCTGGATTTCCTCATTGCCCGCGAGGCGCTGGAAAGACCGGATCTCGCCTATGCCGGCATGATCGGCTCTGCGACCAAGCGCGCCACCTTCGCAAGCTGGCTTTCCCGTGAAGGCGGCGGAGAGCGCGGCTGGATGGAGCGGCTGACGCTGCCGATCGGCGGCGCGGCGGTCAGGGACAAGCGCCCTGAGGTGATCGCGGCCATGACCGCCGCCGAGATCCTGACGGCGCTTGGCGCCTACCGCATGCGCTCGTCTTCGTAGTAGGGATCGCGTCCGTCGAGGAAACCGAGATCGCGCTTGACGCGATCGGGCGCAGCATTGAGATCGAGCCGGGGTAGACGGCGGAAACGATCAGCGCCGCTTGCCAGCCAGCCGGCAAGACGCCGGAAAACCTGGATTCTCTGCTGCGGCCGGCCCTCTTCGATAACATGGCAGTCCATGACATCACCTCGATAGATTGATGCTATGAGTTGCAGTTTGCCGCCAAAAATGCTGCAATTCCAATCGAACGACCGTCTGTCTGCATCAAGAGAACTTATCCATGAAACTCTCCAAACAATTCCCGCTGAATGCGCTGCGCGTATTCGAGGCCGCTGCCCGGCTTGGAAGTTTTACCAAGGCAGGCGATGAGCTCGGCATGACGCAGACGGCGGTCAGCTATCAGATCAAACTGCTGGAGGAGAATGTCGGCGAGCCGCTCTTCCTGCGCCGTCCCCGCCAGATCGCGCTGACAGAGACCGGCGAGCGGCTGGCGCCGAAGGTGACCGAAGCCTTTGCCATGCTGCACGACGCGATGGCAACGGCGCGCGACAGCGTCGAAGGCACGCTCGCGATCAGTTCGACCCATACCTTCGCCTCGAAATGGCTGGCGCCGCGCCTCGGCTCCTTCCACTTGAAGCATCCGGCAATCGCGGTGCGCTTTCAGGCGAGCTCGGATATCATAGATTTCGCCCGCGAGCAGATCGATGTCGGCATCCGCTGGGGCGACGGCAACTGGCCGGGGCTGACGCTGCACCGGCTGATGGGCTTGGAGTTCACGCCGATGCTGAGCCCAATGCTGGCGGAGACGGCAGGCGGCATCAGGGAGCCGCGCGATCTCCTGAAGTTCGATCTCTTCGACGCCGGCGACATCTGGTGGAAACAATGGTTCGAGGCAGCCGGCGTCACGGAGACGGATCTCGACCGGCGCCCCCGCAACCAGCTCGGCTCTCAGGCGGTGGAAGCCGACGCGGCAATCGCCGGCCATGGCGTCGCCATCCTTCATCCTGCCTTCTATGCGGCAGAGATCGCCCTCGGCCGGCTGTATCAGCCCTTCGAACTGACCCGCAGCGACGGCAAGGCCTACTGGCTCGTCTACCCGGAAAACCGTCGCAACGTGCCGAAGATCAAGGCCTTCCGCAACTGGATCCTTGAGGAGATGAAGGCAGCCGGAGATTAGAGCATCGCACGCCGGACCCGTTTCATGACCTGGCTCCGGTCCTGTGGTCCCGCCTTCAATAACCCATTTCCGGCGCGTAGAAACAGCGCGGCGTATCCTCGTTCGGGAACAGACAAAGATGATAGTCGTTGTCGCCGGATTGCATCGCCTTCGTCATCGGCAGCAGGAAGACATGAGCATGCGTAACCAGCCGGTGGTCGCCCGGCAGCAGCGTCACGCGATATCCCCCTGGCGTCACCGCCACGCTTTTCGAAGGGATCATCTGGCAATCGCCATTATGACTGTCGCCGTTGCAACAATAGGGGTCATAACTCCACCCCGAAGGTGCGTCGTGAGCCGTCGCCAACGACGCATACGCCATCATCACACACGTCAGAATACTGCGCATCGGCATCTTCTCCGTCGATGAATGCGCCGCCGATGATCTAACGGTTCTTATTTTATTCCGGCGGCCTGCAAAATAACTGTAATCGAGTCGTCGCAGTTCAAGATCTGCTGAATTAGCAGATTCAGTATAAGCCAGAGATAATGCACAGCCTTCTCGGCAGCTTTTAGGCACGCGACAGCAGATCGGTGATCCGACCGCGATCGGCAACTTCGGCAAAACCGCCGAAGATCTCGAGGGCGCGGCGATTCTGCCATTGCTGCTTTGGCCGCGCCGGTCGTTGCGCGTGTGCAGTTCTTCAATCTCCTCTTCCCTCCCCGCCAAAATTTCCGCAATGTCACGAGTCGGAGGAAGACAGGGGAACTCGATGTATGAATATGCCATAGCATGGGAATGGCTCGCCTTCGCGGCGCGTTGGTTCCATGTCATTACCGCGATCGCCTGGATCGGATCGTCCTTCTATTTCATCGCGCTCGATCTCGGACTGGTGAAACGCCCACATCTGCCAGCCGGCGCCTATGGCGAGGAATGGCAGGTCCATGGCGGCGGCTTCTATCATATCCAGAAATATCTGGTGGCGCCCGCCCAGATGCCGGAGCACCTGACCTGGTTCAAATACGAGAGCTATTTCACCTGGATTTCCGGTTTCCTGATGCTGTGCATCGTCTATTACGGCGGCGCCGACCTCTTCCTGATCGACCGGCATGTGCTCGATATCAGCCCGCCCGTCGCGATCCTGATCTCGCTGGCATCACTGGCCCTCGGCTGGGTCGCCTACGATCTGCTCTGCAAGTCGCCGCTTGGGCGGAACACCTGGGGGTTGATGGCGGTGCTCTACGTCGTGCTCGTCTTTATGGCCTGGGGCTATACGCAGCTTTTCACCGGCCGTGCCGCCTTCCTGCATCTCGGCGCCTTCACCGCGACGATCATGTCTGCCAACGTCTTCATGATCATCATTCCGAACCAGAAGATCGTCGTCGCCGACCTCATCGCCGGACGGGTTCCCGATCCCAAATATGGGCAGGTAGCCAAGCAGCGTTCGCTACACAATAACTACCTGACGCTGCCCGTCATCTTCTTCATGCTGTCGAACCATTATCCGCTCTCTTTCGGTACGCAGTTCAATTGGGTGATCGCGGCCCTGGTCTTCCTGATGGGCGTCACCATCCGCCACTGGTTCAACACGACGCATGCGAGGAAAGGCCGGCCGACCTGGACCTGGATCGTCACCGTCATCCTTTTCATCCTGATCATGTGGCTTTCGACTGTGCCGAAGCTGCTGACCGGCGACACGGATACGGCGACGGTCGCGCCTGCCTTCCAGCAATTCGCCGGCGATCCACATTTCCCCGCCGTCAAGCAATTGGTCTCGACGCGCTGTTCCATGTGCCACGCGGCCGAGCCGGTCTATGAGGGCATTGTGCGGCCGCCGAAGGGCGTGATGCTCGAAAACGACGCCGAAATCGCCGCCCATGCCCGCGAGATCTATATACAGGCGGGCCGCAGCCATGCCATGCCGCCCGGCAACATCACCGACATCACGCCGGATGAACGCAAGCTGCTCGTCGCCTGGTTCGAGAGCGCAGTCGAAGGCAAGACACAATGACGACAACACTCCTGCGCGGCCGCCTGCTTTCCTTCCATCGCGCGCCGCTAAGCCTCGCCGACAGCCAAAGCTATCGCTACGAGGGGGATGGCGGCCTGCTGATCGAAGATGGGCTGATCACGGCCATCGGCCCCTATGCCGACGTCAAGGCAAAAGCAGCCGCGGAGACGGCCGAGATCGACCACCGCCCGCATCTCATCATGCCGGGCTTCATCGACATGCACCTGCATTTTCCGCAGATGCAGGTGATTGCCTCCTACGCCGCCAACCTGCTCGAATGGCTGAATACCTATACCTTTCCCGAGGAATGCCGTTTCGTCGAAAGCGCGCATGCCGAAAGGATCGCCGCGCATTTCTACGACGAGCTGATCCGCCATGGCACGACGACGGCGGTCGCTTATTGCTCCGTGCACAAGACCTCGGCCGACGCCTTTTTCGCCGAGGCCATGAAACGCAATATGCGCATGGTCGGCGGCAAGGTAATGATGGACCGCAATGCCCCGCAGGGCCTGCTCGACACGCCCGAGATGGGCTATGACGAGACCCGACAAGTGATATCGGACTGGCACGGCAAGGGCCGCAACCACGTCGCCATCACCCCGCGTTTCGCCATCACCTCGACACCGGCGCAGATGGAAGCAACATCAGCCCTTGCCCGCGAATTTCCCGACCTGCACATCCAGACGCATCTTTCCGAAAATCACGACGAGATCAAATTCACCTGCGAGCTCTATCCCGACGCGATCGACTATACCGATATCTACGCCCGCTACGGCCTGCTCGGGCCGAAAAGCCTCTTCGGCCACGCCATCCACCTGTCCGAGCGCGAGGCCGATGTGATGAGCGAGGCGGGCGCCGTCGCCGTCCACTGCCCGACCTCGAACCTCTTCCTTGGCTCCGGCCTGTTTCCGCTGAAGGCGCTGGCGCGGCGGGAAAAGCCGGTCCGTATCGGCGTGGCGACCGATATCGGCGGCGGTTCCAGCTATTCGATGCTGCGGACGATGGACGAGGCCTACAAGATCCAGCAGTTGCTCGGCGAACGGCTGAACCCGCTGGAAAGCTACTACCTGATGACCCGCGGCAATGCCGAAGCTCTGTCGCTGGCGGACCGGATCGGCACACTGGATCCCGGCACCGAGGCCGATCTCGTCGTCCTCGATGCCACGGCGACACCGGCCATGGCGCTAAAGATGGAAGTGGCAAAGACGCTGCCTGAGGAACTCTTCCTGCTGCAGACGATGGGTGACGACCGCGCTGTTGCAGAGACCTATGTGGCAGGTGTTGCGTTGAAGAAGGGGCTGAGATGACACACCCTACTACTCTCGAATTTGGACCGTGAAAAGCAGCCCGGCACGGCCAGTTTCCCGTAACACCCCTGCCAAATTCATGTTATGGCCGATAGTCGCATTCAGATGTGAAGGTTCAATTCATGGCCACCCCGCTCACCATCGCCGACCTGAAAAAGCTGGCACGGCGCCGTGTGCCGAAGATGTTTTTCGACTATGCGGATTCGGGCGCCTGGACGGAATCGACCTATGCGGCGAACGAGAGCGATTTCAGCCAGATCAAGCTGCGCCAGCGAGTGATGGTCGACATGACCGACCGCACACTGGCAACGACGATGATCGGCCAAAAAGTGTCGATGCCCGTGGCGCTGGCGCCAACCGGCCTGACCGGCATGCAGCATGCCGACGGCGAGATGCTGGCGGCACGCGCTGCGGAGGAGTTCGGCGTTCCCTTCACGCTTTCGACGATGAGCATCTGCTCGATCGAGGACGTTGCGTCAGCGACGACACGTCCCTTCTGGTTCCAGCTCTACGTGATGAGGGACAAGGATTTTGTCCTCAATCTCATCAACCGCGCCAAGGCGGCCGGATGCTCGGCGCTGGTGCTGACGGCTGATCTGCAGATCCTCGGCCAACGGCATAAGGACCTGCGCAACGGCCTGTCGGCGCCGCCGAAATTCACCCCGAAACATGTCTGGCAGATGGCGACCCGGCCCTTCTGGTGCCTGGATATGCTACAGACCAAGCGCCGCAACTTCGGCAATATCGTTGGCCATGCGAAAAATGTCACCAGTATCGCCTCGCTGGCCGCATGGACGCACGAGCAGTTCGATCCGCGGCTGTCCTGGGCGGATGTCGCCTGGATCAAGGAACAATGGGGCGGCCCGCTGATCATCAAGGGCATTCTCGATCCGGAGGATGCCAAGGCGGCCGTCGACACCGGCGCCGATGCGATCGTCGTCTCCAACCATGGCGGGCGTCAGCTTGACGGCGCCCCCTCCTCGATCAGCATGCTGCCGAAGATCGTCGACGCCGTCGGCGACCGTATCGAGGTCCATCTCGATGGTGGCATCCGCTCCGGCCAAGACGTGCTGAAGGCCGTGGCGCTCGGCGCGAAGGGCACCTATATTGGCCGCCCCTTCCTCTACGGCCTCGGCGCCATGGGCAAGGAAGGCGTATCGCTGGCGCTCGGCATTATCCGCAAAGAGATGGACATCACCATGGCGCTCTGCGGCAAGCGCCACATCAACGACGTGAATTCGTCGATCATCGACGGGCGGCAGTGACCTGCCGCCAGCGACGGAAGCAGCAACGGCTCCCTACATATCTCGATACTGGACGCTGCTCTCTGTCTTTCTAACTGCACGTTAAGCTTAGGTTGTATTTTTAGCGCGGCATCTTGAAAGCACAAAAGCGGTGCTTTATGTTTTACCTATGGCTACCACAGGCAAGACAACGCATCCATCGCTGCTGCGCTACACGCTGGCGCCTGACAACAGTGCCCGGCAGGCGCTGGACGACACCATTGCCGCCTATCTCAGGATGATCGAAATCCTGACCGGCCTCGTCTCCGACAGGACGGGCGCCAATCTCGTCGTGCTGCATGACCTTGCCTATGAAACTGTCCGCGAGCAGACGGGCTTGCCGGCAAGGCTGGTCACGCTCGGCCTTCGCGATTTCGCCGCCAATCGCGGCGTCACCGCCGATCCGCCGCATCTGCCGCTAGACGACAAGCTCTTCGCCATCAAAGGCCCCTCGGACCTGACGATCGCCACGGTGCACGGACGTGTTGCCGTGCCCTTCGATGTCGCGGGTTATTCACGGGGATGGGAGAGTATTTTTCCGGCCTACCTCGTTGCAGGCCAGGATCGCTACGAGATTCACATCGGCGTTACGCCGAATTCCGCTCGGATGGAGGAAAACATGACGAACGAAGGCATTCTCTCACGTATGGGCCGTCTGATCGCGGGCATCGCGAATGCGGCGGTCGACAAGGCGGAAGGCGTCAACAAGATCGCCGTCATCGAACAGGCGATCCGCGAGATCGACGCAGCGGCGGATGAGGCCCGCACCGATCTCGGCAAGGCGCGCGCCGAGGAATATCGCATCCAGAGCCGGAGGGACGAAATCGTCGAAGACCTGAACGCGCTCGACCAGAAGATCCGCCTCGCCGTCTCGTCTCAGCGGGATGACCTAGCAAAGGCCGGCGTCGCCCGCCAGATCGATCTCGAATCCCAGATCGCAGCTCTGGATAAGGCGCTGGCGGATGCCAGGGAACAGCTGGACGAAGGCCAGAAAGCCTTGCAGGCCGTGCTCGCCACGCGCCGCGAGGCGGACGCTCGCCTTGCCGATTTCAAGCGCAGTATCGCCCGGCATCCCGAACAGGCAGCGACCGGTCACAGCCAGCCCGCACCGGGTGCAGATGCTGCGCGCGCTGCCGCAGCGGTCTCGCGGCTGACCGGAGTTCCCGCTGGCGAGCATGGCCACAGTTCCGAATTGGACGAACTCGACCGACTGCACCGCGAACAGGCAATCGAAGCCCGGCTCGCACGCTTCAAGGCGGATAACCGATAGCACGATGGCACTCCTTTTTTCCCCTGAATGTGCGCCCTTTGCCATCGCCGCAGCGATCCTTGTCGGCCTGACCGCGATCGAGATGCTCGCGATGGTCATGGGTTTTTCGATGACGGAATTTCTGGGAAAGCCAGAGGTTCATGGCCATGACGGCATCCTGGCTTACCTTTCCTGGCTCAATCTCGGCGGTGTTCCGCTGCTGATTCTCATGATGCTGACGCTCGGCTTCTTCGCGATGACGGGCTTTGCCTTGCAGGCCGTCGCCAACGCCTTCTGGGCGCCGCTGCCAAACTTGATAGCCGTCATACCTGCCGCGCTCGCAACCATCCCCATGGTCAGGGCTTCGAGCAGAACCGTGGCGCGGATCGTACCGCACGACGAAACCTATGCGGTCGATCTCGACGCCTTGCTCGGCCGGACAGCCGAGGTGTCGATCGGCCCGCTCGATCAGGGACTGCCGGGCCGCGTCCGCGTCAAGGATCAGCATGGAAACTGGCATGTGCTTCGAGCCCGAGCCGCCAAGGGCGAAGGTCCACTCGCGATCGGCGCTTCGGTTCTTCTCGTCGATCACAAGGCAAATGTGTTTATCGCCATTCCCGCGCCGGTCGACCCCACCGATGCGGACAATCAATCTTTGAGGGAGCAGCAATGATGTACGACGTTATTCTACCAGCCGGCATTGGGATTGTTCTGATCTTCGGCATCGGTTTTGTCCTCGCCTCTCTTTACACGCGCTCCAGCCGCGATGAGGCCTATGTGCGCACCGGTCTCGGCGGCCAGAAGGTCGTGCTCGACGGCGGTTCGGTCGTCCTGCCGATCTTCCATTCGACCGCCCGGGTCAACCTGAAGACATTGCGGCTCGAAGTTCGCCGCGGCGAAGGCGATGCGTTGATCACCAAGGACCGCATGCGCGTCGATATCGGCGCCGAGTTCTATGTGCGCGTGAAACCCGATGCCTCCTCGATTGCACTTGCAGCTCAGACACTCGGCAACCGCACCAATGACGCCGAGGCTCTCCGCATCCTGATCGAGGCGAAATTCGTCGACGGCCTTCGCTCGGTGGCGGCGACGATGAACCTCGATGCTTTGCAGGAACAGCGCATGGACTTCGTCAAGGCCGTGCAGGAAGCTGTCGGCGCCGATCTTCAGTCGAATGGCCTCGAACTCGAATCCGTGTCGCTGACACGCCTCGACCAGACCGATATCAAGCATTTCAACGCCAACAACTTCTTCGACGCGCAAGGCCTCGCCGCACTGACCCGCATCACCGAGGGACGCAAGAAGGAGCGAAACGAGATCGTTCGCGACACCGAAGTCGCCATCGCCCAGAAGGATCTCGAGGCCCGTCAGCAATCGCTGACCATCGAGCGGACCAAGCGGGAAGCCGAACTCAGCCAGGAACGGGACATCGCTAACAAATCCGCGGCGACACGCGCTGAAACCGCGCAGCAGGAGCAGGCCGCAAAACGCGCCGAGGAGGAAGCCCGCATCGCTTCCGAACAGGCGATCGCCGAACGCGAGGCATCTGCCAAACAAGCTCGCGAAAGCGCCAACATCGACGCCGCCCGCGCCGTCCAACAACGCGAAACCGAAGCCAAGCGTGACCTCCAGATCGTGGCACAGGAAAGCGCGATCGCCGTTGCCAACAAGAGCCGTGAAGAATCGGAGGCGAAGGCGGCTGCGGAAACGGCCCGTGCGCTGGCGATAGCAGCAGAAGAAAAGGTTGGCACCGCCAAGGCGATCGAGATTGCCGAACGCGAAAAGCAGATTGCCGTCATCGACGCACGCAAGAAAGCCGAGACGGAAGCGACTGCCGTCACCGTCGGCGCCGAGGCCGAAAAACAGGCGGCAAGCGACCAGGCCGAGGCCATCAAGACGCTCGCGACCGCCGAGGCGGATGCGGCGATCATCAAGGCCAAGGGCATTCTCGAAACCGGCAAGGCCGCGGCCGAGAGCGAGGCGTTGCTCAACGACGCGCGCAA
Organism: Rhizobium leguminosarum; assembly: GCF_019798305.1. GTDB lineage: Bacteria > Pseudomonadota > Alphaproteobacteria > Rhizobiales > Rhizobiaceae > Rhizobium > Rhizobium leguminosarum_U. The sequence continues at coordinate 28,705 of NZ_JAAXDD010000005.1, forward strand.
CAAGCTGAGCTCTGCTATTATCGAGTTCGAGATCACCCGCGAACGTATCCGCATCATTCCGCAGGCGCTCGCCGAAGCGGTCAAGCCGATCGAGAAGATCTCCGATATCAGGATATTCGACACCGGCGGCATGCTCGGCCGCGGAAATGGAGCGAACGGCGGAAACGGCATCGGGCTAGGCGAAGGACTGGCCGGCCAACTCCTCTCCTACCAGGCGAACAAACCGATCCTCGACAAATTGCTGAAGGAAGCCGGCTTCGAGGGCGACGATGCCATCTCATCCCTTCTTGGAAATCTCGATGGCGCAAAACCGGCAAGACCGGCGGCGACCGCCGCAGCCCCGGCGAAACCGGCAATACCGGCCGTAGCCCCGACACAAACGATCATCCCTCCGGCGCCGAAGCAGGCACCAAAGAAGGTCTGATCGCCGCGCAAGCGGGTCTGGACTGGAACAGGATGATTTTAGGCCGGTTCGGCCTGAAATCTGAATCCTGTTCTAAATTAAATAATTAGAGCATGATGTCGCCCGAAAACCGCACACGCTTTTCGGCATCATGCTCTATCTCACCCAACCCGTTGCCAGCGCGCCTGCCCAGTCGGCACGGCCCCTTTCGGCGGCCAGTGCCGACATCGCCATATGGTCATAGGCGACGGTTCGGAACTGCCATGTCCATCCGGCTGCCGTCTTTTCCAGAATGGCGTAGCTCGCCAGCGGATGACCGGCGTCCACCTTGTGGTAGTAGGGCAGCTCGTCGTCATAGGCCGGGCAGCCGACGCTGCCGGGATTGACGATCAGGCGGCCGTCGGAAAGCCGGACGGCGCGAGGGATGTGACTGTGGCCGCAGAGGATCAGCTTCAGGTCGATGCCTTCGGCCAATGCCTCGATCGCTTCGATCGGCTTCAGGAAGACGAAGCCCTCCGGCGAAACCGATTCCATCCAGTAGAGATTGTCGTCCTTCGGCGTCGCGTGGCAGAGATAGACCTCGCCGCGATAGACGGTATCGAACGGCACGCTTCGGATCCAGCTAAGATGAGACGACGACAATTGACCGTAGGCGGCCGCATCCGAAGCATGCATTGCCGCCGGGTCCTGTTCGATCAGGTAGCGGTCGTGATTGCCGCGGACCGACGTCAGGCCGAGCGGCATCAGCAAGTCTGCCGTCCTGCCGGCCTCCAGCGGGCCGCTGAAGAAATCGCCGAGATTGACGATCTCCTCGACGCCTTGCGCGCGAATATCGGCCAGCACCGCCTCGAGCGCCAGATGGTTTCCGTGAATATCGGCAATTGCTGCAAACCGCATTTTTAGCTCCCTCGGTACGTGGAATAGCCGTAGGGCGATATCAGCAACGGCACATGGTAGTGCGCCGTGACGTCGGCAATGCCGAAGCGGATCGGCACGAGATCGAGGAAGGCGGGATGCGGCAGCGGCGTGCCGCTGGCCCTCAGATAATCGCCGGCGTGGAAGACCAGTTCATAGGTGCCGGCCCGAAAATTTTCGCCAATGAGGATAGGGCCGCCGTCGACCCGGCCGTCGGCATTGGTCTCGACCGTCTTCAGATGCCTGCGGATCTCACCGTCGAGCTGGAAAAGATCGATCCTCAAGCCTTCGGCCGGCTTGCCGAGAGCGGTGTCGAGAACATGCGTGGTCAGTCCGGTCATGGGGCTGGCTCTTTGATGATATAAGGGGGTTCGAAGAAGTATTCTTCCAGATTATTGCCCGGCCCATCGCGGTCGACGACCAAGAAATCTGAAGCTTGGCCGAGCGCCATCAGCGGATGATGCCAGACGTTGCGGCGATAGTTCACCCCCTGGTCGCCGCGCGCCAGAAACACCTGCGGCCTGCCCGGGCGGCCGTTCTGGTCCTCGGAGACGACGACAAGAAAAGGACGGTCCGAGACCGGCGAGAAACTCTGGCTGCCGAGGGGATGGCGCTCCATCATGGCGACTTCATAGGGGAAGCTGCGCGGCATTCCACGAAAGAGGTTGATGATAACGCGTGCGCCCTCGCCCGTAGCCTCGGTGGCGGCCAGCGCATGGAAACGCTCCGTCGTACCGCCATTGATGAGCCGCATCGAGGCGGGATCGGCTTCGATTACGTCGCCGAAGGGGGCAAAGGCGGATCTCGTAAGCGGACGGATGTCGAGATGTGGGGGCAATCGCTTCACTCACCTTGGGCATGCCAGTGACGGATGGCGTCGATCGCGGAAAGAAGCTCCGGCAGCGTGCGGTATGTTGCCTCCCAGATGCCGGAGGGATCGAGATCGAAGACGTCCTCAAGGATACGGTTTCCCGTGCCGCAGATTTTCGTCCACGGCAGGTCGGGATGCTCGGTCGCAAATTCCGGATGTGTCACCAGCAAGCGGGACGCGGCTGCACCGATGGTGAAGTGGCAAAAGGTGACCGCCTTGAAGGTGAGCTTGTCCCCGGCGAACGCCGCTCCATCCATCCCGCCGACGAAGGACAGCGCTTCGGATGCCGCCTCATACATCTCATTGAGATAGTCGATCGCGCGCCGCTCGTTCATTCAGCCTCCGGAAGCATCGATGTCAGCCGCAGCAGCGCAATCCGTTCGACCTGCGCAGTCGCGGTCGCAAATTCCGCGTCCCTGCCATTGCCGATCCGTGTTTCGAAGGCGGACAGAATGTCGTCCTTGCCAAGCCCCTTGACGGCGATGATGAAGGGAAAGCCGAATTTTTCAACATAGGCCGAATTGAGTTCGATGAAGCGGGCGTGTTCAGCCGGACTCAGCCGGTCGAGACCGGCGCCGGACTGCTCCTTCCGGCTGTCTTCGGTGAGTTCGCCTGATATCGCGAGGCGCCCGGCAAGGTCAGGATGGGCGCTGAGCACGCCGAGGCGCTCCTGCGGGCTTGCCGTTCGGAATACGGCGGCAAGGACCGCATGCACGCCGGCCGCCGTCAGCGGCTCCGTCACGTAGCCGGCGTCATAGGCGCGCTCGGCGATGAAAGGCGAATGTTCAAAGACGCCGCCAAAGCGGGAGACGAAATCCTCGCGCGACACCATCAGAGCGCTTCCGGCTGATGGTGCTTGTGCCAATGCTCGGCAATCTCGATGCGGCGCGGAATCCAGACCTTATCGTGCTTCAGCACATATTCGATGAAGCGCTTCAGCGCTGCCGCCCGGCCAGGACGTCCGACGAGGCGGCAATGCAATCCGACCGACATCATCTTCGGGCTGCCCGCCTTGCCTTCCTCATAAAGCGTATCGAAGGCATCCTTCAGATAGGTGAAGAACTGATCGCCGGCATTGAAGCCCTGCGGCGTCGCAAAACGCATGTCGTTGGTTTCGAGCGTATAGGGGATGATCAGGAAGGGTTTCCCGTCGACGCCCTTCACCCAGTAAGGCAGGTCGTCGGCATAGGAATCAGAGGAATAGAGGAAACCACCCTCCTCCTGCACCAGCCGAAGCGTATTGTCGGAAGGCTTGCCCTGATACAGGCCATAGGGCCGGTCACCGGTAAGTTCGGTATGCAGGCGCACCGCTTCGAGGATATGCTTGCGCTCCAGATCTTCAGGAAAATCCTTGTATTCCAGCCAGCGGTAACCGTGGCTGGCGATCTCCCAACCGGCCTCCTTCATCGCGGCGACGGCCTCGGGGTTGCGGGCCATCGCCAGCGTCACGCCGTAGACGGTTGCCTGCACCTTGAGATCGGTGAACATCCGCCAGAGCCGCCAGAAACCTGCACGCGAACCATACTCATAGATCGATTCCATGTTGAGGTTGCGCTGCCCTGGCCAGGCGGCCGCACCGACGATCTCCGACAGCAGGTTTTCGGAAGCCGGATCTCCGTCGAGGATCGAGCTTTCGCCGCCCTCCTCGTAGTTGATGACGAACTGCACGGCGACGCGTGCCTCGTCCGGCCATTTCGGATCGGGCGTCAGACGCCCGTAACCGACGAGATTACGCGGATAAGTCTCGGATACCATCAAATCACCTTCTGAAAAGACGGGGAACGGTAGCATCCGCAGCCGGAATGTCGAGACGGAAACTGCTCCGCCGGATTTTGCCTTTACGGCACAAGCCTTTAGCTCATCAGCAGGTTCAAGCGATTTTGCGCGCGCTGACCTTGCCCATCGGATGCAGCGAATGAACGCGGAAAGGACCGCCAGTGCCCTCTTCGATCATCAGGGCAACGTTGGAAACCATTACAGGTTCGCAGAGGACAGGCTCGAAGATCGTCCGCAACACCGGCTCGATGCGCGGCATGTCGATCGCGTTGACGGGGCCCGTCACCGGCATATGGAAGCGGAACTCCTCCATCACATAGGGATTGCCCCAGCGATGCAGATTGGAAAATTGCGTCGCCGACAGCCCGTCCGGATCGCTGCGTTCGATCTCGGCCTCGCTGAGCGGTGCGCGAAAACGATCGAATTCCTGCACGATCGCCGAGGCGAGATACTGGATCTGCTCGCAGGGCGTGCTCGGCAGCAGGCTGTAGAAATTGCCGAGCCGGGCGACTTCGATACGCGGAATCTGGAAGGGAACGAAGGTCCCGGAAAAACGCATGAGATCGCGCAGGAGTTGCGATTCGGGCATGTCGCGGGACAAGTGGAACGGCGCCTTCAAAACACCGTGAAAGCCGTAGCGCCGCGGCACGGCGGTATGGAAGGCGATCTCGTGGATACCCAGGCCGCGAACTGCCGGAGGCTCCATCATATCGCCCGAAAACACGTTTCGGCCAAGCCAATTGGCCGCCACGAGCGACAACGGGTCGCTCGCCGGAGGCGTGAAGCAAATGGCATAGCGCATGCAATTTCCTCCATCAAGGAAGTGAGCGCCGGTCAGATCCAGCGCTGTCGATGCGCAAGCAGATAGGTGATTTGCATGACAGAATAACGAAACGCAGCGGCGTCTAATTCACGTTTAACGTGAAGCCGCCGCGATGTGGCGTGAAATTGCGAAGCTTTCCGGCAGCAAAAATCCGCAGTCTGTATCGCCTGCGATACATATCGCCGCCTCCGCCAGCCGGTGGGCGAGGCCGAAGCTGACCTTGAAGCCGCCGGTCAGCGCGATCAGGCGCCGGTGGTCGGGATGGCGACCGATCATCGGATCCCGATCGATCGCCTTCGGGCGAAGCCCGGCCCAACGCTCGACAATAGGGGCGTCGCGAAGCTTCGGTACGATGCCGCGCGCCGCCTCGATCAGCACGTCGAGCTGGACGTCGGTGGATGTAGGATCGTCAAATCGGTTCTCGCTGGTGCTGCCGATTGCCACATGCCCGCCTTCATGCGCGACGACATAGAGCCCGTCGAGGAAGATCGTCGGCAGCCCCGGGTCGATATCGGCGTTCAACAGTGCCGCCTGCCCCTTGACCGGCTGGCCGAGCGGCTGTTTCAGCCCCGGTGTCAGTCCCTGCAACAGCGGAAAGGACTGATGGCCGGCGGCCAGGATGCAGTGACTGAAAACAATGGTTTCGCCGTTGATTTCGGCCGTACCGCGATCGGGATCGAGGCCGGCAACCGTCGCATGCTCCAGGATACGAACATGCTTTGCCCGCCGCAGGAAGGCGATAAGCGCTGCGATCAGCAAACGCGGAGCAACGCGGGCGGCGAGCGTGTCGTGCACGAAGCCGCTCTCACCGGCAGACGCTTCGATCCAGCCGTCGATCGGCGGCCTGTCGAGGACATGCCAGTGGAAGCGGCGGTCGCCCACCCACCAATGCTGTTCAGCGTCCTCGAAACTAACGCGCGCTATTGTGTTGAGATGGGGCTTCGGCAGCGGGATCAGCCGTCCGGACCTGCTATAACCGGCGGAAAGCCCGGTCTCGAATTCGAGCGCGGCGATCTCGGCTTCGAGCGAGACCAGCGCATCGAACTGGAACTGCTTCTTCTCCGACCACCGGTCCGGCATGTGCGGCATCAGCGCGCCGAGCAGGCCGCCGCTTGCACCTTCGCCCAACCTGTCGGCGTCGGCAATAACGGCACGGATGCCCCGGCGCTCGGCATGGACCGCCGCCCAGAGTCCCATGATACCGCCGCCGACGATCAGCAATTCTGAGGACGATTGACCTGAGACCGGCTGAGGACTATCGGCTTTTTCCATGACAGACGTGAACCCCGATCAGATTGGCGCGGGCGCGCCGCAGCCGCTCGAATGGCGCGACGGCGATATGCCCTATTCCACCGCCTTTGGCGATCATTTTTATTGCCAGACCGATGGGCGGCTAGAATGCGGCCATGTTTTTCTCGCCGGCAATGGCCTGCCAGAGCGCTGGAACGGGCGGCAGAGATTCCGGATCGGAGAACTCGGCTTCGGCACCGGTCTGAACTTCGCTGAGACTTGGCGGCAATGGAAGCTCCACCGTGCAGACGGACAGCACCTGCATTTTACCTCCTTTGAACTCCACCCGATGCGCGGCGAAGAAATCGGCCGGGCGCTGTCGCACTGGCCGGAGATCGATGCCGAACGCGAGGCGCTGACGGCGGCTTGGCCGCAAGCGCCTGATGGCATCGTTGAGCTCGATCTCGATGCCCAGACGATGCTCAGCGTGGTCTGCGACCATGCCTTGGAGGGCGTGGCCGCAGCCACGCCCGGTTTCGACGCCTGGTATCTCGACGGCTTCGCCCCGTCGCGCAACAGCGATATGTGGTCGGAGCAACTGATGCGGCTCGTCTGCGAGAAAAGCGCAGCCGGTGGCACCTTCGCCACCTATGCGGCGGCTGGCTTCGTGCGCCGCAACCTCATCGCCGCAGGCTTTGCCGTCGAGCGCCGCAAGGGCTTTGCCGGCAAGCGCGAAATGCTCTGCGGCGCCAAGGCGTCACCCGATCAGCGTACAGATCAGTAGCTGGTGCGCCCTGGCTGCTGCTCACTTGTTCCAAGCCACTGGCGGATTTTTTCCTCGAGCAGTTCGGGGCTGATCGGCTTCGACATGTAGTCGTCCATGCCGGCATCGAGGCAGAGTTCGCGGTCGCTTTCGAGCGCATGGGCGGTAACGCCGATGATCGGCACCCGGTGCCCCTGCCCCTTTTCCCGTTCGCGGATCGCCCGGGTCGCCTGATGGCCGTTCATGACGGGCATTGAGACGTCCATCATGATGATCCGCGGCGCATGCCGCTCCCAGGCGGCGACTGCTTCCTCGCCATTGTCGACGACGAGGAAGGAAAGACCCGTGCCTTGCAGGATCTGGGTGAAGACGATCTGGTTGACCTCGTTGTCCTCGGCAACGAGCACGTCGAAGAATTCAGCGGCTCGCTTCTGCGGCGCAGGCGCGGGCGCGGCCACTTCCGTCTGCAGCCGGGCAATCTCGGCCTCGGATGCCTGCTTGACGCGGCTGGCGCGCACCACCTCGACGACGGTGTTGCGCAGCACGTTGGCGCGCGCCGGCTTCATCAGATGCGCGTGGCCATTCAGCGCCGCGAATTCCTTTTCCGTGCCGGAAATATCCATCGACGTCAGGAAGATGATCGGCAGTTCGACGAAGCGGGGATCGGCTCGTAGCCTGCGCGCGACATCGGCTCCGTTCATATCGGGCATGTGATAGTCGAGCACGACGGCATCGACGGTAACGCCGAGACCGGCCGCCGCCTCCAGGATCGCAAGCCCGGTGTCGCCGCCCTCGGCGGCCACGCCGTCGAAACCCCAAAGAGACAGCTGCTCGGTGAGGATTCGCCGGTTTACTTCATTGTCGTCGACGACGAGGATGCGCGCACCCTGCACGTTGATCGGCAACGGCCTCGGTTCGACCCGGGCGGCGGCCACCGCAAACGGCAGATTGATGGTGAAGACCGAGCCCTTTCCCCATTCGCTTTCGACGTTGAGATAACCGCCGAAGAGGTCGACAAGCCCGGCGGTGATCGCAAGACCGAGGCCGGTTCCTTCATGCCGCCGGGTCGACGAGGCGTCCACCTGCGAGAATTTATCAAAGACCGATTCGAGCTTCTCCGGCGGAATACCGATACCGGTATCCTCGATGCGGATGCTCGCCATGATCTCGCCGCCGGCGGCCGGCTGGAAACCGACATCGACGAAGACATGCCCGCGTTCAGTGAACTTGACGGCGTTGCCGACGAGATTGGTGACGATCTGGCGGAAACGCCCGGCGTCGCCGATCACAGCGGCGGGCAGATCTGGCGCGGCCCGCACCAGGAGCTCGATGTTCTTCTCGGCGGCGTGCGAGGACAAGAGTGTCGCCACGTCCTCCACCGCTTCGGTAATATCGAAGGCGGCTTTGCGCAGTTTCATCTGCCCGGCATCGATCTTCGAGAAGTCGAGGATATCGTTGATGATCGTCAGCAGCGCATTGCCCGATTTGACGATGATATCGACGAAGGTATTCTGGCGCGTATCGAGATTGGTCTTCGCAAGCAGTTCCGCCATCCCAAGCACGCCGTTCATCGGCGTGCGGATCTCGTGGCTCATATTGGCGAGGAATTCGGATTTGGCCCGGTCGGCGGCTTCGGCGCGCGACAGCAGCTGGCGCAGCTCCTCCTCGCGGCTCTTGAGCTCGGTGACGTCGGTAAAAAGCGCCACCCAGTGCTGCCCCTTGCTGACCGTCGCATCCATGTTCACCCAGCGCTCGCCGCCGACGTGGAAGACGCTGGAAATCGGCAGCCTGGCCGCGATATTGTCGCGCCAGCCCTGCAGGATTTCGGCGGCCGCATCATGGAAATCGCCACGCGCCGCGCAAAATTCGAACATGCCGATCCAGCCCTCGCCGGGTTCGAGATAGGTGGCCGGAATCTGCAGGATGTCAGAAAGCGCCTCGTTGGACATCTTGATGATGCCGTCCTGAACGATGGCCAGGCCCTGCGGCATGGCATGGGTCGCGTCGCGCATCATCTCGCCGAGCCGTTCCAGCGCGGCGCGGGCCTCGTGGACTTCATTTTCCCGCTCACGCACGGCCGTGATGTCGGCATAGGTGAGCAGGATGCGGTCGTTCGAGATACGGCGGCTATCGAAGATAACGGATTTGCCACCCGCCCAGCCGAGCTCGATCGGCTCGGGCTCCTCGGTTTCGAACAGGTGTTTGCGGAAAGCGTAGATTTCCTCGGGCGTCTGCGTGCCGTCGTAGCGGCCGAGCTCATAATTGCGGCGGATGACGTCGATGAAGGGCCGGCCGTCAAAGGGGTCGTCGAGCGGCAGCTCCCAGACGCTGTAGAATTCGTCGTTGACGTAGAGGATCTGGTGATCGTTATCGAGGATCAGCACGCCGACCGGCAGCGAGCGCAGGATATTCTCGATATCCCGGTGCAGCACTTCTTCCTGCTTCCGCGCTTCGATCAGTGCCTTCTCCCGCTCCTTGAGCGGTGAAATGTCAGAAAAGGAGCCGACGACATAGGCTCGCCCATCCGCCGTCACGACACGCTTGACTCGCGAGATCACGGGATGGATGCGGCCGTCCTTGCTCGGCATTACGCCTTCCAGCTCCTGCGACAGGTCTTGTTCCAGCGACAGCCGGTTTTCCTGGTAGATCGCCTCTCCGCCCTCCGGCCCGAACATTTCATATTCGGTCATTCCCAGCATCCGCGAGCGCTCATGGCCGCTGAAAGTCTCATAATACTGGTTGGCATAGACGAGGCGATGTTTCTCGTCGCGCACGAAAACCGCGACCGGCAGATCCTCCATGATGGTGCGTAGCAGGTCGCGTTCGTCGACGCTCGCGTGCCAACTCGAATCGCTAGGGGCTACCGGTTTCTCGCCGTTGCGATAGGCGGCATTGACGACCAGAGGCCGGCCGTCTTCGGCGAAGATGCCGATCGGGTGGTCGAGCTTTTCCAGCGCCTCGCGCACGCGGGCGAAATCGCCGGCAAGGCCATGATCGTCGGCGCCCTTCCCGTCTCCAAGGGCGCGACGTGGCGTCTCGCGCACTTCGAAGATGCCGAGCACATAGGCTCGCTCCGGCGATGGCGAAAAGCTTTCGATCTGGATGCGTTCATGACTGAGGCCCGCCGCATCGAAGCAGATGGCGTTTTCCTCGGTGCCGAACACCAGCGCGCGGCGTTCCTTGTCCTCGCGCTCCTCTTCCTCGGGACGGTCGAGAAGCTCGCGGCTGCGCCTGCCGATGAAATCGGAGATCTCGCGGCCTAGAAAACGGGCATAGGCCTCGTTGACGGCGATATAACGCAGCTCGCTGTTCTTGACATAGGCCGGGGTATCCAGATCAGCGATCCGGCGGCAAGCCAACTCCAGAAGTTCCCCGGCTGATTTCAAAAAATATCGCTCCCGCAATAAATGAAATATCGACTATAAAAACTATAACGCCAAGGCTTTTAACAAGGTTTTAACCATAAAATTCGACAGCGGAATTTTACGAGCCGGCTCACCAAGCTGAAGACATTTCGGGATTACCAGCCCCGGCTTGCACGAGACTGAAAGGTCGTCCTCCATAAACCCTTTCGACGTCGGGGATCCGTTGAAATCATGACGAAAATTTAATGCCGAAACCGCTTGCGCGGCCATTGCGCCGCCGCGATCCGGGCCGAGTCTGCGGCATGGCTTTATGGAAGCCATGCCCATGAAAGGAAAATACCATGTCCGTTCTTCATAAGACCATGGCGACGGGCCTGATCGCGCTGACCTTTGCCGGCGCCTCGCTCGCCACAGCCACCACCGCCGACGCCCGTCCACGCGATGAATTCTGGGGCGGCCTTGCCGCTGGCATCGTCGGTGGCGCTCTACTCTCAGAGGCCGCCCGTCCTGCTTATCCTGTCTACCCTGCCTACCCCTATTATCGCCCCTATCCGGTCTACCGGACCTATTACCGACCGTCCTACTGCCACCTCGAATGGCGACACGACGATTGGGGCGACCCCTACCGCGTCAAAGTCTGCACGGAATAGAAGAAACCGCATCCGGCGCCGCTTGACCTCCCGGCGGCGCCGGTCCAATGCGTTCCTCACGCAAAGGGAGGATCAGCATGCCGGAACCGCTCAAGAACCTGCTGCATGAAGCGTTGGTCGCGGAAATGGCCGATCGAATCGCCCGCAATTCCCCGTCCTTCGACAAGGGCCGCTTCGTGACGCTGGCGACCGGCGGCCTTCAGGCGCTGGAGTTGATGGAGCGATCGGCCCTGATCCGCGACGCGCTGTTCTCAACTCTTCCCGACAATTTCCCGGAGGCCGCCGCCATTCTGAAGGTAAGCCTCCCCTCCGAAAGCGAGCCTGGACTGACAGGCTGGATGCTGCTGCCGGTCAATCAGTTCATCGCCGCACGCGGCCTTGATCATTTCGATCTCGGCCTCGATCTCCTGAAAGCGCTGACGCCGCATTTCACCGCCGAATTCGGCATCCGACAATTCATCCATCATGATCAGCAACGCGCGCTCGCCATCATTTCCGGCTGGGCCGGCGATCCCGACCAGCATGTGCGCCGGCTGGCGAGCGAGGGAACGCGGCCGCGCCTGCCCTGGGCGATGCGCCTGCCGCAGCTCGTCAAGGATCCGGCGCCGATCCTGCCCATCCTGACCGCGCTGATGGATGATCCGGAGGATTATGTGCGCCGCTCCGTGGCCAACAGCCTGAACGACGTCGCCAAGGACCACCCGGATCTGGTCGCCGCCTATATCGCCGGCCATATCGACGGCGCTTCATCCGAACGCCGCTGGCTGCTGAAACATGCCTCGCGCACGCTTCTGAAGAAGGGCCACGCGCAGGCGCTCGCCAATTTCGGCTTCGCCGCCACCGTTTCGCTCGAATGCGACCTGCGGCTCCGGAATGCTGAGGTGATGTTCGGCGAAGGGCTGGATTTCGAAATCCGGGTGACAAACGCCGGCGAGCGAGCGCAGTCACTGATGATTGACTACGCCATTCACCATGTGAAGAGCGACGGTTCGCTCTCACCCAAGGTCTTCAAGTGCAAGGCGATAATGCTTGCTCCGGGGCAAAGCCATACGATTGGGCGCCGCCACGCCATGCGGCCGATCACCACGCGACGCTATTATCCAGGCGAACATCGCATCGCCATCCTCGTCAACGGCGCCGAGACCGCATCGCAAAGCTTCGTCCTCGGCATGCCCTCACCTGACCCAGCTTGAGGCTTTCTTGTGCACTGCACTTGACTTTCCACGCGAACTAGCCCAAATGCGGGTCAGCTTTCACCCTTCCGGCCGCCGCGTGAGCGTGCCCCTGCTGAAAAATACAGACGCAGGAAGAAGGGACAAAAGCGCATTTCGATAGAGCGCCGCACTCCCATGAGCGGCCAGAAGCGCTGGAAAGCTTTTTTCCAACTCACAAGTTCCCACTTCACGCGGGGTTCTTGACGCCAGAATGAAACCGGATCGCATGGTGCGTTCCGGCGATAGTCATTGTGGCGCCCCGAAAGGTTATACCTTGACTAATTTTGAATCGCTTGGTGTCTCCAAGCCGATCGTCGCTACTTTGTTCCAGCTCGGCATCGAAACGCCGACGCCGATCCAGGAACATGCCATTCCTCTCCTCCTCGAAGGCCGCGATCTGATCGGCCTTGCCCAGACCGGCACCGGCAAGACGGCCGCTTTCGGCCTGCCGCTGATCGAAAAGCTGCTTGCCGACGAACGGCGCCCCGACAACCGCACGACGCGGACGCTGATCCTTGCGCCGACCCGCGAACTGGTGAACCAGATCGCCGAGAGCCTGAAGAAGTTCATCCGCAAGTCGTCGCTGCGCATCAATGTCGTGGTCGGCGGCGTCTCGATCAACAAGCAGCAGCTTCAGCTTGAAAAGGGCACCGACATTCTCGTCGCCACGCCCGGCCGCCTGCTCGACCTCATCAATCGCCGCGCGATCACGCTGACTGCGGTTCGCTATCTCGTGCTCGACGAAGCCGACCAGATGCTCGACCTCGGCTTCGTGCATGATCTGCGCAAGATCGCCAAGATGGTGCCGAAAAAGCGCCAGACCATGCTGTTCTCTGCCACCATGCCGAAGGCGATCGCCGATCTTGCCGGCGAATATCTCGTCGATCCCGTCAAGGTCGAAGTCACGCCTCCAGGCAAGGCCGCCGACAAGGTCGAGCAGTACGTCCATTATGTCGCCGGCAAGAACGACAAGACGGAGCTGCTCCGCAAGTCGCTGACCGAAAACCCCGATGGCCGCGCCATGGTCTTCCTGCGCACCAAGCACGGTGCCGAGAAGCTGATGAAGCATCTCGAAAACATCGGCTATTCCGTCGCCTCGATCCACGGCAACAAGAGCCAGGGTCAGCGCGAGCGGGCGCTGAAGGCCTTCCGCGACGGCAGCATCAAGACGCTGATCGCCACCGACGTCGCGGCCCGCGGCATCGACATTCCGGCCGTCAGCCACGTCTACAACTACGACCTGCCTGAAGTGCCTGACGCTTATGTGCATCGCATCGGCCGCACGGCGCGTGCCGGCCGCGACGGTATCGCCATCGCTTTCTGCGCTCCTGATGAAGCCAGACTGCTGCGTGATATCGAGCGCCTGATGGGCATCGACATCACTGTCGCCAGCGGTGAAGCTCCGGCAAACATGAACAGCGCGCCCCGCCGCGCCAACGGCAACAACCGCAATCGTAATGGCGGCCAGGGTCGTGAAGGCCAGGGTCGTGGCGAAGGCCGTGGCGACCAGAACCGTTCGGAGCATCGCGGCAGCCGTCAGGAACGCCGCCCGCGCCGCGAAGGTGAAGGCAGCGAAGTCCGCGCCGGCGGCGAGGAGCGTCGTCCGCGTCCGGAGCGTCCGACCAGCCGCAACGAGGATTTCCGCGGTCAGCGCCGCGGTGAAACGACCCCGGATCTCGGCCCCGACAACGATCTGGCCTCGACCTCCGATTTCCGCGCCTCTGCAAAGCCGCAGCGTCCGGCCCATCACGGCGCCCATGCCAATGGTGAGCCGAGCGGTCATCATCGCGGCAACAGCCGCCATGCCCACGGCCGCCCGGCCCGCAAGCATGGCGAGGACCGCGGCCCGCAGCAAGCCCAGGCCGGCGAACCGCGCCGCGACGGCAACAGTGGCAACCGTCGCGGTGGCTCCGGCTCCCGCAACGGTGGCGGCCAGCGCCGCGAACGCGCCTGAACGTCGAACGATTGAGAAGCAAAAAGGCCGGTGATCTCCGGCCTTTTTTTGTGATCTAGCGCATCGGGCTTTCCGAAAATCGGAATCGATTTTCGGAAAGCCCGATGCGCAGATTTCAAAGTGTAGAGCGTCCTTTGTGCGTCCTAAAGGACGCATGGCGCTCTAAACCTCCGCAGGCCTATGCTCGCTGAACGCCTTGCGGTTCGTGAGATAGACGCCTGTCACGACGACCACGGTGCCGACGATCAGCGGCAGGGTCAGCGGTTCCCCGAACGCGATGAAGGCTTCGAGAGCAACCGCCGGCGGCATGAGGTAGATCAGCGAGGCGGCGCGTGACACCTGCCCCCGGCGGATCAGATAGAGCAGCAGTCCGACGCCGCCCATCGACAAGCCGAGGACCGACCAGGCCAGCGCGCCATAGGCCTGCGCGGCGCCGTCGAAATGCTGATGCTCGAAGACCAGCGAAAGCGGCAGCGTGAGGATCAGCGCGCCGATATATTGCAAAGTCGCGATGGTTCTGAGGTCGCCGGATTGCAGGTGCTTCTTCTGATAGAGCGTGCCGTAGGTGACGGACGCCATGGCGACGAGGTTGATCGCCAACGGCAGGGCTGCATGTGTGAGATCGGCGGTCGCCGGATCGAGCAGCTTCGGCGAAATGGCGATGGCAATGCCGACGAAGCCAAGGGCAAGGCCGAGTTTCTGAGCCTGCTGCAGCCGCTCGCCGATGAGAAAGGGAGCTGCCATTGCCGTCAGCAGCGGCTGCAGCGCTGCGATGATGCCCGATATGCCGGCCGGCACGCCATTGGCGATCGCCCACCAGAGACCGGCGAGATAGAAGCCATGCAGGAAGAAGCCGGAATAGACGGCGCGCAGCGCCGTCGCCCGACTTTTCGGCCATTGCGCCCGCATCACCAGGCAGAGTGCTAGGAATGCCGCCGCCGACAGCGCGTAACGTATCGAAAGAAAGGTGAAGGGCTCGGAATGCAACGAGGCGTATTTCGCCACCACCCAGCCCGTGGACCAGAGCAGGACGAAAACGGCGGGGGCAAGGCGATCGAAGGACATGGGGCGGCTCGGGAGAGAAGGGTCGCCGTGCTGATAGCCCCACCCGGCGGCTGCCGTCAAAGGCGAAGCGTTGATGTTTATTTGAAATTTCGCTGATGACAGAGACCCAGGTCGGTCGCGCCAGCCGGCGTTTACCAAGGAGGGAGGGCGGGGCGCCTGCGCGCGTGACCATATTCCACCGTCTTGACCGAACGAAAAGCGATCACATGCTCAGATTTTGCGCAAACCTCGGGATCACCCATCCGTCATGCCGCACTGCATCACTTAAAATGCCCAGATTTTCACCCGTTTCCCGCAGCGCAAAATCTTTTCCTCGAACTGCGCATGGTTCTTGCATTGCCATTTGCGTTGTATTCAAATGAAGAAAAAGGGGAGCCGCGCTTTTGGCATTTGATGAAATGATTACCGGGGACGAAAGCCCTCGCCCGCCTTACGACAAATACTTCGAGTGGTACAACAGCCAAGACCGGGCGCATCTGATTGCCAAGTCCCGCGATGCGGAAAACATCTTCCGGAAGACAGGCATCACCTTCGCGGTCTACGGCCATGCCGACAGTTCCGAAAAGCTCATCCCCTTCGACATCATTCCCCGCATCATCTCCGCCCGAGAGTGGCGCAAGCTCGCCCAAGGCATCGAGCAGCGGGTGATCGCGCTGAACGCCTTTCTCGACGATATCTACCATAAGCAGGAGATCATCCGCGCCGGGCGCATTCCGCGTGAGCTGATCGAGAACAACGTCACCTTCATCCCCGAAATGATCGGTTTCCGACCGCCCGGCGGCGTCTACACCCACATCGTCGGCACCGACATCGTGCGCACCGGAGAGGACCAGTTTTACGTGCTGGAGGACAATGCCCGCACGCCCTCCGGTGTCAGCTACATGCTGGAAAATCGGGAAACCATGATGCAGATGTTCCCTGAGCTCTTTCATGAGAACAAGGTGCAGCGTGTCGAGGATTATCCCTATCTGCTGCGTCAGAGCCTCGCCTCGCTCGCCCCACCCGGCTGCAAGGGCAAGCCGCGCGTCGCCGTGCTGACGCCGGGCATTTACAATTCCGCCTATTACGAGCATTCGTTCCTCGCCGACATGATGGGCGTCGAACTGGTTGAGGGCGCGGATCTGCGCGTCATCGACGGCAAGGTGAAGATGAGGACGACACGCGGTTACGAGGCGATCGATGTGCTCTACCGCCGCGTCGACGACGACTTCCTCGATCCCCTGACCTTCCGCTCCGATTCCGCGCTCGGCATTCCCGGCATCATGGATGTCTACCGCTCCGGCAACATCACCATCGCCAATGCGCCAGGCACCGGCATTTGCGACGACAAGGCGATCTACTCCTATATGCCGGAGATCGTCGAATTCTATACCGGCCGCAAGGCGCTGCTCGAAAACGTGCCGACTTGGCGCTGTTCGGAAGCCGACAGCCTGAAATATGTGCTGGAAAACCTGGAAGACCTCGTCGTCAAGGAGGTACACGGCTCCGGCGGCTACGGCATGCTGGTTGGCCCGACAGCATCGAAGAAGGAGCGCGCCGATTTCGCCGAGAAGCTGAAAGCCAAGCCGAACAATTACATCGCTCAGCCGACGCTGTCGCTCTCCACCGTGCCGATCCTCGTCAACAAGGGCATTGCTCCGCGCCACGTCGACCTTCGCCCCTATGTGCTTGTATCCGACAAGGTGCAGATCATTCCGGGCGGGCTCACCCGCGTAGCGCTGAAGCAAGGCTCGCTGGTGGTCAATTCCAGCCAGGGCGGCGGCACCAAAGACACTTGGGTATTGGAGGACTGATGCTCGGAAGAACAGCAAACGGCCTCTACTGGATGTTTCGCTACATCGAGCGCGCCGAAAATATAGCCCGCCTGATCGATGCGGGGTTGCGCATGTCGCTGACCCGCAGCAGCACCGGCGATGACAATTGGGATGGCGTTCTACAAAGTGCGGGCGTACGCGAGGCTTATGACGAAGGCCACAACAAGCTGACCAACGCCGACGCGATCGACTATCTCCTGCGCGATCGCACCAATCCGTCGAGCGTCATGTCTTGCATCGATTCCGGCCGCAACAATGCCCGTATGGTGCGCACGGCGCTGACGCGGGAGACTTGGGAAGCGACCAACGAATGCTGGATCGACTTGAAATCACTGCTCGAAAAGCGCGTCAAAGCGGCCGAAATGCCAGAGGTGATCGATGTCATCAAGCGCCGGGCCGGCCTCATCCGCGGCGCCTTCCATGGTTCGACGCTGCGCAACGAACTCTATAATTTTGCCCGCATCGGCACCTTCATCGAGCGAGCCGACAATACCAGCCGCATTCTCGACGTGAAATATTACGTGCTGCTGCCCTCGGTTTCATCAGTCGGTTCCTCTCTCGACAACGTCCAGTGGGAATCGATCCTGCGCTCGGTCTCGGCGCACCGCGCCTATAGCTGGGCCTATGACGGCGAATACCGGGCGATGAACATCGCCGACTTCCTGACCCTCAATGTCCAGATGCCGCGCTCGCTTGCCTATTGCTACGAGAAAATCGTCAGCAATCTCGGCTATCTCGCCCAGGATTACGAGGAGCGGCTGCCCGCCCACGATACTGCGGATTCAATCCGCAAGACACTGCAGACAAGGGCGATCCGAGATATCATGGATCAGGGCCTGCACGAGTTCCTGGAGGATTTTGTCTCGCGCAATAACAAGCTGGGCGCGGAAATTTCCGACGGCTACCGGTTCTATGCATAAGCGGATAACAATATGAGATTGAAGATCAGCCACCTCACCGAATACCGCTACGACGGACCGACGCAGTTCTCGCTGCAAAGGCTGCGGCTGACGCCGCCGACCAGCCCCGCTCAGAAAGTGCTCGGCTGGGCGCTGAACGTCGAAGGCGCCACGCCCGAAGTGGAATATGACGACCAGTACGGCAATCACGTTAATCTGGTCTCGCTGGAAGGCGAACAGGATGTGACGCGCATCCTCGCCGAAGGCGAGGTCGAGACCGAGGACAACAACGGCGTCACCGGCCCGCATACCGGCTTCTGCCCGCTTTGGCTCTTCCTGCGCGACACGCCATTGACCAAGGGCGGCAAGCTGGTCAAGGAACTGATCAAGGACGTCGGTGGCGATAACGAGCTTGCCCGGATGCACGCGTTGATGGCCGCAATCCACGAGACGGTCGACTATAAGCCTGGCACCAGCAACACCGAGACGACGGCCGAACAAGCGCTGGAGAAGAAGAGCGGTGTCTGCCAGGACCACGCGCATATTTTCATTGCCGCCGCCCGCGCCCTGCAGGTGCCGGCGCGCTACATCTCCGGTTATCTGATGATGGAGGAAAAGATCGAGCAGGCTGCGACCCATGCATGGGCCGAGGCCCATATTCCCGGCCTCGGCTGGGTCGGCTTCGATCCCGCCAATGAGATCTGCCCGGATGCTCGCTACATCAGAGTCGCCTCCGGTCTCTGCTATCGCGACGCCGCGCCGATTTCAGGCATGCGCATCGGCACGCCGGGCGAAACGCTGTCGGTCACCGTGAAGGTCGAGGACGGCGGACAGATGCAAAACCAGAGCCAGAGCTGAGCGTACAGATAGCTTTACCGCACCCTGCGAAGGGCCGATAGAATAGCTGCCGAGCTCGCCGCGAAACATCTTGGACTTGAATATAGAGACGGACGGTGCCGAAATTCCGCCTGCTTCCGGCGTGTGGCGCTGGCGGTCTCAAACGGCTAGACCGGGATTGTTTTGGGCCGCCGGATCACCATGGCCCCGTCGCAAGACAGCAACTTGACGGCTCCGCCCAAGCCTATCCCGCTGCAAGAACCTGGAGGTGCCCGCGCGCGCCGTAGCTGAGCATCGCCTGGTCGGCCGTAAGTAACGGAACGCGATGAAAGCGGGCTGTTGCAGCGATGATGCGGTCGGCGGGGTCGGCATGAAACTCGCCAGGCAGCCGAACGCTGTCTATCGCGATGGAAGGCTCAATCGGTGCGTGCTGGATACCGGTCAGAGACAACGCGCTATCGATCCATCGACCGACATCGTCGCCGAGCGCCAGGCGTCCCTTCTGAACAAGCAACGCGATTTCCCAAGGTGTAATTGCCGAAACCAGAATCCGGCTTTTCTCCGTCATCTCGTCGATGATGCGCCGGGCTTGTGATCCGAGGCGCGCATCGTCCTGCATTGCCCAGACGAGGATATGTGTGTCGATGATGATCAACGAACGGCGTCCCAATCTTCTGCTTCAGCAGCCGGAGACAGCGGATCGTCATAGTGCAATACGCTGCCCTTCATCGCGCCGATGATACTCCTGCGTCCGCTGGTGTCACGTGCCGGCGAAAGCACGGCAACTGGCCTGCCGCGCTTGGTGATGACGATAGATTCGTCGTCCTTCCCCATCTGATCGATAAGGTTCAGGCATTTCGCCTTGAACTCCGCCGCGCCGACCGTCTTGGACATGACTATATCTCCTGTACATCTATACGGAAGATAGAGCCATTTCCGTATTGAACAAGTGCAAAGAAAAAGGCGGGGTCGTGCCCCGCCTTTTCTCGTTATGGATTGAACCGCGCTAGTGGCTGTCCTTGCCGACCGCATTTCCGCGACATCCTTTGAGGAAGTCGAGGTCGGCGCCGGTATCCGCTCCTTCGACATGCTGCTGATGCAAGAAGGCATAGCCGGATGTGGGCAGATCATGGTTCGGCTGCCACTCGGCGAGCCGCCGTGCCAGTTCCTCCTCGGAAACGTCGAGATGCAGACGACGGTTCGGCACATCCAGCTCGATCATGTCGCCGTTTTTCACGACCGCGAGCGGCCCGCCGACCGCCGCTTCCGGCGATGTGTGCAGCACGACGGTGCCGTAGGCCGTTCCCGACATTCGAGCGTCGGAAATGCGCACCATGTCGAGGATGCCCTTCTTGAGCACCTTCGGCGGCAGTCCCATATTGCCGACCTCGGCCATCCCGGGATAGCCCTTCGGCCCACAGTTCTTCATGACCATGATGCAGGTTTCGTCGATGTCGAGGTTATCGTCGTTGATCTTGGCCTTGTAGTCGTCGATGTCCTCGAAGACAACAGCCCTGCCCCGGTGCACCAGCAGATGCGGCGAAGCCGCCGAAGGCTTCAGCACAGCGCCCTTCGGGGCGAGATTGCCGCGCAGCACGACAATACCGCCCGAAGCTGTCAGCGCCTTTTCAGCCGGCAGGATAACATCTTCGTTCCAGTTGACGACGTCCTTGACCTCGTCCCAGACGGTTTCGCCGGATACCGTCAGCGCATCCTTGTGCAGGAGGCCCGCCTCGCCGAGGCGCTTCAGCACCACCGGCAGGCCGCCGGCATAGAAGAACTCCTCCATCAGGTACTTGCCCGACGGCATCAGGTTGACGATGGTCGGGACGTCACGGCCGCAGCGGTCCCAGTCGTCAAGCGAAAGATCGATGCCGACACGGCCGGCGATGGCGAGCAGGTGGATGACGGCATTGGTCGATCCGCCGATGGCCGCGTTGGTGCGGATGGCATTCTCGAAGGCTTGCTTCGTCATGATCTCGGAGGGCTTCAGGTCGTCCTTGACCATCTGCACGATACGCCGGCCGGTCAGCTGCGCCATGACCTTGCGGCGGGAATCGACGCCCGGGATCGCGGCGTTGCCGGAAAGCGCCATGCCGAGCGCCTCGGCCATGGAAGCCATGGTGGAGGCGGTACCCATGGTGTTGCAGGTGCCCGACGAACGGCTCATCGAGGCTTCCGCCTCGAGGAATTCGGCCTGCGTCATCTCGCCGGCCTTCACCATTTCGGAAAACTTCCACAGATGCGTGCCCGAGCCGACGCGCTCACCACGGAAATAGCCGTTCAGCATCGGTCCGCCAGTGACGACGATCGAAGGCAGGTCGCAGGAAGCGGCCCCCATGATAAGTGAGGGCGTGGTCTTGTCGCAGCCGACCAACAATACACAGCCATCCATCGGCTGGCCGCGGATCGCCTCTTCCACCGCAAGCGCCGCAAGATTGCGGTACATCATCGCGGTCGGACGGAAGGTGTTTTCGGATGCCGAGAACACCGGCACCTCAAGCGGGAAGCCGCCAGCCTCCCATACACCCGCTTTCACCTTCTCGGCGAGCTCTCTGAGATGACCGTTGCACGGGGTCATATCCGACCAGGTGTTGAGGATGCCGATCACCGGCCGGCCGTCGAACAGGTCGTGCGGATAACCCTGGTTCTTAAGCCAGCCGCGATGATAGATCACATCGCGGCTCGTACCGCCGTACCATTCCTGCGACCTCAGCCTGCGCGGCCATTCCGCTTTCTTTTTCATAGTCTCTATCCTTCAGGATATCGCCGGACCGCCTCGTACGGCCCGGGTTATCGCACTTGTATCAAGCCAGGGTGTAGGCGGTCTTGACGGTTGTGTAGAATTCGGCGGCGTACTTGCCCTGCTCGCGCGGACCGTAGGACGAGCCCTTGCGGCCGCCGAACGGCACGTGGAAATCGACGCCTGCCGTCGGCAGGTTCACCATCACCATACCGGCCTCGGAATTGCGCTTGAAGTGCGTCGCATGTTTCAGGCTGGTCGTGGCGATGCCGGCCGAAAGGCCGAACGGCGTATCGTTGGCGATGGCAAGCGCCTCGTCGTAATCCTTCGCCCGGATCACCGAGACCACAGGCCCAAAGATTTCCTCGCGCGAAATCCGCATCTGGTTGGTTGCCTCGGTAAACAGCGTCGGCTGCAGGTAAAAGCCGGGCGTATCGCGCGAGATCACCTCGCCGCCGAAGGCGAGTTTGGCGCCTTCCGACTTGCCGATATCGATATAGTCGATATCGGTCTTCAACTGCCGCTCATCGACGACAGGGCCGATATGAGTGCCGGCCTTCAGGGCGTTGTCGACCACCAGCGTCTTCAGCTTGTCGGTGAGTGCTGCGACGAACTTGTCGTGAATGCCTTCGGTGACGATCAGCCGCGAGGAGGCGGTGCAGCGCTGGCCGGTCGAGAAGAAGCCGGAATTGGCGGCCGCCTCGACGGCGACGTTGAGATCGGCATCGTCAAGCACGACCATCGGGTTCTTGCCGCCCATTTCCAGCTGGAACCTGCGGTTATGCTCGATGGAGGCGGCGGCGACACGCCTGCCGGTGCCGGTGGAACCGGTGAAGGTGATGCCGTGAACGTCGGGGCTTTCGAGCATGGCCTGACCGACCACCGAGCCCTTGCCCATGACGAGGTTCAGCACGCCCTTCGGCAGGCCGGCGCGGTGCAGGATATCGACAATCGCCCAGGAACAGGCGGGCACCAGTTCGGCCGGCTTGAAAACGACGGTGTTGCCGTAGCAGAGCGCCGGCGCGATCTTCCAGGCGGGAATGGCGATCGGGAAGTTCCACGGTGTGATGATGCCGATGACGCCGAGAGCCTCGCGAGTGATCTCGATGCCGATATTCGGACGAACCGACGGGAGGACCTCGCCGGCCAGCCTTAGCGCCTCACCGGCGAAGAATTCGAAAATCTGCGAAGCGCGAATAACCTCACCGGTGGCTTCCGGCAGCGTCTTGCCCTCTTCGCGGGCAAGCAACGCACCGAGCTCGTCTTTGCGCGCCATGATCTCGTCGCCGGCCTTCTTCAGGATGACGTGGCGCTCCCAGATGCCCGACCGCGACCAGGCCGGGAAGGCGGCCTTGGCGGCAGCGATGGCATTTCTCGTGTCATCGGCGCTGCCGTCGGCATAGAGGCCGACAACTTCGTTCGTATCCGACGGGTTGATATTCTTCGTCGCGTTCGAGCCGACCCATTCGCCGGCGATCAGGTTTTGATAAATGGTCATGGGCTTAACAAGCCTCCTTTACCGTTTACGAGCAACGATCCGGCCGCCAATGCGGCCAGGTCTTGAATTCAGAGCTGCCTGACGGCGATCTCTTCCTCGGCGGCTATCTTGAGCGGATTACGGAGCGACAGGCCGAAATCGGCGACTTCGATCTCGAACACATCGCCCTCTTCGGTCTTGACGCCATCGGCAAAGGAAAGAGTCGCCGTGCCGAACATATGGACGTGAACATCGCCCGGAACACGGAAGAGGCCATATTTGAAATGGTGGTATTCCAGATTGGCGAAGGTGTGCGACATGTTCGCCTCACCGGACAGGAACGGCTTTTCGAAAATCACCTTGTCGCCGCGCTTGATGCGCGAGGTGCCGCGAATATCTTCCGGGGCCGCGCCGACGCGGATTTCCGGGCCGAAGCTTGCCGGGCGCAGCTTCGAATGGGCGAGATAGAGATAGTTAACCCGCTCGGTGACGTGATCGGAAAACTCGTTCGACAGCGCAAAGCCGATGCGGAAGGGCGAGCCGTCCTTGGCGATCACGTAGATGCCGGCCATTTCAGGCTCTTCGCCGCCATCGAGCGCGAAGGAAGGCGAAACCAGCGGCGCGCCGGGTGCAGCGGCTCCATAACCGTTACCCTTGTAGAACCATTCAGGCTGGACGCCCTTTTCGCCGGCCTTCGGCTTGCCGTTCTCGAGGCCCATCTTGAACATCTTCATCGAGTCCGTCAGGGTTTCCTCGGCGGCTTCGGTGGTCTTCTTGTGCATGGAATCGCGCGTTGCCGCCGAGCCTAAATGTGTCAGGCCGGTGCCGGTCAGATGTAGGTGCGCGGCATCCGGATGGGTGATCGGCGGCAAGAAGCGGCCTTCCGCATAGGCCTTTTCAAGATCGACGGCGTCCCCGTAGCCATGCGCCTCGATGACTGAGGCAAGGGACTTGCCGCCGTCTGCGGCCTCCATCGCCAGCGCATAGGCGCTGACGGCGTTCTTGACCGATCTTGCAGTGCCGCCCTGCTCGCGTACGGCGACAATGATCTCTCCGTTTGCACCCTTGATCTGTGAAATAAGCACGTTACTCATCCTTTTTCTTTGGCGATGGCATAGCGACGCCTCTCCGGCTCCATGCGGAGCCGGAATTCAGATTTCTTATGACTGCGAGCGGGTGCCGAGCTAAGCTCAGCCCTTGTTCTTATTGTAAACGTCGAAGAACACGGCAGCGAGAAGCACCGCACCCTTGACCATCTGCTGCGAGTCGGTGCCGAGACCGTGGATTGACATGCCGTTGTTCATGATGCCCATGATCAGAGCGCCGATAACAGCACCGGTCACCTTGCCGACGCCGCCCTGGGCGGATGCGCCGCCGATGAAGCAGGCCGCGATCACGTCGAGTTCAAGACCGAAGCCACCCTTGGCCGTTGCCGAATTGAGACGCAGGGCAACGATCAGTCCGGCCAGTCCGGCAAGCAGGCCCATGTTTGCGAACGTCAGGAAGGTCAGCCGCTCGGTGTTGATACCGGAAAGCTTCGTCGCTTTCTCATTGCCGCCCATGGCGTAGATGCGGCGGCCGATCGTCGTGCGGCGGGTAATGAAGGCATAGGCAGCCACCAGAACAAGCATGACCATCAGCACATTCGGGAAGCCGCGATAGATCGATAGCTGGTAGCCGAGCGCCAGAATGGCGAAGGTGACGAGGGCGTTCTGGACGAGGAAAAAGCCCAGCGGCTCGACGTCATTGCCATGCTTTTCATTCGATAGGCGTTTGCGCCATGCCAGGTAGAAGAGGGTTACGGCGCCGACAACGGTCAGAATGATCGAGGTCGAGTTGATGCCGCCCATATCGAAAGCGTTCGGCAGGAAGCCGATGCTGATCAGCTGGAAAGCCGGCGGGAAAGGACCGATGCTGGTGCCGGTCCCCGATGCCGTCATCACGAACAGCGTCAGGCCGCGGAAGACCAGCATGCCGGCCAGCGTGACGATGAAGGACGGGATCTTGTGATAAGCGACGAAATAGCCTTGGATGCCGCCGACAAGCGCGCCCATGGCAAGGCAGACGATACCCGCCAGGACATAGTTGGTGTGCCATTGCACCGTCATCACGCCGGCGATGGCGCCGATGAAGCCGACGACCGAGCCGACAGAAAGATCGATATGGCCGGCGACGATCACCAGCAGCATGCCGAGCGCCATGACGACGATGAACGAGTTCTGCAAAATGATGTTTGTCAGGTTGAGCGGCCTGAAGAGAACGCCACCGGTCGAGAACTGGAAGAACACCATGATCGCGATGAGGGCGATAAACATGCCGTATTCGCGGATGTTGCCGCGAACGTAGTCTCCGACGGAGACGACACGCCCCTGCTCAGCGATGGGTTGATTGATCGGCGTCATTGTTTCTTCTCCCCTGAGCGCATGATAGCGCGCATGATGGTTTCCTGGCTTGCTTCTCCCTTCGGCAGTTCCGCGACGATGCGTCCTTCGTTCATCACGTAGATGCGGTCACACGTGCCGAGCAATTCGGGCATTTCCGACGAGATCATCAGAACGCCCTTTCCATCGGCGGCAAGCTGGTTGATGATAGTATAAATTTCATATTTTGCGCCAACATCGATGCCGCGCGTCGGCTCGTCGAGGATCAAAATATCGGGATCGGAGAACAGCCACTTCGACAACACCACCTTCTGCTGGTTGCCGCCGGAAAGATTGACAGCCTCCTGGAAGATGCTGGAGGAACGGATGCGCAACTTCGACCGATAGTCGGTCGCAACCCTGGACTCCTTGACGCTGTCGATCACGGACGCATTCGACACCGCCTTCAAATTGACGAGCGTCGTGTTGTGCAGGATCGTGTCGTTGAGCACGAGGCCGAGTTGCTTGCGGTCTTCGGTAACGTAGGCGAGACCTGCGTCAATCGCCTTGCGCACGGTGCTGACGTCGACCGGCTTGCCGTGCATCAGCGCCTCGCCCGAAACCTTATGACCATAGGCCTTACCGAACAGGCTCATAGCAAATTCGGTGCGCCCTGCCCCCATCAGACCAGCGATACCAACGACTTCGCCCTTGCGGACGGTGATGTTGATATTGTGCAGGACCTGACGGTCGCGGTGCTGCTGGTGATAGGCGTTCCAGTTCTTCACTTCGAGAATGGTTTCGCCGATCGGCACCGAACGCGGAGGGTAGCGGTCCTCGAGATCGCGACCGACCATGTTGCGAATGATGATGTCTTCGCTGATCTCGTCCGCGTGACAGTCGAGTGTCTTGACCGTCATGCCGTCGCGCAGGACCGTGATCTGGTCGGCGACCTTGCGGATCTCGTTCAGCTTATGGGAAATGATGATCGAAGTGATGCCCTGCTTGCGGAACTCCATGAGCAGAGTGAGCAGCGCGTCGGAATCGCGTTCATTGAGCGAAGCGGTCGGCTCGTCCAGGATGAGCAGCTTGACGCTCTTCGACAGCGCCTTGGCGATCTCGACGAGCTGCTGCTTGCCGACGCCGATGTCGGTCACCAGCGTGTTCGGAGATTCGGACAGGCCTACTTTCTTCAGCAGCTGCTTCGTGCGGTTGAATGTCTCGTCCCAGCTGATGACGCCGCTCTTGGCATTCTCGTTGCCGAGGAAGATGTTTTCGCCGATCGACAGCAACGGCACGAGCGCCAGTTCCTGGTGAATGATGACGATGCCGATTTCTTCTGAGTCCTTCAGGACCTTGAAGTTGCGCGTCTCGCCTTCGTAGACGATGTCGCCTTCATAGCTTCCTGTGGGATAGACGCCTGATAGCACTTTCATCAGGGTCGATTTGCCGGCCCCGTTTTCGCCCACCAATGCGTGGATTTCACCCTGGCGAACCTTGAGGTTCACATTCTCCAGTGCCTTGACGCCCGGGAACGTCTTGGTGATGCTCCGCATTTCGAGGATGGTATTGTCCATAGTCAAAGTTCCAGCGCCGACAGCCGTCAAGCGGCTGGGCGATCATAAAATCGAAGACCGGAACCCGCAAGCGCGGGTTCCGGTCCTTCTCATTACTTCAGCTTGTCTTCAGAGTAGTAACCGCTGTCGACGAGGATCTGCTTGTAGTTGGTCTTGTCGACGGCAACCGGCTTCAGCAGATAGGACGGGACGACCTTGACGCCGTTGTCGTAGGTCTTCGTGTCGTTGACCTCAGGCTCCTTGCCGGACATGACGGCGTCGACCATGGCAACAGTGACCTTGGCGAGTTCGCGGGTGTCCTTGAAGATCGTCGAGTGCTGTTCGCCAGCGATGATCGACTTGACCGACGGGATTTCAGCGTCCTGACCGGTGACGATCGGGAGCGGCTGAGCCGCGGTACCGTAACCAACGCCCTTAAGCGAGGAGATGATACCGATCGACAGACCGTCGTAGGGCGACAGAACGGCATCGACCTTGGCGTCGGTGTAGTTGGCCGAGAGCAGGTTGTCCATGCGGGCCTGGGCCGTTGCCGGATCCCAACGCAGTGTGCCGACCTTGTCCATGCCGGTCTGGCCGGACTTCACGACGAGCTTGCCGCTGTCGATGTAGGGCTGCAGGACGGACATTGCGCCATCATAGAAGAAGAAGGCGTTGTTGTCGTCAGGCGAGCCGCCGAACAGTTCGATGTTGAACGGGCCCTTGCCATCCTTGAGGCCGAGGCCGTCAACGATGGAGCCAGCCTGCAGAACGCCGACCTGGAAGTTGTCGAAAGTGGCGTAGTAGTCGACGTTGCCCGAATCGCGGATCAGGCGGTCGTAAGCGATGACCTTGATGCCGGCGTCGTGTGCCTTCTGGAGAACGTCGGAAAGCGTCGTGCCGTCGATCGAAGCGATGACGAGAACCTTGGCACCCTTGGTGACCATGTTTTCGATCTGCGAAAGCTGGTTCGGAATGTCGTCGTCGCCATACTGCAGGTCAGTGCCGTAACCGGCAGCCTGCAGCTGCTTCACGATGTTGTTGCCGTCGTCGATCCAGCGGGCAGAAGCCTTGGTCGGCATTGCGATGCCGACGGTACCCTTATCCGCGGCCAGAGCCGGTGCAACGAACGAAGCGACGCCGAAGGCAGACGCAGCCATCAATGAGATAATGGATTTCATTTCTCTCTCCCTTGTTAATAAGCAGCGGACGAAAAATCGCCCGCCCCGAAACTGTGGCAGGTTCCGTATTGGATAGTTACTTCAGATGGTGAGAAACGAAGTAGGTCTCCTCCACGATCTCACACGTGTTGAGTGCCAACCAGCACACGGCGGCAAACTGGTATGGATTCCTATAACTGTCAAATAGAATAAGTGCTAACGTGCATAACAATTTTGGTATATCGTTAAAAAGTATTACTTTTGATGGAGCGCAGCGAGGAGGCTGCAACCATGACGGTTATTTCTGAGCCATTTTTGATGGATCACGTCGATATCCACAGCGATAATTTCGGCGATGACGGCCTTTTGCGTGCAGGACTTAAGCTGAATCACCTGCGCATGATCGTCGCAATCGAAGATAGTGGACAGATTTCCGCAGCTGCGGAAGTCCTGAACATTTCGCAGCCCGCCGCATCGCGCATGTTGTCCGAAATGGAATCGATCACCAAGACATCGCTCTATGAGCGCGTGGCCCGCGGCGTCGTGCTGACGACCTTCGGCGCAGCGCTTGCCCGAAGGGCTCGGAAGATCCTCCTGGAGCTGCGCGAGGCGAGCCGCGAGATCGGCGAATTGAAAAGCGGCAAGGGCGGCTCGGTCTTCATTGGCGCGGTGACCGCGCCGGCCATGAGCCTCGTCGTGCCGGCGATCAACAAGGTGCGCAAGGCCTATCCGGGTATCGAAATCAACATCCAGGTGGAGACGAGCAACGTGCTTGCCCGCGAGCTGCTCGCCGCCCGCCATGACTTCATCATCGGCCGCATTCCCGATGATCTCAACCCGCGCCTGTTCGAGGTGACGGAGATCGGCATCGAACGGGCTTGCCTGATCGTGCGCGGCCATCACCCGCTTATGAAGCAGAAGACGAGCAGCCTCTCCGACGTCAGGGATTACGACTGGGTGTTCCAACCGCCGGGCACGCTGCTGCGCCGCACGATCGAGGACGTTTTCCTGTCGCGTGGCGTGGCGTTGCCCGAAAACATCGTCAACACCTCCTCGCTGCTTCTGACCTGCGCCATCATCTGCGAAACCGATGCGATCGCTCCCGTTGCCGTCGACGTCGCCCAGTTCCTTGCCAGCCAGGGCTCGAATGCCTCTGATGTGCGCATGCTGCCGATCGATTTCGACATCAACGTCAAGCCCTACAGCATGATCACGGCGAGGGAACGGGCGCTGCCGCCGAGTGCACGGCTGCTCTACGACATCATCCTCGAAGAGAGCCAAAAGCAGGCCGGCTGACGACAGCCGCAAGCCCTGCGCCATCTTGCTCTCTTTTAATGCGCGCTTCGAAAGGAAAGCGGGATGCTGTTCGGACAGTCGGTATTTCAATCAGTCCTCGAGCGGCTGAAGGCGGAGGATGAGACGACCGAAGACGCCGAAGCCCCGGCGGCCCATCGTGTGTCCGGTCTCGGCACCGGGCTTGCCTTCGATGTGATGGCGGGCGTCTCAGTCGCCTCGCAACGCGTCGGCCAAGCCTATTTCGACAATCTGGATCTCGATGCCGCTGGGGTCGTGGAGAAACCGGCGCCTGCGCCTCCACCCGAGCCCGTCATGCCGGATCATCTCGTTCGCACGACTCCGCAGGAGGTTGCCGAAGAACTGGCGATCTCCGCCGCCGATACGCTGCTCACACTCCGCGAGAAGCGCCGCGCCTTCGCGCGGGCCAATCATCCCGATGGCGTAGAATTGCCCTTCCGTGACAATGCGACGAAGCGCATGATGCTGGCCAATCTGCTGATCGACGAAGCGTTGCGGCGATTGAGCCGCTGACTATTCGGCCCGCCCGTCCTTCGAAGGTTTTTCAGCGGCCGCCGCGTGTTCGTCCTCGTGCTCGGCGTCAGGCTGTACGGGCGGCTCGATGGCCGGAGGCTGCGGATTGAAGGTCCAGAACAGCATATAGAAGGAATAGGCGCCTGCCCCGCCGGCCAGCACCGCCCAGAACGGATCGCCGGTGACAAGTTCGACCACGGCCCAGCCGAAGCAAACGGCAACGATGGCAATCCGCACCCAGAGGCGCCGATATGCCGGATGATTCGGATCGATGAGTTTCATTCCTGCCCCGCGGTCGCATTTGTCGCACGGCCTTCGGCCCGTGCCGCGATTGTCTCTAGAGCATGATGCTGAAAAGTGTAAGCGGTTTTCGGACGACATCAAGCTCTAACTATATAATGTAGAACAGGATTCAGATTTTAGGCCGACCGGCCTAAAATCATCCTGTTCTAGAGCCTTTCCTGGTCAGATTAAAGTATTCTCTTGGCTGAAAGCCGGGCATCTTTCCGCCACGATCGGAGGCGATCGGCTCTGCCCTGACCAAAATCTGCTCCGGCAGAATACTTCAATCCGACCATGAAAGGCTCTGGTTCGAATCTTGCAAATGTGAAAGATCCGCGGGCTTGACGCGGTCCACAGAAGATGGAATGAAAATTCCAGAATGTTGGCAATTCGGTTTATTTGTTCCGAATTCAAGGGAGGTTAAAAAATGACAGTGAGATTTGGTCTTCTCGGCGCCGGCCGCATCGGCAAGGTCCATGCAAAGGCCGTCAGCGGCGACGCCAATGCGACGCTCGTCGCGGTCGCCGACGCCTTTCCGCAGGCTGCCGAAGCAATCGCTTCCGCCTATGGCTGCGAGGTCCGCACCATCGAAGCGATCGAGGCCGCCAAGGATGTAGACGCCGTCGTCATCTGCACGCCGACGGATACACATGCCGACCTGATCGAGCGTTTCGCCCGCGCCGGCAAGGCAATCTTCTGCGAAAAGCCGATAGATCTCGACGTTGCCCGCGTCAAGGCCTGCATCAAGGTAGTGGAAGAGACCGGCGCCAAGCTGATGGTCGGCTTCAACCGCCGCTTCGACCCGCATTTCATGGCGGTGCGCAAGGTCATCGACGAGGGCAAGATCGGCGATGTCGAGATGGTGACGATCACCTCGCGCGACCCCGGCGCCCCACCGGTCGACTATATCAAGCGCTCCGGCGGAATCTTCCGCGACATGACGATCCACGATTTCGACATGGCCCGCTTCCTGCTCGGCGAAGAACCGGTGTCGGTTTTCGCGACCGCTGCAGTTCTCGTCGACAAGGCGATCGGCGAAGCTGGTGACTATGACAGCGTCTCGGTGATCCTGCAGACGAAATCCGGCAAGCAGGCCATCATCTCCAACTCCCGCCGCGCCACCTATGGCTACGACCAGCGCATTGAGGCGCACGGCTCCAAGGGCCTCGTCTCAGCCGAAAACCAGCGCCCTGTCTCGATCGAAGTCGCAAACGGCGAAGGCTACACCCGCCCGCCGCTGCATGACTTCTTCATGACCCGCTATACCGAAGCCTATGCCAACGAGATCGCCAGCTTCATCGCCGCGATCGAGAAGGGCTCCAAGATCTCGCCTTCCGGCGCCGATGGTCTCGCAGCGCTGGCACTTGCCGATGCCGCGGTTCAGTCCGTCAAGGAAGGCAAGCTCATCAAGATCGGCTGACGGCCCTCTCCCGACCGGAAGCCATGCATGAGGTGGCCGGGCACTTGCCCGGCCATTTCGCATTTTGCGGATCTTTTTGTGGGGGCGTGCCGCGGCGCCCCCAAAGCCATATGCTTGATCGAAAGAAACCCTCAACCCGATTCTTGAATAGTCGCCGATGCTTGGGCTCCGTGAACGCCCGAGAGAACGATATCCTCGTCGATCACCGACAGCGCCCGGTTCAAATGTCCTTCGAAGACGAGGATCTGCTCGTCGGCCACTACCCTGATCTCGGGCATGCCTTCCATGCGCACAATATGCGACTGCCCCAGACCCTCTTCGATCCCTTGCCGAAGAAGGTCGTAATAACGCGTGCCCGGCCCGGTGATGGCGATCGGCATGCGCTCCGTCAGGCTCAGCATGCGCGACAGCCCATTGCCGAGCGCCAGCCCCGCCTGGCGAAAGGCGAAAGCTGGGACGCGGTGGCCCTGGCGCGCCTTTGCGGCAATCTTGTCGAGTTCCGCCACCGGCACGAACTTTGCCGGGATCGTATCCAGCGGCACTTCGAAGGCGCTGCGCAGGATCGCGTAGAAACCGGCATAGGCCTCGATGCAACCTCGGGTGCCGCAGCGGCAGAGCCCGCCATTGGCCATGTGCAGCATGTGCCCGAAATTGGGCGCCGATATCTCCTGGCCTGTCTGGTTCCCGCGCCTGACGATGCCGAGCCCGACGCTGTGGCCGAGCGAAAGGGCAGCGAGCGAGCGGAAATCGGCGCCCTTCACCATCTCTTCACGCGCGCCGAGCGCGGCTGCGATCAGCAGCGTCTCGTTGTCGAGGATCACCTTGGCCTGCCATTCCGGCCGGAGTGCTGATTCGAAATCGATCTGCTCGCTGCCGAAGATCGGTGACCAGACGAGAACCGGCTCGGTGGAATTGACAAGCCCCTTGCTGCTGATCGAGATCAGCAGCACCTTTTCTTGGCTGATCTTCGAGCGATCGAGAATCCGCAAAAGCCCGGCCCGCACCGCCGCGACAAAACGGACGGCGCCTGCCGGATCATGCGAACGTTCCTCGCTGAAGCGGTCGATCAGCTTGCCGGCATAATCGACCAGCGAATATTGCACCGCATCCGAGGAGATGATGACGACGATGAGATAGCCGCAATCGCGCCGCTGGCGCAGCAGCACGCGCGGCCGGCCGCGGCCGCTTGCCGGCTGCTGTTCCGATTTTTCGATGATCTGGGCTTTTTCCAGCTCAGTGGTGATCGCCGAAATGGTGGCCGACGAAAGCCGGGTGAAATCGGATATTTCGGTATGCGCGAGCGCACCGTGGCGACGCAGCACGGACAGCACGAGCACGCTGTTTCTCTGCCTGACCAGCTCCGTGCTCGACTTGGTCAGCATGAATGCCGCCCTCTCCTCCTGCTTGCTCTTCCCGTGGTTTCCACTGCATCTCCAGCCGGTGTTTCGCAAGGAAATTAAGCTGGCAGTGCAGTGTTGACAGTTGAAAAAATCTCTGACACTAAATTTCTCGACTGTCGAGAAAAAAATCCAAACCTTTCTCGACAGCTATTCGCGGTGGCCGGAGGAAGCATGGGCTGGGCCGGTCGCAATCCACTCGGGAGGACATTATGAAGTCTATTTTGAAATTGATGGCGGGTGCTGCCATCCTCGTTTCCGTGCATACCGCTGCCATGGCTGCCGATCTCGTCGTCGGTGTTTCCTGGTCGAATTTCCAGGAAGAACGCTGGAAGACGGACGAAGCCGCCATCAAGAAGGCTCTCGAAGCCAAGGGCGCCAAGTATATTTCCGCTGACGCGCAGTCTTCTGCCGCCAAGCAGCTTACCGACGTCGAATCGCTGATCTCCCAGGGCGCCAATGCGCTGATCATTCTCGCCCAGGACTCCGATGCGATCGGCCCGGCCATCGAAAAGGCCGCCGCTGAAGGTATCCCCGTCGTCGGCTATGACCGCCTGATCGAAAACCCGGCTGCCTTCTACATCACCTTCGACAACAAGGAAGTCGGCCGCCTCCAGGCTCAAGGCGTTTTCAAGGCCAAGCCGGAAGGCAATTACGTCTTCATCAAGGGCTCGTCTTCCGATCCGAACGCAGACTTCCTGTTCTCGGGCCAGCAGGAAGTCCTGAAGGCCGCCATCGACGCCGGCAAGATCAAGAATGTCGGCGAGGCCTATACCGACGGCTGGCTGCCGGAGAACGCTCAGCGCAACATGGAGCAGTTCCTGACCGCCAACAACAACAAGGTTGACGCCGTTGTTGCTTCGAACGACGGCACCGCCGGTGGCGCCATCGCTGCTCTCGACGCACAGGGCCTCGCCGGCTCCGTTCCGGTTTCCGGCCAGGACGGTGACAAGGCAGCGCTCAATCGCATCGCTCTCGGCACGCAGACGGTTTCCGTCTGGAAGGACAGCCGCGAACTCGGCCAGCGCGCCGCAGAAGTCGCTCTCGACCTCGCCGGCGGCAAGGACATGAGCAAGATCGACGGCGCCCAGGCTTTCAAGGGCGGCCCCAAGGGCGTCGAAATGCAGTCGGTCTTCCTGAAGCCGCTTGCGATCACCAAGGAAAACCTGAACGTCGTCATCGACGCCGGCTGGATCTCCAAGGCGGAAGCGTGCCAGGGCGTCAAGGCCGACAGCGTCGCTGCCTGCAAGTAAGCTCAGGCTTGTAAACTGGAATTGCCGGCGCCGCAGCGGAACACCGTTGCGGCGCCGGATGCGGATGAGAATTCCAACGACGAAGTTTTCTCCGCCTCGCCGCACCATCGCGGATTTTCATTCCCTGCCGGAAGGGTGTCGCGACGCCACGCGACCGGTTTCCGGAAGCATCGCGATGGTGAGTTGAAGAACAGACGCATGACGCCGATGGCAGCCTCTAGCACGCCGGCGCGTCCGTCCAAACAAAATGGGGGAACGGCAAACCCATGGCCGAAATGGTAAAATCCACAACATCAAGCGGACCGCGAGCGGCGGAAGCCAGTCCGGTGACCCGCTTCTTCCGCGCCACCGAGATCGACACGCGTCTGCTCGGCATGATCGGCGCGCTCATCATCATCTGGATCGGTTTCCACATCATCACCGGCGGCCTCTTCCTGACCCCGCGCAATCTCTGGAACCTCTCGGTCCAGACGACCGATATCGCCGTGATGACGACGGGCATGGTGCTGATCATCGTCACCCGCAATATCGACCTGTCGGTCGGTTCCGTGCTCGGCCTCTGCGGCATGATCATGGGCGTGACGCAGGCCAAGATCCTGCCGGAATATATCGGCTTCGACAGCCCCTTCACCTGGGCGATCACACTTCTGGTCGGATTGGCTGCAGGCTGCCTGATCGGTGCCTTTCAGGGCATCATCATCGCCTTCCTCAACGTTCCCTCCTTCATCGTCACGCTCGGCGGCCTGCTCGTCTGGCGCGGCGCAACCTGGCTCGTCACCAGCGGCCAGACGGTTGCCCCGATGGACCAGACCTTCCGCATCATGGGCGGCGGTGCTGAGGGCTCGATCGGCGCCACCTGGAGCTGGATCGTCGGCATCTGCGCCTGCCTCTTCGTCATCGCCAGCATCGTCGGCTCGCGCCGGCAGCGCCGCCGCTTCGGCTTCCCGCGCCGGCCGATGTGGGCTGAATATTTCCTCGCCATCCTGAGCTGCGTGCTCATCCTCGGCGCGGTCTGGATCGCCAACAGCTATTACTGGCCGATCAACATCGCCAAGAAATATGCCGAGAACAACAATATTCCGTGGCCCGAGACCGGCCTGGATATCCCCTACGGCATCGCCGTGCCGGTGTTGATCGCTATCGTCGTCGGCATCATCATGACCTTCATCGCGACACGACTGCGCTTCGGCCGCTATGTCTTCGCGATTGGCGGCAACCCTGAGGCAGCCGAGCTCGCCGGCATCAAGACCCGCTGGGTCACCGTGCGCATCTTCGCGCTGATGGGTATTCTGGCCGCCATTGCGGCGGCGATTTCCACCGCCCGCCTCAATGCCGCTACGAACTCGCAGGGTACGCTCGACGAACTCTACACCATCGCCGCAGCCGTCATCGGCGGAACGTCGCTGGCAGGCGGCACCGGCACCATCGCCGGCGCCATGCTGGGCGCGCTCGTCATGCAGTCGCTGCAGTCAGGCATGGTGCTTGCGCATGTCGATACGCCGCTGCAGAGCGTCGTCGTCGGCACCGTCCTTGTCGTGGCGGTCTGGCTCGACACCGTCTACCGCGCCCGTGCCAAGTGAGAGGAGCCCTAGACATGGCTGATCAACGCACTCCCCTCGTAGAACTGAAAAACATCTCGATCTCCTTCGGCGGCATTCACGCCGTGGACAACGCCTCGGTCGATCTCTACCCTGGCGAAGTCGTGGCATTGCTCGGCCATAACGGCGCCGGCAAGTCGACGCTCATCAAGATCCTCTCCGGCGCCTACAAGCGTGATGGCGGCGAGATCCTGATCAACGGCGAGCCCGCCGACATCCGCAATCCGCGCGATGCCAAGAAATATGGCATCGAGACGATCTACCAGACGCTCGCCGTCGCCGACAATGTCGACGCCGCCGCCAACCTCTATCTCGGCCGCGAGCTGAAGACTCGCTGGGGCACGCTCGACGACGTCGCGATGGAAGCCTCGGCCCGCGAGGTGATGGGGCGGCTCAACCCCAACTTCAAGCGCTTCAAGGAGCCGGTGAAGGCGCTTTCGGGCGGCCAGCGGCAATCGGTGGCGATCGCGCGTGCGATCCTATTCAATGCCCGCATCCTGATCATGGACGAGCCGACGGCAGCGCTCGGCCCCCAGGAGACGGCGCAGGTGGGCGAGCTCATCAAGCAGCTGAAGAAGGAAGGCATCGGCATCTTCCTCATCAGCCACGACATCCACGACGTCTTCGACCTCGCCGACCGCGTCTCGGTGATGAAAAACGGTCAGGTCGTCGGCCACGCCCGCACCGAGGACGTGACCAAGGACGAAGTCCTCGGCATGATCATTCTCGGCAAGGTGCCGTCAAAGGCAATCCCCGGCCCCGGCGCCATGCAGATCTGACCGCGCGCCAAGGCGACCCTGCGACAATCACACTCCGCCGCCCGCAAGGCCGGCGGAGTTTTTATGTAACGTTCCTCGGGGCTGACGGATAAAAACACCCTGCAAAGCGCAAGCACCGTTATTTCTGAGAATTTCGCGATTGAAGCCAGCCGCAAGCTAGGCTAAGAACCACCCATCGGACAGGCGATTCAAACCGCCTCAAGCATGCACCCGTAGCTCAGCTGGATAGAGTGTTGGATTCCGATTCCAAAGGTCACAGGTTCGAATCCTGTCGGGTGCGCCACTAAACTGATGGTCCGTTCTGGACACATGGGTTACGGTTTATTCCTGAGACATAGGTAACACTTTTGGACCGAAAGGGTTCGGCAGTGGTTCGAGCCTGCATGTTTCGTCATCGAAGGATCCCAGATCGTAATCCATGAAGCTTGCGAGCCAGATATGGTCTTCGACCTGTTTGATTCCAACGGCATGCCTGGTGACGGTCAATGGATAGCAGTAGCGCTTGTCGGCGAGCATGAACTCGCCCTTGTAATCGGCGCACCACAGGTCGTTGGGTTGGCGAGGTTGGGAGAGTGGCGTTCCGACAGCTCTGTTGCGCCGTCGTTTGCGGTGCTGGACCAGCCCGTTGCGGTCGAGCACCGCATACGGTCGCTCCGCTCGCCCTTGTCCCGCCGTCGCCAATTCTATCGCTTTTCGGTCGATCGCAGCACCCCTACAAGGATTCGACCATCGGTGAAGTACGGATCCCCGCCGCCGTTCCGACCATCTCTTGTCGCACCGACGCCTGCGCGCTCATAGGTCATGGAGATCTGCCCGGCGGCCTTGAGGTCGCCGATCACCAGTTCGCGCTCGGCGTCGAGATCGGGTCCAATATGGTGGGTGATCTGCCCGGTGTCGTGGCTGACGCCGACGCCACGGTCGAAGCTGGCGGAGCCCAACCACAGAGGCTGACCGTCGGCGCCGACGGTCGCCGTTTGCCAGAGGCGTATGTGGTGGCGCTCGTCCGCGCTTCGCCCGACTGGTTTTTCGAAGGCCAGATCCTGCTTCCGGCCGTCGAAGAACAGCGGGCTGACGGGCGCATCGAGATCCGGCCGATCAAGCGCCACGCTGAGGCCGATTTCGACCGAGGAGAGCAATGTTATCCTGTCGGCCGGATCCCAGCCCGAGGCTGCGAAGGCCTTGATCACCTGCTGCTTCGGGCCAACGAGCCCGACGTTGATGGGGTCACCCGGAATGTCGTCGCCGGTCGTGGTGACCATCCGGCTGAGATCGGCAACAGTGCTCCGGTCGCGGAAGATCCAAAGTTCCGGCATCACCAGGTAGGAGAAGAGGAGATAGGCCAGAATGATGGCGGAAAGAACGCCCGCAGCTGACTTCCATCTCCCTCGGCTGTTTCTTCGCTGTTCCATTGCGGTATGCCGCTCCGACTTCAGTAGCAGGGCGGATACGGATAGTAGCCGCAAGCGGGGTGATAGTAGTATGGCGCGGAGGCCGCCGCTGCACCGATGGCCGCGCCGGTCGCGACCGCGGCGCCGTAGCGGGCCGCAGGGTGCGCATACCAGCCGCCATGGAAGCCGACCGCACCGACGCCGACCACGCCGACGCGCCCCGTGCAGGTCGGCGAGACTTTTGCGGCATGGGCCTCGAGGCAGTTCTGGATGCGATCGCTTCCGAGGTTCAGGCCCTTGCAGAACTTCTTGATGTCGGATCCGCAGTCGTTGGCGAGCGTGCTCACCGCGTCGGCGAAGCTGATGGTGTCGGAACGGGACGCCCCGCTGAGCGCCAGGAACGCGACCAGCGCCCCTCCTAACAGTCTGGTTCTCGTCGACATACTTCTCCCCATCGTGAACGATTGATCGTCGGAGAAACTTTCCGCACGTATCTGGTGCGCTTTCGGCGGAGAGAAGGAAAGTATGTTACGGTTACACGAACCGTAGGACACGGCGTTCAAAGCGAAGAAGTCGAGTTCCGGCGAGCACTTCGCCATCAGTCGCGTGAATATCCTCGAGCACATCCAGAGGCGAAACGTCGACCGCCGCCGCCGGGAGGCCGCACACGCCGATGTCGCCATTCGCCGGTATGCTTGCCGCTCTTCATCGCAATGCAGAAACCGCCGCCGCACGGCTCGATCGCGGCGGTGTCGCCAAGCGTCGTCTTCCAGTTTCCGACGATCGGCTCGGCTGCGCTCGCCAGTCCGGTCGACATCAGCAGCGCTGTGACGGAGATCAGGATGGGTTTCACGGTAAGGTCCTCGCAGTGCTGGCCTGCCACCGGGCCGATGACCGAATGGACCACACATGCGCTGCCGACCGCAAGAAATTCGCGGTGTGTTACTGTAACCTACATGGTCTCGGCCGGGTTCTGTGTCATCTTCACGACGACGACGCGATGTGCGCCCCCCGCGTCGTCTGGCCGGGAGCCGATGCAATGGAATACGACACGGAGTTCGCCAAGCGCAGGTTTCCCGAACAGACGCTGGAGATCGAAGCGCTTGCCTCCCGCAATGAAAGCTTCCGGGAACTGTGCAACGACTTTTCCATCGCGGACCAGCTCGTGCGGGACTGGCAGTCGTCTACGGCTCCGGAGCGGGACGCACGTTATGCTGAGGCGCTGGAACTCATGGACGGCCTCGCCGCGGAAATCCACACGATGCTGGACTTTGCCAAGGTCGTTCCATTCCAGGTCGCCAGATGAATGCGCGCTCCGCATCATCGGCACTTCGGCGGCTACGGAAAAGGAACAACATGCTTCGACTGATGGCGATCATCTTGATCTTCGCGGTCGCCCTGATCGTGGCGGCTTTGACAGCCTGGGGCTCCTTGGCGTTCTGGTATCGCCTGCCCCTGCCCGATGCCGGCCGGGCGATCGGCGCCTGCGTCTTCCTCGTCTTCGGTCTCTTCACCGTAGCAGCGCTTGCCAGCCGGGTGCGCATGAGAGCCATCCTTTCGTTCGCTGTCGTCTTTGCCCTAGTTCTCTTCTGGTGGAGCTCGATCAAGCCGGAAGCCAATGCCGCATGGGCGCCGGATGTGGCCCGTCAGGTCACGGGTCGTATCGAGGGAAATTCGCTGACCTTGACCGATGTCCGGGACTTCGAGTGGCGAAGCAAGTCCGACTTTACGGAGCGGTGGACGACGCGAACCTACGATGTAAGCAAGGTGAGGACGGTCGACCTGT
Organism: Rhizobium leguminosarum; assembly: GCF_019798305.1. Classification (GTDB taxonomy): domain Bacteria; phylum Pseudomonadota; class Alphaproteobacteria; order Rhizobiales; family Rhizobiaceae; genus Rhizobium; species Rhizobium leguminosarum_U. Next base: position 68,307 of record NZ_JAAXDD010000005.1, read on the forward strand.
TCATGTCATACTGGGCGGGGCCGAAGATCGCGCATGTCATCTTCAGCTTCGGCTTCGAAGGCGGCGAACAGCTCGCCTGGTCGATCGAGGTGCGCCACAAGGTCGGCGGCGGGTTTTCTCCCGTTGCCGATCTCTTCAAGAACGACCCACTGGTGGTTGTTGCTGCGGACGAACGTGACGTCGTCGGCGTCCGCTCCAACGTGCGTGGCGAGGACGTCCAGATCTACCGGCTGAGAGCCAGTCCCGAACAGGCGCAGAACCTGCTGCTCGAGTACGTCGCTGAGGCCAACGCGCTCGCCCGGACGCCGCAGTTCTACAACTCGATTACGACGAACTGCACGACGACCGTCGCCAAGCTGATGCGGGTCTCAGGTGACAAGGTGCCGTTCGATTGGCGGCTGATCGTCAACGGTTATCTTCCTGACTACGCCTATGACCGGGGAGCCATCGACACGTCGTTGCCGCTGGCCCGCCTGCGGGAGATTGCCAAGATCGACGTGCGGGCGCGGGCAGATGGATTGTCGCCCGACTTCTCGAAGGCAATCCGTCTCGGCGTACCATTCCCGGTGGTCGTCGCCAGGCCGTAACGAGCGGTGGCATCGGTAGCACAAAGCGAACCGCGTAGAAAAACCCCTTGTTTTCAGTATCCGCAAATCGCCGCCGAAGCGGGCGTTAGCACAGTGTTAGCGCGAGCCACCTAGTGTGTGGTGACGCCATGGGAAACCCGGTTATGTTGAATCAGGACAAGCAGAATGAAGACCAGCCCTGCCGCGGCTTACGGAGGTTACATGAAACTGGTTCTAGGCAGCGTAATATTGGCGTCTGGGATACTGCTATCCAGCTTGTCAGGATTCGCAGCTTCGGGAGGATGGCATTCGGATGGGCAAGGGACGAGATACTGGCACGTCACTCCTCCGCCCGGGCAGTGTAATATAAGCCAAGCGAAGAACAGGGCGCTTCGGGCCGGCATCTATCGTAGCGAGATTATACAGCAGGATGAGAATATCATCGTGCTCAGTGGTCTGGATGAATCGGGCGACCGGCGAACGATCGGTTTCGGCAACATCAGGGGGTGCCCTGAGTTGGAGGGCCATGAGGATAGTCCAAACTTCTGAGGATAGAGCTAGAGTTTGTTCAGCGAACTTTTCCAGTTCCGACCGAAGTACGCATTTCTGGGCAAGCGTCGCGTCTCTACCGATCGACAAGCCTGGCGGCTAGCAGCGCATCGGATGCCTCATTCCCAGCTGGTCCGCCCTATTGATGATTCGGGTTTAAGGTCGATGCATGTTCTGGTCAGCCGCTAGGCGGGAGTTGAGGTCGCGTGTTCAGGGAGGCTGAGGGTCGGGAGCGGTTGTAACCGTTTCAGAGCGGCGGGGATTTCAGAGCAGCACACAATGCGCTCGATGCTCTCCTCTCGCGGGCGCAGGGTCCGACTGCGCTTGGGATGATCCGCATCCTCAATCCGCCGAGCTCACGCATCCACTCGTTAGGAGTTTGTTGACCATAAGCTGGCTTTACTGGGCGCGATGGATGCGGAGCTTCCCGCACGTCGTCGAATGTTTGGTTGGGCGGGATTGTTCGTGTTGAAGTATCCAGTGCAAGGATTATCGGGCGGAGCCTGGGGCGGAGTTGCCACACTCCTGTCGCGTGCGGAACGCTTCGCAACGCAGACCATTCTGCCGGCTCTGTTTGCGCTGCCGGCACTTGTTGGTTCTGCATCATTTGCCTCAGCGGAAGATCGCGCCCTGAAGCTGTTCTTTACCCATACGGGCGAGAGGGCCACGATTACCTACAAGCGCGAGGGAAAGTTCGATCCAAAAGGCCTCTCCCAGATCAATCGGTTTTTGCGCGACTGGCGAAGGAATGAGCCGACCCGGATGGATCCCCGGCTGCTCGACCTGGTCTGGGAGGTGTATAAGCGTAGCGGCGGCAAGGACTACATCCACATCGTTTCCGCCTATCGATCCCCTGATACCAACAACATGCTCCGCAATCGTTCGCGCAGCACGGGCGTCGCCAAGAAGAGCCAGCATATGCTGGGTAAGGCGATGGATTTCTACGTTCCCGGCGTGAAGCTTTCGACGCTGCGCGCACTTGCAATGCAGATGCAGGTCGGCGGCGTCGGATATTATCCGACCTCGGGATCCCCCTTCGTGCATCTCGACGTAGGCAACGTCAGGGCTTGGCCCCGCATGTCCCGGCAAGAACTCGCGCGAATATTCTCGAATGGGCAGACCATGCATCTCCCGGCCGATGGCCGGCCGCTGCCGGGATACAATCAGGCCATTGCGAACTACAAGAAGCGCGTCGGCCCCACCTCAATCCAGCTCGCTAGCACCGCTGGAGAAGACGAAGACGTGGGAGCGCCGACCACTTCTAGCGGCGACAATAACCTCGTGACGGCGCTTCTGCCTGCGCCCCAAAGCCGGGCATTGAATGCGCTCGCGCTGCAGACCGGCGGCGTCGAGCGGGATGACAAACGGTCCGCTGGGGATGTTTCATCTTTGCCGATCCCAATACCGGCGACGCGGCCGGCCGCCCTTGAGCACGACGCGGGCGCAGATGACAAACTGGAGACGGCGTCGATCGGCCCAATTGCCGTGCTTCCGGACAGACCGGCGCCTGCATTGCCGGCCTACGCGCGCTTCGAACCACTCGTTGTTGCACACCAGGCCTCCAAACACGGCGCTGATATGATCGCCTCCCTGCCCATGACCGCTTCCTGGGAAGGAGCAAGTTTCTTTGGATCGACTTCCGACGCGGCGTTGATGAAATGGGCGCTGCATTCTCCAGGAGAGGTGATGGGATTGAGCGCACCTCGCGTTTCCCCACGCACCGTTCATCGGGAAGCGAATGCCGCGACATCCGGTGAGGATATCATTCCGCTCGCCGCCACAGACCTGTTCGATGCGAGCCGGTTTGCGTCGCCTCCGGAGGGCTGACCTCAATCATAAGGCTTGATGCGCAGCACGGAGCCGGTCAGATGCGCCAGAACGACGGTGGTGAGAACCGGGGCGGCGTTCCCGAGAAACCAGACCTCGCCGCCCGGTGCCAGAAGCCTTTCGTGGTCGAGACCAGACTGGAAGACGGCGTTATCGTTCGAGGCGACCATCGTGAATAGAGGACCGTACTGCGGCAGACTAGCGTTTTTTAGAAACTCCTAAAAAACCGGCATGCCTTACAGTCAGTGCGCGCATCGGATCGAAAATCGGAATCGATTCTCCGGAACAATGAGGTTGATTCAAGGTGTTAATGCGCTATCTCCGCGCCTGAAAAGGACGCGCGTCGAACGACGATGACGATCGTTTCCGCGCGCCCGAAACCCAGACCAAAGTCCGACCGACCCCGGACTTCGTGCCCATACAAAACGTCCGATCGCCGTAATAACAATAATATATTCTCAAGTAACGAGGCGAGACGATGTGAGAAACGAGGTCGGCTTCATTGGATCGCTTTTATACAACGACTTCTACTTAGAAAGTGATATCCAGAAATTGGTTGTTGTTGACAATTTTTGCACCGGACCTTTCGAAAATATAGCACACATGCGGGATGCCCGTTTCCATCGAGCGACATGCTTTTCGATGAGGCAACCTCAGCTCTGGATCCGAACTCGTTGGAGGTTCTCAATGCCGATTCCTTCGATCGAACCAGCAGATGCTGGCGGCCGTCTCATGGAAGGGATAGTCGAGATTGGGCAGGTCGTGATGATCACGCGACGATCATCTGTAGCATCCGTTCCGGTGTGGCCGCTCGTTATCGAGCGCGGCAGGGACACGCGTCGCCTTAAAGTAGGCACGTATAACAATTAACATTAATAAGCGAGTATTTCTTAGAAAGGCTCTAAGTAATTGTCATGCAATACAGGCGATGCTAATAGACAAGTACCTTATCTCAAGTCACGAGGCGCAAAGCAATGAAGAGCGTATTGATTTCTGGCGGGGCTGGCTTCATCGGATCCCACTTGTGTGATCGACTTTTGCTTAGGACGGATATTCAGAAGCTGGTCGTTGTCGACAACCTCTGGACCGGGCTTTTCGAAAATATCGCGCACATCAGGGACCCCCGTTTCCACTTCGTGAAATCCGACGTCGAGACGCTGCAGACCTCGGATAAATTCGACGAAATCTATCACCTTGCATCTCCCGCATCGCCGCCGTGGTACATGAAGGAGCCGAAGAGGACGATCTCCGCCAATCTTCTCGGAGCGTTCCGGTTGCTCGACTTGCTGAAGAAGGGCGGACGTTTCGGTTTCACCTCTTCTTCCGAAGTCTATGGCGATCCTCTGGTGTCGCCGCAGCCGGAATCCTACAAGGGCCAGGTCGACTGTACCGGACCGCGCTCGTCCTACGACGAGAGCAAAAGGTGCACGGAGTCGCTGCTGTTCGAGATGCAGCGTACCCAAGGGCTCGACGTCAAGATCGTTCGCCCCTTCAACATCTATGGTCCCCGGACACGTTCCGACGATGGGCGCGCGGTCTCCAACTTCATCACCCAGGCGCTTTCGGGTCGCCCGATTACCGTGTTCGGCGACGGCCTTCAGTCTCGCAGCTGGGGCTATGTCGATGACGTTGTCGATGGTTTCGCGCGATATTTCTGGATAAATGAAACCGACTATAAGGGGCCTCTGAACGTCGGCAATGATCGCGAGATTTCGGTTCTCGAGGTCGCGCAATATGTCTCCAAACTCGTTGGCGACGTGCCGATCGTCTTCGAGCCGTCACCGCCGCAGGACCCCACGAACAGACGGCCGGACTTGACCAACGCGCACTATGTCATGCCCGAGTGGTCGTGCAAAATCACCTACGAACAGGGCGTGGCGATGACGCTCGACTGGTTCAGGAACCAAATGAAGGCGCACGCGGCAGAATAAACCATAATGACTTTCGAGGCTCGCGTCCTGGGTGCAGCTGGCGTATGTTCACGGTGCGATTGAGAGAGTGATGATGCGAGAACCAATTCCGTCCGATCTGAAGGATATAAGTTTTCCCATACCGATTCACTATCTTGATCTCGCCGCCTCTCACCTCGATGCCGTTTCGCCCCCGGTCTCTGATGGGCTCGTGGTCTTTCTGTCGGATGGTCTTCCCGTAGGACAAGCCTATATCGAAAGGTCCGAGACGGTGTCGGCACTGGCCGAGCGTGTCGTGCGACCCGAGACGCTCGAGCATGCGCGTCAAGTCGCGCAAACCCCTGTGCGCAACCGTGACGTCAGCATTCTGATTTGCACAAAGGACCGGCCGGAGGAACTACGCCGTTGCCTGGCCTCAATCCCCAAACAGTCGCTCAGCCCCGTCGAGATCATTGTGGTGGATAATGCCTCTGCTGGCGAGGCAACACGTCGCGTGGTAGAGGAATCGGGCGCAACCTATGTCCGTGAAGATCGGGTCGGGCTGGATTATGCGCGCAATGCGGCGGTTCGCGCGGCGAGAACCGAATTCGTCGCGTTTACGGACGATGACGTCGTCCTCCACGAGCGGTGGCTGGAGAACCTGATGAAGGGGTTCGATCTGCCGGAGATCGCCTGCGTAACCGGGTTGGTCCTTCCCGGAGAACTCACAACGCCCGCACAGTTTATCTTCGAAAAGCATTGGAGTTTCGGCAGGGGCTATCTGCGGCAGGATTTCAACCAGGACTTCTATACCAGGGATACACGTTACGGCGCTCCGGTCTGGACGATAGGAGCCGGCGCAAGTCAGGCCATCCGCCGCAAGGTCTTCGACGAGATCGGCCTGTTCGATGTCCGCCTGGATATGGGCGCTGCCGGATGCTCAGGCGATTCCGAATATTGGAACCGGCTCCTCCATCATGGCCATGTCTGCCGCTACGAGCCGACGGCAGTAGCCTGGCACTTTCATCGCAAGGATATGAAGGGGCTCGCCAAACAGATCTACCAATATATGAGTGGCCATGTCGCAGCCCTGCTGGTCCAGTATCAGAACACCGGAAATAACGCCAATCTGCGGCGCATCCTGCTCTCGTTTCCGAAATATTACGCCGGAAGGCTCCGAAGACGTCTTCGCAAAGGCACGACGTCGCACGACATCTTCCTGAAGCAGGAGATGCTCGGAAGCGTAAATGGTGCTCTATACGTTCTGCGGCGATGGAAGAGGCCCGCATGGTGATCGCCGCGACGCCTGACATTTCATTCCTCATCCCCGCCTACAATGCAGCCGATACGCTTGCCGAATGTCTTGCCAGCCTGCAGCAGCAGTCGCGAACGAACTGGCAGGCTGTCGTGGTCGATGACGGTTCGACCGACCGCACCTGGGAGGTTCTGGAGGGCATTGCAAAAACGGACAGCCGCATTCTCCCCGCCCGTCAGCCGAATGCCGGCGCCGCCGCGGCGCGAAACCACGCCGCAAGACTGGCAGCCGCGCCCCTGCTCTGCATGCTGGATGCCGACGACTGGCTGGATCCGACCTTCATCGAAAACATGCAGCCAGTTGCGGAGGATTCATCTTCAGCAGCCATCGCCTATTGCGCCTTCCGCCGCGTCGCCCCAGACGGCAGGCTTATGCAGGTAGAACAACCTCCCATCTTGACGGGAGACGTCGCCGAGCGTGAGTTCTCCTCCTTTTGTGCACTCGCCATCCATACGGTTGTCTTTCCCAGAGGCCCTTTTGAGCTTTTGGGAGGCATGGATGAGACCTTGCAGACCTGCGAGGACTGGGATCTTTGGCTTCGCATGGCCTTTTCCGGCGCCGAATTTCGTCGCGTCGACAAGTGCCTCGCTTTCTATCGCATGAAGGCGGACTCGCTCTCCGGCGATCCGACCAAAATGGTGCGTGACGCCATTCGCGTGACATCGAAGGCGCAAGCGCTGCAGATGCAGCAAGGCTTGTCGGCCGAGGGGCCGGAGACAGGCTGGATCACGCCCCCCGTCAGCCAGCTGCGCATGCTAGCCTGGGTCGTCGCGGCCAAGCTCGATCCGACTTTGGATATTGCAGCCCTTGCAGCGCTTCTGCCTGAGATGCCGGACGCCGCGGGCTACGAAAACTTTCTTGCCGGTGTAATCCTACATGGCCTGCAGACGGGGCTCTCTACTGATCGGGCCGACGATCTCATTGATGTACTCGATAAATGGCGGCCGACGTTCCTTTTGCTCATCCAGCTGATTCAGAAACATTCCCTGCCTGGCACTGGGCGCAAGATCATTGAGGCCGCTTCTTGGCACATATCCGCCGCAAACCCTTTGCGGTCTTTCACGCTTGGCAATGTCCAGGTGGTCAGTGCCGCTCTCGAAACGCTTTCGCGGATCCCCAAGGCCGAGCCAGCCGACACGCTCATCATGCACGCCGTGTCCGGCGGGCAACATGTCGGCTCCTTTGTCGGGCCATTCTGGGGCGATCTTTCGATCCGGGCGCAGATCAGGCTGATCATGCATGAGATGCAGGCAGAAGAACATCTGCAGACGCCGCCCACCCTCGTCTATATCAGTTCGTGGACAAGGGAGGCATTGCGCGGCTACCGAGCCTTCGGCGGGCTGATCATCCGGAATGGCCAGCGGCGAGGACGTCTCGAACGAATTTTGGTGCGTATCGGGCGCAACGCCCTTCTTGCCTGCGCGCCAAGCGACAAACAAGACAACGACGCCCGACTGTCCGACATGCTGCAAAATCTCCAACGCGGTCTGGCTCCACGGTTCCGAAATCCCACTCGGCTGCGGCCCGACGAAAAAAAGGGAGCTACCCACGTTCAGTCGGAAGAAGAGTACTGGGAGCATATCTTTGAACGCCCGGATCCATGGAATTACGTCTCCGTCTACGAGCAGGTTAAATATGCGCAGACCCTGAGCCTCATCCCCGAAGGGATCGAGAAGGCCCTCGAACTCGCCTGCGCCGAGGGGATCTTTACCAAGAAGCTGGCGCAAAAGGTTGGTCGGGTGACGGCCACGGATATTTCCCAGCGGGCAATAGACCGCGCTGTCGAGCGGTGCCGCGACCATCGCAACATCGAGCTTCGCGTGCTTGACTTCGTCAAGAGCGATGTTCCGCCCGAACAGGATCTCATCATCTGCTCCGAAGTCCTTTACTACATGAAAGACGAGGAGATGCTTGCGGCGGTTTGTCAGAAGATGGCCGCAGCGGTGAAGCCGAATGGCTACCTGATCACTGCTCACGCCCATATCCGCCGGGACGAGCCCAACCGGACCGGTTTCGATTGGGACAATCCTTTCGGTGTCGGGACGATCAAACAGCTGTTAGCCGCACAACCTGAGCTGGCCCTGGAAGAGACGATCGAAACCGAACTTTACGCCATCCACCGGTTTAGGAAAGGCCCGGTGGCAGATCCTGTCCTGCGGGTCGAGCGGCATGGAACTCCGCTGGACGCGGATGTCGCAAAGCACATCATCTGGGGCCCGGCTGGCACTGAGCGTGGGGCGGCATGGACGACGGAGGTCACCACCTCGGTTCCCATTCTCATGTATCACAGGATCGCAGAGCAAGGACCCGCGGCACTCCAGCGCTTCCGCACGCCGCCGGAGACCTTCCGCAAGCAGATGCAGTTTCTTCGGCGACAGGGTTTTTACACGGTGACGGCGCAGACCCTGGCGGGGCTTCTGCGCAGCGGCAAGCCGATCCAGGGCCGGCCGGTCATGCTGACTTTCGACGATGCCTACTTGGATTTCCTGGAGGACGCCTTCCCGATCCTTGCCGAGAATGATTTCAGCGCTGACGTATTCGTCGTGACTGATAAAGTCGGCGGTCGGTCGGACTGGGATTCGGCCTATGGAGAGACTGCACCGCTGATGTCGTGGTCGCATATTCAGCAGTTGCACCAGAAGGGCATCAGCTTCGGCTCCCACCTCGCATCCCACACACCAGCCAGTGCGATGGACAACGAAGCCCTGCTGGCCGAAGCCATGCGATCGCGCAATGCGCTGCAAAGCCGGCTGGGCAGCTCCGTGGAATCGATCGCAATTCCTTATGGCGGAACAGACTTCAGGGTCCCGGGCATTCTGGCGCTTGCCGGCTACCGGATCGGCTTCACGACACGACCGGCAAAAGCCACATTTTCCGATAATCTCTTCGGTCTGCCACGCCTCGAAGTCCGTGGCGATCGTCCTCTTGAAGCCTTCCCTGAACTTATGGGCCTGCCGGGAGCTTATATCGGATGACAATACCATGACCGGCGTTGCGGCCCCTCTCATCACCGTCGTCATACCGGCGTACAACGCTGAGAAGACGCTTGCCGAAACATTGAGAAGCGTCTCCAGCCAGTCCTATGACAAGCTCGAAATCCTTGTGGTCGACGACGGGTCGCGAGATAATACCTTCGATCTTGCGAGCGACCACAGCCTGACCGATCGCCGTGTCCGTGTTCTCCGCCAGGAGAATGGTGGGGTTGCGCGCGCACGCAACCATGGCGTCCGGGAGGCCAGCGGCCTTTACATAGCTCCCGTCGATGCCGATGATTTATGGCACCCCCGGAAAATCGAGCTCCAGCTTGAGGCGATAAGGAAATTTCCGGACGGACGCGGGGTCGCCTACAATTGGTATGCGGCGATCGACGAAAACGGCATCATTTTCGGTCATTCGCGACCAGTCCTACATCAAGGGACTATCTTCGAACCTCTGTTGCGGGAAAACTTCATCGGCAATGGCAGCACGCCCTTGATGCCGCGGACGGACATTCTTCGCTGCGGCGGCTATGACGCCAGCCTGCGCGACAACGGCGCCGAAGGATGTGAGGATCTGAAACTTTATCTGGCCTTGGCCGAAACCTTGCCCTTTGCGTTGGTTCCCGATTTCCTGACCGGTTATCGCTTTACCAAGGGAAATATGTCCAGCAACGCCTACAGGATGCTGAAGTCCCACGCCCTGGTGATGGCCCCGATCATCACGCGCTATCCGCAGTTTACGCGCGACATCCAGACAGCCGAGTTCAACACGGCGCGCTGGTATTTCGCGAAGGCGTTTCTCGGCAACGATTTTGCCCAGATCAAAAAGCTGGCACCGATGATGGTCAGAAAATATTCCTTGCGCCTTATCGCCCATGGCGTGCAGCAGGGTTGGCGCCAAGCGAAACGCTGCCTCCGGATGGCAAAGCGCGTCCTCGGCACGTCTTCGGCGCGGCCGAAAACCCACATCGCGAGCGCGCCCCTCCCGCAACCCGGAACAGCATTCAGCGATCGTTTCATGCCCATGCCTGCCAAAGAGGCAATAGGTCTGGCCTCTTCCCGGATGGTCAACAATGAATAGGTTTCGAAAGCCGCCTTCTGCTAAACCCGCAAGAGCCTACAACCTGGTTGTAGCGTCTCGGTTTCGCGAGCTTCGGCAACTCGTACCAGCGCTGCGGCTCAAGATGACGGTGATGATCATCTTGGGAATTCTCACAGGGTTCTCGGAAATGGTCGGCATCACCTTTCTGGTCAGCCTCGTCTTTCTTCTCGGGCAGCAAGGTCCCGTTTCCGGCTCCGCCGTGGCATGGCTTCCAGCGTTTTTTGGCGGTATTGACCTCAGTCTTTCGAAGCCTGTCCTGATCGGCATCCTGATCGGCTCCATCCTGTTCCGGATTTTTCTCGGATGCGCCAATTCGCTCATTGCAAGCGCGGTCAACCACCGAATTAGCGACCGTATGCGAGACCGCCTCTACGCCAAGGTCTTGACCATGCCCTTCCAGCGCTTTCAAGACTATGAGCGCAGCGACCTGATCAACGTCATCGCGACCGAATCCTATGCGGTGTCGTCGGCGCATGCCAGCTTGGTCCGTCTGGGGGTCAATTTCGGTACGATTGTGATTTTCGGCGTCGGCATGCTGGTCATGGCCTGGCCGATCGCGTTGCTCGCGCTCGCCTTCGGCTTCATCCATAATTTTGTATTGGGTTTCTTTGCCGGCGCCTACCGCCGTCTCGGCGCCTCTGCACTGGCTGCGGTGGAAGCGTTGACACAGTTGAGCTGGACAACGCTACAGACTTTGAAAGCCGTCAAAAGCTTCGGCATGGAAAAGCGTCACCAACAACTCTTCGAGGTGCTTTCCAACGATGTCGGCCAAACCTGGCGCCGGTCGGACTGGATGGGAGCGATAACCTCGCTTCTGAGCGAAATCCTGACCTTCGGGGTCATCCTGACGATCATTCTGTCCTCGGAATTCCTGCCGGTCGATTTCAAGGCGGCGCTCTCGGCCACGATCCTTCTTTACAGGCTTCAGCCGCATATCAAGGGATTTGATTCCCAGATTCTCAGCCTTTATGAGATGGAAGCGTCGCTGCAAAACGTCCTGGCGCTGCTTTCAGAAAAGGATGACATCAAGCAGACCTCGCAAGGGGAAAGGGTAAGCCGCCTCGCGGAGGCGATTGTCTTCCACGACGTCTCGTTTGCCTATGAGCGATCGAACGCACCGGCGGTTCACAATCTCAGCTTCGCAATCAGAGCAGGCGAGACGACGGCTCTGACAGGGCCAAGCGGCTCCGGCAAAACCACAATCCTCAACATGATCCTCGATCTCAACCCGCCGACCCAGGGCTGGATCACGGTCGACGGCAGGGATCTGACAACCATCGACCGGTCCAGCTGGCTGCAACTGCTCTCCGTGTCGGGCCAGGATGTTGAACTGATGGAGGGCACGGTCCTCGACAACATCCGGTTTCGTCGCGATATCTCGGAGCAGGATATCCGCTGGGCGGCCGATGTGGCCTGCGCAACGGAGTTCATCAAAGATCTGCCGTATGGCTTTGATGAATGGCTGGGCGACGAGGCGATCCGGCTTTCGGGCGGGCAAAGGCAGCGCATAGGTCTGGCGCGCGCGCTCGCCGGCCGGCCTCAGATCCTGCTGTTGGACGAAGCAACAAGCGCGCTCGACGAAGAGACCGAGATGCGGGTATTTTCGGCAATGAAGGAAGATGCTGGCAGAACGCTGATTGTCGTTAGCCATCGGCCCGCTGTGGCCAGGCTGATGAAGAACCGGATCGATCTCCGCCCACCCACCCCCACATCCAAGCTCGGGTGACGGAGATGGAGATGCCAACCAAATCCCGCATTCAAGTGGCCGTCATTATCCCTGCTTATAACGCCAGCCCCTACCTTGCCCACACGCTCCAGTCCGTCAGCGACCAGACCCACAAGGCGCTGGAGATCGTCGTCGTCGACGACGGTTCGACGGACGACACGGCCTCGATCTGTCGCCGTTTCGCCGCGAGTGATTCAAGGATCCGGATTCTGTCGACCGAAAACCGTGGCGTCGCTGCTGCCCGCAATACCGGGATCGAAGCATCGAAATCCGCCTATATCACCTTCCTCGATGCGGACGACCTATGGCATCCGACCTATGTTGAAAGAATGCTTGCGGCTCTCCACCCCCTGCCGGACGCCTGGGGCGCGGTCTATGCCCTTCACCGCTTCATCGATACCGAAGGATATTGCACGAGATCCGGTTCGTCGCTGAACGCCCGGGACAGCATTCTCAACCGTCATCTCGTATTCCGCTTCGTCGGCAACGGCAGCGGCTTCATGGTTCGCCGCGCTGTTATCGACAAGATCGGCGGCTACGATTCAAGCTATGCCAGGAAGGGAATTGGAGGATGCGAGGATTTCGATTTCGAACTCCGCACCGCTGAACATTTCAAGATCGAGACAGTGCCGTTGGGTCTGGTGGGCTATCGATCACATTCCGCAGCCATGTCTTCAGACAGGTCACGAATGGCGCGATCGCTCCTGGCGGTGACCGAGCAATGCATCGCTCGCAATCCCCAGCTTCCGGCTTTTGTCGTCAGCTGCGCCCGCGCTTCGGCGCATCTTTATGCATTTTCAAAATTTGCCGCTCTGAAAGATTGGTCCAGCGCTGCGACCTCGCTCAAACACATTTACCATCATAGCCCAATGCTCGCCTCCGGGATCCTCGCCAGATTGATCTTTTCAAAAGCTGACAGAGCCATACGCAGGGTGTTGTCGAAAGTCTGGCCGGCTACGGAACAAAAGCAAAAGAATCTCAGGAAATTCGAAGAGATAGACCCGCTTCTCCCCTTGGTCGGCGGTTGGTCTCGCTTCAGAACGAAGACATTGCTCTGCCGCCTGTCTGAGATCGATCGGTCTGGCAAACGCTCTGCGGCGACCTCATTGCTCGGCCGCTATGTCGCGCCGGAGAGATCGAGCACCGTCAAACATCCAAAGGTTTGACAACCCTTGCTCTCCATCAGCCTGCGACTATCTCGCTATTTTGTACTACGAACTTTTATCTTAATGAAGAATAGCAACTGCTAGAAAAGAGAGTATCCTAAAGAAAGAAGAAATACCCCAATAATAATCTTCGACAATGTCGATTTTAACTGCAATCATACCTACGCACTGTGCAAGCATTCCGACTGGAGGACCCGCCAACCACCCCGGCGGGTCCTCAACTTTCCTTCTCGGCTGGTTGCACAAATGCGGTCGCCATTATCATTGCATCAGCATAGATAGATCTTACTTCGGATGACGATATTACGCTGTTGAGATCGGCTTGATGAGAAAATCCCGCATCATCGGCAGGTGAAGGTCGAAGTGCCGGCTCCCCTGCTTAATATTTCGATAAAAATTTCAATTGAGCGCGCGATTTTTTGAGATCTGCAATGAAATTTCGGAGACGGAGCAATCCGTCATAAAGTTGATATTGTTTTTTAATAGAAATTGATAATTATTGATGCCATTATCAAGAAATATACATCATATGGTTATTTCTTGATATAATTTTGACCGTCTTATATTGATATTTAAATACAACCATTATCTGAAAATCATAATTTTTACCTTTTGATAAATTTTATTTGTTATACTCATTTATTGGTACCGGTTTAATTAGTTTCTTCATTTCATAAGCATCGGCGTTTAGTTTTCGCGCGATGGCTGGAAATCTCCCGAAAGCTATTTCCCTTCCCCGGTTCTCAACGATCCGACAACCTGCCGGCACACTGGTGATGTTGTCCTGGACTGGCCGCGCGTGGAAAAGTTGCCGATGCAATTCAACACCGCTGCACGAAATATTAACACCCTGACACATAAAGATATTATATAGTTCGATACGAGCTGGACCGGCCAATTTAGCCCAACGGCATTCGGTCTGTCATTTCAAACGCCGGCATATGAGGCTGTACTCGCCAACGGAAATACCGACGCAAAACCTGCGGCGTAAGAAATGCCTATCCTCTTGGCGAGTCGCCCGATACGAAACAACTGATATGCTTGGGCGAGGTTGGACAGTCCTGATTCATTACATCGGAGCCCCCGGCATGCCCCGACCTGTGTCGAATTGGTCGCACCTCGGCCGCGAATTAACCCTTCATAAAGCATTTGCTTGCTCAACTTATAATTTGTGTCATGGTCACTGTAAGTAGCGAGGGAGCCGACCTGATGAGTGATATGGCATCGCAGATTCCGGAATTTGGTTACGATGAGCGCGTGATGATCTGCCGGAAGCAGATCGAAAAGGCGGTCTATCAGTTCATTGCAAATACGAAGGTCGAGGGATGCGATCCGGCGGAAGTCGCAATGGCGATCGCAGACATTGCCGACGATTACATTTTACTGCTGGCCCAGAAGCGCAATTTGACCCATTGAGGTCAATGGATCGGCCGTCAATCGGCCCATCGTCCGCACGATGTGCGAGACCCAAAATCGCCGCCGCTTCCCTGCCCGGAGGCAACGTCAACGGAATCGTTTACGGATTGCGCCGAAACCATCCGCGCGATGATGTCGAACAGCTTTTGAATAAAACGCTCAACCACACTCAACAGCGCATGCGTCCGCCCAGAACGAGCTGGGCTTCTCCCAATCCATAATTCGCGCCAGCTGACAGAATGGATTTCGATCGACCGCTCACTGGACACTAACATATGCATAACCCCGGAAATCGATGCTGATTTCCGGGGTTATGCATGGATTTGAAGGGGTAGAGCGTTCCAGCGCGTCCGATCGGACGCATGCCGGTCTAGTGGCTTCTGACGCTCACTTGCGGAACCGGGGAGCTCAATTCAGCCAATTCCCTGGTCAAGCCCTCCCCGACCTCCTGCTTCACTGCCTCGAGCGCAAGGTCGAGGCAATTCGTCGCGAACGGCAGTTTGATATCCTGGGCGACCTGTCGCGCATAGGCAATCATCCGCGCCAATGCGACGAGCTCTTCCAGACCGTCTTCCGCCCCTTGGTCTGCTTCCCCCTTGCCAACCGATGTCACGCCCATGCCCCATTTCTCCAATGAATTGAAGAAATGATACGCGCCTAGACGTGATCCACCCCGTGAAAAAAGCGTGACACAACTCCCGGTGACAATTGCCGACTTCGGTTCACAATGCAGGTCGCGTCTGGAACGAAGTTTCGTGCAGTTTCCAGGGCAGATCGGCATTCGACCGAATATCGCGAACGTCTTGCACGGCTTTCAGCAATTCCAAGGCGTCGATGCGTTTCTGGTCGACTGCATTCGACAGAAGTGCCGCCAGCAGTCGCGGACGATCCTGCTCGGCCAGCCCTGCACATTGCTCGACGACCGCCCGCCACGTTCGCTTCTTGAAGAATATCGCGCCTGCGGCATCTTCCAGCTGTTGGCGCAACCGACTTTCCAACAGTCCGCTATCCTCCATCACATCGAGCGTTGCGCTGACATTGACGAGCGGTATCGTGAGCGGCTTGCTGCCCAGCGCGCTCGGCGCGTGGGTGAGTGCGACGGCGGCATCGTCGACCAGCCGGCCGATGCGATAGTCTTCGAAAATGCGTCCGATCCCGATCATGCCGAACGGATGGCATTCGGCAGCGCGCAACGCGCCCATGCTTGCCGCCCCGAGAACCGCGACGCCCAGCGAAAGAGCATGAAGAATTTCCTTGTGCCAGACCGGTGCAGCATATTCGAAACCGCCGTCGATCAGGCCGATGACATTGGCGCCCTGTTCCACCGCCGCCAAGACATCGCCCTGCGTCGCAGGCGGCAGGACGCATATTCCCTCGCCGGCAAGCGACGCCGCATCGGGAAGACTGGGGCCTGCGAAAATGATCTTCAAAACCCTATTGTCCTGGCAAGCGCCCTCGTTCCGAACCGCTGGGCACGCTCCCCCTCCGGATTTTCGAGCTCGGGAATGACAATCTTGACGACACTGAAGGGAAGCGTGTCGTCGCTGAGGCGCACGGCGATCACCGAAGCGATCCGCCTGTTGCGTAGCCGGTCAAGCACATGCTGCAGCAAGCGGGCCAGATCCTGCTGCCCATGTCCGGCCACCCCATCAAGGCCGATGGCGGCAGCCGGCGGTGCGGCAACCGCAGCGAAGGCCTGCCGCATCAGCGGCGGCAAGCATCGTGAGAAAGTTGCGGGAGAAATATCGTCCCGGGCTCCGCTGATATAAGTCAGCCGAGATTGCGCGGCTTCCGTCACCGCCCGAATGGCCGCGCGCACGGGAGACGGGTGAGCGCCGGTGCCGCCGGTCACCTCGACGAGGCGAATGTCCCTGTCTCCGTGAAGATCCCGGGAGCCAGGCACGAGATCTCTAGGCCCCAGCATGGCGGTGAAACAGGGGATTGCGATGTCGCTGGTGATATCGAAGAGCCTGAGCGCCAATCCCGATGTTTCGATCTTGTCGATCAGCCCGTCCAAAGCAACGTCCTGGAAGCCGCGGGGATCGACGCAGCCGGCATAACGATCCGCTTCCGCGCCCACCTGCCACAGCACATGGGCGTCACGCTCGATACGCTCCAGGACGCCATGAAAGATCGCCTCCTCGGCATCGTTGCCCGACGCGAGGCCGTCTGAAGACATCCAGTATCGCGCGTCCCGTGTGCGGTCGAGCACCACCGCTTCAAAGGGGATGTAAACCTTATCGCCGGTGAGGAGATTGATCCCGGCAACCCATTCGGTCTCCTCGTCCGGTCCGAGATCGGGTTTATGGACAGCGATCAGGCAGCTCAGCGTGTCGGTCACGTGCCCCATCGCCTGCAGATAGGAAGAGGTGCCGCGGACGAGATCGACGGAGGGTTCCCCGGCAACCGCCCGTTCGAGGGCTTCCATGACCGTGGATACTTTGGCATCGAGATCGGTCAGGCCCTTTCCCTGAGCAATCACGATCGAGCGGGAGTTCGGGGCGAATGCGCACCAGACGGGGATTCCGATGTCGTCCAGTCCGGTATGTCGCGCAACCCTGGTAATGCCGAATCCGGCCAAAAAAGGTTCGACGCGAGAAAGGGTTTCCCGCGGCGACATGATCCTGTCGGAATATATGGACCGGTCCGTCAGAGTGCCGGCTCAGCCGTCGACGTGACCGGAAAGGGCAACCTGCGCCGACGAAACGGCAACCGCAAGGTCAACGCCCTTCACAAATGTGCCGCCGGCTTTGCGCAGGTCGTTCGCGGTCGCCAAATCCCCCGTCGGATTGAGAGACTTGACCGTACCCGCGCCGAGATCGGCAAGCCAAAGACCCGCCTCACCGGGTATACCTATAATGACAGCTTTCGCCATGTAACGCCCCTACGTTATTGTTAAAAACCGGCCTTCAACAGGCCCTCCCGGTATAGCTCTTTTTGCCAATGCTCCTTGAAGGGGACGATAGCGAGCCACTTCTCGACGTCGAAGACCGGGTTGATGCTTTCGGCCCGTTGCCGATGGAAAAGCGCCCGTTTTCGATCGCCGATCATTGCGCAACTGGCCGCGGCGATGCGATGGGCCGGCGCTTTGTCTTTCATCGTCTCGACATAGACGATGGCCTCCTCGTATTGCTCCAGGAAGAAGCTCGCTCCCGCAGCACACCAGAGATAGGCGTCAGGCGCGATCGGGTTGAGCGAAATCGCCTTTTTGATCTTGGCGAGCGCATCGCCCGGGCGGGATGCATGCACCAGCGTGTCGGCATGGCTGTAGATGACATCGGCAAAATGCGGGCTGAGCTCTTCCGCCAGATGAAGTGCTGCGACACTGGCGTCGACATCGCCGAGGTAGAGTTTGGTGACGCCGAGTTCCCGGTGGCCCGCCGCCGATGCCGGATCCCGCTCGATGGCCCGAAGTGCATGCTGTTTCGCCAGATGCAGCAGTTCGTTGTTTCCCTGCGCCGTCACGAGCCACTCGCTGGTGAAGGTCCTCGCCAGCCCGGTAAATGACGGAGAAAAATCCGCCTTATGCGACAATGACTGCTTGAATGCCTTCCGTGCCCGGCGGATATGCGGCAATGTCAACTTGCTCATCAGGCTCGAGCCGACCAGATAGGCGTGATAGGCCTCAGGATTGGCTTCGAAGCGTAAGCGCTCTTCCTCGTTTTCAGCCAGCTCGCGGGCCACCGACATGGTCAGCTGCTGCGCGATCAGCCGTCTCTGACGCGGCAATGTATCGGGCGTCATCGCAAAGCGATTGGCCCAGATGATCTCGTCCGTCGGAAAATAAACCAACTGGGCGAATAATCCCTCTTCGGAAAGCCTTGTATCCAAGAGATAGGCGATCGAGTGCCGGGCGACCACGGCAGCCTTCTCGGAGTCGCGGCGGATCTGACCGGCCGTATGCGGCGCGACGATGGAAATGTTTCTGAGCGCGCAGAGTTCGATCGTGACGTCTTCGATCAGGGCGTTGGCAAGCGCAAGCCCGGCATCGGCATGTTTCGATGTCGGGGGAAGCAGCACCAGGCGAGGCAAGATCAGCGGCATCGGCGATATACGTTCGATGTCGGTGGGTGTCTCACCACCGGCTTCTGAGCGCTTCACCTGTACCCGGGCATGGCCATCGCCGTTCGGCAATCTCTCATTGAGGGACGAACCGCCAGACAGCTGGTGCAGTAAGGCTCTGACCTGCTCGTCATTCGGATCCCGTTCGAGGATCTGCAGGGCGGCGTTGGAAATGGTGCGCGCAGCACCCGGCTTTTGCGCATCCGGCAGCGCATCCAGCAGTGCCTGCCGCAACTGCAGCGCCTGAGCGTCCCGTTGCGCCCTGATCCACGCCTCTATCAACTTTGTCGCCGGTTTGATATTTCCGATGAACCCGCGCTGGGTCAGTTCGGCGATCGCGTTCAGCCGCTCCAGCGGCGAACCGCCGGTGCGAAAGATATCCAGATCGCTGGAAACTGCCTGCGTGTCGAGACGAACCGTGGTGGCGGTGAAATCGAAGGGCATGTCGGCGCGTCCGCCATCTGTCTCGCGGATGCGGGAAAGCAGTTTGCGCAGATTGAGCCGCGCCAGATCAGCTTCGACGTCATTCCATAGAAACTGCGCCAATTCATAACGGCTGAGTTCATGGCCCGCGCCGGCATAGAGATGGGCCATCATCAACAGGCCCTTGATCGGATAGCGAACCGGATCGCCATTCGTCTCAATCAACCGCAGATCGCCAAATGTCTGCAGATGGAGCACAATCCGTCCTCAGCTGTTCATAACCGAATCGTGCAACTCACTGTCGCTGTCAGGCAACCCCGCAGCTGCCAGGCTTTTGGCCAACGCCACCAGCTTTTGCCTGATATTCGGGTCCTCGATGGCGATGAATGCCTTGTTGAGCGCCAGCCCCTCCTTCGAGGACAAAAAGCTGTTCAATTCATTGGTCTGGCCGTCGATCGGCCCGGTGCCGCCGTTCTCGAAGAAAAAGCCGATGGGCACGCGAAGAATCTCGGATATGCGTTGAAGGCGGCTGGCGCCTATTCTATTCGTTCCTTTTTCGTATTTCTGGATCTGCTGGAAGGTAATGCCGAGAAGTTCGGCCAAGCCGTTCTGGGTCATCCCGAGCGTCTTCCGCCGAACTCTCACGCGGTTGCCAACATAGACGTCGATCGAATTCGGCGATTTAGCCTTCATGTGAATAAGTCTCCCGCGTTATCAGCACGCCCCGCTGTATAATGGAGAGTTTAACCAATAATGCAACTAAAAGTAAATATTTCGTCAGGGTTTTTTTCAGCAGTGCACACAGTAAAAGCAACCTGTGGATTATTGCAACGGGTGCCATTTGGCGCGGTGCTCCTATCGCCCACGTCGCAGCGGACGAATCCCGTTCGAAACCAGCGCAGCTCCGACGCCGTGTCTAAGAGGCTTTTGCACAACAGCGATCATCGACTTGGCGAAAACGGGAATCCTTCCAACATATTCAAAACGAACATTGTCGAAGCCGGTATCCAAAATATGCAGCGCGCCTTCCTGATGGCGAGGCACAAAGGTGCCCAATTGCCGACACGAAGCCAAAGATATTTAACGGCTGAATGTATATGCTGGGTCTAGAGCAATTCCAGCAAAAGTGCGCAGCGGTTTGCGTCCGGAGTTGCGCGGGTTCCGTGGCTTGGAGAAAAACGGAAATGCTCTAGCCAGCCCGATCGAAACCCTTCTCGCGCGCCGGAGAAGACAAGCTTGCCCGATAATTCATCGTCCGCATATGCGAAACAGCCTGTGGGGAAACCGCGGATTCCCGTGGTCTTCTGGTTGCTGCTGACGATTTCCCTCTCACTGGTCATGGGGACGGTGCTGCTTTCCAACGACAGGAAACACTTAAAGACAGTCAGCCATTATTTTGGCTTCGATCTCTTTCCCCATGAAGTGAGGCCGCCTCCACCCAAAGCCCTTCCCCGCCCCACGCCCCCAGCCAGCTTTAAGCTTCCCTTGCATGCCATCGAACCACCGGTGGTACAGGCCGCCTCGACTTTTCTACGGACATGGCGGATATCCGGCGCCGCGATGTGTGCGGCACTACGCAATGCCGGCATTGAGACCAGCGATTGGGCAGCGACGAGCTTCAACGCCGATACGTTCGAGTGTTTTTTCGAGCAGAGCGGCAAGCGGGAAAAGGATCAGCTCCCAAAGTCCATCTTCGTCATCGTTCGCGGCAACGCCGCCGGCACGATCAACAATATGCGCGTGAAAATCATCAATCCCGAGACTGATCGAAATGGCCAGCTCGATCCCGGCATTCTGCGAATCTTCGAAATCATCCTGCGGCAACCGCAGTGGCTCGATTTTCACGAGACCCTGAACGCGATCAAAAATCTAAGGGACATCAAGGAAGACGGATTCGGAGCCAGCATCAGCTTCACCCGCGAGGTGCTCAATCCCGGGAATTACAATTTCACACTCTCGCTGGATGCGACTTCAGGAGCTCAGAAAAGAACGAGAAATTATTTTTCCGGCAGAACATGGCTGCCATTGCCGGACCCCGCGGTCGAGACCGATAGCCCGCAACCGGAAGCAGTCTCCAGGCCTCCCGATGCCGAGGCCCCGGCAGCAAGTCAGGAACACCCGCGTTAGAGCCCCGTGCGTCCTTTCAGACGCACAAATGACGCTTCAACTCTTTCAATCCTCGCGTCAGCAAACCGTTCAACGGTTTCACAGGACTTGCGCGAAAACAAAGAGATAGAGCATCTTCGCGACCTGGAGAAAGGCGAACATGTTGTCGATTTCTGGCTTCACGCCAACACCGGCCATCACGCCATGTTACTTACATCGTCATGATGTCTGGCCAGAATCTTGTAGAGCTCTTTCAAACTGTCCGCATTCGGCCGTTCGGTGCTGTCCCCACCCGCCAGGCGCCAGACACGCTCGACATTGAGGTCCTGTGTGATTTGCGCAAGGCCATCGTTCAGCGAGCGAATGACGATCTCGGATCGACGCAGCCGCCACGACATTCTGACGATCACTGCGAACGGGAGGAAAATGACGCCGATGATGCCGAGAACAAGGGCAGCGAACTGCCGGTCATCGAGAAGAGACAGATCGTTTCGAACGGTCGCCATAAAAAAAACGGCATTTGGAAATGCCATATAAAAATTGCTCATCAGATAGCTAGACCAATCTTCCATCACCAGCGCCCTCCCCCAGCGGTCTATCTCTTGGAGTATGCTGAAAAGTCTAGCAGACACTGACAATATCCCCTGCCGGGAAAGTATATTTGAGGTTGCATCAGCCTGCTGAATTGAACGCGAATCCCCTGGTGGATCGGTGCCGACGAGCTCGGTCCTTCAAATTCCACCGCGGACATGAAAAAAGCTAACAGTGAGAGATAGAATGAATAGAAGACGTTTCCTCGCCTCGCTTCCGCTCGCTCTGTTAAATGTTCGTGCAGGCCAGGCCTTGGCACAGGTGCCTGCCGCTGCCGGGTTACGCGCCCTTGCCGACAAGAAGTCGTTCCGATTCGGATCGGCAATCGACCTGCCAAACATCAACGATCCAATCGCTTCCGAAATCTACATAGACAACGTCAATTCGATAACGCCGCGAAACGAGCTGAAGTGGAATGCGACGGAAAAGAGACCAGGCGTTTTCAGCTTCGGCAGTGCCGACCGCATGGTTGCATTTGCACGAAAAAACAACATGAGGGTTTATGGCCATACGCTGATCTGGTATCGCGTCCCGGGCTGGGTGTCGGATATCACGGACGCAAAGACCATTCAGGCGGCGATGAACCGTCATATAAAACAGGTTGTCACTCGCTATAAGAACTCGATCGATGCTTGGGATGTGGTGAACGAACCGTTAGAGTATGATGCACCGGATCTGCGGGATTGTGTTTTCCGACGCCTTCTTGGCGACGATTATATTCGTATGAGTTTCGACATGGCGCACCAGGCCAATCCCGGCGCAACGCTGGTGCTCAACGAAACGCATCTGGAGAAAAAATCCGACGTGTTCGAACAGAAGCGTGCACGCATCTTGAAAATCGTCGAGGATCTCGTGGCAAAAAAAACGCCGATCAATGCGGTGGGGCTGCAGGCGCATTTCCGCCCCGGTCTCGACCGGATCGATCCGGAAGGAATGGGGCGCTTCTGCGCGGCGCTGAAGGACATGGGTGTCGGCGTTTTCATCACCGAACTGGATGCGTCCTGCCACTTCCTGAACCGCGACAAATCCTTCACGCCGGCATCCTACGCCGATATTTTCAGTGACGTGATCACCGTGGCGGCCGAACATGGCGACTTGAAAGGCGTGACAGTATGGGGCATGTCGGAAAAATACGGCGAGCGCGATGAGAAAGCGGCCGATC
Source organism: Rhizobium leguminosarum (assembly GCF_019798305.1). GTDB lineage: Bacteria > Pseudomonadota > Alphaproteobacteria > Rhizobiales > Rhizobiaceae > Rhizobium > Rhizobium leguminosarum_U. Next base: position 91,185 of record NZ_JAAXDD010000005.1, read on the forward strand.
CTGCCGCCGCCTGCACGAAGCGTGTTAATCTTTACGACGAAAATAATGCGCCAAGAAGTGCGATCGACGGTGTCCGGCGGGCAATAGAGGCGATGTGATGCACAAGACAACGGAGACGCTAACAGATTCATGAAAAAAGCCGTTATTTATGTGGAAAAATTTTTGCCTGCCAGCCAGGCATTTGTTCTCAACCAGGCTGTAGCGTTTCGTACTTTCGAAGCTGAAATTCTTGCCGGCTCGCGAATTTCTTCGGCGCATACAAAAAAATCCACTGTTCCAGTCCATGACATCCGTCGGTCTCCCATTGCGCGGGCCGGTGAACTGCTGCTGAAAATCCCGCAGATCGGCCTTCCCTTCCTCTTTCCTGCGATCGGCAAAGCCGATCTTGTTCACGCCCATTTCGGTAAGAACGGGTATGTCATTGGCCCGCTGGCCCGGGCCGCCGGCAAGCCGCTCGTCACGACGTTCCACGGCTTCGATGCCACCTATCGCGGCGACCCGAAAAAGCCGGGCGGCTTCAATCAGGTGCGTTTCTTCGCCAAGGGCCGGAGCGAGATGGCGGGCTGGAACAGCTGGAACATCGCCGTTTCCGATTTCATCCGCGACCGGCTGCTGGCCCTCGGCTTTCCAGCCGAACGCGTCTATCGCCATCACATCGGCATCGATCTCGATCTCTTCAAAATGGAACCCCGCCCCCGAAAAAAAGGGCTCGTGGTTTCAATTGCCCGCTTCGTCGACTATAAGGGCCATCGTTTCATGATCGATGCGCTTTCGCGTGTGGCCGCCGCCGGCACCCCGGTCGAATTCGTCATGGTCGGCCAGGGTCCCTTGAAGGAGGAAATCGAAGCACTGGCGCGTCGTTCCTTGCCAAGCGTCACGATCCATGAAAATCTGTCGCAGACTGAGATAAGAGATCTGCTCGCCAGTGCGGAGCTTTATCTCCATGGAAGCGTGACCCTCGACAATGGTCACGCCGAAGCTTTCGGCCTCGCAAATCTCGAGGCGGAAGCCGTCGGTACTCCGGTCGTCGCATTTCGCTCGGGAGGCGTCGGCGAAGCGATCGAAGAGGGGAAAACTGGTTATCTCGTGGAGGAGCGGGATGTCGCAGGAATGGCGGACGCGGTCGGAAGACTGCTCAACGACCAGACCCTGTGGACAGCCTTTAGCGCGCGGGCACCGCTTCTGGTGGCCGAACGCTTCGACTTACGTCGTCAGACGGGGACGCTCGAGGACTATTACAGTTCCGTGCTAGACGAATTTTCCAGCCGGGGTCGGACTTGATGGTGCAGACAGGAAAAAAACCGAAGTGGGGACTGAACGTATTTCGGCCGCTGCGGAACGGATTTGTGAGGGCCAAATGGCTCTACTATACGAAGTTCTGGGGAATGGACATCGATCCGACCGCGAGCTTTTCCTTGAGCGTGCGTTTCGACAAGACCAACCCTAGGGGATTGCATATCGGCGCGGAAACTTACGTCGCCTTTGAGGCGGCGATTCTGACCCACGACCTCACACGCGGGCTCTACCTTCACACGAGGATCGGCAAACGCTGCTTCATCGGCGCCCGCAGCATCATTCTGCCCGGCGTCGAGATCGGCGACGAATGCGTCATCGGCTCGGGCTCGGTGGTGACCAAGAGCGTGCCGCCGCGCTCGCTCGTCGCTGGCAATCCGGCAAAGATAATCCGCAGCGACATCAAGATCATTTCGCGTTACGGACGCATGGCACGCGAAGATGAGATGGTCTCGCAGATCGTGACGCACTTGCCGACTGGAGAAGCACGATGAAGATGTTTGCCTACCGGGGGAAACACGAGAATTTTGGCGACGAACTGAACCATTGGCTTTGGGAGCGCCTGCTGCCCGGCTTCTTCGACGACGACGAAAGCCAACTTTTTCTCGGTATCGGTTCGATTCTCTACGACAATTTCGACCCTAATATGCAGAAGATTGTCTTCGGCTCGGGCTATGGCGGCTACACCAACCCGCCGAAAGTCGATCGCAACTGGACATTCTATTTCGTGCGCGGAAAGAAGACTGCCGAAATCCTCGGCATCGATCCGAGCTACGCCATCGGCGATTCGGGTATCCTCACGCGCAGCTGCTGGGATGCGAAAAGCATCGAGAAGCGCTACCCGGTCTCTTTCATGCCGCATTACGAAAGCGCGATGTATGGCAGTTGGGATAAGGCCTGCGAGCTCGCAGGGATTCACTATATCGATCCCCGCTGGTCTGTGGAAAAGGTTCTGACCGAAATCAGCGCATCGCATAAAGTGGTCTCCGAGGCGATGCATGGCTGCATTATCTCAGACGCGCTGCGCGTTCCCTGGCGGGCTATCCGGCCGATCGCGCCGGGGAATCGAGCCAAGTGGTACGATTGGGCAAGTGCGCTTGATCTCGAGATCGACTTCGACGCGATTGGCCCGTCAAATATCGTCGAAGCAGGCGCGTCGCTGGTACGAAAAAGCACCTACCTTTTGAAGAACATAACGTTTCGCCACCGCCGCATCCGACAGCTCACTGGCAACTATGTCTTTGGGTCGACGGTCAAGACGTTGCAGCGGGTGGCAGAGAGGCCGGGCCAGCTCAGCACAGATGAGTCTATTATAAAGGCGCACGACAGAATGCTGCTTGAGCTAAACCGACTGAAGCAAGATTTTTCCAAGAAAACGGCAAGCGTCGTGTGATGTCGCAAACCGAGTTCGTGACGAGGCAATAGGCATGATCCTTTCTAACTCCATCAACCCGATCTGCCCTGCCGAAGGGGAGAAGCACTTTGAACGGGTGTGCAGCCCACTTAAATGGTCGATGTCCTGGTCGTGCGGAGCCATTGATCTATGAGCAGTGTTACCGACCGGCTGATCCAAGGCAGCATATGGCTGAGTCTGTCCCGCGCCATCGTCAACGGGCTTTCCGCACTCAGCACCTTTGTCCTGGCCTGGTATCTCGTGCCGGCCGACTTTGGTCTCGTTGCTATCGCAACGACGATCCAGGTCATTTTGAGCTCCGTCACCGAACTTTCGCTGAACCAGGCGCTTATCCGCCACGAATCTCCGAGCGAAGTTCACTTCAGTGCGGTGTGGACGTTGAGCGTGACGCGAAGCGCGGTATTGGCGCTGCTGTTTGCTGCCAGTGCCTATCCGATCGCCGAGTTTTACAACGAGCCCCGGCTGACGAGCGTCATGCTTGCCTTGAGTTTCAGCCTGCTCCTGAGTGGTCTCGCCAATCCGCGCCGCGTCATGCTCCAGCGTGATCTGATCTTCTGGCAGGAGTTCGTACTCAACGTCTCGCAAAAGCTGGTCGGCTTCGTCGTGACGGTGGCAATTGCTGCCATCTACCAGAGTTATTGGGCGCTCGTTGTCGGCACCCTCGCCTACCAGGTCACGAATATCATCGTTTCCTATACCGTCCTGCCGTTCTGGCCGCGCATAACGTTCCGGCATGCACGGGAATTGTTTTCGTTCTCGCTCTGGCTGACGGCCGGACAGATCGTCAACACGTTGAACTGGCGGGTCGAGTATCTGTTAATCGGCAAGATGCTGGGCGCCACGCAGCTTGGCCATTATACCGTCGGCAATACTCTTTCGACTCTGCCGACGCGCGAGGCGACGGCGCCGTTGAACCAGACGATTTACCCGGGCTTTTCGAAGGTCCGCAACGACCCGGTCCGGCTTGTCGCAGCCTATCAGCGTGCACAGGCGCTTCTGGCGGCGGTGGCGCTTCCGGCCGGAATCGGCATGGCAGTGGTAGCTGATCCGATGATGCGGCTTGCCTTGGGAGAAAAGTGGATTCCCGCCATCTTCATCGTACAGGCGCTCGCATCGGTCTTCGCTCTGCAGACCCTCGGCTCGCTCGTCCAACCGCTGGGCATGGCAAAGGGTCATACCAAGATGCTGTTCATCCGCGACACGCAGATGCTGGTGGTCCGCGTGCCCATCATCATCGCGGGTCTCATGATGGCCGGGCTTCCGGGCGTCGTTTATGCACGCGTGTTGACGGGCCTGATTTCCACCGTAGTCAACATGCTTCTCGTCAAGCGCTTGATCAATCTGCCATTCTTCCAGCAGCTTGCGGCAAACTTTCGCGCGCTTGCCAGTGTCGCCGTGATGGCTGCCGGCGTCTGGGGATTGTCGCATCTCCTGAACACTCCCACCGACAAGTTGGCGCTGGCCCTTCACCTGGCCATCCTCGTCGTCACCGGCGGTATCCTCTATGTCGGTTCCAGCTTTGTCCTTTGGCTCGCGATGAAGAAGCCAAACGGCCCGGAAACTGAAGTTCAGCGTATCGTTGTCAAGTTCCTGTCAAAAGCCAAACGTATTGCCGTACCCAAGTCGGCCTGAAGCGAAACGAACATCAAGAAGAGAGGCAGAATGACCAGCCAATCCAGATCGGAGCTGATCGCAAAACTCAATGGCATGATCCATGATTGCCTCAAGGACTATGTCTCGCGCGACGAACCGCTTGCGATTCTCGACTTTCCTGACATCCGCAATTGCGGCGACTCGGCAATCTGGCTGGGTGAGATGGCCTATCTCAAGGATCGCTTCGGCAAGCGCCCGGACTATGTTTCCAGACTGTACGACTTCTCCGCCGACGAACTGAAGCGGCGCGTACCGACCGGCCCGATCTTCATTCACGGCGGCGGCAATTTCGGCGATATCTGGGTTGCCCACCAGGATTTCCGCGAAGCGATCATGGAGCGTTTCCCGGATCGGCAGATCATCCAGTTCCCGCAGTCGATCCACTACAGTTCGCCTGAGCGCATCGAGCAATCCAAACGGGCAATCGGGCGCCACAAGAATTTCGTGCTGCTCGTGCGCGACGAAGAATCGAAGGAGTTTTCCGAAAAACACTTCGACTGCACCGTACGACTATGCCCCGATATGGCTTTTGCCATCGGCCCGCTTGCGGAAAGGGCGACACAGATTCCCGTCCTCGCCATGTTGCGGGAGGATGCTGAACGGGTTGGCGGTACCGATCGCAAAATTCCTTCCGATATTCCTGTGGAAGACTGGATTACCGAGTCGAAACGGAAGGTCGATATCGCCAAGAAGTTGGGAGTCGCTTCGGCCTATCTCGCATTGAAGCCGAGCGAAGTTGCCTTGCGCAGACTGGATGCTGCGGCACACAACCGTTTCGAGCGCGGCATCAGTCAGATTTCGCGTGCCCGCGCAATCGTGACCGATCGCCTGCACGTCCATATCTGCTCGCTGCTGCTCGGCCGCCCGCATGCCGTGCTGGACAACAGCTATGGAAAGATCCGCCGCTTCATGAATGCTTTCTCCGGCGGAACCGACCTTTCATACAAGGCAACCTCGCTCGAGGACGGAATAGAGTGGGCGCGTGGTCAGGCAGCCAAGGGGCGTGTCGATGAAAAAGAAGCTGTGAGCTTGCGGGCTTAAGGGGGCATTCGATGACACTTGTCACCTTCATTATCCCGGTCCGCCATCAGGACAATGCCCGCGATTGGAGCAGGCTGAAGGCAAACCTGACCCAGACCGTGGCCTCTATTTCCAACCAGACCAACGGAGACTGGCGCGGCATCATCGTGGCAAACGAAGGCGCCGATCTGCCTGACCTGCCGGAAAAATTCTCCGCCGTGCATGTCACCTTTCCGCCTAACGACCTGCATGAATTGGGAAAGGGCAGCAAAGAAGACTTCCTTGATGCCTTCCGGGCAGACAAAGGGCGTCGCGTTCTGAGCGGTATGCTGAATGCCACCGACAGTCGCTTCTTCATGATTGTCGATGACGACGATTTCGTCAGCTCGCGGATCGTTCAACACGTATCCGACAATCGGGACGCCAACGGATGGACGATCGACCATGGTTATATCTGGGACGATGGCGGCAACTTCCTGTTTGGCCACGACGACTTCAGCCATCTCTGCGGTACCTCATTGATCATTCGTGCCGATCTCTACGAACTGCCGACCCGCTTTGAGGATGCTTCGCTGGACTGGATCAAGTCGATGCTGGGCAGCCATGTCCGCATAGCGGATATTCTTGCGCAGCGGGGGGCGCCGCTCACGAAGCTTCCCTTTCGCGGGGCGGTCTATCGGGTCGCCCACGGCGGATCGCATAGTCAGGCACCCAGCCTGCTGCGACAGTATTTCCTGAACCGCGGCGTACTCACCAAACCGCGGCGGTGGTTGCGCAATCTTCGTAAACTGAGGATAGTCGGCGAGGGTCACAAGCGCGAATTTTTCGGTAAGACGCGGTCGAACCCCGCGTAAGCGCCGATCCCATTCGAACATCGCACAGGCGGTCAAAATATGAAGCTCTTCTCTTTCGACTTCACCAAGAGGGTTGTTAACTGATGTCGGATCTATTGGTCAGCGTGCTCTTTTCATCCTACAATGGCGCCAGCCGCCGGCTGCGCCATACTTTGGATTCCTTGGTGCGCCAGGAGCTTCCCCATGATCGGTGGGAACTGATAGCCGTCGACAACAATAGCAATGACGGCACGTTTGATCTTTTGGAAACCTATAGCGACAAGCTTCCCATCACCATCCTGCAGCAGCGGAAGCCCGGAAAGTCCGGCGCGCTGAACATGGCCTTGGATCGGGTGAAGGGGGATCTCGTCGTCTTTACGGACGACGATGTTCGCGCCGAACCGAACTGGCTGAAAGCGATCGTCGACTGCGCCGCGGCCCATCCGAGTTACGGCGTCTTCGGCGGCAGAATCGTCCCTGAATGGGAGACAGAACCAAAAGACAGGTTTATCGAATGGATTCCGATGGGATCCACCTTTGCGATAGTCGATGACCCCCAAAGCGGACCGTGTGACCCGACGAAAGTCTGGGGCCCGAATACGATCGTCCGGCGAGAGCTGCTCGGAACAAGCGTGCGCTACCGCGAAGATATCGGTCCTCTTCCCGGAAAGATTTTTGCCATGGGTGAAGATGCGGAAATCATCATTCGCCTGGCGGCCAATGGCGCCAAGTCCTATCGATGCGCCGAGGCGGTGGTCCATCATTGGATTCCGGCATCGAGCGTGACCGAGGGTTGGGTACAGAAAAGAGGCGAGCGGCTTGGCTACGGCATGCCGGCGCTTTTTCCCGACGAGGTGCCCGGAGGGGTGAGGTTAAGCGGAGTTCCACTTCCGACCTGGATCGAAAGCGCACAATGGGCCCTCCGGGCAGCAATGCTTTATCTCCTGCCGCGATCGAAGAAACGTTTCTGGGCGATCTGGAAATATTATTACATGCGTGGCTATCGCGCCGGAATTCGTCGATACGTTTCTCAGACGATGACACAGTAATCGATTGCACAGGAGGCAGTAATTTGAAACTCTCGGTGATCATCATAAATTTATGGCAGTATTTGCGCCCACGCATCGACAGCGTTCTATCGCAGGCCCAAGACATCGGTAAAGGCGTGACCCGAATCGCACAGGGAAGCGATCCGGCCGAAATGAGGTCCGGAGCATCAAATGAGCAAAGTCAAGGTTACAATACTGTTCTCAACTTATAACGGCGAGAAGACTCTGCCAACGATGCTTGACGCACTATGCGCTTCCACCCTACCGCAGGAAGAATGGAAAATCGTTGCGGTCGACAACAACAGCAGCGACGACACTGCAGCAGTCTTGAATTCCTATAAGGAGCGGCTTCCGCTGGAAGTTTATTTTGAGCCAAAACAAGGTAAGCAGTACGCATTGACTTTGGGCTTCCGCCATCTGGAGGGCGAACTCGTCATTTTAACCGATGACGACGTCATTCCCGCGCCGGATTGGATCGAGCAGTTTCTCACCTTGGCGGATCAGCAGCCACAGTTTGCCATATTCGGCGGCCTGATAAGGCCCGAATGGGAGGAAAGGCCCGCATCGTGGCTCATCAATCACGGGCATCTGGGGATTCTTTATGCACTAAATGACGGTCTACCCGAGGGGCCGATTTCAGCGGCATTGATATCGGGGCCGAATTCGGCCTTCCGTCGTTCCATTTTAGGATCCAGTTATATCGTTCACGACGGCCTCGGCCCCGATGCCACTGTCGCTCAGTTCCCCATGGGTGAGGATACTGCTTTCGCTCTCAGGTTGGAGAAGAATGGAGCCAAGGCTTTTCACTCGCGGCATCCCGGGGTTCGGCACATTGTCAGGAAGGGCTATGTGAACGAAGGCTGGGTTTTGCGGCGCGGCGAGCGTTATGGCATGGGCTTGGTTATCGTTCGGCCGGACCTCTTCGACAGCAAAACGAAAATTGGCGGTGTGCCCATCGCTAGCGCCTTAAGATGGCTTCTGATGGTGCCGGCCAGCGTCGTCGTCAAGAGATTTCCGCTAAGCGGCGTTCGCTTCAAATTGCTCTGGGCGCAGTCGGTGAGACAGGGAATCCTGCGCCAATTTCTCAAGCAGCGATCTACGATGAATAAAACGATCTACTCTCAGGTCGGTGCCAAATGACGAAAGTACTAAACCGCGGCATCGACAGGAAGTGCTCCAGCTGCGGAGGCAGCGGGCAGGTTTTTCGCACGTCAGGAGGCGAGTGGGTTTGATGACGGATCCGAGAATCAGTGTCATCTTTTCGTCCTTCAACGGCGCCAGCAGACGGCTTCAACAGATGCTGGATTCGATGTTGGGGCAAAACCTTCCAGTCGAACAATGGGAACTGATTGCCGTCAACAACAACAGTAAAGACGAAACACAGGAGCTTCTCGATCAATATGCAAAGAAGCTTCCAATTGTTGTTGTTAATCATACCCGCCCAGGCAAATCAGGAGCTATGAACGCAGCTCTGGCGATAGCTCGAGGAGCGCTGATCGTTTTTACGGACGACGACGTCGAGGCAGATGCGAACTGGTTGAGTTCGATCGCTGCATGCGCGGAGGCGAACCGGGATTTCGGCGTTATCGGCGGCCGAATTCTTCCAAATTGGGAGCACTATCCCCATGGGGATCCGCTGTTGGACTGGATTCCCATGGGATCAACCTTCGCCATAGCCGACCAGGAATCCAGTGGCCCATGCGACCCGACAAAAATTTGGGGTCCGAACACGACCGTGCGTCGCGAATTGCTTGGCAGCAATGTTCGATTCCGCGAAGATATCGGGCCGCTTCCAGGAGGTCTTTTCGCAATGGGAGAGGATACGGAAATTGTCAGCCGCCTATCCCGAAGCGGCGTGAAAACCTATCGGTGCGCTGAGGCCATTGTTCATCATTGGATTCCAGCCTCTAGCGTGACAGAGGCTTGGGTACAGAAGCGTGGGGAACGTCTTGGCTATGGAATGCCAGCGCTCTTCGCCGAAGACATTCCAAAAGGTATAAGGATCGGGGGAATCCCCTTAAGAACCTGGATCGAGAGCGCCAACTGGGCGGTTCGGGCAGCCCTCCTTTATCCGTTGCCGCGATCAAAGAAGCGGTTCTGGGCCATCTGGAAGTACTATTACATGCGTGGCTACCGCGCCGGACTTCGCCGATACGCGCCGGCAGTAAATCATTCTGGTCGACTAGCGCAGGAGGTCGTGCATTGAAATTATCGGTGCTTATCAACAATTTCAATTATGGCCAGTATTTGCGCCCATGCATCGACAGTGTTCTGTCGCAGGTCTATCCCGACTTCGAAGTAATCGTGGTCGACGATGGCTCCACCGATGATTCCCAAGAGATTCTTGCTTCCTATGGTGAGCGGATCCTGCCCGTATTGAAGGAAAATGGTGGCCAGGCATCAAGCTTCAATGCGGGTTTTGCGGCCGCAAGCGGCGATATCCTCTTTCTCCTCGATGCCGATGATGCGTTTCTGCCCGGCAAACTTGCTCGTATCGCCGAGATCTACGATCGCAACGAAATCGACTGGTGCTTCGACCGGGTGACGACCGAGGAAAGCGACCAGCCTCCTGCAGAGCTGCAAGTGACACTGTTCGACAAGCGGGACACGCTTCGCAGGGGCGGCTTTCCCTCGCTTCCGGTTCCGACATCGGGCTTGAGCTTCCGCCGCAATCTACTGTCCCAGATACTGCCGATGTCCGTCGCGACAGACGTCGTCCTCAGCGACAATTATATCAAGTTTGCCGCTGCCTTTCTCGGCCGCGGCGCCATCGTCGAAACACCGCTGACGTTTCAGCGTATTCATGCGTCGAACCGCTACACAGGCACAAGCAGGGCAAAGACACTGCGCCCGCGGATCATGATCGCGACTGGGCTCGAACTGGCACGCCGCTATGACGGGCTGCAAGCACTCGGCAAAAGCCTCGTGGCCGGCGGAATTGCCGAAACGACATCGCTTCTGAAGCTCCGGGGCGAAGCTCGCAACACGGTGGCCGGCGGTCCGTTCGGCGATGCTGCCGCGACCGAAGTGGCCTTGATGGCGGCGCGCAAGCGTTTGGGAAATATGCTGCGGCGAGGACAGTCATGAATCAGCAACAGACTTTTCCGCATTCATCCGTCGGCGCAGAAGCAGGCGCCGCACCGCTGAATATCGCCGTCGGCGTGCTGACCTATCGACGCCTCGACGGGATTGCCAAGCTGCTTGACGTGATGACCCGCCAGGTCAGGCATCCGGATCGTCCCTATCATCTCACCATGGTGATCGTGGACAATGATGCAGCCGGCAGCGCAAAGGCCACGGTGGAGGGCTTTGGCCAGACAGGCGCCTACGACCTGATCTACGTTATCGAACAAAACCAGGGCATACCCTTTGCGCGCAACCGCGCAATGGATTCAGCGCCTCCCGGCACCGACCTTTTCTGCTTTCTCGACGATGACGAATGGCCGGTCGACGGCTGGCTGGACGCGATGCTGGAGACACGGGAGAAACACCGCGCCGATTGCGTCTACGGTCCCGTCCAGCCGGTCTATCCGGAAAACCCGCCGGAATATTTCATCAAGGCGAGAGTGTTCGAGCGCAAAAAGAACAAGGACGGTCAGCGTATCGGTTATGCGGCCTCGAACAACGTCATGTTCGACTATCCCCTGATCCGCTCATGGAATCTGCGTTTTGAAGAGAAGATGCGCTTCACCGGAGGCACGGATTATCTCTTCTTCAATCAGGCCATCCGTCGTGGCATGCAGGTTTTCTGGGCTGATAAGGCGCTTGTCTATGATATCGTTCCCGCCAACCGGATGACCTGGAAATGGGTGCTGCAAAGACAATACCGGCTCGGAAATACCTTCGCAGTCAGTGAGGTTCTGCATGGCAACCTCAAGCGCCGAGCCTTTCGCGCAGTTTATGGAGCAACGAGGGTCATACTGGGACTGGCCATGCTGCCGGCGATTTTGATTTCACCCTATTGGGGCATGCGAGCTCTCACCCACGTTCTGCGCGGTGCTGGCATGGTCAACGGGATTCTCGGACACGCGTATCAGGAATACAAACCCAATGCGGTCCACTGATATTGCTTGCGGGAGCGCCTCGAATGAGTTTCGGCCCTTTTTTTGTTCAAGACGAAAACATCCTGCGGTTAACCGGCCGTCCATGAATTTCAAAGCTTCGACCAACCAAACCAAAAATGGGTACACTTCCATTGAATTATCGCGGCACAGCCGCAGTTTGAACAGAACGGTTTTGCGCTATTATCATCGGTCGAATATAGGAGATGCCTGTCTATGGCTGAGAAAAAATTGAAGGTTCTCGCTGCCTCGTCAGGAGGCGGCCATTGGGAACAGCTGATGGCCATGCGCGGCGCATTCGAGGGCTGCGATATTGTCTTTGCAACGACCATCCCGGGGCTGCTTGCCAAATACGACATTCGCGACGGCCTGGTGCTTCCCGATTGCAGCCGCGACTCGATCACAATGTCGATCCGGTGCTTTTTCAGCGCCTTCTCCATCGTCATCAAGCAGAGGCCAGACGTCATCATCTCGACCGGCGCCGCACCCGGACTTTTTTGCCTGCTTGCCGGCAAATTGATGGGCAAGCGAACGATCTGGATCGATAGCGTCGCCAATGTCGAGAAGCTGTCCCTATCGGGAAAATTGGCTGGCCATATTGCGACGCTCTGGCTCACGCAATGGCAGCATCTTTCACGGCCGGATGGCCCCCACTACGCAGGAGCTGTCCTTTGATTCTCGTCACCGTCGGAACGCAGCTGCCATTCGATCGCCTCGTCAAGGCCGTCGACACCTTCGCAACGGAACTGTCCAAACCGGTTCTGGCACAGATCGGCAGGGGCAGCTACACGCCACAGAACATGAAGTGGATCAAGAATATCGAGCCGAAGGACTTTGATAAGGTCTTTCGCGATGCAACCATCATCGTCTCTCATGCGGGAATTGGCACTGTGCTGACGGCCAAGCGTTTTGGGAAGCCGATCATACTCGTTCCCCGGAAGGCCGCTCTCGGCGAGCACCGAAACGATCACCAACTCGCCACCGTGAGTCAGCTCGCGGGCCGGCCGGGCATCTATGTCGCGCATACCGATGACGATCTCAAAAACTATCTCCTCGAAGATCTGGATAGTCCGTCTCACGAAGATGCGTCTGAGGCCGGCCGGGCTTCGCTGGTCAGTTACTTGAAAAATTATATTGCCGCCGTCTGAACCCGGAAGCCGTCACGGATTGTGACGGGCATGTGAGAGAATTTTTCATTCTCCGCAATTGTTGCCGGTGATGCGTTTGACGAGTTCAGGCGTGATGATTTTAGAGGCGATGTCGGGCAGAGGATGCGCGCCATCAGGAATTGCCGTAACCAGATCATCCGGCGTAAGACGCTCCCAGTTGGGCCGGTGGTCGACAAATTCCAGGCCCCGTTTTTGCGCCTCCGCCTGATGTGCCGAGATGTAGCTGTCGACAAAGGGGCGGATCAGCCCACGTAATCCTGAAAACGGATTCATGGCCATGACGACAATCCGCGCTTGCGGCAGGCGCTGCCGAAGCCGGTCGAGGATGTCGCCGATATTCTTTCGGCTTTGCGCAAGCGACACGAACCGATGCAGCGTTGCGTCGTTGGCGTAGAGCTCAATCAGGATGATATCCGGCTGCTCGGCAACGACGCGATCGATCTGGGTCAGAGCCCACAGCGACGTTTCACCGCTTTTCGCAACACTATCGACCTTCACAGGCCGGTGCAGGCAGGCTGCAAGCTCTGCCTCAAGGGCAGGCTGCCATCCCCCGCGGGCCGTCAAGGATGTTCCGAAGGCCACTATTTTCAGCGGCGGAGGACTATCGGCATAACCGTTTTTGGTCGCTGAAAGCATCACCAGACACGCCATAAACAGAACCAGTCCACAAGCCGGTCGCCTCTCAATTGGCGCTGCTCGCCAAAGCCGCAAACATATCATAGGGAGACCCTGCAGCAGGCTTGAGACAATTTCGTGAAATGGAAGCTCATACCTCTGTTCAAGCGCCACGAAATAAACCAACCCCAGCCCGGCGAAAGACAACGGCTGCTTTAAGACGTGGGGCTCCTGACGCGAAACAGCCGCCAATCACTCCTGACGAAATACGTGCTGCATCTGATCGGTCAGAGGCTTGGTGAGATAGGATATAACCGTCCGGTCGCCGATCTTGATAAAGACCTCCGCCGGCATGCCGGGATAGAGCTTTATTGTCTTCATCCTGGCGATGCTTTCAGCTTTCGGCTTGACGCGCAGGGGATAGTAGCTAATGCCCGTGCGCTCATCCTTGACGATATCAGGGGCGATAGAGGTAATCTCACCGCTCACATCAGGCGTCGTGCGTTGATCGAAAGCGCTGAAACGCACATCGACGGACTGACCGACGTGAACCTGATCAATGTCGCGGGTGGCAACTTTCGCCTCGACCGTAAGCTCGTTGTTTTCGGGCACCACGAGCATCAGCGTCTGACCAGGATCGATAACGCCATTGACGGTGTGAACCGAAAGTTCGTGAACTCGCCCAGTCAGCGGCGCGGTAATGTCGAGACGGTGCAACTGATCGACTGCGGTTCCGCGGCGCTCTTCATATTCGGCTATCTGCGCCTCGACGTCGGTCAGGTCCTTTGCGATCTCAGATCGCCGATCCTCGTCCAGCTGGATCGACTGGCGATCAATCTCGATTGCCTTGCCCTCGGCCTCCGCCTTTGCTGCGATTTCCTGGCCGCTATTGCCCTGGAGATCGGCACGTGCCCGCTTGAGCTGATTCAGACGCTGAAGCGTGACCAGCCCCTTCTTGTAGAGCGTATCAATGCCCTCAAGCTCCTGTTCGATCAAGCCCATGGAATCGTTGGTAGCGTTGATCTGAACGACCAACCCCTTTACCTGTTCGGCCAGCTGATCCTTGCGCGATGCCAGCTGGCTCTTCATCCCGATAAGCGCCGACCTGCGACTGTCGAACAACTTCTGCTCGCCATCGAGAAGCTTCTGCGCGGAGGTGCTGGATGTCAGATCGGTGATGTTTTCCTCGACCTCGAACGATTCGGCGCCGATCCGTTCCGCCTTCAGACGGGCACGGCGAGCATAAAGCTGAGCGAGCGTGCTTTCGACAATCGAGAGGTTCGCTCTGGTCGTCGTTCCATCGAGCCGGATCAGGACCTGCCCTGCCGTCACATGGTCGTTTTCGGAGACCAGCAATTCCGACACGATACCACCTGTCAGGTGCTGGATCTTCTTTACATCGCCGTCGACGACGATCACACCCTCGCCGATGACTGCACTCGAAAGCTCTGACGTCGCCGCCCAACCGCCAATGCCGCAAACGAGGGCTATCGACAACACACCGACAACGGCAACATGTCGATTGAGGGAGCGTTTCGATTCACTGATAACCTTGCTCACAATCTTCCTTCTGGCCTATTCGGCCGCATTCATGCCGTCAACGACGACTTTAAGCTGAGCCACACGCTCGGCAATCGGCGTACGCGCCGCTTCCGGCCGGCTGACCCTTGCCAGAACTTCCTCTTTGGGACCGAACGCGATCATACGGCCTTCCTGCATCATCAGCACGAAGTCGCAGACCGCCAGAACGCCGGACCGATGTGCGATGACAACGACAATGCCGCCGCGCGCCCGCACGCTCATGATCGCGGCACTCAGCGCCCGCTCGCCTTCTTCATCGAGATTGGAGTTCGGTTCGTCGAGCACGACGAGGAATGGTTCGCCGTAAAGCGCTCTTGCAAGCGCGATACGCTGTCTCTGGCCAGCCGAAAGCGCAGCACCGCCTTCGCCGATTTCGGTTTCGTAACCGTTCGGTAGACGAAGTATAAGATCGTGAACACGCGCCGCCCTCGCTGCGGCAACCACAACCTCGGGCGACATCTCCTTCGCGAAACGGCAGATATTCTGCGCGACGGTCCCCGAGAAAAGCTCCACATCCTGCGGGAGATAACCGATATGCCGGCCAAGTGCGTCGCCGTCCCACTGATCCAGCGCAGCTCCATCGAGGCGAATGGATCCTCTGACGGTCGGCCAGATGCCCATCATCGCCCGTGCCAACGACGACTTGCCCGAGGCACTATAACCAATGACCCCAAGCGCGCTGCCCGCCCTTAAGCCGAAGCTGACATCGGAGATGACCAGGCGCTGGCCCGCCGGCGGTCCGCTCGCCAAGCCCTCGACAGTGACTTGCTTGGTAGGAGCCGCGAGCGCCAGGGGGGCTGGTATCTCAGGAATGGTTTTCAGCAGGCTCGAAAGCCGCGCCCAGCTCTGCTGAGCAGAAACGAAACCACGCCAATTTCCAATCGCCGCTTCGACAGGCGCCAAGGCGCGCGAGGTCAATATCGAGCCCGCGATGATAATTCCCGAAGAGGCCTGCCCTTGAATGACCAGGATTGCGCCGGTCGCGAGCGTTCCCGATTGCAAAGCAATACGGAAAATCTTCGACAAGGTCGCATATCCGTTGCCGACATCCGATGCCTGCCGAGTGATCGTCCGGTATTCACTGTTCTTGCGGTCCCAGATTTCGGCCATCGTGCCTGCCATGCCCATGGCGTGAATAACCTCGGAGTTGCGGATCGAGGTCTGCGCGAAGGCATTCCGCATATTGGCGGAGTCAGACTGCTTTTTTGAGAGCGTACGCGTTCCCTGATTGGTCATGAACGTCAGGATCGCGAGAACCAGCGATCCACCGATCGCGATATATCCGATCGCCGGATGAAAGAGGAAGCAGATCACGATATAGAACGGCAACCAGGGCAGATCGAACATCGCTGTCGGGCCCATACCGGACAGGAAGGTTCTGATCTGGTCGAAGTCGCGCAACGGCTGAAGCCCGTCGCCGCCGATTTTGACCTTCAACGGAGCCTTGATCAGCGCGCGGAACACGCGTCCGTTCACCATCTCGTCAAGCGCACCGGCAACACGCACAAGCATCCTGCTTCGCAGAACCTCGAACGCTCCTTGAAAACAGTAAAGCATTAACGCAAGTATTGCCAGGACAGCTAGCGAGGGTATACTTTTACTAGGGATGACCCGGTCATACACCTCAAGCATAAAAAATGAACTTGTAAGGTATAGGATGTTAATAAGCGCGCTTGCTATTCCAATGAAAACAAGCCCCCCCTTGCATTTCCTTAATGCTTTGGATGGCTCGCTGACATCAGCTGCTGAATTCTGAAACACGAAATAATCCCTCTCTTACCGCATCGCACGAAAGCAAATATGCCGGCGCACACTCCAGCTCCGGGTCCATCACGCCCGATCAATGACACGACTGCATTGGACCCCCGACACCGGCGCCGGACCGCTTGCAAGCCCACGACCTATTACATGAATCCAACCAAAAAGTGGCCAAAAACTCCAATTTATAACGAGCGGTTTCAGGGATTCTGTCTTGACGCTACGCTAAATATACCAACCTAAGCAAGTGAAAATCGCAAATTGCCCAACAACGGCGCAGAGAGATGAACGTATGGCGCGCATATGTGTGACGATTACTCCCGCGTTAACTATAAATTCAATCTATAGTTCATTTTTCCTTTGAACGGCAGGACTATTTTTTTATCCGCGCCTTCGACCGCCGACACCGCTTCATCATCAACCTTTCAGATGTTGAACAGCGGGCCGGCGCTCTCTTTGGCGTGATTCAAACCAGCAGGTGCGATGCTTGGCTGCTATGGAAAGCGTCCACATCGATATACACGCCGAGCGAGTCCGTATCGATGTGAGAGGCGCCGTCAGAAATCTTATATTGGAAGGATTCGCTGACCTTTCCGCTGAGACCGGCGATTTTCGCCGCATCGACCGTATACGTGTAATCACCATCGCTCTCCACATGGATGACGCCGTATTTCCCGGTCAGCGTCAGCCCATGCTTATCCACTGCACTGTCACCGAAGCGACGAAGCAGCACGGTTCCATTGATTGCGCTATCGTTTTCGAGGAGGTTGCCATGATAAGCGCTGCCCGTATCCGTCGAGATCTTCAGGCTGTCATGGGCTGCGAAAATCTTGGGAACGGCGACGGTGGGTGCGGTGGAAACCTGCGCTTCAGTCGCGGGCGCCGGAGTGCTTGTCTGCGTCGGTGTTGACGGTTCGACATGCGGCTCCACAACCGGTGTGGCAGGCGTCTCACTGTTGGACGGGGTGTTGCCAGTCGCAGCGTCGAGTTCGGCCTGCGCTTGCTCCAGCGTTTTATTGTCGTTGATCAAGAAGGTGCTCTGGAGGGCAATTGCGACCGGCATCGTCAACGTCGACACCACACTGTCGATGATATTATCATGGAAAGAGCCGGATGCAGGCCTGTCGACCTTCAGCGCCGAGGACGACAGGTCGTCAAAGACATTACCATGAATGTCGATATCCGTGCGTGTATAACTTGGGTAACCTGCAGCGCTGATCGACACTCCCCAGACGCCGTTATGAATATAGTTTCCACTGATATCATAGTTTGTCGCATCGCCCTGGTCGCCAAGGCCGATGCCGAAAGACCAACTGTAACCGCCATATTCCGAAATGTCATTGTCGTGGATGGCGATATTCTTGCCTGCGTTGGCACCTATCCCGAAACCGCCGCCGACCACGGTATTGTCCTCGACCACTGCATTTACGGCCCGAACAAGCACCAGAACGCCCTTTGCGCTATTGGTCTCCGTCTGCTCCAGACGGTTCCCCTTGATCAGGATATTGCTGCTGTCGTTCAACTGAACGGCGTCTGCCGCAGCGCCCTGGCTATTGATGACCAGGTTATTGACGATGGTAACGCCGATCACTTTATCCATCCAGATGCCGTCTCCATTCACCCCGGAAATCTTGCTGTTTTCGATGGTAATGTTCTGGCTGCTCTGGAAATTGACGGAACCGGGCTTGCCGGCAATTCCGGTATTTTCGACCTCGACGTTGCGGACGGTCCAGTTAGAGACATTTCCCGCATATATCGCCGCACCGCCGGTATCAGCAATCTTGATGTTCTCCACGATGATGTTTGAAGCCTTCGATCCGTGGATGCCGTCATTACTACTGTGAATGACCGGCGCATCGCCAACGCCGTAACTCCCAATTGTAATCGGAGAGCTGACAGTGCCGGAGTATTTCAAGTCGAATTGCTCGTTAAACACGCTTCCGGCGGCAAGCAGCACGTTGTCTCCCGGCTTTAACCTCAAGGATTCGACCGCGGAAAGCGTCGCGAAAGCCGACTGCTCGCTCATCCCACTATTCTGATTGGATCCCGTTGCCGAATTTACATAGTAGACGGTCACACCATGATCTCCCAAAGATACTGGAAAATCTTTTACCTGCTGACCTCTCTCTGCCTCCTAAAATGGAACACTAAAATGCGTTCTATCTCGCGATAATTCTTACATCCTCTACAAGATATCTTAGCTTCTCGAATATTTTGCATTGCAAAAAAAGTTGCGCTGCACAATTATGAACAAGTTATCTGACATAGGCAGCGGCATTAAGACTATCTTCCAGGGCACGCATATTAATTTGCGAAAATTCCGCCTCGAAAGAAAGCTTACTTGATAAACATATGTGACAAGAGCACGACATCAGTTACTTCGCCGAAAACCATGAGATCGAGCGAACAACCAAACAAAACAGCGATGTCACGCTATAGCCCGTAGTGACTATGTCAATATCTCATCTGCATATCTGGACATCAGTGTATTTTTATAAAATGCCTTTGAATAACCATTCTTCCCTCCTAACGAAAAATGGATTCGTATCTGTAATTTGACATTTTCACTTATATTTAACGTAACAATCCCTGGCGTTTCATTGTCTTGCGCGACTTACAGGTGTGTCATTATTGTACGATACACCCCAAAATGTTCACGTGCTGTTAATTACACGCTTGACTCTCTGTATTAAGATATCCTTAATCGGGCAGCTCGCTAAAGGTCAGAATTGACCTAGCAAAGAACAATTCAAGGAGAGAACCGATGGCTGTTCACGCAACCGACGATAGTGCAACATTCCTGGAAACTGACGCCATTTCAGGAAATCTGCTTTCCAACGATTCATCCGATAACGGACACCTGTTCCTGCGCGCCTTCGACGGTGCGAGCGTCGGCGCCAAGAGCGGCAACAGCCAGGTCACCGAGATCCAGGGCGACTACGGCACCTTCTTCGTCAAGCCCGATGGCAGCTACACCTATGTCCTGAGCGCCGCTGCCAAGATCGGCTTCACCAATGGCGAATTGATCCAAGAGAAGGTCTCGTACAAGATCTCCGACGGCAGCGGTCATACCGATGTCGGCCTGTTCACGCTGAACATCCAGGGCGTAACCCAGGTAAAGCCGATCGCGGTCGACGACCACTACAGCTTCACCGAGGGCGACGCCATCGGCGGCAACGCCCTGGACAACGACATTGCCGGCGACAATGGTCATCTCTTCCTCCGCCAGTTCGGCGCCACGACCGTAAACGGCAATCCAAGCGCAACGACCGATGTCGCCGGCACGTATGGCACGTTCCATGTCAAAGCGGATGGAACATTCACCTATGATCTGGCAGTAGATGTTGCTCCGGGCGATCACGTCACGGAAACCATCCAGTTCTACAAGATCTCTGACGGCGAAGGCCACACCGACGTCGGCGTCCTGACACTTAACATCACTGGCGCGGACGCAGAAGTCTGATCATCGATAGCCAATCAAAAACAAAGCCCGCCGCATAAGCAGCGGGCGTTGTTTTATACAAGTTGAGCTCCGGTCAAGAGAATGAGCCGCAGTGCTCAGTTGCCGGCAACCAGATGGACCGCTAACTTCAGCGGTGCTCGGAATTGCCTCCAGAACAGCACGATCATATTCCATCGGGCGTTGGTTCACTGCCTTTTTGGAGCTTGGAACTGTCTTTGAAAACCGGCTCGGTGATTTACTTGCTGCAACGCTGCCGGAACCGCGCCGTCGCGGCCTCTCCAACGCTCGTCCAGGTCTGATCGAAGATCGGACGAAGCTGCGGGCTAATCTCTTTTATCGTGGCGTTGACCCTGCAACGATCGCCCAGTTTCAGCATCGTCGTAAGATCGCTATCGAGGGCGCGCTTTGCCGCGGTAAGCGTTGCATCGGTAAAATCGTTCCAGAAATAAAACCGCGTCAGAACCATCACTTGGTCGTAGGGTGCGAGCACAACCGAACGCTTCATCATTCCCGCAATCGCGACCGGCTCTTCCGCAATTGTCGACTGCACGGCCGCAAGGCGAAGCCAAAAATTGCTGTTCGTCGGCATGCATGAAAGCGCATACCGCAGATACTGGCGCGCACTCGACGCCGCAACGGCCCAGGCGTCGTAGTTGACATTGACATTCTGCCGATCGAGTTGCGCCAGAACGAGGGTTACGCCAGCAGCCACGATGTCTGATCGACAATAATGTCCGTCAACGACGTCGACACTACGCAACGCATATTTGGTCACGACGTCATCCGCGACCGTCTCTCCACGCTCGATCCTTTCGGCGACGATCGAGATGCTGGCCGTTCTTATCGAAGCGGAGAGCTCTCGACCGGCCAGCACCACAAAGACGACGGTGACGATAACGAAAGCGATCCTCGTAACCGAAACGAACCGATCGCAGAACATCAGCTTTCGGTATAGTATCGCGAATAACGCTTATAATAATACTCGCTCGAACCGAATGTCCGGTAAAGTTTCATCTGCGACGGGTCGACCTTGGTCAATATAGTACCGACGCATTTCGCATAGAGTTCCGGCTCGGACAGCAGGGTCGACTGCACGACCTTGCGCGATGTCTTTCCCCACTCGATAACGAAAACCACCGCATCGAGCTTCGAATTGATCGCGCGCGCGTCCACAACTGGCGCCAAGGGCGGCAGGTCGACGATAATATAATCGAAGCTTTGACGTGCCGTTTGAAGAAGCTGATCCATGCCGCGTGACGCAAGCAGCTCCGACGAATGCGGAACACGATACCGTGCCACCGTCGGCAAAAATGCGAGCTTCGTTTTTGGATCGAGAAGGATGAGATCCTTGAGCGGACGGCTGTCAACGATCGCCTCGAGCAAACCGGCCTCGGCATGGCGGCCGATCGCTCGGGTGGCACCGGGATTTCGCATGTCGCCGTCGATAAGCAGGCAACGCGCACCCTGCATTGCCAGGAGCTTTGCAAAATTGATGGATGTCGTCGACTTCCCCTCGCCTGGCAAGCTCGACACGACGCCGATGACCTTGCAGCGCTGATCGGCAGCACTGAGGTCGATGGCTATCTTGGCGCTTCGAAGCGTCTCGGCAAATGCCGAGAGCGGATGCTCCTCGACATAGGTCGTGGTCTTCCCGCCCCTGGCAATGCTTCGCGGATTGCCGGGATCAACGAGCGTCGGATCGTCGACGTTATTTTCAATCAGCGGCATGACACCGAGAGACTCGACATCGAGCACGTCCCGGACATCGTCGCCGGTGCGGAAGAACCGATCCCGGAATTCGCGGAAGGCGGCTATACCACTTCCAAATGCACATCCCACGAACATCGCGAAAGCCACGACGAGAGCTCGCTTCGGAGCGCTCGGCTTCGTCGGCGTCTCCGCCGTCGTGATGATGCGAGCAGCGGTAATCGGAAAGCTCTGCTGTTGAATTGCTTCCTGATAGCGCGTCAAGAAGCTCTGATAGAGATTCTTATAGGTATCGCGCGTGCGCTCGAGTTCGCGAAGCTGCACCTGCGTTTCGCCGGCCGTTGCGGCTACGCCCGTCGCCTGCGTCACACTGTCGCGCAGAGAATCTTCTCGCGATTTCGCGACCTGCAGCTCGCTTTGGTAGCTTTCGGCGATACGGTTTAACTCATCGAACATGAGCCTCTTATATTCTTCCATTTCCGCACGAAGCCGAACCGCCTGGACGTGATCGGGACCGAGCCGCGCCTCAATTTCGGTCTCGAGCTTGGAAGCTTCCAGATATTTCTTGCGTAGGTCGTTCGAAATGGAACTGTCGAGCACATCCGTGACGATCGCATCGGTCTGCTTGGCGTCGATGATCGACTTGACGCGGGCATATCTTGCCTCGGCCTTCGCTGTCTCGGCCTGCGCATTGATCAATTGGGTGTTGATCTCGGAAAGCTGCTGCTCGCTAATCAGCGTACCGGATCCGGCCTCGACGAGCCCATGCTCGCCGCGGAATTTTTGAACCGCAAGGTCGGTGTCCAGCGCCTGCTGCCGGAGCTCTTCGATACGCTCCTGCAGCCATTGGCCGGCCCGGCGTGTCGCCTCGTATTTCGAATTGAGCTTGTCGACCAGATAGACGTCGGCGATCCCTGCCGCGATATCACGCGCTAGGCCGGGCGACTGCGCGGTATAACTGACGTCAAGGACATAGGAGCGGCCGACGCGTTCGACATCAATATTGCCTGCGACAGTCTCCGCGGCGCCTCGGCGCCTCATTTCCGGATCGGGGGCGACGACTGCATCATCGGCAAACCACGACCGAAAATTCATGAAGGATTTCAACGTTGAAACGGAAAAAAGCGAGCTTTTCGGTCCCATGAACTCCGGATTGTCGACGAGTTTAAGTTTGTCGACGACAGCATAGGCAATCGTATCGGACTTCAACAGCTCGACCTGACTGAGGACAGTACCTTCGTCATCGTCCATCTGGCCGAAAGCCGCCAACTGGTTGATCACCTGACTATCGCTGCGGTCGATCAGCACGCTTGTGTCGGCGGTGTAGACAGGCACCGAAGTCAGGACATACACAATGCCGAGAATGGCGAAGGCGAAACCGCACGCCGCAACCATCCGCCACTGTCGGCGGGCGATTGCGATGAGCTTGTCGAAATCGATGAAGTCAGCTTCGTTTCCAGTATCGCGGGAGGGGTCGATACGCGGCGTAAGTTTATCTGGCGATAGCAATTTCGATCTCCAACAAAAGCGTCAAGCGCTAAGATCTACGGGCAATTCCAGCTATTGTATGACCGGGACACTCTGGCTCGTCGACTGCGTCGGATCGGTGGACGACTGCCCAGCCGCTCCGATGCTGACGAACGTCGTCGTTGAAGTCGACGATGAATCATCTGCGCCGGCATTCGAAACCTTCAGCGTGCCCGCAGTTGTGGCAGCGCCGTCGAACGGCGTACCATCGTCCGCTCCAGGCCCGGTTTGTCCAACTTGCCCGTCATTGCCGATGCCAGATGCGGCGGCGGCACTTGCACCCGGGCCAAGAGCTGCGGTCCCGCCTTCGGCAAGGACCTTTGCAAAGGCGGCAAGCAGCGGCGCGAGGTTGGGATCGGCAATAGCCGCGTCGGCAACGGCTTTTTCGATCGCCAGCTTGAACTGTGGATCCGGCACCTGACAGCTGTTTGCGGCCCGCGCCAGACCGGAGCCAATAGCCGCCATTTGTCCGGCACTGGCCTTCTTGGCCTGCTCGATCACCGGCGACAGCGCGTCATTGCTACTCCCGACCAGCGCGCGAACACGCGATGACAAAACCAACGGATCGGACATGTCGAGCAGAACGACGGGATTAGCTGAAAATCCACTGATATCGCCGGAAGTCAGATTTGCCGAACCCAAGCAAGCTGCCGCAAAAGCGCTTGAATTCATGCCGGCAAACATCGCGACGACGATTCCGCTATACGCAAGCTTACGATAAACACCAGACCTTGCCATAACCATAGTCCTTCATCAAATCCGCTACATAGACCGCCGTCATTGATCGTTCGCGATCGATAACGGCCCGCCTATGTCAATCAATTTCCAAGATCCTGGACCGCATTGCTGGTATCGTTCGCATCGTCGGCCACTCCGGAAATAGTGGACGATACCGAGTTTACGATGTCAAGGAACTTGACCAATTCGACAGAGTCCGAATTGGAAATATAGATAATATCCTTGTCTTCCATCTTGAATTGCTGAACAGCAAACAAGGTTGCCGGATCGCGAAGATTCGCGCGGATGATCACCGGAACCGTTTCACCCGTAAATCTCGTCGCGTCCACGTGCATCGCTGCAACCGTTTTCTTGGGGACAAGGCGGTAGAGCAGGACCTGAGCCGGATCAGCGCGGTCGTCGCGCAGGCCGCCCGCCTTGGCGATTGCCTCTCCAAGGGTCAGATCAGACTCTTCGAAATCGAAGCGGCCACTGACGCCTGCGGCGCCGAGCGCAAGATATGTGCGACGCTCATGATCGATCGAGATCGTGTCATCGGGCGCAACATAGATATTCTCGGCCGGGTTCTTCAATAGCGTCGTGTAGGCGACGGTTGCCGTCTTGCCACGGCGCTGCAGCGTCACATTCGTTTCGATATTGTTGGTGGTCAAACCGCCCGCGGCGGAAATGACATCCAGAACGCGCTCACCGGCCGGGCTTATCTCGACGCGTTGGGGATTGTTGACATCACCGAGCACGGCAACCTGACTGGAGCGGCTTGTCGTTGTCGTAATAACCACCTGCGGCTCGATTGCGCGGCTTGCCAGGCGATCCTCGACGTCCTGCTCTACAGTCTCCTTCAGGCGACCGGCAGCCGGAACCCGACCCGCATAGGGAATTGTGATCGTCCCATTTCTATCGATGGTCTGCTCTGGCAGCGAGATGTAATTGCCGGGTCGGCTACCTGCGTCCGATGGAATGAAGAGACCGCCGGACTGAGCTTCGAAGATGGCAACCTGAACGACATCACCGAAACCAAGCGGAATTTCGGGCGCCCCGCCTCGACCACCGCCAAAACCCTTGAAGGATGTTGGCTGGGGAGCGGTAAAATACGACAAGACGTTCTTGCTGAGATCAATCAGGGCGTAGTCGATACCGACGCGACGTTCCTTCGTTGTCACTTTCACGGCTGCATCGCGATCAACATCTTTGTGATCGGGACCGGATCTTGGCAACGATGTGCAGCTTGCCAATATAGTCGTTAGCGCTACAACAATGGCGACGCGTGTACTACCGATACGAGAACAACCCATAGAATACCCTGCGTTTACGCCCCTGAAGCTACTGCCCCGCAATCTGACAAAATACAAGACGATCCCCGATCAATAACACTGAAAGCCGATTAACATTCCCCTAACTGTGGCAGGCTGGCAACGCCGAGCCCTGTAGGAAGCGAAAACGACTTCGGTTCGACTTTTTTGCGTCGCAACAATACGAAGGCTGCCCCCGCTATAAAATTTCTTGGGTTTCAGAGTCAACCGTTCGCACTTGCACAATCGATCTTTTCCGAAAATCTTATTAAAATCCATCCATTTAAACTTTACGTGGTTAACGGCCGCTCATATGCCATGTCCGCCTCTCCATTGCTACGCCCGAGGCTTATCGCGACAACCGCACTGAGAAAGGCGGAGTAAAACACCGCAAAACCCGGTATCTGCAGCGAAAAATCGACCGCCGCATGAAGGGCGATCAAAACCGTCGCCGCCAGACCAAGAAGAACATAGTGCCTCAGGCGCCGCCTTTGGACGAGCCCGCGCCAAAACACTCTGGCGAGTACGAAAAAGGCAAGGACCGTCGCAATCGGAAACAATATACCGAGGCCCAGAAATCCTTCGAGATAGAAATTATGCGCACGGTCGAAGACCCCGAAAATTCCGCAAGCCGGATCGCGGTAGGCGGAGAACACGGTCCGAAAGGTACCGAGCCCGCTTCCCGTCAACCAATGATCCGAAATGGCACGCCATATGCCCGGCAGGATGCAAAACCGATCATCATCCTCGAGCCGCCGCTCTTGCGCGCGCAAAATCGCCTGGCCCGCAAACACCGTCAGCAGCACGACCACGAATGCAATCGCCGAGAGGAGCTTCAGCATCGAATGCCATCTTGGCGCCGGTCTCAGATGACGCCTCGAGCCGTTCCAATTGATGACAAGCCAGGGAAAATAGATGAGAGCGGCAACAAAGGTCGCAAATATCCCGGCGCGCGAGCGGCTCAGCATCAACGCGGTGAAGCATGCGCATAAGAGCAGCATATAGATCCAGGATCTCAAGAGAAGAGCGTTTCGGCCCGGTTCGCCGGGCGGATAGTTCGAATAGGCACGAGTAATATCCCTGACCAAGGTCAACATCAGCAACGTTCCAAGCCCGAGGAAGGTCGCTGCGGTATTGCGGTTGACGAAGACCGCGGTCAGGCTGTCGAGATAGGCGTGTTTCTCGACGACGATCAGGATGTCGGGAAACAGCAAAAACTGCAGCAGGCCGAAAGTAGCGATGATGCCCGCCGAAAGCCCGAGGCCGGCAAGCACTTTCCTTGCGCGCTGATCGGTATCGCATAAGAGGAGCCCGGTCAGGAACGTGACGAAAGGCAGCGCGACCCGAAGGATCGACGCGAACGTGTCGGCCGGTTCAACCGAGATCGCCGCGGACTGGGCACCTGCCAGGTCACGCGCGGCATTCCAGGCGGGATTCGCCAACCAATTGGCGGGCAATTCGATGGTTTGGATGAACGCCCAGCCCGCCAGGACGACGAGTAGAAACAAAGCGATACTGAAAACCCATCTGCTTTGTCTCGGCTCTCCGAACAGCAGTCCCGAAATGATGGCGAGGGCAAACATCCCGATCGCGGCGAAGGTGAAGGGAAAGGGTGTAACGCTCCCGAACGGTATGAGCGTCAATATAACCAGGCCGATGAAGGCAAAAAGCAAAACCTCTCGCAAGACCCGCTTATTGATGAGGTTGGAGAACATGTGAATTCGTTTACCAGAGTAAGCGGCGACCAAAGCCATTGCAACCAAAGAGATTAATTTACTCGTACTAACATAAGTTGAACATCAAGCACTTGCGTGCTAAAGTGTAACAGAATTCCACATCGTTTAAAATTGTCGCGAAAGGTTTAAGCCAATCGAGACGAGGCCCGGCTATGCTCCTTTCCAAGCAGCAGAAACGGGACAGATATTCTGTGCCCAATACTTGGCAGATCATCAGATCGCCATGCCATTGACCGAGAAAAAAGGCAAGCCTGATCTCAATCGGTTGTCCTGACGGGGATTAAGAGATGAAGAAAACATTGGTTACACTTCTGACACTGGCCTTTACAGCAGGCAATGCGTGCTCGGCATTTGCCGCCGGTCCCGCAGGTATTGCCCGAGGCCTGACGCGCAACTCGGCGGTCAGTTATATCTCTGAAAAAGGCACGATCATTCCGCCTTTCGCCCAGGTGCTGTTCTGCGCCCAGAACCCGACCGAATGCCGCGACAACAATGGCCCTGCAGTCGTAGCGCTGACGGACGCGCAAATGCTGCAACTGAAGAATGTGAATACGTCGGTCAATCGCACGATGATGGGCCGAAACGACCCGGGCAACGAACTGAACGGCGATGTCTGGAAGGTGAATGTGCGCAGCGGCGACTGCGAAGACTTCGCGTTGACCAAGCGCAGCCGGTTAATAGCGATGGGCTGGTCGTCGCGCGCTTTACGAATCGCAACGGCATATACACCCTCCGGTGAAGGACACGCGGTCCTCGTGGTCAGAACCGACAAGGGCGATCTCGTGCTCGACAACAGGAAGAGCAGCATCAAGAACTGGCGCGATACCGATCTTCGCTGGGACAAGATTCAATCGGGAACAGACCCCTATGTCTGGTACCGGCTATAACGGCCGAGGCAGAGACATAGACTGATTGATCCTGTTTCCGGATTGAAGTCGAGCCTGCTCTGACGAGCCGCTCGACTTGTCATATCGCCCACACAAACCTATGTTTTGCCTATCGACGGGGCAGCGCGCGGCAAGCTGCGGTGCCTGGAGTTCGATTTTCGATGTGGGTTTCAGGCGATCTTCGGTATTGTCTTTTCGTCCAGATTAACTATGACGAACGTCATGCTGCGACGCAGCATGACGTTCTACTCTAATGATTTGAGGGAAATATGCGCATCACGATGATTGGATCAGGCTATGTCGGCCTCGTTTCAGGCGTTTGCTTTGCGGATTTCGGCCACGACGTCATCTGCGTCGACAAGGATCTGAGTAAGATCGAAGCCCTTCGCGAAGGCCGCATTCCGATCTACGAGCCGGGTCTCGAGCAACTGGTCGCCGAAAATACCAGCACCGGCCGGCTGTCCTTTTCGACCGATGTCGGCGAAAGTGTCCGCAGCGCCGACGTCGTGTTCATCGCTGTCGGCACGCCGTCCAGGCGCGGCGACGGCCACGCGGATCTCTCCTATGTCTACGCCGCTGCACGCGAGATTGCCACCTATGTGGAAGGCTTCACCGTGATCGTCACCAAGTCGACGGTGCCGGTCGGCACGGGTGACGAGGTCGAGCGGATCATGCGCGAAACCAATCCCGCGGCAGATGTCGCCGTCGTTTCCAATCCGGAATTCCTGCGCGAAGGTGCGGCGATCGAAGACTTCAAGCGTCCCGACCGTATCGTCGTCGGCCTGAACGACGACCGGGCGCGCGAAACCATGACCGAGGTCTACCGCCCGCTCTATCTCAACCAGGCCCCACTGGTCTTCACCACTCGCCGCACCTCCGAACTGATCAAATATGCGGCCAATGCATTTCTCGCGATGAAGATCACCTTCATCAATGAGATCGCCGATCTTTGCGAACGGGTCGACGCAAACGTCCAGGACGTTTCACGCGGCATCGGCCTCGATGGCCGTATCGGCTCCAAGTTCCTGCATGCCGGCCCGGGTTACGGCGGCTCGTGCTTCCCCAAGGATACGCTTGCTCTTGCCAAGACGGCGCAGGATTACGACGCGCCGATGCGTCTCATAGAGACGACGATCTCGATCAACGACAACCGCAAGCGGGCGATGGGACGCAAAGTCATTTCGGCCGTCGGCGGAGACATTCGCGGCAAGAAGATCGCGATCCTTGGCCTGACCTTCAAGCCGAATACCGACGACATGCGCGACAGCCCGGCGATCGCGGTCATCCAGACCCTGCAGGACAACGGCGCGCAAGTGGTCGGTTACGATCCCGAGGGCATGGAAAACGCCCGCAAGGTGATCGAGAACATCGAATATGCGAGCGGCCCGTACGAAGCGGCCGCTGGTGCGGATGCGATTGTCATCGTCACCGAATGGAACCAGTTCCGCGCGCTCGATTTCAATCGCCTGAAGCAGTCGATGCGCACTCCGATCCTGGTCGATCTGCGCAATATCTACCGCAGCGACGAGGTCCGCAAACACGGCTTTACCTATACCGGTATCGGCACCAACCTTTATCAGGAAGGGACCGGCGCCTGAGATAGCTCCATCAACTTTTATTGTCCCGACGCCGCGGAGCATAATCCGCGGCGTTTGGTTTTGAGCATGACGCCGAAAAGTGTAGGCGTTTTCGGACGACACCATGCTTGCCGATTTAGAGGATTCCGACCCGCGTCCCCTTTATCGTCAGCACGGTCAGCCGGCCCGTCGCCGAAACCGCAGTGTCGATACCGATGCGTTGCGGACCGAATGTCGGGATTCGCGCCGGGGTATGCCCGTGGATCACGAGGACAGGAAGCTGCGGCCCTTCATCCAGGAAGGGCTGACGGATCCACATGAGGTCGCTGTCTTTCTGCTTTTTGAGGTCGACGCCCGGTTTGATGCCCGCATGAACAAAGACGACCCTTCCTATCCGCAGCATAATCGGCAGCGATTCCAGGAATTTGATATGCCGCTCGGGTATCATGTTGCGGATGACGCGGGCAATTGTTTCGCTTCCGGCCGCCGACTCCAGCAGATGCTCGATGTCGATACCGTATGAGTGCAGCGTCTCCGTTCCGGCAAAGCCGAGCCATTCGAGAATGCGTGCCGGCTTGCGGTAGAGTTTGACCAGCTCCGCGTCGTGATTGCCGCACAGGACGAAGCGCTGAAATCCCGGCGGCGGGGTCTTGCTCAGGAACTCCAGCACCGCACTCGAATCAGGCCCGCGATCGACATAGTCGCCAAGCATGACGATGAGTTTCGGTCCCGGGATGCGCGCGGCATCCTCGACGATGCGGCGATGCACCTCGACGAGCTCGTTATAACATCCGTGAACATCGCTCATCGCGTAGACCGCAGCGAATTCGCCTTCGGCAAACGTCAGCCGAGCACGTCTGTTACGATTGCCGGCCAGTATCGGTATGCGTCGTCGCCACGGCCCTAGATAGTTAAACATGTAACCCATTTATGAGACCCGACCGAATGGTGGGCTGCCGGAAATAATCCATTTCTTATCCATCGCTGCAACGGCATGAGGCTCAGTCTTCATAAGAAAGTTGGGCGAATCGCAGCCCATCGAAGTTGTAACCGCATTGCCACATTCAGAGCGACATTATCCTTCGCCATCTGCTGCACCGCCTGCGCCCAAGCCCGCCGGACTGGTCGCGACCGAACGCTGCGCATCCAGCATATCAAGCAAGGATGATCGTCCATCCTTGTAGCTCCCGATTGAAAGCGCAAGCGTCTCCTGCGTAGTCTTCACCTGCGCCCGCAGCGCCTGAACGGTTTGCGCGTCGCGGTGAACAGATAATAGCGCGCGCTCAAGCTCTTTGAGGGCGGTCAGATACTGCACCTTCGCATCGGATCTCGTAATCTCCACATTCGCGCGCAGCCGTCCGCCATCGAAGATCGGCGG
Organism: Rhizobium leguminosarum; assembly: GCF_019798305.1. Taxonomy (GTDB): domain Bacteria; phylum Pseudomonadota; class Alphaproteobacteria; order Rhizobiales; family Rhizobiaceae; genus Rhizobium; species Rhizobium leguminosarum_U. Next base: position 121,933 of record NZ_JAAXDD010000005.1, read on the forward strand.
GTTGAGGGTCGGCATGAAGGACTAGGTGGTCAGATCGCCATTGGCGCCGCCTGCCTGTTTTATGAATGACGGCGAGCTCGAACCACTAAGAGTGATGCTCGGATAAAACTGCGATTCGGCAGCGCCGATATAGGCCGTTGCAGCGGCGAGGTCACGCTCCGCTGTACGGATGTAATTATTCATGCTTGGGAGGGAGCTGCGGTTAATATTACGCTATAGTTTGCTATATGACGATTAATCCGGCGTTAAGCCGGCGATTATTGCGTTTGTCGCCACATTATCGGCTAATATTCCCCAAATGGAGGAGCAACAGATATCGGATTTCCACAGGCGTGACATTCGAAAAGCTGCATAAATCAACTATAACGCGAGGCAGCAGGAAAAAATGAACGTTAAAGCAGATCACGCTTGACGCCCTTGCGGCGCAGCATAATGATGGCGCGTTGCGAGCGTGAATGACATTCTTGATCAGGAATCTCAGATCCAAGACTGCGGGGTGCAAAGTGGAAACTGCGGTTGATTCGAAGCTTATCGAGGCGATCACCTACGACGAAGACAGCCGGCATCTAAGGGTCTATCTGACCAATGGTCAGAGGCGAGAATATGAAGGCGTTCCCAAGGGTGTCGTCGTCGGTTTGACGATGGCGGCATCGCCAGGAAATTTTTATATGAAGGCAATCAGGGGCAAATATCCCCCCCGTCCCTAATGCTTATCGAGAACGGATGATACTACCATCGTTCCAGCAAAGATGCGGGACCGGCATTCGCCGGTCCCGCAAATCAGTCTCCCGCCAGCTACTTGCATAATTCCTTAAGTCGGAATCGATTGAAGGACAAATATGCTGCACTTCAAAATGCTGCAGCGTCCCTTGTGCGTCTAAAAAGACGCGTGGCGCTGTCACGGCGCGCCGTCAATAATTGCCGAGGAAATCGCGAACCGCATTGATCTCGAGCGGCGCAATTTCGTGACCGCCGGGGTGCCAGACCACCCTGACGTCCGCCTGTCGGTTTTTAAGGTGTTCGGACAGCGCCTCGGTCATGGAGACGGGCGCGATCGGATCCCGTTGTCCCGCCGTCACCAGCACCTTTCTTCCCACAAGCGTTACCTGGGCTTCGGGTTGAAACGGAATGAGCGGGTGCATCAAAACCGCGGCATCGAAGATACCCTTCTCGATCAGCACGTTGGCAAGAATATTTGCGCCGTTCGAAAATCCCAAACCGAGAATCTCGGAAGCCCGGTACTCGTCAGCGAATGCCTTGACGTAGGCAGCCATCTTCTCGGTCGCGCGCGAAAGGTCGGGCATGTCGTAGACCCCTTCCCCGGTGCGTCGAAAGAACCGCGCCGCGCCGTGTTCGGAAACATCGCCGCGCGGGGAGAGAATCGTCGCTTCCGGCAGCAGGCGCCGACCGAAGTCGAAAAACTGGTTTTCGTCGCCACCGGTGCCGTGCAGCACCAGCAGGATAGGTTTATCAGGCGCACCGGCATGCAGCCGGTGCACATATCCAGTTTCGGTCATATCGCCTCTCCTTACGCTTCGAGCGGCTGCAGGTGCTGCTCGAGCAGCGCGCGAAGATGGGCGTGCTGCTGCGGCAGTTTCAGGGATTCGCCGAGATGGGCCGTGTCCTCGTCGTGGTCGAAACCTGGCTCATTGGTCGCGACCTCGAACAGCACGCCGCCCGGCGTACGGAAATAGATCGCCCAGAAATAGTCGCGGTCGATCACCGGCGTGACCTGATAACCCGTGTCCATCAGCGCCTTGCGGACTTCGAGCTGCTTCTCGCGGTTTTCGACGGCGAAGGCGACATGATGAACCGAGCCGGCGCCGGGAAGCGCGCGGGCGATGTTCGGCATGGTCTCGAGATCGATGAGATGCGCACCATTGCCGGAGGGCTTGATCAGCCGCTTGACGCCGTCCCTTTCTTCAGCGACCTCGTAGCCCATGAACTTCAAGAGTTCGGCCGTGGCGCCCTCGTCCCGCAGCCGCATGGCAACGGAATGGAAGCCGCGAATGGCGTGATCCTCGCTGATGCCGCCATGCGTCCACGGCTGGCGGTTATCGTCCTCGACTTCAACAAGCGCGAAACCGTCACCGTCAGGACCGGAAAAATTCAGGCGTTTCTCGCCGAAACCTTCCTCAGCCTTCAGCCCGTCGATACCAAGCGTGCTGAACCGATCGCTCCAGAAACTGAGCGAGCCCTGGGGAACGGAAAACACCGTCGTGCCGACCTCACCGGTGCCGGGACGGCCCTGCGCCATCTTCGGGAACGGGAAATAGGTCATTACGCTGCCGGGTGTGCCGGCCTCGTCACCGTAATAGAGGTGATAGACATCAGGCGCGTCGAAATTGACAGTCTTCTTGACGCGGCGCAGACCGAGCGCATTGGTGAAAAACTGGTTGTTGGTGCGGGCGTCCTGCGCCATCGAAGTGACGTGGTGCAGACCCTTGATCTGATTGAGCATTTGAGACCCCTTTCATGCCCGCCGTTGCGGGCTTTCGATGGGCCATAAATGCGCTTTCCGACGCCCGCGGAATAGACTCGCCAACCAAAACGCATCGTCTTCTTTTTGTGAACACTCCGCTGTCATCGTTCAGGAAAACTCAGAAATCGTGCGGACTGACCGGCAATTGCCAGTCGATCGGCGCGCGCCCGCGCGACTGCAGGAAGGCATTCGCCTTTGAAAAATGCCCGCAGCCAAAAAACCCGTTATGGGCCGAAAGCGGCGAGGGATGCGGCGCCCTGAGCACGAGATGCCGCGTCGTATCGACGAAGGCGGCCTTGCGCTGGGCATAGGAACCCCAGAGCATGAAGACCACGGATTCACATTCATCGTTGACCTTGCGGATGACGGCGTCGGTGAAGCGCTCCCACCCCTTGCCCTGATGAGCAGCCGCCTGCCCTTCCTCGACGGTCAGCACGCTGTTCAGCAGGAGCACGCCCTGTCTTGCCCAATGTTCGAGAAAACCGTGCCGTGCCGGCGCTATGCCGAGATCCGTCTCCATCTCTTTGTAGATATTGACGAGGGAGGGCGGTATGCGCACGCCCGGCCGGACACTGAAACACAGCCCATGGGCTTGCCCAAGTCCATGATAGGGATCCTGGCCGAGGATGACGGCCTTGACGTTGGAGATCGGCGTCAGATCAAGGGCGCGGAAATATTCGCTGCCCTTGGGGAAAATCCGCTTGCCGACCTGCTTCTGCGCGACGAGGAAGGACTTGAGCTGTTGCATGTAAGGGCTTGAAAACTCCCCCTCCAGCGCAGCCTTCCAGCTCTCCTCGATACTGACGGATGTATCGCTCATCTAGGAAAATCCTTCGCATATGACGAAACAACGGACACACGGTTCTAACAAAATCGATCTACGCTGCAATGCCTGCCGGCGCGGCAATGGGTCTACACCTTGAGAATTCGGTGAGAAAATCGCGAGAAGCTGTCCGAGGCATCGTCGTCCGTATTTAACTATATGATGGCTTCGGTATTTACGCCGGCGGGCGGCCTGAGTAGAACCTTGATGGTGAAATCGGAGTCATGTCTTCCTATGAAATTCGGCACGAGCGGCCTTCGCGGACTTTCAGTGGATCTAAAGGGACATGCCTCCGCCCTTTATGCTACGGCGTTCGGCAAATATCTGCTCGGAACTGGTAGGGCCAAAGCTGGCGATGCCATTCTGATCGGCCGCGATTTTCGCGATTCCAGCCCTGAAATCTCGGGCAATTGCGCCGATGCACTCGCTGCGCTCGGCTTCCCGATATTCGACTGCGGCAATGTGCCGACACCCGCACTTGCCCTCTATGGCCTCGAAAGAAACGCCGCCTGCCTGATGATCACGGGCTCGCATATTCCGGCGGACCGCAACGGCATTAAGTTCTATCGGCCGGATGGCGAGATCGACAAATCGGACGAGGCGGCGATTACTGCACTGGCCGCCGAGATCGAACGAAACGGCGAAACGGTGGTACAACCACCGGCCGAGACGGAAGACCACGAGGCCGCTTGCCGGCAGCTCTTTTTCGAACGCAATGCAGCCCTGCTTCCGCAGGGCGCGCTGTCCGGCATGAAGGTCGGTGTCTACCAGCATAGCAGCGTCGCCCGCGACCTGTTGGTTGATGTTCTCGCCCATTACGGCGCCGAGATCACCGCTCTTGGACGTTCGGAGAGTTTCATTCCTGTCGACACCGAAGCCGTTTCCGACGAGACGATCACGCTGATGAAGCGCTGGGTGTCCGAGCACAAGTTGGATGCGATCGTCTCGACCGATGGCGACGGCGATCGCCCGCTGGTCGCAGACGAAACCGGCACACCGCTTCGCGGTGACCTTCTCGGCCTTGTGGCAGCCAATTTCCTCGGCGCCGGCACGGTGGTGACGCCGGTTACCTCCAATTCGGGCATCGAGGCCGCGGGCTCGTTCGCCGTCCGGCGCACCCGCGTCGGCTCGCCCTTCGTCATTTCAGGCATGGAAGAGGCCGTAGCGGCCGGCGAGGATCATGTCATGGGCTTTGAAGCCAATGGCGGTCTGCTGACTGCAACCCCTTTCGATATCAATGACAGAGCCGTGCGAGCCTTGCCGACGCGCGATTGCTTTATCCCGATGCTCGCGATCCTGTCGCTCGCCGCCACCCGCAAGCAGCAGCTTTCGGCCGTTGCCGCCTCCTACCATCTGCCATTTGCCGCCGCCGACCGCCTGGAGAATTTTCCGGTCGAGACGAGCGCGGCGCTGATGCAGTATCTGCGTGCCACCGATGAAAATCTTTCGGCTTTCCTGCAGCCGATCGGCGAAGTGGCTGCGAAGTCCGACATCGACGGACTTCGCGTGACACTGAAAGACGGTAGGATCATCCATTTCCGCCCATCAGGCAATGCGCCGGAAATGCGCTGTTACGTGGAAGCCAGGAGCGAGACCGCAGCCCTGGATCTGCTGACCGCCGGGCTGACCCGTATACGAGACTGGGCAGACGCCCGCTAAACATGCGACGAACACGCTTTTTCAAGGAACCCGCCTATGACGCAGAAAATCGTTCCCGTGATCATGGCCGGCGGCAAAGGCACGCGGCTCTGGCCGCTTTCCCGTGCCACCGCCCCGAAACAGTTCATCCAGTTCGTCGGCGACAAGACGCTGTTTCAGGAAACTCTCGAACGCGTATCCGATCCCGAACTCTATGAAGCCCCCATCGTCGTCACCAATGAGGAATTCCGCTTCCTGGTCGCCGAACAGGCTCGCGAACGCGCCATCCCGCTCGCAGCGGTCCTGCTCGAACCAGTCGCCCGCAACACAGCCGCAGCGGTGGCTGCGGCCGCAACGCTTGGCGCCGATCTCTTCGGCAAGCACACCATCATTCAGATGCTCGCCTCGGATCACGAGATCCTTGCTGACAAGAGCTATTTCGATTGCATCCGCATCGCCCGCGATGCCGCTGCCGACGGCAAGCTCGTAACCTTCGGCATCACCCCGACGGAGGCGGCGACGGGTTACGGCTATATCGAGATCGGCGATGCCCTCGAAAACGGTGCGCACAAGGTCAAGCGCTTTGTCGAAAAGCCGGCACTCGAGAAGGCCGAGCAGATGCTCGCCGACGGTGGCTTCTACTGGAACTCAGGCATATTCATGTTCCCGGTGACGGAACTCATCGCCGAGCTGCAGGAATATGCGCCCGATGTACTGAAGGCGGCCAGCAAGGCCGTTTCGAAAGCAAGCCGCGACCTCGATTTCACCCGCCTCGACGCCGACCATTTCGCCAAGAGCCCCGATATCTCCATCGACTATGCGATCATGGAAAAGACGTCCAAGGCCGCCATCGTCCCCTCGCCGTTCAAATGGTCGGACATGGGTAGCTGGGATGCCGTCTGGAAATCAGGCGCCCGCGACGACAACGGCAATGTCGCCGCCGCAAACACCACCGTCGTCAATACCCGCAACTCGCTCGTCATGACCCATGGCGTGCATCTTGCCGTCCAGGGCATGGATGATGTCGCTGTCATCGCCAGTGAAGACGCCGTCTATGTCGGACCACTCAAAGACAGCCAGAATGTCGGCCAATTGGTCAAGATGCTGGCCTCTACCTCCGCCACGGCGAAATTCGCCGAAACCCATCCGACATCCTATCGCCCCTGGGGCGGCTATACCTCCATCTTCAACGGCGATCGTTTCCAGGTGAAGCGCATCTTCGTCACGCCGGGCAAGAAGCTATCGCTGCAAAAACACCACCATCGCTCCGAACACTGGGTCGTCGTCAAGGGAACGGCTGAGGTGACGGTCGGCGAGAACGTGCGTATGCTGCGCGAGAACGAGAGCGTCTATATTCCGCTCGGCGAAGTCCACCGCCTCGCCAACCCCGGAAAGATTCTTCTTGAGCTCATCGAGGTTCAGACAGGCTCCTATCTCGGCGAGGACGACATCATCCGTATCGTCGACGAGTTTGGAAGAACGTAAAATCGCAGCCGGAGCGATGGTCGGGCCTTTTCCGGCGCGACCATCTCGCTGTTGAATTTCCTCTTGGGGTTCTCGTAGAATGGATGTACCGACAGACATGACCGGAGATACCCCCTGATGCGTGCCCTGACCGTCCTTGCTGGATTTCTTTCAATCATGGTGCCGGGAATGGCGTTTGCCGAAACGGCAAGCATGAGAGCGGCAAGCGAGTCGGAAATTCGCCAGCACCTGCCCGGCACGTCCGAGCTGAAAGAAGGCAAGAACGGCTACGAATATCGCGACGGCAACAAGAATGGCTACAAAATAAACAATGGCCAGGTGTGCGTCCTGTTCCCCAGCAAGAAGACCGACTGCGTCAACGTGAAGACCGACGGCAAGACCTTTCAGATGATCGACAAAAAGGGCGGCCGAACCAGATTCTGATTTTGACCCCCGGCAAGTTGTCTTTGCCCGGGCAAGCTTGCCTTTGCCTGGGGCAAGCTTATCTTGCCCGGGCAAGCTTGTCTTGCCCCAGGCAAAATTATTTTGCCGGTGACGTTTCGCCATCCCTGTCCAGAACGAAGTCAGCGATCAGGCCTGAATGGTTCGAGCCGAGATTGTCATCGAGACGTTTCAGCGATGTCAGATGAAGCGGCGCGCGCGCAAATATGTGATCGATGGCGATCCCGAGCGAGCCGGCGGCGACCGGCCATGTTGCTGGTTCCGGCACGATGGTTTTCAACTTATGTTCGCGTAGGAAACCCTGGATACTCGGGGCGATCACCGAGGAGTTGAAATCACCTGACAGCACCAGCGGGCCGTCGATCGAACCAAGCGCTTTGGTAAGATCTTCCAATTCAGCCATCTGGAAATCGTCGAAGTATGGTTTGGTCAGGTGCGCCGAAACCAGATTGATGGTCTCGCCGCCGAAGTCGACGCTTGCTATCACAAGCCTGTTTTTTCGAAGACTGCCCATGCTTTCGACCTGCCGGTTGACGAACGGGCGTTTGGAGAGCACCAACGTATCGCAGGCATCCTTTCCGGTGTCACAACCAATATGATAGGGATAGGCCTTGAACAATTGCTGCAGGTGAAACGTCAGGGGTTTGGCTTCGAGCAGATTGACGACGTCGGCATTCGACGCGATCACCATGTTGGTGATCTCAGTCGAGTTTTTCCAGTTGTCGATCGCGATGTTGAACGACATCAGACGGAAAAGCGGCGGCATGTCGGTGCTTCTGTCGCCCTCCGCGAATTCGCGCAGCATGATGATGCCGTGAGCGATGAGGAGAAGCGAGGCAAGCAGAAGGATAAAGCCGTAGATCTGTCTTTTGATAGCCAGAATGATGAGACTGGCGGCGACGAACACGACGCCGAGGTGAGCCTGAAAGCTGTAGACGAAGGACAGAAGCCAGAAGTTCGTGACATAGCGTAACGATACGATCGCGATGACAACGGTCAGAAACGCGCAGAGAATCCAATAAATTATATCTCGCATCGATCCTGACCTGCTTGCAGACGACCGCCCGGCCATAACATGCGATCAGTTATGGTGCAATGCAGCATAACAGTCGGGAGCCGGCACCCGGCAAAACAGCGGCGGATAGCCCGACGGCAGCACAGACGGTGCTGTGGCCTTCTCTTTCAAAGACCTATCGACTCGGCCTCTTCTTATCTTGTAAGTGGGGTCACTTGATACGGAATCGGCTCTTTGCCGTCGGCAGGGAGCCGAGAAAAGGTGGGAATGCGCTACTTCATTACAGGGACTGCCGGCTTTATCGGTTTTCATCTGGCCAGGCGCCTGCTGCAGGAAGGGCACGACGTCACAGGCTTCGACGGCCTGACTCCCTATTACAACGTCAAGCTCAAGGAAATGCGCCATGCGGCGCTCTCTCAGTTTCCCACCTTCAAACCCGTCATCGCTATGCTTGAAGACCGCCCAGCGCTGGAAGCGGCCGTTCTGGAGGCCAAGCCCGACATTTTAATCCACCTCGCCGCACAGGCTGGCGTCCGCTACAGCCTGGAAAATCCCGAGGCCTATCTTCGTTCGAACGTCGAAGGCTCGTGGAACATCCTAGAAATCGCACGGCACGTCGAGATCCGCCACCTTATGCTGGCTTCCACCTCGTCGATCTATGGCGCCAATCCGACCGTGCCCTTTCACGAGACCGATCGTGCCGACGAGCCGTTGACCATCTATGCCGCGACGAAGAAATCAATGGAACTGATGGCGCACAGTTATGCCCATCTTCACAAGATTCCGACCACGGCTTTTCGCTTCTTTACGGTTTATGGCCCATGGGGACGGCCTGATATGGCGCTGTTCAAATTCACCAAGAACATGCTCGAGGGCCAGCCGATCGAGATTTACGGCGAAGGCAATATGAGCCGTGACTTCACCTATATCGATGATCTTATTGAAGCGATCGTCAGACTATCCGCGGTCGTCCCGTCCGAGGAAAATCGCCTCGAAAACACGGCTGTCGAAACGCTTTCGCGCCAGGCGCCCTTCCGCGTCGTCAATATTGGCGGGGGCCAGCCGGTTAGCCTGATGGATTTCGTCGAAACGGTGGAGAAAGCGCTCGGCCGTCCTGCCATCCGCAAGATGCTGGCAATGCAGAAGGGTGACGTGCCGCGCACCTTCGCAGCCCCCGACCTGCTCGTCGCGCTGACGGGATACAAGCCGGATACGACATTGGATATCGGCGTCAAGACCTTCGTCGACTGGTATCTCGACGTGCGCGGCGAACTCGACGCTTAGAACAGGATGTCGTCCGAAAACCGCTCACGCTTTTCGGCACCATGCTCTAGGCAGTCGCAGAGGATGCGACAGGCCGAACGGTTCCCAGCCGGCCCAATGTTTCAGCGAAGACCCGAGTTTCAGCGGAGAAACGTGACGGCGTCGACGGCAGCGACCGCCGTCGCAAACACATAACCGACGACAACGGTCAGGCTCTGCGAATAGGTCTTGAGGCGGTAGCCCTCGCCTTCGACCGTAGCAGGGCTGCGCAGAACGAAGGGAACGCCCGGGCGCACGAAACCGGCGCGAGTCGTCAGCGGAACCTCGCTCGAATGGCCGATGGCGGAAGTGTACATCAGGTCGCGGGCAAGGCTGGCGGGGCCGATGGCGAAAGCCGGCCCGGCAGCGGCAGTGATGGTCAGGCTCAAGGCGATGGCGGCAAGAGTTCTGTGCATGTCGAAGTCCCCGTTTGCGGATCGGCGGGCTTTCATTTTGCCCGGCTCCAAACGATCGACGCGTCTGTCCACGCTTCGGTCGCTTTCATGAGACCACCCTACACATCAGTATTTTCAGGGCTTTTAAGCAGATCGGTCAAATTTTACGAAATTTGATTTTCCGGTCGCACCGGTTCGGAATCCACGGGAAAAACGCGGAAATGCCGATGGCCTCGACGCTGCATCGCAGTCTACAGGACGCGATCCAGCTTCTTGTTGATGTGCAGGTTCGGCATCAATCCCGCACTTTGCGCAGCATGATAGGATTCTCGCGCCGCATCGAACGAGATCGACCACATGATGGCGCTGAGTAGCAGAGCGATTATATAAATCTGAATACGCATCGAACTGGCGATACGGAAAGAGCAAGGCAGTTTTGTGTCAAAACATAGTCACAGGGATCACGAAAAAGTGGCGCGTTGTTTGTTTCGCAGCCAGCTGGCGCCAGACATATTAGTGTCGTGAAAATTAGTGATATTGCACTGCTACCTGTTAGCAGCCGACCCCGAGGCTTGGTTCCTCTTCCCACCCCGAAAACCCTGAGAGGTCCGTACCGCACGGGCCTCTTTGCTTTCTTTCCGAACGTTTTTCGAGACCAGTGTGATCGCCTGATCCGAATTGACGTTGGACCGCTGAACGGCATATCTCGATCCCCAATCAGACCACCCGTCCCACCCGCGCAATATCATCTTCTTGCCTTGGCATCAGCAAAGGCATCGGTCGATAACATCTGCTCTCAAAATATATCAATCGATTGACTTACTTATCCACTAATGTTATAAAATTGCCATGATCCGAGAAGCTAACAACCAGCCACCAGCCTCCGCCCGTGCCGAGATCGCGCGCCAGAAGATGCTGTCCGCTGCCCTCGACGTCTTCGGCCGCTATGGCTTCGATGGCGCCTCGACGCGCCAGCTCGCGGATGCGGCCGGCGTCAACCTGCAGGCGATCCCCTATTATTTCGGCAGCAAAGAAGGTCTCTACATCGCCACCGCCGAATATCTGATGATGCGGATCAATACGCATGTCGGTGACATGAGGGCGCGCGTCGGTGCGCATCTGCTGGCGCTCGACGCTGCGGGCAAACCGCTTGATGAAGCGGACGCCCGCCATTTCTTGATCGAGATCTTGCAGACCATGGTGACGCTGTTCGTCGGCGGGGAATCCGAATCCTGGGCGCGCTTCCTGATCCGCGAGCAGATGGAGCCGACCGAAGCCTTCACACGGGTCTATCAGGGCCTCATGCGGCCGATGATCGAGATGGGCCGGCGGCTGATCGGCGCCATCCTTCACGAGGATCCCGCCTCGGAACATGTGCGCCTGCGCACCTTCACCCTTCTCGGCAGCATCCTCGTCTTCCGCGTCGCCCACGCGGCCGTGCTCGCCCAGATGGAGTGGGACGGTGTCGGCCCGGAACAGGTGGATACGGTGCGCGGCCTTGCCGCAGAGTTGGTCGATTCCATCGGCTCGCCGAAAGGAAGTGCAGCATGAAACGCATTCTTCCCCTCGCCATCCTTCTTCTCGTTGCGGCAGGTGCCGCCGGCTGGTGGTACGGCCTGCCCCAAAAGCTCGGCTGGTTGCCTGAGGCCAGCCGCGAGTTCGTCCTTTACGGCAATATCGATATCCGCCAGGTCTCGCTCGGCTTCCGCGTCAGTGGCCGCCTCTCCGAACTCCTTGCCGACGAAGGTGACGTCATCAAGAGCGGAACGGTCATGGCGAAGCTCGACGCAGCCCCCTATGACTTCGCGGTCCGCTCCGGCGAGGCCAATGTCGCAGCCCTCCGGGCGACACTCGACAAGCTGAAGGCAGGTCCGCGGCCGACCGAGATCGCCCAGGCACGCGCCGCCTATGACGAAAGTGTCGCCGATCTCCGCAATGCCAACCTCGCCTATGACCGCGCCCGCCAGTTGCGCCCGCAGGGCACGATTTCCGAGGCGAGCCTTGATCAGGCGACCGCTGCAAGGGCCATGGCCGCCGCACGCTCCGATTCCGCCAACGAGGCGCTGAAACTGCTGCTGGAAGGCTCCCGTGTCGAGGATATCGCCGCTGCCGACGCCCAATTGAAGGCGGCACAGGCAACACTCGCTTCCGCCCGCACTTCGCTCGATGACACCGAACTGCGCGCGCCGAACGACGGCGTCATCCTCTCCCGAGTCCGGGAAAATGGCGCGATTGTTTCCCCCGCCGACACCGTCTTCGTGTTGTCGCTGACAGAACCCGTCTGGGTTCGCACCTATGTCGCCGAATCCGATCTCGGCCGCATCCATCCCGGCATGAAGGTTTCGGTCACCTCCGATACGGCGTCCAACAAACCCTATGAAGGCACGATCGGCTTCATCTCGCCGGTTGCCGAATTCACCCCGAAATCGGTGGAGACGCCGGAGCTCAGGACCGACCTCGTCTATCGCCTGCGGATTGTCATCGATAAGCCCGGCCCGGATCTGCGCCAGGGCATGCCAGTCACCATGCGTTTTCCTACGCCGACGGCGGACGGACGATGACCGCCGCCGAGACCGGCCGGGGCGACAAGCCACTTGTCCGGATCGACGGCGTCACCAAGCGCTTCGGTGATGCGCCGGCCGCCCTTGACGCCGTCTCCGGCGTCATCGGTGGCGGCGCAATCACCGGTCTCGTCGGCCCTGACGGCGCCGGCAAGACGACGCTGATCCGCCTGATGACCGGCCTGATGCTGCCCGACACGGGAGCTATGGAGGTTCTCGGCTTCGATACCCGGAAGAATGCCGCCGGCATCCAGGCGGCGATCGGCTACATGCCGCAGCGCTTCGGTCTCTATGAGGACCTTTCGGTACAGGAAAACCTCGACCTTTACGCCGATCTGCGTGGCCTGCCGAAGAGCGAACGTGCGAGCGCCTTCGACGAACTGCTCACCTTTACCGATCTCAAGCGTTTCACCGGCAGGCTCGCTGGAAAGCTTTCCGGCGGCATGAAGCAAAAGCTCGGTCTTGCCTGCGCGCTTCTGAAGAAGCCGCGCCTGCTGCTGCTCGACGAGCCGGGCGTCGGCGTCGATCCAATCTCGCGGCGCGATCTCTGGAAGATGGTTGAGAACCTGACGAAGGAAGGCATCGGCGTCCTTTGGTCGACCGCCTATCTCGACGAGGCCGAAGCCTGCGATCATGTGCTGCTCTTGAACCAGGGCAAGCTGCTCTTTTCGGGGAAACCGGCTGACATGACCGGCCGCGTCAGCGACCGGGTTTTCCGCGTCTCGGGCTTGACAGGGCGCCGCCGGCAGGTGCTCGCCGGACTTCTGCAGGCTGATGGCGTCATCGACGGCGTGATCCAGGGTGAGGCGATCCGCCTCGTCGCCGCCAAGGACAAGAAACCGGATATAGGCTCGGCCGGTGATGGCGCGACACTCACCCCTGTCCCGCCACGCTTCGAAGATGCCTTTATCGACATGCTGGGTGGTGGTCCTGGCGGCCGCTCGAGACTGGCCGAGGCGCAAGAGCCGACGAAAGGCGAGGATGACCGGCCGGTGATCGAAGCCAAGGCGCTGACCAAGCGCTTCGGCGATTTCACCGCTGCCGACAATATCAGCTTCGATATCCGCCGCGGCGAGATCTTCGGCCTGCTCGGCCCAAACGGCGCCGGCAAATCCACCACCTTCAAGATGCTCTGCGGCTTGCTGAAGCCGACCAGCGGCGAAGGCCGCGTCGCCGGTTTCGACCTTCGCCGCGATGCCGCCGAGGCCCGCAACCAGCTCGGCTACATGGCGCAAAAATTCTCGCTCTATGGCGATCTGACTGTCATGCAGAATCTCGAATTCTTCTCTGGCGTCTATGGCCTTCGCGGGCCCCACAGGCGCGAACGCATCGAGCTGATGGCCAGCATCTTCGATTTCGGCCGCCATATCAGCCAGCCGGCCAAGGACCTGCCGCTTGGCCTGAAGCAGCGTCTGGCGCTCGCCTGCGCCGTCATGCACGAGCCGCGCGCCCTCTTCCTCGACGAACCGACCTCCGGCGTCGATCCGATCACCCGGCGCGAATTCTGGACGCATATCAATGCGCTGGTCGAAAAGGGCGTCACCGTGCTCGTCACCACCCATTTCATGGACGAGGCCGAATATTGCGACCGCATCTCGCTGATCTATCGCGGCCGCTCGATCGCGCTCGGCTCGCCCGATGAATTGAAGGCCCGCGTCGCGACCAAGGAACTGCCCGACCCGACAATGGAGGATGCCTTCATCGCCCTGGTACAGCAATCCGAGAAGGAGGATGCAGCATGAGCACCTCTTCCGGCCGGATGCGGCGTCTCTTGGCCCTCGTGCGCAAGGAAAGTCTTCAGGCGATCCGCGATCCGAGCAGCATCCTCATCGCCTTCGTGCTGCCGCTGATCCTGCTCTTTCTCTTCGGCTACGGCGTCTCGCTCGATACCACCCGCACCCGCATCGGCCTCGTGACCGAGGAGATGACGCCGCTGACACAGGATCTGTCGGCGAGTTTCCAGGCCTCGCGCTATTTCGAGGTCGCCGTCAGCCGCGACCGGCGCCTGTTCGAGGACGATCTTGTGCTCGGCAAGGTACGCGGCATTGTCGTCATTCCCGCCGATTTCACCACGCGCTACACCGCCGGCAACCGTCCCGATGTTCAGGTGATCGTCGACGGCTCGGATCCGAACACGGCGAATTTCGTACAGAATTATGCGCAGGGCACCATTGCCAACTGGGAGCGGCAGAGGCAAGCGGACGTCGCCTCCCATAGTCCTGCCATCTCGGTCGAGCAGCGCTTCTGGTTCAATCCTGAACTGACCAGCCGCAACTTCCTTGTGCCGGGCTCGATCGCCATCGTCATGACGCTGGTCGGCACGCTTCTGACCTCGCTCGTCGTCGCCCGCGAATGGGAGCGGGGCACGATGGAGGCGATGATGGCAACGCCGGTAACAGCGGTCGAGCTGCTCGCAGGCAAGATCCTGCCTTATTTTCTGCTCGGCCTTACCTCGATGACGCTCTGCGTGCTGCTTGCGGTCTTTCTCTTCGGCGTGCCGTTCCGTGGCTCCGTCGCTGCCCTCTATGCCCTATCGGCCGCCTTCCTGATCCCGGCGCTCGGCCAGGGCCTGTTGATCTCGACGGTCACCAAGAACCAGTTCCTCGCCTCGCAGTTGGCGCTGATTTCGGCCTTTCTGCCGGCATTCCTGCTGTCAGGCTTTCTCTTCGAGATCAATTCCATGCCGACCGTGATCCAGTGGATCACCTTCATCGTGCCGGCGCGCTACCTGATCCCCAGCCTGCAGACGGTGTTCCTCGCCGGCGACATCTGGCCGATGTTTCTGCAGGCGATCGGCGTGATGCTGACGATGGGTGCCATCATGTTCGTGCTAGCAGCCCGCAGCACCAGAAAGAGGATCGGCTGAGATGTGGACAAGGCTTTACGCCCTGATCGTCAAGGAGCTGCTCGCCGTCCTGCGTGATCCCAAGGGCCGCGCCATCCTGATCGGCCCGCCGATCGTCCAGCTTCTCGTCTTCTCCTATGCCGCGACGCTCGAAGTGCGGAATGTCGATGTGATGATCCTCAACCGCGACAGCGGTCACTGGGGCCAGGAACTGATCGAGCGCATCGATGGCTCGCCGACTTTCCGGAAAATCGAGATTGCGGAAAGTCAGGCGGAGGTCCGGGTGGCGATCGACAATCAGACGGCCATTGCCGCCGTTGAGATCGGCCCAGACTTTTCCCGCAATATCGAGGCCGGGACGCCGGCCGACCTGCAAATGGTGCTTGATGGCCGTCGCTCCAACGCCTCGCAGATTGTCGCGGGCTATCTCTCGCAAATCGGCGCAGCCCTTGCCGCCGAGACACCGGCCGGCAAACGTGCCGGCGCCGACATCGTCTCGACAGTGCCGCGCAATTGGTTCAACCCGAACCTCACCTATCAATGGTTCATGGTGCCGAACCTGATCGCCAGCATCGCGCTGCTGATCGGCCTGATCGTCACGGCGCTGTCGATTGCTCGCGAGCGCGAGCTCGGCACCTTCGATCAGCTGATGGTCTCGCCGCTGCGTATGCACGAGATTCTGATCGGCAAGTTGATTCCACCTATGATGATCGGCCTCTTCCATATCACCGTCTATGTCCTGGCCGCCATCTTCCTCTTCGAGGTGCCGCTGCGCGGCTCGCTCTTTTTGCTATACGGCAGCGCGATCTTCTATCTCGGTTCAGTCGCCGGCCTCGGCCTCTTCATCTCGGCGCTGTCGATGACGCAACAGCAGGCGATCCTCGGCGCCTTCCTGTTCATGGTTCCGGCCATGCTGCTCTCCGGCTTTGCGACGCCGATCGAGAACATGCCAGGGTGGTTGCAGCCGGTGACCCTGATCAATCCGCTGCGCTATTTCCTGGTGATCGTCAAAGGCGTCTTCCTCAAGGATATCCCCTTGAGCGAGGTGGTGAACCAGACAATCCCACTGGCGCTGATCGCCACTGTTACGCTCAGCGCCGCCGCCTGGCTTTTCCGCCGGCGGCTGGAATAACGCATCCCCACCCAGGCTTTAGCGGCCTCACATAATGTGAACCGGCCGTCCAAAGCGTGACACTCTCCTGCCGGAACCTCGGATTAGCGCGGTCGTTACCCCAGTGCAATCCCCAGAAAAGGAGAAGCAAAATGTACAAGATTCTCGTTGTTTCCAGCGCCCTTGCGCTGTCGTCATTTGCAACCAATGCGCTCGCTGATGGAGCCGTGACCGGTGCAGCCGGTGGCGCCATCACCGGCGCAATCGTCGGCGGCCCCGTGGGTGCTGCCGTTGGCGGCGTGGCCGGCGGTGTCGCCGGCGCAGTGATCGATCCGCCGCCGCGCGAGGTCGTCACCTATGTCCAGCAGCAGCCAGCCCCGACCGCCTCCGTGGTGGTCCAGGAACCGATCGTCGTCGGCAAGCCGCTTCCGGCAGACGTCGTCGTGACGCCGGTGCCTGACAATCCGAGATATGCCTATACGGTCATCAACAATCAACGCGTGATTGTCGAACCCCGCACCCACCGTGTGGTGCAGGTCATCGAATAATCAGGCAACCGAAGCCGCCTGTTGCGGCTCGGCAACTTCCGGCTCCGCTTCGGCGGGGCCTTTTTTCGTGCGCTCGCGCCACATGCCGATCAGCGAGAACAGAACGACAAAGTGCTGTGGCAGCTCGAACCCCTGCGGCAGCGCCTCTATTGGAATTCGGTCGCCGTAGAGCTTGCCCTGTCTGAGCGATAGAATATGCATGGTGGAAAGCATGAGCCGATCCTCCATCGATTGACGGGATCAGCGTCGCCGAAACGTCCGCTTTGGGTCTTTAAGAGACCGATTAAAGGCTACTAAAACTTCCAAGAGCTTTCAGCACGCCCGCATTCCGGCCCGCGCCAGTCCTTCCAGAACGGGCACAAAGCGCCGCGGGTCCTTGGCCGGTTGACCGGCTTGAAATTTCTCGAGCGTCACACCGGGTGCGATCGCCTCAAGCGCATGAAGGTACTGCGCGCCTCGGCCATGTTGCCGAGATGCGCATGTGCTGCGATCAGCATCCAGTAGGTCGGGTCGAAATGGGCATTGAGCGCCAGCGAGCGAGCGCCGAAAGAGACCGCCGCCCCGTAATTGCCGCGGAAGATCTCGGCCATCGCGATGCCCGTCAGCGAAAAACGCGCGTCCGGATCTCGCGGCCCCAGCCTCAAGGCGCGGTGCAGACGCTCGAGCGCGTCATCGATATCGCCGCAGTGCAGGGCCGCGATGCCGGAGCATGCCGCGACACGAAGATCATTAGGATTGGCGGCAGCGGCAGCCTCCAACACGGCCATGCCGCCTTCGTAATCCTTGCCCGTCTGCAGCAGCGCCACACCGCAATGGACCATCACCCGGGGATCGCCGGCCGAATGCTGGAGGCCCCGGCGTGCAAGCCTGAGGCATTCCGCCTTGTCGTCTTCTCCGAGCGGCGGCCAGCCCATGGATAAGCCACCGTCGGATGAACGGCAGCTTATCCAGCGGACAGGATCAGACCTTCAGCTCGCGCCGTTCGCGCTCGGTCACCATCGCAAGGTCGAGCACCTTCTGCAGGTTGGCGGCGTGGCGGAAGTTCGGGTCCGGCTGGATGCCGCTTGCCACGGCCTCGGCAAAACGCTCGTAGTTGGTCGCCACCGGTTCAACCTCGATCTTCGTCCAGGTCGCGGTTTCGACATCCTCGCCGAGGCAGCCATGCAGCTCGGAACCGCTGGGACGATGAATGACCTCAAGGCTGCCCCTCTCGCCATAAACACGCAGCTTCAACTCGTTCAGATGCCCTGTCGCCCAGCGGCTGGCATGGATGACGCCGAGCGCGCCGTTGGCGAAATCGACAGACATGGTGAAGCTGTCATTGGCATCGAGCAGATACTCGCCGATCTGGCCGCCCGGCGCCTTGTTGAAGGTCTTCAGCCGGGCAAAGACGTGATCGATGTCGGTCGCCGCGCCATAGGCGGCGAAATCGAGAATATGGATGCCGACGTCGCCGAGCACGCCGTTCGAACCATGGCCGGTGGAAAGCCGCCACAACCAGGTCGATTCCGTGCGCCAGTCGCCCCAGGCGCGCGACACCAGCCAGCTCTGGAGATAAGAGGCTTCCACATGTCTGATCGTGCCGAGCTCGCCGGCGAGCACCATCTCACGGGCGCGCTGCAACGGCGCGACGTTGCGATAGGTGAGGTTGACCATGTTGATGACGCCGGCCTTTTCGGCCGCCTCCGTCATCTCCAGCGCCTTCGCATAGTTCTCCGCCAGCGGCTTTTCGCAGAAAACGTGCTTGCCCGCAGCAATCAGCGCCATCGTCGTCGGGTGATGGATGCGGTCGGGCGTGACATTTGTCGCCGCATCGAATTCACCCCAGGCGATCGCCTCCTCCAGCGAAAGAAACCGCTTTTCGATGTTGAACTTGTCGGCGAAGGCCGAAAGCCGTTCGGGATCGGTGTCGACGGCGCCGACCACCGTCACGCCGTCGATGAGGGGGAAGCGGGCGAGCTGGTTTTTCGCCATCACCCCCGTGCCAAGAACGAGTAGTCGCATGGATGCTCCTCAGCGGTAACCGGCTTCGCCGGCCTGGTGCAGTCTCGGGCCGCGTTCGACGATCGGCTCCAGTGCTTTTTCTACCGGCACATTTGGAGCGTCGGTAATGCCAGTCAACGCCCCCTCAGGGTTATAGGCCCACTTCACGCCGTTGATCAGCACCTTCTGCACATTGACGTCGTGATAGGTCGGATAGGTCTCGTGGCCGGGGCGGAAATAGAAGATGTTGCCGGCGCCACGGCGCCAGGTCAGGCCCGAGCGGAACACTTCCCCGCCCTGGAACCAGGAGATGAACACCGTTTCAAGCGGTTCCGGCACCGAGAACTGCTCGCCGTACATTTCCTCGTTCTCGAGTTCGAAATGCTCGCCGATGCCTGCGGCGATCGGATGGCGCTGGTTGATTGTCCACAGACGCTCGCGCTCGCCCGCCTCGCGCCATTTCAGCGCGCAGGGCGTGCCCATCAGCCGCTTGAAGATCTTGGAGAAATGGCCGGAATGTAGCACGAGCAGGCCCATGCCTTCCCAGACGCGCTTGGCAACCCGCTCGACGACGACGTCGGAGACCGCGCCGTGATCCTTGTGGCCCCACCAGGTCAAGACGTCGGTCTCGGCAAGACGGGCTTCGCTGAGGCCATGTTCCGGCTCCTGCAGCGTCGCTGTCGTCGCCGAAATACTGGGATCGGTGTTCAGCGCGTTGGCGATCGTCGTGTGCATGCCTTCGGGATAGATCCCCCGGACGACGCCATTGGTATTCTCGTGGATATTCTCTCCCCAGACGACGGTGCGAATGGCCATGATGTGCTCCTGTAGAACCTGGAAATATCGATAGGCGGGAAGGCAGGATTCAAAGCGCTTTGGAAAACGGCGCTGGCTGCGCCTCGTCTCCTCCACGTTCAAAGAACACATAGACCGTTGTCAGTATTTTGACAAAGGGGAAAATTTGCCGGCCGGAGACGGAGAATCCGCCTGCCAACATTACAGCAATATCAATGCGAAACGGATTTCGAGAATAGATTGACGACCACAACGCCTGTTATGATCAGCCCGAGCCCGACGATTGCCGGCAGTTCGAGGCGCTGCTTGAAGAGGACCAGGCCAACCGAGGAAATCAGCACGATTCCCAAAGCGCTCCAAATCGCGTAGGCGATACCGACCGGAATGCTTTTCAAGGTCAGCGACAGGCAATAGAAGGCAGCCGCGTAACAGGCGACGACGAGTACCGTCGGCCCGATGCGGGTGAATTGCTGCGACAGCTGCAGCGCGGTCGTACCGATGACTTCGAGCACGATGGCTGCAAACAGCAGCCCGTAGACGGCGGCCTGGCTCATGGCGAATTCCTTTTCGAATTACTTGCCGGTCAGTTCGACAAGGCGATCGATGAGATCCCGCCTCAGAGCGCCGTTGATATCATGGCTTTCCAACGTATCTGCGAACCAAAGTCCGTCGGCGGCGAAACGCACGACGTGTGCGTCGAGGGAGGAGTCGGTGCCGATATATTCCTCCGCCCGCGCCAGCACCCATTGGCGCCAGCGAAGACGCAGCCGGGGTTCGGCAAGAAGCGCGATCGTCACCTGCGTCCAATTCCGGGATTCGTCGGGACGTTCCTTGAGACCGGATACGGCCCTGAGATAGGCGCGGGTGAAGCGGCCCTGCGGCAGCGGATCGCCGCGCATCAGTTCTTCGATATCGGCGTCGAACTTTTCGAGCAGGCTCTCGAACAGGGCGTCGAGCAGCGCATTCTTCGTCGGGAAGTGATGCAGCAGCCCACCCTTGCTGACGCTGGACGCAGCGGAAACCGCATCGAGCGTGACGGCGGCCATGCCCTCGCTGGCAGCAAGGCGCGCTGCGACCTCCAGCAACTGCTGGCGCACGAGGACGGGCTGCTTCTTGCGATGATGAGCGTTCGACATGAAAGTAAAAGATACCGTCTGGACGGTTTTGTCAAGGAGAATCGGCCGCAACCCCTACGTTGCCAGCATTATGCGCGAAATGCCGCGGCACCTTGATGACAGTTGCGATCATTTTCCGCCCGGTGCATGAAGGGCCTGGGGATTAGGATGGCACGGGATGGTTTCGTGACGGAGAAGGTCATCACACTCTATGAGGCGATCGGCGGCGATCCTGTCGTACGGGCGCTGACGCACCGCTTCTACGAGCTGATGGACAGGCTGCCGGAGGCGAGAAACGTGCGCGCCTTGCATCCGCCGAGCCTTACCGGCAGTGAAGAGAAATTCTACGAATATATGAGCGGTTATCTCGGCGGCCCGCCGCTCTATACCGATAAGCGCGGTCATCCGCGCCTGCGCAGCCGCCATTTCGTCGCCGAGATCGGTCCTGTCGAGCGCGACGAATGGCTGCTCTGCTTCCGCCGCGCCCTGGACGAGACGATCGCAAGCCAAGCGCTGCGCGATCTCATCTGGGCGCCGGTCGAACGGCTCGCCTACCATATGCAGAACAAGGCCCCTGACAACAAGGAACAACCATGAGCTTGAACGCGCGTCTGGAACCGGTGCTCTATCTCTTTGCCGGCCTGTTGGGCGTAGCCGGCGTGGCGCTTGCCGCCCTTGCTGCCCATGGCGGCGGCGAGGCCAATCTTGCGGCATCCGCATCTGCCATGTGCCTTGCCCACGCCCCTGCCCTGCTGGCATTGGCTCTCGGCAACGCCAGGTTCAGAACCGCCTGGCTGGCCGGTTTCCTGATGATTGTCGGAACGCTGCTTTTTGCGGGCGATCTCGTCACCCTGCGCTTCACCGGCTCCGGCCTCTTCCCCTATGCCGCGCCGATCGGCGGCTGGGCGATGATGCTTGGCTGGCTGGCCGTTGCGGCAGGCGCTGTCTTCCGCGTCAGGACTTAAGAGAGCTTTTACTGACCGCTCAAGCCCTCTCCTCCCTCATTCCTTTGCCTGTCACAGGAATCCAGTGAGCTCAAGTCCTTGGGCGCAAAAGACTCTTCTCCCGCGGTATGGTTCATTCACGGCGCAGATGCGCCGTGGCTGGATTCCTGTGACGGGCACAGGAATGAGGGTGTGCGTGGGGCTAGGGCGAATACAAAATCAAGATTTCAACCAAGAGCTAAGTCATGCCGCATCAACCGCAATTAAATCCCGTCGACCACGTTGAAGCCTTCAAAAACAGGCGGCCCCTTGTAAATTGCCTTGTGATCGCCGGCATTGCGGTGTGCTGTGCGAAAGCTCTCGGACTTCGTCCAGTTCTGAAAATCAGCTTCGCTTTTCCAGACCGTGTGCGAAGAATAGAGCGTATAGCCCTCCTCTTCGTTGATCTTGCCGCGCAGCAGGCAGAATTCGACGAAACCGGGCACCTCGGGCAAGCTGGAATCACGATTGCGCCAGACCGTCTCGAAATCGCCTTCGCTCCCGGTTGCAACCTTGAAGCGGTTCATTGCGATATACATGAAATCTCCCTACACCTTCCTCTTGCCCGCCCTTGCAGAACGAAAGGGAAAGGCGAGAACATTATCGCCGTTTGCCGCCGCCGGGCCAAGCGGTCTTGTTGTCGCTTCCCCAGGCATGCGCGCTTCCCAGGTCGGGAACAGCGTCACATTCTGGTAGATCTGCTGGCGTTCGGCATGCTGCTGGAAAAGTTCGTAGAGTTCGGGCACGAGGCCCTCGCCTGTCTGCGCGGCGAGCTTGTGCAGGCCGATCATGGTGAAGCCGTCAGGGCGCTGGTCGTTCATCGGGAATTGTCTCGTTCGTTCATCGTTTGCAGCGCACGCTCCAGGCTGGACTTGCTGCCGTTGCGAAGCGGGATGAAGGCCTTGCCGAACTTCTTGCAGCCGGTCTTCACGCGCAGGCAGGCATCGTGGCTGATACAGTCGATCGGGCAGAACACGCAGTCGACCGAGGGAAGGACGGTATCGATGCGGGAAACCGCCTCGCGCAGCCCGCCGTCGTGATGAATAAGCTCGGCACCGAAATTGCTGCAGATCTGGCGAAGATGTGCCACCTGGCAGTCGCGGCCGCCGACATAGAGGAAACTGCGGCCATCCAGTTTGGATCGTCCGGAGGATGCCTGACCGGCGTCCTCGCCCGCGCTCTCGCGGACCTCCCGGTTCGAACCCTTCTTGCCCTTGCGAGCCATATGCCACCCATTCGCTCGTTGATCGTCACACGATTCCTGCGTGTGCGAGCGGACCTTATTAAACTTGATTAGAGTAAAGTATAAAGTTGATTATTTTTATCATATTTTATCGAGGCGTGACCTGCACTGGAAAACTGTACGACCGCGAGGATCCGACCCAGTCATCCGGCATAGCGGGAAGATTACAGGAAGCGATCCGGGACATAACGGCACCGTCCACCTCGGCCAAGCCCGAACCTCGGACAAGGCCCGATGCAGTGATATCTCCGCTGTGGTTAATCGTGATGCGAACATTCAAGGATGCAGAATCGCGACGATATCGCGATTCAATCCGGTCAACGCAACGAAACAGTTGCGAGACGATCTTGCCCTTGTAATTGGCTTCGGATGCGCCGCCCGATCCACTCCTTCCGCCCAACGTTCGTGAATTATTATCGGTGTTGGCGTCTGCCTGCCCGTCCGCGGCGCCCCTGCGTGACTCCTGTTTGCCCTCTCCCTCTGAACGCTGTGACTTCTTTGGAGGTTGCTTTAGTTCGACCGGCTTCTTTTCCGCGGGCTTTTCCAGCTTCGGTTTTGGTTGTGGCGTGGCGATCTCTGCCGGCGGTTCCGGCTCGGGAGAAATCGCGGCCGTCTCGACAGGCTTGATCTCTTCCGGCTCGGATTGCGTCGCGGTTGCGGCGAGTGGTTCGGCGGATGTTATCGGCATCTCCGGGGATTGCTCCGGCACTACTGTCGACATTGGCTGCGCAACTGACGTTTCCGCAGGGGTTTCCGATACGAGCACCTCTGGTTCCGCAGTCGTCATCGTCTCCGCTGACTGGCGCGTCACCTCCTGCATGGGCTGAACGGCCTCGACCGGCTCTGCATCAGTCGGCTGGACAGTTTCCGGTTGGACGGCGTCCGGCTGCATCTCCGTTGTTTCCATTGGCTTGACCGTGTCGGGTTCGACAGCTTCCGGAACAATTTCTTGCTGTATGGTCACCTCGGTCTCGCCGGCAGCGCTCTGATCGGCGTCAGCGCTGCCCAGCATGACGACGCTGATCGCTTCGCCTGCCTCCATCAGTGTCTCCTCCGGCGCCCTGGGGAAGGCAATGAGCAATACAGCGGCCAGCGTCGCGTGGAAAATCAGCGAACTAACGCAGGCAAGCGCCACCCGTCGCCGCACCGGTGCCTTCTCACCCTCCTGCTTTTCCACCGCCGCATCCATCGGCGGCGCAGGAACGGAGGCTACCGGCTCGGCTTCCGGATGATCGGGAAAGGAGGGTATCTGCGCGAAACGCGCATAGTGGACGACCGCCTCGCCGGCCGGCTGCCGCTGCACGTTGCGCAGGTCGGAAAGCTCGTGGCCGGGATGCATGTTGTTGTCGTTCAGACCGCCGTCAGCGTCCGGCTCCCCGATGAGCACCTGTCTCGATCTGGTCTTCGCTGAAATTGCCATTTGTATGCCTCGGACAGCCTGAAACATGTCCGCCGGGGTTCATCCCCGGCGTATTCTCAAAGCAATTCCAGGAAAAGTGTGAAGCGGTTTTCCGTGCGGAATTGCGCAAAAACAAATGGCTAGAGCGGTTCAGCGCTTCCGTGAAAAGCTGAACCGCTCTAGCCCTCGAAGGGAACCGAAATCTGAGAGCGGGTGACGAGACCCTTCATGCATTCGCCCACCGCCGGGCCGTCGCAGACCGGCGTGTCGTTGATGATGATGCGCGTGACCGTCTCGCACTTCACATTCGGCATATCGAACTGGCGCACACGCTTCTTGCCCTGCGGCAGATCGCGGAAATCGAGCACGGTGATGCGGTCGACAGCATTCCTGTCATTGAAGAAAGCGAGCTCGAAGGAGATCTTGTTGATCGGCGCCTGAAGATTGTTCTCGGCGACGAAGGTCATCATGCAGCCCTTTTGCGATGGCGCCAAAGCGTTGAGTTCGACGTCCAGCTTGGCGGTTGCCACATTCTGCGCCTGGCATACGCTTGAAACTGCCATCACCATGCTGGCTGCAACAGCCGCAAACCTCACTGTCATCATCTTCTCCGCCATTGTCGCGAACCGCCGCCAGGCGGCCTCATATCAGCAATCTCGAAAACTTGACTGTATTAGTCTCCTATTGCGTCTTTAAAAAACTATGAGTAAGAAAGTCAAGATAATTGTCATCACCACCGGGGACCCCGATCACCGGTCCCACGGAATTGCCAACCGAAATGATGGTTGAAAAGCCAGATAACTTTAAACACGTGCCGCTGCAGAGCCAGCCTGCGGCGCAGCACCGGATCGTCGAAAGCGCTGATCTTTTCCGCGGCACGAACGAGATCATGATTCAACACGACGGCTTGGTCTATCGTCTGAAGATCACCCGTCAGGGCAAGCTCATTCTCAATAAGTAGGGTAGGACATGACCGAACAGACAAGACCGGCGCCAGCCGAAATCCGTGCGTTTCGCGCCGAAAATCCGAAGATGCGCGAGCGCGATATCGCCGCCCAGCTAAAGATTTCCGAGGCAGCCCTCGTCGCCGCCGAGACCGGCATCAGCGTCACACGCATCGACGGCAGCGCGCTGAAGTTTCTCGAACGTGTAGCCCGCCTCGGCGAAGTGATGGCGTTGTCGCGCAACGAAAGTGCCGTTCACGAGAAGATCGGCGTCTACGAAAACATCAAGAGCGGCGCGCAGGCCGCGATCGTTCTCGGCGAGAATATCGATCTGCGCATCTTCCCGAGCCGCTGGGAGCATGGTTTCGCCGTATCCAAGAAGGATGGCGATCAGGAGCGCCTCAGCCTGCAATATTTCGGCAAGGCCGGCAACGCCATGCATAAGGTGCACCTGCGCCCGAGCTCGAATGTCGAGGCCTATCACGCGATCGTCGCCGAGCTGAAGCTGGAAGACCAGTCGCAGGAATTTGCCGAGGCTGAGACCTCCAACGCCGCCGATGAGACCGCCGACGTCAGCCGCGACGAACTGCGCGATAACTGGAGCAAGCTCACCGATACGCATCAGTTCTTCGGCATGCTGAAGCGCTTGAAGATCGGCCGCCAGGCGGCCGTGCGCACCGTCGGCGACGACTATGCCTGGAAGCTCGACAAGAGCGCCACGGCAGACATGATGCATGCCTCGGTGAAGTCCGGACTGCCGATCATGTGCTTTGTCGCCAATGACGGCATCGTCCAGATCCATTCCGGCCCGATCTTCAACGTGCAGGCGATGGGTCCGTGGATCAATATCATGGACCCGAGCTTTCACCTGCATCTACGGCTGGATCACATTGCCGAGACCTGGGCCGTGCGCAAGCCGACCACGGATGGCCACGTCACCTCGCTGGAAGCTTACAATGCCGAAGGCGAGATGATCATCCAGTTCTTCGGCAAGCGGCAGGAAGGTTCCGACGAACGCGCCGAATGGCGCGAGATCATGGAAAACCTGCCGCGGGCAGCAAGCGTGGCCGCATAAGGATCGCAACGATGACGATGCGTAGCAATCTGCGCCGGATCCGTGCGTGGGAACTGGCGCTGACGACGGCCGCCATGGCGCTGCCGCTGATCCCGATGGCGCCGACGGTCGAAGGCTTCGCCTTCGTCCGCGCCGCCCATGCTGACGAAAGGAAGCTCGACACCTCGCGCCTGGTTTCGGTCGGCGGCGACATCACCGAGATCGTCTATGCGCTCGGTGAAGAAAGCCGGCTGATCGCCCGCGATACCACGAGCATGTATCCGGAGGCGGCATTGAAGCTGCCCAACGTCGGCTACATGCGCGCGCTCTCGCCGGAAGGCATCCTCGCCATGAACCCGACGGCGATCATCGCCGTCGAAGGTTCAGGCCCGCAGGAGGCGCTGACCGTCCTGAAGAATGCCAGCGTACCCTTCGAGACCGTGCCGAGCGCCTTTACCCGCGATGGCATCATCGCCAAGATCGACCGTGTCGGCACGCTGCTTGGCGTGCCTGACAAGGCGAAGGCGCTTGAAGAAAAGGTCGCAGCCGATCTCGACGCGGCAATCACCGATGCCGAAAAGCGCCCGGAGGCCGAGCGCAAGCGCGTTCTCTTCATCCTCAGCGCCCAGAACGGCCGGATCATGGCATCGGGCACCGGCACGGCTGCCGATGGCATCGTCAAGCTCGCCGGCGCCATCAACGCCGTCGGCGCATTCCCGGGCTACAAACCGCTGACGGACGAGGCGATCATCGAAGCCAAGCCCGACATCATCCTGATGATGAACCGCGGCGATGGCGCCGGCACCAAGAACGAAGACCTGCTGGCTCAGCCGGCGATCGCGCTGACGCCGGCAGGCGAGAAGAAAGCGATCATCCGAATGGATGGCGTCTACCTGCTCGGCTTCGGCCCGCGCGCTGCAGCCGCCGCACGTGAGCTCAACACGGCGATCTACGGAGGCTGATCATGGCCCTGCCGCAAGCCATGACGGAACGAAGGCGACCATTCCCGATGGCGGACATTCGCGAAACCAGGCAGGCAGGCGACAGGACGCGGCTCGCCTTGCTGGCGATCGCGCTGCTCGTCGCCGGCTCGGTCTTCTCGATGCTGTTTTCGGTGGCGACAGGCGCCTCGGATGCCTCGATCCTCGACGTCATCAGCAACATGGCCGGCTCCGAGACGGCGCTCAGCACGCGTGACCGGATCATCATCTTCGATATCCGCCTGCCAAGGGCGATCCTCGGCTTCCTGATCGGC
The DNA here is from genome assembly GCF_019798305.1 of Rhizobium leguminosarum. GTDB lineage: Bacteria > Pseudomonadota > Alphaproteobacteria > Rhizobiales > Rhizobiaceae > Rhizobium > Rhizobium leguminosarum_U. The sequence continues at coordinate 149,350 of NZ_JAAXDD010000005.1, forward strand.
GCCTCGCTTGCCGTCTCCGGTACGGTGATGCAGGGCCTGTTCCGCAATCCGCTGGCCGATCCCGGCCTCGTCGGCGTCTCCTCCGGTGCTAGCCTCGGCGCGGTCGCGATGATCGTGCTCGGCAGCCGCATCGCAGCTCCGCTCCAGGCGCTTCTCGGCATCTACGCTTTGCCGGCGGCCGCTTTCGGCGGCGGCCTCGTCACCACGCTGCTGCTCTATAGGATCGCCACCCGTCATGGCCAGACCTCGGTGGCGACGATGCTGCTTGCCGGCATCGCGCTCGGCGCACTCGCCCTCGCCATCACGGGGCTGCTGATCTACGTGGCCAACGACCAGCAGCTGCGCGACCTGACCTTCTGGAGCATGGGCTCGCTTGCCGGCGCCACATGGACGAAGATCGCCGCCGCCAGCCCGATCATCCTGTTGTCCTTCACCGCCCTGCCCTTCATGGCCCGCGGCCTCAATGCCATCACGCTCGGCGAGGCGGCCGCCTTTCATATGGGCGTGCCGGTGCAGCGGCTGAAGAATGTCGCGATCGTCGGCGTCGCCGCGGCGACCGGCGCGTCCGTCGCCGTCAGCGGCGGCATCGGTTTCGTCGGGATCGTCGTGCCGCATATCCTGCGCATGGCGATCGGCCCCGACCATCGTTTCCTGCTGCCGGCCGCAGCTCTGCTCGGCGGCTCTCTGCTGATCTTCGCGGATGTCCTGGCGCGCACCCTGGTCGCCCCGGCCGAGCTGCCGATCGGCATCATCACCGCGGCAGTCGGCGGGCCGTTCTTCCTGTGGATCCTGCTGAGGCAGCGTTCGCGCCTTGCCCTGTGAGTGGCCGCTGTGAGTGACCCCCGTGAGTGATATTGAGATGATCGAAGTTTCCGGCGTCTCCGTGCGCCTTTCCAGCAAGACCATCATCAACGACGTCACTTTTACGGCAAGAGCCGGCGAGCTGACGGCGATCGCAGGGCCGAACGGTTCCGGCAAGACGACGACGATGAAAGCCATCTCCGGCGAACTTGTCTATGGCGGCTCGGTGCGCATCGGCGGCGAGGAGGTGAAGGAGCTGAAACCCTGGCAGCTTGCCGCCATTCGTGGCGTGCTGCCGCAGGCAAGCACGATCTCCTTTCCGTTCACCGTGCGCGAGATCGTCCGCATGGGCCTGACTTCGGGCCTCAACCTGCATCCCGACAAGGCCGAGCAGACGGCAGCCGCAGCACTTGCCTCCGTCGACTTGACCGGCTTCGAAGGCCGTTTCTATCAGGAGCTCTCCGGCGGCGAGCAGCAGCGCGTGCAGCTTGCCCGCGTGCTCTGCCAGATCGCCGAGCCCGTCGTCGACGGCAAGCCCTGCTGGCTGCTGCTCGACGAGCCGGTCTCGAGCCTCGACATCAGCCACCAGTTGACCATCATGACGCTCGCCCGCAATTTCTGCGAACGCGGCGGCGGTGTCATCGCCGTCATGCACGATCTCAACTTGGCGGCGCTCTTTGCCGACCGCATCGTGCTGATGAAATCCCGCCGGCTCGCGGCCGCCGGCAGCATCGCTGACGTGCTGACGAATGAAACGATGCTCTCGGTGTTCGGCTGCGCGCTGCGCATCAACCAGGTGCCGGCCGACGGCACGCCCTTCGTGCTCGCCCACAGCGCCGTTTCCCGCCCCTGAGCACCGCGCGAGCGGAACTTTTGATCGCCCGGCACGTTTCCGGCATGATCTGGGTCAATGCCGGGCGATATCATTAATGCAACTGACGGTTGTGACCCTCGTGCGAAACAGGCGGGCTTGCGCGCGCCCCAGCCAATGGAGACAGCCATGAGCTATTCTATCTTCCAGTCCGGCCGCAGCCGCCGCAACGGCACCTTCCACAATCTGGAATCCGGCATTGAGGAGCAGATCGAAGCGCTACGCGACGAACTCGCAGAACTGACGCGCCTCGTTGGCAAGAGCTCGCGCCACCAGGGTGAGAAAATCCGTAGCCAGGCCGGTGCCGGCTACGAGGAGCTGCTCGGCCGCAGCGAAGATCTGCTGCGCGAACTGCAGCACGGCTATGAGCGTGGAGCGACGGAAATGCGTGAGACGGCGCGCAAGCATCCCTTAGCAACCATCGGCGCCGCGGCCGCTTTCGGCCTTGCCATCGCCTTCCTCGCCCGGCGCTGAGGAAGCGCGATGTTCCTCCCAATCCTTAGCCTGCTGACAGGCGCAAGAGTGCACCGAACCGTTGCGCGCGCAAAGCGCAATGGTATCTTCATTGCGCTTGCCGTGCTCTTCCTCCTCACTGCCTACGCTCTGGCCGTCACCGCCGGCGCCATCTGGCTCGCCGGCATATACGGCTCGATCGGCGCTGCTCTTTTCCTGGCCGCCTGCGCGCTGCTGATCGCCATCATCGCGCTAGTGGTAATGTCGATCATCAACGCCCGGGAAGCGCGCCGCACCAGGGAACGCCGCGCGGCGCTGGAATCGCTGGCAACGGTCGGGCTCGGCCTTATCCGCGCGCAACCGCTCCTGACCGCTGGTGTTCTGGCGGCAATTGTCGCAGCCAATCTGGTGGGATCGAAGCGCGAGGATTGATTGAGGAGGACTGCAACAGGCGGCGGCCCCTCACCCTAGCCCTCTCCCCGTAAAAACGGGGAGAGGGGACGTGCCATACGAGACGCGAGATCACCTTCGCCCCGTTTACGGGGAGAAGGTGGCGGCAGCCGGATGAGGGCGGATCCACAATCATATCAATGATATAATCGACAAAGCCGGCTCCCCGAAGGCGGCCGGCTTTCTTCCCAAATGTAACTCGTTCAGAATGCGAAGGCCTTCGACGTCAGCGGCGCCGAGGTCGCGTCGGGGCCGAAATCAGCCTCGCCTGATATCTGCAGCAGCTCCTGCAGCCGCTGGCGGGCTCGGTTAACGCGGCTCTTGATGGTACCCACGGCACAGCCGCAGATTTCGGCCGCCTCCTCGTAGGAAAAACCCGAGGCGCCGACGAGGATGATCGCCTCGCGTTGATCCGGCGGCAGCTGGTCGAGCGCCTTCTTGAAGTCCTGCAGGTCGAGCGCGCCATATTGCGAGGGGTGCATCGCCATCGATTCAGTGAACAGCCCGTCGCTGTCCTGCACTTCGCGGCCGCTTTTGCGCATCTGGCTGTAGAGTTCGTTGCGCAGGATCGTAAACAGCCAGGCCTTCATATTGGTGCCCATCTCGAAATGATCCTGTTTGGCCCAGGCTTTCATGATGGTGTCCTGGACGAGATCGTCGGCACGGTCGTGCCGCCCGATGAGCGAGATCGCGAAGGCGCGAAGACTTGGGAGTGCCGCCAGCAGTTCCCGCTTGAAGCTGGGTTGCGATTTGTCTTCCATGCAGCGAGATCCTATTCGGCCATCTTGGCAGAAGCCATCATTTCAGCATGGTCGAGCTTTTCGAGAAGGTCGAGAAAACGATCGGGGATCGCCTCATCCTGTGCGGCCGCATACAGCGACCGCAGCCTGACGCCGATCTGATTGTTCGGGTCCAGGATGTCGCTCGCCCGCAGCTCCAGCTTTCGCTGATCGGCTGCTTCTTTCTTGCGTGTAGTCATCAATTCGTCTTCTCGCCGGTTGTCTGTCCAGAGTATGATGCCGAAAAGTGTGAGCGGTTTTCGGATGACATCATGCTCTAACTTTCTAATTCAGAACAGGATTCGGATTTTAGGCCGACCCGGCCGAAAGTCATCCTATTCTAGGGGCGTGGATGGGATCAATCACGATTTCAACCATCGACATCGAACGTTCGATTGTCGATATCGCTGGTATTTGCCGCTGCATGGGTCAAAACGCTACGCCCTTTCTTCGTCGGCTGGAATAATGCGGCGCGACGAAAAAAGTTCCTGCCTTTCCGGAACTTTTTTATCAAGGCGGCGTTAACCGCTCATTGAAGCCAATGCCGGTCTGCATTCAGGAGCCATTAATGACACTTTCTACTCGAATTGCGCCGCACCTTCCTTATCTGCGCCGCTATTCCCGCGCCCTTACCGGCACTCAGACTTCGGGCGACGCTTACGTCGCCGCCGTTCTCGAAGCCATCATCGCCGATTTGTCGATTTTCCCGGATACGGCGAATGACCGGGTCGCACTCTACAAACTGTTCACGCAACTGTTTGGTTCCACCGCAGTCCAGATTCCGGAGCCAACCTCGCCCTATGCTTGGGAGCAGCGCGCCACGCTGAACCTTTCCAAGGTTTCGCCGCGCGCCCGTCAGGCTTTCCTGCTCGCCTCTGTAGAGAATTTCCGCGTCGCTGAAATCGCCGAAATCCTGGAAACCGAGGAGCAGGATGTCATGCAGTTGCTCGACGTAGCGTCGCAGGAGATTTCCCGACAGGTCGCAACCGATATCATGATCATCGAGGACGAACCGCTGATCGCCATGGATATCGAGCAGATGGTCGAGAGCCTCGGCCATCGCGTCACCGGCATTGCCCGTACGCATGCCGAGGCCGTGGCGCTCTATAATAAGACCAAGCCGAGCATGGTGCTGGCCGACATCCAGCTTGCCGACGGCAGTTCCGGTATCGACGCAGTCAACGACATCCTCAAGACGTCGAGCGTGCCGGTGATCTTCATCACCGCTTTCCCGGAACGGCTTCTGACCGGCGAGCGCCCGGAACCGACTTTCCTTGTCACCAAGCCCTTCAATCCGGACATGGTCAAGGCACTGATCAGCCAGGCTCTTTTCTTCAATGAATCGACCAGAGTGGCCGCCTGAGAGGCAATTTTCCGGCTTTCGGAACCAAATCGCCAAAACAGGCGTTCCGGTGCTACCGGGACGCTCCGATGGCTTTAACGGTTTTTGCAGCGCTTTGTTCTAGAGTTGGCAGGCGTGTCTGGAAGGGCGCTCCCTTCAGCGACGGTCAAGATGTCACAAGGAAAGGCGGCCGCGTGAATACGACTGAACCATTGTCCGGCATGCCTTTTACCTTCGAAGGCAAAGCCGCAATGATGGAACGCGCGCTCGGCAGCGCCGGGATTTCGATCCTCTGCCAGGACGCCCGACTGTCGATCTTCTACGCCGAAAATCTGCCACTGCATTTCGCAGCGCTCTTTATGCCCGGCGGCAGCGACGCCGCCCTTTTCGGCGACGCCCATGGGCGATATCTGACAGCGCTGAAACACAAGGTGCTGGAAACCGGCATCCCTAACAATGCCGAGGTCGAGATCGACGTTGACGGCGAAAGGCGCACTTATGAACTGAAGATCCAGCGCACCGGCGAACGCGGCGCACATGGACTTCTGTCCGTCATGACTGAAGTCACCGAAAGCCGGCATCGCGAAAAAGTTCTGAAATCGCTGCTGCGCGAACTCTCTCACCGCTCGAAGAACCTTCTCGCCATCATCCAGGGCATTGCCACGCAGACGGCGCGCAATACGCTCTCTCTCGACAGCTTCCTCCTCAAGTTCCGCGGACGGCTGCAATCGCTTTCCAATTCGCAGGACCTGATCACGGATTCGAGCTGGCGCGGCGCCTACCTCTTCGAACTCGCCGAAAAGCAGTTCGCCCCCTATTGGCCGGAGACGGCCGGCTCCATGCCGATCTATGGCATCAACGCTCATCTGACACCGAATGCCGCCGTGCACCTCGGGCTCGCCCTCCACGAGCTCATCGTCAATTCCGCCTCCTTTGGCGCAATATCAGGCGGCGCCGCCTCCATCACGCTGAATTGCCGCGAGGCCATGATCAACGACAGAAAGGCGATCGAAGTTGCCTGGGCGGAAGTTCTGCATGATCAGTCGGAAGTCCACGAATTCAGCGACAACAGCTTCGGTCGCACCGTGCTGGAGCGTGTCGTGCCTTCGTCGGTCAATGGCAAAGCGGAGTTGAACCTCGTTCCCGGCCGCATCGAGTACCGTCTGACCATTCCGGAAACCGAATTCGAGATCTTCAAGCGGGTGTGAAAGCCCTGGAGACAGCCGAGAACGAAAAACAGCCGGTGCGAGGGCGGCGCACCAGCTGTCTTCACTCACCGGGAGGGGACCGTGAGTACGTCCGGATAGTGGGTTGGGGGCGCGCATGTTGGGTCGATGCGATCACCATCCGGATATCGCAATAACGACGACCTCAAACTTTGGTTCCCTGCCATCCGAAAAAAATTCGACTTTTTTGAATCTTTTTTCGGGTGCCCTTCCCTCGTCGCGCGCTCAGCCATTTCACTGATTCAGGCCGAATAAATTCTTCCAGCAAAAACAGGGGATTACGCGCGAGATAAGAAGAGAAAGTCGTCAAAATTTTACCGTTTGATAAATTTTTAAACCTGAGTTACGCTTTCCCTTACAGGCCGTTTACCAATAATGAGGGAACTTCAATGGAACGACTGGAAACAGGGATTCATGCCGGCCGGCTTTCGCCCGCCGAGTATGAGGCTAATTTTTCCGATCTTCATCCGCGCCTCGACAATCACGAGGCGCTGGTCGCCGCCGACCGCTGTTATTTCTGTTATGACGCGCCGTGCATGACGGCCTGTCCCACCTCGATCGACATACCGCTGTTCATCCGCCAGATTTCAACCGGCAATCCCATCGGCTCGGCAAAGACGATCTTTGACCAGAACATCCTCGGCGGCATGTGCGCCCGCGTCTGTCCCACCGAAGAGCTCTGCGAACAGGCCTGTGTGCGCAACACGGCTGAAGAGCGGCCGGTCGAGATCGGCCGCCTGCAGCGTTATGCGACCGATGCCGCCATGCAGGCGGGCCGACAGTTCTATGCCAGAGCCGAACCGAGCGGAAAGACGATCGCCGTCGTCGGCGCAGGCCCGGCCGGCCTTGCCGCCGCCCATCGCCTGGCAGTGAACGGCCATTCCGTCGTCATCTATGATGCCAGGGAAAAATCCGGCGGTCTCAACGAATATGGGATCGCCACTTACAAGACCGTCGACGACTTCGCCCAGAAGGAAGTCGATTACGTCCTTTCGATCGGCGGCATCGAGGTTCGGCATGGGCAGCGTCTCGGTCGCGACTTCTCGCTTTCCGATCTACAGGCGCAATTTGACGGCGTCTTCCTCGGTATCGGCCTTGCCGGCGTCAACGCTCTGCGCATCGAGGGCGAGAAACTTGCAGGCGTCGACGACGCCGTCGATTTCATCGCCGCACTCCGCCAGGCCGAAGACAAAAGTGACATCGCGATCGGCCGCCGCGTCGTGGTCCTTGGCGGCGGCATGACGGCCATCGACGCTGGCGTGCAGGCAAAGCTGCTCGGCGCCGAGGAGGTGACGATCTGTTACCGCCGCGGCAAGGAGCAGATGAACGCCTCCGAATACGAGCAGGATCTGGCAAGCTCCAAGGGCGTCATCATCCGCCACTGGCTGGCGCCGAAATCGATCCTGTCGCAGGACGGCAAGGTCGCTGCCATCGAAGTGGAATATACGAGGATGCTCGAAGGCCGCCTCGTCGGAACCGGCGAAACCGGTGTGATTGCCGCAGACCAGATCTTCAAGGCGATCGGCCAGAGCTTTGACGCCTCCGGTCTCGGTTCGCTGCGCATGGAATCCGGCCGCATCGCTGTCAATGGCGAAGGCCATACCTCGCTCGATGGCGTCTGGGCAGGCGGCGACTGCGTCTTCGGCGGTGACGATCTCACGGTTTCGGCCGTCGCCCACGGCCGCGACGCGGCTGAATCCATCCATCGCACCCTCACCGCAGCAGCCGCTCCGGCTGTCGCCGTTGCTTGAAGGGGAGAATGAACAATGGCTGATCTACGCAATAATTTCGTCGGCATCAAATCCCCGAACCCATTCTGGCTGGCGTCTGCGCCGCCGACCGACAAGGCCTACAACGTCGAGCGCGCCTTCAACGCCGGCTGGGGCGGCGTGGTCTGGAAGACGCTGGGCGAGGAAGGCCCGCCCGTCGTCAACGTCAACGGCCCGCGCTACGGCGCGATCTGGGGCGCCGACCGCCGCCTGCTCGGTCTGAACAATATCGAGCTCATCACCGACCGCGACCTTTACACCAACCTGCGCGAAATGAAGCAGGTGAAGATGAACTGGCCGGACCGGGCACTGATCGCCTCGATCATGGTTCCCTGCGAGGAAGAGGCCTGGAAGGCGATCCTGCCGCTGGTCGAAGAGACCGGCGCCGACGGCATCGAGCTCAATTTCGGCTGTCCGCACGGCATGTCGGAGCGCGGCATGGGTTCGGCGGTCGGCCAGGTGCCGGAATATATCGAAATGGTCGTGCGCTGGTGCAAGCAGTACACCCGCATGCCTGTTATCACCAAGCTGACGCCCAACATCACCGATGTCCGCCGCCCCGCCCGCGCCGCCAAGGCCGGCGGCACCGATGCCGTCTCGCTGATCAACACGATCAATTCGATCGTCTCCGTCGATCTCGACAACTTCGCCCCCAACCCGACTGTGGGCGGCAAGGGCAGCCATGGCGGTTATTGCGGCCCGGCAGTGAAGCCGATCGCGCTCAACATGGTGGCCGAGATCGCCCGTGATCCCGAAACCTACGGTCTGCCGATCTCCGGCATCGGCGGCATCACCACCTGGCGGGACGCGGCCGAATTCCTCGTGCTCGGCGCCGGCAACGTCCAGGTCTGCACGGCGGCGATGACCTACGGCTTCAAGATTGTCGAGGAGATGATCACTGGCCTCTCCGACTGGATGGACGAAAAAGGCCACCGCAGCCTCGACGACATTACCGGCCGCGCCGTGCCCAACGTCACCGACTGGCAATATCTGAACCTCAACTACATCGCCAAGGCGAAGATCGACCAGGACGCCTGCATCAAATGCGGCCGCTGCTACATCGCCTGCGAGGATACTTCGCACCAGGCAATCACCAACTTCGTCGACGGCGCTCGCCATTTCGAGGTGATGGACGAGGAATGCGTCGGCTGCAATCTCTGCGTCAGCGTCTGTCCGGTCGAGAACTGCATCACCATGGAGCAGCTTCCCGCCGGCACTCTCGACAAGCGCACCGGCCGCGTCGTCGACCCCAACTACGCCAACTGGACGACGCACCCGAACAACCCGATGGCGCGCCAGGCGGCGGAGTGAGGGCGCGCAATGCCGCGGACAAGCTCGGTTCGCGGCATTGCGCTGTACCGCAAATACAAGTTTCGGTTTTGATGGGCGGCTCCAAAGGTGGCGAAAGGCGATTATGGGAACATCATAAGGCTGCCGAAGTTAGCGCAGGCGATTCCATGAGAGAGCCATGCACGACCACTCAAGCAGCGAAAAGTCGAAACCGAAGCCTCCCAGTTCGAGCCGACGCTTCCCGATCGGAGCGGAGGTTGAGGCCGGCGGCGTTTCGTTCCGACTATGGGCGCCCGTCAGGAAACGCTGTTTCCTCGTGATTGAGGGAAACGCCGAATACGAGATGAAACGGGAGGAAGGCGGCTACTACAGCCTCTATCTCAGCGGTTTGGCTGCAGGCACGCGATACCAGTTCCACTTTGGCGACGCGAATGATCTTCTTGCCGATCCCGCCTCGCGTTTCCAGCCGAATGGACCATCGGGCCCTTCAGTCGTCGTGGATCCCGCGCTGTATCAGTGGAATGATCACGATTGGCATGGAATCTCCACTTTCGGAACTACCCTCTACGAGTTGCACATCGGCACTTTCACAAGGGAGGGCACCTTTGCGGCTGCCAAGGAAAAATTGGCAAAACTTCGTGCGATTGGCATCAACTGCCTGGAAGTAATGCCCATCAATGAATTTGAAGGCGAATTCGGCTGGGGCTACGACGGCACATTGCTCTATGCTCCGACCCGGCTATATGGATCGCCGGATGATGTGCGCGCCTTCGTCGATGAAGCCCACCGGATCGGCATTGGCGTGATTCTCGATGTGGTCTACAACCACTTCGGTGTCGGCGAGCGTTTCTGCGAGTTCACGCCCGACTATTTCACGGAGCGGTACTCGAACGAATGGGGCAAGTCGATCAACTTCGACGGTCCGAACTGCCACGGTGTTCGGGAATATATAGCAAAGAACGCGGGCTACTGGATCGACGAATTCCATTTCGATGGACTGCGTATCGATGCAACGCAGGCGTTGTTCGACTCAAGCCGCGAACATATCGTCACGGTCATCGTCAGGGAATCTCGGGCGGCAGCGGGACAGCGGCAGATCTATCTCGTGAGCGAAAATGAGCCGCAACAAACCAACATGGTACGGCCGGCTGATGTCGGAGGGCATGGGCTGGACGCCTTGTGGAATGATGATTTTCACCGCTCCGCGACAGTGGCGCTGACCGGCCGCAACGAAGCCTATTATCATGATCACCGCGGTACGGCCCAGGAGCTCGTTTCTGCCGCCAAATATGGCTGCCTGTTTCAGGGGCAGCGGTATGATTGGCAGGATAAAGCGCGTGGAACGGCTGGGCTCGACCTCAAGCCGTGGAATTTCGTGCACTTCCTCCAGAATCACGACCAGGTCGCCAATTCCGGCACAGGCGCGAGGATCGGCCACATAACATCGCCAGCCCGCCTTCGGGCTCTGACGGCGCTCCAACTGCTGGGGCCGCAGACGCCCATGCTCTTTCAGGGGCAGGAATTTGGTGCATCCTCTCCGTTTTATTATTTCGCAGATCACGAAGGGGAAATCGCCGACATGGTCCGGCAGGGGCGGCGCAGTTTCATCAGCCAATTCCCGAACCTGAGGGATGAAGAGCTCATCAGACAGATGGCGGATCCGTGTGCTCGCACGACGTTTGAGAAGGTGAAGCTCGATTGGGCCGAATGGGAGAGGAACGCGGCAGTCGTGCTGCTTCATCGCGACCTGCTGAATCTACGTCAGACAAACAAGGCATTTTCTCGCCAAGCCTGCGCTCGTGACGGCCAGATGGACGGCAATATTTTGTCCAGCTCCGCCTTCCTCCTGAGGTTCTTCGCAGAGAAACCGCCGGACGAGAGAATATTGTTGATCAACTTCGGCAATGACCTCGTGATCGATAGCCTACCGGATCCGCTTTTTGCTCCACCAGAAGCTCACCAATGGCATCTCTCTTGGTCGAGTGAGGATGCCGCCTACGGTGGCAGCGGATGCCGCCCATACGATTTTCGGAAGCGTTGGGTATTGAACGGGGATATTGCTCTGGTCCTCGCCCCCTTAAAACTCCAGAACCGGCAAAACGTCGCGGCAATGCCCACAGGGGACTGGCAAGCCGGCATCTTGCGAGCCGGGGCCCCTGGCACTTAACTGCGGGCATTCGAGTTTCGTCGTTGAAGCAGACGTTCGAGAAAATGAGAGAGGGAGTCGCCTGAACTCTCGCCATCGCCGCTGAGGACGGTAACGCCCCACCTCTTCAGAACATGCACCTGAACTTCGGTCGGCTCGTGCATGAAGAGAAATAACGGCGGCCGGTGTCGGTCTAGTCCAGTCCGTCGCCATGTCGACCACAGGTGATGGAGCAAAAAGCGAATGTTCAGATCGGACATGCTGTAGCCGATAAACAGCAATGTCGAGGCGAAGGCATCGCTCCTGAATTTAATGTCCAGAGGAGCATCAAAGGACAGGCGATCGAAGTAGTCCGACTCTGTCAGCACCAGTGTGTCCGGATCGGAGAAATCGCCGTGGTATTTGACGATTTGAGTTTCGCCGACTGGAGCGGTCGCCATGTCTTTCGCGCTTGTGATCCGCGTGAATGGCCGCCCGAACGTCTCATAGGACATTTCGAGATTTGCATCGTAGTTAGTGGTGTAAACGAGAGGAAAATCCAATTCGACGATGAGCCGATGCAGCTCCGATGTCCTCAGTTGCTCCGGCAAAATCTGCCACTCGCGTTTCATCCATTCGACCAACTGAGACAATGAACCGTGCTTCAACCGGTAATATTCGGCAATTTCCTGGTAGGTCGTGCCGTGAGCGGCGGCGAACGACGAAGGCAGGCCGAGATCCATCAGCATATGATCGATGAGACAGCTCCATGACGGCAGGCCGACGTTCATCGATATTCCTGCGCCAACGAACAAAATGGCCTGCCGGCGTTCAATCGCGGTGGCAATCGCCGATATTTGTTTGTCGTGTGGCACGCATCCTCCTGACTACCGTAAGACCGAACGTCGTCTGGAGAGACTTGTTTCTGTGCGGTAGCGCACTCGGTGGCGCACTTCGGATTGGAGCTCGCTGTTCTTCGGAGCAGCATATTCCCGACAGCGCGGGCAATTGCGACCGCCAGCCGCATTCGCTCCTCATCAACTGATACCTGGACTGCCCTTCAAGCCATCTTCCGTTGAAAGATCGGATGGATCGACCGGCGCACCAGTCCTGAATGAGCGTAGTACCTCTCGACCAAAAACTTCGATGAACTCGCGCTGATTGCGCCCGATATTGTGAATATAGATTTCTTCAAATCCCATCGCGACATCGGCTTTCAACCACTCGACATGCTGTCGTGGATCGGCCGAAATGCGCACATGCTCATCCATATCTTCCGGCCGCACCTTCAGACACGCCTCATCGAACTCCTCGGGCAAACGAAGGGTTTCCGAGATCGCAGCAGAAATCGCGTTGCTCCGCCACTGCTCGAAGGCGCTTGCTCTGGCTTCCTCTTCGGAGCCGGCATAGGAAATATGCGTTTGTAAGTAGAGCGGCTTTTGCTGCCCGCCGCCACGCCGGAAGGCTTCGACGACTTTGCCGAGCCTGTCGGGCGGCTGATTGATGGTGATAAGCGCATCCGCCCAGCCTCCCGCCCACTCGGCCGTTTCTGGCGAAAGAGCGCCGGCAACGATGCGCGGGATCTCATCAGGGAGAGTATGGACGCGGGCCTGATCGACTTTGATCGGCTCTCTCCGACTGACAAGCTTCCCCGACCACAAGTCCCGCATGATTTCTACCGCCGCCAGCAGCCGTTCATTTCTTTCGGCCTTGGAAGGCCAGCGTTCACCGACGACGTGTTCATTCATGGCCTGCCCGCTGCCCACCGCTATCCACGGCAACCGTTCGGAAAACATTTCCGCGATCGTCGCGCCAGCCTGTGCGGTAATCGCCGGATGATAACGCCAGCCCATAGGGACTGTGATGATACCGAAGGGAATAGATCGCGTGGCCTGGAGCGCCGCCCCTAACCAAGCCCAAGCGAAGCCCGACTGGCCCTGCCTCTCACTCCACGGCGTCAGGTGATCGGACGACATCACGGCACCGAAGCCTGCAGCCTCCGCAGCCTGCACATATCCGAGGAGCTCGCTTGGCGAAAATTGTTCATGGGACGCGTGATAGCCGATGAGAGTCATGATCCGTTGCCCTCAGAAATAAACCAGTGGTAGGCATAGGGCTCGAGTTCCAGGCGTGGCTGGATGGCGCCTGCGTACTCCACCTCGCCGATCAGATCTCGAAACTTCCCAGGCTGCATTCCGCCAAAATTGATTTCCGTCTTAATACGCCGGCCTGCGAGGTTGTGGACGAGCAACAGAAGCGACCCGGCGTCTTCAAAGCCGTGAACCAAAATGGCCGGATCCTCGGCGCTCAATCGCACCAGCCGCCCCTTCGTGAAGATCGGCTGATTCCTGCGAAGAGAAATAAAGCGCCTGATCCCGTTCAACAGGGAATTAGGATCGCTGGATTGGTCGGCAACATTGACTTTCTTGTAGGAAAACGGCCCGTCAGCGACGATCGGCTGGCACAGTTTTCCGGCGCTGGCACCGGAGAAACCGGCATTCCTTTCCGCCGACCATTGCATCGGTACCCTCACTGCATTGCGTCCGGGCTGGGAAAGGTCCTCGCCGATACCGATCTCGTCGCCGTAGACGATAAGCGGCGGCCCGCCTAGCGAAAAAATGATGCTGAAGGCGAGTTCCAACCGTCGCTGCTCGCCGTTCAACATCGGCGCGACGCGACGTCTGATGCCGCGGCCGAATGCCTGCATCTCTTCCTGCGGCGCGAAGGCGTCGAAGACGTTCTTCTTCAAATCCGCAGGAACCCGGGAAAAATCGAGCTCGTCGAGATTGCGCAGGAAATTGACCCAGCCGCAGCCGGGCGGTGGCTCCGGAAGCAGGCTCAGTCCCTGATTGATCGAGGCCGCGTCTTCCCTCGCGAAGCCCGCGAAGAGATAGCAGGCGAGCATGAAGTTGAGCAGAAGCTGGAGTTGGTCTCCTTCACCAAAATAGGCATCGGAAGCCTCCGGCGGAAGATTGACTTCGCCAAGGAGCACACCACCCGGCCGCCTGCTTTGTAGATAGCTGCCGATCTCCCTTAGAATACCATGTGGATCACGAGGATTGGCATGCTCAAGTCCTTTATCGGCAATGATAAGCGGCGCGGCGTCGAGCCTGAACCCGCTCACCCCGAACGCGATCCAATAGTCGACGATGCGCAAGATCTCTTCGCGAACCCGCGGATTAGCAGCGTTCAGTTCAGGCTGAAACTCGTAGAAACTATGGAAATAATACGCCCTCGCCACTTCATCATAGGTCCAGAGGCTGTCCACTTCGCCCGGAAAAATCGACCTTGCCCCGGAAGCGACAGGCGGAGGATCGGCGCTCCAGACATAATAGCCGCGGTAGCGCGTCTCGTCGTCCCGCCTGGCGGCCTGGAACCAGGGATGCTGATCGGATGTATGATTGACGACGAGGTCGATGATCACCCGAATGCCATGCTCACCGGCGCTGTGCAGAAATGTCAGGAAGTCATCAAGCGTTCCGACCTTTGGGTTGATCGAATAGAAATCGCTGACGTCATAACCATTGTCGCGATCCGGACTGCGATAAAACGGCAGGAGCCAGATGCATGTGATTCCGAGTTCTGAAAGGTAGGTCAGCTTTTCAGTCAGGCCCACGAAGTCGCCAATGCCGTCGCCATTTCCATCGGCGAATTTCTCGACATCGATGCTGTAGATCACTACCTCCTCATACCAGCTGCTGCTTCGGTTCGGCACCGCGACGGTCTCCCGATAATCTCTGTTGCCACCCCTTCTAACGGTTCCGGAACGAGGCGGTTCCTCGGATTGCGCCAAGTCCACGGGTGCGGGGGGAAGCGGAAGGAAGGTCTGGCCCGGTGGAACCTGCAGACATCACCGGTGTTTTCCCAATATTCCGAACAGATAGGAAAGCCTCCGATGGATCACTCCACGACACCGCTGGCAAGTTCCGAGCGATCACCTCTCCAACCGAAATGGTGGCATACCGCAACTGTCTACCAGGTCTATCCGCGCAGCTTCAGCGATTCCAACGGAGACGGCATTGGCGATATCCCCGGCATCACCTCAAAGCTCGATTACCTCAAAAAGCTCGGGATCGACATCATCTGGCTGTCGCCGATCTACAAGTCGCCGATGGACGACAATGGTTATGACATATCGGACTATCGGGACATTGCCCCCGAGTTTGGCACGCTCGCAGATTTCGACCAGCTGGTGGCTGAGGCAAGAGACCGCGGGATCGGCATCATGCTCGACCTCGTCGTCAACCACACATCGGACGAACATCCGTGGTTTCTCCAATCCCGCCAGAGGCGGGACAATCCATTCCGCGACTTCTACATCTGGCGCAAACCTGCCCGCGACGGAGGCCCGCCGAACAGCCTGAAATCCTCCTTCGGTGGACCGGCCTGGACACTCGACCCGGCGAGCGGCGAATATTACCTGCATATGTTTTCTCGCCGCCAGCCGGATCTCAACTGGGAGAACGAACGAGTGCGGGCGGAAATCTATGACATGATGAACTGGTGGCTTGAGCGAGGCATTGGCGGCTTCCGCATGGACGTCATCGATTATATCGGCAAGCAGGTGGACAGGGAGCTCGTCAAGGACGGACCGCATCTGCACGACTATCTGCAGGAGATGAATGCCAGGACCTTCGGCAGCCGCGATATCCTGACGGTCGGCGAAGCCTGGAGCGCCACTCCCGGTGCAGCCCTCCTCTATTCCGGGCGTGACCGCCAAGAACTGTCGATGATCTTCCAGTTTGAACACGTCACCCAACAGTGGGACGAGGTCTATGGAAAATGGCGCCCGAAACCGTTCGACCTTGTCAATCTCAAGACCGTCCTCAGCAAATGGCAGCTTGCCCTATCCGAAGACGGGTGGAATTCGCTCTTCTGGGGCAATCACGATCTGCCGCGCGCCGTCTCCCGCTACGGCGACGTGACCGGCTTTCATATCGAGTCCGCCAAGATGCTGGCGACCGTGTTGCATCTCCTGAAAGGCACGCCTTTCATCTATCAGGGTGAGGAGATCGGCATGACGAACGTTCCCTTCACCTCCATCGATCAGTACCGGGACATCGAAACCCTCAACATGCACAGGCTGCACGTGGAGGCCGGCCTTTCCCCACAAGAGTTTATTCGCGGAGCAAACGAGAACGGCCGCGATAACGCCCGCACACCGATGCAATGGAGTGCGGCCCCCTATGGCGGTTTTTCGACCGGCGTACCCTGGATCGAGGTCAATCCCAATTACTCGAAGGTCAACGCCGAAGCGGCCATCAAGGATGAGAAGTCGATCTGGAACCACTATCGCAAACTGATAGCGCTCCGGAAGACCCACCCTGTCATCGTCTACGGGGAATATCGGTCCTGGCTCGACCAACATCCTGATGTCTTCGTCTATACCCGTACATTCGACAGGACACGGATGATTGTCATCGCTAATTTCACGCCGCGGCACATTGCGCTGAGTTTGCCATCGGAGCTCGGGATGAACGGAGAATGTCTCATTTGCAACTATGAACCGGTGAACATGATCAACGAGACCATTGAACTCAGCCCATACGAGGCCTTCGCCATAGTGTCTAGAACAGGATGACTTTAGGCCGGGTCGGCCTAAAGTCATCCTGTTCTCAATTAAAGAGTTAGAGCATGATGTCGTCCGAAAACCGCTCACACTTTTCGGCATCATGCTCTAGGTGAAGCTGGGATCCGGTTACAGTTGCTCGGGCTTTTGATGGTGCTCGGTGCTCCGATCTTCTCGGCTATCGCAAGCGCCGGGGCAGCGAAAGAGGCTGGCGCCGGCTGCCTCTCGATGCAATGGCCACGGCGACCGCGATGGAAGCAAGGGCTGTAAGGCCCAGCATCAGAGGCGTCGACAGCGATGACCGCGAGCGCGAGCGTAATCCGCCATCGATATGCGCCGTGTCCTGGGAAGGCCGATAGAGATTACCGTCGCTTTTCGCGACGGGTGACGCGCGGTTGAAATAGGCCGCCATGAAGCGGCCGAGCAACCGCGCCGCCAGGTTTGGCGCCAGCAGGTGGGCGAGGCGCGTTGCGTTGGTTACGGCGCCAACGGTGGTCGTTGCTCGCGGATGTTTTGCCACGTGGACTATGGCTTCGGCAACGCGCCGGGCATCGATCAGCGGCGGCGGCGCGGAGACCTTTCGGCCGACATAGTTGGCACCATGCATCAGGCCGGGCGTATCGACGAAGGCGGGGTAAATGTCACAGATATGGATGTAAGGCTTATCCGCCACCTCCGCCCGTAAGGCCTCGGAAAATCCGCGAAGCCCGAACTTGCTGGCGCTGTAGGCTGTGGCGAACGGCGCCGCTGCAAAACCGCCGAGTGAAATCATATTGATGAATACGCCCCTACCCTGGCGTAAAAACACCGGGAGAGCCGCGTGTGCGTCGTTGATATGTCCCAGCAAGTTCGCGCGGATGACCTGCTCATGCGCCTCAATTGGCGTCTCCTCGAACCGACCAACCGCGCCGACGCCGACATTGCTGACCCAGACATCGATCTTGCCGAACGAGGCAGCTTTCGAGGCAAGAGCCTTGACGGCATCGGGGTCGGTGACATCCGCAACAACTGAAGTGGCCTCGCCGCCAAGGCGGCGGCAGTCCTCTGCCACTTTTTCCAATGCGGCACCGTTGCGCGACGCGAGCACCAGCCTGCTACCCTGCCTGGCGAATGCCTCGGCTGCGGCTTGGCCGATACCACTCGATGCACCGGTAATGACGACAACAGCATCCTTGAGATTGGTTGTCATAGTCGAATCGTCCTTTCGATTTACCCTTTCTGCGCAAACAACCCGGCGCCATTGAAGTTCCCGGCCAGCGGACATCGCGCCTTTTCAGGCAGCTCTTGCTGTCTCGGAGCGTGCTGAGATGTCGCTCATCACCACACGCCCTCTCGAGATGCGATCCAGAGCGGCCATTTAGGTTAAATGCAGGCAAAGGATGCCTTAGCCACCGAATGATTTTCGATAGGCATGAGGGCTTGTCCCGATCCGCTTGCGAAAATGATGTCGCATGGTTGCCAGTGTTCCAAAGCCGCTGGCAGCGGCGATGTCATCGAGCGAAACGGCAAGTTCCTTCTCCAGCAGATCGCGGGCATGCCGCAGCCGCTCCTTCAGCAGCCATTCGCCGACGCTGAGGCCTGTCGTCGCTTCGAAGCGCCGCTGGAAGGTGCGCATGCTCATGCCCGCTCTTTTCGCAAGCAGGCTGATTGGCTGTTCCTCGGAAAGACTTTCGCGCATCCATTCGATCAGCGGCCCCAAGCGGATACCCTCGCGTTCCTCGGGAACCGGCGCGTGAATGAACTGCGCCTGTCCGCCTTCGCGGTGCGGCGGCACGACGAGGCGTCTTGCAACGCTGTTTGCGGCTTCCGAACCGAAATCGCCGCGCACCACATGCAGGCAGAGATCGATGCCGGCGGCACTGCCCGCCGCCGTCAGCAGGCTGCCCTCGTCCATGTAGAGAACGTCGGCATCGAGTGCGATATCGGGATAACGCGCGGCGATCGAGGCGACATAACGCCAATGCGTCGTCGCCCTGCGGTTCGTCAGCAGACCCGACCCGGCAAGAACGGCAACACCCGAGCAAAGAGACATGATCCTTGCGCCGCGTTCATGTGCGGCCTTGAGCGCTGAAACCAGCGGCTCGGGAACGGCGGCATCGATCGACCGCCAACCCGGCACGACGATCAGGTCCGCTTCGTCAAGCACTTCCAGTCCCTTGTCTACCGCGACCGTCAGTCCTCCGGCGGCGCGAAGCGGGCCTGGTTCGATGCCGCAGACCGAAAAGCGATACCAGCCTTCGCCCATTTCCGGTCGCGGCAGGCCGAAGACCTCGTAGGCAATGCCGAATTCGAAGGTGCAGAGCCCGTCATAGGCAAGTGCGGCGACCAGCGGTCCTTTGGTTTGCTGCGGCAATGAGTTTGGCATGATCTTTACGCTGTCAGTCATGATGGCCAATTTCGCAAAGCTCTAGCATCGGCGATACCAGGCGGCAACTTCAGAAAAAGGAAAAGCCGATGCTAAGCCCCGTTTCCCAAATACCTGCTGCAGCTCCGGATGCCGTTGTCGCTCACTTTGCCGCCAAGCTCGCTTTCGAAACCGATTGCGCGGATGTGCATGCCGCCTTTGCGGCCGGCAAAGTCGATTTCGTTCTCCTCGACGTGCGCTCGCCGCAGCTCTTCGCAGAGTCCCACGTTCCCGGAGCCATCAACCTGCCGCACGGCAAGATGACGGCACACCGCATGTCGACATGGGCAAGCGATACACTCTTCGTCGTCTATTGCGCCGGCCCGCATTGCAACGGCGCCGACAAGGCCGCCTTCCGCCTCGCCAATCTCGGCCTCCAGGTGAAGCTGATGATCGGCGGCATGACCGGCTGGGCCGATGAAGGCTTCGCCTTCGAACAGGGCATCCCCGCTGCCGCCTGATGGCCTCCCGTCTCCCCCTACAATCATGCAGCGGGGAGACGGGAAATCGCGACCGTCAGAACTCGACGACCACCTTGCCGAAAGGCCCGCGATAGAGATGATCGAGCGCCTCAGGGAATTCGTCGAAGGCATAGCGCTTGTCGATCACAGGCTTCAGCCCGGTCTGGTCGATTGCCCGCACCAGATCTTCAAGCGCACGGCGGTGGCCGACGGAAATGCCCTGCACAACAGGCGCCTTGAGCAGCAACGGCCCGGTCGGGCCGGAAACCTCGAACCCCTCGAACACGCCGATGAGGGAAATGCGGCCATTGATCGCCACCGCCTTCAGCGCCTGGCCGAGATGCGGGCCGCCGACGATCTCAAGCACGTGATCGGCGCCATAGCCGCCGGTCAACTGATAGAGTTCTTCCACCCAGTCGCCCTCATGGCGGTTGATCGCGTGATCGGCGCCGAGGGCAACGGCGCGCTCGAGCTTCTCCGCGCTGCCTGATGTGATGAAGACCTCCGCACCATGCGCCTTGGCGATCTGCAGACCGAAGAGCGCCACCCCGCCGGTGCCTTCCACCAGCACCTTGTCGCCGGCCTTCAGACCGCCGCGTTCGATCAGTGCGAACCAGGCAGTCAGCCCGGCGCAGGGCAAGGTGCTCGCCTGCGCCGCATCGAGCGTGTCGGGCGCGCGTGAATACCATTCTTCGGAAAGCACGGTATATTGCGAGAGGACGCCGGGATAAAAGCCGCCGCGCGTCCTGTAAGGCGGCGTGCGCGCATCGCCCAACCCGCGTCCGTCGGTCCAGTCGGGCGAAAACGTCGAGATGACCCGATCGCCCGGCTTGAAACGGCTGACTTCGGGTCCGACGGCCTCGACGACCCCCGCCATATCGGAAGCCGGCACGAAGGGAAACTGCAGCGGCAACCCCATGCCGCTCTCCATCACCAGCCGGTCGCGGAAATTGAGCGAAACGGCTTCCGTCCGGACCAGAATCCTGTTTCCCGAAACCGGTTCGAGCCTCCGCTCGCCGATCGTCAGCTGGCGCTCCGGCCCAACCGCGTCGATCTGCCATTGCCGTGTTGTTTGCATTGCCTTGCTCCTTGTTCATTGCAGGGAGCACAAGGATATCGTTGAATATTTCGCACCAGTTGCGATATTAATTCACCAGAATGGTTCCAAAGGGGAAACAAATGGAACAGCTGAAGGGTATCTCGATCTTTGTCGAAGCCGTCGAGGCAGGTGGCTTTTCGGCTGCCGCCGAGCGACTCCATCTCACGCGCTCGGCCGTCGGCAAGACGATCGCACGTCTGGAACAGCGTCTCGGCGTGCGCCTCTTCAACCGTACAACACGCATGCAGAGCCTTACCGAGGAAGGCCGCTTCTTCTACGAGCGCTGCCTGCGGGCGGTGGAGGAAATCCGCCTCGGGGAAGCCATGCTGGAATCCGGCCGGCGTGACGTGCGCGGCCGATTGCGCATCTCGATGCCCGTGCTTTTCGGCCGCCACTGCATCGCGCCGACCCTCGCACGCCTGCTCGATGAACATCCGAACCTCGAACTCGACCTTTCCTTCAACGACCGTATCGTCGACCTGCTCGAGGACGGGTTCGATCTTGTCATCCGCAACGGGCCGCTGAAGGACAATCCGGATTTGATGGCCCGGGCGATTGCGCGCCAGCGCATGACCGTCTGCGCATCGCCCGCCTATCTGGAAAAACATGGCGCACCGCAGACGGTCTTCGATATTCCGAGGTATGAAGGCATCGTCTACAGGCGGGGCGATGATGACAAGGGTTGGATCTTTCCGACTGCGGCTGATCCCGGGCGGCGGCTGGTGCCAAAGGCGCGACTGCGGCTCGACGACCTCGCTTCGATTTCCGATGCCGCCGTCGCCGGGCGCGGTCTTGCCTGGCTCCCCTGCTGGCTGGTCCGCGAGGAGGTGCTGGCAGGCCGGCTCATTCAGGTGTTGAAGCACGAACCGCCCAATATCTCCGATGCCCATGCCGTTTGGCTGCGCTCACCGGTCATGCTGCCGAAGGTGCGGCTCGCGATCGATACGCTCGCCGCGGGACTGCCGGCAATGATGGGCTGAAGCGCTCGCCACGCGTCTGCGAGCGAGGAGAAACCTATGTTATTCCTGGGCGTTTCTCTGGAAATAACCCGATAGCGCAGTATATCCGCTCATTCACCGTCCGTTGTGGGCGGCCGCCATATTACTCGGAAAAACGTCAGCATGTCACTTCACAGCGCCCTCCGCGCCCAAACTGCAGATTGCCACGCCGCGGTCGACACCCTCTTCGGCAGATTCAACCTCTCACGCATCCAGGATTACCAGGCCTTCTTGCGCGCGCATGCTCGGGTCGTACCATCAGTCGAACATGCGCTTGAGGAAGCCGGGATCGCTCGCCTGCTGCCCGACTGGCCGGAACGAAGGCGCGTGCACCGGCTCGCTGCCGATATAAGGGAACTCGGCGATCGATTGCCCGCGCCTCTTCCTCAACCTGCCTTGCGCTGCGAAGCAGCGGTCTGGGGTGCTGCCTATGTTCTGGAAGGCTCCAAGCTCGGCGGCGCGCTGCTCGCCAAGACCGTGCCTGATCACTTGCCCAGCAGCTACCTGAGCCCGCAAGGCCCGAAGAGCGCCATGCGGCTTTTCATGGATCGTCTTGACGCGAGTAAGATGGACGATCCCGGTGTTGCCGTCGCCGCAGCCCGCGATGTCTTCGATCTCTTCCTTAAAGCGGGGCACCTCACGCTGGAAGCCGTCCCATGAGCGGCACGCACGAACCCGTCGATCTCTCCAATTGCGACCGTGAGCCGATCCACCAGCTCGGCTCGGTTCAGCCCTTCGGCTTTCTCCTGGCGCTATCCTCAGACTGGATTGTCACGCGCGCCTCCGCAAATCTGACAGAGTTCCTTGGTGTTGCGCAGGCCGACGCGATCGGCCGTCCCGTTATCTCTCTGATCACACCCGAAGCACTCCACACAATCCGCAACAAGCTTACCACGCTGCGCGGTCCCGACATCGTCGAGCGCATTTTCGGCATTGCCCTGACGCCCGATCAAAACAGGTTCGACCTTGCAGTGCACCTGAACGGCGGTGGGGTCATCATCGAATGCGAGCGTAGCCAGGAAGACAGGCGTGACGCCGCTTCGCTCTCCATGCGCAGCATGATGTCGCGCCTCGACCACACGGAAACACCGGAAGCTTTCTTCCGCGAGGGTGCAAGACAGGCGCGGGCGCTCACCGGTTTCGATCGGGTCATGGTCTATCGTTTCGATGAAAGCGGTTCCGGCGAAGTGGTGGCGGAATCCGCCCGGGCCGGCATCGGATCATTCCTCGGGCTGCACTATCCGGCTTCCGACATTCCAGTCCAGGCGCGCGCGCTTTATCTGCGCAACCTGTTCCGCATCATTGCCGATGTCGACGCCGTCCCGGTCCCGATCCTGCCGCAGCTCGACGAGGATGGCCGGCCGCTCGATCTCTCCATGTCGGTATTGCGTTCGGTCTCGCCGATCCACATCGAATATCTGAAAAACATGGGCGTTGGCGCTTCGCTCTCCATATCGATTGTCGTGGACGGTAAGCTCTGGGGCCTATTTGCCTGCCATCACTACGGCCCGCGTCTGCCTTCGGCCCAAAGCCGCTCCACAGCCGAACTCTTCGGTCAGATGTTTGCTTCGCGCCTTGAAAGCCGCGAACGGCGGCTGGCTCTCGACTACGAGACCAACGCGCGCCGCATCGCTGACCGGCTTCTCACGTCCGTGGCAGACAATGCGAGCCTGCTCGACGATCCGGCCTGGCTGATCGAGGCGCTCGCCGATGCCATTCCTGCGGACGGAATCGGCGTCTGGATCGACGGTCGGCTGGCACTTGCCGGCATCGGGCCGGACGAGAGAGATTTCGCAGCCCTCGTCCGCCACCTCAACCGCAACGCCGCCGGCCGCATCTTTGCCGTGGACAAGCTCGCTGAAGCCTATCCCGATCTTGAGGTCAACGATGCGGTGGCAGGCATGCTCGCCATCCCGATCTCGCGCTCGCCGCGTGATTATGTCGTGCTTTTCCGTCAGGAATTGGTGCGGACCGTCCGCTGGGCGGGCGACCCGCACAAGCCGGTGGAATACGGGCCGAATGGCCCGAGGCTGACTCCGCGCAAGAGTTTCGAAACCTGGTCGGAACTGGTGCGTGGCCGCTCCCTCCCCTTCACGGAGGCCGAGCGCCGTGTCGCCGAAACGATCCGCGTCACACTGATCGAGGTGGTATTGCGCCTCACCGACGAGGTCAGTATGGCCCGCCAGACGGCAAACGAGCTCCAGGAGCTGCTGATCGCCGAGCTTAACCACCGCGTCCGCAACATATTGAGCCTGATCACCGGCATCATCCGGCAGTCGCAGGCAACGTCGGTCGGCCTTGGCGACTACATCCGCCAGCTCGAGGGCCGCATTCAGTCGCTCGCCCGCGCCCATGACCAGATCACCCGCGATCACTGGGCGCCCGCTTCGCTCCGGCAATTGCTACTGGCAGAGACCGCCGCCTATCTCGGGAAAAATGCGCAACGCATCCAGATGAGCGGCAAGGACGTGCTGCTGGAACCGCAGGCCTTTTCCACCGCCGCCCTTGTTTTCCATGAGCTGATGACCAACAGCGCCAAATATGGCAGCCTTTCCAGCACCGGCAGCGGCACAGTCCAACTCGGCTGGCACCGCGACGACGAGGGCAATCTGCGCGTCGGGTGGCGCGAAAAAGACGGTCCGCCCGTCGTCGAACCCACACGTCATGGCTTCGGTTCGACCATCATCCGCCGCACGATCCCCTATGACCTCGGCGGCAAGGCCGAGGTCCGCTACGTCAAGGATGGGCTCGAGGCCGATTTCTGCATTCCGGCACGACATGTCGTCGGCCCGACAAGCGAACGGTCAAATCCGCCTCCGGTCCGGGCGACCGGAGGCAAGGCGATTCCCGACGATCGGCCGCTCTCCGGCCTGAACGTGCTGCTGGTGGAAAACAATCTGATCATCGCCATGAATGGCGAGGACATCCTGCGCCGTTTAGGCGCCGACGTGGCAACGGCGCCAAGTGTCACTGAGGCGATTGAGATCCTGGCCGGACAGTCCTTCGATCTGGCGCTTCTCGATGTTGATCTTGGCGATGAGACGAGTTTCGGGATTGCCGACCGGCTGGCGGCCGAAGGCGTGCCCTTCGTTTTTGCCACCGGCTATGGGGAAGGCATCGCCCAGGCAAACAGCCACTCCGACGCGCCCGTGCTGCAGAAGCCTTATACGATGGAGGGCGTGACGGATATTCTTGCCCGGGTGCCGCTTCCAAGAAGAGGGTAAACCCTCACGCCTCAACGGGATCCGGTCGCAGGCCGCCGATGAAGAGCTGTTCCAGAAACCGCGCCGCATCCTCGAAGCGCCCTTCGCCGGAATGTTCCTGCCCCAGAACGGCACGCACCTGAACGTCGAAATCTGCGTAGTGCTGCGTCGTCGACCAGATGGAGAAGATCAGGTGGTAGGGATCGCATTTGACGATCTTGCCTGATTTCGCCCAGGCGCGGATGACCTCCGCCTTCTCGTCGACCAGCTCCTTCAGCGGCCCCTTCAGCTCGTCCTCGATATGCGGCGCGCCCTGCAGCACCTCGTTGGCGAAAAGCCGGCTCTCGCGGGGAAAATCGCGGGCCATCTCCAGCTTGCGGCGGATGTAGCTGCGAATTTCCGTCTCCGGATTGCCTTCGGCGTTAAAGGCCCGCAGCGGCTCCAGCCAGGTGTAGAGCACTCGGTCGATCAGCGCACGGTGCATGGCTTCCTTTGTCCGGAAATAATAGAGCAGGTTGGGTTTCGACATGCCGGCCACTTCGGCAATCTGGTCAATTGTCGAGCCGCGGAAGCCGCTTGCAGAAAACACGTCGAGGGCCGCTTCCAGGATTTGCTCTTCTTTCTCCTCCTGGATTCGCGTCCGCCTCAGGGTTTTTGCTGCTCTCGGTATGGTCACAGGCTGTTATTTCCCCTTGAAATTCAAATTCTTCGCTCAAGTTTTGGCTGGGAATGGTCCCCGCCGCTTCCTTGAGCAATTGCCCTTATATTTATCGGCAATTTTCGTGATTTTCGTCTTGAGCCCGGCGGTGGAAGTTGTAATGTTTACCAATCGGTCAAATTATCCGCCAGATGCAAAACAAAGGCAACTGGCGATTTTCCGGCGCTCGACAAAACCAATAAGGGGGCGCAGGAAAGGACCACGGGAACAGGCGGGCATGCCCTTTGCATGACTGCCGCAAACAGGTGAGGGCATACGAAATGGTGGCAGCACCAGGCGAGAACATGCGCGTCAATGGCGACCGTCTCTGGGACAGTCTCATGGAGATGGCGAAGATCGGCCCCGGCATTGCAGGCGGCAACAATCGCCAGACCTTGACGGATGCCGATGCGCAGGGCCGCAGCCTTTTCAAAAAATGGTGTGACGATGCCGGTTTGACCCTGGGTGTCGACCGCATGGGCACGATGTTCGCCACCCGCCCCGGCACCGATCCCGATGCCTTGCCGGTCTATGTCGGTTCGCATCTCGACACCCAGCCGACCGGCGGCAAATATGATGGCGTGCTCGGCGTACTTGCGGCCCTCGAAGTCGTGCGCACCATGAACGATCTCGGCATCAAGACCAAACATCCGATCGTCGTGACCAACTGGACCAACGAGGAAGGGGCGCGTTTTGCCCCTGCCATGCTGGCGTCAGGCGTCTTCGCCGGCGTGCACAGCTTGGACTTTGCCTATAACCGCAGGGACCCCGAGGGCAATCTGTTCGGCGACGAACTGAAGCGCATCGGCTGGGTCGGCGACGAAGAGGTCGGCGCCCGCAAGATGCACGCCTATTTCGAATATCACATCGAGCAGGGACCGATCCTCGAAGCCGAGGAAAAGCAGATCGGCGTCGTCACCCATTGCCAGGGCCTCTGGTGGCTGGAATTCACGCTGACTGGCAAGGAAGCCCATACCGGCTCGACGCCGATGAACCTGCGCGTCAATGCCGGCCTCGCCATGGCCCGCATCCTGGAAATGGTCCAGAGCGTGGCGATGGGCGAACAGCCGGGCGCCGTCGGCGGCGTCGGCCAGGTGTTTTTCTCGCCGAATTCTCGAAACGTGCTGCCCGGCAAGGTGGTCTTCACCGTCGATATTCGCTCGCCCGACAAGGAGAAGCTCGACCGCATGCGGGCGAAGATCGAGGCGAAGGCGCCTGAGATCACCGATGCACTCGGCGTCGGCTGTTCCATAGAGGCGATCGGCCACTTCGAGCCTATCACCTTCGATCCGAAACTGGTCACGTCGGTGCGCGAAGCCGCCGAGCGGCTCGGCTACAGCCACATGAACATCATCTCCGGCGCCGGCCACGACGCCTGCTGGGCGGCCAAGGTGGCACCTGCGACGATGGTCATGTGCCCCTGCGTCGGCGGGCTCTCGCATAACGAGGCTGAGGAAATCTCCAAGGAATGGGCGATGGCGGGCGCCGATGTGCTGTTTCATGCGGTGGTCGAGACGGCGGAGATTGTGGTGTGATGGCGCCAGACTTGCCAACGACTTATCTCGATTATGCTGATATATTTAAGTTCGAAACTCAGCGAACCGCCGACGACCTCGCGTGGGCCACCGCCAATGTGACGCCAGTGAGCGAAGGACCGTGGGGTGACGTCCCTGGCGTGCAGATTTTCTACATTGGCATCAATACAGCAGGCGAGCGGATCATGCTTCCGCAAATATCAAGCCTTTGGCGATATGAACCTTCTGGTGTTCAGCTGGCCGATTCAGATGACCGCGACCCAGATGCGCTCCACCAAACCTACTATATCTCCGAGCCTGGGCCTAGCGTCGTTCGGATCGAACTCGGCCCTTCCATGCCCGGCATACTGATCGAACGTCCCAAGGGCAGCCAACCCGTACAGTCAACCGGGCTGATCGACGGCATGGATTTTTACTTTCGTGAAAGCAATGGTTTTTGGTCCTTGTCAGTCGGCGGCACCGATGTCGTCGAGCGGCCCGACTGGTATTATGAGGAAGAGCATGACGCGCCCGATGAGTTGAGCGAGGCGGCCGTCTACAGCCTTATCGCCAAGGGTGCGGAACTCCTTAGAAACGGCACACCCACGATGGCAGTGGAGCCATAAGAGTAACAAGATCGCGGGGAAAAGGAACAGCAGCCATGACCACAGTCATCAAGAACGGCACCATCGTCACCGCCGACCTGACCTATAGGGCTGACGTGAAGATCGACGGCGGCAAGATCATCGAGATCGGTCAGAATCTCTCGGGCGACGAGACGCTGGATGCCACCGGCTGTTATGTCATGCCCGGCGGCATCGATCCACATACCCATCTCGAAATGCCCTTCATGGGCACCTATTCCTCCGATGATTTCGAGAGCGGCACGCGCGCCGCCCTTTCCGGCGGCACGACGATGGTGGTCGATTTCGCCCTGCCAGCCCCCGGCCAGTCGCTGCTTGAGGCGCTGACCATGTGGGACAACAAATCGACCCGCGCCAATTGCGACTATTCCTTCCATATGGCGGTTACCTGGTGGAGCGAGCAGGTCTTCAAGGAAATGGAGACCATCGTCCGTGACAAGGGCATCAACACCTTCAAGCACTTCATGGCCTATAAGGGCGCGCTGATGGTCGACGATGACGAGATGTTCGCCTCCTTCCAGCGCTGCGCCGAACTCGGCGCCCTGCCGCTGGTGCACGCCGAAAATGGCGACGTCGTCGCCTCGATGTCGGCAAAGCTGCTCGCCGAGGGCAATAACGGGCCCGAAGCGCATGCCTATTCCCGCCCGGCCGAAGTGGAGGGCGAGGCCACCAATCGCGCCATCATGATCGCCGACATGGCCGGCTGCCCGGTCTATATTGTCCACACCTCTTGCGAACAGGCGCACGAGGCGATCCGCCGCGCCCGCGCCAAAGGCATGCGCGTCTATGGCGAACCGCTGATCCAGCACCTGACGCTCGACGAAAGCGAATATTCCAATCCCGACTGGGATCATGCCGCCCGCCGGGTGATGTCGCCACCCTTCCGCAACAAGCAGCATCAGGATTCACTCTGGGCAGGGCTTGCGTCCGGCTCGTTGCAGGTCGTCGCCACCGACCATTGCGCCTTCACCACGGCGCAGAAGCGCTTCGGCGTGGGCGACTTCACCAAGATCCCGAACGGCACCGGCGGCCTCGAAGACCGCATGCCGATGCTCTGGACGCATGGCGTCAACACCGGCCGGCTGACGATGAACGAATTCGTCGCCGTCACCTCGACCAACATCGCCAAGATCCTCAACGTCTATCCGAAGAAGGGCGCGATCCTTGTCGGCGCCGATGCCGACATCGTCGTCTGGGACCCCAAGCGCTCCAAGACCATTTCGTCCAAGGCCCAGCAGTCGGCGATCGACTACAACGTCTTCGAAGGCAAGGAAGTGACCGGCCTGCCGCGCTATACGCTGACGCGCGGCGTCGTCGCGATCGAGGAAGGCGCGATCAAGACCCGCGAGGGCCACGGCGAATTCGTCGGCCGCGAGCCGGTCACGGCTGTCAGCAAGGCGCTTTCCCAGTGGAAGGATATCACCGCGCCGCGCAAGGTGACGCGGAGCGGTATTCCGGCAAGCGGCGTATGACGATGGCGCATGACGATACGGCCATCAACCGGGGACCGCTGCCTCTATGCCAATAACCTCACGCCGGCACCAAAGCGTCCAACTCCGGCAGAAGCACGACGCTTTCCTGCTCGTTCGGATCGGTGCGCGCGATGATCGCCGTGCAAGGCGTGCTGCTGAGGTTCGCCGGCAGGTGCGGCACGCCGGCCGGGATATAGAAAAGTTCGCCGGCATGGACGATAACGTGATGCTCGAGCCGGTCTCCGTACCAGGTATGGGCCTCGCCGGAGAGCATAAAGATCGCCGTCTCGTGCGCCTCGTGCAGATGCGCCTTGGCGCGCACCCCGGGCGGGATCGTCAACAGATGCATGCAGATGCCCTTGGCGCCGACCGTTTCGGCGGCGATGCCTGCGAAATAGCTCAGCCCCTGCTTGCCGTCATAGGCATGATTGGGGCGAACGATGTGGCAGGTGGGCTTTGATGTCACGTCCATCCTCATCCTCCATGGAGTGTGTCGTCGATAAAACCGGCGGTAATAATAGCACGCAAACCGCGTTCCCGCGGCGAAAACAAGACTGGTCGCATTGATGCAAGCACCCTCCGTCGTATCCGCCAAGGATCTCTGTCTCACCTACCAGGCCAATGATGGCCCGGTGCGTGCACTGAGCAATGTCAATCTCGATGTCCGCAAGGGCGATTTCGTCTCTTTCATCGGCCCCTCGGGCTGCGGCAAGACCACCTTCCTGCGTGTCATCGCCGATCTCGAAAAGAGCACCTCGGGCGAGATCTCGATCAACGGCATGACGCCGGAAGAGGCGCGCAAGGCCCGCGCCTACGGTTATGTCTTCCAGGCGCCGGCGCTCTATCCCTGGCGCACCATCGAAAACAACATCGCCCTGCCGCTGGAAATCATGGGCTATTCCGGCGCCGAGCGGACGCGGCGCATCGCCGAAGCGCTCGATCTCGTCAGTCTTTCGGGCTTCGAGAAGAAATTCCCCTGGCAGCTTTCCGGCGGCATGCAGCAGCGCGCCTCGATCGCCCGTGCGCTCGCCTTCGACGCCGACCTGCTGCTGATGGATGAGCCCTTCGGCGCCCTGGACGAGATCGTCCGCGACCATCTGAACGAAGAGCTGCTGAAACTCTGGACCCGCACCAACAAGACGATCTGCTTCGTCACCCATTCCATTCCCGAGGCAGTCTATCTCTCGACCAAGATCGTGGTGATGTCTCCGCGCCCGGGCCGCGTGACCGATGTGATCGACTCGACCCTGCCGGCCGAACGCCCGCTCGACATCCGCGAAACCCCCGAGTTCCTGGAGATTGCCCACCGCGTCCGCGAAGGGTTGAGGACGGGGCACGCATGAGGAATAGGGGTTTGATTTCCGGGCTCTGCAGGCTCAACACAACGTGGGAGCAAATCCCATGAAACCCGACACCTTCAAGGACAAGATCGTCCCCGTCACCACCATCCTGCTGGCGCTCGTCGTCATCTGGTATGTCGCCGCCATCCTCATGAACGCGCCGTTCCAGCGCGACATGGACGGCCGCGCCGGCGTTACACCTACGACCCTCGAATTTATCGGCAAGACGCTGGCGCAGCCGAAGCCGATTTTGCCGGCGCCGCATCAGGTGGCGCAGAACGTTTACGAGAACACCTTCCTGCGCAGCCTTTCGAGCAACCGCAGCCTCGTCTATCACAGCTGGGTAACGCTCTCCTCCACCCTTCTCGGCTTCGGCTTCGGCATGCTGCTCGGCATCCTTCTCGCCGTGCTGATCGTCCACAACCGCGCCATGGACCGCTCGCTGATGCCCTGGCTGGTGGCGAGCCAGACCATACCGATCCTCGCCATCGCGCCGATGATCGTCATCATTTCCTACAACGTCCTGACCGGCGACAATGCCATTGCACATCTCCTCAATCTCGATTCCGACGCCTCCCGGCTCGTGTCGAAGGCGCTGATTTCCACCTACCTCTCCTTCTTTCCGGTCGCCGTCGGCATGGTGAAAGGGTTGCGTTCACCTGAGATCATGCATCTCGACCTGATGCGCACCTATTATGCCAGCCCGATGCAGACTTTCTGGAAGCTGCGCGTTCCAGCCTCGATTCCTTTCCTCTTCACCTCGATGAAGGTTGCGATTGCCGCCAGCCTCGTCGGCGCCATCGTCGGCGAGTTACCGACGGGTGCTGTCGCCGGCATCGGCTCGAAGCTGCTCGCCGGCTCCTATTACAGCCAGACCATCGATATATGGGCGGCCCTCGTCGCCGGATCGCTACTGGCCGGCATCCTGGTTGCGATTGTCGGCGTTGCGGCGAAAATCGTTGACCGCGCCATGGGCGGGAGGCCGGCATGAGACATCTGACCTTCTCCTGGCAAGCCGTGGTCGCCCTCCTCCTCTGCGTCGGGGCACTGACGGCCTTGCCGCTTCTGGGCGAGGGCGCGGCGCGCCCCTTGACCGACGGCACGGCAAGCCTGATCTTCATCATCGTCATCGCGGCCGCCCTGTTGTCATTCGCACCGCAGCCGCCGGCCTATCGGGCCACCGTGCTGTTTATCGGCGCGCATGGCGCCGCCTGGATGCTGCTTTCGGCTCTTTCCGGCAACGAGGGCACGGCGACGCGGGCTTTCTTCCTGCTGCTCTTCGCCTGCTGGCTGCTTGCCTGGCGATGCGTCACCGAGTTGTCGAAGCTGCAGCCCGTCACCACTTTCAGCAAGTCGGCTCTCCAGCTTCTGATCCCGGCGATCTTCGGCGCCTGGATCCTCATTCTCTGGGAGGCGGTCACGCGTGGCGCCGGTGTTCCCTTCATCCTGCTGCCGCCGCCGAGCGCCATCGGCACGCGGTTCATGGCGTCGCTGCCGATCCTCGGCGCGGACGTCAGGCAGACGATCTTCAAGGCAGTGCTGATCGGTTACATCGCCGGCTGCCTCAGTGGCTTCGTCGTTGCGGTGCTCGCCGACCGCATCGCCTTCCTGCGCCGCGGCCTTCTGCCGATCGGCAACATGGTTTCGGCCCTGCCGATCATCGGCGTCGCCCCTGTCATGGTCATGTGGTTCGGCTTCGACTGGCCGTCGAAGGCCGCCGTCGTCATCATCATGACCTTCTTCCCGATGCTGGTGAATACCGTCGCCGGCCTTGCCGCCTCCGGCAGCATGGAGCGCGACCTGATGCGCACCTATGCCTCCGGCTATTGGCAGACGCTGCTGAAGCTCAGGCTTCCCTCAGCAATGCCCTTCATATTCAACGCACTGAAGATCAACTCGACGCTGGCGCTGATTGGTGCCATCGTTGCGGAATTCTTCGGGACGCCGATCGTCGGCATGGGCTTCCGTATCTCCACGGAGATCGGCCGCATGAATGTCGACATGGTCTGGGCGGAAATCGCCGTCGCGGCGCTGGCCGGCTCGATCTTCTATGGCATCATCGCCCTGACCGAACGGGCGGTGACGTTCTGGCATCCGTCTATCCGTGGTGGCTAGGCGCGCACGGGCTCCAGAAACGGGTCCGGGCATAACTTCAGAGGGTAAGGATAAGAAAATGAGAAAGTTGATGGTTGCAATGATGGCGAGCGCGATGTCGCTTGCATCGGCCCATGCGATGGCCGCCGACAAGGTGGTGCTGCAGCTGAAATGGGTCACGCAGAGCCAGTTCGGCGGCTACTACGTCGCCAAGGAAAAGGGCTTCTATAAGGAAGAAGGCCTCGACGTCGACATCAAGCCGGGTGGCCCTGATATCGCCCCCGAGCAGGTGATCGCCGGCGGCGGCGCCGATGTCATCGTAGACTGGATGGGCGGTGCCCTGGTTGCCCGCGAAAAGGGCGTTCCGCTCGTCAACATCGCCCAGCCATATCAGAAGGCGGGCCTGGAAATGGTTTGCCGCAAGGACGGCCCGATCAAGACCGAAGCCGACTTCAAGGGCCACACGCTCGGCGTCTGGTTCTTCGGCAACGAGTATCCCTTCTTCGCCTGGATGAACAAGCTCGGCCTGTCCACAGAAGGCGGTCCGAACGGCGTCACCGTGCTGAAGCAGAGTTTCGACGTGCAGCCGCTTGTCCAGAAGCAGGCCGACTGCATCTCCGTCATGACTTATAACGAATACTGGCAGGCGATCGATGCCGGCTTCAAGCCGGAAGAACTGACGGTCTTCAACTACACTGAAATGGGCAACGACCTTCTTGAAGACGGCCTTTATGCGATGGAAGACAAGCTGAAGGACCCCGCCTTCAAGGCGAAGATGGTCAAGTTCGTCCGCGCTTCGATGAAGGGCTGGAAATATGCCACCGAGAACCCCGACGAAGCCGCCGAGATCGTCATGGACAATGGCGGCCAGGATGACAACCATCAGAAGCGCATGATGGGTGAAGTCGCCAAGCTGGTCGGCGACAGCTCCGGCAAGCTGGACGAGGCGCTCTATGCCCGCACGGCAAAGGCGCTGCTCGACCAGAAGATTATCAGCAAGGAGCCATCAGGCGCCTGGACGCACGACATTACCGACGCTGCTTCCAAGTAGTTTCGGCAAGATGCTAAGCGAAACGCGCGGGAGATTTCCCGCGCGTTTCGTCTTTTTCTAGAGCATGATGCCAAAAAGTGTCCGCGGTATTCAGACGACATTCTCTATCTATTTGATTTAGATGCTGATTCAGATTTTCGGTCAGTCGGCCTAAATCATCTGCATCCAGCAACCGAAAAAAATGCCTTGCAACTGTCGCATTTATCGGGCGTCAAACGTCTTAGGGATGAGAGTGATCAATCTTCGTAATGTTGACATAACCTTACGGTGATTGATTGACGTCGGAATGGTAATTATTATCGCCTAATGGGGAATTGTTTTCTGCCGGACTTGTAGATCGAGCAAATCGATACCACCTACAAGCCGAATTTGCCGGCGAGGGATGAAGACGGCAAAGGATCGGCGGATACCTCTGAGAATGCAGGAAGGGCAGTGGCCTGATCGCGCGCTGAGTGGCAGACGCTCGAGTTCGGCCAACCTTATCATAAGATTGGACGACGACGCATGGCACGCAAGCCGATTGGAATTCTAGGCGCCTCTACTCTTTTTGCAGGGGCACTTGCTACATCCACCGCATTTTCGCAGGAAGCGCCGGTCGCAAAACCGCAGCAAAACCTGCCGGCGATCGTCGTCACCACGGCGGTGAATCGCACCCTCATCGACCGTGTCATCGGCACCGGAACGGTCAAGCCCGTCGAGGAAGTCTATATCCAGCCTCAGGTCGAGGGCCTCTCGATTCGCACGTTGAAAGCCGATATCGGCGACAAGGTTCAGGCCGAAAGCACGCTGGCAACGCTCAACGATGACGCAGTGGTCCTGGAAAAGAGCCAGATGATGGCGACGAAGGCCAAGGGGGAGGCAAGCCTGGCCCAGCTACGCGCCCAGCTCATCGAGGCGCAGGCCAATGCCGAACAGGCAAGGCAGCAGCAGGCCCGCGCCCAGGAAATGGTCAAGAAGGGCACGGTTTCAACCGCCCAGGTCGAACAGGCCGATGCGACTGCCGCCGCAGCCAATGCCCGCGTCGTCTCCGCCGAACAGGCGATCGAGGTCTCCGAAGCCGATCTCAAGGTCTTCGACAGCCAGATCGCCGATGCGGATTTGAAGCTGGCGCGCACCGATGTGAAGACGCCGGTCGCCGGCACGGTCTCGGCGAAGAATGCCAAGGTCGGCGCCATTGCCGCCGGCAACGGCGATCCGCTGTTCACCATCATCCGCGACGGCGATATCGAACTTGTCGCCGAGGTCGCCGAAAGCGATGTCGTCAGGATCATGGCCGGCCAAAAGGCAACGATTTCGCTGTCCGGCAGCCGTGAGAAGCTTTCCGGCGCCGTACGCCTGGTTTCGCCGACCGTCGATCCGGTCACCCGCCTTGGCCTCGTCCATATCTCCATCGATGATGACAGCAAGGCGCGTTCAGGCATGTATGGCAGCGCCGAGATCATCGTGCGCGAGACTGAAGGCGTAGCGCTTCCCCTGACCGCTGTACTCACCGGCAACGAAGGCTCCTCCGCCCGCAAGGTCGAGGACGGCGTGGTGAAATTCGCCAAGATCGAGACCGGCATCCAGGACGGCGCCTATGTCGAGGTCATCAATGGATTGAAGACCGGCGACGAGGTCGTAGCCAAGGCGGGCGCTTATGTCCGCGACGGCGACCACATCACGCCGGTGCGTGAACAGCCCCCGGCTTCCAACTAAAGAGACCATCCGATGAATTTTTCAGCCTGGTCCATTCGAAATCCCATTGCGCCGCTGCTGGCCTTCTGCCTGCTGGTGTTCATTGGCATGCAGTCCTTTAATTCGCTGCCGATCACGCGTTTTCCCAATATCGACGTGCCGCTCGTTTCGATCAGCGTGACGCAGAGCGGCGCTTCGCCGGCTGAACTCGAAATGCAGGTAACGAAGGAGATCGAAGACGCGGTCGCCTCTATCACCGGCATCGACGAAATCCAGTCGACGGTGACCGACGGCAGTTCGCAAACCAACGTCATGTTCCGGATGGAGGTGCCGACCGAACAGGCCGTACAGGACACCAAGGATGCGATCGACCGCATTCGCAGCGATCTGCCGGCGACGGCCGAAGCACCGATCGTCTCCAAAGTCGATGTCGAGGGACAGGCGATCCAGACCTTCGCCGTTTCCTCGCCTGCGATGTCGCTGGAGGAACTTTCCTGGTTCGTCGACGATACGATCAAGCGTTCGCTGCAGGGTCAGGCCGGTATCGGCCGTGTCGACCGTTACGGCGGCGCAGAGCGCGAAGTGCGCATCGAACTCACCCCTGACAAGCTCAATGCCTATGGCATCACCGCCGCGAGTGTGAACCAGCAGCTGCGCGGCACCAACATCGACCTCGGCTCAGGCCGCGGCCAGGTGGCGGGCAGCGAACAGGCGATCCGTGTTCTCGGCGACGCCCGCAACGTCGCCGACCTCGCCAATACGACGATCGGTCTGCCGAACGGCCGCTTCGTCAAACTATCCGATCTCGGCGTCATCAAGGACACCTATGAGGAGCCGAAATCCTTCTCGCGCTTCAACGCTACGCCGGTCGTTACCTTCGGCGTTTTCCGCTCGAAGGGCGCCAGCGAAGTTAGCGTCGCCGAAACCGTGGCACAGAACCTCGACAAGGTGCGGGCCGAAAATCCGAATGTGAAGATCGAGCTGATCGACGATTCGGTCTATTTCACCTACGGCAACTACGAAGCCGCCATTCATACGCTCCTCGAAGGTGCGCTGCTCGCTGTCATTGTCGTCCTCCTGTTCCTCAGGAACTGGCGTGCGACCCTGATCTCTGCAATCGCCCTTCCGCTGTCTGCGATCCCGACCTTCTGGGTCATGGACATGATGGGCTTCTCGCTGAACCTCGTCAGCTTCCTTGCTCTGACGCTCGCCACCGGCATTCTTGTCGACGATGCGATCGTCGAAATCGAAAACATTGCCCGCCATATCAAGATGGGCAAGACGCCCTATCGGGCGGCGATCGAGGCGGCTGATGAAATCGGCCTTGCCGTCATCGCCACTACCTTCACCATCATCGCCGTTTTCGTGCCCGTTTCCTTCATGCCGGGCATTCCGGGCCAATACTTCATCCAATTCGGTCTGACCGTCGCCTTCTCCGTTTTCTTCTCGCTGATGGTCGCACGCCTCATCACCCCGATGATGGCCGCCTATCTCATGCGTGCAGAAGACGGCGTCGACGATCATCACGACAATGACGGCCTGTTGATGCGTGGATACACACGCCTCATACGCGGCACGACCGGCCGCTGGTACACGCGTTATGCGACTCTGCTTGTCGCGTTCGGCTTCCTCGCCGGCTCCATTATGCTGCTGATGCAGGTTCCGGGCAGCTTCCTGCCGCCGGAAGATGCCTCACGCATCGTTCTCTCCGTCGAGCTGCCGCCCAATGCGCGCCTTGACGACACCGAGAAGACGACCGATGCGATCTATGAGAGGGTCAAGGATATCAAGGGCGTCGAAAGCGTCTTCGTCCTCGGCGGCGCGTCGCCGAAAGGCGATCTCGAATTGCGCCGTGCGACCATCACGCTGGCACTCGATAAGCTCGACCAATCGCTGGTCAAGAAGATGGTCAACGACGTGCTCGGCCGTATCCCCGTCATTGGCCCGAAACTGCCGAAGGTGGAGGTCCACGGCCGTGAACGCCCGCAGTGGGATATCGAAAAGGAAGTCTTCGCCAAGCTGCGTGACATTCCCGACGTCCGGATCCTGAAGCTCAATGACCGCGGCGAACGCGACCTCTCCTTCAACTTCCTTTCCAAGAACGACAACGACCTGAACGACGCCGTCGGCATTCTGGAATCCAAGCTGCGTGCCGATCCGCTGCTTGCCAATGTCAGCGCCGACGGCTCCCTGCCCCGTCCGGAACTGCAGGTTCATCCGCGCATGGATGAGGCGTCCCGCCTGGGCATCACGCCGCAGCAGATCTCCGAGACGATCCGCGTCGCCACCATCGGCGATGTCGATGCAGCTCTTGCCAAGATCTCGCTCGACGATCGCCAGATCCCGATCCGCGTCCAGGCCGCGCTCGACATGCGTCGCGATCTCGCAGCCATCCGGACATTGAAGATCCAGACCGCCAGCGGCGGCACCGTTCCGCTCGCGAGCGTCGCCAATATCGACTATTCGGAAGGCGTAAGCTCGATCAAGCGCAACAACCGCTACCGCGTCGTCTCGATCGGTTCCGACCTGCCGCAGGGCGTCGCACTCGACACGGCTTCGGCCCGCTTCCGTCAGATCGTCAACGACGCCAATATCCCGGCCACGGTGCACCTTGCCGAAAGCGGCGACACCAAGGTGCAGAGCGAGATGCAGCAGAGTTTCGTCAACGCCATGTTGATGGGCCTGCTGCTGGTGCTGACGGTGCTGATCCTGCTCTTCAAGGACGTGATCCAGCCCTTCACCATCCTGTTCTCGCTGCCGCTCGCCATTGGCGGCGTCGCAGCCGGCCTGATCCTCACCAGCAATCCGCTGTCGATGCCTGTCATGATCGGCATCCTGATGCTGATGGGTGTCGTCACCAAGAACGCGATCCTGCTCGTCGATTTCGCAATCGAGATGCGCCATCAGGGCATGCCTCGCGTCGAGGCCATGGTCGAAGCCGGCCGCAAGCGCGCCCGGCCGATCATCATGACCTCGATCGCCATGTCGGCAGGCATGCTGCCTTCCGCGCTCGGGGTCGGCGAAGGCGGCTCGTTCCGCGCGCCGATGGCGATCGCGGTGATCGGCGGCATCATCGTCTCGACCGTGCTCTCGCTCGTCGTCGTGCCCTCCTTCTTCCTGATCATGGACGATCTGTCCCGCCTGCTCGGCTGGGCTTTCGGGCGCCTGGTCGGCAAGAAGGACAACGAGGAGCTGCCGCTGTCGCGCGAGGATCTCACCCGCGTCACTCGCGAGAACCGCGGCGACATCGACGCGCTGGAGGAGCGCCTGACGGCGATCGAAAAGCCGGAAGACAAACGCAAGAGCGCCAAGGGCAACGACACCAACGTGCTCCGCCTGCCGCCCTTCGCGGCGGAATAAGTAAAACCCAGGAAATGAACGGGCCGGGAGCGATCTCCCGGCCCGTTTTGTTTTTCGTTCATTTCCAACGCATGTCGCGCAAATGTGTGCAGCGGTTTTGTGCGACATGCGTAAAATCAAAGACCTAAAGCGCAAGGAGCAATTCTGAAGGATTGCGACGCGCTTTAGAGCATGATGCCGAAAAGTGTGAGCGGTTTTCGGACGACATCATGCTCTAATTCTTCGATTTTGATTCGGATGATTTTAGGCCGATCCGGCCTAAAATCCGGATCTAGAGTCCGCCTTGCTCCCTGAGGAAGCTCACGATCGAGCTGACGCCGTCGCCGCGCTTCATGTCGGAAAAGACGAAGGGGCGCGAAGCGCGCATTCGCGTCGCATCCCGGTCCATCACGTCGAGATCGGCACCGACATAGGGTGCTAGATCCTTCTTGTTGATGACGAGCAGATCCGACCGGGTGATGCCGGGGCCGCCCTTGCGCGGTATTTCCTCGCCCTGGCAGACGGAGATGACATAGATAGTGATATCGGCAAGATCGGGCGAAAAGGTCGCCGCCAGATTGTCGCCGCCGGATTCGATGAAGACGACGTCGAGATCGGGGATCCGCTGGTTGAGGCCGGCGATCGCCTGCAAATTGATCGTCGCATCCTCACGAATGGCGGTATGCGGGCAGCCGCCTGTCTCGACGCCGACGATGCGGTCCGAAGTCAATGCCTGCATCCGCACCAGCGCCTCGGCATCCTCGGTCGTGTAGATATCGTTGGTGACGACGGCGACGGAATAGTCGTCGCGCATCGCCTTGCAGAGCTTTTCGGTCAGCGCCGTCTTGCCCGAGCCGACCGGCCCGCCGATGCCGACACGCAAAGGTCCGTTTCTTGATTTCATGTGCCTTACTCCAATCGAACCCCGATGATAACGAAGCCGCCCGCCCGCGCCACCGTCAAATGACTTAGAGCGCTTGTTTTTCTTCGAATCACGGAAGCGCTCTATCTTTTTGTTTTCACGCAATTCCGGACGCAAAACCGCTGCGCACTTTTGCTGGGATTGCTCTCGCCGCAGCGATAATTTCGGACAATCACGAGCGGAACAGCCGAGTCGCCTGCGTCTCATGGCGCAGGCTTGCAATATCGGCCTGCACCGTCGCCGAACCCAGATCGTCCAGCGTCGAAGCTGCCGCCCGCCGGGCGATCTCCGCGAGGTGGTCTTCGAGACCGGCAAGCACGGCAACGCCATCCTTCTGCCCGGCGACACCGAGGCGGATGCCTGATGAAACCGCTTGTGAGACATAGGCATGCAGGAAGACGACGAGCGCCTTCTCAGGCCTGATCCCGTGCGCGCCCGTCACCGCCCCGACCGCAATGGGATAAGCGACCTTGTCAGGTAGCCGCTCGAACACGCGGTCCGGCCAGGCCCGCGCCGCTGCGAGGAAAGCCTCGCCGAGCAGCATCGTTTCCTGATGGCGCTCGCGTGATCCCGCAAGCGCCTCGGCGAGCGCGGCGATCTCGGCAAGGCGCACGGCTTCCCCCTGGTGCCTGTGGCTTTCGGCCAGAAGCACCGCATCGTTCCAGACCGAACCATTGCCGATCAAAGTTCCGGTCCAGGCCGCAAGCGAGGCAGCATCCGTGACGAACCCGTCGGCAACCGCCCGCTCCAGCCCTCCCGAATAGGCAAAGCTGCCGATCGGAAAGGCCGGTGAGAGCCATGCCGTCAGGCGCAGCAGCGCCTGCAGCTCGCGATCCCTGGTCATCGAGACTCAGTCGTGCTTGTGGTCGTGATGTCCGCGGTCATGACTATGATCCCGTCCGTGATCATGATCATGACCGCGATCGTGGCGGTGCTCATGCTCATGCTCGTAGCCATGTTCATGATCATGGTCATGGCCATGATTGGGATCAAGGTCGTGATCATGCCCGTGGTCATGATTGTGATCGTGATCATGCCCATGCGAATGCCCGCCTTGGGAATGATAGGCGCCCCGCGCCGGCTGGAACGGCTCATCGATCTCGAGGACGACGGCGCCGAGGCCCTGCAGCATGGTGCGGATGACATGATCGCGCAGGATGACGATGCGGTCTTCCTCGATCTGGGCGGCAAGATGCCGGTTGCCGAGATGCCAGGCGAGCTCGACCAGATGCGTGCGGTCGCGTCCGCGAATCTCGAAGAGCTTCTCGTCGGCAGCGAGGATCTCGATCAGTTCGCCGTCGTCGCGCACCAAGAGGTCGCCATTGGCGAAAAGCACCGGATCCTTGAGATCGAGCATGACCATTTCGCCATTTTCCAGATGCAGCAGCTTGCGGCGCAGATGGCGCAGATCATGCGGCAGCTTGACCTGGGCGATCGGATCGGAGGAAGGGGTTCCGGCGGGAAGATAGGAGGTGACGCGCTGCATGATA
The DNA here is from genome assembly GCF_019798305.1 of Rhizobium leguminosarum. GTDB lineage: Bacteria > Pseudomonadota > Alphaproteobacteria > Rhizobiales > Rhizobiaceae > Rhizobium > Rhizobium leguminosarum_U. The sequence goes on from NZ_JAAXDD010000005.1 coordinate 190,427, forward strand.
TGTCCGTTTTGCTGAGAGGACGACCATGCAAAATAGCTCTTCCCGATGCAAGCACCAATGCCCTTTCGTCTAAATCAAAAAATAGAGCATGATGTCGTCCGAAAACCGCAAACACTTTTCGGCATCATGCTCCAGGCCTGGCTTTTATATTCCGTAAGCCTGCATCACGTTGTCGATCTCCGGGCCTCTGTTCTCGCCATCGACGCCGTTGTCGACAAGCCCTTGCCAGGCGTGATGCAGACCTTCCCGCTCGTGTACGACGCGATTGCGCCCAAGTGCCTTGGCGAGATAGAGCGCCCGGTCGGCGGAAGCATAGACCGCCTGCTTGGCGCGCTCGGCGACGAGATCGGCAACGCCGCCGGAAACGGTGATGCGGATATCGTGCCCCTCGGCCCTGATGGCGCCGCCGGCGATCCGGGCTCGGACACCTTCAATACGCTCCATCCGCGCATCGAGCAGCTCCCCGGAGACGATGACGCCGAACTCCTCCCCACCCAGCCGTGCGACGACGGACATCTCATCGAAGGCGGATGTGAGCATGCCCGAAACGGCGATGATGACGGCATCACCGCAGCCGTGGCCGAAGCGGTCGTTGATCGTCTTGAAACGGTCGACATCAAAAATGACCAGCGACGCGTTGCCATCGGTATTCTCAAGCGCCTCGGTAAAAGCGCGCCGGTTGAGCAGCCCGGAAAGCGTATCCGTGCGGCTGAGCTTTTCGAATTCCGCCCGCGAGAGCGCGAGATCGCGCATGGCAAAGCCGGCAAACAGCGAGAGCATGCCGGAAACGGTACCGCCGATCAGCCAGGAAAAGATCGCGCTGAAGCCGATTGCATGGGCGAGCGTCACCGGTAGAAGCCCGAGAAGATCGAGCGACGGCATCGTCAATGCGATAATGACTCCTGAGAGAATAACGGCAAGAAAAGCCATCTTCAGGGCGAAGACATAGACGTTCTTGCGGTATTGAAGGTCGCCGAAATCGGCCTGCAGCAAAATCCAGTTTCTCATGAGAATCAACCTTCCTGCTCGGCGTTTCCAGGCATTGATAAGAGCCCAATTGCTGTGGGTGTCTTAATTGACTCGTTAAAATTCGAACGGTTCGGATGTTTCGATGGACAGAATTTTTCTAGCAGGGGATGCAGCTTTCGAATCCCTGAATCGAACAGCGTGGAGAGACAGTTAAACGATTGATATGAAAGCGATTTATCAAGCTTCGCAATGCAGTTGTTCCAGAATGGTTTAGCTTGAGAAAATACCGGGTTTTCCACTGATTTTTACAACCATATGGAGAGCACTATTCACAATTCACTTTAAGGGCGGGCCAGCCCGACGGCTGCTTCAATTGTAGACAGCAACAGACAATCGCAATGCCTGTGGAAGCGGGTTCCACATCCCGGTTCGAAGCCCCGCCGAGCGCAGGGCAGCGGCAGTCCAGGTGTTGCAGCCGAAGAGGGCGTTGAAGTATCCCCTGGCCTCGAAGAACCGGTCGATCTCGCCGTAACCCGCATCCGGAATCGGCACCACCGCGCCCGCGTCGCGGACGAAACTCCCGGAGATAAAATCGCGCAGCTGCGCCAATTGATCCTCACTGACATTGAATGCCGTAACGGTGGACTGTGGCTCGGTGATATGACCGGCAAGGTCCACATGCAGCACCGAACGGTCGATCGTCAGCGCGCGCAACACCGGCAGCGGCTTCAGCTCCGCCCATGTGGGAGTTTCCAGATAGAAGGCACGACCGCCCCAGCCGATAATAAGCCACTCCGCATTCGGATGGCCGAGCGGAAAATCGGTATCGTCGAGGAAGGAAAAGGCAGCCCGCGTTTCCGCGTTGAGCGGAATGGCAATATCGGTATGGATCGAGCTCGACAGCAGCAGAATTCGATGCGTCACTGCGGCAGACGACGCCTCGACCGGCGCAATCAGCGGCCGGGGAATAAAGGTCCCGCAGGCGGCCGAAAGCACAAGCAGAAATACGATCCGCAACAACCAGCGGATACCTGTCCTCATCGCCGCCGTCCATCGCACATGGGCGTGGGCTTAGAACAGGAAATAGCGCTGCGCCATCGGCAGCACCGTCGCCGGCTCGCATGTCAGCAATTCGCCGTTCGCCCTGACTTCGTAGGTCTCCGGATCGACCTCGATCTCGGGTGTCAGGTCGTTATGGATCATCGATGCCTTGGAGATGCCGCCGCGCGTATTCTTCACCGCGACCAGTTCCTTGGCAACGCCGAGCCGGCCCTTCAGGCCGGCATCGAGCGAGGCCTGGCTGACGAAGGTGACGGAGGAATTGGTGAGGCTCTTGCCATAGGAGGCAAACATCGGCCGGTAGTGTACCGGCTGCGGCGTCGGGATCGAGGCGTTCGGATCACCCATCGGCGCGGCCGCGATCGACCCACCGAGCAGCACCATATCGGGCTTCACGCCGAAGAAGGCAGGATTCCACAGCACAAGGTCGGCGCGTTTGCCGACTTCGACCGAGCCGATCTCACGGCTGAGACCATGGGCGATCGCCGGGTTGATCGTATATTTGGCGATATAGCGGCGGACGCGGAAATTGTCGTTGTCGCCATTTTCCTCCTTCAGCCGGCCGCGCTGACGCTTCATCTTGTCGGCCGTCTGCCAGGTGCGGATCGCCACCTCGCCGACGCGGCCCATGGCCTGGCTGTCGGACGAGATGATCGAGAAGGCGCCGATATCGTGCAGGATGTCTTCGGCGGCGATCGTCTCCCTGCGGATCCGGCTTTCGGCAAAGGCGATATCTTCGGGGATCGACGGCGACAGATGGTGGCAGACCATCAGCATGTCGAGATGCTCGGCGATGGTATTGACCGTATAGGGACGCGTCGGATTGGTCGACGACGGGATGACGTTCGGCTGGCCGCAGATCTTGATGATGTCAGGTGCATGCCCGCCGCCGGCTCCCTCCGTGTGGAAGGCATGGATGGTGCGGCCCTTGATGGCGCCGATCGTATCCTCGACGAAGCCGCTTTCATTCAGCGTATCGGTGTGGATCATCACCTGCACGTCGTATTCGTCGGCAACCGACAGGCAGCAGTCGATGGCGCCTGGTGTCGTGCCCCAATCCTCGTGCAGCTTCAGCGACGTGGCGCCGGCCAGCACCATTTCGGTCAGCGCCCCTGGCAGCGAAGCATTGCCCTTGCCGGCAAAGGCAAGGTTCATCGGGAAGGCGTCGGCCGCCTCGATCATGCGCGCCAGATGCCAGGGACCGGGCGTGCAGGTGGTGGCAAGCGTGCCGTGCGCCGGTCCCGTGCCGCCGCCCAGCATGCAGGTCATGCCGCTCATCAGCGCTTCCTCGATCTGCTGCGGTGCGATGAAATGGATATGGCTGTCCATGCCGCCAGCGGTGACGATCTTGCCTTCGGCAGCGATCGCCTCCGTGCCGGGGCCGACGATGATGTTGACCCCCGGCTGCATGTCGGGATTACCGGCCTTGCCGATGGCGACGATACGTCCGTCCTTGAGGCCGATATCGGCTTTGTAGATGCCCGAATGATCGACGATCACCGCATTGGTGATGACCGTATCGACCGCGCCATCCGCCCGCGTCACCTGGCTCTGTCCCATGCCGTCGCGGATCACCTTGCCGCCGCCGAACTTCACCTCCTCGCCATAGGTGGTGAAATCCTGCTCGATCTCGATGAAGAGCTCAGTATCGGCAAGGCGCACCTTGTCGCCGGCAGTCGGTCCAAACATGCCGGCGTAGGCGGCGCGCGAGATCTTGTAGGGCATCTATCAGGCTCCTTGGGAGGAAGAGACGAGTGTTTCTCCGCCGAGCCGCTTGAGGCGGCCAGCGGCAATATAGCTATCGACAAGCTGTCGTTCGGCCGAAAACGGGTGCCATTCCCAGCCGACGTGGCCAAAGCCGGCAAGTGTCGCCTCGGCCTCGGCATATGTGTTCAGCACCTCGGCAATGACGATCATCCCGCTGCTCGGCACGACATAGGGCGCTGGAGAAAACGCCGAAAGCGACGCATCCACGGCCTCGTGAACCGATTTGCTGATGATCACGTGCGTTTTGCCGGTGTCTGCGCAGAAGGCGCTGAACTCAGTGGTATAGTCGTCGCAGAAATCATCAAGTTCCGGATGAGAGACGACAAGCGGCGCCCGCATCGCGGCGAATTTTTCCGGGTCGCGCACGCTCCAGATTTCGCCAGCCGAAACGACGCCCGGATGGGCGCGCCACTCACGCGAACCGAGCATCGCCTTTGCCGGCCTGCCGGTGTTGCAGACCGCGACGGCATCCGTGCGGCTGCCGCCGGCGCCATAGGAGCGGCAATCATTGAAGCGGATGACAATATCGGCGGCATCGATGATGCCAGCCCCGCCCTCCTCAATGTCGCCATTGCCGACGATCATGATTTTCCTGATCACCCTAGTTGCTCATCGTATCTTCGAGCTCTTTCAGCTCTTTCGTGCGTTTGTCCGTAATGTCGGCGAGACACCCGGCGACCAGCATCGGCTCCATCGTGCTGCCACGGGCCTGAAATCCAAAGGCGTCGCATTCGGCGTCGCGATAGTCGATCCAGGCGCGCTGCGCCTTGACCAGCGCCTGCTCTGCGCCCTTCATGTCGCCATCCAGATCCTTGTCGATCGCCGCCAGGGCCGCGCGCGTCTTCTTATATTGCGCATTCAGCGCCTTGTCGGCAGTCTCGTGGCGCGCCGCCTCGCAACCAGTCATGTCCGATTGCGTCTTGGGATTGTTGCAATCCATATCCTGAGCAGAGGCAGCACCTGCCGTCAGCAGCATCGCCGCCCCGACGAGGCAGATATTCAAGCGCATGCACTTCTCCCGTATTTTGTTCTTAAAGCTTGCCCATCACCAGCTGACGGAAACCGTAGACCTCGCGCTTGCCGGAAAGCGGGATCAGCGTCACCGAGCGCGTCTGCCCCGGCTCGAAGCGCACCGCCGTCCCCGCCGGAATATCGAGCCGTTTGCCGTGTGCGACCGCGCGATCGAAGGAAAGCCCGGCATTGGTCTCGGCGAAATGATAGTGGCTGCCGACCTGCACCGGCCGATCGCCCGTATTGGAAACCTCCAGCGTCACCGTCGGCGCGCCGGCATTCAGTTCGATGTCGCCGCTTGCGGCAATGATCTCGCCTGGAATCATCTCGTCCTCCTTAAGCCGCCTTGGGCGCGCAGCCCTCGGCCTTCAGTACGCGCTTCGTCGATGCCGGATTTTTGGCGAGCATGGCCGCCGGCCGAATAGGCCTCGCGACGAGATTGCCGCCGCAGTTCGGACAGACACCCTTCAGCACGCCGTCCACGCAATCGGCGCAGAAGGTGCATTCATAGGTGCAAATCCGTGCCTCAATGCTATCAGGCGGCAGATCCTTGTCGCAGCATTCGCAATTAGGCCTGAGCTCGAGCATTCCTATCTCCTCAACGGATCGGCTCGTGCACAGTGACGAGCTTGGTTCCATCCGGGAACGTCGCCTCCACCTGCACGTCGTGGATCATCTCTGCAATCCCCTCCATCACCTGGTCGCGGCCGATCACATGGGCGCCGGCTTCCATCAGTTCGGCAACCGGGCGGCCGTCGCGGGCGCCTTCGACGACGAAGTCGCTGATCAACGCGATCGCTTCGGGATAGTTCAGCTTGACGCCGCGCTCCAGCCGCCGCCGCGCCACCATCGCCGCCATCGAAATCAACAGCTTGTCTTTTTCTCTCGGAGTGAGGTTCATCGCTTGTCCATCTGCTTGTCCAATTGCTTAAGTTCATAGATTCCAGACTTTCGGCACAGGCGCACCATTGCGCAAGGCGGAAATGACCGGGATCAGGATTTTTCTGAGCGAGAAGCCGTCGGCTGCGGCAAGGCGGACGACGAGCTTGCCATTCCAAGCGCTCGCGCCGCCCATCGATCCTTCGACGAGCGGCCGGACCTTGCCGAGATAGGCTTCTGAAAACGGCCCGGCATAAAGCAACGTCGCAAAGGCCACCTGTCCGCCGAGCACGGCCTGCCGCGCCGCCAGCGCCGCCACGCCTTCGGAAAGTCTGAGTTCCTCGGCATGGATCAGTTGACCCGAGCGGCGGATGCGCCAGCGGTCGCGGAAGAGCCCTGATACCACCGCCTCACCCATCGCCTTGCGGCCGAGCAGCACGGCTTCGACAGCCAGAAATTCGGCGCTCTCGTCAAGATCGACGTCCAGCCGGCGGAAAAGTGCGGCCCGGTCGAAGAGGATCGTTTCCTGCGGCAGCCAGTCGACGCGGGCTTGGGCTCCGACCTTGATGCTGGTCGCCACCTCGGCGATGCCGGCCGATGCCTTGTAGATCTTCTCGCAAGCCTGAGTGGTGACGTCGATGCGCGTGCCGGCGCCCGCATCCACGCTCCAATCCATCCGATCGCCGCCTGTCAAACCGCCAGCGGTATTGATGATGACGGCTTCCATGGAGGCATCGAAGGTATCGGGCAGGCGGATTTTCGCTGCCCCCTCCTGATAGAGTTCACGAATGCGCGAGCGGCCATCGAACAGCTTTGCCGCCAGATGCCCCCGCCCTTCCGCTCTTTGCGGTCTCGTGCCTGCCGCCGCAATCGTCATATCGTCCCTTTCGGTCGCGCCCATGGTTTTCATTCAAGCGCGCGGATAGCGGAAAGCAAGCAATTCCTATGCCGCCCCGAGCAGACCTCTGGCGGCGGCGGAAGGTTTTCCAGGACGCCGCGCCCTCTGCTGCAAAATGCGGCATCTGCCAGCCAGACAGTCAGACAGTCAGACAGTCAAGTGGCGGCGGGCCTCCGGCGTATCCAGGGTCTCGGCAAGCCCTTTATGCACGATTTCGCCGCGGTCCATGATGTAGACATAGTCGGCAAGCTCGCGGCAGAAATCGAGATACTGCTCGACGAGCAGGATCGCCATGCCGGTGGAGTCGCGCAGATAGCGGATCGCCCGGCCGATATCCTTGATGATCGATGGCTGAATGCCCTCGGTCGGCTCGTCGAGCACGAGAATCCGAGGCCGCGTCACCATGGCCCGCCCGATCGCCAGCTGCTGCTGCTGCCCGCCAGAAAGATCGCCGCCGCGACGTGACAACATCGACTTCAGCACCGGGAAGAGACTGAAGATGTCATCGGGGATGTTGCGGTCGCGGCGGCCAAGCGGAGCAAAGCCGGTTTCGAGATTTTCTTTGACGGTGAGCAGCGGGAAGATCTCGCGCCCCTGCGGCACATAGCCGATGCCCTGCTTGGCGCGGGCAAAGGGCGGCAGGCCGTTGAGCCTGGTGTCATTGAAGGTGACGGTGCCCGCCGACAGCGGATGCTGGCCGGTAACGGCGCGAAGAAGAGAACTCTTCCCCACGCCGTTACGCCCCAGCACGCAGGTGATCTTGCCCATCTCCGCTTTGATCGAGATGCCGCGCAGCGCCTGAGCGGCGCCGTAGTGGAGGTTTGCGTTTTCGACTGTCAGCATCGGTTTCCCTTTACATTCAAACTGCTGTCTGAGCAGGCCGCTGCCCCTCATCCGGCTGCCGCCACCTTCTCCCCGCTTGCGGGGAGAAGGGAATATGCCGCGACCTGTCCGTCCCTCGTCCACCTCTCGCATGGCACGTCCCCTCGCCCCGTTTACGGGGAGAGGGTTAGGGTGAGGGGCATCCGGCAAACACGACCCTCACCGCCCCAAATAATTCTCGATAACCTTCGGATCCGAACTCACAAAGTCGATCGAGCCTTCCGCCAACACCGATCCTTCAGCAAGGCAGGTCACCTTGACGCCGAGGTCTCGGATGAAGCCCATGTCATGTTCAACGACGACGACCGACCGGGTTTTGGCGATATCCTTGAGCAGGATCGCCGTTTCCGCCGTCTCCGCATCGGTCATGCCGGCCACCGGCTCGTCGACGAGCAGGAGCTTCGGCTCCTGCGCCAGCAGCATGCCGATCTCCAGCCATTGCTTCTGCCCATGCGAGAGATTGGCGGCGAATTCGTCGCGGCGATGCGTCAGCCGCACGGTTTCGAGGATCTCCTCGATGCGCGCCTTGTCCTCGCCCAAAAGCCGGTAGAACAGGGTCGAGAACACGCCGCGACGGCGGTTCAGCGCCAGCTCCAGATTGTCCCAGACCGTATGGCTTTCGAAGACGGTCGGCTTCTGGAATTTACGACCGATGCCGAGCTGGGCGATATCGGCCTCGTCCTTCTTGGTAAGATCGATCGTGCCGTTGAAGAACACCTCGCCCTCGTCGGGCCTGGTCTTGCCGGTGATGATGTCCATCATCGTCGTCTTGCCAGCGCCGTTCGGGCCGATGATGGCTCTGAGTTCACCGGGTTCGATGACGATCGACAGCGAATTCAGCGCCTTGAAGCCGTCGAAGGAAACCGAGACGCCGTTGAGGTAAAGCACGCTGGTGGGTTTGTCGTCGGGGATCATGGCGCTCACTCCGCTGCCTGGATTTTCGGCTCGATACCGTCTTCCTCAGCCGCCAGCGGGGCCGCCTTGGAGACGACCTTCCGCTTGCCGAGATATTGCGCAATCGTGCCGACGACACCCTTGGGCAGAAGCAGCGTGACGGCAACGAAGAGGCCACCGAGCGCGAACAGCCAGAACTCCGGGAAGAGGCCGGTGAAGATCGTCTTGCCGCCGTTGACGAGGATCGCGCCGATGATCGGCCCGATCAACGTCGCCCGCCCGCCGACCGCCGTCCAGATGACGACTTCGATCGAATTGGCAGGCGCGAATTCGCCGGGATTGATGATGCCGACCTGCGGCACGTAGAGCGCGCCGGCAATACCGGCCATCATCGCCGAGACGACGAAAGTGAAGAGCTTGAAATGCTCGACGCGGTAGCCGAGGAAGCGCGTGCGGCTTTCAGCATCGCGTACGCCGACCAGCACCTTGCCGAACTTCGAGCGCACGATCGCCGAGGCGATCAGCAGCGATAGAGCCAGGAAGATCGCAGTTGCCGCAAAGAGGACTGCACGCGTGCCGTCAGCCTGGACGTTAAAACCGATAATGTCCTTGAAATCGGTAAGGCCGTTATTGCCGCCGAAGCCCATGTCGTTGCGGAAGAAGGCCAGCAGCAGCGCATAGGTCATCGCCTGGGTGATGATCGAGAGATAGACGCCGTTGACGCGTGAGCGGAAGGCAAACCAGCCGAAGACGAAGGCGAGCAGGCCGGGCACGACGAGCACCATCAGCGCCGCAAACCAGAAATGGTTGAAGCCGAACCAGAACCAGGGCAGATCCTTCCAGTTCAGGAACACCATGAAGTCGGGCAGGATCGGATCTCCGTAGCTGCCGCGCGTGCCGATCTGGCGCATCAGATACATGCCCATCGCATAGCCGCCGAGCGCAAAGAAGGCACCGTGGCCGAGGGAGAGGATGCCGCAGAAGCCCCAGACGAGATCAAGCGCCAGCGCCAGCAGCGCATAGGTCAGATACTTGCCGAACAGCGACATGATATAAGTCGGCACGTGCAGCGGATTGCTCGGCCCCGTCATCAGGTTCAGGACCGGCACAAGGACGGCGACCAGAAGCAGGAGGGCGATGGCAATGACGATCTTGCGATCGAGTGATCGGAGAAGGAAGGCCGTTATCATGCTTCCACCGCCCTTCCTTTGAGTGCGAAGAGCCCGCGGGGACGCTTCTGGATGAAGAGAATGATGAGGACGAGCACCAGGATCTTGCCGAGCACGGCGCCGGCGAAGGGCTCGAGGAACTTGTTGACGACGCCGAGCGAGAGTGCACCGACGAGTGTACCCCAGAGATTGCCGACACCGCCGAAGACGACGACCATGAAGCTGTCGATGATGTAGGATTGACCGAGGTTCGGCGAGACATTGTCGATCTGGCTGAGCGCCACGCCGGCAATGCCGGCAATGCCCGAGCCGAGCGCGAAGGTGAAGGCATCGACCCAGCCGGTGCGGATGCCCATCGACGACGCCATGCGCCGGTTCTGCGTAACGGCACGCATCTGCAGGCCGAAGGCGGACCGTTTGAGCAGCAGGAGCAGCGCCACAAAGACCACCATCGAAAAGACGATGATCCACAGTCGGTTCCAGGTGATGGAGAGCCCGCCGAGATCGAAGACGCCGGACATCCAGGTCGGATTGCGGACCTCGCGGTTGGTCGGGCCGAAGATGCTGCGCACTGCCTGCTGCAGGATGAGCGACACGCCCCAGGTGGCGAGCAGCGTTTCGAGCGGCCGGCCGTAGAGATAGCGGATGACGGCGCGCTCGATCACCAGACCGACGAAGCCGGTAAAGACGAAGGCCGCAGGCACGGCAAAGGCCAGCGAATAATCGGCAAGTTCAGGAAAGGCGGAGGTAATGTATTCCTGCACCACATAGGTGGTGTAGGCGCCGATCATCACCATTTCGCCATGCGCCATGTTGATGACGCCCATGACGCCGAAGGTGATGGCGAGGCCGATCGCGGCAAGCAGCAGTACCGAGCCGAGAGACAATCCGTACCAGATGTTCTGGACGATACCCCACAGCGCCAGGCTGCGATTGATGGCGCTGATATCCGCCTGGATCGCCGGCTTCAGGTCGTCAGGCGCGGTTTCGAGTGTGGTCGTGAGGATGGTCAGCGCATCGCGATTGCCGCGCGCCGCGATCGTATCGATCGCAGCCTTCTTGTCTTCGACGCTCGCATCCGTCTTGAGCAGCAGCACTGCGCGCGCCGCTTCCATCGTATTCTTGATCTCAACGTCCTTTTCGGCCACAAGCGCCGAGTTCAGCAGGTCGAGATTGGCGGGATCGGCATCTTTCAGGAGGCCCTGCGCCGCGGCAAGCCGCGCGGAACGATCCGGGCTCATCAGCGTCAGCTGACTGGTGGCGGCACCGATAACGCCGCGAAGCGCGTTGTTGATCTTCACCTTCGTCATCAGGTCCGGATCGACATCGGCAGCGGCTTCGCCGGTGATCGGATCGGAATAGGTCGGTTCGTCATCGGTACCGCCCCGGAGGAGAACCGGGCCGCCATCGGAATTGACGTAGAGAAGGCCGTCGCTCAACTGCTGCAGGATCTGGCTGACATGCGGATCCTTGGAAGCGACCAGCGCCTTGATGGCCGCTTCGCGTTCCGGGAAATCGCCGACGCCGAGCGCGTCGATGAGCACGTGGATATCGTCCTGGGCCTGGACTTCGCTCGAGATCATCACGCCCGAAAATGCCAAGCCCGAAAATGTCAGGCAAACCGTGATGAGGAAAATCTTTATGGCGCGATACATCGGCTTTCTCGCCCTTGATAGTGTTGGCCTCGCGGCGCAATCGCTGGGACGGAGCTTCCGCCCGGGATCAAACCCGGACGGAATCCTTCATGCAATCATCGGATCGGGGTCGTACTCAGGAGCCCTTGCCACCGCACTTGCCCGTAGCGACGTTGAAGTTGCCGCAGGACATCGGCTTGCGCCAATCGGAGATCAGATCCTTGGAGTCAGGCAGAAAATCTGACCATTCGTCGCCGACGACGGCAGGTGTCTGCTGTACGATTTCGAACTGGCCGTCGGCCTGGATTTCACCGATCAGCACCGGCTTGGTGATGTGGTGGTTCGGCATGACGGTCGCATAGCCGCCCGAGAGGTTCGGAACGCTGACGCCGATAATGGTGTCGAGAACCTTGTCGGTATCGGTCGTGCCGGCAGCCTGGACGGCCTTAACCCATGCGTTGAAGCCGATATACGCAGCTTCCATCGGGTCGTTCGTCACGCGCTTGTCGTTCTTGGTGAAAGCGTGCCAGTCCTTGATGAACTTCTTGTTGGCCGAGCTTTCGACCGATTCGAAGTAGTTCCAGGCAGCGAGATGGCCGACGAGCGGCTTGGTGTCGAGGCCGGCAAGCTCTTCTTCGCCGACCGAGAAGGCGACGACGGGGATGTCGGTTGCCTTGATGCCCTTGTTGCCCAGTTCCTTGTAGAACGGAACGTTGGCATCGCCGTTGATCGTAGAGACGACGGCGGTCTTCTTGCCGGCCGAACCGAATTCCTTGATCTTGGAAACTTCGGTCTGCCAGTCGGAGAAGCCGAACGGCGTGTAGTTGGTCATGATGTCTTCTTTCGGAATACCCTTCGAAATCAGGTATGCCTCGAGAATCTTGTTGGTCGTGCGCGGATAGACGTAGTCCGTACCTTCGAGAACGAAGCGCTTGACGCCTTCTTTTTCCATCAGGTAGTCGACAGCAGGAATGGCCTGCTGGTTCGGAGCAGCGCCGGTGTAGAAGATGTTGCGCGAGGACTCTTCGCCTTCATACTGGACCGGGTAGAAGAGGATCGAGTTGGTCTCTTCGAAAACCGGCAGAACGGACTTGCGCGACGAGGACGTCCAGCAACCGAAGACGGCGGCAACCTTGTCCTTCTGGATCAGCTCACGTGCCTTTTCGGCAAACAGCGGCCAGTCGGAAGCCGGGTCGACGACGACGGCCTCAAGCTTCTTGCCGAGAAGGCCGCCTTTCTTGTTCTGCTGGTCGATGAGCATCAGCATGGCGTCCTTGAGCGTGGTCTCGGAGATGGCCATGGTGCCGGAGAGCGAGTGCAGAATGCCGACCTTGATCGTGTCATCGGCGGCAACTGCACCGCCGAAGGCGGCCGACGCCGCCATGACGGCGCCGAGCGCTGCGCCCGTAATAGTGGATTTGAGATTCATCTGGTTGAACTCCCCTCTTCTTGTTCCGCAACAGACCGGAAACGGAGATTAACTGTTGCTTAAAGAACTATCGGGTGCTGCAGCGCGAAAACACATACGTCGATTGACGTAGGCGCGGGGGTCAAACAGGCAGCAGACCGGGAGAGAGGTGGCATCCCCCACCGCGGGAGAGACCCTGTCGATTTTCTCGGAGGAATTATCCGTCGATCGTCAAGGTGACTGATGTCGGGCCGTAGGAGAGGCTCGCCTTGTGGCCGGAGACGGTGAACTTGCCGAAGGTACCGGTCACGGCACTCGCCTTCAGGATTTCGATCTTGGTTCCGGGCGTCAGGACATAGCCATCGACAAACGTCACGTTAAGGTCGCCGGCAAGCGCCGCCTTGCCCTCGACGACCAGCGTGCCTCCGCCGTTCGCGCCGAGCGCCGGCTTCGCCGCGGCATTGGCGAGCTGCTGATAATCGCCGCTCACGGTCCGCGGCCTGTCGGTCGCCAGAACGAGCGAACCACCGTTAACCGTCAGCCCGCCAAGACCGAAGGCCGACGGCGACAGGGCCACCAGCGCGCCCTCTTCCAGCACGGTGCCGCCGGCATAGCTGTTCGCGCCCGACAGCCCGAGGATGCCTTCGCCGCGCTTCACCAGCCTGCCCTTGCCGGTGATGTCGTTCCGCCAGGTATCGATCAAATTGAAACCGCCCTTTGCCGCGTCCATCGTCACGGTGACGTCCTGTTCGAACGCGCCGTACCCGTCGGCGGCGACAAAAAGGTTGAGACGGCCGTAACCTTCTGCATCGTCGAGCAGCGGATAGCCGGAGGCGATCTCCGTCGTCTTCAGCACGTCGCGGCGCTGCTCGCCGTCCAGATAGGGCAGACGCGTTTCGAGAAGCGCTTCGGCGCCCTGCGGCACACGCGCCGGCTGATCGGTCGCATGGATGGTCGGCAGGCCGTAGCTCAGGCGCTGCAGCACGTAAGCGCGATTGGCGTCATGATCGGCGAAACGATCTGCAGCCAGCGGTGCCGCATGGGCGGCAACCTCGAGCGCGCCCGCATCCGCAACGCCTGATTTGGCGACGAGCCATGCCTGCGCTTGGGCGTAAGCGTCGTTCTTTAGCGCGGCATTATCGGCCTTGTTCAGATTGTAGACGACCGTGGCGGTGCCGAGCATCCGGCCGCCCATCACGTCGAGAGGAGAATGCATGCCGGCGAGGATGCGGTCTTCGCCCAGTTCGCTGGCGCGCGTGATCATTTCCTGGAAGCGCTGCGGCACGAGATAGGCCATGGCGAGCGCATCCCGCCAGGCTTCCGCCGTATGCCCGCTCGGGAAACCGCCGTCCTCGACCGGCTTGCCGCTCTTGGCAGGCTCCAGCGTCGGGACGACCGATACATCCTGGCTCCAGCGGTAGGGACGGGCATATTTGAAGTAGCGTTTGGCAGGCTCCGTCGAGCCGTCACCGCTTGCGGCGTTGATGAAGTCGATTGCAAGTCCCATGTCCGGGTTGGCATCGGTCTTGTTTTCCGCGTCCGGCTTGCTGCCGGCACCGCGATTATTGCCCTTGTCGTCATATTTGACCGTCGTCGCATCGGCCGCCACCTCGGTGATCGTGGTGGTCTGCTTCGAGCCGGCCTTCCAGGCATCCGTCAGCGGACCGAGGCCATCGACGATGCTGGCATTCTTGCCGCGCCCGATCATCGAGATAGGCAGCCACTGCCTGATCGGCAGTCCGCGCCCGCGTCGCTTTGACGACATAGGCGATGTTGGCGTCATGGACGGCCTGGTTGACGATATGGCCGGCGGTCTTGCTGGCGGGAATACCATCCCAATCCGTCTTGGCGACCGCCGGGCAATTGTCCTTGGCCGGCGCTTCGACACCCGCATCGACGAAAGGCGTGCGCGGGGTCCAGATTTCGAGGAAGCCGGAGAGAAGGTGAACGGCCGCGTTGGTGTCCGCCGTCGAGAAGCAGGCGTCACCGCGTTTGTTGGTGTTTCCGGCCTGCGCATAAGGGGCTTTCGCCGCCGTGGACTGCTCGGCGCTGGCAAGCGATGGCACGATCGAAAGGAGGCAGACGAGGGCCGTGCTCAGGCGGCAAAGGCTTAAAACAGACATGGTGTTACCCGAAATGGTTGAACGAACGCCGGGAGAGTTAGAGCTCTCATGTGACAGATCAATTGCAAAAATATTGCCATTCTGTGAACCAGTCGGTGCCTGCCTCTTGCCTTTCCCAACCATCCCGCCAAAACTGCCGGAGAGACGATGAGCCCAACCGGAATGCCGGAAAGGAAGACATGGCAGCGCGCCAACGCATCATTCCGGTAAGACGCGAATACAATCGCTGGGTCGCCAACCAGACGCTGGAAGATTACGCGCTGCGCTTCACTGCCAAGAGCGCCCGCCATTTCTCCTCGCAGCGCATCTCGCAGACGGCGATCGGCGCGATCTCCTTCCTGGCGCTGGAAGCGATCGGCGGCGCGATCACCCTCTCCTACGGCACCACCAACGCCTTTTACGCCATCATCGTCGCCTCGATCGCCATGCTGGCGATCGGCCTGCCGATCAGCCGCTACGCCATTCGCCACGGCGTCGACATCGATCTGCTGACGCGCGGCGCGGGCTTCGGCTATATCGGCTCGACCATCACCTCGCTGATTTATGCGAGCTTCACCTTCATGCTGTTTGCCATCGAGGCTTCGATCATGTCCGGGGCCTTGGAGCTCACCCTCGGCATCCCGCTCTGGATCGGCTACATCATCAGCGCCGTCATGGTGATCCCCCTGGTAACGCACGGCGTACGGCTGATCAGCAAGTTCCAGCTGATGACTCAGCCCTTCTGGATCGTGCTGAATATCCTGCCCTTCATCTTCATCGCCCTGCTGGACTGGGAAAAATTCGATCTCTGGCGCGCCTTTGCCGGCATCCGCCATGCCTCCGGCCCGCCCGGCACCATCGCCGAATTCAATCTGGTGGAGTTCGGCGCTGCCTCCGCCGTCATCCTGGCGCTGATGTCGCAGATCGGCGAACAGGCCGACTTCCTGCGCTTCCTGCCGCCGGACCCGCAGCGCAAGTGGCGCCACCGCCTGGCGATCTTTCTCGCCGGGCCCGGCTGGGTCATCATCGGCGCGCCGAAGCTGCTCGCTGGTTCATTTCTGGTCGTGCTGACCTTCACCTCGGGCGTCCCCCTCGATCGCGCCGCCGACCCGGCGCAGATGTATCTGACCGCCTTCGGCTACATGGTCCCCTGGCATAATGGCGCGCTGCTGTTGATGGCCGCCTTCGTCGTCGTCTCGCAGCTGAAGATCAATGTGATGAACGCCTATGCCGGTTCGCTCGCCTGGTCGAACTTCTTCTCGCGGCTGACCCACAGCCATCCCGGCCGCGTCATCTGGCTGGTGTTCAACGTCGCAATCGCCCTGCTATTGATGGAACTCGGCATCTACCGCCTGCTGGAGGAGACGCTCGGCATCTTCTCGATCATCGCCATGGCCTGGCTCTGCACGATCTCCGCCGATCTCTTCATCAACAAGCCGCTGGGGCTGGCTCCTCCCGGCATCGAGTTCAAGCGTGCCCACCTCTACGACATCAACCCGGTCGGCCTCGGCGCCATGACGCTGTCGGCGACGGTGTCGCTGATTGCCCATTTCGGCGCCTTTGGCGAGATCGCCGCCTCGCTCGCTCCCTATATTACCCTCGTCATCGCGCTGGTCGCCTCGCCTGTCATCGCCTGGGCAACGAATGGCAAGTTCTATCTCGCCCGCAAGCCGCGCCAGAGCTGGAAAAACCTGACGAACATCACTTGCTCGGTCTGCGAGCATCCCTTCGAGCCAGAGGACATGGCCTGGTGCCCGGCCTATGCCGCGCCGATCTGCTCGCTCTGCTGCTCGCTCGACAGCCGCTGCCACGACATGTGCAAGCCGGCCGCCCGTTTAAACGCGCAGGTCGGCACCGTCGCCAAAGCGCTGCTACCGGAAGCCATTCTGGGGAAGCTGACGACGCGCCTTGGCCGCTACGGCATCGCCGTCGTGCTGGCATTGACCGCCATCGGCGCAATCCTGGCGATGATTGCCCATCAGGTCGCCTCCGCCTCGCCCGAGACGGGCGAGGTCGTCAACCGCACCATCCTTATCGTCTTCTTCGTCTTCTCGGTGATCTCAGGCGTCGTCTGCTGGTTCTATGTGCTCGCCCATGACAGCCGCGTCGTTGCCGAGGAGGAATCCTCGAGACAGAACACGCTGCTGCTCAAGGAAATCGCCGCCCACAAGAAGACCGACGCCGCCTTGCAGAACGCCAAGGAAACCGCCGAGGCCGCCAACCGCGCCAAGAGCCGCTATGTCGTCGGGCTCAGCCATGAATTACGCACGCCGCTGAACGCCGTGCTCGGCTACGCCCAGATCCTCGAACGCGACGAGACCATCCCGGCGCCGCGCCAATCCTCGATCAAGGTCATCCGCCGCAGCGCCGAGCACCTCTCCGGGCTGATCGACGGCCTGCTCGATATTTCCAAGATCGAAGCCGGCCGCCTGCAGGTCTATTCCAACGAGATCAACATCCAGGATTTCCTCGACCAGATCGTCGATATGTTCCGCCCGCAGGCGCAGGCAAAGGGGCTTGCCTTCATCCATGAGCGCGCGCCGGCCTTGCCGCAATTCGTCCGCACCGACGAAAAGCGCCTGCGCCAGATCCTCGTCAATCTGCTCTCCAATGCCATCAAGTTCACTGATGAGGGCAGCGTCACCTTCGACGTCGGCTATCGCAGCCAGGTCGCGACCTTCACCGTTGCCGATACCGGCCGCGGCATCACGGAGAAAGACCTGCCCCGTATCTACGAACCCTTCCAGCGCGGTGAGGCCGAAAGCGTGCGGCCGATGCCGGGACTCGGCCTCGGCCTCACCATCACCCGGCTTTTGACCAATACGCTTGGCGGCGAGATCTCGGTTGCAAGCGTGAAGGACGAAGGCTCGACCTTCCGCGTCCGGCTGATGCTGTCCGCCGTCATGCGTGCCGTGGCAGCCGCGCCGCAGGAGAAGCGCATTGTCGGTTATGACGGCCCGCGCCGCACGGTTGTCGTCGTTGACGATAACGAGGACCACCGCGAGATGATGCGCGAGATCCTGGCGCCGCTCGATTTCATCGTGCTGACGGCGGCAGGCGGCGGCGAATGCCTGACGCTGATCGAGGGCATCATGCCGGACCTTTTCCTCGTCGATATTCTGATGCCCGGCATGAACGGCTGGCAGCTCGTCTCGCGTCTGCGTGAGGCCGGCCAGACGGCGCCGGTGCTGATGCTCTCGGCCAATATCGGTGATGCGGCCGTTCTCAGCGACAGTGACGACAGCCACAATGATGCGATCGGCAAGCCGGTCGACATCCGCCAGCTGCGCGACAAGCTCGCCCTGCATCTCGGCGTGACATGGATCTATGCCGATGCCACGCCAGCCGTTCCTGTCAAGATCGAAGCGCCGATGCTGAGCCCAGGTGCTGCCCATGTGCAGGAATTGCTGCGGCTCGGCGAGATCGGCTATATCAGAGGCATCGAAGCCAAGCTTTCGGACCTTGCCAAGGTGGAGGCAAATCAGCCATTCACGGAGGAACTTCGCGCCTATGTCGCCGCCTTCGATCTCGCCGGCTTCATGACCTTCCTGCACGACTTCGACGAAAAGGTGGAATCCATTGGCTGAGCCGGCCCTCCCCCGCGACATCGTTCTGCTCGTCGACGACTCCGCCGAAGCCCTCGGCTTCATGACCGACGCGCTCGAACAATCCGGCTTCTCCGTGCTGATCGCCACATCGGGCACGGCAGCACTTGGTATCGTCGAGCGCATCACGCCCGATCTCATCCTGCTCGACGCGGTGATGCCGGGTATGGATGGCTTCGAGACCTGCCGCCGGCTGAAGGCGAATGCCGCGGTGGCGCAGGTGCCTGTCGTCTTCATGACCGGCCTGACCGAGACCGAGCATGTCGTGCACGCGCTGGAATCCGGCGGCGTCGATTATCTCAGCAAGCCGATCAACATCGATGAACTGCGCGCCCGCATCCGCGTCCATCTGCGCAACGCTCGCTCGGCCCAAAGCGCCCGCATCGCCCTGGACGCAGCCGGCCGCCATCTGCTGGCAGTCAAGGGCGACGGCGCCATCCACTGGTCAACGCCGCAAGCGACACGGCTGGTCAATGCCGCCATGGGCAGCGACGACGGCATGGACATCGTCGTCCGCCATATCGCCGGCTGGATGCGCGACCGCGTCGCCGCGGTGCGCGACGGCATCATCTCGATCGCCCATGCCGGCCAGGCGGCGCTGCAGCTCGCCTTCCTCGGCGCAATCGGCCCTGACGAATATCTCTTCCGCCTCACCGCCGCCAGTCAGCGCAGCGACGACGAGGTGCTGCGTCAGCGCTTTTCGCTCACCCAGCGCGAATCCGAAGTGCTGCTCTGGATCGCCAAGGGCAAGGCCAACCGCGACATCGGCGAAATATTGGGACTGTCGGCGCGGACGGTAAACAAGCACCTCGAACAGATTTACGTGAAGCTCGGCGTCGAGAACCGGGCCTCGGCCGCCGTGAAAGCCACGCATGTGCTGTACGAGATGTGAGATGGTGTTGGAGGCTAGAACAGGATGATTTTAAGCCTGTTCGGCCTAAAGTCTGAATCCTGTTCTAAATAAAATAGTTAGAGCATGATGTCGTCCGAAAACCGCTCACACTTTTCGGCATCATCTAGCCGCTAAACCACCCGATCCGGCGCATCCCTGCCCTCGAAAAACGCCGTCACGTTGTCAACCACCTTCATGCCCATGGCGGTCCGCGTCTCTTCCGTAGCACTGCCGAGATGCGGCAGTACCATGACGTTCTCCATCCGCCGCAGTGCCTCCGGCACATCAGGTTCCGCCTCGTAGACGTCAAGCCCGGCGCCGCGGATCTTGCCCGCCTTGAGCGCTGCAATCAGCGCCGCCTCATCCACCACGTCGCCACGCGCCGTATTGATGAGAAAGGCGCCCGGCTTCATCGCCGCAAACCGTGCCGCATTCATCAGGTGTCGGTTCTCTGCTCCACCAGGGCAATGCAGCGAGACGAAATCGGCCACCGCCAGCACGGCCTCGATCGTCGGCAGTTGCCGCGCGCCGTAAGGCGCCGCCTCCGCCGGATCGATCGGCGAACGGTTGAAGAACACCACATCCATACCGAAGCCGAAATGGCAGCGTTGCGCGAAGGCCTTGCCGATTCGGCCGAAACCGATGATGCCGACCGTCTTCCCGGTCACCTTGGTGCCGATCATATGCGTCGGGCACCAGCCCTTCCATTCACCAGCGCGTACCTGCCGCTCGCCCTCACCGCCGCGCCGGGCAACGGAGAGCAGCAGCAGCATGGCGATATCGGCCGTGCAGTCGGTCAGCACGCCCGGCGTGTTTGTGACCGCAATGCCTCTCTCCCTGGCAGCTGATATATCGATGTGATTGTAGCCGACGCCGAAATTGCCGAGGATTTTGGTGACAACAGGGGCGCCGTCGAAGATGGCGGCGGGCAACCGATCGGAAACCGTCGGCAATACGGCATCATAGGTCGAGAGCGCCAGCCGCAGCTCGTTTTCGCCGAGCGGAATATCGTCACGATTGAACGTCACATCGAAACGCGCGGCAAGGACAGTTTCCACCGTGGCTGGCCAGCGCCGGGTGACGAGAATGCGGGGTTTGGACATGGAGGGTTCCGCTCAATGCTTCAAAACGATGCCAAGAGTTAGACCAGCCAGGCGAAGATTGAAACGTCCGCAAAAAGAAAGAAGCCCGGTCGGAGAACCGGGCTTCGATAATCTTATCCCATAAAAGGGAGCGAGGCTTACATGCCCTGCGGGAAGTAGCTGTACTTGCCGTCCGGACCCTTCTTCCATTCGTACATGATGTAGCCAGGGATCTTCGGGTCGCCCTTTTCGTCGAACGAGATGTCGCCGAGAACGGTCGGGAACGGGCCCTTTTCCTTCATGGCCTTGGCAACGGCCTCAGGATCCAGCGAACCGGCAGCCTTGGCGGCCCCGGCGATCGTCTGCATCGCAGCGTAGGAATAGAGCGTGTAGGCTTCCGGATTGAAACCAGCGGCCTTGAACTTTTCGACGAGTTCCTTGTTTGCAGGGTTCGCCGTCGGATCGGGGCCGAAGGTGTTCAGCGTACCGGCGACGGCGTCGCCAGCGATCGAGGCCAGTTCGTTCGAAACGATACCGTCGCCCGAAACCAGCGTCGCCTTCAGGCCCTGGTCAGCCGCCTGGCGGATGATGAGACCGGCTTCGGTGTGCAGACCACCCCAATAGATGATCGAGACGCCGGCTTCCTTCATCTTGGCGATGAGGGCCGAGAAGTCCTTGTCGCCGACGTTGATGCCTTCGTATATGACTTCCGTGACGCCGGCCGCGTTCATAGCCTTCTTGGTTTCGTCGGCAAGGCCCTGACCGTAGGGGGTCTTGTCGTGAACGACAGCGATCTTGGCGTCCTTGAAGTGATCGGCAAGATATTTGCCGGCGATGGCACCCTGCTGGTCGTCACGGCCGCAGGTGCGGAACGTGTTCCAGAGGCCCCGTTCCGTGAAGGTCGGGTTCGTCGCGGCCGGGGTGATTTCGAGGATGCCGTTTTCGGCATAGACTTCCGAAGCCGGGATCGAAACGCCCGAGTTGAAGTGGCCGATGACGAACTTGACGCCGTCAGCAGCGAACTTGTTGGCAACCGAAATGCCTTGCTTCGGGTCGGAGACGTCGTCGCCGAGTTCGATCTTGATCTGCTCGCCGTTGATGCCGCCAGCCGCGTTGATGTCGGCGACCGCCTGCTCCGCACCCTTCTGGAGCTGAGCGCCGAACGCAGCGTTCGGGCCAGTCAGCGGACCAGCGACAGCGATGAGAACGTCGGCCCACGCGTTGCCGCTGAAGGCGACCATCGCCGTCAGAGCCACCGCCGACAGAAGAGACTTTTTCATATTATTACTCCCAATTTTTGGGCGGGTTCCGGTCCAAAGCCGAGCGCACTACCCACCATTGACTGCGCCAGGAAAGCTATTCCACTCGGAAGGCAATTCATGCCTAGATTCAACGGACTGTCAATGTTTGTCCTTCCACGAAAACGCGGAAGTTTTTTCGTACAGCCAGTAATAGTTGTTAACCATCTGATTGGTGCGGCGGTAGCGGAAGCCGGCCGTAGAGAACACCAGCAGCGTCACGAAGTCGAGAATATAGTAGAAGGCGCTGAGCATCGGACCATTGAACAGGGCATGATGCAGGAACTGCATCGCCCAGGCGAGCAGGAATGTATAGACGATGACCAACGGATAGTCGGCCCAGCCTTCGGCAACCGCTTTGCCGGCGCGCCAGGCCGTCCAGAAGCCTAAGAGCAAGACGATGACACGGATCGCCACAAGGGGGCCGGCATCCGCTTCGAAGAAAAGTCCCTGCATGTCAAACTCTCCTTTCGACCTAGTGTCTTCCGCCTTCGAGATAGGCGGCGCGGACCTCGGGATTGGCAAGAAGCTCCTTGCCGGAGCCGCTCATCGTCACCTTGCCGTTCACCATCACGTAGGCGCGGTGAGAAAGCCTGAGGGCGGCGAACGCGTTCTGCTCGACGAGGAAAACGGTCAGCCCCTCCGCCTCGTTAAGCTTCTTGATCGCCTCGAAGATTCCCTTGACGATCAGCGGCGCAAGACCGAGCGAGGGTTCATCGAGAAGCAGCAGCTTCGGGCGCGCCATCAGCGCGCGGCCGATCGACAGCATCTGTTGCTCACCACCCGAAAGTGTTCCGCCCCGCTGGGCGTGACGTTCCTTGAGCCGCGGGAAGAGCGTGAAGATCTTCTCGACATCTTCGGCGAAGTGTTTCAGATTGTCGAGGCCGGCGCCCATCTGAAGATTTTCCAGAACCGTCATGCGCGGGAAGATGCGGCGGCCTTCCGGCGACTGTGCAATGCGTAGACGGGCGATTTCATGCGTCGGCATGCGGGTGATGTCGCGGCCCTCGAAGACCACCGAACCGATGCGGGCCTGCGGGCTGCCGCAGATCGTCATCATCAGTGTCGACTTGCCGGCGCCATTGGCGCCGATCAGGCTGACGATCTCGCCTTTGTTGACGTGGACATCGACGCCGGCCAGCGCCCGGATATTGCCGTAATAGGTTTCGACGCCATTCACGTGAAGGAGCGGTTGACCCGTCATTACTTCATCGCCCATCAGTTTGCGCCTCCTTCGAGCTGCTCGACGGCTGCGATCACCTTTTCCACTTCTTCATCCTCGACGCCAAGATAGGCCGCGATGACCCTGGGATCGTTCTTCACGTGATCCGGCGTGCCATCGGAAATCTTCTGACCATATTCGAGGACGACGACGTGGTCGGAGATTTCCATGACCACCGACATGTCGTGCTCGATCAGCAGGATCGACGTTCCTGTTTCGGCGCGAATGCTCTTCAGCAGCGCGTTGAGCGTTGCCGATTCCCGTGGGTTGAGGCCGGCAGCCGGTTCGTCCAGGCAAAGCAGCTCCGGCCCGGTGCACATGGCGCGGGCAATTTCGAGACGCCGCTGGGCGCCATAGGGCAGGTCGCCGGCCGGGTCGTCGGCGCGGTCGATTAGGTCGGCCTTCTCGAGCCAGAAACGGGCGAGCTCGATTGCAGCGGCCGCTTCCCGCCTATAGGGGCCGACACCGATAAGGCCGAGGATCGTATAACCCGATGCCTTCATCAGCTTGTTGTGCTGAGCAACCAGTAGGTTTTCGAGAACGGTCAGGCCGGAGAACAGCCGGATGTTCTGGAAGGTGCGTGCGACCTTGGCTTCCCTGGTGATGCGAAAGTCCGGCAGACGCTCGAGCAGATATTGCTTGCCGCTCTTCTGGTTGAACGTGATCATGCCCATCGTCGGCTTGTAGAAGCCGGTGATGCAGTTGAAGACAGTGGTCTTGCCGGCGCCGTTCGGCCCGATCAGCGCGGTGATATCGCCGCGCTTGGCTTCGAAGGAGAAGTCGTTGATGGCCATCAGGCCGCCGAACTTCATCGACAGGTGTTCGACCTTGAGAAGAGTGTCGTCAGACATCGTATTCTTTACAGGGCTCATCAACCATGGCCCTCCTTGATGAAGCTTCCGGATATCGCCTTGCGCGCTCTAAGGAAGGCTGTCGGCTCACGCGAGCCGACGAAGCCGCGCGGCTTGAACAGCATGACGACGACCATGGCGAGGCCGAAGATCAACATGCGGTAGAGTTCCGGCGTAAAATCGGGTCCGAAGATCAGTTTTAGGAAGTTCATGCTGCGCAACAACTCGGTGCCGCCGACCATGACGATGGCGGCGATCGCGATGCCGGTCAGCGAGCCCATGCCGCCGAGAACGACGATGGCGAGAATGACGGCCGATTCCAGGAAGACGAAGGATTCCGGCGAAACGAAGCCCTGGCGGGCGGCGAAGAACGAGCCGGCGAAACCGGCAAACATCGCGCCCGTCGCAAAGGCGGTGAGCTTGGTCGTCACCGTATTGATGCCGAGGGAACGGCAGGCGATCTCGTCTTCGCGCAAGGCTTCCCAGGCGCGTCCGATCGGCATGCGGCGCAGCCGGATGGTGACATACGCCGTCAGCATGCAGAGCGCTAGGATCAGGTAAAAGAGGAAGATCTTGTAATAGGCCGAGGAGATCGGCAGGTGAAAGAGCTTGGCAAAGCCGCCGGCCGTCGCATCGAAGGGAATGCCGAAGAGTGTTGCCTTCGGGATGCTCGAGATACCGAAGGTGCCCTTCGTCACTTCAGTCCAGTTGATCAGGACGAGACGAATGATTTCACCGAAGGCAAGCGTCACGATGGCGAGGTAATCGCCGCGCAGGCGCAGCACCGGGAAGCCGAGAATGACGCCCCAGAGTGCGGCGAAGACGCCCGAAAGCGGCAGTAGCATCCAGAAGGACAGGCCGAAATAGCTCGAAAGCAGCGCGTAGGAATAAGCGCCGACGGCATAGAAGGCGACATAGCCGAGGTCGAGCAGGCCGGCGAGGCCGACGACGATGTTCAGCCCCCAGGCCAGCATCACATAGATCAGGATCTGGATGCCGAAATTGTCGACATAGGTCAGCGAGCCCTGAGGGCCTTTGATCGCCACCACCACCATGGGATAAAGCAGCAGCGCGATCAGTGCGAGCTTCAGGAAATGCCGGTGGAAGAAGCTCTTCTCGGTTGAGATCTCGAGTTCGCCGTGTCTCGCCTTTGCCAGCTTGCGGCTGTCGAGATGCGGCCGCAGGAAAACCACCGTGGCGAAGCGGCCGATGGCGGCGACCGCGACGAAGATCGCAAGCAGGCCCCAGCGCTGGACAATGATCAGTTCGTTGCTGATGTTCTGGTCGGTCTTCAGGCCGACATAGAGAACGAACATGCCGAACGACAGGACTGCGGCGAAAAGAGCTTCGGTAAGGCCTTTGCGGACAAGTCCGGCATCGGGCTTGCCTGCAGAATTTTCGATTTTTGCCATGACGTTATACCTTCTCGACTTCCGGCCGCCCTAGGATGCCGGTCGGCTTGAAGATCAACACGAAAGCCAGGATCGCAAAGGTTGCGACGTCCTTGTAGGCGATGGTGAAGTATGCCGACCACAGCGACTCGATAAGGCCGATAAGCAGGCCGCCGAAGACGGCGCCGGGTAAC
The DNA here is from genome assembly GCF_019798305.1 of Rhizobium leguminosarum. Taxonomy (GTDB): domain Bacteria; phylum Pseudomonadota; class Alphaproteobacteria; order Rhizobiales; family Rhizobiaceae; genus Rhizobium; species Rhizobium leguminosarum_U. Next base: position 215,634 of record NZ_JAAXDD010000005.1, read on the forward strand.
GAACCGATACCGCCGAGAACGGCTGCCGTGAAGGCCTTCACACCAGGCGTGAAGCCGTCGTTAAACGAGGCGACGCCATAATACATCAGGTACATCGTGCCGGCGACGGCTGCCAGTGCCGCACCCATAACGAAAGTGATCGAGATCGTCTGGTCGACGTTGACGCCGAGCAGCGCTGCCATCTTGCGATCCTGCTCAGTGGCGCGCTGGGCACGGCCGAGTGCGGTACGATTGACGATGTACCAGAATATCGTCAGCAGCACCGCCGTGATCACGATGATGATGATCTGTTTCAGCGACACCGAGATGTTGCCGAACTGGTAGACCGAGCTCACCATCGGCGGAATCGGCTTGTTGCGGGGACCCTGCGTCACCTGGATGAAGTTGGACAGCGTGATCGACATGCCGATCGCGGTAATCAGCGGCGCCAGGCGGAAGGAACCGCGCAGGGGACGGTATGCGACGCGCTCGATCGTCCAATTCCACAAACTCGTCATCAACATCGCGACAACAAGCATCGCCAACAGCAGAACTGCTACCGGGAGACCTGCGAAGATGGATGTGAGGACGAGGAAGACGATAAGAGCGGCGAAACCACCGAGCATGAAGATGTCGCCATGGGCGAAATTGATCATGCCGATAATGCCGTAAACCATCGTATAGCCAATAGCCACAAGGCCATAGATGGATCCGAGCGTCAGCCCATTTAAGAGCTGCTGGACGAAATACTCCATATGTCGTTTTCCCCTGGATGCGAGCGAAACACGCTGCATCTCTTTTTGGTTCTTCAGTTCTCCGTTTCAGAGAACCTCATAGGCCGAATGCATAGCGGTTTCGTTGGAAATGTGAAGACAAAAAGGATTTACTCCGACAGATTCTTGTCAGAACAGGCCTAGATGGCGCGTTTTGAACCAAAATCCACAGAAAAACGGCAGAGCAGGGCCTATTTTTAGCCAGAAACTGCCACTGGGTTAACCATCCGGAGATATCGCCGTCGATTTCTTGCCCCGCTTGCTGCGTAAGCTATTCCACAGAATTGGAAGATGGAGCAAATTCAGACCCCAAGACAGCCTCTTTGACGAATGCCGTTTCACGAGCGATGCCCGCATCTTCGTCTGACAAGGCTGAAAACTTATGGTAGCATCATCAGGCTGTGCATTGAGGGATGCGGGGCACGACGGGGAACACCATATAAACTTGAGTATCTGGTTGTGACAGGGATGGTTTGCGGACGAGCGACAACGGGGTGCTCGCCGCGTGGCGAACGGCAAAAGGACAATGCTAAGGACATTTGAAAAGGCGGCGCTCGAAGCCGGCAGGGCCATCATCACGGTCCTGCGCGAAGGCTTCCCCGTCGCTATCAAGGCGGATGCAAGTCCGGTTACGGTCGCCGACGAGGAGGCCGAACGCATCATCCTCGCTCATCTCGCCAGAGATTATCCCGAAATACCCGTCGTGGCGGAAGAATCGGTTGCCGCCGGCAAGGTGCCCGACATTGCCGGCCGTGGCTTCTTCCTGGTCGACCCCCTCGACGGCACGCGCGAGTTCGTCGACGGGCGGCAGGAATTCACCGTCAACATCGCCTATATCGAGAACGGCGCCCCGGTGGCGGGCATCGTCTACGCGCCAGCGCTCGGGCTTGCCTTTTCGGGAGAACGCGGCCACGCCGAAAGGCTCGTCGTCACGGACGATTTCGCAGTTGGCGCTCGCAGCACAATCACTGTGCGCGAACAGCCCGCCGACAGACTGGCGCTTGCAAGCCTTCGCCACAACAGCCCCGAGACCGGAAGCTTCCTCGCCGACCACGCGATCTTCAAATGCACCAATATCGGCTCCTCGCTGAAATTCTGCCTGCTGGCCGAGGGAAAGGCCGACGTCTATCCGCGCTTTACCCGCACGATGGAATGGGATACTGCGGCCGGCGATGCGGTGCTGCGCGCCGCCGGCGGTTCGACAGTGACGCTGGACGGAATGCCGCTGACCTATGGCAAGACGGGAACGGCGGCCGATTTCGACTTCGCCAACCCGAACTTCATCTCCTGGGGCGGCAGGAAACGCGTCCTCGAACCGGCCTGACCATCCTTAGGACTGCTGAAGACAGGCAAGCGGTGCGATTCTCTACATCGTAACCATGAGCTCAGACCTGTCGCGACAATCCGCGACCGGCTTCCGGCATGCGCGCCTCAACTGAGAAAGCGTCCCTCCTTTAAAAGCGCGTCCACGATCCCCTTTCCAGCTGTGAAGTGATTCGCAATATCGGACCTCATTGAGCGATTCGGGCGGCGAATTCATTGCTCTGCATCTTTTCAAGACGCTGCGCGCCAACAGTCCCGCCTTGATTTTGTCACATTTCGGCACCGCTTCCACAGCGCTCGATATCTTCATCAGAAAAATTTCGGCTCGCATTCCGTTAAGAAATACGGTTAAGAGACCCGGGTCACGTGTCGAAACGGCACGTCGCCGACCCCCGGTGAGCCCCTGCCAAAGGCCTAGAAACTTTGACAAAATTCCAATTATTAACGAAATATCATGAGCTTGCCTCAACTTAACGCACATGCGAAAGATTTGTTGCGATGCGATATTTCTCTGGACACCATTACACAATTGTCGCATTTTTCCGTTTTAGTAGGGTTACCAAGACCTGAGTGCAGCCCTGGTGACAGGGTTAACCATTGATCGCCTATTGCCGCCGCGCCCCCTCGAGACAACAGAGTACGATCCTTGAGCATCACGGAACTAAACAACAGCATCTCGACAGAGTCCTTCCGGCCGAGCCGCCGCCAGCAGCCGAGCCTGAAGATCCAGACCCCTGTTATCCATAGCGATGCGCCGCAGGCGCCGTTGGTGGATCTGGTCCTGAAGCGGGCGTTCGACATTTTTTCGTCGTTGAGCGCCCTCCTCGTCCTCGCCCCGTTCCTTCTGTTCGTCGCCCTGCTGATCAAGCTCGACAGCCCGGGACCGGTGCTCTTCAAGCAGACCCGCTGGGGCAAGAACTGCAAGGCCATCAAGGTCTACAAGTTCCGTTCCATGCGCACCGACCTTTGCGACGTCTCCGGCGTTGCCCAGACGGTCAAGGACGACCCGCGCGTCACCCGCATCGGTGCCATCCTGCGCCGGACGAATGTCGATGAGTTGCCGCAGCTGCTGAACGTGCTGCTGGGCCACATGTCGGTCGTCGGCCCGCGTTGCCATGCAATCGGCATGCGCGCCGGCGGCGTGCTCTACGAGGAGCTCGTACCGGAATACCATCAGCGCCATGCGATGCGCCCAGGCATGACGGGTCTTGCCCAGATGCGTGGCCTGCGCGGCCCGACCGATCGTCCGGCCAAGGCGCGCGCCCGCATTGTCAGCGATCTCTACTACGTCGGGAATTTCTCGATCTGGATGGACATGCGCATCATTGTCGGAACGGTCGTGTCGGAGCTGACCGGCGGTAAAGGCTTCTAAGCTTTAAGCTTTGTGAGAAGGGGCCGGCTGCCTTATGCATGTCGCCCAAAAATGTGCAGCGGTTATGCTCTGGCGACCGCCTGCATGCGGTTGACCGAATAGAGCTTGCGCATCGCGCTCTTCAGATAACCCGCCACCGTATGCGACGAGAGATCGAGAATAATCGCGATCTCGTCGCTGCTCTTGCCGGCCGCCGACTACAGCGCCGCGCGTCTTTTTAGACGCGCAAAGGACGCTGTAGCACTTTGAATTGCTGGCTGATTCCTTAAATCGATTCCGATTTAAGGAATCAGCCAGCGTCGCAAGCATTCGATTTCGCGCCGGGTAAGCGCCTCCGACGGACCGTCTTCCCCGCTGCCATTGCGCGAAACCTTGTCCAGAAGCTCCATGCAGCCGTAGAGCAGCGCCATCGCCTGCTCCCGTGTGGGCATAAGACAGCCGCCTGAGAAGGCGAAGATGTATTGTTTCAGGTCAGCGTCGTGTAGCGCGAAGGCGAAGGTATTCTTTAGCCCGTGCATCTGAAAAAGCATGCTGAGTCTGCGGTTTTCCTGATTGGCGGCGTTGCCTGCAAATGACCCCTCTTTGGAGAAAACTGGTACGATCGTCCGCTTCATCGCGGTCACCAGTCTGCTGCAATAGAAGAGATCCGCGGCCTCGTGAAAGCCGACAAGGCTTTGCGGCCAGTTGCTGATCAGCCAGTTTTCGGTGAAAGCCGTACGGTCGCCCGCGGGAAAGCCGAGAACAGATAGAAATCGAAGCCCGCAAGCTTCGCCATCTCGCCGAGCCGTTCCTTGCCGTCGTTGAACGAAACCCCGGCGCCACCGGCCTGCGAAGGCGAAAATGCAGCATCCTCAGTGCAGTGTTCGACTGCGCGCTCACGTCTTTTCATCTTCTTATCATCGTATGGCCAGCTCGGCTCGGCCTCGCTGCCGGCGGCGAGAGGCTCGCGCCGGAGCATCAGCAAAGACAGTTTGCGCCCCGCATCCCGAGGACACGAAGCACAAAAAGCGCCAACTGGACTGATACAGCGGGAAGAACGGAGACGAAGTCTTGCGCTCATTCTTATGTTGCAGCGCTTATAAGGTCACCCCGAGCCATCAGCTAATATTTATTCCGCATGGCTCTCATGCAGGCGCCACAAATTGACATAGCGGCAGGCGGTCGCTCCAAATCGCCGGCCAGGGCGGGCGTCTAAATTTGTTATCAAAGTCTTACGATGGGTTTAGGCAATTTTTAAATGTGGCAGGCTAGAGTGGGGCTCGTGGTCTTGCGTTGTGTAGAGAGTCCAATGACCGAAATGATACGTCCCCGAGTGAAATATGTCATCGGCCCCGATGGCAGCCCCCTGACGATTGCGGATCTTCCGCCGCCCAATACGCGGCGCTGGGTGATTCGCCGGAAGGCAGAGGTTGTCGCGGCTGTTCGCGGTGGCCTGTTGAGCTTGGAAGAGGCCTGCGACCGTTATACGCTCACGGTCGAAGAATTCCTCTCCTGGCAATCGTCGATCAACAGCCACGGTCTCGCCGGCCTGCGCACCACGCGCATCCAGCAATATCGTCACTGATCACACCCAGCATCGATGACATCTATTTCGGGCCGGACGCATCTCCCATGAAGGAATGAAGAAGGCCCGAAATCATTGACGAGGCCGCGTAGCACCAAAGGCCGGGCTGCGTGAAGGCATCGGCCAGCCCAGTCGTCTTCGCCGCCGCAATGACGATCGCGACCAGCAGCACGTCCATCATCGACCACTTGGACAGATGCGGTACGACGCGACGATAGAACAGGCTGCCGACCTCGCCGGCGGCGGCCGTCGCTCCTGCGGCGATCCCCATCGCCTCCGCGGTGATGCCGATCATCTTCAGAAGCGGCAGCAGGATCGAAACCAGCGCGACGATCGCCGCCAGCAGCCCATCCCCGCCTTGCCAAAGCGAGACGATGATTTCGATGAGCGACGGCGTATCGTCGAAGAAATACAGCGTCTCGAAATGGACCAGCGGCAAGACGAGGCCGAGCGCCAGGAAGAACGGCGCGGCCACGAGAAGCACGGGGCGAATCATCGAAAGCGCCTTCATTGCCCCGAACCTCGTATCGACCCGATATTTTGCATGAACACTCCGTCTCCTGCCTCTATTGCCTCCACGGCTTGGCATGGCCGCGCCGCCATGTCACGGTCCGCCAAGACAATATCCGTTACGAGGAAAGACAATGGACATTCGAAACGAGGAAGGCGCCTCCGGCGGCCGTTATGCGGCCGAGGTCGAAGGACACGAGGCGGAGATGACCTATTCACGCACATCGCCGAAGCTCGTCATCATCGATCACACGGGCGTTCCCGATGCGCTGCGCGGCAAGGGTGTCGGCCAGGCGTTGGCGCTCCACGCTGTGGAAGCAGCCCGCACCGGTGGCTGGAAGATCATCCCGCTTTGCCCCTTCTTCAAGGCGCAGGCGCAACGCCATCCGGAATGGAAGGACGTCGTGAACTAAACCATGTCGCGCAAAACTGTGCAGCGGTTTTTCGCTAACGACATGCGTAAAAACAAGGATCTAACGCGCGAGGAGCGAATCTAGAAGATCGCGACGCGCTTTAGCTCATCGGCCCGAAAATCGGAATCGATTTTCGGAAAAGCACGATGGGAGGATTGAAAGAGTTAGAGCGTCCTTTGCGTGTCCGAAAAGACCCGCGTGACAACCTCGATTTCGGCGAGAGCCGCCCTAAGGCGCAAACACCAAAAGCCATGTATGACGGACAGCGCGCCCATCATACATGGCTTCTCAGTGGCGATCCCAGAGCGCCGAAGCCGGCGCCCGCCGTTTCTCTTACGCCCTTGCGCGGGCGGCGCCGTCACGCTCTTCCAGCGCTGTGGCCCTTGCATATTCCGCCTGCATCTCCTCGAGTGCCATTTCTAGCGTCTCTTCCTGCATCTTCAGTTCCTTGATCGAAACCTGCAGGTTGTCAGCCCGCTGACGCGCGGCCTTGGCGAAGGTCGGATAAGCAAAGTGATTCGGGTCGGAAATACCGGACTTCTTTTCCTCGACGACGATCTGGCTCTCCAGATCCTTCGTCATCCGTTCGAATTCGGACATCATCATCTGCAACTGCTGCAACTGACGTCGTTTTTCATTCACCTGAAATTCCTTCAGGCGAACGAGACTTTCTCGCGACTTCATACGCATTACTCCCGTGATGCGAGACCCCGGCTCAACTTGAAACCGCCCTGCGCGCCGCTTTGACACGGTTTGCTAAAAAATTTCCCGCGATATTAACAAATACCTACCGCTGGTAACCTTTCGTTTACGGGCATCGTTAATGATAGCCCCGATGATTTAAGGGTCGGTAAATGCCGAGGCATGAAGTTCGAACCTTTTCATTGGCGAGTCGGATGAATCACTTAGCGCAGTTTCCTAATGTTAAAGTTGAGGGGCGCCGTTTTGAGATTCCTATTGGAAAACAGAGAAATGGAAAAATTGTTTAATAAATTCGATACTCCTTGCCAGAGTGAATTAGAATTTGTTAACCATTTCGTGGCAGCTTTCAAATCACGTAGCGTGTTCGGTATCGTGTAGGGGGCCAGACCACCTTTCGGCGGCGGTAAAGGGGATAATTATGCGGGTACTTCTAATCGAGGATGACAGCGCCACGGCGCAGAGCATCGAGTTGATGCTGAAATCAGAGAGTTTTAATGTTTATACCACCGATCTCGGTGAAGAAGGCGTCGATCTGGGCAAGCTGTATGATTATGACATCATCCTTCTCGATCTGAACCTGCCCGACATGTCCGGATATGAGGTGCTTCGCACTCTCCGACTGTCCAAGGTCAAGACACCGATCCTCATTCTGTCGGGCATGGCCGGCATCGAAGACAAGGTTCGTGGCCTCGGCTTCGGCGCCGACGACTACATGACCAAGCCGTTCCACAAGGACGAGCTCGTCGCCCGTATCCACGCCATCGTCCGCCGCTCCAAGGGCCATGCCCAGTCGGTTATCATGACCGGCGAGCTGATCGTCAACCTCGATGCCAAGACTGTCGAAGTCGGCGGCCAGCGCGTCCACCTGACGGGCAAGGAATATCAGATGCTGGAGCTGCTTTCGCTCCGCAAGGGCACCACCCTCACCAAGGAAATGTTCCTGAACCACCTCTACGGCGGCATGGACGAGCCGGAACTGAAGATCATCGACGTCTTCATCTGCAAGCTCCGCAAAAAGCTCGCCAATGCTGCCGGCGGTGCCAACTACATCGAGACCGTCTGGGGCCGCGGTTACGTTCTTCGCGAGCCGGATGGTGCCGAATACGCCGAAACCGCCTAATATTTTTTCCGATCCCCTTATCGGACAAACGAAGATCTCGCCCTTCCGGCGGGATTTTTCGTTTCTGCTTACGTTGGGCGAGATTAACCTGATGTGGAGGATCTTAGGCTGGATCAGCCTGAAGTGCCCTGTATCTCGATGAAGAAAATAGAACGTGGCAGCCGTCGAACGTGCTTGCACTTTCGGCGTCATGCTCCAGGGACGCCGACATCGGCGGGGAAGAGGCCGTGCCGGTCAGGCGGCGATCGCGCGGTTTCCGAAAACGGCGGTCAGGATCTTGCGATCGAACGGCTTCAGCAGGAAGTCGGTGGCACCGGCCCGCTTGCCTGCCATCAGCTTCTTCAGATCCGCCTCGACGACGCAGTAATAGATCTTGACCTCTTTGCCGCCCTCCATGGCGCGGATGGCGGTGATGAGGTCGAGCGCGCCTTCCATGCCTGAATCGACGATCAGATATTCCGGCAGCTCCGCCTGGCAGCGCTGCAACGCCTCGCCGGCGTTGGAAGCTTCACTGACGAGAAAGTCGAGTTCGGAGAGAATGCGCTTGCCGACCTTGCGGACGATATCCGAATTATCGGTGATCATGAACCTTTGCATGGCCGCTCCTTTGCCCCCGCATTCGTCGTAGCGAGAGGCCTCTTACAACCCTGGAGAATAGGTCCATCAGGCTAAGGAATCGTTACCGGACGAGCGCAGGCATGCGTCCGCGCTCCGAAATCAGGCGGCCGCCGCCACCGCCGTGAACACCAGTTCGTCGGCGCTGGCGCTGTGCTCAAGGGTCATTCCGCACTCCTGCGCCAAAAGCACGGTGTAATAGGGCTGGATCGAATGGGCGTCGATCGCCTCCTCGATGGTGCCGGTCGATATCTCGACGAATTTCGGCGGCAACCGCATCAGTTTGCCTTTGGCCGTGAGCTTGAACCTGGCATCGAACTCGGGATTTTCGAGCGTTACCTCGAGCACGCCGCCGCGCGGAATGGCGGAATAGGCAACGAGGAAGAGGTTGAGCAGCAGCTTGACACGGTTCTTGGCGACGATGGCGCGCGGTCCGTTCCAGATCACCTCGGTCTTCTTTTCGGCGACGGCGAAATCCTTGGCAGCACGCTCGGCCTCGCCGGTGTCGATCGAGGCGCCGACGGAGCCCGACGCGCCGAAGGCGAGACGTGCGAATTTCAGGCGGACGGAAGCATTGAGCGCGCTGGTGCGGATCAGGTCCATCGCATCGGCATCGGCGCCGCCTTCATCCAGGAGCTCCAGCCCGTTATTGATCGCGCCGACGGGCGAGATAACATCGTGGCAAACGCGGCTGCAAAGAAGCGCGGCCAGATCCGGGCCGGACAGGGTAAGATTTGGGTTCTTGGACATCATCGTCTCCTGAGGGGCGGCAATTTCATCGCGTCCGGAATATGCTTCATCAAAATTGCGCGAAGTTTGCGATCGTACTTGGTGCCATAAAGACACCATATTTGGTAAACCGATTGTTAAGATCATCGGGGCAAAATGCACCAATCGCCGCGAGCGCTTGCCCGCTCTCAGCCAAACGACGAACGGATGACACAATGCGCCCTCGATTTCCGCACCGATTCATCGGCTTCTGCAGGTTGCTTTCGACCCTCGTCTTCTCCTCGCTGATGGTTGCTGGGCCGGCCACCGCCCAGGACAACGGCCAGTACACGATGCAGGAAATCGTCGACGCCGGCCACTCCTTCTTCGGGTCCGCCAGCGGCGGACTTGCCAAGGTCGTCGAGAGTGCCTTCCAGAAATACGGCCTGCCGAACGGCTATATCCTCGGACAGGAAGGCGGCGGCGCCTTCATCGCTGGTCTGACCTATGGCGAAGGCCAGTTGAACACCAAGAACGCCGGCGAACATAATCTCTACTGGCAGGGACCGTCGCTCGGCCTCGATTATGGCGGCCAGGGCTCGCGCGTGATGATGCTGGTCTACGACCTGCCCTCCGTCAACGGCATCTATGCCCGGTTCGGCGGCGTCAGCGGCTCGGCCTATGTGATCGCCGGCTTCGGCATGACCTTGCTCAAGAACAACGACGTGCTGGTCGTGCCGATCCGCACCGGCATCGGCGCCCGCCTCGGCATCAATGTCGGCTATCTCAAGATCACCCAGGCGCCGACCTGGAACCCTTTCTGAAGCCGCAAAGCCACCGGAATCTGCCGCCGCTCACACCGGCGGCCTTGCCATGCGTGTCATGCGTGCTTAATCATCGCGGCTGACCCCGTATCAACCTTCTTACCGATGGCCGCGCCGTGATCGAATATGCTCTTTTGTTCGGATTGGGCTTCCTGACAGCGGCCTTCCTCGTCTTTCTGGTCTCGCCCGCCGTTCACCGCCGCATTGTCTGGTATACCGAGAACCGGCTGAAAACGACGATGCCGCTGAGCCCTCAGGAGGTTCGCGCCCAGAAGGATATGGTGCGTGCACTCTATGCCGCCGAAAACGCCCGCACGGCCCAGGACCTTCTGCGTGAGCGCGAGAAATCCCTGTCGCTCCAGCTTCGCCATGACTCACTCGCCGTCGATGCCGGCAGGCTTGCCGCCGAGATCGGAGAATTGCAGACCCAGATCGGCGAGATGCATGTCGAGGCCGCCGAGCAGCGCTCGCATCTGCGCAAGGACGAGAACTATATCAGCCAGTTGAAGACCAACCTGCATATTTCCGAGCAGTCCGCTGCCAACAAGGAGAGCGAACTGGCGACGATGCGGACGCGGCTGAGCAAACTCGGTGAACAGGCCGATGGGCTGAGGATCGACCTGGCTGCGCGCGAAACCGAGGCGGAGAGCCTGAAATTCCGCGTCAACGCGCTGCGTGACGAACGCGATACGCTGCGTCAGGACGTCAACCTGCTGCAGAAGCGCGCCAAGGATGCCGAACAGAAACTGACACAACAGCAGCATATGGTGATCCGCCTGGAGGATAAGGCCGCGCGCGAGAGCGCTTCCGCCACCGAAAAGGAAACTCTGGTCGTTCGCCGCCAGCAGGAGATCGCCAAATTGAAGGAGCAGTTGAAGGCCGCTAACGCAGAGATCCGCAAGGTCAACCGGGTGTTGCGCGACGCCGGCCTTGCCGGGATGGTCGCGGAGCTGCCGGCGGAAATGATGGCGGAAGACACGACCGTACCCGCGCTCGACACCGCCGCCGTCACGGCCGAGATGGGCGAGGATGTCCGCAAGCGCAGCTCCGCCCTTGCCGAACGCCTGCAAAAGGCAAAGGCCGTAACCGGGCGCGATGGCGCGATCCGCGAGGAGATCGCCTCGATCGCCGCCAGTATGGTGGCGCTGACCGCACTCAACGAGGGGCCTTCCTCGCCGATCCGCACGCTGCTCGCTGATGCCGCGGAAAAGAATCCCAACGATCGCGTCAGCCTTGCTGACAGAGCGGCGGCGATCATCGCCGATCCCCCGCGCTGACGCCTTGGCGCGGCGCGTCGGATAGGACGAGCGGTGGGCCATCATTTTGAATTGGCGTAATCCCAAAAATCGATTCCGATTTTCGGGCGTATAGGCTAGATCCGCCCCATCGCCGAGGCCATGGAAAACAGCGCGATCCCCGTCGCCGTTGCGGCGTTGAGGCTGTCGAGTTGCTCCGACTGCGGAATGCGCGCGCTCTGGAACCGCGCAAGCAGCGCCTCCGGTAATCCCTCGCCCTCGGTACCGACGACGAGCGCCATGCGCGTCGCGGCCGGAATGGCGCGGATATCGGTGTTGCCGTGCGGAGAAAGTGTCCAGATGGCAAAGCCCCGCTCGGCAAGCGCCAGGAGCACATCCAAGGCCTTGCCGCCACGCCGGTGCGGAACACTCAGCACCGAACCGACCGAGACACGCAACGCCTTGCGGTAGAGTGGATCACAGGAGGTTTCGTCGAGCAGCACCGCGTCCGCCCGGAAGGCGGCCGCATTTCGAAACATCGAGCCGGCGTTGTCGTGATTGGAAATGCCGCAACCGACCAGCACCAGCGCCCGTTCCGGCAGCGCGTCGAGAAGTGCCGCCTTCCCGCGATCCTCCCGGCGGCCGAGCGCGAGAACGCCGCGATGCAGATGGAAACCGACGACGCCATCGAGCACATCCGCCCCGGCGACATAGACCGGCACATCGGCCGGAAACCGCGCCAGGATGGGCAGGACGCCCTCGACGCGATTGCGCAGCAGCAGGATCTTCTCGGCGAAAAAGCCGCGGCCTGCCGCATGCGCCTCGGCGAGCATGCGCAGCACGACGGTGCCCTCGGCGATGAAGCGGTTCTCTCGGCCCGTCAGGTCGCGCTCGAGGATTGCGCAGAATTCAGCGACGCGCGGATCGTCGGCGCTGTCGATGTCGATCGGGATGGCGGCCATGCCTGCCTCAATTGCCCGTAACAGTGACGTCGGCGACGGTGCGGCCGGTCCTGAGATCGTAGACCAGTGCCTTGTTCCTGCCCTCGGCCGTTTCCCCGTAGAACAGGATCTGCCCTGATGAAAACGAAGTGGACTGCACCTTGAAGCCGAGCGGCAGGGAAACGGTTGCCGCAAGCGGCGCATCCGAGGGCACGCCGGAGGCGGCAACAGCGGACGCCGTCTCCTTCGGCTCGCTGTGCATCGCCTTGTAGACAACCGCGCCGAAGACCGCCATAAGGCTCACGAACATGATGGCGCCGGAAACGATCTGCAGGCGGACCATCTTGCGCCGGACACTTTCCATCGCCGGATCAAGGGGCTTCTCTTCCTGGTCGTCTGGCTCGATTGCTGTCATCTGTGCGTCCCGTTCTAAAAAAATACGTCGGAGAAGAAGCGTCTTGAGCGACCCCTTTAAACAAGCAGCCGGCAATAGAAAAGTCCTGACCGCCGATGAAACTGCCGAAGGCAGGTTGGACGCCTGGCTGACGGCGCAGGTTGGCGAGGAATTTTCGCGCAGCCGCATCAAGGCGTTGATCAAGGACGGCCAGGTTTTTCTGCGTGGCGAACCCGTCACCGACCCGCAGCGCAAGGTGCGCACCGGCGATAGTTTCGAACTCACGCTGCCCGAGCCGGAAGATCCGACGCCCCAGGGCGAAGACATCCCTCTGGATATCCTCCATGAGGATGACGACGTCATCGTCATCTCCAAGCCTTCCGGTCTCGTTGTCCATCCCGGCGCCGGCAACTGGACAGGGACGCTGGTCAACGCGCTGATCCACCATTGCAGCGATACGCTCTCCGGCATCGGCGGCGTGCGCCGCCCCGGCATCGTCCACCGTCTTGACAAGGACACGACAGGCGTCATGGTCGTCGCCAAGAACGACATTGCCCATCGCCACCTCTCGCTGCAATTTGCCGACCATGGCCGCACCATGCCGCTGGAGCGGGCCTATCAGGCAATCGTCTGGGGCCGGCCGCGCTCGCTGACAGGCACGGTCGACGCGCCACTTGGCCGCGCCACCGGCGACCGTACGCGCCGCGCCGTCAAGCGCCCCGACAGTCAGGACGCCGACGAGGCGATCACGCACTACCAGGTGATTGAGCGCTTCCATGAGAAGCCGGACGCAACCGCGTTCGCCTCGCTGGTCGAGTGCCGCCTGGAAACCGGCCGCACCCACCAGATCCGTGTCCACATGGCCCATATCGGCCATCCGCTGCTCGGCGACACGGTTTACGGCGCCGGCTTCAAGACCAAGGCCAATCTCCTGCCCGAAGAGATCCGCAAGGTCGTCAACGGTTTCGGCCGGCAGGCACTGCATGCCTTCATGCTGCAATTCGAGCATCCCCGCACCGGCGAAATCATGCATTTCGAGGTGCCGCTACCGGATGATATGGTCGAACTGGTCGAAGCGCTGCGGCGATAAAGCGGGCTGCCGAATGCCGCCTGCCCAACTCACACCTGCGTGAGCGGCACCTTGAACCGCCGTTTCGCCACACTTATCTGTACATTGACTTAGTGCGGGCTCGCAGTAGAGCCGCACGTCCCGGTTTGCCTTTTTTAACGCGAGGATGCGTTTCCATCGGGAACCGGAATTCACTTTAGGAGGGTGCACGATGGCCCGAAATATCTTGCCGTCCATTACCGCCGGCGAAGCCGGTCTCAACCGTTACCTCGACGAAATCCGCAAGTTCCCGATGCTGGAGCCGCAGCAGGAATACATGCTCGCAAAGCGTTATGCTGAGCATGGCGACCGCGACGCTGCCCACAAGCTGGTGACCAGCCATCTTCGCCTCGTCGCGAAGATTGCGATGGGTTATCGCGGCTATGGCCTGCCGATCGGCGAAGTCGTCTCCGAGGGTAATGTCGGCCTGATGCAGGCCGTCAAGAAGTTCGATGCCGAGCGCGGCTTCCGCCTCGCCACCTATGCCATGTGGTGGATCAAGGCCTCGATCCAGGAATATATCCTGCGCTCGTGGTCGCTGGTGAAGATGGGCACGACTGCCAACCAGAAGCGCCTGTTCTTCAATCTGCGCCGGCTGAAGGGACGCATCCAGGCAATTGATGACGGCGATCTGAAGCCGGAGCACGTCTCGGAAATCGCCACCAAGCTGAACGTCTCGGAGGAAGAGGTCATTTCGATGAACCGCCGCCTCTCCGGCGACGCCTCGCTGAACGCGCCGATCAAAGCAGCCGAAGGTGACGGCGGCCAGTGGCAGGATTGGCTGGTGGACGACCATGACAGCCAGGAAGACGTGCTGATCGAACAGGACGAACTCGACACTCGCCGGCGCATGCTGGCGAAAGCGATGAGCGTGCTGAACGAGCGTGAACGCCGCATCTTCGAGGCTCGCCGCCTCGCCGAGGATCCGGTGACCCTGGAAGACCTTTCGACCGAGTTCGACATCAGCCGCGAACGCGTCCGACAGATCGAGGTTCGCGCCTTCGAAAAGGTGCAGGACGCCGTGCGCAAGGAAGCCTTGGAACGCGCCAAGGCCGTCCGCGTCGTCGAAGCCACGGCATAAAACCTGCCGCATGATAGAATTGAAGAAGGCGGGCTTTGCGGCCCGCCTTTTCTTTTCATTGATCTCTGCTGCCCCCGGTTACCGGCAACACCGGCATTGCCGGAAAAGCCATCACTGGCTCGTCGAGACATCGCCGAGTGCGGTCCATTCCTTGATCGCGGTATTGAAGGCGTCCGTCCCCGTACCGCCCTTCTCCATCGTCAGCAGCGCGCGGCGGCCGTTGCGGTAGGTAATTGGAATATCGATCCAATTGCGGGTGGACATCAGGTCGAGATTGGCCTTGCGCGCATCGGGATAGTCGTTGAGCGCGATCATGTGGAAATCGTCGGTGATCTTGGCCGGAACCGCAATCAGCGCATCGCCGCGATCCTGTTCCGTGCGCTTCATCGAGATGCGCTGGACGCTGTCGATGCTGCCGCCTTCGAAATTCGGCGGCACCGAGAAGACGATCTCGACCAGATGGCTTGCCGGCAGCGACGGATCGGAATTGCGTTTGAAGGTGACGAGCGCCGAGAGATTGCGCTCGGGAACGGTAACGTTGCCCTGCACTGTCGCCTCCTGCCGGCCGTCCTGGCCGGCCTCGTGCTGCAGGCTCCAGACGACCGATCCCTCGATCGCCGTCGGCGAGCTCTGGCCGATGCGCTCTTCATAGAGAAACATCTTTTGCGACGAACCGACGGGCGCGGTCTGCTGCGGCGATGCCACCGGGCCGTTCGGCGTCCGCGTTTCGGCGGGTGCCGCATCGCCCTGCGCGCTGGCAGGCGGCGTATCTGCTGCCGCGACATTCTGTTCGGCGACCGATTTTCCTTCCGCGGTCGGCGTTCCCGGCACAGTCGCCGGTCCGCTGTCGACCTCGGTTCCATCGGTCAGCAGCCGTTGGGTGAATTTCGAATTGGCCGCAGCGCCGTCATTGTTCATTGACGCTACCTGCGGGTTCGGGTTCGGCTGCGCCGGCGTCGCTGGGGTATTCTGCGCTCCTGGTGTGGTCGGCTGGGCTGGCGTCACCGCGCCCGGATGGACAGGCGTCGCGGAACCTGCCGGCGGTGTTGCCCCCTCGTTCCTGGTCGCCTGCGACGGTGCCGAGCTGACGAGCCCATCGACCATCGCCACCAGCGCCTCTCTGTTCATCCAGCCGGCATAGGCGCCGCCACCGATCAGGATGAGCGCGAAGATGAGCGTGATCACGGTACCGATGCCGAAGCGGCGGCGCTTCGGCTCCATACGGAAATTCTTGCCCTGCATCTTGGAGGCAACAATCTGATCGATATCCATTGCCGGATTGGCGTCATCGTCGTCAGCAGCGACCGATCCGCGGCGGTCGTAGCCGCGTAGCGCCTTCGCCTCTCGCCAGTCCTCACTCGGCGCGCCGCTGGCAGGCGCCGGCTTGCCGTTGTGCACTTCCGCGAAGATATCGACATCGTCGAAATGCGAGGCAACCGGCGTCTTCTTATTGCTGCCTGCCTCGATCGGCGGCAGATCGTCGAAGGCGGCCGTCTCCCAGGAAAAACTTTCCTTGGCGGCCGGCATGACGGCCGCGGGTGTCACTTTTTCGAGGCTCGATATCACCTCCTCGAAGGCGCGCGCCGAGGCATCGGCCGTAATCGGCGCCGGCGCCGGCGCCGGCTCCGAATATTGCCGGAGTTCCTCTTCCGCCCATTCGGTCTCCGCATCCTTGGGCGCTGGAGCTGGCGTTTCGGCAACGGATTCGGCCCAGACGGGTTCGAAATGCGCCGCGACGTCGGCCTGCAACGGTCCCTCGCTGCTGTGCTCGACAAATTCCTGCGGACGATCGAAATCGGCGACCGGCTCCACCAGCCGGTTGGATGCATGATCTATGCCGCGGGTGATCGGCTGCAACGGCTCAACGGGCTCGTAAGCCTCCTCGGCCTCCGACTCCCCGCCTTCCACCGCCGCCGATTCGGCCGCGATCTCTTCGGCTTCCACGGGATGCTGTTCGTCAGCACGGCGTTCGTCGGCTCGCTCGCTGCGATGCTCGGCAGGCGCCTCCCAGCCGTCATGCTCGGCGGGCACATCTTCGGCAGCAACGTCGCGCGCCTCACTGGCATGCCATTCCTCGGCTGGTGCTTCCTCCTCATGCGAGGGGTGCCAGTATGTCTCGGAGGGACCGGATGTCTCCGGCAAAACCGCTGTCTCGGCGGCAATAGGGATTTCGGCGGGAACAGGTTCTTCCGCGGAAAGGGGCTCCTCGGCAGCAACCTCTTCCTCAGCTTCCTCTGGCGCGGCGGCTTCCCCGTGATCGGGCTCGTCGGCGGCCCCGGCCACCTGCGGTTCCGCATAGGCTTCGTATGCCGGTTCCTCGACAGCCGTCTCCGGCGCCGACGCCGGTTCGCTTTCGTCGGGAACCGCTTGCTCTTCCGACGCGGTGACTGCCGCAACCGGCGCATCGAGCGGCAAAGCCTCAGAATGTTCGCCTTCCACTTCGCGGATGGCGGCCTCGAGCTTTTCGAGCTGGCGTTGCAGCATGGCTTCCGGCGGACGCGGCTTCATGTTCTCGAGCTGCCGTTGCACTGCGCCGCGGGCACGTTCGTAGACTTTCACCCGCATCTCAGGGGTATTTTCGGCCAGGCCGTCGACGGCCCGCCGAATGACTGCAATAAAATCCGCCATTAGTACTTTCTCAAGAAGTCCGGCACTCTACCGAACCATCCTCCACAGTGACCCGTGAGCTTAATCCTCAAACGGATCGGTCACAAGTATGGTGTCATCCCGCTCCGGGCTGGTGGACAGGAGCGCGACAGGCGCCCCGATCAGCTCTTCGACCTGGCGAACATATTTGATCGCCTGTGCCGGCAGATCCGCCCAACTGCGGGCGCCGACGGTCGATTCCTTCCATCCCTCCAGCGTGACGTAGATCGGTTCGACCCTAGCTTGCGCTCCCTGGCTTGCCGGAAGATGGTCAATCTGTTCGCCGTCGAGCATATAGCCGACGCAGATCTTCAATTCCTCGAGACCGTCGAGTACGTCGAGCTTGGTGAGCGCGATGCCCGCGATGCCGTTGGTGGCAACCGACTGGCGCACCAGTGCGGCGTCGAACCAGCCGCAGCGCCGCTTACGCCCCGTCACAGTACCGAACTCATGCCCCTTCTCGCCCAGGAACTGGCCAATTTCGTCGGTGAGCTCGGTCGGGAACGGGCCTTCGCCGACGCGCGTCGTGTAGGCCTTGGTGATGCCGAGGATATAACCGAGCGAGCCGGGTCCCATGCCGGAACCGGCTGCCGCCTGGCCGGCCACAGTGTTCGAGGAGGTGACGAAGGGATAGGTGCCGTGATCGATGTCGAGCAGGCTGCCCTGCGCGCCTTCGAAGAGGATGCGGGCACCCTTGCGGCGCTCCTTGTCGAGGAAAAGCCAGACCGTATCACGGAAAGGCAGTACCCGGTCGGCGATCGAGGTCAGTTCGTCCATGATCGCCTGGTGGCTGACCTCGGCGACACCCAGACCGCGGCGAAGTGCGTTGTGATGTGTCAGAATACGGTCGACCTTGCCGGAAAGGCTTTCGAGATCGGCAAGGTCCATAACGCGGATGGCGCGGCGGCCGACCTTGTCTTCATAGGCCGGGCCGATGCCGCGGCGCGTCGTGCCGATCTTCGTGCCGCTGTTCGACGCAGCATCCTCGCGCATCGCGTCGAGCTCGCGGTGCAGCGAAAGAATGAGCGTCGCATTGTCTGCAATGCGCAGATTGTCAGGCGTAACCGTCACGCCCTGCGCTTCCAGCCGGCCAATCTCGGCGATCAGCGCATGCGGATCGACGACGACACCGTTGCCAATCACGGCCATCTTGCCCGGGCGCACGACGCCGGACGGCAAGAGCGAGAGCTTATAGCTGGTGCCGTCGATGACGAGCGTATGGCCGGCATTGTGTCCGCCCTGATAGCGCACGACAATATCCGCACGCTCCGAAAGCCAGTCGACAATCTTGCCCTTGCCTTCGTCACCCCATTGCGAACCGACCACGACTACGTTCGTCATCCAACTCTTCCTGTTACCGGCGCGGAACCGCGCACCTGCTCAAACCCGCGCATCTATAAAGCTTTGTTTTTTGGAAAGCGACCCTGTTGTCACAGCAGATTGGGCTTTTTACGTGACAAATCAGCAGCCGACAGGCTATTTCCCCTCACAAAACGCCGCACGGCGATCGCGGAAAGACGGGAAGAACGCTCTTGCAAGCCACGGCCTATATCTGCCTCGTTATCGCCACCCTCTGCTGGGGTGGCAACTCCGTCGCCGGCAAACTCGCGCTCGGGCATATCAGCCCGATGATGCTGACCTTCCTGCGCTGGTTCCTCGCCGTGGCAGTGATCGCCGTGATTTCGGTACCGCAACTGCGCAAGGACTGGCCCGTGGTCAGGAAGAACCTGCCGCTGCTCCTCTTCTACGGCGTCATCGGCTACACCCTTTTCAACGCCATGCTTTACTCGGCCGTGCAATATACGACGGCGATCAACGTCGCCATTGAGCAGGCCGGCATCCCGATGCTGATCTTCCTGCTGAATTTCATGTTCTTCCGTACCGGTATCTCGCTGGCGCAATGCCTCGGCTTCGGCATGACGCTGATCGGCGTCGCCCTGACCGCTGCGCATGGTGACCTCTCAACGCTGCTGCAACTCGGCCTCAACCGCGGCGACGGGCTGATGCTGATCGCCATTGCCGCCTATTCGGTCTACACGATCTTCCTGCGCTGGAAGCCGCCGCTCGACTGGCGCACGTTGATGGCGGTCCCGGCGCTCGGCGCCATGCTGACCTCGCTGCCGCTGCTCCTTTGGGAGGTCGGCCGTGGCGCTGGGCAGTGGCCGGACCAGGCCGGCTGGGTCATCACGCTCTACACGGCGATGTTCCCGTCGCTGGTGGCGCAGATCCTTTATATCAAGGGCGTGGTGGCGATCGGCGCCAACCGGGCCGGCCTGTTCATCAATCTCGTGCCCGTGTTCGGAACGCTGCTCTCCGTCGCGCTGATCGGCGAGCAGCTGCAGTCGTTCCATGTGATCGCGCTGGTGCTGACCTTAGGCGGCATCGCGATCGCCGAAAAGGGCCGGCCGAAAGCTTCGGCACAAACCGTGCCCGCCTCACCCGTGGATTAGAGCCTAACCGAGTTCCAGCGTCGTCACGCCGAAGACGTGCTTCAGCGGGATGGCCGGCGCCGGCCCGCGATACATGCGTGTCGTCTCGAACACCGGTTTAAGACCGAGCCCTTCGGCAAGCGCGACTGCCTCGTGGTTCGCCGTGGGAATATCGATGAAGACCGTGGCCGCCCCCTTCGCCTCGGGGATCAATCCGGCAAGCAGCGCTGCGGCGCTATCGGCATCGTTGGCAAAGAGCGGGCCGATCTTGTAGCCCTCGTAGCAGCGTCGGATCGTGCCGTAACCGCGGATCTTGCCGCTCTTGCGCACCACCACCGAACGGCGGCCCTTGCGGCCGGTGCACCAGGCGGCGAGGAAGGCGTCGCGCGGCTGCGGAAAGATCACCGAATCATAACGCTGCAGGCCTTCGAGGCGTGAATCCAGCACCGGCTGCGCGACAAGCGTCGAGACAGGCAAGGAATTGGCGACCCCGCCGTAGCGAATGGTGGAGTAGGCGGGTTCGAAGCCGGCCTTGCGGTAGTTGTCCTGTTGTGCGGCGACGCCGTCGAGACCGATCGTGCGGTCTCCCGCGCTGGCAATGCCCGCCTGCCAGATCGCCTTGCCGTAACCCTTGCCGCGGAAATCGGGATGGACGATGTAGAGGCCCAGGAAGGCGAAACTCTCGCCATATTTGACGACCGAGATCGAGCCGACGGGGACTTCGCCGATAGCGCCGACGAAAAATCCTGACGGATCGGCCTCGAGGAATGCAAGCGAATCGTCGAGGCCCGGGTTCCAACCCTCCTGACGCGCCCATTCGAGCACGAGTTCCAGTTCGCCGGGCCGCATCGAACGAACGGCAAATTCCGAATTCATGCGACTTTCCTAGATTAAATGTCCCGCAAGTCCATCCCGGCAATGGCAAAGCAATTGTCAGGTCCCAGCTCCCCGATTGCACCTGCGAATGATGGAGAGCCGCGCCCATGGACTTGACGACGCGTATAATCATTTTTCGATGCAATGCAGAAAGCTTCGTTTCCGGATTACCATGAAACAATGCCGTTGCAAGCTCAAGAAAATTACTTGCGCGCCAATTATCTTCCTGGCCGATGCAAATAAAACACCGCGTCGAAAAGACACTGTTGCCAATTTGAAAGGCGAGGAAAGCATTTCGGCCGAAATCAGTCCCGCAACGCGGCATAGGCGCCGTTGAAACCGGGTGCGATAACGGTCGCCAGCGGACGGATCATCGGCCGTTCAGCCGCCCATCGCGGTCTTCTGCTTTTCGATCCCGCTCGTCATCGATGAGAAAAGACGGTCTGTCTCGGCCGCCGGTGCGGGATAACCGAACGCATAACCCTGCAGGCCGTCGCAGCCGAGCTGCGCCAGCACGACGGCATGCGCCTCGGTCTCGATGCCCTCGGCGATTACCTCGACATCGAGTGCCTTGGCGATCTCCACGATCGAGCCCACCACGCGCCGCTGCTCGGCCGAGCTGACGACCTCTGTGACGAGCTGTCGGTCGATCTTCAACCGCTTCGGCCGGAGCTTGACGAGACCAATGAGCGAGGCATGGCCCGATCCAAAATCGTCGATCTCGATGTCGATGCCCATCTGTTTGATATCGCCGATATGATCGAGCAGTTTTTCGTCGCTGTCGTCGAGGAAAATCGTCTCGACCAACTCGAAGACGATCACGCCGGGCGGGATATCGAGTTTCCTCAGCTTGTCGATCAGCGCCGGATCAGCAAGACGCGACGCCGAAATATTGACAGCGATGCGCGGAACCGCAAGGCCGCGCAACAGCCAGAACAGCCGGTCTTCGAGAACGCTCTTCAGGATCGCCGCGTCGATCTCCGCCGCAAGTCCGTGCTCATCGGCGATCTTCAGGAATGCCCCCGGGGCGAGCACGCCCTTCTCGGGATGTTTCCAGCGCGCCAGCGCCTCGAAGCCGATGACTTCCCGCGTCCGGGCGTCGAGCTGCACCTGATAATAGGGAAGGATCTGGCCGTGCTCCAGCCCGAGCTTCAGCTCTTCGGCGAGGCGACGCTTGGAGCGCAAATCCTCCTGCAATTGCCGTGTGAAGAATTCGACGCGGTTGCGCCCGAGCTTCTTGGCCTGGTAGAGCGCCAGGTCGGATTCGGCAAGCAGGTTGCGCGCCCGCCGGTCGCCGCTCCAGGAAACGCCGATCGAGGCGCCGGACTGCAGCATCTCTTGGCCGAAGCGGATCTTCTTCCGCAGCCGGCGCTGGAGATCCTCGGCGATCAGCTTCAGCTGGGTGAGATCGGTGAAATTGACCAGCACGATAACGAACTCATCGCCGCCGACACGGGCGACCGTGCCAATTCCAGGAATGGCAGCGGTGATGCGAAGGGCTGCGGCCCTGAGCACGGCATCGCCAGCCGCATGACCGTGGCTGTCGTTGATCTGCTTGAACTGGTCGAGGTCGAGATGCAGGACCGCAAGTGTCGTGATGCTCTTGTCGGCCGGAAGCTCCGAAAGCCGCTTGTCGAGAAGGCGCCGGTTCGGTAAGCCGGTGAGATAGTCGTGATCGGCGACATGCTCGATGCGAGCATTGCTTTCCTCGAGCGCCAGCGCCCTCGCCTCGGCCACCACCTTTTGCCGCGCCAGTTCCGCGTTGAGCAGTACGTCGGTCGTCACGTCCCATTCGGCGCCGATGAAGGAAGGCAGCCCCTCCGCATCGACATAGAAGTGCGCTCGCGAACGCAAATGGCGGATTTCGCCGCTCGGCAGCACGATGCGGAATTGCGAGTTATAGGCGCCGCGCGTCGTTATCGCCTGCTCGAAGTCGCGTTCGGCCCGCTCAAGATCATCGGGATGGATGGCATTCGACCAAAGCGATGCCGGCACCAGCCGGCAGGTCTCGCCGGTCTCGTAAAGACGATGCATCTGCGCATCCCACACGATCCCCCCCTGGTCGATGCTGTGCTCCCAGACACCGATCTGGGATGCATCGAGTGCGAGTTCGAGCCGACGCAGAAGATCCTGGAACTCCCGTTCGGATCGTGTGGCTTTGTTCTCTGGCAACGCGGTCCCAGCCTCAGAAGCTTGCATAACGGCAATATGGTCTCAGGGTGGCATTAATGAAGCCTTGTCCTAGTGACCGAACTAGTGACTAGGTGAACTGTTCGTTACGACTTCCCCTTTTGGATCAAAGGGCTTGCAGTCTACAGCACCTTGCGATCAGTGGTTGTGCCGCGGCGGGTTTTTCGCAATCCGACGAAAATCCGCCGCTCCCTCCAGCACCGCACCATCCGACAACTGCGTAACCGAGCGGCGATAGATCTGCTGCCATGGCGTCGCATCCGCCGGCACCGGCGGGATGCCATCAGTCTTGCGCCGTTCGATCTCTGCGTCATCGACCAGCATGTCGCAGCGCCCGTGGTTGAAGTCGATGCGGATGATGTCGCCGGTACGAAGCCAGGCGAGGCCGCCGCCGGCGGCACTTTCCGGCGAGGCGTTGAGGATCGAGGGGCTGTCAGCCGTGCCGGATTGGCGCCCGTCGCCGATCGTCGGCAGGCTGCGGATGCCGCGCTTCAGGAGATGATCCGGCGGCTGCATGTTGACGACCTCAGCCGAACCCGGCCAGCCGATCGGCCCAGCGCCGCGGATGACGAGGATGGTATTTTCGTCGATGCCGAGTTCGGGATCGTTGATACGCTTGTGATAGTCCTCGGAACCGTCGAAGACCACCGCTTTACCCTCGAAGACGCCTTCGCGCCCGGGTTCCTCAAGGTAGCGCCGGCGGAAATCCTCCGAGACCACACTCATCTTCATGATCGCGAAATCGAAAAGATTGCCTTTGAGAACGAGGAAGCCCGCCCGCTCCTTCAGCGGTTCGGCGAACGGCGTGATGACCTCACGGTCGCGCGCTTCCTTACCTTCTAGGTTCTCGGCCATGGTCCTGCCCGTCACCGTGCGACAGTTGCCGTCGAGCTTTCCGGCCTGCAGCAGTTCCCACATGATCGCCGGCGTACCGCCGGCCCGATGGAAGCGCTCGCCGAGATAGGCGCCGGCCGGCTGGACGTTGGCCAGCAGCGGAATATCGAAGCCATGCACCTGCCAGTCGTCGGGATAGAGTTCGACGCCGGCGTGCTTTGCCATCGCAGCCAGATGCGGCTGCGCGTTGGTTGAGCCGCCGATCGCCGAGTTGGTGCGGATGGCATTCAGGAAAGCCTCGCGCGTCAGGATATCCGACGGCTTCAGATCCTCGAACACGATTTCGACGGCGCGCCGCCCGGTGCGGTAGGCCATCTGGCCGCGTTCGCGGTAAGCGGCTGGAATGGCGCCGCAGCCGGTCAGCGAAAGGCCGAGCGCCTCGGCCAGCGCATTCATCGTCGAAGCGGTGCCCATCGTATTGCAGTGGCCGACGGAGGGAGCCGAGTCGAGCGCCGCCTGAAGAAACTCTTCCCGATTGATCTCGCCTGCCGCATATTTCCGCCGCATCCGCCAGATCACCGTGCCGGAGCCCGCCAGCTCCCCCTCGTGCCAACCGTCGAGCATCGGCCCGCCGGAGAGCACGATCGCCGGAATATCGACCGTCGAAGCAGCCATGATCGCCGAAGGCGTGGTCTTGTCGCAGCCGGTGGTCAGCACGACACCGTCGAGCGGATAGCCGTAGAGGATTTCGACGAGGCCGAGATAGGCGAGATTGCGGTCGAGTGCCGCCGTCGGGCGCTTGCAATTCTCGAAGATCGGATGCGTCGGAAACTCGATCGGAATGCCGCCGGCATCGCGGATGCCGTCGCGCACCCGCTTGGCAAGCTCGACATGCACTCTGTTGCAAGGTGTGAGATCGCTGCCGCTCTGGGCAATCCCGATGACCGGCTTGCCGGAGCGCAGCTCTTCCGGCGTGATGCCGTAATTCATGAAGCGCTCGAGATAGAGCGCTGCCATGTCGATATGATCGGGATTGTCGAACCAGTCCTGCGAACGCAAGCGCCGCTTCGGCGAATGGCTGTCCATCACTTCTTTCCTCCCGGCCGGGCATTCTTCTCTTCGAGATGGAGGAGCAGGCCACTGTGATCCTTTTCGCCATTGCCATTGGCGACAAATTCGCTGAATTCCGCATGCACAGCCGCCGTCAGCGGCAGCGTCAGCGACAGGGTCTTGGCCGTCTCTATGGCTGCGTTCAGATCCTTCAGCTGGTTGCTGGAAGAACCGCCTGGGGTAAATTGGCGCTCGACCATGCGCTTGCCGTGGAGTTCGAGGATGCGGCTCTCGGCAAAGCCGCCGCGAATGGCATCTCGGAAGGCGGCCGGCGAGCCGCCGCCAGCTTCGATCAGCATCATCGCTTCGGCGACAGCGCCGATCGTCACCGCGACGATCTGCTGATTGGCGAGCTTGGCGAGCTGGCCTGCCCCTGTCGGACCGACGCGGGTCACCTGCCCCATCGGCGCAAAAATATCCGCAAGCCGGTCGATGACGTCCTCGTCGCCACCCGCCATGATGGCGAGCGTACCGGCTTCAGCCCCGACGACGCCGCCGGATACCGGCGCATCGACGTGATCGACGCCGTGGTCGGCAAGCCTCGCCGAATGGTCACGGGCGAAATGCGGGGCAATCGAACTCATGTCGATGACGGTAGCACCAGGCGTCATCGCATCGGTCGCGCCGCGGTCGAACAACACGTCATTCACCGCCTCGGCGTTGGTCAGCATGGTGATGACGATATCGGCGCCTGAAACGGCATCCGCCGGTGTTTTCGCGCAAACCGCACCGTCTCCCGCAAGCGCCTCGGCCTTGCCGGGATCGCGATTCCAGACGGTGACGGCAAAGCCCGCGCCAAGCAGCCGGCGAGCCATCGGCGCCCCCATCAGGCCGGTGCCGAGAAAGGCGATCCGCCTGCCGTCATGAGCTTTCCCCGAACCTGTCATTCAGTCCTCCCAACTGTTATCCGTCTTTGATAGTCCGCTCGCCCACCGTTGCAAACCGTTTTGACGGACGTAACGCATTTTTGTGGCGTGTCCTTAGATGCGGATGGTGTGTCCGAAAACCGCGCGCACTTTTCGGCTCCATGCTCTGAAAACGATACGGGCGAGAACCGAAGTTCCCGCCCGATTTACCCGACAAAGGAAGGTTGAATTCCGTTTATTCCGCCGCGAGCCGGATGACCTCCGCCTCTTCTTCCTTGTGTTCGTCCGGCTTGTGCTGGACGAGCGGGCGGTTGCCAGTCAACCGCCGCAGCAGCACGTAGAAGACAGGCGTCATGAAGATGCCGAAGAAGGTCACGCCGATCATGCCCGAGAAGACCGCGACACCCATGGCCGCGCGCATTTCCGAGCCGGCGCCAGTGGAGACGACGAGCGGCACGACGCCCATGATGAAGGCGAGCGAGGTCATGAGGATCGGGCGAAGGCGAAGGCGGCTGGCCTCGATCGCGGCCTCCCGCGGTGTCCTTCCCTCGAACTCCAGTTCGCGGGCGAATTCCACGATAAGGATGGCGTTCTTCGCGGATAGCCCGACAAGCACCACCAGACCGATTTGAGTGAAGATATTGTTGTCTCCACCGGTGAGCCAGACGCCGGTCAAGGCAGCCAGAACACCCATCGGCACGATCATGATGATCGCAAGCGGCAGCGTCAGGCTTTCATACTGGGCGGCCAGCACCAGGAAGACGAGCAGCAGAGCCAGCGGGAAGACGACGATACTGGAGTTGCCGGCAAGGATCTGCTGGTAGGTCAGATCCGTCCATTCGAAGTCGATGCCCGCAGGCAGCGTTTCGTGAAGGATCTTCTCGATTGCAGCCTGCGCCTGGCCGGACGAGAAGCCCGGTGCGGGGCCGCCGTTGATGTCGGCAGCGAGGAAGCCGTTGTAGCGGTTTGCGCGCTCAGGACCGGTGCTCGGCTCCACCTTCAGCAGGGCCGAAAGCGGGATCATCTCACCCGATGCCGAACGGACCTTCAACTGGCCGATATCTTCCGGCTGGGCGCGGAATTTCGCATCGGCCTGCACACGGACGCTGTAGGTGCGGCCGAAAGCGTTGAAGTCGTTCACATAGAGCGAGCCGAGATAGATCTGCAGCGTTTGGAACAGGTCGGTGACGGAAACTCCGAGCTGCTCGGCCTTGGCACGGTCGAGATCGGCGTAGAGCTGCGGCACGTTGATCTGGAAGCTGGAGAACAGCCCGGCGAGTTCAGGCGTCTGATAGGCCTTTGCAAGCACTGCCTTGGTCGCCTCGTCGAGTGCCTGGTTGCCGAGGCCCGCACGATCCTCGATCTGCAGCTTGAAGCCGCCTGTCGTGCCGAGACCATTGACCGGCGGCGGCGGGAACATGGCGATGAAGGCATCCTGGATGACGCCGAACTTCTGATTCAGCGCCATGGCGATTGCGCCGCCTGAGAGATCAGGCGTCTTGCGCTCCTCGAAGTCCTTCAGCGTCACAAAGACGATGCCGGCATTCGAGGAGTTGGTGAAGCCGTTGATCGACAGGCCTGGGAAGGCGATCGCATTGGCAACGCCCGGCTGCGCCAACGCGATGTCGGTCATGCGCTTGATGACGTCCTCCGTGCGGTCGAGGCTTGCGGCATCCGGCAGCTGGGCGAAGCCGATCAGATACTGCTTGTCCTGCGACGGCACGAAGCCGCCGGGAACCGTGCTGAACAGACTGTAGGTCGCACCGACCAGTGCCAGATAGATCACCATGACGATGCTCTTGCGCGACAAGAGCCCACCCACGCCCCTGCCGTAGGCATTCGAGCCCGCGCCGAAGACACGGTTGAAGCCGCGGAAGAACCAACCGAAGATGGCGTCCATGAACCGCGTCAGCCAGTCCTTCGGCTGATCATGGCCCTTCAGGAGAAGGGCTGCCAGCGCCGGAGACAGGGTGAGCGAGTTGAAGGCCGAGATGACGGTCGAGATTGCGATCGTCAGCGCGAACTGGCGATAAAACTGACCCGACAGGCCGGAGATGAAAGCGAGCGGTACGAAGACCGCGACGAGCACCAGCGCGATCGCGACGATCGGACCGGAGACTTCCTTCATCGCCTTGTAAGTGGCAGCCCGCGGCGACAAGCCTTGTTCGATATTGCGCTCGACATTTTCGACCACGACGATCGCGTCGTCGACGACGATACCGATCGCAAGCACTAGGCCGAACAGACTGAGCGCGTTGATCGAGAAGCCGAAGACATACATGACCGCGAAGGTGCCGATAATCGATACTGGTACCGCGATCAGCGGGATGATCGAGGCGCGCCACGTCTGCAGGAAGAGGATGACGACGAGGACGACGAGAGCAATGGCTTCGAGCAGCGTGTCGATGACCTTCTCGATCGAGGCGCGCACGAATTTCGTCGTATCGTAGACGATCTCGTATTTGACGCCGGCAGGCATGGCGAGCTGCAGCTGATCCATGGTCGCGTTGACATTGTCCGCGATTTCGATCGCGTTCGAACCCGGCGCCTGCAGGACAGCGACGGCGACGGCCGGCTTGCCGTCGAGCAGCGAACGCAGCGTATAGTCCGCGGCACCGAGTTCGATGCGGGCGACATCGCGAAGGCGGGTGATCTCGCCATTGGCGCCCGTCTTGACGATGATGTTGCCGAATTCCTCAGGCGTGCGCAGGCGGCCCTGGGCATTGACGTTGAGCTGCAGGTCCACACCGGGCTGGCTCGGCGACGCGCCGATGATACCGGCGGCGGCCTGGATGTTCTGGGAGCTGATCGCGCTGCTGATGTCGCTGGCGGCGAGATTGTGCTCGGCGGCCTTCTGTGGGTCGATCCAGATACGCATGGAATAGTCGCCGGCACCGAAGACCTGCACCTGACCGACGCCTGCAATGCGGGCGAGCCGATCCTTGATGTTCAGGGTCGCGTAGTTGCGAAGATAGGTGATGTCGTGATCGCCCCCGTCAGAGACGAGGTTGACGACCATGATGAAGTTGGGCGAGCTCTTGACCGTCGTGATGCCGAGCGAACGGACTTCTGCAGGCAGGCGCGGTTCGGCTTGGCTGACGCGGTTCTGCACGAGCTGCTGCGCCTTGTCGGGGTCGGTGCCGAGCTTGAAGGTAACGGTGACGTTGAGCACGCCGTCCGACGTCGCCTGGCTGGCCATGTAGAGCATGCCCTCGACCCCGTTGATCTGCTCTTCGAGCGGCGTCGCCACCGTTTCGGCGATGACGGACGGGTTGGCGCCGGGATAGGTGGCGCGCACGACGATCGACGGCGGCACGACCTCCGGATATTCGGAAATCGGCAGCGCGCGCAGGCCGATCAGGCCGGCAACCAGGATGAGGACCGAAAGAACACCGGCAAAGACCGGGCGGTCGACAAAGAATCTGGAGATGTTCATATCAAAGCCCTCTCCGGGGTGAACATGGATGCAAAGTTCCTCTCCGGCGGTTCAGGAGCCAGCCGGCGGGTCATATCATTTCGGGTATCGGCCTTCCCCCGGAGGGGAAGGCGAAGTCCTACTGCGCGGTCGCGACCTTCTCTTCCATCTGAGGTGCGACGACTGCACCGGGACGGATGCGCTGTAGACCGTTGACGACGATCTTCTCACCGACGTTCAGGCCGCTTTCGACAACACGCTGGCCGTCAGCCAGCGTGCCGAGCTGGACCTGCCGATAGGCGACCTTGTTCTCGCCATCGACGACGAAGACGAACTTCTTGTCCTGGTCGGTGCCGACCGCACGGTCGCTGATGACGATCTTGTTCTCGGCCTTCGGCTGGCCCATGCGCACCCGCACGAACTGACCCGGGATGAGACGCCCGCCCGGATTATCGAAGACGGCACGTACGCCGATCGTGCCGCTTGATGCATCAACCTCGTTGTCGATCAGCTGCAGCTTGCCCTTGATCGGCGTGCCTGTGTCGGTCAGCGTGCCGACCTCGACCGGGATCTGCTCGACGGCAGGCAGGGCGCTATCCGTCTGCGGAAGCTGGGCAAGCGCGCGCGTCACCATCTCTTCGCTGGCATTGAAGCTCGCATAGATCGGATCGACGGAAACGAGCGTCGTCAGCGCCGGCGAGGTCGAACCGGCCGCGAGGAGGTTACCGGCCGTCACCTCGATCTTGCCGATGCGGCCGGAAACCGGAGCCCGCACCTGCGTATAATCGAGATCGAGCTGGGCCGACTGCAGTGCGGCCTGCGCCGATCGCAGCCCCGCCTGAGCCTCAGCCAGCGAACTCTGACGCTGATCGAGATCACTCTGAGAGATGGTGCGGTTGTCGGAAAGCCTGCGGCCGCGGTCGAGTTCAGTCTGCGCCAGGCTGACCTTGGCTTCGGCCGAAGCGACCTGGCCTTGCGCCTGCGCCACGCTCGCCTGATAGGGGGCCGGGTCGATGGTGAAGAGCAGGTCGCCCTGCTTCACCAGCGCCCCTTCACGGAAAGCCACCGACAGGATCGCGCCGGCAACACGGGAACGCACCTGCACACGGTCGACGGCTTCCAGACGGCCGGAGAAATTCTCCCAGGCCGTCACATCGTGCGCCGCAACGACGGCCACCGTCACCGGCACAGCGGGAGCCTGTGCAGGGGCGGAAGCGGCCGTGGCGGGCGTGCTCATCGGCAATTCGAAAAACAATGCGGCGCCGGAAACGGACGCAACAAGGCCTATGCCGGCGCCCACCAGGGCCCAGCGCTTCTTTCTGGACGTCATCGGTACTCTCCTTACGGCTCATGGCCGCCGAAATATCAGGTCTTCTTCAATGCAATTGCGGTTGAACGCTTACGTCCCGAAGGAAGCTTCCGAAATGGCGGCTGACGTTTTCCTGCCAGTCGGGAGCTCCGTCGGATTTCCCACCATAAATCGAGGGCCAGCCCGTCCCGGCGGGAAGGACATGCTGGCGCACACCGACGCCGGCCTGTTTCAGGCGGGCACCGTAACCGATTGTCTCGTCGTGCAGTGGATCGTCCTCGGCAGTGAATATCAGCGCCGGCGCGACGCCCGAAATACGAGAACAGAGGCAAGGCGCCGCATAAGGGTGGCAACCGCCGCCGCTCAGATAGTGGCTCCAGCCCTCCGCCCAGCGTTGGCGCATGCCGATGGCTTCGGCCTTGCGGATCGAGGACGTGCCCATGAAGGGATCGAGCAGCGGCGAAATCAGGATCTGACCGTCGAGCGCGTCCGGCATCTGGTCGCGCGCCTTCAGCGCCACACCGGCGGCGACATTGCCGCCTGCTTCTTCGCCAGCGACGAAGAGCAACGACTTCCGGTCGCCGAGACCGGCGCGTTTGTTGGCGAGATAGGTGAAAACGGCGAAGGAGACTTCCAGCGCTTGCGGGAATAGGTTGCCGGACAGGCTGCTGTAATCGGCAGCGACGACGATGGCGCCGGCCTTGGCGAGACTCATCGCCACCGGCCGGTCGACGTTCTTGTCGCTGTCCAGAAACGCGCCGCCATGCAGGTAAAGAACGATCGGCGGACCCTTGCCGTAATCGGCGCCCTGGTAGATGCGTGCGGAAACGGGGCCGATGGCCACCTTATCCAGCATCATATCTTTCCATTCCACCGTCATGCTTCCGGTCTCTTTTGCGTCGGCCACAAGCAGACAACGCCTGCCGCTTGCATTTTGTACAAAAAAGATATTGTTATTCCAACCAAGGAATAAGAAGCTATATCGCGATAACACTGTTCCAGATCTCGAACAATGGTGCAACGCAAACTGCGGATTTGAAACCGATGGATCAGCTCTCGGCAATGCGCGTCTTCATTCGCGTCGTGGAGACGGGCAATTTCACCCGCGCCGCCGACATGCTCGCCATGCCCAAGGCGACGGTAACCAATCTCATCCAAGGCCTGGAGGCGCATCTGCGCACCAAGCTTTTGAATCGTACCACGCGCCGGGTGATGGTGACCACGGACGGCGCGCTTTATTACGAACGCGCCGCCCAGATTATTTCGGAACTGGAGGAACTCGACGGCAGCCTTTCCAATTCGCAGAGCCTGCCGAGCGGGCGGCTCCGCGTCGAGATGGCCGGCGCTTTTGCCGATTGGATCGTCGTCCCCGCACTATGCGATTTTTATCAGCGTTATCCCGATATCCGTATCGACCTCGGTGTCGGCGACCGCACAGTCGATTATCTTGCAGAAAATGTCGATTGCGCGCTGCGGGCCGGCACGCCAGCCGACCAGTCGCTGATTGCGCGGCGCGTCTCCGAAGTCGAGATGATCACCTGTGCTTCGCCGAGCTACATCCAGAAATTCGGCATGCCCGAGCGGCCGGAGGATCTGGAGGCGGATCATTACTCCGTCAACTATTTCCGCGCCCAGAACAACCGGACGCTGCCCTTCGAATTCCGCCGGCACAACGAGGTGATCGAGACCAGTCCGCGTTACATCGCCTCGGTCAACGATAGCCGCACCTATCTGACGGCTGCGCTGACGGGTCTCGGCATCGCGCAGGTGCCGATCTTCATGGCGCGCGAGCCGATGGCAAGGGGCGAGCTAGTCCGCCTGCTGCCGGATTGGCGTCGCGATCCGCTGCCGCTCTATGTCGTTTATCCGCCGAACCGCCACCTCAGCAACAAGGTGCGCGTCTTCGTCGACTGGCTTGTGAAGCTTCTGGTAGAGGCGAGACTGAACGACGCCTGAGCCCCAAAACAAATACGGCCCGGAAGGCAGGGGAAACCTTCGACGGGCCGCAATGTACAACTTTGAACATCAAGCCTGTCGCACCGTAGCAAGGGCACGGCAGTCTCTGGAGGTTCGGGAGAGAGCGGCAGGGAATTCCACTCTCTCGCGATAAAACAGATATACGCACTCCCCGTAGGATTGTAAGGAAAAATTCCGCAATCACGTTCACATAATTGCGATGACGGCTTGGCTCCCAAGTTCCCGCGCGGGGCGCCGGGCCAGTTTTCAATTCCTGACAGCCGGTTTGAGCAGGTCCTCGAGGCCGATGCGGCGGAACAATTCCGCCCGGACACGGTCGGCAACGCCGTTGACGATCTCCGCGCCGTCCTCGGACGGATCGATATGGACGCGGAACGGCCTCGTACCGAAGGGCTTGCCGACGACATCGACGATGGCGGCGGCTATCGCGCCGGCATCGGCGTCGGCTGGTTCAAGCGCTGCCAGGCCCTATAGCGCCTGCTCCGGCACACCCTTGTAGGGTCCTTCATTATATTCGGCGGCGCGGGCAGTATCATCCGGCGAACCGGAATGGGCGAAATGGTTGGTGTGCCCTTGGTGAAGGCGCCAGGCACGATGATCGAGGTCTCGATGCCCCAGCGGGTAAGCTCGCCGGCATAGGAGACGGCAAGTGAATCCATCGCCGCCTCGGCAGCGAAATAGGGCGAGAGGTAGGGAGGCGTGCCGCCGCGGCTGCTCGACGACGATACCCAGACCACCAAGCCCCTGCCCTGCCTGCGGAGATACGGAAGTGCCGCGCGATTGACGCGCTGGGTGGAGAGCACGTTGATGTCGAAGAGCTCGAACTGTTCCGGCGTGAAGGCTTCTGCCGGGCCGAAGGACATATGGCCGGCATTGTGGAGGATGACATCGAGGCGACCAGCATCGGCGATGATCCTGGCGATACCTGATACAACCGAAGCGTCGGAGGCGACATCGAGTTCGACGCTGCGCAGATCGACATTGTTGTCCTTGGCGAATTCAGCAGCGTCGGCGACGGCGGCAGCGTTGCGGCCTTCCGTGGCACGCATGCCGGCATAGACGATGTGACCGGCCTTGGCCAGCGCGCGGGCGCTGAGAGCGCCGAAACCGCTGGAAGCGCCTGTTATGACGATGACTTGCTTGCTCATGATCGTATTCCTACTAGGTTCGATTGGAGTTGGTTGAAGTGGAAGCTTGGGCGGGCGACGGTCGGAAGACCGTCGCCGGTCTGTCGTCAGATCACGCCGCCATTGGCGCGCAGCGTCTGGCCGTTGATCCAGCCGCCATCGGGGCCGGCGAGGAAGGCGACCGCAGCGGCGACGTCGTCGGGCGTGCCGAGACGCTCCAGCGGGTTCATCTTCGCCATCCGGGCAACGAGTTCCTCCGACTTGCCGTTGAGGAAGAGGTCAGTCGCAACGGGACCGGGCGCGATGGCGTTGACGGTGATATCGCGGCCGCGCATCTCCTTGGCCATGATCGCTGTCAGTGTTTCCACGGCAGCCTTGGTGGCGGCGTAGACGCCGTATGTTTCGAGCTTCAGGCCGACGACCGATGTCGAGAAATTGATGATCCGGCCGCCGTCGCGCAGACGCTTGGCAGCTTCCCTGAGCGTATTGAAGGTGCCTTTGAGGTTGACGCTGATCTGGCGATCGAAATTAACGTCGTCGGCCTCGGCAAGAGAAGACAACATCATGATCCCGGCATTGTTGACGAGCACATCGACGCCGCCGAAGGCGGTTTCCGCAGCATCGAACATGCGGCGGACGGCTTCGGCATCGCCGACATCGGCTTTCGCCGTCAGTGCCTTGCCGCCGGCCTGCTCGATCTCCTGGGCCAGTTCCTCGGCCGGAGCGGCATTGCCGGAATAGTTGATGACGACGGTGAAACCGTCCTTGGCGAGGCGTCGGGCGACCGCTGCGCCGATGCCGCGGGAAGCGCCAGTCACCAGTGCGACCTTGTTTTCGTTGCTGGCCATTTTCGTTCTCCTTCAGGGATGCGCCGCAGCGCGTTTTCGATGAGGAGAAGATGCAGCTTTTCTCTGCGCGGATAATCAGGCATTATCCAGCATCACTATCCGGGCATTACGAACAAACAAGATGGACAGATTCGATGCCATGCGGGTCTTTTCCCGCGTCGTGGAACGCCGCAGCTTTACTCTTGCGGCCGAAGATATCGGCCTGCCGCGCTCGACCGTCACCGATGCGGTGAAACAGCTCGAAGCCCGTCTCGGCGTGCGCCTTCTTCAGCGTACGACGCGTCATGTCAGCCCGACGCTCGACGGCGAAGCCTATTACCAGCGTTGCCTGTCGATCCTCGCCGATATCGAGGAAGCCGAAGGCGCCTTTGCCGGCGCCAAACCGAAGGGCATGCTGCGCGTCGACGTGCATGGCACGCTGGCCCGCCATTTCGTGCTGCCGAGCCTGCCGTCCTTCCTGGAGACCTATCCTGACATTGAATTCTACATGAGCGAGGGCGACCGCCTGGTCGACCTCGTGCGCGAGGGCATTGACTGCGTGCTGCGCGTCGGCACGCCTCAGGACAGCGACATGGTCGCCCGGCGCGTCGCCTTACTTGATGAGGTGACACTCGCCTCCCCCGCCTATATCGCCCGTCACGGCCAGCCGCAGCATCCGGACCGGCTTGCCGGCCATCGCATGGTCGGCTTCCGCTCCAGCGGCACCGGCAATCTGCTGCCGCTCGAATTTATCGTCGACGGCGCAGTAGCCAACATCGGCATTCCGGCGACCGTCGCCGTCAATGCCGCCGAAAGCTATATTTCAGCGGCCAGGCTGGGCCTCGGCATGATCCAGATCCCGCGCTATCACGCTGAAAAAGATCTGGCCGAAGGCACGCTGGTCCACGTGCTGCCGGATTTTCCGCCGACGCAAACACCGGTGTCCCTGCTCTATCCCCGTAACCGCCAGCTTTCGCCGCGCGTGCGCGTCTTCATCGACTGGCTGGTGAAGGTCTTCGCTCGACAAAATTCTGAAAACGCGCTTCACTAAAATGCGCCTTGCTAATATGAGCACCCTCGGAGAACGGCCATGGCACTCAGCGATATCACCGTCTACCAAACGGAGGACGGCTTCGTTGTCGAGTTCGGCGGCGAAGGCGAAGACAGCATTGCCGTGACGCTACGCAGCACGCCTGAACTGACGCCGGAAAACGCCGTCTTGCGGGCCAAGACCCTGCTTGCCGCAGCAATCGAACCTGCCCATAGCGACGGCACGCGCAGCAAGGACCCCGCTTTGCTTGAGGAAGAGCTTGAGGAGGGTCTGGAAGATACCTTCCCGGCGAGCGACCCGGTCTCGGTCACATCCTCCTCGATCCCGATGCGCGATCCGAATGCCGGCCGCTGATCCCTGTCGCGCAAACGCATGAAACGGTTTTGGGATGACGCCAAGCGCGCTGAATGTTATCTGCGTCGATCATGACCGATGGTGGAACGATATCAGGCGCGATCGGCGTCGGCACGCTCACCGGCGAAAGCCTCAAAAAATTTTTCGAGCGCGATGCGATCACCGTCTCTCGCGACCTGCTCGGCTGCCATCTGACCGTGGATGGCGTCGGCGGACGCATCACCGAGACCGAAGCCTATTTCCCCGATGACGAGGCCTCGCATAGCTTCCGCGGCCCGACCAAGCGCAACGGCGCCATGTACGGCAAACCGGGCAACGTCTATATCTACCGCATCTACGGCATGTACTGGTGCCTGAATTTCGTCTGCCATCCGGGCTCGGCTGCCCTCATCCGCGCCCTGGAGCCGGAAACGGGAATCCCTGTGATGATGGAGCGGCGCGGCACCGATATGCTGACGTCGCTCTGCAGCGGCCCCGGCAAGCTCTGCCAGGCGCTCGGCATCGATATCGCGATCAACGATAGGCTGCTCGATCGCCCGCCCTATGCGATTGCGCCGTCAGCACCTGTGCCGATCGTCTCGGGCAAACGCATCGGCATCACGAAAAATGCCGAAGCACCATGGCGCTTCGGCATTCAGGGATCGCGATATCTCAGCAAGCCGTTCCGCTAGGACATGATGCCGAAAAGTGTGAGCTCTTTCGGGCGAAATCATGCTTCAACTATTTAATTAATAACAATATTCCAGGAAAAGTGCTAAGCGGCTTTTCATCCGGAATTGCAGCAACGCTCGGCGTTCATTCCATCACCTTGCTGTGATCGACGGCGGGTGCAGCCTTCGGCTTGCGCAGCAACAGCACCAGCGGGATGACCGCAAGCGACATCAACATCAGCAACTTGAAATCGTCCATATAGGCGATGATCGTCGACTGCAGCGTGATGATTTCGTTGAGCGAAGCGCGTCCGGCGGCCGTCAGCGGGCTGAGCCCCTGCGCCGCTACCGCGTTGAAGGCGTGATTGAATGGCGTCACATAGGCTGCGATCGATTCATGATTGCTCTGTGTGTTTTCGACGATCAGTGCCGAGACGATCGAGATGCCGACCGACGAGCCGATGTTTCGCGACAGATTATAGAGGCCGGTGCCGTCGCCGCGCATATTGGCGGGCAGCGTGGCAAAGGCGATCGTCGTCAGCGGCACGAACAGGAAGCCGAGGCCGGCGCCCTGGATGAAACCGACGAAGACAATCGTCCACTGCGAGACATCGGGCGTCCAGCCGGTCATGTCGTACATCGCCCAAGCTGTGAGACCGAGACCGAGCACCAGCAGCAAGCGCGTATCGACCTTGCCGATCAGCCGTCCGACGATGAACATGCAGAGCATGGTGCCAAGCCCACGCGGTCCCATCACGATGCCGGCGGTGATCACGGGATAGCCCATCAGCGTTTGCAGGTAGGGCGTCATCAGCGCCAGCGAGGCGAGATAGGTGATGCCGATCACGAAGATGAAGATCATGCTGATCGAGAAATTCTGGTCGAGAAACAGCTTCGGGTTCACGAAGGATTTCTCTGCCGTCAGCGTGTGCACGATCAGCAGATAGAAGGCCGCAGCGCAGATCAGCGCCTCGATGACGATCTCGCCCGAGGAGAACCAGTCGAGCTGCTCGCCGCGGTCGAGAAAGAGCTGCAGCGCGGCAATACCGAGGCTCATCATCCCGAAGCCGAACCAGTCCAGCTTGGCGAGCAGATCCCTCTTGGTCTCGGTGACGAAGACGACGATGCCCATGAAGGCGAGCGCGCCGATCGGCACGTTGATATAAAATACCCAGCGCCAGCTGATATTATCGGTCAGCCAGCCGCCGATGACAGGCCCAAGCACCGGCCCGACCATGACCGAGACGCCGAAAAGGGCCATGGCCGAGCCGCGCTCCTCGACGGTATAGATATCGAGAAGGATGCCCTGGGAAAGCGGCACCAGCGATGCGCCGAACAGGCCCTGCAGCAGGCGGAAGGCGACGATCTGGTTCAGCGATTGCGCGAGGCCGCAGAGAACGGAGGCGGCCACGAAACCGACGATGGCGACGAGCAGCACGCGCTTTCGGCCGAACTTGGCGGCAAGGAAACCGGAGGGCGGCGTCATGATTGCCGCCGCGACGATGTAGGAGGTCAGGACCCAGTTGATCTG
The DNA here is from genome assembly GCF_019798305.1 of Rhizobium leguminosarum. Classification (GTDB taxonomy): domain Bacteria; phylum Pseudomonadota; class Alphaproteobacteria; order Rhizobiales; family Rhizobiaceae; genus Rhizobium; species Rhizobium leguminosarum_U. The sequence goes on from NZ_JAAXDD010000005.1 coordinate 253,488, forward strand.
GTCGGCGGAGGCCGACACGCTGCCCTGGATATAGGGCAGCGCCACGTTGGCGATCGTCGTGTCCAGCGCCTGCATGATGACGGCGAGAATGACGCAGGCCGTGATCGCACCGCGATTGGCAATCGGCGTCGCCGGAGAAGCGGAAGCGTTACTCATGATCCTTGCCCTGAGGCCGACCCAGAAGCTTGTTAACGAAATCAGGCAGGCCGCGGGCATGGCCGGTCTCGACATCGACCACCGTGCTCATGCCGACGCGCAGCGGCGGCTTGCCTTCGGTATCCTCGATGCTGACGCGCATCGGAATGCGCTGGACGACCTTCACCCAGTTCCCCGTGGTGTTCTGCGCCGGCAGCAGCGAGAAGCTGGAGCCGGAGGCCGGGCTGATGCTCTCGACCTTGCCCTTCCATGTCACGCCGGGATAGGTGTCGATATAGATCTCGGCGGCCTGGCCGGGCTTGACATAGGTAAGCTCGGTTTCCTTCGGGCTGGCGGCGATCCACAGATGGTCGGTGGCAACAAGCGAGAAGGCCTGCTGCGAAGCCTGCAGATAGGAGCCCACCTGCAGCGCGTTGACATTGGTGACGATGCCGTCGAACGGCGCCTTGACGACGCTGTGGTCGAGTTCGCGCTGGGCATTATCGACATTCGACTTGGCCTGCAGGTAGAGCGGGTTCTCCTCGAGCGGCTGATCGGCGGAGCCACCAAGCTGGGCAAGCGTGGTTGCGGCTTCCGCCTTGGCGACGGTCACCTTCTGCTCAGCGGCTTCGAGATTGTGCTTGGCCTCGTCATAGGCCGAGCGCGTCGCGCCGCCGCTGGTCACCAGGTTCTGCTGACGGTCGAATTCCTCCTGGTAGTACGGAATGTCAGCCTCGGCCTGGGTGATCTCGGCCAGCGACTGCTGATAGCTTGCCTTGAGGTTCATGATCTGGTTGCGCTGGACGCCGAGCTGGGCTTCGGCGCCGGCAAGCGCGATCTTGAAGGAATCGGCCCTGAGGCTGAAGAGCACCTGCCCCGCCTTGACCGTCTCGTTCTCATGCACGTTGATCTGGTCGACGATACCCGAGACATCGGTGGTAAGCCCGACCATATCGGCCTGGATATAGGCGTTGTCCGTCGACATCACCTGACCGCCATTGACGTAATAATAACCGCCGACGACGAGCGCCACCGGCAGCAGGCCAAACAGGATCGGCCGCGTGAGACTGCGCCGGCTGCGGACCTTGTTGCCGCCAGGCGCAGCCACGGCGGCAGCCGGCGCTGAATTGGATGAAGGCACTTCGGCTACCGTCTCCTGCTGTTTCGCTTCGTTTTCTTCGATAGGAGTCTTGGTCTTGGCATTGGCGTCGGCAACGACGCGGAGGGGGGATTGATCAGCCATCGTTCGTCTCATCCTCGTCAACCGGGCTCCGGCATGCCTGAACCAGGTTCGTCTTCATTACGGATAGGATGTGGAAAAGCAGCTCGCGCTGCTCTGGCGAAACGCCTTGCAACGCTTCTGAGCGGGTGGTGTCGCCGAGCTCGCGCATTTCGGCGAGCAACGGGTGCGCCTCGTCGCGCATGTAGAGCAGCCAGATGCGCCGGTCGGTCGGATGTTGGCGCCGCTCGATCAGCCCGCGTTCGGCGAGCTTGTCGAGAATGCGCACCAGCGTGATCGGCTCGACTTCGAGGATTTCGGCAAGGCCACCCTGATGGATGCCTTCATTATTCGAGAGATAGGCAAGCGTCTGCCATTGCGACCGGGTCAGTCCAAGGCACTTCGCGCGCTGCTCGAACCGCTTGCGCAGCAGCCGTGCGACGTCGTGGAGAAGGAAACCGAGGGTCGGAGTGGCGTTCATGAAAACCTGTTACCGTTATTTATAAGCATCCTTATAATATCGGTAGATATATTGAGCATGTGCACTGCACAAGGGCATGGACGGCAGATTCAGTAAAGGCGGCCAAAATGCCGCAGACCGGGTCAAGCATAGCCCGCGGTTTCTCCTTTCGCCGTTTACAAGCGCCAGACGGTAGCCGCAGCCCAGCTCCGCCCTAATTCTGCGGCAGGAGCAGCCTCCGCCCGAGGCGCGCATTGGGGAGCTCGATGGCGTTCTTCGAAAGCATGCTGACGCTGCTGCTGGTGGCGATCGTCTTTCTGCAGTTCTCCAGAAAGTTCCGGATTCCCTATCCGACAATGCTGGCGATCGCCGGCGTCATCGTCGCAGCCGTGCCCTGGGCGCCCGAGGTCGCGATCGATCCCGAGCTTGCGCTGGCGCTGCTGATCGCGCCCGTGCTTTTCGACGCCGCCTATGATTTGCCGCCGAGGACATTGAGACGCAACTGGCTGCCGCTGTTCTCGCTCGCCGCCATCGCCGTGATCGTGACGGCCGCAGCCGTCGCCACCGTCAGCGTGACGATGGCCGGCCTGCCGCTTGCCGCAGCCGTCGCGCTCGGCGCCATCGTCGCGCCGCCGGATGCGGCCGCCGCCACCGCCATGCTCGACCGCTTCACAATGCCGCGCCAGACCTATGTGATCCTGAAGGGTGAAAGCCTCCTGAACGACGCCGTCGCGCTGCTGATCTTCAGCGCCGCGGTGGCAGCCGCCGCAAGCCCCACCTTCTTCGCCGGCGCCCTGGCAGAACTGGCGTTCGCCGTGCCTGGCGGCCTCATCCTCGGTTATCTCCTGGGCCGTCTCTACATGGTCGTCGGCCTGAGGCTCGCCGGCACGCTCGGCGGCACCTTGCTAGAATTCGTCGCCACTTTCGGCACGTGGATCATCGCCGAGCGGCTGCACCTTTCGGCAATTCTGGCAATCGTCGTCTATGCGATGGTGATCGCCCGCTACATGCCCGAGCGGCAGACGGCCCGCCACCGCATTCATTCCTATTCGGTCTGGGAAGCCGCGGTCTTTCTGCTCAACGTGCTCGCTTTCCTGCTGATGGGCCTGCAGGCCCGCCAGATCGTCCTTGACCTCGATCCCGGCCGCCTGAATTTCGCGATCACTTTCGCCGCCATGGTCTTCGCCACCGTCATCGTCGTCCGCCTGGCCTGGGTGCTCTTCTATAACCGCGTCATCAACTTTCTCGCCGCGCGCGGACGCACGACACAAGCCGTTCCGACCTTCGCCACCAGCCTGCTTGCCGGCTGGTGCGGCATGCGCGGCCTCGTCACGCTGGCGACCGCGCTTGCTTTGCCGATCGATTTTCCCGATCGCGATATCATCCTGCTCTGCGCGCTCGCCGTCGTCCTTGGCACGCTCATCGTCCAGGGCCTGACGCTCGGGCCGCTGATCCGTTTCCTGAAATTCGACCCGGACACCTCCCTGGACCGCGACCTCGCCAGAGCCCGCGTCACGTTGATCGATGCGGCCCTTGCCGAACTCGCCGGCGGCGAGGACAAATCCACCCGCATCCTGCGCGACGTCTACACCTCCGAGCGCGAAATCGCCGCTGACGGGAAACACCCGCGCGAGGTCAGCAGACTCGACAAGCAGCGCCGCAACGTCATCGTCGCCAAACGCCGCAGATTGGCAGCGATGCGCCGCGCCGACGAGATCGACGATGATGTCTTTCACATGCTGGAACAGGAGCTCGACTGGGCCGAACTCGCCGCTCTGCCACCCGGCAGAGACGAGATCGTCGAGAGCTGATGCCCTCCGTGACGTTTTGATGGATTCCGGAAACGTTACGAATTGGCATTTGCAATTATTCGCAGCTGCCGTTTATAGTCCAATTCCATAGGGTTACGATTTTTCCGATGTGCATTGCGTGCCGGCCTTCCTTTTCCAAGGGATTGAAAGCCGGGGGAATCATGGGGGCAAAAGCCCCTCGTTCAAAGCAGCAAGACATGAACAGCATCACTTCATCTTGAGGTTGGCGGCAGTGAATCGGCCGTCGAGATTGGAGGACCCCGGTATGACTTACGCGCTTCGACAGATGGTGGTGCTTGGCTGTATTGCCGCATTCATGCCTCTCCCCGCGCTGGCCCAGAGCGCCCCGCCGCCCCCGCCCGTCACCGTCGCCAAGCCTGTCGTGCGCGATGTCGTCGACAGCGACGAGTTCATCGGCCGTTTCGAGCCCGTCGACGAAGTCTCCGTCCGTTCGCGCGTGGGTGGTTACCTGGAGGAAATCCATTTCCAGGACGGCGCCCTGGTCAAGCAGGGCGATTTGCTCTTCGTCATCGACCAGCGGCCGTTCGTCACCGCGCTCAATCAGGCAAAGGCGGCACTCGAAGCCTCGCAATCCGCCCTGGTCTTTGCCGATGCGCAGTATAAGCGCGCGCAATCGCTTGCTTCGAGCGGCAGCCAATCGGCGCAGACGCTGGACGATCGCCGCCGCGAATTCGATTCGGCTGAGGCCAATGTCCGCGGCGCCCAGGCTGCCGCCGATCGCGCATCTCTCGATATGGAATATACCGAAATCAAAGCGCCGCTCAGCGGCCGCATCGACCGCCGCCTGATCTCCGCCGGCAACCTCGTGCAAACCGACCAGACCATTCTCACGACGATCGTTTCTCTCGACCCGATCGATTTCTATTTCGACGTCGATGAGCGCCGCCTGCTGAATTTCGCCGACACGGCGCGCAAACTGGGCAAGGATCTCCAGCAGGGTGGCGGCGGCCTGGATGTATCCGTCACGATCTCCGATCCCAATGCCAAACCATTCAAGGGAAAGCTCGATTTCGCCGAAAATCGGGTCGACAATGAGAGCGGCACCATTCGTCTGCGTGCCCGCTTCCCCAACCCCGATCTCGTCCTCCAGCCCGGCCTCTTCGGTCGCATACAGGTCGAAGCCTCGAACACCTACCAGGCCATTCTCGTCCCCGACGAGGCGATCGGCTCGGACCAGAATGAGCGCGTCGTTTATGTCGTCGCCGAAGACGGCACGGTTTCGACCAAACCCGTAAGGCCCGGGCCGAGGCTCTACGGCTACCGCATCATACGCGAGGGCCTCGATGGCACCGAGAAGATCATTGTCAACGGCCTGATGCGCGCCCGGCCGGGTGCAAAGATTACGCCTCAGATGACCGAACTGCCGCAGGAGCGGCAGGACACTGCGCCCGAAACCGCCGGCGCGGAGAGCGGACAATGAGATTTGCTCATTTTTTCGTGGACCGGCCGATCTTTGCGGCCGTGATCTCGATCCTGCTTCTCGTCGTCGGCGGCATTGCCTATACGCAGCTGCCGGTATCGCAGTATCCTGAGATAGCGCCGCCGACCATCGTCGTGCGCACCTCTTATCCGGGTGCTGACCCGCAGACGATCGCCGATACCGTTTCGACGCCGCTCGAACAACAGATCAACGGCGTCGAAGACATGCTTTATATGTCTTCTTACTCCAGCGCCGACGGCGCCATGTCGCTGACGATCACCTTCAAGCTCGGCACTGATCTCGACAAGGTCCAGGTGCTTGTCCAGAACCGCGTTTCCATCGCCCTTCCCCGTCTTCCCGAAGAAGTCCAGCGGCTTGGCGTGACCACCGACAAAAGCTCGCCGGATCTGATGATGGTGGTGCATCTGCTGTCGCCGTCGCACCGCTATGACCAGCTTTACGTCTCGAATTACGCCCGCAACCGCATCCGCGACGTTCTCGTGCGCCTTGACGGCGTCGGCGACGTGCAGATCTTTGGCGAGCGCCAGTATTCGATGCGAATCTGGCTGGATCCGGAAAAGCTCTCCGCTTACGGGATGACATCAGATGACGTCGTCTCCGCATTGAGAGACCAGAACGTTCAGGTATCAGGCGGCAAGATCGGTGCCCCACCCGTCACCGGCAAGAATGCATTCGAATATACGGTGCGAACGGACGGCCGCTTCTCCGACGTGCGCGAGTTCCGATATGTCATTGTGAAATCGACGACATCGGGCCGGCTCGTGCAGTTGCAGGATGTCGCCCGGATAGAACTCGGCGCACAGGATTACGTCACTAATAGTTATCTCAACAACGATCCGGCAGTTGCTCTCGGCATCTTCGCCCGGCCGGGAACCAACGCCCTGGACACGGCCCATCAAGTCCAGACGCTGATGAAGGACATATCCCAGAATTTCCCGCCGGGTCTGGAATATCGTATCGTCTACGACACGACTGAATTCATCTCGGATTCGATCACCGAGGTCTATAGGACCATCGCCGAAGCGGCCATCCTGGTGGCGATTGTCGTTCTTGTCTTCCTGCAATCCTGGCGAACCGCGATCATTCCAATCATTGCCATCCCGGTATCGCTGATCGGCACCTTCGCCGTCCTGCTCGCCTTCGGCTTCTCGCTCAACATGCTCACCCTGTTCGGCCTCGTGCTGGCGATCGGTATCGTCGTCGACGACGCGATCGTGGTGGTGGAAAACGTCGAGCGCAATCTGGCACGCGGCATGACACCGAAGCAGGCGTCCCATGTCACGATGGACGAAGTCGGAACCGCCGTCGTCGCCATCTCGCTGGTGCTGATCGCCGTGTTCGTGCCGACAGCCTTCATTCCCGGCATCTCTGGCCAGTTCTACAGGCAGTTCGCGGTCACGATCTCCGTCACCACTGCAATTTCCGCATTGAATTCGCTCACGCTGTCGCCCGCCCTTGCAGGCATATTGCTGAAAACCCATGACCATGAAACCAAGCGCACGAATGTCGCATCCCGTCTGGGAAGAGGGCTTGCAGACGGCTTCAATCATGGATTCGATCGGCTGAGTTCCGGCTATTCATGGACCGTCCGGCATCTGGTCAGCAGTTGGGTTGGGTTGACAGCCGCAATGGTCACCTTCGTCTGCCTGCTGGGAGCGACCTGGTACATGGGCACGAAAGTTCCCGCGGGCTTTATCCCGACCATGGACCAGGGTTACGCCATCATCGTCATACAGCTACCGGACGGCGCCTCGCTCGCGCGTACCGATGCCGTCGTCAAACAGGTGGGCGATATCGCCCGCACCGTGCCCGGCGTCGGCAACGCCGTGCAGTTTGCCGGCTTCAGCGGGGCGACGTTCACCAATGCCTCGAATGCCGGCGTCGTCTTCGTCCCGTTTAAATCCTTTGCCGAACGTGAAGAAGGCGGGGAGAACGCCAACAAGATCATCGGCGAGCTATACGGCAAGCTGCAAAGCATCCAGGAAGCCTTCATCATCGCCATCCCGCCGCCATCCGTGCGTGGCGTCGGCAACTCCGGCGGCTTCAAGATGCAGATTTCCGATCTCGAAAACGCCGACATGACGCGCGTGCTCGGCCTCGCCCGGCAGATGATGGGTGCGGCGGCAACGACCGAGGGGCTGACCGGCGTCTTTACGACATTCTCCGATGCGAGCCCGCAATATTTCCTGGCGATCGACCGCGACAAGGCACGTTTCCTGAATGTGCCGATCCCCAATATCTTCAACGCCCTTTCCATCAATCTCGGCGTCGCCTACGTGAACGATTTCAATGCGTTCGGCCGCGTCTACCAGGTTCGCGCCCAGGCCGACCGGCAATACCGCATGGACCGGGAAGACATCCTTGCCCTGAAGGTCCGCTCGGCGACCGGGGCGCTGGTTCCGCTTGGAACCTTGATGGACATCCAGGATGCCAGCGGCCCGGCGCTTGTCCAGCGCTACAACATGTACGTCTCGGTGCCGCTTCAGGGCAATCCGACGCCTGGCACGTCGACGGGCGATGCCATCGCCAAGATGGAGGCCTTAGCAGCGAAGATCCTGCCGCAGGGGACGACCTTCGAATGGACGGAACTTGCCTATCAGGAGACCCACACCGGCAATACGGCCATCTACATCTTCGCCTTGTCTGTCGTCTTCGTCTTCCTGGCACTTGCAGCACAATATGAAAGCTGGGTTCTGCCCTTGGCGATCATTCTCATCGTCCCGCTGGCGGTGCTCGCGGCGCTGATCGGGGTCTCACTGAGGGGAATGGACAACAACGTACTGACCCAGATCGGCCTGATCGTCCTGATCGGCCTTGCGGCCAAGAACGCGATTCTGATCGTCGAGTTCGCCAGGCAGGCGGAAGACGAGGGCAAGTCGCCGGTGGAGGCAGCCATCGAGGCCAGCCATCTTCGACTGCGCCCGATCCTGATGACGGCATTCGCATTCATCTTCGGTGTTCTGCCGCTTGCCATCGCCACCGGCCCCGGCGCCGAAATGCGCCAGTCGCTTGGCACCGCCGTCTTCTCGGGCATGCTCGGCGTGACGATCTTCGGCCTGTTCCTGACGCCGGTCTTCTACGTCGTGCTGCGCGGCTGGCGCCGTAACCGGCCGGCCACTGTAGAACCAGCGAAGACAGAGCCGGTCGAGGAAGGGGTCGTCTGAGACGATCCCCACCGGCTGAGGAAACGGAAGTCAGGTCGATAATAGATGCACTTGGCCTTGCCACAAGCGGGCGACGGTGAGTTTGCCGCTGCGATAGGCGCGCGTATCGATATTGAGCCGCCTCGGCCGTATGTCGGGTTCGTCGTTCGGCGTATGACCGTGAACGACGAGTTTCGGCAACGGCACCCGGCTTTCGATAAACCGCTGGCGGACGAGGACCAGATCCTCGTCCGTCTGCTCGCTGAGCGGCAGCCTCGGATTGATGCCAGCATGCACGAAAACCACGCTTGGAGTCTCCAGCATGACGGGCATCGCCCGCATGAAATCGATATGCGTGCGCGGCAGCGATTGGCGGATGAAAGCATCGAGCTTCGCGCCGGAGGGAAAGACCAGCGGCAGGTGCTCCGGATCGAGGCCATAGGATTTGAGCGACTCCGCCGAGCCCATCTGCATCCAATCGTCATAGGAGATCCAGCCGTCGACGTAGTCGAGCATGGCCACTTCGTGATTGCCGGCAAGGCAGATGCGGTCGAATCCATCTGGCGGTGGCTCCATGAGATGGGCGATGACCTGTGCCGATTCAGGGCCGCGGTCGATATAGTCGCCGAGCGTGACGATCAGCTTTCGCCCGGGCAGCCGCGCGCCATCACGCAGGATCGCCTCCTCGGCTTTCACAAGCAAATCGTACCGACCGTGAATATCGCCGATCGCATAGGTTGGGATCGCGGCAATATCCAGCGTCAGGCGCGGTCTCGGCTGGCGTGCCATTTTCGAAACCTCGCTGTTGCGAGCACGAGAGTCGCTCATCATATTTCTCGATCAAGGAAGCCCCACTTCCCCCTAAGTAGAGTAAAGGACAAGGCAATCAAGCTGGTAAGAAAATCCAAACCATTCGGGTTTTGTAGAAAAACCGGCCTTATCATTCGAGGGGCAATCCCTCACTCCTACTATCTGTCGAGAAAAGAGTGACCGATGGGAACGGTATCGCAATTTCATGAGAGCCTGAGGCCTCCCGCGCATCGCATCGAAAGCGAAGAGGAGGCGATATCCACGGCCCGCGGCCTCGCCGCAGCATTCCGGCATCAGGCGAGCGAGCGCGATATCAACCGCATCCTGCCCTTTGCCGAGCTTGATGCGCTGTCGATATCGGGGCTGACGGCAATCACTGTTCCGCCCGACCATGAAGGGCTCGACGTGTCGAACGCCCTGCTCGCCGAAATCGTTGCAATCATCGCCGAGGGCGATGCTTCGATCGGCGAGGCGCTGGAAAATCATTTTTGCGCGCTGGAAACGCTCCGCACCCAGGCTGCCGAGGATTTGAAGGCGTCGCTGTTTGCCCGTGTGCTGCTCGGCGACCGCTTTTCGGGCGCCGCCTTCACCGACGTGGCCGAACTGACCGCTGAAGGCCCAGGCTATCGCCTGAGCGGGCGCACGCGGCAGGCGCCCGGTGTTCTTTTCGCCGACTGGATCGCCGCTGCCGCCACCGCTCCTCCCAGCCGCCCGGTGACGCTCTACCTCGCACGCACCGACGAGGGCGTGCAGGTGGTCGACGATTGGGACGGCTTCGGCCAGCGCACCAATGGATCAGCGACGGCGATCGTCGCCACACTTCATGTCAATGCCGATGCGATTGCCGCGGCCCCCTCGTCCGGATATTCGACCGGCATCTCGCTTGGCCTGCTGCTCAAGGCCGGTGTCAGCCTGGGCATCGCCCGGGCCGCATGGAGCGACCTGATGACCGCGATTGGCGATCGCAGCGCGACCGTCCTCCCGCGAATCGGCGACCGCGCCATCCGTATCGAAGCGACGGCGGCAGCCTTGGAACGGGCTGGCCGCAAACTCGACATTGCCCAGGTCAATCCTATGGAGGCAGCGATGGCGGACGCGCATTTTTCCGCCTCGGCCGCTGCAATCCTTGCCGGGGAAACGGCGCTCGACACCGCAAATGCGCTGTTCGAACTTGCAGGGGAAACATCGGCGGGCATCGGCCTCAATCTCGACCGCCATTGGCGCAATGCCCGCATTCACGCGCTATCGCTGCCGCGGGATAAGTTGCTGCACACCGCAGGCGAATATATGTCAGAGCCTGGGAGGACCTAACTCAACTGGCGGCGGAGGATCAGGAAGTCTTCCCTCGCTCCGTCGATGCGGCCGCCGTCGGCGACGAACTGCTCGAGGGTCATATTGTCGAGAATGGCGGCGATCGCGTCCCGAACCTCGGTCATCGAGCGCCGCACCTGACAGGTTTCCGGATCGGCACAGTCGTCGCAGGCCTCGTAAGCCGTACGGCTGGCGCAGCGGATCGGCGCTAAGGGTCCGTCGAGCGTGCGGATGACATGACCGATGCGGATTTCGGTTGCCGGCCGCGACAGGGAATAGCCGCCGCCCGGTCCCTTCTTCGAGCGCAGGATGCCGACATTGCGCAGTTCGAGCAGGATCGTGTCGAGAAACTTCTTCGGGATATTGTTGCGGGCCGCGATGTCGTTGATGAAGGCGGTCTCACCCGGCGCCAGCCGCGCCAGGTCGACCAGCGCCTTCAGCCCGTATTTTCCCTTTTTCGTCAGCATCGTCGTCGCCTTGTAGAAATCGCAGTATTTATCCTGCCAATAGCAGGCAAATAGCGTCAAAAGCGTGAACATACAACAAAATAGCTATTATTTATAGCTTGTATCGGCAACGTCCACAGATGCGCGCGGCAGCCTTGAGAAGCACCGGCCGCCGCGCGCCTTGTCAGCCGCCTCGTTTAGATCGTCTTCAGCATGCCGCCATCGACGAAATAGGTCGAGCCGATGCAATAGCTCGCACGCTCCGAACTCAGGAAGACGAAGACGTTGGCTAGTTCCTCCGGCGTGCCGAAGCGTTTGGAGGCGGCGTGCTCGTTGGCGACGCTCTGCAGATAGCCTTCCCAGTTGCCGCCGGTTTCCGCCGTCAATTGCTTGGCGGTCTTGATCCAGTCGGGCGTCAGGATCAGACCGGCATTGACGCAGTTGACACGGATATTGTCCTTGATGAGCTCGGTCGAAAGCGTCTTCGAAAACATCATCAGCGCCGACTTGCTGACATTGTAGATCGGCTCGTACCAGAGCGGCTGGACGGCGCAGATCGAGGCATTGTGTAGTATCACCCCGCCGCCGCGTTCCTTCATCTGCGGCGCGATGCCGCGCGCCAGCCGCACGGCGGCCATCACATGCAGGTCCCAATAGTCCTGCCACTTCTCGTCGGGCGCCTCCATCACCGTCTCGTTCGATCCGGTGCCGGCATTGTTGATGAGGATATCGGCGCCACCTCTTTCAGCCGCCGCCGCGATGATCGCCTCGGTTCCCGCGACCGTCGCCACATCGGCCGCGACAGCGGCGGCGCTAACGCCGTACGTCTCGGCGATACGGGCGGCTTCCGCCTCGAGCCGTTCGCCGCCGCGTGCTGCCAGCACGAGGTCGGCGCCCTCAGCCGCCAGCCCCTCGGCGATCGCCAGTCCGATACCGACCGACGCACCAGTTATGACGGCAGCCTTTCCCTTCAATCCGAGATCCATATCTTCCTCCGCAAACGGCCGGAGATGCCGGCCTGATGTGCTGAGTGTTCCGCCAATGCACACCGGGCGTCAAGCGCCTGCACTCTCTTGCGGCAGACTACGATCTGTCGCATGCCTGCATCAACGGATGGGAGGAGTTTTCATGCGACGTTATTCAGCCTGCATAGAGTGGCTGTTTGCCGAAGAGGGCGACAGCTTTCCCGATCGCATCCGCCGTGCCCATGCAGCCGGCCTAACAGCGATCGAGTTCTGGCGCTGGACCGACAAGGATCTGGACGCGATCGAGGCGGCGCGGAAGGAAACCGGCCTTGCCGTCTCCAGCCTCGTCGCCGAACCGATGATCGCGCTGACCGACGCAGCCAACCGGCAGACCTGGCTGAAGGGCCTTGCCGAATCCGTCACTGTCGCAAAGCGCCTCGGCGCGCCGGTGCTGATTGCCCAGGCGGGCGACGATCTCCCCGGCTTGACCCGCGAAGAACAGCGCCGGGCGCTCACCGAAACGCTGAGAGCCGGCGCCGATATCCTCAAAGGCAGCGGTGTCCGCCTCGGCGTCGAGCCGCTCAACATTCGCATCGACCATGTCGGCTATTTCCTCGATTCGACCCGCGAAGGCCTCGACATCATCGATGACGTCGCCCGCCCCGAGATCGGCATCGTCTATGACATCTACCATTCCGCCGTGATGGACGAGCGCACCGAAGAGGTGCTGAACGGCCGTCTCGACCGTATCATCCACGTCCATGTCGCCGATCACCCCGGCCGCAACGAGCCGGGCTCCGGCAGCATCGACCTTGCCCGACGCCTCGACTGGATCTTCGCCAACGGCTACGACGGCGCCGTCGGTCTGGAATACCGGCCGACCAGGGCTGGCGCGGACGCAGTCAAGGCTGCGATTGCTTCGCTCGGCGGTTAGGCTGAGCTGCCGCCTTCGGCGAAGGCTTCAAGCTCGGGATCGAAGTCGACCTCGACGACATTGTTGAAGACGGCGGTCGCCAGCATGATGCCGGCAAAGGCGACGAGATCGACGAGCACCTTGGTCTCGTAGCGCTCTTTCAGCTTTGCCCAGAGTTCGGCGGGAACAGCGTTGGAATCGGCGACGATCGCCTTGCCGAAGGCGTCGAGCAGCGTTTCCTCGTCTGAAAGCTCCAGCGCGTCGGGATTGAAGCCCTTGTTGATCAGCGCCCGGCGAAAGAAGGTGATAGCGATCTTCGATCTGGCTGCCTTCGAGATCGCATGCGAGAAGATCCAGATAGCCCGGTCGCTGACGGCGGGATCGAGCTCGGCCCGCAGCGTGAACCATTCGGCATAGATGCGGTGAGCGGCGGGCGAATGCAGCAGCGTCCGCTTCATGTTGGTCATCCGGCCGCGCAGCCTGACTTCTTCGTCATGCGCCGCACGAACCTCTTCCGAAGCGGTGTCATAGTCGATTTGCGGGAGGTGGCTCATCGGGTCCGTTCTTTCCTTTGTGCGCGGAAGCTATGGGGCCGGGACGTTATGCGGCTGCGCAGCGGCAAACCGCTTGGCCGCCGCCCGGCTCCGGCTTAGACTGACGAAATCGAAAGTGGAGGCAAGGCATGAGCGACGACCACGAGCATCACCATGTCGACTGGCGGGAACATGGCGTCAAGGTCATTCCCGGCAATTCGCTCGATCCGAACACCGCACAGACGCCGGGCATGAGCCGCGCGACCGCGATCAACAATGCGCGCGCCGGCGCCGAAAAGATCTGGGCCGGTACGGTGACGATCCATGCCAACGCCAAGACCGGCGCCCATCACCATGGCGATCTCGAAAGCATCATCTATGTGGTCAAGGGCAAGGCTCGCATGCGCTGGGGCGAGCATCTGGAATATACCGCCGAGGCCGGCCCCGGCGACTTCATCTATGTTCCGCCCTACGTGCCGCATCAGGAGATCAACGCCAGCCGCGACGAGACGCTGGAATGCGTGCTCGTCCGCTCAGGCCAGGAACCGGTCGTCGTCAACCTCGACATCGAGCCGGTCGAAAAGCCGGAGGACGTCGCGTGGATCGACCCGATCCACCGTTAGAGCAATTCACCTTCGGCAAGTGGCTGACATCCTCAGCCGCCGAACGCTCTGCCAAGATCATCGCAGACCGCTTTAGGCGTGGACGGCGCCTGCGCTGTTCATAACAGGATTCTCGATGATCCGGCCGGTATCGGCGGCATAGAGGTGGATCTGGTTGTAATCGATCGCGATGCCGATCGGATCGCCCGACTTCACCTTCACGGCCTCAGTCAGCGCCACGGCAAAGGGCAGTCCATCGAAATCGGCGTGGACGACGCGGCTTGCGCCGAGCTCTTCGATGAAATCGGCCGTTGCGGTGAGGGCGCCTGGCGCATCCGGGGCGACCAGCCGGGCGGCCTCGGCGCGCATGCCGAGCACGACGTGTTTGCCTTTCAGCGGTGCGGCGCGCTCGCGCGGCAGCGCGACCTTGCGGCTTTGATCGTAGACGAAGACGCCCTCGTCATTGATCGTGCCCTCGAGCAGGTTCATCGCCGGTGTGCCGACGAAGCCGGCGACGAAGCGCGAGACCGGATGATGATAGACCTCTTCCGGCGTGCCGACCTGCTCGACCCTGCCGCCATTCATCACCACCAGCCGGTCGGCCAGCGTCATCGCCTCGGTCTGATCATGCGTGACGAAGATCGAGGTTGCGCCGAGGCGACGGTGCAGGCGGCGGATTTCGGCGCGCATGGCGATACGCAGCTTGGCGTCGAGGTTCGACAACGGCTCGTCGAAGAGGAATACCTTCGGTTCGCGGATCATCGCCCGGCCCATGGCGACGCGCTGGCGCTGGCCGCCGGAAAGAGCGGCGGGCCGGCGTTCGAGGAAAGGTTCGAGGCTGAGCGCCTTGGCGACCTCGCCGATACGCCGCTGACGCTCCGCCTTCGAGACGCCGGCCACCTTCAATGCATAGCCGATATTCTCGGCAACGCTCATATGCGGATAAAGCGCATAGTTCTGGAAGACCATGGCGCAACCGCGCTCGCGTGGCTCCAGCTGGTTGACGACGCGGCCGTCAATGGCGATTTCACCGCCGGTGATTTCCTCAAGGCCGGCGATCATGCGCAGCAGCGTGGACTTGCCGCATCCGGATGGGCCGAGGATGACGATGAACTCACCCGACTGGATGTCGAGATCGACGCCGTGAACGACGGGGGTCTTGCCGTAGTTTTTCTTCACGCCACGAATGGAGATCGGTGCCAAGGGAGTACTCCTTCACTTCTCGGTGGAGATAAGGCCGCGTACGAACCAGCGCTGCATCAGAATGACGAGGATCAATGGCGGCGACATGATGATCAGGGTTCCGGCCATGGCGACATTCCAGTCGGGCAGGCCGAATTCGGACGGGATGAGGGTCTTGAGCTGCGTCACGGCGATGCCGAATTTCGGATCGGTGGTGATCAGCAGCGGCCAGAGATACTGGTTCCAGGCCCAGACAAACATGATCGTGAAGAGCGCGATCATATTTGGCCGCGAAAGCGGCAGCAGAATGTCCCAGAAGAACCGGACCGGGCCCGATCCGTCCATCTTCGAGGCCTCGGCCAGCTCGTCCGGAACGGTCAGGTAGAACTGCCGGTAGAGGAAGGTGCCGGTGGCGGTTGCGACCAGCGGCAAAACGAGACCGGGATAGGAATTCAGTAGGCCCCATTCGAGCTTGATCTGGAAGCCGGTGATCTGCGCAACGAGCCAGCTTATGCCGGTAACGTCGAGGATCGTCTGGAAAGGCTGCAGCGCATTGGCCGCAATCGAATAGGTCGGCACGATACGGACTTCCAGCGGCAGCATCAGCGTGATGAAGATGATCCAGAAAATCACATACCGGCCGCGGAAGCGGAAGTAGACGATCGAGAAGGCTGCCATGGAAGACAGCATGACCTTGCCGGCGCCGACGGTTGCGGCGAAGATGATGCTGTGGAACAGCTTGTTGCCGAGATCGGCGCGAACCCAGGCGGTCTCAGCGTTTTCCCAGAAATGCGAGCCCGGCATCAGCGGCAGCGGCACGCGATTGACCATCTCCAGATCAAGCGTCGAGGCGATGATGACGATGGCGAAAGGCAGAAGCGCGATCACCATGCCGAGCGCGAGAAGCGTATAACAGATGAAGTTGAATATCGGCGTGCGTTCGATCATGTCCGCGACCTCACTTGTAATGCACGCGCCGCTCAATGAAGCGGAACTGGAAGATGGTGAGAAGGACGACGAGCACCATCAGGATGATGGATTGCGCTGCGGCGCCCGAATAGTCGAGACCTCTGAAGCCGTCGAAATAGATCTTGTAGACCATGAGCTCGGTGGCGCGCGCCGGGCCGCCCTGCGTCATCACGTCGACGATACCGAAGGAATCCTGGAAGCTCTCGGTGATGTTGATGACGAGCAGGAAGAAAAGCGTCGGCGTCAACAGGGGCAGCTGGATATCCCAGATCCGGCGCATCGGTCCCGAACCGTCCATTGCGGCGGCCTCGATCAGCGAGCGCGGAATGCCTTGCAGCGCCGAGAGGAAGAAGATGAAGTTGTAGCCGATATACTTCCAGGAGAAGGCGACGATGACGGCGATCATCGCATCCTTGCCGTCGAGCGCGGGGTTCCAGAGGCCGGGCCAGACGTGGTTTATAACCGACAGAAGGCCGGCCTCCGGCGCCAGGATGAAGCGGAAGGCGAGGCCGAGAGCGGGAGCGGCAATTGCGTAAGGCCAGATGAAGACCGACCGGTAGACTTTGTGGCCGCGCAGTTCACGATCCGTCAAAAGCGCCAGGATCAGCGCCAGCCCCATGGCGATGGCCGTCGAACTGAAGCCGAAGATCATGCTGCGGGTGATCGAGTCCCAATAGATCGGGTCGGTGAGCAGCTGTTTGAAATTGTCGAAACCGACCCAGGCATTACCGCCGCCCCATGGCTGCTCGAGCGTGAACGCCCAATAGAGCGCCTGCGCGCTTGGCCAATAGAAGAAGACGAAGATCAGCAACAGCATCGGAAATGCGAAGAGCAGCCCGATCGTCGTTGAGGAGAAAGTGACGCGCTTTTCCATGAGTGGTCGTTTTCGTCCTGGTTTGGTTTAAAACATGTCGCGCAAAAATGTGCAGCAGTTTTGCGGTAACGACATGCGTCAAAATAGAGATCTAAAGCGCGAGGAGCGAATCTGAAAGATTGCGGCGCGCTTCAGGCGCGGGCGGCGAGTCCGCATCCGCGGCCGACTGAAGAACTTGCAACGACGCACCCGGCGCGCGAAATGCGGGCCGGGTGCGGCTCATTATCCAATCGATCAAGGGAGCTGAACGTTCTTGTAGGTCTGCTGGAAGCGACGCAGCAGCGTGTTGCCACGCTCGGCAGCGCTGTCGAGCGAAGCTTGGACATCGGCATTGTTGACGAAGATTGCCTGCAGACCATTGGCGATTTCGGTGCGGACCTGCAGCAGGCCACCGAGGCGGATGCCGTGCGGAGCCGCGTCGCCAGCCGGCGAAGCGGTCAGGCTCTGAATGGCGAGTTCGCGGCCGGCATAAGGAGCCTTGTCGTAGAAGCCCTGCTTCTTCAGATATTCGAAGCCGGAGTTACGAACCGGGATGTAGCCGGTAACGGTCGACCAGGTAAGAGCTTCTTCCGGCTTTGCGATGAAGTTGAAGAAGGCAGCGGCGGCCTTGTATTCAGCGTCGGAATGACCCTTCAGAACCCAGAGCGAAGCGCCGCCAACATAAGAGCTGTGGCGGGTTGCGTCGCCGTAGGTCGGGAGCATGGCAACACCCCAGTTCATGCCTTGCTTGGCGGTGCGGCCGACATTGCCGTGGTCGCCGACCGAGGTCAGGATGACCTGGCAATCGCCGGCGGCAAAAGCTTCGACGAAGGTCTGGCCGACAGCCTTGTTCTTGATGACGGCAAGCTTGTTGTCGTACCAGGACTTGAGGTCCTTGACGTAGCTGACGAGAAGCGGGTTCTTGTTGAACACGAGCTCGGCGTCGAGACCTTCAAAACCGTTCTTCTTCGTGGCGATCGCTTCGCCGTTTACGGCTTCGAACTGCTCGATGTACTGCCAGACTTCGTTGTTGGAGATGTCAAAGCCGAGCGGGCAAGCATAGCCTGCATCCTTCAGAGCCTTGAGATCCTCGCCTGCTTCCTTCCAGGTCGCCGGAGCATGATCCTTGCCGATCTTGGCGAAGGCGTCCTTGTTCCAGTAGAGAAGAGCCGTCGAGGAGTTGAAGGGGAAGGAGTACATCTCGCCCTTCGATGTCGCGTAGTAGCCGGAGATACCGGAGAAGTAGTCCTTCCAGTCGACGGTGTAGCCCATGTCGGTCATCAGCTTGTTGGCCGGGTAGTAGGCGCCGGAGAGCATGATGTCGAGGGTGCCGGCGTCGGAGACCTGGGCGATGGTCGGCTGCTTGCCGGCACGGAAGGCAGCAATGGTGTTCTGCAGGGACGCGTCGTAGCTGCCCTGGCTGGTGCAGACGACTTCGTAGTCGGCCTGCGACTGGTTGAAGCGATCGCACTGCTCCTGGACACGCTTTGCGATGTCACCGGAATTGCCGAACCAGAAGTCAATCTTGGTCTTATCGGCGGCGGTAGCGGGACCAGCAAGAAACGCTGTAGCGAGAAGGGCGCCAACGGCGCCGAGAAGCTTGGCTTGCATGAGAACCTCGAGGGTAAAAGGGACGCGCACTTTCAGCGCACGCCCTATTAGCTGGTTCAAATTGCCGCGGCCAATGAATATTACATGACATGAAGCCATCTAAAAAAAGTTGTCATAAAACCTTCATACAACCATTGTTCGCAAATCCAGGGAAATATTTATAGAGGTTTCAGATCTTGCTTCAATATATTGCCAGCAGATTGCAGCTATATTCGAAACGATGGAATTTTTAGGGGTATTTAATATTTATTTATATTATGACAGAGCGCCTTTATTCAGCTACTCCGCCGCAACGAAACTTGCAAAAACGCTGGCATTTTCGCCATTGCACTGGTGTGCAACCTCAGAGTTTAGGCCTCAGGGTTTAGGCCTCAGGATTGCAGGGAATCCTTCAGGATCGCCGCAAAACGCGGATCGAATGCACGGCTGATCGGTCCGGCGGCAGCGCCAAGCGCCACCGACCAGGGATCGGCCATGCCGGGCTGCAGGCGCGGCAGCGTCCGGCCACGACGTTCGGCGATCGAGGGCAGCAACGGCCCGATTGCCGCAATCAACCTGTTCACCAGCGCTTCCGGTGCGCTGCCGCAGAGGATCACCGTCTGCGGATCGAACAGCGTCTCGATGAGATGGATGCTCCAGCGCATGTCCACTGCAGCTGCTTCGACCCAGGCCCGGATGCTTTGATCGCCTCTCAAGGCGAGATCGTTGATATGTGCGTAGAGATGAGGATCGGCGGGATCGACCGATAGATGCTGATAGAGCGAGGCGAGCGAGGCGCGATGTTCGAGCGGCGTCGATTTGCCGTCGGCAAACAGCAGCGCCATGCCGATCTCGCCGGCATTGCCGTTGGTGCCGCGGTAGAGTTCGCCGTTGAGAATGAGGCCGGCGCCGATGCCATAGCCGACGAAGAGGCAGACGGCGTGGTCGAGGCCGTGGGCAGCTCCCACCATGCGTTCGGCGGTCGCTGCCGCCGCCGCATCGTTCTGCAGGCCGACATCGAGCCCGGTGCCGGCGGTCAGCGTTTCCAACAACGGAAATTTCTGCCAGGCCTCCATCATCCAAGGATCATCGCCACTGCCGGCAACTCCGAAAGGCCCGGGCATGGCGGCGCCGAGGCCGACCAGCCGCTTTTCCGACTGCTGGACGATTCCGGCGAGCTTTGAGCGTATGCCGGCGACGAGGTCGAGGATGACCTTCGTCCCGTTCGACGGACCTCCAGGTGGGAGGCCGGCTTCATCACGCACGAGAACGCTGCCGACGAGATCGACCGCGACCGCCCGCGTCACATGCCGGTCGATCTGCAAGCCGATCGCAAAGGCGCCCTCGGGCACCAGGCCGTAGGGTGTCGACGGCTGGCCTCTGCCCCTCCTCACCGTCTCCTGCGAACTGACGAGACCGTCGCGCTCAAGTTCCTCGATGATATTCGACACCGTCTGCTTGGTCAGCCGCGTCGCCCGCGCCAGATCGGCGCGTGAAAGCGCACCGTTGATCCTGAGGGCATCGATCATCACGCGCCGGTTATGCGCGCTGGTGCCCTCGTGATTGGTGCCGCTCTTGGCCCGGATCGGCCGGCTGTCATTCATGTGCAATTCCCTCTTGACTCCAATAGAATGTTGAAGAAGTAATAAGTCAAGACACTTGACTTATTAAGGGACCGGAGAGTTCCAGGGAACGCAGGAGGCCGGCAAGGGCTCCGACGACGCTCCGAGACGACGAACCGGCACGCATTCCGCGCGTGCCTTCTCGAACACCGATGGCGGAGGACCGCCGTCGGCAATGCGTAAATGTCAAAAACTGGAGGCTGCAATGCTGAAATCCTTTAACAAGACGCTTCTGGGTGCGGCCTTGATCGGCGCATCCCTTGCGCCGCATGCTTTCGCCGAAACGACGCTGAACGCGCTCTTCATGGCGCAGGCCGCCTATAGCGAGGCTGACGTGCGCGCCATGACCGACGCCTTCGCCAAGGCGAACCCCGATATCAAGGTCAATCTCGAATTCGTTCCCTATGAAGGCCTGCACGACAAGACGGTGCTGGCTCAGGGTTCCGGCGGTGGTTATGACGTCGTCCTCTTCGACGTCATCTGGCCGGCCGAATACGCCACCAACAAGGTGCTGGTCGACGTCTCCTCTCGCGTCACCGACGAGATGAAGAAGGGCGTGCTGCCGGGTGCCTGGACCACCGTGCAATATGATGGCAAATATTACGGCATGCCGTGGATCCTCGACACCAAATACCTGTTCTACAACAAGGAAATCCTCGAAAAGGCCGGCATCAAGACCCCGCCCAAGACCTGGGACGAACTGACCGAACAGGCAAAGACGATCAAGGACAAGGGCTTGCTTGCCACGCCGATCGCCTGGAGCTGGTCGCAGGCCGAAGCCGCGATCTGCGACTACACCACGCTCGTCAGCGCCTATGGCGGCGATTTCCTCAAGGACGGCAAACCGGCCTTCCAGACCGGCGGCGGCCTCGACGCCCTGAAGTACATGGTCTCCAGCTATTCCTCCGGCCTGACCAATCCGAATTCCAAGGAATTCCTGGAAGAGGACGTCCGCAAGGTCTTCGAAAACGGCGATGCCGCCTTCGCGCTGAACTGGACCTACATGTACAACATGGCCAACGATCCGAAGGACAGCAAGGTCGCAGGCAAGGTCGGCGTCGTGCCGGCGCCGGGTGTTGCCGGCAAGAGCGAGGCTTCGGCCGTCAACGGCTCGATGGGCCTCGGCATCACTTCGGCCAGCAAGCATCCTGATGAAGCCTGGAAATACATCACCTTCATGACTTCGCAGGCGACGCAGAATGCCTATGCCAAGCTCAGCCTGCCGATCTGGGCGTCGTCTTATGAGGATCCAGCCGTCACCAAGGGCCAGGAAGAGCTGATCTCCGCCGCCAAGATCGGCCTGGCCGCGATGTATCCGCGTCCGACGACGCCGAAATATCAGGAGCTCTCGACCGCGCTGCAGCAGGCGATCCAGGAATCGCTGCTCGGCCAGTCCTCTCCCGAGGACGCGCTGAAGTCGGCAGCAGACAATAGCGGCCTCTGATCAAGCCATGAAAACCCGGGCGGCGCCTGCCGTCGCCCGGTCTCCAAAACCTGTAATGAAGAAGGGTCGCCTTGATGTCGGGCACTTGGCTGACAACCCGCGCGTGGCTTTTGATGCTGCCGCTTCTCGTGGTCATGATATCAGTCATTGGCTGGCCTCTGATCGATACCGTCGGCCTCTCCTTCACCGACGCCAAGCTCGTCGGCACGGAAGGCAGCTTTGTCGGCATCGACAATTACGCAAAGATGATCTCCGGCTCGAATTTCCAGCGCACGCTCACCACTACCGCATGGTTCGCGATCGTTTCGGTCGCCGCCGAAATGGTGATCGGCGTGTTGGCAGCCCTGCTGCTGAACCAGCAGTTTCGCGGCCGCACCGCGCTTCGCGCCCTGATGATCCTGCCCTGGGCACTGCCGACCGTCGTCAACGCCACACTCTGGCGGCTGATCTACAATCCGGAATACGGCGCACTGAACGCCGCGCTGACCCAACTCGGCCTGCTGGAGGCCTATCGCTCCTGGCTCGGCGAACCGGGCACGGCGCTGGCGGCCCTCATCATCGCCGACTGCTGGAAGAATTTCCCGCTGGTGGCGCTGATCGCGCTGGCCGCGCTTCAGGCCGTGCCGCGCGACATCACCGCCGCCTCGCTGGTCGACGGCGCCGGCGCTTTCGCCCGCTTCCGCTTCGTCATCCTGCCCCATCTCGCCGGCCCATTGATGGTAGCCCTGGTGCTGCGCACGATCGAGGCCTTCAAAGTGTTCGACATCATCTGGGTCATGACCCGCGGCGGCCCGGCCAACAGCACGCGCACGCTGTCGATCCTCGTCTATCAGGAAGCCTTCTCCTTCCAGCGGGCAGGCTCGGGCGCCTCGCTGGCATTGATCGTCACGCTGCTGGTGACGCTGCTTGCCGCCGGCTACGCCGCTCTGGTGCGCAAGACCGCCGGGAGTGCGGCCTGATGGAACGCCAGAGCCCGCTCTTTTCCGCCTTCATTCACCTCTGCGCACTGCTGCTTGCTGCCGTCATCCTCGCGCCGATCCTGTGGTTGTTCATCATGAGCATCTCGCCGACCGCCGACCTTGCGGCAAAGCCGCTGCGCTGGTGGCCGCAGACGGTGGATTTCTCGCGCTACGGCGTGCTGCTCGCGACGCTCGAAAACAGCGCCGGCGCCGCCTTCACCTCGTCGCTGCGAAACAGCATCGAAGTGGCGGGAATGGCGACGATCGCCGCTATTGCGCTGGCCATTCCGGCGGGCTGGGCAGTATCACGCACGCCGTCCGTCGGCTGGTCGCTGTCGATGGTGATCGCCACCTACATGCTACCGCCGGTGGCGCTCGCCGTGCCGCTCTATATGGGGCTTTCCCATCTCGGATTGCTGAACAACGTCTTCGGGCTTGCTCTGGTATACCTGACGATCTTGGCGCCCTTCACTACCTGGCTAATGAAATCAGGCTTCGATTCTATTCCGCGCGAAATCGAATCCGCCGCGATGATCGACGGCGCCGGCCTGTTTCAGACGCTCAGGATCATCACGCTGCCGCTGGCCGCCCCCGTGGTGGCGACGTCAAGCCTCTTTGCCTTCCTGCTTGCCTGGGATGAATTCTTCTATGCGCTGCTCTTCACCTCGGACCAGCGCGCCAAGACGCTGACCGTCGCCATTGCCGATCTCGCCGGCGGCCGCGTTTCCGATTACGGACTGATCGCGACGGCAGGCGTGCTCGCCGCCCTGCCCCCGGTGCTGATCGGTCTTGTCATGCAACGCGCCCTGATTTCGGGGCTGACCAGCGGCGGCGTCAAGGGATGAACATGACATCAAAAACAACCCGGCCGGCCGGACTTGCCGCGATCGATCGCGAAATGGCGCGCCAGCATGCCGATGCGATTGCCTCCTACGAAGCTGCCCAGCCGATGGCAGCCCAGGCCGCCGCCTCGCTGAAAAAGACCGGCAGGCTGCTGCTCATCGGCATGGGTGGCTCGCATGCCGTCAACCGCGCCGTCGAACCGCTCTACCGGGCCCTCGACATCGATGCCGTCGCCTTGCCGCTGTCCGAGCAGCTCGGCCAGCCGCTGCCGATCGCCGGCAGGACGATCTTCGTCACCTCGCAATCCGGCGAAAGTGCGGAAGTCCTGCGCTGGTTCGACGAAACCGGCGGCACGGAAGAGACCTTCGGCCTGACGCTCGAAGGCGGCTCCTTCCTCGCAAGAACCGCGCCGTCGCTGGTCGGCAGCGGCGGCACCGAGCTAGCCTTCGCCGCGACCCGCAGCCTGACGGTAACCTTCGCCCTGCATCTGGCAATCCTCGCCGCCCTCGGCGAAAATCCCGACGCCGCACTTGCCGCCCTCAAGACGCCGGAAGACCGTGACATCACCGCCGCCCTCTCGGCACTCGAAAACGTCGCAACCGTCGTCACCTCGGGCCGCCGGCTGCAGGGTGTTGCCGAGGCGCTCGCGCTCGGATTGACCGAGCTGTCGCGCCGTCCCTGCTTCTCGCTTGAAGGCGGCCAGCTGCGCCACGGACCGATGGAGATGCTGGGATCCGAGATCGGCGTCGTGTTGTTCCGCGGCTTGGACGAGACGGCCGGCCTGGTCACCGCGATGGCGACATCCGCCGTCGCGACCAGTGCCCCGGTCATCCTGTTCGACGCGTCGGGCGAAGCGCCGGTTGCCGGCGCGGTTACGATCCGCTTTGCGCCTGCAACCGGTCTTGCCGCGATCTTCGCCATGCTGCCGGTCGCCCAGCGGCTGATGATCGCCTTTGCCCATGCCCGCGTGGAGGATGCCGGAACGCCGGTCCGCTCCACCAAGATCACCCGGAGCGAATGAATGCGGCCGCTTGCAGTCATCGGCAACGTCAACATCGACCTGATCCTCGGACCAGCCGCGCCCTGGCCGAAAGCCGGGACGGAGATCATCGTCGACCATGACGAGTTGCGCGTCGGCGGAGCCGCCGGCAACAGCGCGCTCGTCTGGCAAGCGCTCGGCGTCGAATTCGAGATCGCCGCCAGTATCGGCAGTGACCAGTTCGGTCGCTGGCTGAGCGAAGCCTTCGGCCACCGTTCCGACAAGTGGCCGGTACATCCTGAGAAAACGACGCTCTCCGTCGGCATCACCCATCCGGACGGCGAGCGCACCTTCTTCACGACAAAGGGCCACCTGCCGCGCTTCAGCCTGGCTGATGTCTTCGCGGTCATCGAGGGCGCAAGGTTGCAGGGCGGCTACACCCTTCTCTGCGGTTCGTTCCTGACCGACGACCTGACAGCGGATTATGACGCCTTCTTCGACTGGGCCGACAGCCATGGCATCACTGTCGCGCTCGATACCGGCTGGCCGCTCGACGGCTGGACAGACGAGAATTGCGCGGCGACGCGCGCCTGGCTCTCCCGCAGCGGTATCGCGCTGCTGAATGAGGTCGAATCGACGACGCTTGCCGGCATCGCCGATCCGATCGAGGCGGCTCGTCACATCAAGTCGCATATGCCGGAGAGTGCGATCATTGTCGTCAAGCGTGGCCCGGACGGCGCTCTCGCGATCGGGCCGGACGGCCTATTGGTTTCGGTGGCGGCACCCGTTGTCGAGGTCGTCGATACGATCGGCGCCGGCGATGTCTTCAACGCCGCCTTCCTCGCCTCGCTCGCAAGCGATGAGCCGCTGATCTCCTGCCTGGAGGCGGGAACCGCAGTCGCCTCACGCGCCATCTCCACCCTTCCCCGCAATTATGGCGGCCCGTCATCTCCTGAGGAGCCTGTGCGATGAGCGCGCTCGAAATTCAGAACATCCGCAAGACCTACGGCGACGTCGAGACGCTGAAAGGCATCGACGTCTCATTGGAAAGTGGCGAGTTCCTGGTGCTGCTCGGCTCCTCCGGCTGCGGCAAGTCCACGCTGCTGAATATCATCGCCGGCCTTGCCGAGGCAACGAGCGGCGATGTCAGGATCGGCGGCCGCTCGGTGCTTAGCGTGCATCCGAAGGACCGCGACATTGCCATGGTCTTTCAATCCTACGCGCTCTATCCCAATCTGACGGTGCACCGGAACATCGGTTTCGGCCTGGAAATGCGCAAGGTGCCGGCGCCGGAGCGCGACAGGGCCGTACACGATGCCGCAAAGCTCCTGCAGATCGAAAACCTTCTCGACCGCAAGCCGAGCCAGCTTTCCGGCGGCCAGCGCCAGCGCGTCGCGATCGGCCGCGCGCTGGTGCGCAAGCCGGAGGTCTTCCTCTTCGACGAGCCGCTCTCCAACCTTGATGCCAAGCTGCGCATGGAGATGCGCACCGAGATCAAGCGGCTGCACCAGATGCTGAAGACGACCGTCGTCTATGTCACCCATGACCAGATCGAGGCGATGACGCTTGCAAGCCGCATCGCCGTCATGCGCGACGGCCGCATCGAGCAACTGGGCACACCGGAAGAGATCTACAACCATCCGGCAACGCTCTATGTCGCCACCTTCGTCGGCGCGCCGCCGATGAACCTGCTGAAGGTGACGGCGCGAGATGGTCGCCTGGCGCTTTCCGGCTCCGATGCCAGCCTGCCTCTGCCCGCCCGTTTCCGCGAGGCGGCCGGCAATGGCCGCGACCTTGTCCTCGGCATCCGTCCCGAGGCGCTTCGCACGGGCGGCACTGGCCCGTCGATCGAGGCAACCCTTGAGGTCGCAGAGCTGACCGGCCCGGAACTCGTCGTCACCGCCCTTGCCGGAGATCAGCGTCTGATGGCCTGCCTGCCGCCACGCACCCCGATCCGCGACAACGAAAAGCTCACTCTCTTTTTCGACGAGGAGGCAATGCATCTCTTCGACCCGGAAACCGGTCTCAGCTGCGGCCATTAGAGCATGCCGCGCAAAAGTGTGCAGCGGTTTTGCGACAACGACATGCGTAAAACAAGGACCTAAAGCGCGAGGAGCGAATCTGAAAGATCGCGACGCGCTTTAGCGACAGCACGGTTTTCCCCTCAGTTGTTCAATTCGCTGCGTCAGTAGGCTTCCGCTGGTAGACGTGAATATAGTCGACGAGCAGGATGGAAGGATTCGGCGTTTCATCGATCGGCCAACCCGAGCCGAGCGCCAGGTTCACCAACGGATAGAACGGCATGTGGAACTCCTTCGGCGTATCGAAGCTCCAGATGAACTGACGGTCGAGATAGAAGCTCGTCTTGTCAGCTTGGATATCGACGCCGTAGGTGTGGTATTCGCTGTTCAAAATTCCGTCCTGGACGGTTTGCCAATGGCCGCCGGTCGTGTTCTGGCCGCCCTGGCTCTGACGCCAGATATGAAAGCCCATGCTGAATTCGTAGGGCGCGCGTCCATAATATTCCAGGACGTCGATCTCGGCGGTGTATTTCGACCGGTCAAGCCCGATGAGCCAGAAGGCCGGCCAGACACCCTTGCCTGGCGGCAGCATCATCCGTGCTTCGAAATAACCGAATTGCTGCGAGAACCCTTCGCCTTTGGGGTTCACCGACGACAACAGGCCCGAGCGCCAGGTTCCATCGGCCTCCTTGCGCGCTTCGATCTTCAGAACTCCCTGATCGGTGGTAAACGGAAAGCCCGGCGCCGGGTCTGTGAAACGGGCATCACCGAAATCGCCGTTCCAGGGCGTATGGGCGATCCAGCGGGAGCTTCTCTCCCCCCAGGCCGAGACGTCGAGACTGTCGAAACTTTCCTCGAACGTTAGCTGGTACGCATTGATATTGAGTGGTTGTTGAGCCACGCTGGGCCGGCCGGGCAACGCCCCCAGACCGAGTACGATGAGCAAACCCAGAGCCTTAGAAGATATCCCGTAACGCATCCTGCTCCTCCGAAAACGCCAAACCAATCGTTGGACTACACTTGTCTCGATCAAAAGGTGAGAACCCCGTTTCGTCGCGGCATGAGCCTGTGGACGACGATGGTCTCGATGCCGTCGGGCCTTCCGACAACCTGCCACAGCAGCAGCGCGAAGGCCCAGAAGATCGCGACGGCCGCCCCGCCGCAAAGCGCCAGGCTGACGATAAGGTTGAGGCCGACAGGCATGGCGGCGAGCATCGGCGCCATCCACAGCAGGAAAGCGATCATCGGCAAGCTCGCGGCCAGAGGCCGTAAAAAGGCATGCAACTGAGCGGCAAACGTCGCACCGATCAGCTGCCGCGTGATGATGAGCGATGCGGCATAGGCGACAAGCACCGCCACGATCCGTGCGCCCAATGCTCCTGCCACCTGAAAATAGACAATGCCCAGGACGGTGACCGGAACCCTGACGGCGAACTCGGCAAACATCCGGAGAGCGAGATAACGGGTTTTATTCAGGACCATGGCCAATGGCGGCATCATATTCGTCGGAAGACCGAGCAGACTGACGATGCACAGCCATTGCAGAATCGGCGCGGCGGATGCCCATTTCTCGCCAACGATGATCCGTACGGCCGGCTCGGCAAGAAGCGCGAGCGTGATGAGGATGGGCGCGGCCACGAAGGTGATCGCGTTCGTCGCCTTCAAATAGGCAGTGATCAGATTACGACGGTCATCGACGGTCGAGAAT
This sequence comes from Rhizobium leguminosarum, assembly GCF_019798305.1. Classification (GTDB taxonomy): domain Bacteria; phylum Pseudomonadota; class Alphaproteobacteria; order Rhizobiales; family Rhizobiaceae; genus Rhizobium; species Rhizobium leguminosarum_U. Next base: position 281,468 of record NZ_JAAXDD010000005.1, read on the forward strand.
GCTGCCATCAGCGGGCGCAACAATGGCCCAACAAAGGTCTGGTATGGAATACCGGCAATATTGTCGGCGACGCTGAAGGCGCCGAACGTCGACAAGCCGGTAAAGCGTGGCAAAAGCAGCCGGTCCAGTTGCCAGTTGATCGAACTCAGCACCTGCGACACGGTGTTCCAGCTGATCATGTCCTGAAAGTGCTTCCACTCGGAAAGGCTGAACCTCGGTCGCATCGGTGCAAAGACATAGGAGGTGATCGCAGCGGCGGTCGGGCCTGCAACCGCGCCGATCGCCAGTCCCCAATAGCTGCCGGTCGCAACCGCCACCCCGACACCGAACAGCAGTGTCGAACCCTTGGTGATGAGATCGAGTGCGAACTCGCGTTTGAAATCGAACCGCTGCATGAACAGAACCATGCGGGGGCTGATCACACTGCGCATCGCAGGCGCGATGGAGAGCACGGCGACAAGCGAGAAAAGCCGGGAATCGTCATAGATCAGAGCCATCGGCCAGGAAATGATCATCATCAGTATGCTGATGGCCACGCCTCGAAGCAGGCTGAGGGTAAGGGCCGTGGCAAACATATCGTCCGAAGGCGACGGCTGGCGCATCAGGGCCTGCGTCAGCGGCAGGTCCAGGATTGTCTCCACGATGACCAGAACCGAGGTCGCGATGGCGACAAGGCCGAAATCCGCCGGGCTCAAAAGCCTTGCGAGGATCAGGAGGCTGACGAAATCGAGCAGTCGCGCCAGGAATTTACCGCCGATTGTCCAGATACTCGCCGTCGCCGTCTTCTGAGATACGCTTGACATGATCTATCTTCTATTCCTCATCGACGGATTGAGACGGTTTCGGTCCCAGCGGCAAGACAGGCAACTCCGTCCTTTTCCGTCAGTCCGGCCGTCTTCTGAAGACCTCGGCGGATCGGTCGCCATGGGTGGACAGTTGTTGTTCGATCAGGCTGGACAGACAGTCGCGGAACACGGCGGAAGAGAATTTCAGCGAGTGCGCGCGGATGGCATTCGAATCGATATCGTCCTCCACCTCTTCGAACGCCGCCATCGTTTCCAACAGAGCTTCCGTGGTCTGCTGTGCAAAGCGAAAACCGACCTGCGGCGAGGAAACGGTTTCTCTGGCGCCGCCGGCGTCGAAAGCCAGGACCGGCCGCCCCGATGCCATGGCTTCCACCGGAAGGATGCCGAAATCCTCCGTGCCGGGAAACAACAGCGCGCGGCATCGCGACAGGTGGTCGCGCAGAACGTTGAACGGCTGATGGCCGAGAAACTCAACGGTCGGTCCGGCGATCGACTTCAGATAAGCCAATTGTTCTCCCTCGCCGATCACGACCAGCTTCCGCCCGGCCTCGGTGCAGGCGCGAACGGCAATATCCGGCCGCTTGTAGGTGGTCAGCTGACCCGCATAGAGATAGAATTCGCCTTTTCCCTTCCCCACCGCAAAATCGTCCGTCGCAACGGGCGGATGGATGACGATGGATTCCCGGTCGTAGAAGCGGCGGATGCGGCTTGCGACATAATCGGAATTGGCGACGAACACATCGACTCGCGAGGACGTCGTCACGTCCCAGGCGCGCAGCATGGGCGCGGTGATCGACATCAAAGCGCGCCCAACCCAGGGCAGGCCATGACGATAGACATGGAACTGATCCCAGATGTAGCGCATCGGCGAGTGGCAGTAGCAGACATGCAGCGCGTCGGCGCGCGTGATGATGCCCTTGGCGGGGCCGGATTCACTCGACAGCACGAGATCGTAGTCCTGCAGATCGAACTGCTCGAGCGCGAAGGGCATCAGCGGCAGCATCTTGGTATAATGCCGTTGCGCGCCGGGAATCTTCTGCAGGAAGGAGGTGCGGATGTTCCGCGTCTTCAGAAAATCGCTGATGCGATCCCGGTTGCAGACGAGGGTGAAGATGTCGGCCTGCGGAAACATGCGGCACAGCTCTTCGACGACTTTCTCGCCGCCACGCATCGAAACGAGCCAATAATGCACGATGGCGACACGAAGCTGCTTTGTGTCGCTCGCGCCTCCGGCATCAGTGACACGTCTTTTCGCCATGACAGGCGCATCGCCGAGAAATGCCCTCGCGTCGGGAAGAGAGGTTGTTGCTTTGAGAGTCAACTCGATACTCCTTGTATCACCACACCGTCTGTCAGCTCGGGAACCGCATTCGCCGAAATCAGGCTCTGGTATTCGGCAAGAAGCGCGTCGCGCCATTCCTCGTGTGTCGACGCAAGATCCGGCGATAGCCGGAAAGCCCGCTCGCTCGTGGCGCGGACCTCGTGCCTCGGCATTTGGCTAAATCGCGTCAAAGTATCGGCAAAGGCGCTTTCGTCAGCCGTATCGCAGGCAAGCGCCATGCCGGCTCTTTGCATTTCCTCGGCGAGAAAGGCGCTGCGCGACATGATGACCGGCAGACCGCTCCTGGCCGCTTCGATAGCGACGAGACCGAACGGCTCGGGATAGCGCGACGGCATCAACAGTGCGCGCGCCTTGCGGATGATCGGGCCGATCTCGGCATGCGACTGCCAGCCGACGGCCCTGACGTGATCTCCCGAAGCGGCGACCAGCGGCATCAGCGGCCCGTCCCCGATCACGCAGAGCCGGACGCCGGCTTTGCGCGTGGCGGCCAGCGCGTCTTCTATGCCCTTCTCCTCATCCAGCCTCCCGATGAAGACGAACTCGTCGTTGGCCTCCGCCTCGATGCGTTTGATGGATAGCGGAGCGACGGGATTGCGGATCGTCGTCAGGCGTTCGGGCCGATATCCGGCGCCGACGAGAAAGCCAGCCATCTTCTCGTGCAGCAGGATGATCCGGCCGAAATCGGCCTGATCCTTCAGCAGCCGCAGGATATTGGAGCCGCGGGCGACCCGCCACAATTTGTGCGAATAACTTCTCTTGTCGCAAGCCGTCGCAATGCAGCTTCCGCCGAGCGGGCGCCGAAGGCAGATCTCCTGCGCCTGATAGTCGAAGAAGGCGCCGTTGGGGCAGGCGGTAAAGAAATCATGCGCGTGAACCACGCATCGTCCGGCGACCGGCGCCAGTGCTTTGAAAATCGCCGGAGACAGGATCTGGTGCCAGCCATGGACATGGTAGACGGTATTGGCGGTGTCGTTTGCGGCAACCCAGTTCGCGACCATACGGACAGCGGCGCCATTATGAATGCCGGTCACGAAAGCCTTCGCACGCTCGGCGCTGAGCAGGTCGCGGCTGTTCAGACCGACCATCGAAACCCCGAGCGCGACAAGCTCCACATTGGCGGCGTCATCCCCGCAAATATAGGTCACGGGGATGTCGAGCCCCCGAAAAAGCTTGGCCGACAGCACCGCCAGCGCCGTCGCGCCGCCTCTGGCCACCGAGTAGTCGTCGATGATGACCACGCGATCGATCTTTGTCGTGCCTGGGCCGGGAAAGCGGCCGACGCTTGCTGCGGATCGGAGAGCCTCGGGAAGCGATGGGCGCATCACTTCACCGAAACCGCGCCGTTGGCACAGGCCTCCAGCGCCGTGCGGTTGAGAATGCGGATCTTGCCTTGCCCCCCGTCGATGATCTTGCTTTCCCGCAGGCGCCGCAGGCATTGATTGACCTTCTCGCGGGACGCCGGCAGCGTCGCGGCCAGGTCATTTTGCGAGATGATTAATTCGTCGCCGCTATTTGCCGCATCTTTTCCATAAACAGAAGAGAGCCGCAGCAGCGTGCTGGCCAGCCTCGACTGCAGGCTCGACGCCGCATTGGCAATGATCCGGAGTTCAAGCTCTGAAATACGCGCCAGCGCCCTGGAGAAAACCTTTTCGCGAAAGCAGGGATCGCTGGCGTACATGTCGCGCAGCAGCCTGCCTTCGAAGAAATGCAGTTCGCAGTTGGAACCGGCGCGGTATTCGAGACTCAACGTCTGCCTACGCAGGACCTCGAGCTCGCCGATGAGGCCGGATTTCGGAATAATCTCGACGATGAATTCCCTGCCGTCGGGCAGCATCGTGCTGGCGCTGACCACCCCCGAATGGACGCGCGCGAAGGTATCAACGAGGACGCCGGCCCCGGCGATGACTTCGCCGCGCCGGAATCGCCGGACGCTCGACCGGCAGGAAAGAAATTCGTCGTCGATGACGATGCGGCTGTTGAGATGAATGCTGCCGTTAGCCGATATCGCCGGCTTGACGATGCCGGCCTTGCGATCTGATGTGTGTGTCGCCCCATCCATGCGCATAACTCCGAGTACGCGAATAACCATAGAAAATGCTGCACCGCATCATTTATATTGCCTTAATATGAGAGTCAAATAACATCACAGGAATTTAACGTAAAGATAAAGCATCTATTTGGTTCAAAAACAAAATATACATCATGAACTGAATTCAAAATCTCAATGAAGCTAAAAAACTGCCGTTTGATCGAATATGACTGCCTAATAAAATGGCTTATTGAATTAAAAACGGCAATAATCGAAATGATGATATCAAAACTGATAAATAAGAATCAGCAAATAATCGCTCCGAATTAGGTTAGATTGTCGTTTGAAATGAAAAGAAGGCCATCAAGGTGTAATCCAAATTCGCTATTGCCCGTTAGTAGCATAAAGAATTTATTAAGGATTATGACCTTGGTAACAGACAACCAGAGTGCGGCGCAGCAAACTTTGAACGGTTCTTAATCGGAATGTTTTGGAGACCACCGATGACATGGGATGCACATAGTTTCGAGGCCTGGTCGCGTGTCGGACGGTCCGCGAAAGACGGCGATCTCCATTCGTCCCGGCCTCGTGCGGCAGGCAGATCGTCGAAGCGCGCGATAGACCTTCTCATCGCAATCACGGCGCTGATCCTGCTTTCGCCGCTTCTGTTGATCGTCGCAATAATCGTGAAGATAAGCGACCGCGGCCCGGTCTTCTATTCCCATACGCGTATTGGCGTCGGTGGAGCGCCGTTCGGGTGCCTCAAGTTTCGCACGATGAAAACCGACGCGGGTGCTCAACTTGCCGAATTGCTGCAAAACAACCCGGCTGCGCGAAGCGAATGGGAAGAGACACGCAAGCTGAAGGACGATCCGAGGGTCACAGCCGTCGGAGAGATCCTGAGGCGGTCGAGCATCGACGAACTCCCCCAGCTGATCAATATCGTGCGTGGCGACATGAGCCTTGTCGGCCCCCGGCCGATCACGGCCGAGGAATTGCCGCGCTACGGCGAGCATATTTGGGCCTACATGGCCGTCCGCCCGGGCCTGACCGGTCACTGGCAGACCAGCGGGCGCAACGATGTCAGTTATGAGTACCGGGTTTCCCTCGACGTTCACTATCTCGACAACTGGTCGCTCGGCCGGGACTTCGTCATCATTGCTAAGACCATTCCCGCTCTGTTTTCGCAGCGCGGCTCGTACTGAGCATTCAAGGGGAAGCTGCCGACCATGCTTGAAATCGGAAGACACGCTGCCCCCGTCCCCTCCAAGCCGCCACTCCCTGGTTGCTCCGTGATCTCGCCATTTTGGATTAGGACGACATGACCTCAAGCACGATCTTCAGCGGTGTTTCTCCGATATCTCTGCCTGCCGCAGCCACTGGCGGGAATTCGCCGCTGACCTTGCGAGATATGCTCTTCTTTCTCGGGATGCGCTGGCGGTGGATTGTGGCGACGACGCTCGTTTTCCTCGCAATGGCGGGGATCTATGTGCTGAGCGCCGAGCCGACTTTCGTTGCCAGCACGCAACTTGTGATCTTCCCGCAGGTGAGCGGCACCGAAGCACAAAGGTCTTTCGCAGAAGACGCATTCATAGAGGGACAGCTGGAGATCGCCAGATCCAGCGATGTCATCAGCGAAACGGTAAGGGCGCTTGGTCTCGATACCGATCCCGACTTTGTCGATCAGGCGCCTTCGCTGCAGGATAGGGCAAAGAACTGGTTGATGGGGATTTCTTCTGAATCGGATACGGAATCGCAGGAAGCAGTAGGCACAGGGCCGCGTGACAGACAGCCGCAACTGCAGATCGAGGACGGGCGGATCCATGATCGGGCGGTCGCCACGCTGCTGAACATGATGGGAGTACGCCGGATCGGGAGTTCGACGATCATCGAGATATCGGCTGCAGCGTCGACCCCGCAGCAGGCCGTCGACATCGCCGACACGCTGGCCAGGCAGTATATCCAGAAGAATATCGCAATGAAGGCCAATGCGTCCCGGCAATACAGCGAATGGCTGACCAGATTCGTAAGCGAGCAGCAGCGCGGACTGGCCGAAGCTGCCAGTGCCCTGGCAAGCTTCACGAGCAATCCGCGCGATCAGTTCAAGCTTGCGGAGCTGCAGAGCGCGACTGACGCCCGCCGCACCCTCTATGAAAATACCTTAAATCAGCTGACCGAAGCCAGGCAGCGCATCACCTACCCGGTGTCGGATGCCACGATCGTCTCTCGGGCCACCCTGCCTCTTTCGAAAGCCAGACCACGCAGCGCGCTCATCATCGCCTTTGCGGCGGCGGTTGGTCTTGGCGTCGGCTTCGCACTCGCCATGATCAGGCACGCTGGCGATCGCCGAATCATCCGCCCCCATCAGATCGCGGAAGCCGGTGGACTGCCCTTTGTCACTTTGCTGGCGACATCGAGGCGGATCCGCAATGGTCATCCTGCACGTTTCCTCGCCGCCGGTACTGGCAGCAGCAGCACAGCCGCCTATCCTGTCATACCGGGCATGGCGGAACTGAGCGCGACGGTCGTCGGTCTTCGGCGCAAACGCCGGGTCGTCATTGGAATCGTCGCCGTCAATCCCGGCGGCGGGGCGTCGACCATAGCATGCGAACTTGCGGTACTGTCCTCCATATCAGGCGCTCACACGCTGCTGATCGATGCAGCCGCACAGAATTCGTCGCTCAGCAAATCGATCGCCCCCCATAGTTCCACAGGCCTCGTCGATGTTCTCGAAAATGGCGAACTGTTCCAGGCGGCGGCATTGCCCCTCACCCCGACGCTGAAATTCCTTCCCCTCGGCAAAGTCGAAGCGGTGACGCCAGCCATACGCCTCAGTTCCCGCCGTACGCAGTTGAGTTTCGCCGACCTGAAAAAGGAGTTCGACGCCATATTCGTCGACATTTCCGCATTCTCCGCGTCGCCGGATGCCAATGCGATCGCGCCGGAACTGGACGGTGTCCTCGTGGTCACGTCGCACGGGCGCACCTCGATCGACGACACTATGCGCGTCATCGACACCCTGCGGAATGTCGGCGCGGAGATCCTCGGCGCGATCATCAATCATGCACCGAAAAGAATAGAGTCATGACCTCATCTTCGGCAGAAGCAACCAGGCAGGACAGCCCGATCGGACCGGCGCCTGTTCCTTGCGGCGCGGAAGCCATGACGGGGCACGCGAGCCGCCCATTGCGAATGGCCGTGGGGATCGCTTCGGCCGGCCGGCCCTCGATACTGCGGGAGACGGTGGATTATCTCATGGCCCTGCAGTATCAGGCCCAGCGGCTGATCGTCTGCGTGCCCTTGATCGACGACGCAGCCGGGCTCGCCGACCGCCGCGACGTGGAAGTCATTGTCGGCAGCCGCGGCCTGACCTCTCAGCGCAACAGGATCATCCAGGCGGCCGCTGCCGATACGGATGTTCTGATCTTCCTGGATGACGACTTCATTCCCGCCGTGACCTTCCTGTCGCGGATGGCGGCTGTCTTTGCGGCAAACCCCGACGTGGCGATCGCCACCGGCGAAGTTCTGGCCGATGGCATCCTCGACGGCGGCCTCAGCATGTCAAACGCCCTGCAGGTTCTTGAAACTGCGGCCGAAGGAGCCGTGCAGGTGACGGATGTCTATAACGCCTACGGATGCAATATGGCGGTTCGCCTCTCACCCATTATCGAGCACGCGCTGGCCTTTGATGAACAATTGCCGCTCTACGGCTGGCTCGAGGATGTCGATTTCAGCCGGTCCATCGCCCGCTATGGCAGGTCCGTCCGTGTCGAAGGTGCCCGCGGGGTGCACCTCGGCGTCAGATCCGGGCGCCAGTCCGGCCGAAGACTCGGCTATTCGCAGGTTGCCAATCCTGTCTACCTGACCCGGAAGGGCACGATGTCGAAGGGCCGTGCCGTTGCACAGATCGGCCGTAACATCCTGGCGAATACGCGAGGCCTATTGTTCAATGATCGCTTGATCGACCGTTGGGGACGTTTGAACGGCAATTTGCTGGCCCTGTCCGATCTTCTTATCGGCCGCGCCTCCCCGTCGCGCATTCTCGAATTCGGCAATCCCTCGCCGCGCGAGATGCCTTCGCCGCCGATCGCAACGAAACGGAGATAGCAGACATGCAGCGCACATCCTTGTCCGATCGCCTCATCTCCGCCGCCCTTGCCTTGCTGGTATCCTCCTGCGTGACCGGCTGGAGCGTCGCCCATGCGGAAAACTATACGCTCGTGCCGGAAGATCAGGTGCGACTGCGTGTCGTCGAATGGCGATCTTCGGATGCCCGGTATGCCAGCTGGGAGGCGCTCGGCGGGACATATACAGTCGATGACGCCGGCAATCTGGCGATTCCGATCGCCGGCCAGGTGCAGGCGATCGGTAAGACGACGGAACAGGTTTCGGATGCGATCGCCACTGCGCTCTCCGAAAAGGCCGAACTGCCGGGAAAACCGTTCATCGCGGTGGAGATCGCTCAACATGCACCGATCTTCGTAACCGGAACCGTGCAAACTCCTGGGCGCTATGCTTTTGAGGCCGATATGACGGTCATGAAGGCTGTCAGCATCGCTGGCGGCTTCCTTCGGGAGCGCGAGGAAAATACCGTCTTCGAGCGCGACCGGATCCAGGCCGCCGGCGCCTATCGAACCGCCATTCTCAACCGGCGCGATCTTCTGATGCGCCAGGCGCGGTTGCGCGCCGAGATTGCCGGCGAACAGAGTTTCGAGATCCCTGCCGAACTCGCCGGAACGCCGGATGTGGACAAGCTGAAGGCGCAGGAATTGAACCTGATGCGGCTGCGACGCGTCGATATCGAAAGCCATATCGAAGCAGCAAGCGACCTCAGCCGTCTTTACGGCCAGCAGGTCCAGTCTCTCGAGGCCAAGATCAATTCGCAAAAACGGCAGATCGACCTGGCGCAGAAGGAACTGGACAATGTCAACAGCCTGGTGAGCAAGGGCTTGGTCAGCAATTCCCGTCAGGTCTCGGTCGACCGCGGGGTCGCGGATGCGCAAGGCACCCTGATCGATCTCGAAGTCGCCCTGACCACGGCTCGCCAGGGGCTCAGCGAAGCCGACCGCTCGAAGATCAATATCGTCAACCGGCAGAACAGCGAAAACCAGGAACTGCTGAACCAGGTCAATCTGGCGATCGGCAGGGCGGCGATCGATATCCAGGTGGCCCAGCTTCTGGGCGAGCAGGCTGGCTACAGCGCGCAGCTCGCCCAGATGAATACGGAAACGCCGGGTCTCGGCAGAGCGCAGAAGAACTACAGGATCGTGCGTCGCAACGAAGACGGGACTTACCGCAACATCGAGGCGGACGAGACGACCACCTTGCGGCCGCATGATGTCATCGAAATCGGCATCGACACCGACCTTCAGACGCCGTCGCCTCCACTGCAGCTGCAGTCCGCACCGCAGCAAAGCTCGACCGTCCCGCTGTCGAATGTGGCAGGCGATAATCAAGCGGCTGCCGGCTGGATATCCCAGACGGGATCAAATTAGGGGGCTGTTGTGAGCATCGACGACAGATGGCGGCTTCCGCCTCAAGCATGGCGCCGAAAGGCGGATGCCGGTCTTCGGCAAAACCGATGCCTCAGCCGCTCGCCATCCGGATCGGGATCTGAAGCGTGTCGATAGAACCGATCGGTTTCATCGTTCTGCTGCTCGGCCTGCTTGGCATGGTCAACGGCGCGCGTTTTGCGGTCGCGACCCTTTGCCTGTCGACGCTGCTGGGGGCCGCAGCGGCTCTCCAATTGCCGGCGCTCGGCGGCAGCAGCATCCAGCCAAGCCATCTACTGGTACTTTTTCTCGTGGCCGCCGCCCTGCTGCGCCCGGCTCAAACACAGGCCATGCTGGCCAGCCTCGCCTATCCGGGTCCCGGTTTCTGGTTTGCCTGCTACATCCTGTTTTCCGTGGCATCGTCTTTCTTCTTGCCCCGCATCTTTGCGGGCGCGACCCTGGTCTACTCCTCTGCACGAGACGCCACGGGCATGATGTCGACGGTGGCCGCTCCCCTGTCGCCGGGTTCGTCCAATCTCAGCCAGTCCGTCTATCTGCTCGGCGATCTCGCCTGCTTTGCCGCCATCTCGGGGCTTACCAGGCTCGGATATGCCCGTTTCATCGCACTGCAGTTGATCGTGGCCTCGATCGCATGTTTTGTCCTGGCGTTGGTCGATATCGGAACCTTCCTAACCGACCAGTCCTACCTGCTCGATGTCATCAGAAATGCGAATTATACGATGCATACGGCCGAGACGATCAGCGGCTTTAAACGCATCGTCGGTTCGTTCCCCGAAGCAAGCACTTATGGCGCGGTCGCATTGGCCTATTTTTCCTTCGCGCTCATGCTTTGGCTGGAGCGCGTCCAGAGCCGCATGGCGGGACTTGCAACACTTTTCATCGGCCCGACGATCGTCCTTTGCACATCGACAACCGCCTATATCGCCGGCATCTTCATTGTCTGCATGTTCGTGCTGTATTGCTTGAAACGACTGATCGGCGGCCCGGCCACGACCCCGCACGTGACACTCCTGGTGATCACGCTGTTCTTGATTCCCTGCGCCATCGTCGCGCTCAGCCTTGTCCCCGATGCGTGGGATTCCATCGCCGGCCTGGTGAACACCACCTTGTCGGACAAGCTACAATCGCAATCCGGCGAAGAGCGCACTGCCTGGAACACGCTTGCATTGATCGCATTCGTCGATACGGCCACCTTCGGCGCCGGGCTCGGCACGGTTCGAGCTTCGAGCTTCATCGCTGCATTGCTTTCCAATGTCGGATTGACCGGCACTCTTCTCTTCGCCGCCTTCCTGTACAGCCTCGTGAGAGCCTCCGGCCGGCATAGGTCAGGCGATCGGGAGATGCACGCAATCGGAAACGCGGCGGTGATGGCATCCATCGCTCAGGTCGCCTCGGCGGCGATATCGGGAAGCGGCACCGATCTCGGTTTGCTGTTTAGCACCACGGCCGGCCTGGCGGCCGGCTGCCTGGCGGCAACCAATACCTCGCCACGCCGCGCGACCCGATCGCTTGCCAACCAGATTCCATTGGGGACATCGACATCTCTGATGAGAGCGCCGATGTTTTCAACACGATGACGCCCGCTGTGGAGCTCCGCCATGGCGTAGCATGGCAATCTCATCAAGCCGTTGGCGTGCCGGCACGGGGCCGAAGCTGGCCGGTCACGCCGCATCTTTCAAGAATCGCCTGTAAAAACAAACTGGCGAACGAACGCCGCCCTGCAAGGCCATCCGCAGAGGGCTGTGCGGCGAATACTATGTCGATATTAGCCTTGCGGGCGCTCACGGGTGGTCGCGACGCTATCTGCAGCAGAATTGTTTTCCCGCAGCCTGGCACTGCGTCGCAAAAACCCCGAGAGGAACACGCCCGCCAGATAGCCGATTTCCATGAACGAGAGAATGGCGACACCGAAGAGGATTGCCGCAATCACCGAAGACCCGTCGGCGAAAGCCACACTGCCGAAGCCGATTGCCACGAGAAATGCAAAAATTGCGAAAGCCCAGGCGCGGATAGAAGCCCCGGCAGCGATCGAAATGACGGCTGCCACAAGTATGGTGATCAACATGACAATCCCCCTCCCCTCCGCATTCCACCAAACGTCCCGGCACCAATCGTCGTACCGCGAAACGATATGTCGAAACACAGCCTTATGACAGACAAGGCATTCTTCATAATGAATACCTCAACAATGAAACGCACAAAAGCCGCCGTCAGCCAGACACCGATTCAGCACCATTGGACCGGATGTCGTCAATATATACTGAACAGGGCCTTCATATGACAGAGCTGTCGGCTCAATTCACAACTGTTCGCTGGCCTCGCAAAGACAATGCCGATTCAATCGTATTGCGCACAATCGGAAGGGTGATGACATGAACAATCAGTGCGTCGTCTACGTCACGGATGTCGAATATTCATTTCCGACCATTCTCTCGGCTCTTCAGGCTCGCAAATTCGCAAGCCCCGCGACCGATGTCTGCGTCCTCATGTCGGAACATCTCGACAATTTCGAAGAGCTGAAAGCCCTGCTCGCAACGAACGGGGTCATATTGATCGATGCGACTGAGGCGCTGCAGGACTCGCTCGGCAAGCTCGACAGTTCGCATTTCCAGGGACGCATCAGCGTCAGCACGATGGCCAAGCTGGTCCTTTGCGAGATCCTGCCTGCCCATTATACTCAGATCATCTACCTCGATGGGGATACCCAGATCGTCAGCAATCTGGGTGCTTTCGAAAGTGCAGTTGTGCCCGAAGGCAGGTTTTTCGCGGCGCGCGATTACACGGCGATCCATGACTTCCTCGACACCGGAAAGGACAGCCACTATTTCAATGCGGGGGTCCTGAAATTCCATCGCAACGGCTGGATCGGACAGGAGGCGCTTGAGCTTTTTGCTAGAAATCCCGAGGCCTGCGAGGGCAAACATGATCAGGGCGCATTGAATTATGTCTGCGGTTCATCGCTCATCCTCGTATCGAACCGGTGGAACTTTCCCAAACAGTTCCTTCATCTGGTGACCATGTCCTCCTTGTCGATCGTCCATTATATGGCGCATCCAAAGCCATGGCACGGAACGTTCTTTCCATGGACCGATAAAGAAAGCCAAGTGTACGTCGACCTGCGCAAAGCACATCCGATTTACAACTCGCTGTATCGCGGAATAAGCTTCGACCGTAAGATGCTGTATAAATATCGATCGATACGGGCGCGCATCGAACACGCGATTGAGAAAGACGAATTCAATCCTCGGGTTCAGAGCCTGCTGGTTGGCGATTATGCCGTATGATGATGTATTGTTGGTCCGACCTGAATGTTCGCGAAACTGAACTCAGCGTCGCCGGTCGAGCCGTGGATTTGCAGACGGCAGCGCAAGTATTCATCCATTCATTCCAGGAGTGGATAATGTTCGGGACAGAATATGAGTTATAGGGCTTCCGCCGCCAGTATCTCGCATTATGTGAAAGCCCGCCTGCGCCGGTCGCTCAAGGCTCGGCAGGTTCGCTATGACCTGCTGCGCAGCGGGCTCAAGCAGGCGCGCCACGTCGTCATCTGCGTCATCCGCGACGAAGGGCACCGGCTGGCCTTCTTCCTGCAGTATTATCGTGATCTCGGCTTCGAGCACTTCATCTGCATCGACAACGGCTCGACCGACGGCACGGCCGAGTTGCTGTCCAGCTTCGACGACGTCTCCCTTCTTTCAGCTCATGGGTCCTACAAGGCGGCGAGATTCGGAAACGACTGGATCAACGAAGTCATCAACCGGCACTGCCAGGAGAAGTGGGTCCTGTACGTCGATGCAGATGAATTTCTGGTCTATCCCCATTGCGACACCCGGCCGATCGATCAATTGACCGCCTATATCGAATCCATGGGCGGCCACTCGCTCCGCTCGGTCATGATCGACATGTATAGCCCGCATCCCGTTCTCGAGAACATCTGCGAACCCGGTCGCAACCCGCTCGAGGTCTGTAATCTTTTCGACCGATCCGGCTATGTCGCGCATTTCGACAAACGCAACTGGACAATATGGATCAAGGGTGGCGTTCGCGGGCGGGTCTACTTCCACGACCGGCTGTGGGACGGCCCCGCGCTCAACAAGATACCTCTCGTCTATGTGGCGGGTGAACGTCTGTTTCTCAAATCATCGCACCAGGTCTGGCCGCTCTCGCTGAATTTGGGCGACATGCGCGGAGCGCTCGGCGTATCCGGCGCCCTTCTGCATTTTAAGTTTCTGTCGACCTTCGTGCACAAGGTTGCCGATGCGGCACACCGGTCCCAGCATACGGAAGAATACACCGTATACTCCTCAGGCAAGGACATGGATGACTTCGTCCATGACGATACGGGGACCTACAGAAGCTGGAAAGACCTGTCCGATCACGGGCTCATACAGGGTGAGGGCTGGAAATACTGGAGGAATGCTTCCGAGACCGAAGTCTAATGCATGTCCAAAAATGCGCAGCGGTTTTGGGACGACGCGCATGAAGACAAGAGCCAACACGTCAACCCGAGCTTTCAGCCTGCATCGTCTGACTATCAACTCCCCATCAAACACAAAATCCGCCGGCGGCGGGTTCTATTGAGGCTTCTGCCGTTCCGTTTTATTTCATCGAGGCGCCGCCTCAAACGAGAGACGTCACACCCTCGGCGTAAGCTTCTAGCGCCTTCCGGTTGAGAATGCGGATTTTGCCCTGTGTCCCGTCGACCACTTTGCTCTCGCGCAAACGCCGCAGGCACTGGTTGACCTTCTCACGCGACGCCGGCAGCGTTGCGGCCAGGTCATGTTGGGAGATGATCAACTCATCGCCGCTATTCTCCGCATCCATTCTGTACAGGGCAGAAAGACGCAGCAGCGTCCGGGCCACTCTCTGCCTTAGATTCGATCCGGCATTGGCAATGATCCGCAGTTCGAGTTCGGAAACACGCGCCAGCGCCTTTGACAGGATCTTCACCTGAAATTGCGGATCGTTCGCACACAAGTCCCGCAGTAACCGACCGTCGAAGTAATGGAGTTCGCAGTCCGAGGAGGCCCGATATTCCAAGCTGAGAGACTGCTTGCGCAGCACCTGCCATTCGCCGATCAAGCCACCTTTAGGAATGATTTCGACGATGAACTCTCGTCCATCGGCAAGCGGGGTGCTTGCACTCACCATTCCGCGCTGCACGCGGGCGAACATGTCGATGAGGACACCGGCGCTGGCAATAAGCTCACCGCGACGAAACTTTCGAACACTCGAGCGGCAAAACGGGAACTCGTGATCCAAATCCCCCCGATCACCGTAAACAATACCTACAGTCCCGAAAGTAATCGCTTCGCCTATTCGCGCCGCGCTTCCTCTAGTCCTCTCGTCTCTGATGCTAATCGCCCCATCCATAAGTGCAACTCCACGCAGACTAATTAACTTACTATCTCGAGAGACATTCGTAATAAGTTGAATTAGAAAGTCAAACAGTAATAAAATAAAAATATCGTGTTGAATCTATACATAATAATGACGACCCCTCACATTTATATATCATGAACTTCATATTGAATTCTGTCATAGGCAATCCTTTGAAGCTGTACGACGATTTTTATACGATTTATGACAATTGCCCATCCGAAGAATAAAATAACAACTATAAGAATAATATCACTACATCAAATAAAGATAAATAATATTTTGGCTGCATCACCAAAAACGAAAGGTAATATTTAATATATTCACGGGAACTTCTTCAGAGTATAAAGAATTTGGTCACGATTATGACCTCGGTCACAGACATAGAACTTGCATTAAAACAAGATCTGGCTGTGATTTCTGGGGTTTAATCTAACGGAGACCCGGATGGCGGAAAAAAATCAGGGCATAAACCCGATCGAACCTTGGCGGGATTTCGCCAGGGCGCGACGGGAAAGGCGTCCATTCAATTCGTCACAATCCTATACGATCAGCAGAATTCTGAAGCGCGCATTGGACCTCATCATTGCAGCAGGGCTCTTAGTCCTTCTATCGCCGCTCCTTGTATCGGTAGCAGCCATCACAACGCTAAGTGATCGGGGGCCAATTTTCAATTCCCATCGCCGGATCGGTTATAAGGGAAAAGAGTTTGGTTGCCTTGAGTTTCGCACGATAACAGTCGACGCAACGGCCAACGCGCCCGTCACAGTCGTCGGCGATATTTTGAAACGATCGAGCCTCGACAAGCTTCCGCAATTAATCAACGTGTTGCTGGGTCAAATGAGCCTCGTCGGGCCCCGCGCCATTACCAAAGAAGAACTGTCAAATTACGGTGAACATGCTTACGCCTATATGGCCGTCCGTCCCGGCCTGACTGGCCATTGGCAGACCAGCGGGCGCAACGACGTCAGCTACCAGAATAGAGTTTCCCTCGACGTCGAGTATTTGTCCAAATGGACGCTGGCGTTGGATTTCGTGATCGTGGCAAAGACGCTCTCCGCCCTGCTTTCCCGGCACGCCTTACTGCCCAGGGTGGATTCCTAAAGCGCGTCGCAATCTTTCAGCTTCGCGCCCAGCTTAGCCGAGCATCCGGCCGGCCTCGGTCATGTCATTACCCATGAGGGCGTTTGCCCGTGACATGGGAGCGCTCAGTGATGGAGTTCTTTTTCCGGCGCTTTTGAATATGCCACAAGGAGAAGGCAAATAGACCCACCAGATAGCATATCTCCATCAATACAAGCACTTCGAGACACGAAACGACCGCCTCCGTCAAGGAGGTACCTTTCAGCAGGACCACGCCGCCCAAGGCCGCGACCACCAGAAATGCAAACATTGCAAAGGCCGAGGCGCGAATGGTCGCTCCGGCAGCGATGGAGACGGCAACCACGACGAGCGTGCTCTTCAGCATTATTCTGATCCTCTCTTCACACCTCCTTCAAGCCACCGTCAGCCCTCAACGACATGACAAAACCCAAAGTCGAAACGAAGTCCGATCAAAGTATTTTATCTATTACGGTTAAGATATTGCTAACATCCGCCCAGCAATTCGATTGAACCCCATCGGATAATATTCGACTATTCATTCAGTAGAGCGGTTCTACCGATTAAACCCAAGAAATCCTTGGATCTTGCAGTCAGAAAGATTTAGACATCGGAGGCTTATACAGGAGACAGCAATGCAGTTCCGGCCTTCTCTCGCGGAACTGAACGTTCACTTGTTGTTCCTGAAAAGATGAATTTGGGCCATAGGCTTACGCTCGAGCGCATGTGCGCTGGCAACGATCGGGCTTACGCTCGTCCGGCAAGCGCGACGGCATCAATGTTTGCGCAACAGCCTACGCAAAACTCGGCTCCTACGATGGACCCGGATTGTTCATCTGAGGTGATCGGGCGCGCACCAACGAAACAGGGCCCGCCGCTGTGACGAGCCCTGCTGATGTCCTTGCCGGTTGAACACCGGCGATGGAATTGCCGGCATCGAGGCCGGCGTCGACAAGCCTATTTCGAGACCGCGCCGGCCAATTGCCGTTTTGCGACGCGTTGGAGACTGAGGTTTTCCAGCCAGGTGACTTGTTTCCTCAATTTCAACGCCGGCTTTTCGATGAATCTCCACGAGAAGGCGGCAAAGCAAGTGGCAATGATGCTGCAGACAATGCCGTTCAGCCACCAGTTATGCGCCCAAGGCCCGAGCGCAACGAACGCCTGTTGGATCGGATAGCCATAGAGGAAGACGCCGTAGGAGTAGTCGGCTCCGCGCAGGACGCCGAGCTTGCGGGGCGAGGTGAGGCCAAGGAAGACCGTGACATATCCCATGGCCGGAATGGCAACAAAGTCCCCAAAGGAGGTGAACCAATAGGCCCACAGTATGAATGCCACCGAGGCGAGGAAAATTCGGATATCCCAAAGAACCTTGTCCTTGTAGAGATAGAAGGTCACCCCCACAAGAAAAGCACAAATGAGCAGATTGCCCGACGCAGTCGTCGGCATATTCGCCCAATCACTTTCATGTTTCCAATATCTTGCGATACCGAAGCTTATGATCAAGGCCGGCGTTGCGATAAGGGCAATCACCCGCCGCCTGACGACGCCGAGCAAGAAGAGGGCGGCAATCACCGCATAGCACTCAAGCTCGAACGGCACCGTCCAGAGCTGCCCGTTCACCATCGCGGCATCAGGATTATCCAGGAATACCCCGGGAAGATTGAAGTGAATGTGCCCTGTGACATTCATCAGATATGTAAAGAACTGTGGATCGGTGAAATAGTCACGCAGGTCATACTCTGTATAGATCGCACCGAGTATAAAGGCAGCCAACAATACCTCTACCGCAAGAGCAGGGTAGATCCGGATAAATCGGTTGCCGAGAAAGGAGACCAATGTCTTCGATCGTTCAAGACTGCCAGCCACCAGGAACCCGCTCAGGACAAAGAACATGGGCAGCACAGACTTGATAACAGGGCGGAAGGGTGACTCCCAGAGAAAGAGGTCATCGCCGTACGTGACGCGGGCTGTATGTATCCAAAGCACTGAAAAGGCTAACAGTAATCGCATATAATCGAATCCTGTCGGTCGCCCGTTCGCTAGATCAAGCTTTTCGCCGAGAAACATCTGTGCCCCTTTCAGAAGTATTGACTCGATTTGGAATGGCAAGCCGTTGCCGCAGAGCGGCGCCGGCATCATTGCCGGGTCGGGGCCGCGTGTCAGTGACCACAGGTACATCAGTTAAAAATTGAACGAGAGAGCAGCCCTCTCCCGAAGACGCGTTTCTGACCATCAACCCATGGCCCCGTGCTCCCGAGGTGCCCTGCGATGGTCGGAATTGGTATCCAGGTGATCGGGCAGCGGATTGGATGAGGAGACTATGAAATTTCTGGCCACCCTGTTTTGTCTTGTTCTCGCTTTTATCGGATTGGGGCTGATCGGAGGCGGCGCCTGGCTGTTGCGCCTCGGCGGCTCGCCCTATTACGCGATCGTTGGGCTTGCTTATGTGGTTGGCGCATTTCTACTGTGGCGCCGGAAGATATCAGGCAGCTTCATCGTCCTGCTTGTCGCCGTTTTCACCCTTCCCTGGGCGTTGTGGGAATCGGGTCTTAATTTTTGGGCGCTTTTTACCCGCTTGATGTCCCCCATCGCGCTGGCGAGCTTTGCGCTTTTCTTTGCTCCGTCGCTTTCCCCGACCGCCAGCCGGAAGCTCTTTTATGGCGGCGCCTTGGTCACGGCGATCCTGTTCGTCGCGGGTTTCGGCCTGAGCTTCGTGCCGCACGGCATTATCCGCCCCTCCGCCGACATCACCGCCTACAAGACCGCCAAGGGCGACAACGCTCCCTCCAACTGGACATCCTATGGCCGCACAACCGCAGGAGATCGTTATTCGCCATTCGATCAGATCAACCGCGGCAATGTGTCCAAGCTCGATCTTGCCTGGACATATCGCACCGGAAAAAGCGACGGCGCCGATCAGAACACGCCTCTGCAGATCGGCGATACGGTCTACACCTGCACACCGACAGATGTAATCGCAGCACTCGATGCAGATACCGGCAAACCCCGCTGGACCTTTGACCCCAAGGCGACGGCGCCTTACTGGCAACGCTGCCGCGGCCTCGGCTACTACAAGATGCCAAAGGAGACCCAGTCAGCCGATGGTCTCTGTAACGAGCGTTTGGTGCAGACGACGATCGATGCCCGTCTTCTGGAAATCGATAGCAAGACCGGCACCCTCTGCAAGAACTTTGGAGACAACGGCACCGTCCAGCTTTCCCAAGGCATGGGCGAAGTCAAGACAGGTTATTATTTCCAGACATCGGCGCCGCTGATTGCCCGCAATCTGATCGTCGTCGGAGGTTGGGTCACGGACAACCAGGAGGTCGATGAACCCTCCGGCGTTATCCGCGCGTTCAACGTCGTCACCGGCGAGCTCGAATGGGCATGGGATCTCGGCAACCCCGAGATCACCAAACTCCCGCCGGACGGCCAGACCTATACGCGGGCCACTCCCAACATGTGGACGATGGCCGCCTTCGACGACAAGCTTGGCCTCATCTATGCACCGCTCGGCAATACCACGCCGGATTATTACGGCGTCAATCGCCCTGGTTTCGCCGATCAATACAACGCGACATTGGTGGCGCTCGATGTGACGACGGGTCGGGAGAAATGGAAATTCCAGACCGTGCATCACGATATCTGGGACTACGATCTGCCGGCCCAACCCGTCCTGATCGACCTGCCCGACGGCAATGGCGCCACCGTGCCCGCTCTGCTGCAGACCACCAAACGCGGGCAGCTTTTTCTCCTCGACCGTCAAACCGGCACACCGCTTGCCGAAGTTCAGGAGAAACCGGTGCCGCAGCAAGGCGGCGCGCCGGAAGAGAAACTGTCCCCGACGCAGCCCTACTCCGTCGGCATGCC
The DNA here is from genome assembly GCF_019798305.1 of Rhizobium leguminosarum. Taxonomy (GTDB): domain Bacteria; phylum Pseudomonadota; class Alphaproteobacteria; order Rhizobiales; family Rhizobiaceae; genus Rhizobium; species Rhizobium leguminosarum_U. Next base: position 301,508 of record NZ_JAAXDD010000005.1, read on the forward strand.
GACAATCGGTGCGGAGCGCGTGACCGAGCAGACGGCCTGGGGCCTGACGATGTTCGATCAGCTGGCATGCCGCATCGCATTCCGCAAGATGCGCTACGACGGCGATTTCACCCCGATCGGCACGCAGTATGCGATCCAGCAGCCGGGAAATCTGGGTGGTCTCAACTGGGGAAGCGTATCGGTCGACCTGCCGAACAACAGGGTCTTCATGAACGATATTCGCGTCCCCAGTCTCTTCTCACTCATTCCGCGCGCCGAATACGTCGACTTTGCCCTGACCACAACCGCGCACGGCCCCTCCGCCCCCCAGCGTGGTACGCCTTACGCCATGGCCACCGAGATGTGGACATCGAGGCTTCGCGTTCCCTGCACGCAACCGCCCTTCGGCACCGTCACCGCAGTGGATCTGAAGACGCGCAAGATCGCATGGCAGGTTCCGGCCGGCACAGCCGAAGAACTCGGGCCGTTCAAGATAAAAACCAAGCTGCCCATGCAGATGGGCCTGCCGAGCTACGCCGGCACTTCGGCGACCGCCGGCGGAATCGTCTTCTTCGCTGGCTTCCAGGACTATTATATCCGCGGCTATGATGCCGAGAACGGTACCGAACTCTGGAAATATCCTCTGCCGGTCGGTTCGAGCGCGACGCCCATGACCTATGTCTCACCGAAAACAGGCAAGCAATATGTCCTGATATCGGTTGGCGGAGCACCATACTCGAAAGATGTTGGCGACTATGTGCTGGCGTTTTCTCTAAAGAACGGAGATTAACCCCTCGAGTCCAGTGAACCGGCCGCGCTCAGGCCGAACCTCACGCCTGGCAAGCAGGATCGATTGGCCAAGGGAAAAGGTACTGCGGATCAATCCTGATTTCTCCATAGAACGACGCCGACGCGTCCTGCCCTTTCCAAACCCCGAGGAAACCACAGGGTGGAAGGACTCCGTAAGGCAGTGCTTACCATAACGGATCTTGGTACATGCTGAAGGAAACTGCCGTCAAGCCGATACGGCCGACAGCGGCGGACGCCCGACAAGCCTCTCAGATCACGCCCTCTCCACGGGAACATGTGGGTGGCGAACATGATGCCACTTTGGGCAACTTTGATGGCAACGGCACGACACCTGCTGTAAGATATCGGCAGAGGATCGGACACCCGGAAAGAACTGTTATGGAGCGCCGCCTTGCAGCAGTCCTGATTGCGGATGTGGTCGGTTACAGCCGCCTGAGCGAGATCGACGAAGAGGGAACGCGTATCCGCTTCCACACCGACCTTCACGAACTCTTCGAACCGAAGATCGCCACGCATCACGGCCGCCTGATCAAGACGATGGGCGACGGGATTCTGGTTGAGTTCCATAGCGTGGTGGATGCCTTGCGCTGCGCAGTCAAAATCCAGCAACAGAAGGCGGAACGCAATGCGGCCCTGCGGCCCGAGCAGCGGATGCTTTTCCGCATCGGCGTCAATCTCGGCGATGTCATCGTCGAAGGAGAGGACATTCATGGAGACGGCGTCAACATAGCGGCGCGCCTGGAGAGCCTTGCCCAGCCCGGCGGGATTTGCATATCTGGCACCGCATTCGATCACACGGTACACAAGGCTGATGTCGGCTTCTCGGCTCTTGGTGAGCAGCGATTGAAGAACATAGCCGATCCCGTTCGCGTCTATCGTGTTCTGTTAGATCCCTCTGAGGCAGGCAAGGTCGTCGCCTCCCGTCGGCCGCGCCGCCCGGCGATCATCCTTGCCACGCTTGCAGCGCTGTCGATCGCGGCCACTGCGATTGTCTTTGCCTGGCAATGGCCGTTTGTGCCGCAACGTCCCTCTGTCGCGGTGCTTCCTTTCGCCAATTTGAGTAGCGACACCGGCCAGGATTATTTCACCGATGGCATTACAGACAGCCTGATTGCCGATCTGACCATGCTCTCGGACCTTGATGTCATCGGTCATAATTCGGTGTTTGCATACAAAGGCAAGCCTCTCATTTTGGCCGACATCGCACGCGATCTCGGCGTGCGTTTTGTCGTTGAGGGCAGCGTGCAACGGATAGGCGATCAAATCCGCGTCAATGCGCAGCTAAGCGATGCCGCAAGCGGTGACCACTTGTGGGCTAACCGATTTAACCGCGCCGCGGCAGATGTCATGGCTGTGCAAGATGAGCTCAGTCGCCAGATTGCCGAAGCGCTCGGCCTGAAACTCACTCAATCCGAGGCGGAACGGATTACCCGTCCGCCGACCGCCAATCTCGAGGCATACGACTACTACCTTCGTGCCGAGCAGGCGACGCGCACCGGCCGCCGTTCCCGGCTGCTCGAGGCACTGGCGCTCTTTGACAAGGCGGAGGCGCTTGACCCCGGTTTTGCAGAGGCCTTCGCGGCCGACGCGCACGCGACCGCCTATGTCTGGCGAAGCGCGTACGACGACGTTCTGCAGAGCGCGTTGGCGCGAAAAAGAGCCTACGAGAAGGCAAGCCGCGCGCTGGCGCTCGACCCGGTTCTTTCATCGCCATACGCCGTTCTTGCCGTCATGCAAGTCGTGGATCGCCGCTACGAGCAGGCGGTCGCCTCGGCGCAGCAGGCAGTGTCGCTTGGGGCTGCCGATGCCGAAGCTCATATGGCGTTGGCATACGTTCAATTATTCTCCGGTAATCATGCTGAAGCCGGCGCGGCCGTCGATACGGCGCTCAGGCACGATCCGAACCTCTCCGCCATCAATCGATACACGGCCGGCCTGGTGTTTTATTTGCAGCGCGACTACGCAAAGGCCATCGACAGCTTCGAGCGCGCGCGCGATGGTTCTTCGGGAAACGGCGATTTCGTTACCCCGCTCGCTATGGCCTATGCCCGTGCCGGTCGCCTCGATGACGCTCGTGCAACTGTCGCCGAAGGATTTCGCCTTGTGGCTGGGCGCGATTCCCTGGCGGGCTGGCGTCTCAGCAATGCCCATTTCCGCAACGGGCAGGATTTGGTGTTTATCCTCGATGCCCTGCGCGAGGCCGGCCTGCCGGAATGGCCCTTCGGTTTCAAGGGCAATGAGCAGGATCGGCTGTACGGTGACGAAATCGCAAGCGCCGTCATCGGCAAACTCCTGCGCGGCAAGACGGAGCCCTCAGGAAGCCCTGCACTCATGCAAGTCGAACGCGACGGCAAGGCGGCATTCCGTTCGGCGACGCAGATGATCACCGGAACGGTTTTCGTCAATGGCGACATGCTTTGCGAGCAGAGTGAAAACGCATTTGGACGAGCCGATTGCGGCCCGGTCTACAGACCTGCAAACTCGCCCGCAGAAACCAGCTATGCTTACGTGAACTCCACCAAGGTCTTCTATTTTTCGCCCGTCAAATAGCCGCGGTCAGTGATACTGATCCCGTTCGAGATCGGCTGCGACCTTCGGCCAGTTGCCGTCTGCTTTCGGCACTGCTTCGGCCACATGAGCGGCAAACCCCTCCGCCGATCCCTTGTCGTAGATCAGGTAAAGCTTGCCGTCGATGATCTTGAATGCTTCCGGATCGACGTTGACCGTGACCGAACCCAGAGCCACCTCACCCGCGCAGTAGCCGCCATACTGAGGCGCATATTTGATCGGCTCGCTGATGAACATTTCGCGGTGTTTGGCATTGGCGAAAAGCCACGGCGTCCCCAGCCATTCGTGCGAGAATTCCTCGGAGCCTTTCACCGCTTTGCCTTCGGTGAAATAGGCCACGGGATCGTATCCCATGATTGCCACGCCGCCGAAGTACCCCGTGTTTACCGAGTCGTCTGCGAAAGCCCCCGATCCGCCGACAGCTGCCAAAGCCAGAACGAATACCGCCACAGAGCGACCAATTCCTCGCGCACCGCTTCCGGTCCCTGCATACATCTGTGCCTCCTATTCAATCGTGGATTTCCATGCACTTGGTATATTCTTTTTCGCCGATGCGGCGGACCGGAGGGCAAGGTGCGCCATGCCGCTTGAACAGCCGCACGATATCCGTGTTGCCCTTCCAGATCGCTCGCGTGATCGGCGTGTAGCCGTGAACCTCCGCATGACCGACGTCAGCGCCCTCAGCGAGAAGAAACGTGGCGAGAGCGACGTGGTTCTCCTCACCGGCGACCATCAGCGGCGTCACACCCGCCTTATTGGCCGCGTCGTCGAGCGTCGCGCCGTGGTCGAGAAGCAGTTTGCTGATCGGCAAGCTGCCGGAAAAGGCCGCGGCATGAAGCGGCGTAAAGCCGCCTGAATTCCGAGCCATGACGTCGGCGCCTTTGCCGATCAGCAGTTCGGCGATGGGAAGCTGGGCTCCGAGCGCGGCGTTGATGAGAGGTGTTGCCTGATCGCGTGTCCGGCTGTCGACGTCGGCACCGGTAGCCAGAACCTGCTCGACGACGGCGGTGTTTCCAGTGGCAACGGCATCGAACAAGGGGCTCCCCGCAGCGGCCACCGTCGCTGTGAAAATCAAAGTCACCGATGCAAGCAGCCCACGCATGGCTCAGCCCCCGAAGGTTGCCAAGGAAAATAGCACAAGCCGCGGGTTTTGGGTAGGCATCAAGGACCGTAGCAGCTTGAATTCCCCTGCATCAAGCTGTCGGCAACGCGCCAGCCGTACAGGATGCAAACGTCTATCGCGACCACCGGGCTAAAATTTCGTCGGTATTTGCCAGCGCCTTGCGGACTGCGTTCCGCGCCATGTTCGGCCGCCGCAGTCGAATGCTTTTCTCAATATTCTCGTGAAGTTTCAGCGCATATCGCAAGTTGTCTTCCTCCCGCGTGACATGGGCGAAGAGGTGGTTCAGCGCCGATTCGATCAATACGCCGAGCGGCACCAACAGATCGTTTCCGGAGGCGCGCAAGATCGCGATGTGAAATCGCGCGTCGGATTCTGTTCGCTGCTGGAGCGATGTCGCCTGATCCATCTCATGCAGGGCCTGACTGATCGCGTTCATTTGCTCCTCAGTTCGTCGCTCCGCAGCAAGCGCCGTGGCTTCCGGCTCGATCATATGCCTGAGTTCTTGCACGGCTCTCAGAAAGGATTCGCGATCCGGAGATGCGGCATACCAGCCCAAGACATCTCGATCCAGCAGGTTCCAACGTTCCTTGGATTCGACCCAGCTGCCGATTTTCGGGCGGGAAGAAAGCAGGCCCTTGGCCATCAACATCTTGATCGCTTCGCGCACCGCCGAGCGGCTGACGTCAAAGACTTCCGACCATTTTGCCTCATTTGGCAGGATCGTGCCCGGCGGATAGTCGCCGCGCACGATTCGCAGACCGATCTCGCCGGCCAAAGACACATGAACACTCGCTCCAGTCATCCGGGGAGAATTTGGGCGCCTTGTGGTGGCCGAGCGGTCGACCGTCACCAGCTCGACCGCAGCCGTTGGCTTTCCCAATTTTTTGTCAGGCATTTATTTCTACTGCCTCAGCATTCTTTCGACTGTCTGCACGTATGATGAAAACAATCGTAATAACGAGGAAGTCGCCTGCGATTGACGCCGGCACAAAGCGCGGAATTCAGGGCGCGTCAAGCCCAGCGGATCTCTCGATCCGTCTCGTGAGGACAGTCAGCGCACCCTTGAACCGGGTGCGCCAAACCGTGAACCTACTTTTGAATGCAGGTGTCGACTGTATCCTTTGTGCACTCATCGAGTCCGGTGAAGACCGGATCTTCAACCGGCTTGCCGGCAATCAGATCCATCATCACCGAAGGTGCCTTGTAGCCCATCTCGAATGGCCGCTGGCCGACGAGCGCAGTTACCAGACCTTCCCTTGCAATGGCAACCTCGTCGCCGATTGTGTCGGCCGCACCAATGACGAAATCATTGCTGGCGATCTTCTCGGCCATTGGCTTGAACAGGTCGCGATAGGGTTGCGGTGCGCCGAACAACGGCCAGCCACCCATAATGCCGAATGCGTCCATGTCGGGATTGGCCGCGAGAATATCGGTCATTGCCTGAACACCCTTGGCACCATCGTCATTGGTGAACACCGGGCAGCCGGCAACCTCAGTCCAACCACCCTCGCCTTTCAGCGCGGTCAAGCCTTTCTGGCCAGTGAGCGTGTCGCGCATCCCTTGTGCGCGGCGTAGAATATTGTCTGCTCCCGGATTGCCTTCGATCGTGCAGATCTTGCCGCCCTTCGGCTTGGCCTTCTTGATGTACTCCCCGATGCGGGCGCCCATCAGATAATTGTCCGTGCCAAGATAGGTCTTGCGCAAGGCTGCATCCTCGGCGGCAAGATCGGCATCGAGCGTCATCACCGGAACCGTTGGATTGGCCGTCTTCAGGGTCTGGGCGATCAGCTTTGCATTTGACGGCGAAATTGCGATTGCAGCCGTGTCTGCCTTGCCCAACATATCCTGAACGATCTGCGCTTCGCCGGCTTCATCGGATGTCGATGCCGGACCGGTGTAGAAGCATTCGTATTCCGCCGTAGGGTTCTCCTTGTTCCATTTCTGGCAACCTTGATTGATCGCTTCGAAGAACGGATTGTCGAGGCCCTTGACGACGATGACGAGTTGCTTCTTGGCCAAGGCTTGCCCGGCGGTCAGTGCTAAAACTGCGGCTGTAAGTAGTAATGCCTTCCTCATAGTTTCCTCCCTTGAAACAGACGAGCACGGCGTGCCCGCCACACGAAATCAACCCGGATACCAGACGATGCGAGGCTCCTCCTTTGAGCGCTCGTATTGCCATGCCGAGTCGATAAGCATTTCGAGATCGTAGTTTGGCTGCCAATCCAGCAGGTATTTCGCCTTGCTGTTGTCCATCCAATTGGAATGGTAGCGGCTCGGTATGTCGACAGCGCCGAGATTGCGCGTGCGCAAGAGATAGGCGGCGACTTCAGCATAGTCGACGGGGCGATCCATGCAGATGTTGAAGAGCTGCCGCTCCGCCCGGGGGTTATCGATCGCTGCCAGTATTGCCGACACCAGGTCGTCGACATGGACGAAGTTGCGTTTCAGCGGACGACCGTCAGCATCGAGCAGCAGCGGCACCGTACCCATCGCCGCATAACGCCGCGCCGCGTCTTCCGGAACGAGCGTCTTCCAGTCCGGACCGCCAAAGACATCGTCTCCAAAAGACAGCGAATACTTGAAATCGTCCTTTTCCATGATCCAGGGTGCGCGCAGACAACAGCCATTAAGGCCGTACTGAATGCCAAACTGCTCCAGCATGATTTCTTCCAGGACTTTGGAGAGTGCATAGCTTCCCGGATAAGCACAATGGCGGGTGTTCTCGGTGATCGGGCCGTCGTGGCGATAGTGGAAATGTCCCACACCCGCATCACCACCGATCAGGATGAACTGGCGCGCCGTGACGCTCGTACGGAACTCCTCGAGCAGCCAAAAGAGGCCTTTGACCGTGACATCCATGATGTCTTCAGGCGTTTCCTTGCATGTGGCGAGATGCACGACATGGCTAACGTCATCCAGCGCCTTTGCCACGACATCGCGATCGGCGATCGAGCCTTGGAAGACATCGACACGGTCGGTCGCCTCGTACAAACGGTTATGACAAAGCGCACGAATACGGGCTTTGGAAAATCTCGGATCGTCAAGCAGCCCAGCAATGAAGCGCCGCCCGACCTTGCCCGTCGCACCGGTAACAAGGATCAGCATGCTCATTCTCCCCCATTAGCAGCTAATATCCGGGCACCACTCTCGTCAAATGATATTTGTCTGACAAAACAGATTTTTGCGACAATAAGGTCAACGGCCGGGACAATGAGTTGACGCTGTCGCGGGGTTTTGCGTAAATGCTCCCAATCGCTTTTCCTGGGAGGATACTGGAAAAGCGAACTCGCCGGAGCCTTGCCTCGAAGACAAGCTGGCTCCGGTGCGATGGATAGCCCGCAGGTTTTGGGAGGCGAGGAGGCTTGGTGGCGGTTCTTGAACTCAGCAATATTTCCAAACATTTCGGCGCCATCCAGGCAGTCAACGATGTTTCGTTTTCGCTCGAAGCGGGGCAGGTTGTCGGCCTCATGGGCGACAACGGGGCTGGCAAGTCCACACTGGTGAAGATGATTGCCGGCAACTTTCGACCGAGCCATGGAACCATGCAGCTCGACGGCGCTGATCTCGTGCTTCATCGGCCGAAGGAAGCGCGCCAGCATGGCATTGAGATCGTTCACCAGGATTTGGCGCTCTGCAACAATCTGACGGCGGCAGCGAACGTGTTTCTTGGACGAGAACTGCGGCGCGGCGTATGGCCTCTTCGCATCCTCGACCACAAGAGCATGTACAAGCGCGCCGGCGAGATATTTCGCGAGCTCAAATCCGAGACGCGGGCGCGCGACCTCGTCAAGCAAATGTCAGGTGGCCAGCGGCAAGCGGTAGCGATCGGCCGCACGATGCTGTCTGAAGCGAAAATCGTATTGATGGACGAGCCGACAGCAGCCATTTCCGTGCGCCAGGTGGCTGAGGTTCTGAATCTGATCCGCCAATTGCGGGACCGGGGCATTGTCGTTGTCCTGATCAGCCACCGCATGCCCGACGTCTTTTCGGTCGCCGACCGCGTGATCGTGATGCGGCGAGGCAGAAAAGTAGCCGACAAGCAGATTGCGGCAAGTTCGCCGGAAGAAGTGACGGGACTGATTACCGGCGCCATCGAACAGGTGTGATCGATGCTATCCGTTGCAACAGGAAGGAAGAAGGTCGACGATGGCGATTACACTTGACCAAACGATCGGACAGAAGCAACGGAGCTGGCTTGCGACGATCATGAGCGGCCAGACATTCTGGGTGCTGATTGCAGTCATTCTCGCCTGCATTTTTCTGTCGATGGCAACGGACTCCTTTGCGACGGCGAAGAACATCTACAACATCACCCGCAATGTCACCTTCGTCGCCATTATCGCGCTGGGCATGACGCTGGTCATCATCACCGGCGGCATCGATTTGTCCGTCGGCTCCGTGCTTTGTCTGTGCAGCATGGTGCTGGCGGTCGTCATGCATGCGGGATACAGCATTGAAGTCGGCATCGCCGCCTCAATCGGTACGGCTCTGTTGGTCGGAGCGTTCAACGGCGTCTTGATTGCCTATCTCGGCTTCCCCCCTTTCGTCGTCACGCTCGGCATGTTGTCGATTGCGCGCAGCCTTGCGATGGTTGCATCCAACAATACTGTGGTTTTTGAGTTTGGACCTGATCACGACAAGCTCCTGGCCCTGGGTGGCGGCGCCTGGGTTTTCGGCATTGCCAATCCAGTGCTTTATATGGTCGTGCTGGCACTCATTACCGGTTTCGTGCTGCGCTGGACCAAGTTCGGCCGCTATGTCTTTGCCATCGGCGGCAATGAACACGCCGCGACGCTGACGGGTGTTCCGGTGCCGAGGATCAAGGTCATCGTCTATATGATTTCCGCCCTGTCGGCGGGGGTTGCCGGCATCATTCAAACCGGCTGGCTCGGCGCCGTCACCACAAACATCGGCGCCGGGATGGAACTTCAGGTCATTGCCGCCGCGGTTATCGGCGGCGCCAATCTGGCCGGCGGCGTCGGCACTGCCTTTGGAGCGTTGGTCGGCGCCGCACTCATCGAGGTCATTCGTAACAGTCTTGGCCTGCTCGGCATCAACGCATTCTGGCAGGGTTGCTTTATCGGCGGGGCAATCGTGCTCGCCGTCCTTTTCGACCGACTTCGCAACTTACGACAGGGCGAGTAGGCGAATCCGGTCCTTGAGAGACTTCTACGGTTCGCGCCCGCCCCAAGAGCGGCCGTACGTTCAAGCAGTCTGACCTTGTTCAGCCCCGCTTTGTTGTCTGCCCGTTGCCCTTGAAAAAGTGCACCTTCGAGACATCGGCGGCGAGTCCTATTTGGATTCCCGCCTTCATGTCATGACCGTCGTGCAGGACGAGGCAATCGTGCCCGTCCGGCAACTTGACGTGGAGCAGCGTTACCGCCCCGGTATATTCACAAAGCCCGACGGTTCCGCGCAGCGTCCCGTCTCGAGGCTCCACGACCGTCAGATGCTCCGGCCTTATCCCGATGGTCTCGGCGGTAGCATCCGCTGCCGCTGCGCCTGTCAGCAAAGGCGCGATATCTGCCGGGAGAAGATTCATTTTTGGGCTTCCGATGAACTGCGCCACGAAGGTATTTGCCGGCCGCTCGTATAGGTCCCGAGGGGAGCCGACCTGCTCGACGCGGCCGTCGCGCAGAACCACGATCTTGTCGGCGAGCGTCATCGCTTCGATCTGGTCGTGCGTTACATAGATCATCGTCGTGGAGAGCCGCTTGTGTAGAGCGGCGATTTCAGAGCGCATGTGCACGCGCAACTCTGCATCGAGGTTCGACAGCGGTTCGTCGAACAGGAAGACATCAGGATTTCCGACGATGGCGCGGCCGATCGCGACGCGCTGCCGCTGACCGCCGGAAAGCTCGCGGGGGTAGCGATCGAGCAATGCTTCGATCTTCAGCGTGGCGCTCGCCTCGTCGACGCGCTTCTGACGCTCCTGCGCCGGAACTTTGCGGACCTTGAGCCCGAAACCCATATTGTCCCGGACGGTCAGATGCGGATAGAGGGCATAGGATTGGAAGACCATGGCGACGCCGCGTTTCGAAGCCGGCACTTCGTTGACCACCCGGCCGCCAATCGCAAGTTCACCGCCGCTGAGATATTCCAGCCCCGAAATCAGCCGCAGCAAGGTGGACTTGCCGCAGCCTGATGGACCGACAAATACGACGAACTCGCCCGGATCGATCCTGAGATCGACGCCGCGGATGACCTCGACGGCGCCGAAGCGTTTTTCGATGCCTTTAAGCGATACACTGCTCATGAACGAAAATTCCTCATCCCTTCACGCCTGATAGCGCAAAACTTTCGATGATCTGCCGCTGGGCGATCAGATAGACGATCAGGATCGGCACCACGGCAAGGCTAGTAGCGGCAAGCTGCAGGTTCCACAGCGGTAAGCCGTAGCTGTCGTTGAAGTTCGACAAGGCCAAAGGCAGCGTGAACATGTTGAGCGAGCTCAGAAAGATCAGCGGCTCCAGGAACAGGTTCCACGAGAACAGAAAGGTGATGATGGAAACCGCAGCCAGGGCCGGACGCGCCATCGGCAACGCTATCTTCCACCAAACGCCGAAGCGTGAGAGGCCGTCCATCTTGCCGGCCTCTTCCAGTTCCTTGGGCAGGGCCAGGAAGTACTGGCGCATCAGGAACGTTGCCATCACCCCATGAGGGCCGAAGGTGGGCAGCAGGATCAGCGGCCAGTGAGTATCCACCAAACCAAACCAACGCATCAGGAAGAAGTTCGGAATGATCGTCACTTCCTCCGGCACCATGAGCGCCGAGATCAGAAAAAGCATCAGCAGCCCGGCACCGGCAAACCGCATACGCGCCAGCGCATAGCCGGCCAGGGACGAGATGGCGAGGGTGAGCGCCGTCACCACGATCGCGATGTAAAGCGAGTTGAAATACTGCCGCGCGAACGGCTGGTATGTGAACACTTCGATGAAATTCTGCCAGCGCCAGACGCGAGGAATAAGCGTCGGCGCGCCGAATATCTCGGTCACGCTCTTGAAGCCGGCAGACACCATCCAAACGAATGGGAAAACAAAAGGAATGGCGGCGATCAGCAGTGCGATCGTCCAGCAGGTGCGGTAGAGGATCTGGATTTGGCGCTGGGTCACTCCGATCCCTTTCTCCGCAGCATCACCTGCACCAGTGTCAGCGCCATGATCATCACGAACATGATCATCGCGAGCGCCGAGGCATAGCCGACGTTGAAGAACTTGAAGCCCTGCTGGTAGATGTAGAAGGCAAGCACCAGTGTGCCGTTTTCCGGGCCGCCACCGGTCATCTGGTATATGTGATCGAAGACCTTGAAAGAGCCGATCGTCGTGATGACCATGATGACGAGCGTGGTCGGCGCCAGCAACGGCCAAGTAATCATGCTGAAGATCTGCCGGCGTGAGGCGCCCTCCAGGCGCGCCGCCTCTTCATAGTCCCGCGGGATCGCCTGCAGCGCCGCAATGTAGAGGATCATGTTGAGGCCGACCATCTTGATGACGCGGGTGACGATGACCGCCGCCATGGCCCAGTTCGGTTCACGCAGCCAGTTTGGACCGGTGATCCCGACCAGCGCCAGTACCTGGTTGATGAAACCGCCTTCTCCCTGCAGCAGAAACTTCCAGACGATCGCCCAGGCGATGGCCGAGGTGATGACGGGAGCGAAAAACACCGTGCGAAAGAACACGACCCCGAAGAACGGCCGGGAAAGGGCGAGTGCCAAGGCGAGCGCGAGCGCCATATTGAGCGGCACGAGACCGATCGCGAAAACAACCGAATTGCGTACCACAAGCCAAAAGTCAGGGTTTTCGAGGAGCGCATTCTGAAAATTGGCAAGGCCTACGAAGGTGGCCTGCTGGCTGAGCAGGTTCCATTCGGTCATTGAATAATAGACCACTGCGCAGAGCGGACCGAGGAAGAAGATGAGGAAGCCGATGAAGGTGGGGCTGACAAACAGCCACGCCTCCATCATCTCTCTCATCTTCAACGTCAGCCAGGTCTTTTGGCCGGTTCGAATGGAGTTATGAACGGTATCGGCCATCTTCGTTCTGATCAAAGCAGGGGCTGGATTGCCGCGCAGATGCCCTTGATGGCGGCATCGACATCGGCATCCGGCTTCCACAGGGCATCGACGCGAGGCGCCATGGCGGCAAGGATCTGGGGCGCTTTTTCGTTAGCCGAGACCACCCGGCCCTTTTCTATCGCGGCAGCCACATTCTTCATCATCTCGGGCGGCACGAGCTTGTTGCCGTTGATGAATGCATCGGCCTGCAGAACGCTCTTGCGGGCCGGCGGGAAGAACTGCGCCATTGTGGCGACATTTTCCTTGTTGGTCATATGCGCTACGAATTCCGCGGCGATTTCCGTATTCTTGCCTTGGGCGAACACAACAAGACCGGCCTGGCCAATAACGGGTGACTCACCACCTGGGCCGGCGGGCAACGGTGCGATGCCCCACTTGAAGCCGGCTTCCGCCATCTTCGAAGCACGGGAAATCTGGTTGACCGTCATCGCCGAATTGCCGGAGAAGTAATCACCCTGTTCGCCCGGCGGAACGATGGACTTGTCCTTGAAGACCATGTCATGCAGCTGCTTGACCGCCTTGACGGCTTCTGGCTTGTCGAAGCCGCATTCCTTGTTCGACCAGATGTCGCCGCCATAGGCGCGGATTGGCGGCAGAAGGGCATGGGTCATGCGAGAGGCATAGCCTTCGCCATCCTTGAACTCGAAGCCCCATTTGCCGGGATTGGCTGCCGCGAGCTTCTTGGAGACTTCCTGGAACATGTCCATGTTCCATTCGCCCTTGGCGGCGAGCGTCAGCGGATCTTCGAGCCCGGCTTTGTCGAACATGTCCTTGTTGTAGTAGATCATGAAAGGCGAGGTGGAGAACGGAATGCCGTAGACCGTTTCGTCCTTCTGCCAGAGGCCCATGGCCGGCTTTGAGAAATCATCGAAATCATAGCCTTCCGCCGCCTTGAGCGTCGGGCCGAGATCCATCAGAAGATTGGCGTTTTCGAAAGCCGGAGCGGCATCCTCCATCATCCAGGCTACATCGGGAGCATTGCCGCCGGCGATCTGGAAGGTCAGTTTCTGGGTGTAGTCGTTGACCGGCACGGTCTCGAACTTCACGTTGACGTCGGGATGTGTGGCTTTGAAGCTCTCCGCAATGCCATTCAGCATCTTCAGATGAGCCTCGCTCCCGGTCCAGACCGTCATGCGGAGATCCGTCGCGAAGACGGCAGACGTCGATATGCACAATGTCAACGCGGATGCTGCGATACCTGCTAATGCGGCCTTCATGGTTTCCTCCCTTTTTGGTCGTCGGCAATCAGCCTTCACCGATTGAATGCAAACGGCATTCGCCTGGAATTTGGCTGCAAGCTGCGGCGGATGGTTCCGCCGCATGATCTCGAAAACCTTGCCGCTAGCCGCTCACCCGGCAGCGTGCGGAAGGCTCCCGGGCGCGTCTCCGATCGACCATCCTCCGTCGACCGGGATATTTGCACCCGTAATGTAGCTGGCAGCATCGCTGCACAAAAAAACAAACGCCCCAACCAGGTCCTGCGGCTGGCCCGGCCTGCCCACAGGGATCTTGGCGGCTACCGCTTTGCGGAACGCCGGGTCGCCGTAGCGCGCGGCATTGGCCTCGATCTCGATCGCACCCGGCGAAACCACATTCAGCGTGACGCCGCGATGGCCGATTTCGCGCGCAATCGACCTGATCGCAGTCAACTGCGCCGCCTTGAGCGACGCATAAACAACCGTTTCCGCCCGCGGTCGCACCGCCATGATACTACCTGTGGCAACGACCCTGCCCCAGCCCCGCTCGGCCATCGGTGGAACCAGCTTTGCCGTCAGCGTCAGCAGCGCCGAGAAATTCGATGCCACATGGGCGTTGACATGCGCCTCATCCAATTCCTGCCAGGGCCGCCGACGTTCGATGGCGGCATTGGCAATGAGGATATCGATCGGGCCGTGTGTTTTGAGCACTTCATCGGCAAAAGCCTGCGTCGCACGCCCGTCGGTGAAGTCTGCTTCCAGTACCGGCGCCGTCCCTCCGGTCGCCCGGGCCACCTCACGCGCGCCCGTTTCATTGCCGAAATGATGCAGGATCAGTTCCGCTCCATGCTCCGCAAGGCCAAGCGCAACAGCCCGACCGATGCCGGAACTGGCACCGGTTACCAGCACGCGTCGGCCTTTCAGTGAGAAGCGCGCGGCGCTCATCGCTCGGCATCTTTCAACTTGTCGGCCACCTCGAGCGAGGCAATGTCGGCAGCTTCGAAATGTTCCCGGATTTTTTGCTCGGCGAGGTCGGCATCACCAACTGCAATTGCGTCGTAGATCGCCTGATGCCGGCCAATCGTTGCCCGCCAGTCAGCGTCGCTGCGATTGGCGCGACGTGAAAACAATTCCGACACCTCGCGCTGCACGGAACGCATGCTCTCCATGTGCACGCGGATCATGTAATTACCCGTCGTCACGGCGAGGCCGAGGTGAAACAGGATGTCGGCGGCGGTAAAGCCGGAGGGCTCCTGGACGGAAGCCAGCATGCCCGCCAGGCCCTGCCGCATGATATCCAGACCTTCCGGATCGCGACGCTCGGCGGCGAGCCGGGCAATTCCCGTCTCGACGACGCGGCGCATTTCATTGGCTTCGCGCAGCCGCTTGAGACTGGAGCGGACCGCGTAGCCGTAGATTTTGTCCATCGATTCGCCGCTCAGCGCCTTGGCCCGGGCAACCTTGCCTTGTTGGGTGAAGATCAGCCCGGCTGCCGTCAGCTGGCGAAGCGCCTCGCGGGCGATAGGCTTCGAGACGCCGAACTCCCTGGCGATCTCCCCTTCGGGCGGCAACGGCTCGCCAGGCGAGATGCGCCCATCAAAGAGCGCGGCGGCAATCGCATCGGAAACCCCATCCGCCAACCGCGAAGGGTTGGGCGGCTTGGCGGTGAAAACGGGTTTCCTTTCGGGAATTTCACTCATCTCGATCCTCATATTCACAAAGCTAACACGCAGTTTCCAACTTAGCAACTAGGTTTATCAGTTGCCAAGTCACCAACATCTAGCTAGGAATAACAGACACGCCCCAAAGCAGCGAGCAAAACCAAGAGCAACGAGCAAAACATTGGGAACGAAAGAGCCGATGGATTCTGTGCAACCTTCGACCGGACCGGCGATCATTATTTCAGATGTCATCGCCCATCCGCTCAGCCAGACGCTGCCCAAACCGACCGTCACGTCCTGGGGCACCTATCACAAGGTCTCGATGGTTCTTGTCGAGTTGCGCACAGATGCCGGCATCGTCGGCGTCGGTGAGGTTCTGGCCCGGTTTTCGCCTAAGGCCTATGCGGAACTGATCGAAACCTCGTTAAAGCCACGGCTGATCGGACAGGACGCGCGCAACATCGGCGCGCTCTGGCAATCCATGCGGCGCTCGCTGTCAGGCCGCGCCGGAGGCATGCTGATCGAGGCGATCGCAGGCGTCGACATTGCGCTGTGGGACATCATGGGCAAGGCCGCGGGCATGCCGATCGCCAAGCTGCTTGGCGGCATCGGCCGGGAAACGATCGAGGTCTATGCCGCCGCCGTAAACTGGGTCGACGATGCTGAGGCGGATCAGGAACTGGAGCGCTATATCGGCGAGCGATTCCCGCGCATCAAAGTCAAGATGGCCAATCCGGTCAGAGAAGCCTGCCGGCGCATCGAACGGCTGCGCAAGCGCGCCGGCGACGATATCGAACTCTGTGTCGACGCCAACTGGGCCTATGATCTGGACCAGGCGATCGAGGTCGGCAGGGCACTTTCGGCCAACGGCTACTTCTGGTTCGAGGAGCCGCTGGCGCCGGAAAACGAGCAAGGCTATGAAGAACTTCGCAAACGCTGCGACGTGCCGCTCGCAGCCGGAGAGAGCAACTTTACCGCCGATCAGGCGCAGCGTCTCGTCGCCAACCGCACCCTTTCAATCCTGCAGCCGGATGTCGCCCGTGCCGGCGGCATATCCGAAACACGGCGCATGGCAGACTATGCCGCCCTGCACGATGTAGGCTACGCCCCGCATATCGGCATGTCCGGCATTATCTGCGAGACGGCCAGCACGCATCTGGCAGCCGCCCTTCCGAATTTCCGGGTGATGGAATGCGAATGCGATCTTAGCCCCTTCAAGCGCGACCTGGCCGATCTGGCGCCCGGCTGCCTGCGCCAGAAGAATGGCCGGCTCGACGTGCCGACACGGCCGGGTCTCGGCATCGAAATCGATTGGGACGCCGTCAAACGGCTCCGCGTACAGTGAGGTCAACACCATAATGACGACATCAGCCCCCTCTTCCACAGTCGACATGATGGAAGCCATGAGGCTCGCCATGCTTCGCGCAGATCCGGCGCTCAGCCGTTTCGATCCTCTGCCGCGCATCCTGTCGTTTGACGATTTTTCGCGCGGGCATTGCGGCTGGTCGCAGTTGGTCGGCAATTACGAGGACAGCCTCGACGTCATGCTGCCGGGCTTTGCCCAGCACTCGAGCGCCATGCTCTCAACTCTCGGGCATTGGGATGCGGGGTCCCACGGCGGCATGGATTCGTCCTATGCGCTAAAGATCGCCACAAAGGCAAAACCGGGTGCCCAGAACGTTGCAATCAAGCGTCATACCTTCCGCAAGCGCGGCCCGATCCGCTTCGAGATTTTCTTCACGTTCAAGCCGGAGGCGACGGAACTGAAACTATCGGAAACCGACGTGCGATCGATCGGCTTCCTGTTCGACCTGCAATGCGGCGATCGGGACGGAGATGGCGAGCGGGTGATGCCGCATCTGCGCTTTCTCAATGCACTCGACGGCAAGCACTTGCAGAAATGGCAGTACAAACGCGAAACCACGCCCTTCACCGCCATCGGCCGGGAAGACAAGACCGTAAGCCACTATCACCTGGCGCCCGAAGGCTGGCTGGACTTGCCGGATGGTGAACAACGGCTCTGCTACAACGAGATCCCGACGAAGGTGAACTGGAGCTATATGCGCTTCGATTTCGACCTCGCCTCCATGAAGGCGACCGGCCTGCAATGCAACGACAGGAATTTCGATGTATCCGGCTTCGAGTCGATCCGGATTCCGGCGATGAAAAACCTCTGGTGCATGCTGAACTTCTGCCTGTTCGCCGAGACGGATGTCGCCAAGCGCGCCTTTCTCTACGTCGATTCCATCTGCATTTCAGGGGATTTTTGATGCTTCCCGAAAACATCACGGCGGTGATAACCCGCAATGAGCGCTGGAGCGGTGACGCCGCGAGCGAACCCTATGAGGCCGGTTGGGCGCATGAAGCCGTGTTCTTCATTCGGGCATTGAAGCCTCCCGTCGGCATTGTACCCAAGGGCTGGGTGGAAATCTCGCCTGACGGCATGCACTGGGTTCGGGAAGGAACGGAATTCGCCATGCCGGCCGAACAGGACGGCGTTGCCGTGGCCCGGCTCAACACCTTCGGCAATTGGCTGCGCGTTGCAACCCGATTTGCCGATGGCGCTGAATGCACCGTGCTGGTGACCCTTCATCTGAAGGCCTGACTTGAGAAAACGCGGGTATCGCTCCCCGCTTTCTCCTTCCATCAGCCAAGATAGGCGCCCTGGGCCAGAAGTTCCCTGCGCAAGTCCGCGTAGTCGACATGCCGGGGACTGGCCCTGTTGCCGACCGAAAGTGCCGCGGCAACACCGGCCGCCTGGCCGAGCGCAAAACAGGGCGGCATGACGCGAATGGCGCTGAGCGCCTCATGCGTCGCCGAGACCGCGCGGCCGGACACCAGCAGGCCCTCATGAACGCGCGGCAGCATGACCCGGTAAGGTATCTGGTAGATATTCGCCGCATCAAGCCCCTCGCCACCGGTCCCACCGCCCGAGCCTGTGGGGTCGTGAATATCGAGCGGATAGCCGCACAACGCCACGACATCGTCGAAGGCGCGGCCGGAATGCAAATCTTGCAGCGTCAGTTCGTAGGCTCCATCGATCCGTCGGGTTTCCCGTACGCCGATCTGGGTTGCCGTGTCCCGCAGTTCCACCTGTTCGAAGCCGGGCAGATTGTTGCGGAAGAAATCGAGCAGCGCCACGGTCTGCTCCCGGCCTTCGACCTCGGCAAGCGAGAGCTCAAGGGCGTCAGCCCCATTGCGGCGCAACACGCGGCCGGTATTGATGCGCCAGACGCCCGGTTCCATGGTTTTGTAAAGGCCGATGCCGCGGCGAGGCGCGGGAAAGCGGCCCTCGGCCGTCGCCTTGGCGACGATCGAGGCGAAAGGCCGAAAATCCTGCGGATGCGCGCGGATGTAATCCTCCACAGCCTGGTCATCGACGTTCTGCACGCGGAAGAACAATGTTTGCGGCTGGGAAAGGCCGTCGCTTTCCCGCCCCTGACGGGTATGGACACCGGCATAATGGGCGACATCGCCGTCGGCCGAGCAATCGACGACGACCTTGGCACGAACGCTCCTCAACCCGCCTTTGCCGGCGCAAACGACCCCGAGCACCCGGGGATTGTCCGCGTCATGGTCATCGACAATGGCATCGACGACCATGGTGTGCAGCAACAATTCCACTCCCGCCTCGACGCACATGCGCTGCGCCGCGACCTTCGCCGCCTCGGGCTGGAAAGGTGTCACCTTGTCGTGGCCGTAGACGATGAAGCCGCAATAGGCCGAACCTGCCGGGATGGTACTCGGATGCAGCGCGCCGCCGAGCGCCATCATCCGCTGAACGAATTCTTCGTAGATGCCCCGGATCAGTTGCTGGCTGCCGTCGAGCGAATAGGAGGTCATGCAGGGGCCGACGAGGCCCGCCGTGAGGTTACCGCCGAGGAAGCCGTAGCGCTCCACAAGGCGTACCCGCACGCCAAGACGTGCCGCCGCGACCGCGGCCGATAATCCCGATGGCCCGCCCCCGATGACGAGCACATCGACACTATCGAGTTCGGGAATATCAGCCGAATAGGCGTACCGGCGGGCTGTCTGCTGCATACTTCTATCCCCTCCCCGTCTAGCGGAACATCGATCCGCCATCGACATCGAGCGCGGCGCCGTAGGTAAAGCTGGCTGCATCCGAGCAGAGGAACATGATTGCCGCCGCCATGTCCTCCGGCCGCCCCATGCGCCGCATCGGCAGATTGCCGGCGATGCGGTCCTTCAGCGACTGGTCGATATGGGAGTGCATCGGGGAATCCGTCGGCCCGGGGTTCAGCGCGTTGATGCGGATCTTCTTGCCCGCAAGTTCCCGCGCCACCGATTTGACCATCGACAAGGTCCCGGCTTTCGATGCCGCATAGGCGGTATCGGCGATCAGCCCGCCGCCGCCATGCACGCCGGCATCCGAGGCGATACAGACGATGTTGCCGCCGTCGGTGTTGTCGAGCATGCGTTTGACCGCCGCCTGCACGACGAAGAAGCTGCCGAGCAGATTGACATCGAGCACGCGATGCCAATGCGCCCGATCCTGCTCGAATATACGTTTGGCTGTGATGATCGCTGCACATGTCACGACGTTATCGAGACGCGCCAGATTGGCGTCACAATAATCGAAGGCCTTGTCGATGCTTTCCTGATCGCTGACATCCACCGTCACGGTGTGAACAGCCGCGCCGCCATTGCGCAGTTCCGCACCGTAGCGCTTCAGCCCCGCCTCATCACGATCGGCCATGACCACTTCCGCGCCCTTGCTGGCAAAGGCCCTTGCAGTTTCTAGACCCATTCCGCTCGCTGCGCCCGTGATAAGCACGCTTCGGCCCGCAAAACTATCGTTGGAAAAAGTAGCATAGGTCCCAGGCATCGTCGCAGCCTCCTTCATTAAGGGCAGCGCAAACAACCAGTCACCAGGCTCGCCTTCCCATCGCTAGCAACGTAGCAACTATGTTATATAGTTGTAAAGCGCAATGTGGACGCGATGCGCTGCCTGGAAACAGAGTTTCGCATGGTCACACGCAGGACGGAGGAATAACTCGTTGATCGCGCTGCATTGATCGGTGCGATCAATGCCGTCATGGCGAAACCAATGCGCTCGCTGCAGAGATTTCTAACGTCAAATCTCTCTTGTCGTAACATGCCACTTGGCAAAACAGGAAAGCCCGGCCGCTTCACGGTCTGGGGCAATTGTGTGTTATTTTTGCCGAAGTTTGGCTGCGGTTTAAGGATTTGTACTTTCCTGTCCCGCTGGGTCGGCTAAGCCTTCCCCCGAGGAGGCGTTAGCTCGTCGACCCGTTGCCAGATATTCAAAGGCCCGCACGAGGCGGGCTTTTGAATATTGTTTTTATGGAATTTTGGTTGCGGGACCTGAAGCCACAGAGACTTTCAGCGGAACAGCCGGTGTGATTTGGAAGAAATTTCCCACTATGCCGTAACAAACCGGTACCGATCGGCTCAAGCCATTTGCCTATGGAACAATAAAATCGGTACGGCGCTAAAGCGCGCGCTTCGCAAGCGACCTTCGCCACATCCGGGCCGGCCTGATTTGCTCCGCCAATGACAATAATCTTGTGAAAAATCCGATATTAGGGCACAATTTTTGAACGCATCGGAATTTGCGGCGCAATCTTAAATCCGGCGGTCTCGCGCCGGATAGCAGTTCGCGCCGGAGGGTCGGCGTCGATGGATCCGGGGTTCTTTCTTCTGTTCGCTACGGTGTCCGTGATCACGGCCCTGACGGTGGTCTTGGCCCGGAATCCGGTGCACAGCGCATTGGCGCTGATGGCGTGTTTCCTCAACATCTCGGCAATCTTCGTTATGCTCGAGGCGCCATTGCTCGCGGTCATCCAGATCTTCGTCTATGTCGGCGCGATCATGGTCCTGTTCCTGTTCGTGATCATGATGATCGATGTACGCGAAGCGGTGTTGCAGCGGTTCTTGCCGGGCAGCAACCTGCCGGCCATGGGGCTGCTCATCCTGCTTGGGATCGAGATGCTTGTGCTGGTGCTCTGGAGCGACCGCTTTTCGATCACGGAGCCCGCTGCCATGGGCGGCGGCGATCAGATCAGGCAACTCAGCACGACACTTTTCGCCGACTATCTCCTGCCGTTTGAAGTTGCGTCCGTCATCCTTCTGGCCGCCCTGGTCGGCGCCATCGTGCTGGCGCGGAAGGAGCAGGGATGATGGTTCCGCTCTCGTGGTACATTGTTCTCGGAGTGGTCCTGTTCGTGATTGGAGCAGCGGGCGTGCTGATCAGGCGCAATATCCTGGTCGTGCTGATGTCGCTGGAGCTGCTGCTCAATTCGGTCAACATCAATTTCATCGCTTTCGGGCGTTACTACGGCGATTCCCGCGGGCAGATCTTCGCGATCTTCGTCATCGCAATCACCGCGGCGGAAGTTGCCGTCGCCCTCGGTATCCTGGTCGCCCTCGTGAGGAACAAATCCACCCTCAAGGTCGACGAAGTGACCATGATGAAAGGATAGCGGCTTTGGACCCGGTGATATCGATCCGGCCGCTGCTTGCCGTCGCCATAGCAGGCCTGGCGGCCCTTGCCGTTCTCCTTCTGCACAACCGCGAGAAGCTCCGCGATATCGTCTCGCCGCTCGCGGCAATCGCCATGTTCGCGATTGTCGCCTCGATGGCGCCCACAGTGCTGGCGGGCGGGACGGTCGATTTGCGCCTGTTCGAGATTTTGCCGGGGATAGACTTCGCTTTCCGGGTGGATGCACTCGGCATGGTATTCGCCACCGTCTCGTCGCTCCTGTGGATCGTGGCGGCGATCTATTCCATCGGCTACATGCGCCACTTGAACGAGCATGCGCAGACTAGGTTCTTCGCCTGCTTCGCCACCAGCCTCGCGGCGGCCGTCGGGGGCGCCTTTTCCGCCAATCTGTTCACGCTGGTGATCTTCTACGAGATGCTTAGCCTCGTGACCTATCCGCTTGTTTACCACCACGAGGATGAACAAGGATGGGCAGGCAGCCGCAAGTACCTCGTCTATTTGATGGGCGCGTCGAAAAGCCTGCTTCTCGCCGCGCTGGCGCTGACCTACCACATTGCGGGGTCGTTCGATTTTGTGTCGGGGGGACTGCTGGCAGGGAGCAATGCTTCTGCCGCGATGCTGACGGTCGTCTATTTCTGCTACCTCTTCGGTTTCGCCAAGGCTGCGGTAATGCCGATGCACGCCTGGCTGCCTGCCGCGATGGTGGCGCCGACACCGGTCAGCGCGCTCCTGCATGCAGTGGCCGTGGTCAAGATGGGTGTGTTCTGCGTGTTGCGGGTGGTATTCCACGTTTTCGGCACGGGACTGGTGGGCGGGCTGGGGCTGGGCATCGCCACGGCCTATCTGGTCTCCTTCACGATCCTGATGGCGTCAGTCTATGCCCTGACGCGGGACGACCTGAAGGCGAGGCTCGCCTATTCGACGGTCAGCCAGCTCTCCTACGTCGTTCTTGGCGCGGTTCTGTTGTCGCCGGTCGCGATGGTCGGCGGCATCATCCATATTGCGGCTCATGCGTTCTCGAAGATCACCCTCTTCTTCTGCGCCGGCTCGATCTTTTGCGCGTCGGGAAAGCGGAATATCAGCGACATGGCCGGCATCGGCCGCAGGCTGCCTTGGACGATGGGTGCTTTTTTTGTCGCCTCGCTGAGCATGATCGGGGTGCCGCCAACCGCAGGCTTCGTCAGCAAGTGGTATCTGGCGCGGGGCTCGGTGGAGGCGGGCGAAATTGCGTTCCTGGTCGTGCTCCTTGCGAGCTCAGTCCTGAACGCAGCTTATTTCCTGCCTGTCAGCTATGTCGCCTTTTTCGGGACGGAAGCGCCGGAGAGCCCGGCGACGGTCCGTGAAATTCCGATGATGACGATCCCGCTGGTTGCGACTGCCATCTTGTCGGTGTCGATGGGCATCTTTCCCGGCTATTTCCTCGCCCTGGCGGAAGGAGTTGTCAGATGATCAAGCGTGTCGTCGACTTCTTTGGTGACGAGGAACATGCGAACCAGCGCCGCCGGCTGTTCTATCTGGTCCTCATTCTGATCGTCATCGCCGACTTTCTGGTCCACCGCGAACACACCGAATACCTCTGGGACCGCCTGCCGGGCTGGTCGGCCGTCTACGGCTTCTTATCCTGCGTGCTGCTGATTTTCGTTTCCAAGCTCCTCGGCCATCGGGCTGGGCTCATGCGGCGCGAGGACTATTATGACTGACTTCGTCCATCCCGCCCTGCTGTTCATTCTCGGCGCCCTGCCGATCCCTTTCCTGAACGGATCGATCCGTAAGGCCTATCTGCTGCTGATCCCGGCGCTGGCGATCTTCGCCGTGCTGACCATACAACCGGGAAGCTACGGCGCGACGCAGTTCATCGGGCAGGAAATCCTCATCGCCAAGGTCGACAAGCTGAGCATCGTCTTCGCCACCGTTTTCACCATCATGGCGTTGATCGGAACGGTCTATGCGCTGCACCTGCCTCGCCCCGGCCAGCATGTCGCTGCATTTGTCTACGTCGGCAGCGCTCTTGGCGTCGTGTTCGCCGGCGACTATCTGACGCTCTACCTGTTCTGGGAAGGCATGGCGTTTGCCTCTGCCTGCCTGGTCTTCGCCCAAGGCGGCCGACAGGCGATCGCCGCCGGGTTCCGGTATCTCATGGTCCATATCACTGGCGGCGTCGTCCTACTTGGCGGCGTCATTCTCTACGGCCTCTCGACTGGCTCGCTGCTCTTCGGCCCGATCGCAGGCGAGATGGGCGTCGGCGCATACCTGATCCTTGCCGGGTTCATGCTCAACGCCGCTGTGCCGCCGCTCAACGCCTGGCTGACCGACGCTTACCCGGAGGCGACTGTCACTGGCGCGGTGTTCATGAGCGCCTTCACCACCAAGACCGCCGTCTATGTGCTGGCGCGGGCGTTTCCGGGAACTGAACTTCTCGTTTGGCTCGGCACCGCGATGGCGCTCTACGGCGTCGTCTACGCGGTGCTGGAGAACGACTGCCGTCGGCTACTGGCCTATCACATCGTTAGCCAGGTGGGCTACATGGTGGCGGGCGTCGGCATCGGCACCGAGATGGCGGTGAACGGGGCCACCAGTCATGCCTTCGCACATATCCTCTACAAGGCGCTCTTGTTCATGGGTGCTGGGGCGGTGATTTACGTCACCGGCCGGCGCAAGCTCACCGAGCTTGGTGGGCTCTACAAGACCATGCCGGTGACCGTGGCGCTCTACATGGTTGGCGCTTTCGCGATTTCGGCATTTCCATTCTTCTCGGGCTTCGTCACCAAGTCGATGGTGGTGGCCGCCGCCGGACAGGATCACCGCGCGCTGGTGGTGTTGGCACTGACGATGGCGTCGGCGGGGACATTCCTCCACACCGGTCTCAAGCTCCCCTATTACATGTTCTTCGGCACGGACCGGAAGCTGGAGGCGCGGGAGCCGCCCCGCAACATGCTGGTTGCGATGGGCATGGCGGCGGTGCTCTGCATCGCGATCGGCGTCGTCCCGCAGCCGCTTTACGCACTTCTACCCTATCCGGTCGACTTCGAGCCCTACACCGGCGTCCATGTCACCGAGAGCCTTGGCGTGCTGATGTTCACCGCCTTGGGTTTTGTCATTTTCCTCAGGGCGCTCGACCCCGAGAACACGATCAGCATCGACACCGACTGGTTCTACCGCAAGGGCGCGCGGGTCTTCATGTGGATCGCCGGAAAACCGCTGACGCGCTACGAGAAGACGGTGAGTGACGTGTCGGAGACCGCGGCTCTGCCTTTCCTGCATGGGGCGGCGCGGGCGGGACTGTGGATTGATCTCGCCGGTGTGGATGCCATCGTGAATGGCGTCGCCCGGGCGATCCTGAATGGTGGCGGGACGCTGCGGCGCCTCCAGACCGGCGTCGTGACCCATTACGCGCTGGCGATGATCGCCGGTGTGATCGCAGCCACCGTCGTCTTCGCCGTGGTGTGGCGGTAGGGGGCGTGATGGGATTGCCGCTACTCAGTCTCATCGTATTCACGCCCGTCGCCGGGGCAGCGGTTCTGATGTTTCTGCGCAGCGACGATGCGGTGCGGTGGACCGCGCTGGCCGTCACCATCCTCGACCTCGCTCTCTGCATCGCTATGCTGGCGAGCTTTGACACCACGACCCACGCGTTGCAGTTCACCGAGAGGCGCCTATGGGTGCCCGCGCTCGGGATCGCTTGTGCGCTTGGCATCGACGGGATAAGCGCGCTCTTCGTTTTCCTGACCGCTCTGCTGGGCTCGAT
The DNA here is from genome assembly GCF_019798305.1 of Rhizobium leguminosarum. GTDB lineage: Bacteria > Pseudomonadota > Alphaproteobacteria > Rhizobiales > Rhizobiaceae > Rhizobium > Rhizobium leguminosarum_U. The sequence continues at coordinate 327,148 of NZ_JAAXDD010000005.1, forward strand.
ATGCGTGCTCGCCTCGTGGGTCGCGATCGACCGCAAGGTGAAGGCGTTCATGGTCAGTCTGCTCTCCATGCAGGCGCTGATGCTGGGGGTGTTCTGCGCGATCGACCTGTTCCTGTTCTACGTCTGCTGGGAGGCGATGCTGATCCCGATGTACCTCATCATCGGCGTCTGGGGCGGGGAAGGCCGGGTCTATGCGGCGTTCAAGTTCTTCCTCTACACGCTGGCCGGCAGCCTCCTGTTCCTCATCGGTGTCATCGTGCTCTATTTCAACGGCGGCGAGACCTTCGACATCGTCGCGCTGACCGCGCAGGATTTGCCGTTCCCGGTCCAGTCCTGGCTGTTCTTCGCCTTCCTGATCGCCTTCGCCGTCAAAGTGCCGATGGTGCCGGTCCATACCTGGCTGCCGGACGCCCATGTACAGGCGCCGACGGCAGGCAGCATTATCCTTGCGGGGGTGCTCCTGAAAATGGGCGCCTACGGGTTCCTGCGGTTCTCGCTGCCGATGCTGCCGGAGGCGTCTGAGTATTATTCGACGCTGATGCTTTCGCTTTCGGCGCTTGCGATCGTCTATGGCGGGTTGCTTGCGCTGGCGCAGGACGACCTGAAGAAGCTGGTGGCCTATTCCAGCATCAGCCACATGGGCTTCGTGACGCTGGGGATTTTTGCGCTGAACCTCCGCGGGCTCGAGGGCGCCATCCTGCAAATGTTCAATCATGGCGTAACGACCGGCGCGTTGTTCCTGTTCGTCGGCCTGATCTACGAGCGGACACACACGCGCAGCATTGCAGATTATGGCGGGCTGATGAAGGCGGCGCCGGTCTATACGGCGTTTTTGGCGCTGTTCACTCTGTCGTCAATGGCGCTGCCGGGGACGAATTCCTTCGTGGGCGAGCTGCTGGTGTTGTCGGGCGGTTTTGCGGCCAACCTGGCCGTCGGCGCGTCCGCCGTTTTTGGCGCGTTATTGGGCGCGGCCTATCTGCTTGGCATGTACAGGAAGGTCGCGCTAGGTCCGGCCAGCGTCGGTGTCCGATTCAAGATACGCGACGCAAACGCCCGCGAGATGGTCGCGATCCTGCCGCTGGCCGTCTTCGTGCTTTGGGTCGGGCTATATCCGAAACCCTTTCTCAACATTATCGACGTCTCGGTGAAGCATCTGCTGGCTCAGGTGCATGATAAAGGGAGCGTCCAATGACTGCCGCAGCACTTTTCCAGTCGGCTCTCGCAAGCCTGCCCGAGATCGTGGTGATCACTGGAGCCTGCATCCTTTTGATCCTGGGACAGCTTGTGCGCAAGGGCCAGGAACACTTGCTTGTCTGGGCCTCCGTCGCGGTCGTGCTGATTGCCGCCTTGGCGACACTCATGCTTTCGAGCGAGGTGCGGCCGGCCTACACGGGCATGTTCATCGCCGATCGCTTCGCGGTCTTCTTCAAGTTCGTGTTCTACCTGGCCACCATCCTGACATTCCTCCTTTCGCGAAAATATGCGGACATCGAGGGGATCGGGAGCAGCGAATACTATGTCCTGCTGCTCTTTTCGCTGTCGGGAATGATGATCATGGCCTCGGCGACCGATCTCCTCTCGATCTATGTGGGCCTCGAACTGATGGTGCTCTGCACCTATGTGTTGACCGGCTTCCTGCGGCGAGAGCGGCGGTCGAACGAAGCGGCGTTGAAATACGTGATCCTTGGCGCGGTCTCGACCGGGATTTTCCTCTACGGCGTTTCGTTGATGTACGGGCTCACCGGCACGACGCAACTGGACGGGATGGCTGCGGCGGTGACGGGCGACCCGCTCGATCCGGGATTGCTCCTGGCAGAGGTCTTCATCGTCGCGGGGCTGGTCTTCAAGATCGGCGCGGTGCCGTTTCATATGTGGGTGCCGGACGTCTACGAAGGCGCGCCGACGACGATCACCGCATTCATGTCGGTAGGCCCTAAGGCGGCAGGGTTTGCGGCGATCCTGCGGGTGTTCCTCAACCCGCTGGTCGCGGCCTCGGACGTCTGGATCATCGTCGCGGTCATTGCGGTGGTGACGATGGCGCTCGGAAGTTTCGTCGCGCTGGTGCAGGATAATTTCAAGCGCCTTCTGGCCTATTCCAGCATTACCCATGCCGGGTTCGCGCTTTTCGGCGTGGTGGCCGGTGGTGCGGACGGGATCGCCAGCGTGATGCTCTACCTGCTAATCTACTCCCTCATGAATCTCGGTATTTTCGGCGCCGTCATCATGATGCGGAACGGCGATTTCTCAGGCGAGGTCATTGAAGATTACGCGGGTTTCGCCAAGTCGCATCCCGGTCTGGCGCTTCTGATGCTGCTCTATCTGTTCTCGCTGGCCGGCATTCCGCCGACGGCCGGGTTCTTCGCCAAATTCTACGTGCTGGTCGCGCTGGTCGAGGGAGGTTTCGTCATGCTGGCGGTGATCGCGGTGCTGCTGAGCGCCGTCGCCGCCTATTTTTACATCCGCATAGTCATGGTGATCTACATGCGCGAGCCGGAGAGGACGTTCGAACCGGCGCTGACTCCCTCGGTACGCACCACGCTCGCCTTCACCGCCTTGGGCACCATTGGCATCGGCCTGTTTCCCGCGTGGTTTCTGAGGCTTGCTCAAAACTCGGTGTTTGGCGGCGGCTGACCGATTGAATTTGCAATGATCTGCCCGACGGAATAAACTCGTAGCTCAAGAAAGGATTACCCAAGCCCTTTCCCGGGGCGACCGCATTACCATCCTGAACAGGGCGGTCGCGGCCTTAGGAAAGCTTTCAGTGGGTAACCGGTGCAGTGCGGCATGGCTGCAATGGAATTCTTGCCGGTTCTTTTCATGGTCGCCGGAGTTGTTCTGGTGACAGGGGCGACGCTTTTTGTCTCCTCACTGCTGCGCCCGTCCAATCCCTATCCCGAAAAGAACATGCCCTATGAATGCGGCATGGACCCGGCAGGCGAGGCCGCCGGGGGCCGCTTTAGGGTGCAGTTCTTTATTCTCGCGATACTGTTGGTCGTTTTCGATGTCGAGACGATGTTCCTCTTTCCCTGGGCCGTTGTCCTGAAAGACATCGGCCTCGTCGGTTATGTCGAGATGTTCGTCTTCATAGTGCTGCTTCTTGTGGGCTTCGCCTACGCCTGGCTGAAGGGAGCGCTGGAATGGGAAGCGTAAACAATTCGATCCGCGACAGCGTGCTGTTCACCACGGCCGAGAGCGTTATCAACTGGAGCCGACAATCGGCGCTGTGGCCCGAGACCTTCGGAATTGCCTGCTGCGCCATCGAGATGATCTCGGCGGGTTGCGCCCGCTATGATCTCGACCGGTTCGGCGTGGTGTTCCGGCCTTCGCCGCGCCAGTCCGACGTGATGATTATCGCCGGCACCGTGACGCGGAAATTCGCTCCTGTCGTGCGCAGGCTTTATGACCAGATGCCGGAGCCGCGCTGGGTTATCGCAATGGGCACCTGCGCTATCTCGGGCGGGGTCTACAACACCTATGCCGTGGTGCAGGGAGCGGAGACCTTCGTGCCGGTGGACGTGCATGTGCCCGGCTGCCCTCCGCGGCCCGAGGCTCTGATGCATGGATTCCTGCTACTTCAGGAGAAGATCAAAAAATCCCGAGCACTGGCCGGGACTCCGCTGGATCGGGTTGCAGCGTCATGAGTGTGGAGACGCCCCTCATCCGCACTACGATCACGAAGCGTTTCGGCGAGGCAATCGACGCTCTTGGCTTCGCGCATGGTGTACATGCCTTCGCCGCTCCGCCTGACACGATCGTCGAGCTTTGCCGGTTTCTGAAGGAACACCCGGCGTTGCGGTTCAACTTCCTTTCGGACATCTGCGGGGTCGATCATTATCCTGAGATGCCACGCTACGAGACGGTGTACCACCTCTATTCGCTACCGAACAAATGGCGTGTTCGCATCAAATGCCGCCTCGCCGATCCGCCGCGGATCCCGTCGGTGACGGGGGTCTGGCGAACCGCCAATTGGCATGAGCGCGAAGCCTGGGACATGTACGGGATCAGGTTCGAGGGCCACCCCGATTTGCGCCGGATCTACATGTGGGAAGGGTTCGAGGGCTTCCCGCAGCGCAAAGATTTTCCGCTCCGTGGCTACAAGGACAAGCTGAACCCGTTTGGCGCCGAAGGCACGCCGCCGACGCAGCCCGACCTCGCCACCAAGAACATTCCATAAGGGAGGCCGCTCCACGCCGGGAACTTAAAATGACCGAAGTCACCGAACTGATCAGCCCGCAAGGCGAAGCGTTCGACACCAAGGAGGTGCTTCTCAATCTCGGCCCCCAGCACCCGAGCACGCATGGGGTTCTTCGGCTCGTCCTGGAATTGGACGGCGAGTACGTCAAGCGCGTGGATCCACATATCGGCTACCTCCATCGCGGCACCGAAAAACTGGCGGAGAGCTTCACCTACACCCAGATTTTTCCGCTCACCGACCGGCTCGACTACCTCTGTCCGCCGTCGAACAACCTCGCCTTCGCGCTGGCGGTGGAGAAACTCCTCGGCATAGAAGCACCGATTCGCGCACAATATATCCGCGTGATGATGGCCGAGCTGGCGCGGATCTCCGGCCATGTCTTGATCACCGGCGCGCTGCCGATGGACCTCGGTGCCATGACCGCCTTGCTTTACGCCATGCGGGAACGTGAAATGATCATGGACCTCCTGGAAATGATCAGCGGTGCGCGCATGCACACGTCTTTCTGCAGGGTCGGCGGAGTGCGCGAGGACCTGCCTGAGAGTTTCCTTCCCAAAATCAGGGAGTTCTGCGACATCTTCCCGAACCGGATCCGCGACTATGAGCGGTTGCTCGAAAACAGCCGGGTATTCCTGAAGCGCACGCAGGGGATCGGCGTGATCTCCGCCGAGGACGCCATCGATCTTGGCCTGAGCGGCCCGAACTTGCGCGCTTCGGGCGTCGACTGGGACATCCGTCGCGACGAGCCCTATGAGATCTATGACCGGCTCGACTTCAACGTCATCACGCGCGACGAGGGCGACTGCTATGCGCGCTGGCAATGTCGGGTCGAGGAAATGCGCGAGAGCGTCCGGATCATCGAGCAATGCCTCGACCAGATGCCCGAGGGGCCGTTCCAGATCGACATGCCAACAATCGCCTTCCCGGTGGAAAAGGACAAGGTGCATTGCTCGATGGAAGCACTAATCCAACATTTCGACCTGTCAGCCTATGGCTTCAAGGTGCCGAAGGGCGAGGTCTATACGGCGATCGAGGCGCCAAAGGGCGAGCTTGGCTTCTATATCATCAGCGACGGGTCGCCAAAACCATTCCGCATGAAGGTGCGGGCACCCTCGTTCGTCAACCTTCAGGGACTGTTCGGGGTGACCAACGCCCGCTATCTGGCGGACATGATCGCCGTGCTCGGCAGTCTCGACCCGGTGATGGCGGAAGTGGACAAGTAGCAGGGATTTGAATGCAATGACCATGCGCGAAAAGATAAAAGAGGCAGCGGCGCGGTATCCCGACCAGCGCTCTGCGATCATGCCCGCGCTGCTGATCGCGCAGGAAGAACATGGCCATCTGCCTGGACCCGTGTTGGAAGAGGTCGCCGACATTCTCAAAGTCGAGCGGATCTGGGTCTACGAGTTGGCGACTTTCTACACACTCTTCCACACCGAGCCGGTGGGGATGTTCCACCTGCAGCTCTGTGACAATGTTTCCTGCATGCTGTGCGGATCAGAGGAGTTGCTAAACCACCTGGAAACGGTGCTGGGGATCAGGAAAGGCGACACCACCCCGGACGGGCTGTTCACGCTATCGACCGTCGAATGCCTCGGCGCCTGCGAGATGGCTCCGGTGATGCAAGTCGGCGACGATTACCATGCCAACCTTGATGTGGCGCGGATAGACGCACTGTTGGATAGCCTGCGGGCGACAGTGGGAGCGCCGAGCGTCGAGCACGCCTCTGCGCGGCTGCCGGGGGAGTAGCGCCATGTTCGAGCCGGTTCTTCTCAAAAATGTCGATGTGGCCGACAGTCATTTGGTGTCGACCTACGAGGCTGGCGGCGGCTACCAGGCGCTGGAAAAGGCGCTGCACGCGTACACGCCTGACGAGGTTGTCGACCTCGTCAAACGGTCCAACCTGCGCGGCCGCGGCGGTGCCGGATTCCCAACGGGCATGAAATGGGGTTTCGTGCCGAAGCGCACCGGCAAGCCGACATATCTGTGCTGCAACGCCGATGAGGGCGAACCGGGGACGTTCAAGGACCGGATCATCATGGAACGCGACCCGCATCAACTGATCGAGGGGCTGGCGGTCAGTGCATACGCGATCGGGGCCGAAACAGCCTATGTCTACATTCGCGGAGAATATGTGACGGCGACCCGTCGTCTGGAGCAGGCGATCGCCGAAGCCCATGCAAAGGGCTATCTCGGAAAGCGCATTCTGGGCTCGGATTTCAATTTCGCCGCACACATCCACTGCGGCGCCGGCGCCTATATCTGCGGCGAGGAGACTGCGATGCTCGAGTCGCTCGAGGGCAAGCGGGCGCAGCCGCGATTGAAGCCACCGTTTCCGGCCGTGGCCGGGCTCTACGCCAGCCCGACTGTGATCAACAATGTCGAGACGCTGGTCTGCGTGCCGCATATCGTGGCGCGGGGCGCGGACTGGTTCCGCGGCATCGGCCCGGACAAGAGCCCCGGCCCCAAGCTCTACTGCCTCAGTGGGCAGGTGCGCAAACCCGGCCTCTACGAGTTGCCGATGGGCATACCCCTGCGCGAGCTGGTCGAGGACCATGCCGGCGGGGCCTTGCCGGGACGCAAGATCAAGGCGGTGATCCCGGGCGGGGTCTCAGCGCCGGTCATCCCTGAGCACGGGCTGGACGTAAGGATGGATTTTGACTCGCTGGCTGCCGCCGGCTCGATGCTCGGTTCGGCTGGCCTTATCGTGATCGACGATAGCACCTGCATGGTCAAGGTCGCCACCAGGATCATCGAGTTCTTCCACCATGAGTCCTGCGGCAAGTGCACGCCCTGCCGGGAAGGATTGAACTGGGTCGTGAAGGTCCTGCGCCGGATTGAAGGCGGGGATGGCGCACCCGGCGATCTGGAGCAACTGGAGATGCTCTGCAAGGGCATTTTCGGCAATACGTTTTGTGCCTTGGGTGACGGTGCAGCGATGGGATTGCGGGCAGCACTCGCGCATTTCCGAGATGAATTCGTCGCCCATGTCGAGGAGCGGAGGTGCCCGTTTCACTGAAGGAGTGTGCTGGATCAGGGTTGTGAGGAAACCATGCTTAAAGTCACGATCGATGGACAAACGCTGGAAGTTGAGGCTGGCTCGACGGTGTTGCAGTCCGCCCTGCGTTTGGGCATCGACATCCCGACCTTCTGCTATATGAAGCGCCTGCCGCCGCTCGCCTCCTGCCGCATGTGTCTGGTGGAGATTGAGGGCCTGCGCCGGCTGCAGCCGTCCTGCGCCACTGCGGCCACCGATGGCATGGTCGTGCGGACGAACACGCCTCTGATCGAGGAAACGCGCTCTTCCATGCTCGACATGCTGCTCGCCAACCACCCCCTCGACTGCCCGATCTGCGACAAGGGCGGCGAATGCGAGCTTCAGGACATGGTAATGGCCTACGGGCCCCGCGAAAGCCAATTCCGCGATGACAAACGTGTGTTCCACTCCGAGGACATTCGTCTGAGTCCGGTCATCATCATGAACGTCAACCGCTGCATCCAGTGCCAGCGCTGCGTCCGGATGTGTGAGGAGGTCGTCGGCGCGGTGGCGCTGGGCACCGTCGAAAAAGGCATGGATACCGCCGTCACCGGCTTCGAGGGCAGTCTGGCAAGTTGCGACCAGTGCGGCAATTGCGTCGAGGTCTGCCCGGTCGGCGCGCTGATGAGCTTCCCCTACCGCTACAAGGCGCGCCCCTGGGATCTCGTAGAGACCGACACGGTCTGCCCGCATTGTGGCACCGGTTGTCAGCTGACGGTGGGCACGCGCAAGGGCGAGTTCATGCGGGTGCGCTCGAAGTGGGACGAAGGTGTCAACCACGAAACTCTCTGCGTGCGAGGACGCTTCGGCCTCGATTTCGTTGCAAGCCGGGACCGGATCAAGCAGCCAATGATCCGTCACGATGGCGCCCTGGTTCCAGTTTCCTGGGACGAAGCGGGGGACTATCTGCGCCGGCGACTGTTGGCCGTCGAGAGCAAGGATGCCGGCGGGCTGGCCTCGCCTCGCCTGCCCAACGAGGTGCTTTATCAGTTCCAGAAGCTGATGCGAACAGTATTCCGGACCAACAACATCGATTGTTCGTCACGCTGGGCCGCGCCCTTCGATACGCTCGGCCCGCTATTGGGAACTTTCTACAGCCGCACGCCGCTGGACGACGTAATCGGCAACGACTGCGTGCTCGTCGTCGGAGGCAATATAACCGAGGAGAACCCGGTCACCGAATACCTGCTGCGGGACGGCGCGCGGCGGCGGCAGACCGGATTGCTCATGCTATCGGCGCGGCCATCGCGTCTGGACGCCGATGCCAGGGTGGTGGTTCGTGTGCCTCCGGGCGGAGAAGCGGCGAGCCTTGCGGCGGTCGTGGCCGGTCTCGTGGCGCCAGCTGCTCAGGCCTTGCCGGGCGGCGCTTTTGCGGAGATCGACGCGGCAATCGGCAGGCCGGCGGCGGGCGCCGGCAGTGACGGGCCGGATCGCCTGGCCGCCGCGCTCAAGGAAGGCCGCAGCGTCACCGTGCTTGTCAGCGTCGACCTCCTGAGATCACCCGAAGCGCGTGCGACGCTGCAGCAGCTCAACAACCTGCTGCACGTTCTCCGCCTGCTAGGCAAGGGTCCGGCGATGCAGTTTCTCTTCGACCGTGCCAACCAGATGGGCGCCTGGGACATGGGGCTCCTGCCGGCGGCTCTGCCGGGGCTGCGGGCGGTCGCTGATGACGCGGCGCGCGCAACTCTTGCACGAAACTGGGGCGCCGAAATCCCGTCTGAACCCGGCGCGGATCTCGACGCCTTGCTGGAGCTCTGCGTCGGTGGGCGGATGGGCGCGCTCTACATCATCGGAACCGACCCCCTGGTCGCCTATCCCGACCGGGACTTTGTGACGCGGGCGCTTGGCGCCGCCGATCTCCTGATCGTGCAGGACGCGTTCCTCACGGATACGGCGGGCATGGCCGAGGTCGTCTTGCCCGCGGCGGGCTACGGCGAGGAATCCGGAACGTTCACCAACAACGAGGGCCGGATCCAGATTGTTCGCAAATTCAGTGAGCCCGTTTTCGAGGCGCGAGGCAATCTGGCGATTATCGACTTCGTCGCGGCGCTACGCAACCAGGCGCTGCGGCCATCGACGCAAGCCGAAATTTTCGACGAGATTGCCCGGCTGGTTCCGGCCTATCAGGGTTTGACGCAGGACGGGCTTGGCGCCGACGGCGCATTCACCAAGGCGGTGCCAACATTACCGGCTGGCGTGTTCCTTGCGCCGCCGCCCGTTCCAACAGCAGCCGACCGGCTCATGCTGATCACCGGCGACTGCCTGTTCCACAACGGATATCTTTCCGAACGGTCGGACATCCTGAACACGGTCGCCAACGAGCCCTATGTCGCGATGAGCGCGCAGGATACCGCGGAGCTTGGCCTTTCGGATGGCGATCAGGTAATCGTGCGTTCCGGCCAGGGCGAACTGACGGCGCAGCTCAAGGTCGACAGGCGGTTTCCCAAGGGCCTCGTCTTCGTTCCGGAAAACTATAGAGCCTTGCGTCTCAACAGCCTGATGCGGCGGGGCGAATATCCATGCGCGGTGGAAGTCCAGAAGGCGCATGCCACTCTTGAGGTCGACCGCCCAGGCCGGATCTGGCGTGGGGTCTGAAGGGGTCGGGGCACTGCAATGCTCCGCGGCAAGCTGCCCGCCCCCGGCGTCTCACATCGAGTTGGCGACGTCAGTGATACCTGGTCCCGCATATGTAATCCTGCAGATCCTGCTCTGTACGCTGCGCTTCGTCGAGCCTGTGTTTAACCACGTCGCCGATGCTGACCACGCCGACAACGTCGCCTCCATCCGTGACCAGCACATGGCGCGTACGCCGCTGGGTCATGATCCCCATCGCGACGGGCAGCAAATCCTGTGTCGAACACGTCGCCACATTGCGGTTCATGATGTCCGCGACCCGCTTTGCCGCCGCCTCGGCCCCGTATTCCGCCACCGCATTGCAGCAGTCCCGCTCCGACAGCGTACCGAGGTATTTGCCGTTCGATCGCCTGACGACGACGAAGCCGATATTGTTGTCTCGAAACAGCCGCAGTACCTCCACCATCGTCTGATCGGGAGCAACTGCGATGACACCGACACCCTTGTTTTTCATGATTTCACCGACAAACATCTGAGCCTCCTTCCGAGCGCTTCCGTTTGACAGCTGGCGCGCGTTCATGTTCGCCGGATATTCCGCCACCAGTTGTAGCCCTGCGTCTCTTTCGTCTCGACAAGTACGTCCTTCTTCGTATTCAGGCGCGCGGCAACCACGCCGCCGCCTGTTGCCGCCTTACCCGGCTTGGCGAGCAGATCATCGCGCCCGATCACCAGGTCAGCCGAGGAAAAACTCGAGAATTCGTATTGTTGGCCAAGCGCGATCGCGTCTGCCGGGCAGGCGTCCTCGCACAGCCCGCAGAACAGGCAGCGGGCCGTGTCGATCTCGAATTTGGCCGGGTGCCGCTTGCCCTTCTCGTCCTCGTAGGGGACGACTTCAATACAGTCGCAGGGACAGATCCGCGCGCAGAGCTCGCAGGCCACGCACTTGATCTCGCCCTCTTCATCACGCGTCAGGAAGTGATGCCCGCGATAGCGGGAGTAGGGCAGCCACTTTTCCTTGTCCGGATACTGCATGGTCACGGATCTGGAGAACATGTAGCCGAAGGTCAGAGCCAAGGCGCTCGCCAGATCGGCAAAGAACGCCCAACCAATCCATGTTCCAACTCTGTCCTGCGCGCGCGACATCGCCGCCTCGCTACGGAGCCGCTACGGCCCCTAAAAGTACACCGGTTATAATTATGTTCGCCATTGAAAGAGGAAGCAAGACTTTCCATCCGATCGCCATCAGTTGGTCGTAGCGGTAGCGGGGGAAAGTGAAGCGGAACCAGATAAACACATAGACGAAGAACGCGATCTTGAGCACAAACCACAGGAGCGGTGGCAAGGGAATCAGAACTCCGTTCCAACCGCCGAAGAACAGGATCACCACCAGGACCGACACAAGCAGTACGATGGCATATTCGCTGACCATGAAGAAGGCAAAGCGGATACCGCTGTATTCGGTATGGAACCCGGCCCCCAGATCACCCTCCGCCTCCGCCAGGTCGAAGGGAATGCGCTGTGCTTCGGCGAGCCCGGCGACGAAGAACACGAAGAATCCGACCGGCTGGTAGACGATGTTCCAGACATCGGCCTGCGCCCGCACGATCTCGAGCAGGCTCATGGATTGCGCCAGCATGACCACGCCGATGACCGCGAACCCCATCGGGATCTCGTAGCTGATCATCTGCGCGCAGGTCCTGAGGCTGCCCAGAACAGCGTATTTGCTGTTGGAGGCCCAGCCGCCGAAGATGACGCCATAAACCTCGATCCCGATCACCGAGAAAACAAAGAGGAGCGCCACATTCATGTTGGAGACGTAGAGCGTGATCTCGTGGCCGAGGACCGAGACAGTTTCGCCGAAGGGGATCGCGACGAACACCACAAAGGGCGGGGCGAGCGCCAGGATTGGCGCCAATTTGAACAGGAACCGGTCGGCCTCGGCCGGGATGTGATCCTCTTTGGTCAGAAGCTTGATTCCGTCCGCCACCGGCTGCAACAGCCCGTGCCATCCCACGCGCATCGGCCCCATCCGCTGCTGCATGTGCCCGGCGATCTTGCGTTCCAGCCAGGTTAGCGGCAAGGGTAGCAACAGCAGGATCGCAATCAGCAACGCGACCTTCAAGACGATCAGGCCAAGGGCGACGATAAGTTCCATGATCCCGGCTACTTATTCATCGGGTTGAAGCGCATGACCGGACTTTGGCTCCGGCTATGCAATGAGCACTGCGTGCACTTGTCAGGTTACATGGTACAACGGGGACGCACCTCATACAATGCCGTCGCAGTTATGTCATCGCTGGCTATGATGTGTCCGGGCTCAGGACGTTTTGAGACGAGTGGTTCGCTGTGCAAGATGAAAGCTTCGCGTTTCCGCCGGTTGCACGCGCCATCTTGCGTATCAAAAACCGCCGAGGCTCTCATCGCTGCCGGATGAAAGTTCCGTGGCAAGCCAGCTGGCGTCCGGAGAGCTGGACACCCAGCAGGAACGCAAAAGGCTCCTCAAGGGTTATGTCGAGGAGCTTTCTTTCAGCGACTTGCATGGGTAAATTTGCAAGTATCGTTGGTCCGGGGGCCGGGCAGGATTTGAACCTGCGGCCTTCAGGTTATGGTGAGCTCTGCGAACGAGGAGCTACCATCGCCAGGGAAAGCGAAGCTTTTCCGCCAGCGATAAGAAGGTGGGTGCTGATCTTTAGAGAGGGATTTGGTTGCGGGGGCAGGATTTTCCCCGTTCGGGTCTTCAAACAGTCCACTGGACTGTTTTATGGGGCGCTGCCCGATCGACCGCTCACCCTTCAGGTTATGGTCCGCAGGACGACGAGCTACCATCGCCAGCGAAGCTGAAGTCTTCGCGCCCGCGATATTACTCTTTTCTGGAACGCAAAAAGCCTCTGCATGAGATGGGCTTGGGAGTATCTAAGATAAGGTTTGGTTGCGGGGGCCTGATCGCACAGAGACTTGTAAAATTGGTCGAGATTCGTGGATATCTCTGAGGCGTAACGCCTATTTATGGGACAACAGGTCTTTGCGACCTCAAGAACCGCTTTCGCCCTTGCCGTTGGGAGCCAGCGCAGAACGGATGCAATCAAGCAAAATCTGTCCGTTGAACGGTTTTGTCAGGCAGCCGACGACATCCGCGCCCAATGCTGACGCGCCCATATTCTTTTCCGGGAAGGCGGTGATCAGAATAGTCGGAATGCTCTTGCCCAGTGCGACGAGCCGGCGGTGCAGATCGAGTCCGCTCATTCCAGGCATATTGATGTCCGTCACGAGGCAGGCCGTGCGGCGGATATGAGGCGACGTCAAGAAATCATCAGCGGATGAAAAGGACTCGGCGTCAAATCCCATCGACCTAATGAGCCCCTTTATAGCGTCCCGCATCGACTCGTCGTCGTCGATGATCGCAATCAGAGGTCTCTTGGTTGGCACTGCCGCCTCCCAACTTCGCCGACCGGCATCGGGCCGAATTAGCGTTGTGGCGCGCTTGACTTGATGGATATAATATTGAACGGCGACAAAGGCTTCGCAAGCTATACAATCGTATAGAGATCTAAGACTTGCGCGACCAGTGCGGCATCGTGGGCAATGTAGCGCATCAGCACGACACGGCAGACTGCTGGACGCGCAAGCGTTTTTGGGGCGGCCCGCATCCAGCATTGTGGCCAAGGTAATTATCCCGCATTCTTGTTGCGAAAGAAGACCAGTTTCGGCACTAGCGAAGGAGAGAGGAGTAGGTTCTCATGGCGTGACCGGCGCTATGCTGGTTGGGCTTCGCCCGCTGCTGCTGCAATGGGGTAGATAGTATATATTCCCAAAACGTCGATTCACCTTGGGAGTTCTGACGATTGACCGAGGCGCCAGCAACCATCATTGTCATCGATGATGACCCGGAGATCCGCGAGGCGCTTGGCAGTCTGCTGCGTTCCGTCGGCTTTGCCGTCAATCTCCTTGCTTCGGTCGGCGACTTCCTCAGATCTGGGCGACCCAACGGACCGACCTGTCTCGTGCTCGATGTCCGGCTTCCGGGGCAAAGCGGCCTTGATTTTCAGCTTGAACTGTCGCGAGAAAATATTCAGTTACCGATCGTCTTCATCACTGGGCACGGCGACATTCCCATGTCAGTCAAGGCGATGAAAGGGGGCGCGGTCGAGTTCCTAACGAAACCGTTCCGAGACCAGGATTTACTCGACGCCGTTCACGTGGGCCTGGCGCGCGACCGCGCGTGGCTTGAAAATGAAAAGTCACTGGCGACGGTCCGCGCGCGTTTCGATAGGCTGACGCCGCGGGAACGCGAGGTGATGGCTTTGGTGGTGACCGGACGACTCAACAAGCAAATTGCAAGTGATCTGGGCGTGAGCGAGATTACCGTGAAGGTTCACCGCAGCCAGGTCATGCAGAAGATGGGGACCAGATCCCTGCCCGAACTCGCGCGTATGGCTGACAAGCTGATGCTCGCGCCGGGAAAGCCGCAAACGCACTCGTAAAGGTCTTGGCTCCGCGTATAGCTCACCCCCTCCCCATTGGTAATCGATCCTTCCTGGTGGCCGATAGCCCCGGCGGGAGCCCTCCTCTATGCTGCGGTTTCCTGCGTCCTCCACCACCTCCTCCCAGGCCGTATCGCTCCCGATCGGCCCGCCTTGAGCCTCCCCACCCGGCGGGAGGCTCCTTTTTAGCCTCAGAGCCGGCAAGACACTTTCGACTTCAACAGCGACAACGAATCGCAACTGACGGCACGACACGCACGAAGCACGCCGATGTTGACCATGTGCTGGCCTTTCATCGTAGGCGACACCGCGGCCGTACCACCTGCCGGCCTGCTGGATTAGACAAGGGAGAGACCGTCACCCCAGTCGTCGTCGGACCCCGGACGACGTCGCCGACATGTCGATCTGAGCAGACGATCGCTGATGGGTATCGGTGTCGGTATTCCAACGTATCGCAAGACCAAACTACAGTATAATTTCCCGTCGTCCCTTCCATCGCTAGTGTCTACTCGTTGCCTCGGGCAGGTAGCGAATCCCCCCGTTGCTACCACCAAGCTTCGGCGCTCCTCCATCCGAAGCTCTGCGGGTCCATGACCCGCCTGACCGCCCAGCAGCCGTTGGGCGGTCTTTCGTAGAGGTGGACCACGCATCGAACGGGTGGGTGATGGCCGCTCGTTGTTGGGACGAACAGGCGAGATGTGGTAAAAAGGTGGGGAAGTGGTCGCGGTTCGTCATATCTGCTCGCTTTGTCCAATTTGACTGGACGGATCTCCGAAACGAAAGTGGCAGTGCCGGAAGCACATCCTCTTTCTTCGGCGTTGGTGGAGATAGGAGTTTGGAGGTTCTTTGGGAGGACGGTGATCGCGTGTTCCACCGTGAACGGCGCCGGAGTGCCGACGGCAAGTGGAACCCGGTACTGGTCGTACTTTCGGCGCTCGAATACCCGACACCTTCGAGCCTCGGCCGCCTCGACCATGAATATGGATTGAAGGATGAGCTCGATAGCGCATGGGCGGTGCGACCGCTTGAGTTAGTGCGCGAAGGCGGCCGTACCATGCTGGTGCTTGAAGATCCGGGCAGCGAGCCACTCGCCGGGCGGCTCGGAGCGGCAATGGAAACGGAGCTTTTCCTGCGCATCGGGATCGGCATCGCCGCCGCCCTCGGTGGAGCCCACCAGCGCGGTTTCGTTCACAAGGACATCAAACCGGCCAATATCCTGGTAACGGGCACGGGCGCCGAGGTGCGGCTAACAGGCTTCGGGATCGCCTCGCGTCTCTCCCGCGAGCGGCAGACGCACGAGCCGCCCGAAGTGGTCGCCGGAACGCTGGCCTATATGGCCCCCGAGCAGACCGGGCGCATGAACCGCTCCGTCGATTCCCGCAGCGACCTTTATGCGCTCGGCGTGACGCTCTACGAAATGCTGACCGGCAGCCTGCCGTTCTCCGCCTCCGAGCCGATGGAATGGGTGCATTGCCACATTGCAAGACGGCCGACGCCGCCCGACGAGCGGGTGGCGGATGTTTCACCGGCAGTCTCGGCCATCGTCATGAAGCTGCTCTCCAAGACGGCCGAGGAACGATACCAGACGGCAGGCGGCGTCGAGCACGATCTGGGCCGCTGTCTCAGCCAGTGGGAAAGGCAGTGCCGGATTGACGCATTCCCGCTCGGCGAACGCGACATCCCGGACCGCCTGCTGATTCCCGAGAAGCTATACGGGCGGGAGCACGAGGTAGAGACGTTGCTCACTGCCTTCGACCGCGTGGTGTCGAGCGGGGCGCCGGAGTTGGTGTTGGTCTCTGGCTATTCCGGAATCGGCAAGTCGACGGTGGTCAATGAACTCCACAAAGCTTTGGTGCCGCCGCGCGGCCTTTTTGCGTCCGGTAAGTTCGATCAGTACAAGCGCGACATTCCATATGCGACCCTGGCGCAGGCGTTTCAGAGCCTGGTCCGGGAGCTTCTCGCGAAGAGCGACGCCGATTTGGCACTCTGGCGCGAGACGCTGATAGAGGCGCTGGGACCGAACGGACGACTGATGGTCGACCTCGTCCCCGAACTGAAACTCATCATCGGCGACCAGCCGCCGGTCGCTGAACTTCCGCCACAGGATGCGGAACGGCGATTCGAGCTGGTATTCCGGCGGTTCATCGGTGTCTTCGCCCAGCCGGGGCATCCGCTGGCGCTGTTCCTCGACGATCTCCAGTGGCTCGACGCGGCGACGCTGGATCTGCTGGAAGATCTCTTGACGCGGTCGGATCTGCAACACCTGATGTTGGTTGGTGCCTATCGCGACAACGAAGTCACCGCCGCCCATCCGCTGATGCGGAAGCTTGACGCGATCAAAACCGCCGGCGGCAAGGTAGCGGAGATTACCCTTGCGCCACTTACCAAAGACCATCTCCGGCAGTTGATTGCGGATGCGCTCCACTGTCAGACCGATCGTGCAGCTCCGCTCTCACAAATGATGCACGACAAGACCGCCGGTAATCCGTTCTTCGTCCGTCAGTTCCTGTTTTCGCTCGCCGAAGAGGGAATGCTCGCCTTCGATCATGACGCGGCATGCTGGTCCTGGGATCTCGGGCGCATTCACGCCAAGGGATACACCGACAACGTCGTGCACCTCATGGTCGGCAAGCTCGAGCGCCAGCCGGCCGAAACGCGGGAGGCGCTGCAGCAGTTCGCCTGTCTTGGAAACATAGCAGATATTGCGACGCTTTCACTCGTCCTCGGGATCCCGGAGGAAGAAGTCGCCGGCGCCTTATCGCCTGCCGTCGCTCATGAACTGCTCGAGCGGTTGGCAGGCGCATACCGGTTCGTCCACGATCGCGTTCAGGAAGCCGCCTATTCGCTAATCCCGGAGGAGCGACGCGGCGAGTTGCACCTGCGCATTGGGAGGCTGCTTGCGGCGAACACCGCGCCGGAGCTGATTGATGATTATGTTTTCGAGATTGTCAGCCAGCTCAATCGGGGCGCCGCACTGATCACCTCAACTGAGGAGCGCGAGCAACTGGCCGAGTTCAATCTGCTGGCCGGCAAGCGCGCAAAGGCGTCGACGGCATACGCCTCGGCGCTCAACTATTTTGTTGCAGGCACGACGCTACTTCCGGAAGACGCCTGGGAGCGCCAGCGCCAACTGGCCTTCGCGCTTGAGCTGAACCGAGCCGAGTGCGAGTTCCACCTTGGCGCGTTGCCGGACGCGGAGGAGCGATTAGCACAGCTTTCCAATCGTGCTGTCTGCTCCGACGACCAGGCTGCTGTCGCCTGCCTGCGCATCGATCTCTATGCTGCGCTCGGTCAGACCGGCCGGTCGGCCGCGGTGGGTCTAGACTATGTGATGCAACATCTCGGCATCGACTGGGCGCCGCATCCGGCCGACGAGGAGGTGCAACGAGAATACGGCCGAATATGGTCGCAGCTCGGGAGCCGCGCGATCGAGGAGCTCATTGATCTGCCGTTGATGAGCGACCCAGCATCCTCGTCGACGCTGGATATTCTCACCCGGCTCGTTGGGGCGGTGTGGCATACGGATGCGAATCTGGCATGCATGGCAATCTGCCTGGCCGTGAACCTCAGCCTCGAGCGAGGCAACAGCGACGGCTCCTGCTACCATTATGTGTCGCTTGGCTATATTGCCGGACCGCGCTTCGGCGACTATGAGGCCGGATTGAGGTTCGGTCAGCTAGGCTGCCACCTCGTCGAAAAGTACGACCTGAAGCGCTTTCAGGCCAGGACTTACAAAGACTTCGGGGCTCACATCATACCGTGGACGAGGCATGTCAGAACCGGCCGCGACATCTTGCGGCGAGCGCTTGACATCGCCAACCAGAGCGGCGACCTCACGTTTGCCGGATACAGCTATGTCAGTTTGAATTCGAACCTGCTGGCGGCGGGAGATCCGCTTATGGAAGTGCAGCGCCAAGCGGAGATTGGCCTCACGTTTGCGCAGGAGGTGCGGTTCCAGTTCGTTATAGATCTCGCCAGTGCGCAGCTCGGACTCGTCCGGACGCTGCGCGGGTTGACCCGGAGATTCGGCTCCTTCAACGACGAGGGATTCGACGAACTTGAGATCGAACGTCGGTTTTCCGAAAATCCGAATCTTGCGGAAACCTGCTACTTTGTCAGAAAACTGCAGGCGCGGTTTTTTGCCGGCGACTACGAGGCGGCCGTCGATGCGTCATTGCGGGCGCAGAGGCTGCCATGGACATCGGTGTCGCATTTCGAAGAAACGCCCGAGCATCATTTCTACGGTGCGTTGGCCCGCGCCGCATGCTGCGACCATGCTGTGGCTGAGCAGCGGGCGTGGCATACCGAGGCTCTCGTCGCCCACCACCGACAGCTTCAGATCTATGCGAAGAATTGCCCGGAGAACTTCGAGAACCGAGCCGCGCTGGTCGGCGCCGAAATAGCACGCCTCGAAGCCCGCGAAATCGACGCCGTGCGTCTTTATGAACAAGCGATCCGCTCGGCGCGCGCTAACGGCTTCGTTCATCATGAAGCCCTCGCATATGAACTCGCCGCCCGCTTTTATGCACAGGGAGGCTTCGAGGATTTCACTCGTCTCTATCTCCGCAACGCGCGTGGCTGCTATCTGCGCTGGGGCGCCGACGGTAAGGTGCGGCAACTTGACCAACTCTATCCCGACCTGAGAGGGGAAGAGCGCGCCTCCTCTCCAACAAGCACCATCGGTGCACCGGTCGAACAGCTCGATCTCGCAACCGTTATCAAAATCTCGCAGGCGGTGTCGGGCGAGATTGTGCTTCAAAAGCTGATCGACACCGTCTTGCGCACCGCCGTTGAGCAGGCGGGCGCCGAACGCGGCTTATTGATCCTGCCGCGTGACGGTGAGTCACGGATCACGGCAGAAGCCACGACGGGCGGCGAAACGGTCGTGGTGCAGATGCTTGACGAGATCGTGACAGGAGACACCCTGCCGCAATCGCTCCTTCATTATGTCTTGCGCACAAGCGAAAGCGTGGTTCTCGACGACGCCATGGCTCAGAATCCGTTTTCCGCGGACCCCTACATTTGTCAGCACGGTGCTCGTTCTGTTCTTTGTGTGCCGTTACTCAATCAGGGCCAACTGGCCGGGGTACTCTATCTTGAAAACAACCTCGCCCCTCGGGTCTTCGCACCGGCCAGAATCGCGGTACTGAAGCTGCTCGCCTCTCAGGCAGCGATCTCACTGGAGAATACCCGGTTGTACCGCGATCTCGCTGAACGCGAAGCCAAGATCCGTCGCCTCGTCAAGGCCAACATCATCGGGATCGTCATCTGGAATATCGAAGGTCGCGTTCTCGAGGCCAACGACGCGTTTCTCCACATGGTGGGATACGACCGAGACGATCTTGCCTCGGGTCGGCTATGCTGGACGGAGCTGACGCCGGCCGAATGGCGCGACCGCGACGCACGGACCCTCTCGGAGCTGAAGAAGATCGGGTCAGTCCAACCGTTCGAGAAAGAGTACTTTCGGAAAGATGGCAGCCGTCTGCCCGTGCTGATCGGTGGTGCTCTATTGGAAGAAAGCAGGGACGAAGGCGTCTCTTTCGTCCTGGATTTGACAGAGCGCCGGCAGGCCGAAGAGGCGTTGCGGGAGAGTGAGGAAG
The DNA here is from genome assembly GCF_019798305.1 of Rhizobium leguminosarum. Taxonomy (GTDB): domain Bacteria; phylum Pseudomonadota; class Alphaproteobacteria; order Rhizobiales; family Rhizobiaceae; genus Rhizobium; species Rhizobium leguminosarum_U. The sequence goes on from NZ_JAAXDD010000005.1 coordinate 347,035, forward strand.
CCTTGCGCGTGGCGCAGGGGCAACTGGCCCACGCAAACCGCGTCGCCACAATGGGGCAGCTCACAGCCTCTATCGCCCATGAAGTCAATCAACCGCTCGCCGCGTCGCTCACCAACGCCCAGGCGGCCTTGCGGTGGCTCGGCACCCATCCGCCGAATCTGGAGGAAGTGGCTCAGGCGCTCGGCCGAATCGCCGAGAACGCCAATCGAGCCGGCGACGTCATTGGCAGAATCCGTGCCTTGGTCAAGAAAGAGCCGCCTCGCAATGGGCAGTTCGACCTCAATGAAGCCATTCGTCACGTCATTGCCCTGACCAGCAGTGAAGTGCATCGGCAAGGCGTCATGCTACGAACCGAATTCGCGACGAGCCTTCCGTCCGTGAAAGGAGATCGCATCCAGGTGCAACAGGTGGTCCTAAACCTGATCATGAACGCCATCGAGGCGATGAGCGGCATCGATGCGGAAGAACGCGAGTTGCTGATCAGCACCGAGTCAGAGTCCTCAGGAGGGGTGGTCGTCGGGGTACGCGACTCGGGTCCAGGTCTGGACCCGCAGACCATGGACCATCTATTTGAGGCTTTCTACACGACCAAATCCAGCGGCATGGGTATGGGCCTGGCGATCTGCCGCTCGATCATCGAGGCTCACGGGGGCCGGATGTGGGCAACCGCCAATAGAACTGGTGGGGCAGTGTTTCTGTTCACCCTGCCTCTCGAACGAGACGAAACCATCGGCGCAAAGCCAGCCGACCAAATGGCGGCGTGGGAAACTGCGTAGGACTAACAACTGGCTGAAGATCTCGCAGAAAGAAGGTCTGTGCGAAGTGTTTAGGCCTTAGGCAGGGCCTCTCGTCGCCATCACCAGACGACGAGGTCCGGCGGAGCTGGATTCACCCTTACGACGCCGCGATCGGGCCGAGGGCACTGGCGAAGAGCAACAACCGCATCGACCGCCGTGCGAAATCGCGCAACCGGAAACTGGACGGGGATGGAGAGCATCAACATGCCTGCACCAGCTAAAGGTGCCAGGCGCCAAGCTCGCTGCTCCTCAATTCTGCACTCAAGAGGCAGGTCGGGCTTAATGCATGCTCACGGAAAACACTGAAGGAGTGAGATTCCCGAAGTCGTCTAGAAGACGGACAAGCCCGGCGGAATAGCAAAAAAGATCGAACTGGGTTCCAGTAACGTATAGGGTGAAGGCAGATCTCCAGGCGTGCAAAGTTTGTCCCCAGGGACACTCCATCGTAGTGCGTGGCATGACTGAAAAGGTCATCAAATGAGCCTCCAAGTCCGTAGTCGGCCGTGATGAAATATGTGGCGCCGTGTAGAGCGGAGAGCCCGGAGCCCAAGGCCGAGTTTCCCCATGCGCACGGGGAAAAAGCGTCAATGGAACCAGCTCGATTTGGATGCGGTGGAGGTCGTGTGTCATGGTGTCAATCCTTAAAAAGAACGCTAGGGAGCGAAGAGGCAAACGGCTCGACCCGTTGGATCACCGGTCGCCTCTCGTTGGCGAACTGGGCTCAAGTCTGTTCTTGATGCAGGCATCACGAGGCGTGATGAACTCCTTTGCGATCTTGATGACATTGCCGCGCGGGAGAAAGTAACATGACCGTAACAGGACGCACTTCGACCTGCTATTGATCTTGAGGAAGGGTCGGGTAGCGAAGAGGAGGGGATGCCTTATACAGGGGTTTAGGAGTGCCCGGCGGGGCCGACGGTCAGAACTCAAACCACCACCCGCTCCTTCCCGATGAGATGCCCTCGTCGAGAAATGTATGGACGCTTCATGCTCGAAACGAGCGGCCGAGCCGAGCATAGCTCCCTGGCAGCCCGCCTGGTCCTGCCTCCGTATAACCTGCGCATACACAAGTATGATGGCGGACCTACGCGGTTTGTTTTAGCTTTTACTGATGAGTACAGGCTCCCCAGTCCGGTCATGTTCGCACCGGCTTCGGCAGCCATTCACTAGACGTTAAAATCCTGGCCAGTTTTCAGGTTCCAAAACCGTTAGGAAGGGATGCAGAATGCCGGCGGTATCTCCGACTCCTATCATACCTCCAGACGAGCACGTTGTTACCGCCCGAGAAGCGCTTGAGCCGCTCTACGAGAGACTTGAGCTTCACACCGACGCCACCCTGCTGTCGGCGGCAATCGAAGCCGGATGGTCGGCCGACGCGGCAACGAAGGCGGTGGCTGCCCTTAGATTGCAAGACGCCCTCAATATTCTTCGGAATTGAGTCCAAGCATTTCGATGCAAGACCCAACGGCCAAATAAATGGCAGGCTTCGCAGAGCTCTAAAGAATTGATTCAATTAAGATATTATCCGCCGCTGGATAGTAAATGCCACCGCAACCGAAAGCGAAAAGTTACGGCTTTCGGACGCGGATGGGGTCCTCAGCAAGTGGGCCGGGAATCCCAGGTGTACCGTGCTCGTTCACGCCAGCGCCAATTTTGATGATCAATCAAATGCCGGCTGCATTCTCCACACCGATTCGGTTTTCCAGCATCCAAATGAACGCCGTGGTCGAAAGGAGGTCGAGATTAAGGTTTTCAGTCTGTCTAAGTGCCGCACGAGCACGCCGGTAATCGACCATTGCTTCTAACACCGTTCGGCAAGATACCAGAGGCTCTCTTGGTTGCCGCGATTTAGTAGATCGACCAAGTGATCGGCTTCCTCGGCGGTGAGCATGTCCATGACAAACCCGTCGATGATAGCCGGCTGTCCGATGACTTTATCGAACACAGTCCAGTAAATATTGAGGTTCTTGCAACAGCTATATCTCTGCGCTGCCATCGTGAACGGCCTCCGTGTGGTGACGACTTTCGTCAATTGTGAGCGGTCTGTCAGACATGACTGCCCGGCGGCTCTTGCACATCTGCGAGGCTGGTGACGGTAGTCGGCAGCTCGGCAGAGCAAGAGGGCTCGCATTCAGCGGTTGGTAAAGGAACCGTTGCACCACAAAGAGTTATGCGGCTCGTTGCCTTTAAGAAGTCGCTCATAGTAGAGCATTTTTATACCCGCTAATGAAGAGATGCGTTGGAATCAGGCATGCTATCTATTGGTATAGCCTTCCAAAAGCTCGCACCGTTGAGCCCACCCGTATCTCGTTCGGGCGCAAATCCGAACGGCCGTTCCGGCTCGTGCAGGATCGCGACAGAAGCTATGGATCGGGATTCATGGCGAGCGCGGCTCTACCAGTCGATGGGGGGTGACCTCCGATACGATCTCGAGCGAAAATCGAAGTCCCGGGAGTTTCCAGTCAGCACGCTCGCGCCCTTCGGCGTGCTGCAGGCAAACAAAGGCCGCCGAAGTGGCGCTCATTGTCCCCTCTCTTGGCAGTTCGAAGTCAAGACCGACAGCCACTCGCGAGGCCGCCGGACCGCCTGGACGGCACTCGGGAACTCCGCGACAAGGCCGTCTCCTGCGCTGCAGAAGATACGACCACGAACGGTGGTTTTTGGCAGCCACTGCCGGCGTCGCAACCACCCCGTAGAGGCCGCCATTGACGTTCAGGCTTCTCCGATGTTGCGATGCGAACCAGGCCTGGCCGGTTCGCACCATCGACGCAGGAGCCGTTACCTACGTGTGAGACGTAGCAGCTAATAGCCGGTCATTTCAAGATAGCCGACACCTGACGTGGAGCCTGTGAAGTTGATCGGCCCCTCCCAATAAGGCGTAGAGGTCGCCATCCAGGACTGCTCGTTCAGCGGTTTCGTGGTGATATCAAGTGACTTCCCCGGCACGCGTATCCGCCACTCTACCGGCATCCGGCGCCCATCGACCGTTGCCTTCCGCGTCGGCTCCAGTTGAACGTCATCTTTCGACAGCGGTGTCGTACGTCCATCCGCCGATATCCAGTTCGCGGAGATGAACCCGTCCTTGTCATCACGAAGGCGAAAAGCCATCAGCTTGTCGCCCGAATTCAGATGCAGTGAGAACCAATCCCACCCCGTCTGATTGGACGCAAGCGGCTGCGACGACCACTCCCGATCCAGCCAGGCTTTGCCCGTGACCTTAACCGGCGCTCCGGATGTCGTGATCGTTCCCGCCACCTCATAGAAAGGCTGCGAGTAATAGTAGCTCGCCTGTCCGTTCGCCGACTTCACGGAAAAGCCGTTTTCCCCCTGAAGAACGAGCGGGCCGTCGGCCTTGAGGTCTAAGGTGTAGCTGAAGTCCGGTCCGCCCGCGGAGACTGACAAAGTGCTGAAGGCGTCCGAGCCGGTTCGCACGGTACCCCGCATCCGCCAGTCGTCTATCCACGCTTGAAATGGCGTTGCCTGAACGCCCGCCTGCCCGACGCCTCCCCGGCCCAAGCGCTCTGCGACATATTGATGGCCTTGAGTGGTGATTGCTGCATGCCCGATCCAGACTTGCGGATCCGCGAAACCTGCCTCGTCTCCCGGAGCCAGGGCAGAGCGAAAGAGCGTCCACTGCGCTCCATATTGCTTGCCATCGACACCTTTGAGATTGGCGGTCACATACCACCACTCAATCCGATAATCAGGATGACCGCCGTGATCGGCGGGGAAAGAAAGACCATTGCCATGATCCGGGATCGCAAAACCTTGCGCATCCGATCCCAAGCCTGCGAAACCCTGTGCAAACGCCTGAGCGCGCACGCAGATCATAGCCGCCGCTATCAGGAAAGATGCCAACTTTCTAACGTTCATTGGCGAAAATCCTCAGCAGGTCCGCAGGACTAATCGAGGCCAGACGCCGAACCGGCATCAGCATCGACAGCAACGCCGCGATGAGAGCGATTGCTCCCAGCCAAAGCCAATCCATAGGAAACACTACCATTGGCAACCGCCAACCAAAGGCCTCCACGTTCACGATCGCAAGCAGGACCCACGCCAAGGCAAGACCGACCGGGATCGCAGCCACAAATGTTGCCAGCCAGAGTGCAAGGGTCCGGGCAACTTCGTAGAGCGCCAGATCCCGTCGCCGTACACCCATTGCCCACACCGGCGCGAGCTGCGGAAGCCGAATTCCAGACAATGTCAGGAGACTTGAGAACATGGCAAATCCTGCCACAGCAAGGGTGAGGACGTTTAACGCGCCCGTCACCTTGAATGTCTGATCGAAGATGGCTCTCGATTGCCGCTTAAGCGACGCCTGGTCGACGATTGCGGTATCGGGCAGGCCAAACTCCTCGACCAACTGACGCTTGAGATCCTGGGCTTGCTCGGGAGCCACTCGGACACCGTAGCTAAGTTTCGGGACATCGGGGTAATGATCGACCAGGCTATTGATCCCGACGATCACTTGTCCATTCGGGTTCCCATAATCCGAGTACACGCCGACCACGGATACGCTCCAGCCTCCGGGCATGACCAACGGCTGTCCGATATTGGCTTCGCCGCGGCGCCACATCTGTTCATTGACGAGAACGCCCTGCCCGGCGGCGATCCTTCCCCAAACGTCGTTGTCGGAAGCGATCAAAGGCCAGTGCTCTCGGTAGATTGGATCGTCCGCCACACCAAAGATCTGGATCTGTTCGCCCAGCACCTCACCGTCAACGCTCCAGATCGGCAGGACTGCCGTCGAACGTTGCGGAAGCCAGGCCCGCAGGCGCGCGGCTTCGTCCTCATCCTTCGCCGTCACGTAAAGCTCGGCGGCCAGGCGTTGATCTAACCATCCGATGAACGTCAGCCGGAAACTCGATACCATCGTGCCCACGCCGATATTCGTCGACAATGCCAGTAGCAGAGCCATCAAAGCCAGCGACAGGCCGGGAAGCTGGATGCGGGTGTCTGCCCAGAACCATTCCGTGAGGGCACCCTGTGCCGATCGCTGCGCCGCGCTCAGGATGACGGCAAGAAGTCCAGGCAGCAACAGAGCTGTTCCAAGAAGCAGGCAGCCAAGCGCCGCAAAGCCCGCCACCAGCACGGACGCAGTAGTTGCCAGGACAGCCGCCAAGATCAGCAGAAATCCGCCGGTTCCCGCCTGATAGGCAAGCGATCTGGCGGACGCTCTCGCCCAGGCTCGCGGCTGGGCGGCAGCCAAAATAGGCAGCTTCCAAACCCGCCACAGGCTCTGCGCTGACGAGACAGCGGTTCCTCCGAGAGCAATTGCCAGTCCAGCCAACCACCATTCCGGCCGAATGGATAGCGAGCCTGACACATTCGCGCCGTAGAGGCCCCTGAGGGTCGCGGCGACACCCGGCATCAGAAGCCACGCCATGACGTAGCCGAGTATGACGCCGATCAACCCCGACATCAGCGCCAGCAACGAAAGCTCGATCAGGAGCATCGTGGTCAATGCTCGAAGAGAGACACCAAGCGATCGAAGTGTACGAAAAGTTCCTCGACGCTGTTCGAAGCTCAGGCCCGTGGCCGAATACACGATGAAGAGCCCGACGATGAACGAAAGGAACCCGAAGGCGGTCAGGTTGAGGTGAAAGCTGTCAGTGAGGCGAGCGACATCTGCTTGTTCAGCCGGTTCGCGGATCGTCAATCCCGCCTGATCGATTGCTTCGGGGGTGATCTTTTGATCGGCTGCGACCACCAGTCGGTCGATCTTCCCGTGCTTCTCGAGCAACCGATCGGCGACCGCTATATCGACGAAGGCGGCGCCGTCGGGAACGTTGCCATTGATTTTGATGCTCATGTTCGTGGCGCCACGAAGCCGCTCGGCAGTGGCGCTTGACACGAGCAACTGTCCTCCGGCTGAAAAGAAGCCCGATAGATCTGAGCCGCTGGCGACCGTCGCATTCTGGGCGTCCCTTGGCATCGTCAGAGGCTCGATGCCGACCAAACGGATCCTTATGCTTCCGAAGCGGTAGCTGCCCTCAATCACGGGCGAAACATTCAGGCCCGCTCGACGCAGGCTGCCATAGACATCAGTCGCTATGCCGTCACCGTCCTTGGCGACGATCTGCCGGAGGTTGCCTTGCTCCAGAACCGATGCCGCCCGGGCATAGCTCGCTCTCGCCTCGGCGTTGATAGCCTGAACGCCGGACCAGAGTGCTGTCGCAAGCGCAACCCCCGTGACCAGTGTGAGAAGCTGGAGAGGTCTCCGACGCCAGTGTGACAGCAGGGCTGCGAATGCAACGAAGTTCATTCGGCAATCTTCCCACCGCGAAGGACCACCGTTCGGTCCAGACGAGCTGCAAGCCTCCTGGAGTGAGTGACGAGAAGCAGCGCCGACCCCACTGTCCGGGCCAGGCCGAGCATCAGATCGAGGACGGTATCGCCTGTCTGCTCATCCAGGTTGCCCGTCGGCTCGTCCGCAAGGATGAGAGGAGGTCGAGCAGCCAAGGTTCGCCCGATTGCAACGCGCTGCTGTTGCCCTCCGGAAAGCTGCTCGGGATATCGGGCGGTGTATTCGCGCAGCCCCAATGTCTCGATCAACGGCGCTTCCCAGGCCGGATCGTACCGGTTCGCGAGCTTGGCGTGGAAAGAGATATTCGCGGCGACGGTCAGTGATGGGATGAGGTTGAACTGTTGGAAGACCAGGCCGACCCTCGTTCTCCGGTATCGGGCCCGCTCGTTTTCTGCGAATAGCCCTAGATCGCTGCCGTTCATCACGATCGAGCCGCTGTCTGCACGGTCGAGCCCGCCAGCCAGATGCAGTAATGTGCTTTTGCCACTGCCGGACTCTCCGGTTAGCGCAACACTTTCGCCCGCAGCGACTTCCAGATCGATGCCCTTCAGGATCTCAATTGGTCCCTCGGCGGTGGAATGAGATTTTCGAACACCTGTGAGGGTGAGGATCATGTCGGTCTTCTCGAACACGGAGTTTGCAGAATGCAAAGACCTCTGGTGACCTAAGAACTTTCGAGAGGGATCGCAAGATCCGTGGAACAGCACAAAAACAACAGATTTCTGGCCATTGCTTGATCACTACCTAGGACAAGCTGCCGCAGCCTGAAACGCTGATATTGCGAGCCAAGGCTACAACGCTCGCCGCGCCCCGCCGCCTGGTAATGCGCTCGCTTCCAAGGTTTCCGCTGGACAATCAGCGAATTCCTGCCGCTATCCGTCTTCGACTTTCAGCGCGCCGCGAGGCGGCGCGGGGCGAGCGTTGTAGCCTTGGATCGACCCGGCGGCACCCTGGTTTTCCTTGATTTCCTCCCGGAAGAAGGCGAAGGCCACTATAATGAGGAATACAACGGCGAGGTAACCGGAACTGTCTCCGCTCTTGCTCCCGCTTCGGTTTGCAGCAGCGATGGCGGGAGCCGGCGGCGACACTTGTGACGAAAGGCTCACCGGCTCGGAAGAACTAAGTGGTCATGACGACGCCACCAATGCTGTTGCAGGTTCATTCCCTCAGAAACAAGTTTCGATCTCCGGCCCTGTGAGATAGACATCTCAGGTCCAAAAGCGCGTGTTCTGCTTCGACACGCAATCCCTGGAGTTGCATCATGAAAATCGCGCCGCAGCAGCGGATCTATGTCTGCTTCTTTCTCTTCGCTGTATCACTTGGGGCGCTGCTGTCGAGGATGCCGGATTTGCAGGTTGCGCTTGGCGTCAATAAGTCCGAGCTTGGGTTGACGCTGATAGGCGCTGCGATCGGCGCCTTGATTTCGTTGACTTTGTCTTCGCCCTTGATCGCCCGGCTCGGCGCGCGGACAACGGCATTCATTACTGTTCTCGGCACGTCTGCGCTGCTATCGCTGGTGCCGTGGATTGGTGCGGCGCCGGTCGTGTTCTGTGTACTCTTCGTCGAGGGGCTGCTCGCCGGAGCGCTGGAGATCAATCTCAATGTTGAGATCGACCGCATCGAGGCGCAGCTAGGACGCGGCGTGATGAACAGGGCGCATGGTTTCTGGAGCCTCGGCTTCTTCGTCACGGCGCTTGTCTCCTCGGTCGTCCGCCAAACGGGCATTTCGATGGAACTCCATCTCGCCGCGACCTTTGTCACGGTTCTTGTCATCGGCATCTGGGCGATTTCCGGCATGCGGAATGCGCCGGCGCGGATCGCGTTGCATGAAGGTAAGCCACCGCTGGTAGCGCTTCCCACCTGGGGCCTAATGCCGCTCTGCGTGATCGGCATCGCGGCCTTTCTCGTCGAAGGTGCCGGGATCGACTGGTCGGCGATCTATATGCGCGACGTGTTTTCGGTCGAGCCCTTCATTGGCGGACTGGGATTGACGCTTTTTACCTTCTGCATGGCGCTGGCGCGCCTGTTCGTCGATCCACTGGTCGATCGATTTGGCGCGCGGGCAGTCGCCACGATGCTGCTTGTTCTTTCGGCGATCGGCATCTGCGCCGTGTCGGGGGCGCCGCATGCCTATGTCGCGCTTGCAGGCTTTGCCTTGATGGGCGCCGGCTGCAGCGCGGTCTATCCCCTCGCCGTCTCGGCGGCGGCCCAGCGTACTGATCGCGCGGCGTATCTCAACGTCGCCGCTCTCGGCCAAATGACCTTCGTCGTCTTCTTCCTGGCGCCGCCGCTGCTCGGTTTAATTGCCGAACATGCAGGCATCAGGACATCCTATCTCGCCTGCCTTCCGCTGATCATCTACGCGCTCTTTTCGGTCAAGGCGCTTGCCACGCGACGGACTGCCGGCGGAAGTAGCGCTGCGACTGCTCCAAGCGTCAACCGGTAACGGATTGTGCGGCCGGTTTCCGGCCGCGCGATTGGTTCAGCGAAAGCCCGAACGAGCATTTAGTAGCGGCGTGCTCTGCTCTCCCTAAGCAATATGGCTGGCACTGCAGGTCGAAATAGATCGCCTTGCGAGATTGAAGGTCAGTCGCGCGCGAGGGGCCGGACGGGCGGCCACGGCTCTTCACCATGCCTTCTACGGAGCGATCATCGCGCAGGCTTGCATGGGCTTCGTCGCGAGCTACGACTTGATCAGTCCTAGGAGATGGCGCTTGAACAAAGGACATGCCCAAGTGCTGGCGAGCTTAGTACGAATTTAAGGCAATCGCTGTTTAATCGCCATTCAGATCGATTTGGACCTGGAATTGCTATGCCGGCTTTCGAGCCTCAAGCCACGGTGAAATTTATGAATGTCGACATCATCGCAGCTGCAGATGTGCTCAAGCCGCGCGCCGAAACCGAGATCCTTGGAAGATGTGCCGTCGAGCAACTGTTGCAGATCGGTATAGTCCGGCGTCTCCGAGTGGTGGACATGTGCTGCGGAAGCGGCAACCTGGCGGTGGCGATTGCTCTCCATGTTCCTGATTGCCGGGTGTGGGCCGCAGACCTGACGGACGCCGCGGCCATCGCTGCGAAGAGCAATATCGAGCTTCACCGATTATCGGATCGTGTCGAAGTAAGGCAGGGGAACTTGTTCGCCGCGTTCGACGGCGACGGCCTGGAGAAGACGATCGATCTCGTCGTGTGCAATCCTCCCTACATTTCCGCGGCCCGCCTTGATGGCCCGAGCGCCAATCTGCTCCTCGGGGAGCCACGGGAAGCCTTTGACGGCGGTCCCTTCGGGTTGTCGATACACCAGCGCCTCGTTCGCGACGCTGCAACCTTTCTCAAGCCGGGTGGATTCCTGATGTGCGAGTTTGGAGTAGGACAGGATCGACAGGTCGCAAGCTTGATCGAGCGCAGCAAGGCATACCATCCTTGCGAAAACGTGCTCGATACGAATGGCATTCCGCGCGTCGCCGTCGCCCGGCGATTGGAATTCGACGACGGCCCGCTGCAAGGGCCGGCCCGATGAGCCGCGTCCGGCCGCTCGAGGCAGCCGACATCGATCAGGTGGTCTCACTTTACTTGGATACGTTTTTCAAGCGGGGTAAAAGCCCGTCCGAGGATCTGATTGCGTGTCTCGAAGAGTTCTATCTCAGCGGGCCGACCGTCGACCCGCAGATTCCCTCCCTGGTCCATATCAACGATTCGGGCGCCATTTCGGGCTTCGTCGGCGTCAACGTCGTCCCGATGAAATTTTCGGACACCCGGCTGCGCGCTGCTTTCGGCGGCACCCTGATGGTGCGCGGCCGGGAGCAGGATCCCATGGCCGGAGCAAGATTGCTCAAAGGCTTTCTCGCCGGTCCGCAGGACCTCTCGTTGAGCGAGACGGCCAACACGACCTCGCTCGAAATGGCAAAGGCCCTCAGGGGCGTTGCATTTGCCTCCTATAGCCTCGAATGGATGCGGATCCTGAGGCCGGCCGCCTTCGCCTGCGACATGACGCTCAGAAAATCGCCGTTGCGGACATGGGCCTTGCCCGTCGCCCGCGGTCTCGATTGGCTCCATGGATGGAACCGCCGTTCCGCGAAGACTGCAGCGCAGACAGCAAAGGCGCAGCCGGTGAAGCGTGTCAATGCCGAAGCGTTCGCAGCTTCGGTGGAAATGCTGACATCGCATTATCAGTTGCGGCCGAACTGGCCGGGTCAGCTGCTGCAGCACGTCACTCACCAGGCGTTTGAAAAGCCCCTCCACGGACAGCCGGTCGCAGCCTTGGTGATGGCTCCCAACGGCACTCCGCTTGGCGCCTTCCTCTACCATCTGATCAAGGGCGGGATTGGTCGCGTCCTTCAGGTGCTGGCGCTGCCCGGCCGCGAGGCGAAGGTCATCGACTGCATGTTCGCCGATGCTGACCGGCGCGGGGCCGCTGGCCTTCGCGGGCGCACCCATCCGGCCTTTCTGGATGTCATGCTGGGCAGGAAGATAGTCTTCGCAAACGCGACCAACACAATCGTATTCTCCCGCGACGAGGCGATCAACGATTGTTTCCGCCGCGGCCAGGCGCTCGTAAACGGCCTTGCGGGAGAGAGCTGGGGCCGTCACATCGGCGGCAATTTCGTCTGACGGCTGAGACTTAAAGCACCTCGGAAACGTCCCCGGCCAGTTGCGGCCTTGCGTGCAGGTAGGCCGTCGACTTGCGCTTCGAGGCAATATCCCGCCAAACGCGCTGGACCTGCTCACTCGATAGTTTAGCCGCAACGGCAGTGTCTGCGGAGGAAAGCCCGTTGTTCAGGCCGTAAAGGCAGACGTCCATCTGCGCGTATGGCATGGAAAAGTAGAACTCCTCCTGGGTCTGGGCCAGACTATAGGTATCGGTGGTCGGCGGGCGGCTGAGGATTTCGTCGGGTAGGCCGAGCGCGGCGGCGAGCGCGTAGACCTGGGTCTTGTAGAGATGGGCGATCGGCTTCAGATCGGCCGCGCCGTCGCCGTTTTTAACGAAAAAACCCTGGTCGAATTCCAGCCGGTTGGGGGTGCCGAGCACCGCGAAATTCAAGCGGTCGGCGTGGAAATATTCGATCTGCTTGCGCGTCCGCTGCTTCATGCTGGTCGCCGCCACGATGCCCAGATAGACGGAGAGGGGAAGACGGTGTGTGCCTCGGTTCCCGTCCGGATCTACGACAACGAGAGACGAGAGACGAAATCCTTCGTCCGAGGCGAGGTCGGCGATCACCACCTTCGAGCGCCATCCGGCGCCGTAGCGGGGCACGACCTGACGAATGAAGCCGTCGCGGCGCTCGTAGCAGCCGAGGGCGGCCAGGGCAGGAGCGATGTCCTCCTCGATGCAGCCGATCCCGAGAAGATCGGCGACGAGACGGCCGAGGCGGCCGCTGTCGCTCTCCGAATCGCATTCCGGCATCAGAAGGGCAAGCACGTTCCTTGCGCCGAGCGCCCTGACGGCGAGCGCCGCGCAGACGCTGGAATCAATGCCACCAGACAGTCCGAGGACCAGACCGCGTTTCTTCATCGTCCGCAACTGTCCGCGCATCGCCGCGGCGATCCGATCGGCTTCGGCGGCGCAGTCGATATCAAGGATCGATTCGGGCGACTTCAGCTCTGTGATCGCGACGCTCAACGGGCACTCTCCAGCAGCTCGCCGGCGCGTTTGCGGCTGACCTTGCCGGTGTCGGTCTTTGGAAGGCTCTCCACCAAGGTCAGATATTTCGGCACCATGAATTCCTCGAGGTTCAGTTGGCAGTGGCGAATCAGTTCTTTCGCCGTGACGGCCGCATCGCGCGAGACCACCATCGCCGAAACGGCCTGGCCGAGAACGCCGTCGAATATTCCCGTAACCACGGCCTCAACGACGGCAGGATGGGCGTGAAGGACGGCCTCGACCTCCTTGGGAGCGACCTTCTCTCCGCGCGTCTTAATGATGTCGTCACGCCGGGCGACGAAATAGAGGAAACCGGCTTCGTCCCTTCGGAAGAGGTCCCCCGTATAGAGTGCTGGCAGGTCGGGATTGGGACCCGGGCGCAAGGCTCGCGCCGTCGCCGCTTCGTCCTTCCAGTAGCCCTGCATGACATGGTGTCCCTGGATGACCAGCTCCCCTGTCACGTTCGGCGCGACAACCCGCCCGTCTCCGTCGACGACGAAGGCCTCTGTGCCCGGAATGGCGATGCCGACCGAATCCGGCCGTCGCGCAAGCTCGGATGGCGGCAGATACGTGCAGCGCTTGCATTCCGTCAGTCCGTACATCGAATACAGCGACGCTCTGGGAAACAGCCGCCGCAGCATGTCGATGTGCCCGACGGGCAGGGCCGCTGCGGTGTTGGTGATGTATCGCAGCGTCGGCAGGAAATCCGGCACGAGATCGCGCATCTGCAAAAGGACAGCGGCCATCGTCGGCACCAGCGGCAATCCGGTGACCTTTTCCCGCCGCATCACGTCGAACATCGCGGCGGGGAATGCGAAGGACTTTTCAAGAACGACCATCGCTCCGAGGCGCACAGATATCAGCAGCTGATAAAGGCCGTAATCGAATGCCAGGGGCAGGACATTGAAGATGACATCGTCGGGTGTGTTCTCGAGGTACGAGATGATGGACGCCGATGCCGCATCTATATTGCGGTGGGTCATCATCACGCCCTTGGGGCGTCCTGTGGACCCCGAGGTATAGACGAGCATCGCCAGATCGTCCGCGGTCCCGCCATGCTCTACCCGCTGGGACGGCGCCAAGCTGCGCTCCTCGAACGCACCAAACCGGTCAGTTGCCGTTTCCGCGCCGAGACCTGTCGATAGCACAAATGGCGCATGGTCCGAGGCCGCCTCCGAAAGGGCGTTGCGGACGACCGGAAGCAGGCGGCCGATCGTCAAGATGGCCGCAGGTTCGCAATCGGCGATGATGTAGGCGAGCTTGGACGCTTTGGTCGATGAATTGATGACAGAAAAGACTCCGCCGGCTTTCAGGATGCCGAGGATGGAAACCGCCGCTTCCGGGCAATTGTCCATGAAGACGAGCGCGCGGTCTCCCCTGCGGACGCCGCGTTTGGAGAGGACAGCGGCGAGCTGCTGCGAGCGGGCCTGCAGTTCGCCGTAAGTCATCCGTGCGGTTTCCGCGACGATCGCCGTCTTCGAGGCGAACCGTTCGGCACTTTCATCGAGGAAGCGTTCGAAACGCATGGCCGTCTCCGCTCACGCCGATGCGCGTAACGTCTTCGACAGCACGAAATCCGCGATCTTCACGACTGAGTCGAGATTTGCCGGCACTATTTCGTCATCGGCCATGGTGAAACCGAAGGTATCCTCGATGAACGCCACCAGTTCCAGCACGCCAGTGGAGTCCAGTATCTCGTTTTCGATCAGCGAGCTGACATCCTCCGGCATCGGGCTTTCGTCGCCGAAGAGAAAGTTCTCGATGATGAAGGTCCTGATCGTCGGACGCGGATTGTCGAACATGTCTGCTGCCTTTTTTGATGTTTCGTCAGGCGACCGCACGGCTGGAGGATCCAGCAGAAAAGGTTTCCTGCCATAGCTGCGTTGAAAGTATCCCGACGAAAGCGGCATTATCCCTGAAGCCGGACGACGCCCCTGTCGCGGATTTTCTGTGGAGTTTCTCGACCGTCACCGGATCGAATATCCCGAACCGCTTGATGCTTTCCGCTCCCATGGCGGCCTCGACGAATTCGTGCTTCGCCCCGCCGACGAAGGCTTCGGCCTCGGGCGCCCGATAGGGTTGCTTGCGGCGCTGGGAAATCTCCTCGGGCAGCATCTTGCGGGCCAAGCGGCGCAGCATGCTCTTTTCGTCGAGCCCCTTGAGCTTCTGTTCCGGATGCAGACGGGCCGCAAACTCCACCAGGCGGTGGTCGAGGAAGGGGAAACGCCCTTCGATTCCGTGCGCCATCGCCATCCGGTCCCCCTGGCTGGACAGGATGTATCCGGGAAGGAGGAACCGCGTTTCGAGGTATTGCGCCTGGTTCAGCGGATGCCAGCGGCGGAAGTCGACAGGCAGCAGCGACGCCATCTCCTCCGCCGCGTCATAGCCGGCAAGCGCACCGCGGACGTCTCGCGAGAAGAACAACTTCGTCGATGACGTCGACCTGAACCGCGGCCGGTGGGAAAACAGCGGATCGCCGGTATTTGCGGAACCCGCCATGAAAAAGGCGGACAAGTTTTCCGGTGTCTGCCGGCCAAGGTTCGCAAGATAGGGATAGAGCTTGCGGAAGAGCAACGGCCGAAACTTGGAGCCTGGCTGTCTAGAGCAAAAGCGGCGCACCTTTGCTTCCTTGAAAAGGTCGTAGCCCGCGAAAATCTCGTCGGCGCCCTCGCCGGTGAGGGCGGCCTTGATCCCGTTACTTCTCACCAGCCGGGCGAGCGCGTAGAGGGGTGCCGGCGCCGAGCGGATGACAGGCCGCTCCATATGCCGCACAACATCGGGAAAATCGGCGGCGATATCTCCGCTTGTCATCAGAGTTTGGACATGGTGCGTCTGCAGGTGGTCGACCACGATGCTTTGGAAATAGCTTTCGTCGTGTTCCCGGCTTTCGAAGGCGATCGCGAATGTCCGCAACGGCTGCGTATCAAGCCTGGAGGCGATTGCCGCTATGACGGAGGAATCGAGGCCACCGGAGAGGTAGCAGCCTACCTGGACGTCGGCCCTGAGCCGCAGCCGGACGGCATCCATCAGCAGATCCTCGAGTTCCTCTTCGGCGGCAACGCCCGGATAATCGCCGTGATCGGGAAATTCGAGCTCCCAATAAGGCGTGGTCGTCACGCCGGTCCGGTCGATGACCGCGTATGTTGCAGGTTCCAACTCGAAGATGTTCTGGAAGGCGGTTCGCGGGGCTATCGGCGCCCAGAGCGTTAAAATCTGGTCGAGAGCCTTGATGTCGAGCATTGCTTGTAGGCCTGGCACCTTCAATAGCGCTTTGACTTCGGAAGCAAAATACACGGCTCCGCGATGGCGCGTGTAAAAGAGCGGCCGAACGCCCATCCTGTCGCGGGCAAGGAACATCCGCTCCCGGAGGGAATCCCATATGGCGAATGCGAAATCGCCATTGAGCAGGGAAAGGCAGCGCTCCCCGTAACGCTCGAACAGATGCAGGATGACTTCCGTGTCTGCAGAGGTCCGGAAACGATGTCCTTGCGCTTCGAGGTCGCGACGCAGCTCGACGTGGTTGAATATCTCGCCGTTGAAAGAGATCACGAACCGGCCGTTCTCGCTTGCCATCGGCTGCTGGCCGTTTCCGAGGTCGACGATGGCGAGCCTTCTATGCGCCAGACCTGCCTGCGGGAAAATATCGATACCCTCGCTGTCCGGCCCTCGGTGGGCAATTGCACCAGCCATGGCAGCGAGCAAAGCTGCTCCGTCCGCAACATATCCAAGATAGCCGGCCACACCGCACATACAGGACCTCCAGTCGACGAAGACTATTGGCTGGAAGGTAAACGGGGTTTTACCGGAGCTCGAAACCTGCAGTGATTGTGAACATGTGGTTAATAGTGTGCCAACTCAGTGAACCGCGCTAAGACGACTACGGAGTCAGACACTTGGCACCGCGCAGGCCGTGTCGTCCGCCGTCCGCCGGGCGTGGCTATCCGGAACGCCGACAGGCAGGTTGCCGGCCGCTGTCGCCAGCGGTTTCCGAGCAGATGCCTGTCGCCGCGGTCGGCAGGATCTCCGCTAAAGCAGCGGAGCTAGCGAGAAAGCGGCAGGCGCGTGACAGCATGCTCGGCCTGATGAAGACCAGCCAAGCTCGGCCTGTCGTTCTGGCACTATCTCGGCGGTCGGCTGGGGATCAGTGATGAGGATCATCTTATTGCACCCGTCGCCTCGATGCTTGAGTTTGAATGTCACGCCGCTCAGGGTGCACCGCGGATGCGGCGTAGGCGTCACCGCGTGCGCATCAGGTCCACTGCGCGATTACTTATGATTGCTTCCATCGAAAAATAGCCGGTCACCGTCGCGAGATCGAAGTTGGTTATCAGCTTCTGGTAGAAAGCGTCATAGCCCGACATTCCTCTGGTGATGACCTTGATCAAGTAGTCCCAGTCGCCGCCTATTCGGTAAAAATCGACGACTTCCGGCATCCTGTCGACGTGCTTGCGAAAATCTTCCGACCATTCCCTTGAATGATGACGAGTTCGGATCATGACGATCACCGTCAGATCAAAACCGAGCACCTCGAAATCAATGGATGCGCGCGATCCTTTGATGATACCTGTCGCATAAAGGCGCTGAAGCCGGCGCCAGCAGGCGTTCTGGGACAGTCCGACCTGCTCGGCCAAATCACGTTGAGAAAGCGAAGAATCCCGCTGCATGCACGTCAGAATCCTCAGATCAATTTCGTCAATTTTCAAATTGTTATTGATCATATGACCCAATTGGCCCCGGCTTTTCCGAAAAATTGGTGAAGTTCCCGACCGTGATGCAGACTAGAATCGTTGTCAAATCCTTCGTGGAGAATGACAATGCAGGAACGGGCTTCGCGCTATCCATCAAAAGATCTCTTCACCGTTCTCGGCAGGTTCAAGAGCGACCTCAATCAAGACGACCCCATCGGCAGGTTCAGGGCGGGGCTGATAGGCTCAACGGCGAAGGTTGACGGCCCCTTCGGCCCCAAGGAGCTCGTCTATGCCGACTACGTCGCTTCGGGACGTGCGCTCAGACAGATCGAAGAATTCATCCTCGAGGAAGTCCTTCCCTACTACGCGAACAGCCATACCGAGGCGTCCTACTGCGGAGGAATGATGACCCGCCTTCGACGGGAAGCACGCTCAGTCATTGGAGAGCTCTGCGGAGCCGATCGACAGCATGCCGTCATCTTTGCCGGGTCGGGCGCGACGGCGGGTCTCAACCGGCTGGTGAACCTGCTGGGCGTCACTGATGCGATCGCGGCCGGCAAAAGCGCCCGCGTCGTCCTTGGCCCATATGAACACCACTCGAACATCCTGCCGTGGCGCGAGAGCGGAGCGGAGGTCATCGAAATTGCTGAGGGCAACGATGGTGGTCCCGATCCCGTCATGTTGCAGAGGGCCCTTGAGAACGCCCCTGCAGATTTGACCATTTGCTCGTTCTCTGCCGCATCGAACGTTACTGGCATCCTGACAGACGTCGCGTCGCTCACGAAGGTTGCAAAGGCCACAGGTGCCAAAGTCGTCTGGGACTACGCGGGGGCCGGACCATACGTGCCGATTGCAATGACGCCCGAGATCGGTGCCGAAATAGATGCCATCGTAGTGTCTCCTCACAAGTTCCTGGGCGGCCCAGGGGCTTCCGGCGTATTGGTCGTGCGGCACGACGCGGTGGTGACGAGCAAGCCATGCTGGCCCGGTGGCGGAACGGTCAAATTCGTTTCACCCACGGGTCACGATTACAGCGACAGCCTGGAGTCTCGGGAGGAAGCGGGAACGCCCAACGTCATCGGCGACATCCGGGCGGCACTCGCCTTCCTCGTCAAGGATGCGATTGGGCTCGATGAAATCAAGCGCCTGAACGACGAGTACACGCGGCGCGCCTTCGCCGCGTGGAAGGACGTTCCGGAGATCGAACTGCTAGGCTCCACCTCGATCCCACGCCTGCCGATCTTTTCGTTTCGGGTGCGCGATGGCAAGGGCGGCTACATCCACCAGCAATTGGTCACCCGCATGCTCAGCGACCGGTTTGGCATTCAGGCCCGTGGCGGCTGCGCCTGCGCTGGTCCCTACGTGCATCGGTTGCTTTCGATCGACAGCCGGACGTCGCAGCGCATGCGCCAAGCGATCTTGGCCGGCAACGAGATCGAGAAACCTGGATTTACGCGGCTCAATCTGAGCGTCCTGGCGTCGGACGAAAAGGTTTCCTTCATTCTGGATTCGGTTGCGCAGCTCGCGCGGGATGCAGCGGCGTATGTCGCGCTCTACACCTTCGATCCGGCACGCGCGATCTTCTCACCAGTTGCGTCTGTTCGACAGGAGGCGATCTGTGCGTAGACCCGACGTCGCCGCCTTCTTCGACCCGCGTACTTTCTCGATCCAATACGTGGTCAGCGATCCACGGACTAAGGCCTGCGCGATCATCGATCCGGTGCTCGATTTCGATGAGAAGTCAGGATCGACCACGACGCACAACGCCGAGATGCTGTTGGACCACATTCAGGGTCAGGACCTGCGCCTGCACTGGATCCTCGACACTCATCCTCATGCCGATCACCTTTCGGCGGCCGCCTATCTGAGGGAGCGCACCGGCGCGCCAACGGCCATTGGGAGCCGCGTCACGGATGTTCAGAGAATCTGGTCGAAGATCTACAACTGGCCAGATCTTCCCGTCGACGGCAAACAGTGGGATCGGCTCGTCTTCGATGGAGACACCTTTTCCATTGGGAGCATCGAGGTCGGCGTCATGTATTCGCCGGGCCACACCCTTGCGTCGATCACTTACACGGCGGGCGACGCCGTGTTCGTTCATGACACTGTCTTCATGCCGGACGGCGGCACTGCCCGGGCGGATTTTCCCGGCGGGAGCGCAAGGTCCCTCTGGTCGAGCATTCAGAACATCCTGACGTTACCCAGCAATACGCGCGTCTTCGTGGGGCACGATTATCAGTCCGGCGGCCGGCGACCGCTCTGGGAAAGCACGGTGGAGCGTCAGAGAGCGGAAAACATACACGTTGCGCCTTGTGCTTGCGCCGACGAGTTCGTCGCTCTGCGGGAGGCACGTGACCGGACGCTGCCGATGCCGAAGCTCATACTTCACGCGCTGCAGGTCAACATCAACGGCGGCCGGCTACCGGAACCCGAAGGGAACGGCCTTCGCTATCTCAAGGTCCCGATGGGCGCCTTTCAAGGTTCCGTCTGGTCCTGAACAATCCAATTGCCGATTGGCGATACGGCACCTCGTCCGCTGAGTTGAAGGACTGAACATTCCATGCTCAAGCAGGACCCAGAAAAATGGCGCTAGATCTTTTTCAGTATGGCATGGGGACCCTCAGCGGCGCTTTGGTTGGCTTCACCCTCGCCCTTTTGGGCGGTGGCGGCTCCATTCTTGCAGTCCCGCTTCTTGTTCATGCCGTGGGGCTGACCGACGCTCATTCCGCCATTGCCACAAGCGCCGTTGCCGTTGCCGCGAACGCGTTGATCAGTCTGCTCATGCACGCGCGCCGAGGAACGGTGATATGGGGGTATGCGGGACTTTACTGCGCGACCGGGATGGTTGGGGCGCTGCTCGGCGCATCAATCGGAAAGGTGCTCGATGGCAACCATCTACTGTTGTATTTCTCAGGGCTGATGATCGCCATCGCCATCTCGATGCTGCGTCGAATAAGCATCGCCAGCGAAAATACCTGCGTCTTCGAACGTCGGAACACCACGAAGGTTCTTGCGATCGGTGGTGGGAGTGGCATCGTCTCGGGCTTTTTCGGAATTGGCGGTGGTTTCCTGATCGTCCCCGGCCTGGTGTTTTCGACCGGAATGCCGACGATCAATGCGGTGTCGACCTCTTTAGTCGCGATAGTGGCATCCGGTTCGACGACGGCTGCCACCTATTCCATCTCAGGTCTCGTCGACTGGCCGCTGGCCGCTGTCTTCATCGCCGGAGGCGCGTTCGGCGCCGTCCTCGGCTGCAACCTTGTGCAACGGCTCAGGCCCTATCAATCTGTGCTCAACCGTCTTTTTGCGGGCGTTATTCTCATATTCGGCATCGCCATGGCGTGGAGCACCCTCCTCGGCTAGCCCGCCGTTAGTGCCCGGTCGACTTGTTTGTGCTTCCACGTTCCTGTTCAAATTGCCGAGTAGCGGCTCGAGATGGAGCGACTTCTAAGTCGAGAGGACGAAGCTCACCTTTCAAAGTAGGCCGCCTCCAGATCCTTCGTCAGGGTCAGACGAGGAAGGCAGGAAGCCACCACTTCGTTGAAGGCTCGTGCGCCATCCGAAATCGCATGGACCAAAACGCCGCGAACCCCAAGTATCTCGGCGGCATTGATCAAGCACAGACCTGCATCGCGTGACCTGCCACTGCGAATTTCCTCCAGGATGGATTAGGGTCCGGCCCATTAAAGGACGGACGAATGAAGAAGCAGAGATTTACGGAAGAGCAGATTATTGCAGTGCTGAAAGAGCAGGAGGCTGGCGCGAAGGCGGCCGACCTCTGCCGCAAGCACGGGATTTCAGAAGCGACGTTTTATAACTGGAAAGCCAAATACGGCGGTATGGAAGTCTCCGAGGCGAAGCGGCTGAAGGCGCTTGAGGACGAGAATACCAGGCTGAAGAAGCTGCTGGCCGAACAGATGCTTGATGCAGCCGCGCTCCGCGAGCTTCTTGCAAAAAAATGGTAGGGCCTGCCGCCCTGCGTGACGCTGTCACGCATCTGAAGGCCGTCATGGGTCTTTCGGAGCGGCGGGCCTGCCAGATCATATCCGCTGACCGCAAGACGATCCGTTACCGGTCAAGCCGACCGCCGGAGGTTGATCTGCGAGTGAAGCTGCGTGACCTCGCTAATGAGCGACGGCGTTTCGGCTACCGTCGGCTGTTCGTCCTGCTTCGGCGGGACGGAGAGCCGTCCGGGGTCAATCGCATCTACCGGCTCTATCGCGAGGAAGGTCTTTCCGTTCGCAAGCGGAAAGCCAGGCGGCGTGCGGTCGGCACGCGTGCGCCGATCCTGGTTGAAGCGAAGGCCAATGCTCGCTGGTCGCTGGACTTCGTGCATGATCAGTTTGCCTGCGGTAGACGCTTTCGGGTGCTCAACATTGTCGATGATGTGACGCGCGAATGCCTGGCGGCAATTCCCGACACGTCGATCTCCGGTCGCCGTGTTGCTCGGGAACTGACGACGCTGATCGAACGACGCGGCAAGCCTGACATGATTGTCTCTGACAACGGCACCGAATTCACCTCGAATGCCATTCTTGCCTGGTCGAAGGATCACAAGGTCGAGTGGCACTACATCGCGCCGGGGAAGCCAATGCAGAATGGCTATGTCGAGAGTTTCAACGGTCGGATGCGCGACGAGTTGCTCAACGAAAGCCTGTTCTTCGGCCTCGATCATGCCCGAAGCCCCATTGCTGAATGGGCGGACGATTACAACCATTTCCGGCCGCACTCATCGCTCGGATACAAAACCCCGGCAAACTTTGCCGGGACCATCGCCGCAACCGGCTCCAACGCTGCGCAAGATGAAGGCTTCGCGTTTCCGCCGGTTGCTCACACCTCGCCATTTGGCGTATTCAAAGCCGCCGAGGCTCTAACCGCCGCTGGATGAAAGTTCAGTGGCAGGTCACTGAAGTATCGGATCCAATTGCTGCCCGGCGGATGCCTGCCTCGACCCACGGGTAAGCACAAACGCAAAAGGCCCGCACGAGGCGGGCTATTGAGTATGTGTATTTGGGAAAGTTTGGTTGCGGGGGCAGGATTTGTAGTTTTCTATCCCGCTTCGTCGGCTATGCCTTCTTGCGGGCCCCTGATACCCTCGACCCGTTACCAAACAAAAAGCCGCCCTGGAGGCGGCTATTTGTTTGGTTGCGGGGGCAGGATTTGAACCTGCGGCCTTCAGGTTATGAGCCTGACGAGCTACCGGGCTGCTCCACCCCGCGCCATTTTATTTTGCCTATGGCAAATATGGTATTTC
>NZ_JAAXDD010000006.1:0-366526 GCF_019798305.1 Rhizobium leguminosarum
TGCAGGGATTTCGATCTGCCGGCGGCTTGCAACGTTTCATCTCAGTCTTTTCAGCAGTCCGAAATCTCTTCGTCCCGCCGCACCAGAAACGCTCAGCCCTCGCTACCCACATTCATCGGATCCGCGCAGTGGCATGCCGTGGCCCGCGCAACAGTCTGAGGTCAGACAAAAGCCTTGTCCGGGCGTTGATGAAACAACGTGACATCGCCAACGCCCGCCTGATCCAAAATGGGTTGTCGCTTTGGGTAGCTGCGCGCGCGACGGTGGCTGCTTGCGGATAGCTACGCCGTTGTAGGCTGGGTCTCGGCAGTCATACCGGTAGATCTCCATCTTCCAGGCTGCCCGCCATCACCGACAGACATCCTCAAAGGTTTGCTCGCGCTGCTCGAACATGTGACTATGGGAACCCACGCTTCGTGATGGCAATCTTCAATGGTTCGACTTTTCCAAGCTGGGCTTATCGCAATACGGGCTCGGTTCGTCGCCGCGACAATGACGGTGCTTGCGGCTGTTCGACACCGGATCAATCCACCAACTTCACCACGTCGGTCGCGCAAGAGAGGCTCAATACCTCCGAGTACGCCGAACCGACAGTTATATCTTCCAGAATTGGCCATCTGGCATCGGCGCCTTCGACTACCGGGACCCCCGGCATTCGCCGCGGCCGGCTCCGTCAGCTCTTCGGAGCGGCGATGCTCTCCCTCGGGATAAGGCTGCTGCGGATGACGGTGCGCACCGCCGCCGTAGTCTGCGTCTGGCCAATGGCGCCGAGCAGGAGATCCACCGCCGCGCGCCCCATCTCTTCCACCGGCTGCTTGATCGTCGAGAGCGGCGGAGAGCAGAATTCGCAGACCGGTGAGCCGTCGAAGGAGACGACGGACAGATCACCGGGAATGCTTACGCCTCTCCGCTGGACACGGCTGACAAATGAAATGGCCATGTCGTCGCTGGTTGCGATGACTGCCGTCGGCCTTTCGGTCAACTCGGCGAAATCGTCCGCTGCCTGGACGCCGATGTCGAAGCCGTGCTGGTAATCGAGATGGCCGCCCGAGCGACGCACCGAGCCCTCCGACAATCCTGCCGCCTCGAGCGCCTCGAGCACGCCGCCATAACGCTCGACATCGTGATAGTTGCCTTCAGGCCCCGCAAGATAGAAGAACCGTCGATGACCCAATCGGATCAGTTCGGCCGTGACGTCGCGCACGGCCTCGCGGTCGTTCGTAATCACGCTCTGCAGGCCGGCATCGCTCATGTCGAGCAGCATCGACACGATCGGCAGGCCGGAATTTGCCAGCGAGCGCCCGTCGACCTCCGGAAGCTTCGACGACAGGATGATGGCCCCGCGCACGCTGCCGCCAAAGGCGAGGTCGAGAATATGCCGTTCGGAAATCTCGTCGCGATCGAGGTTGGCGATCATCAGGTTGTAGCCGCCCTGGATCAGCGATTTGTTGATGCTCTGCAGCACCTGCGGAATGATCTGGGAAGCGCCGTAGTAGAGCGATCCCGGCAGGATGATCATGATGATGTTGGACTTGCCGACCCTGAGGCCGCGCGCCATGGCGTTCGGCGTGTAGCCCAGTTGCCTGGCTGCAGCATTGATCTTGGCGCGCGTCTTCTCGTTGACCCGTCCGGGATTGGCGAGCGCTCGGCTGACTGTCGATATCGCAACGCCGGCGAGCCGCGCGACATCGGCCATCAATGCACCCGATGACTCCTCTCCCACCACATCCTTGTTTTTGTTCATGTTTATTTCGGTCTCCCGGATGCTTCGATTTACAACTCTAAGGCAGGCGGCGATGCATAGCAAACGTTTGCCAAAAACCGCTTGCTTAAAAAACCGGCTTGGCTATTATCTAGTCATGGCAAACGATTGCCATTTCTTAATGCGTTGAAAATCCATGGCTTATTGGATGTGGAACGACTGTTCCGCACGCGGGTAGGGCATGCCTCGATAAATGGACAGGTTATGGCTACTGACAGGCTACGCTTCGGCGTCGATCTCGTGACATTCTTCCATCCCGGCTTCTGGGGCGTCGACAGCCATGATGCGATCGTCGGCTATGCCCGCGCCGAACCGCGTGCCTTCTGGGACAAGATACTCGACAGCGTCGAGGCCTCCGGCGTCACCGGCGTCGAGCTGACCTTCTCTCCCTTCAACTGGCAGGACGCGATCAAGACCTATGGTTCCGTCGACGCCTTTGCAGCCGAACTGGCAAGACGGGGCCTGACGCTGTGCAGCGGCTTCTTCGCGGAACTGGAGGCGGCCGGTGACTTCGCTGAGCCCGAGGCCCAGCGCGCGCTGATCGACAAGGCGGAACGATATGCCGATTTCCTGAAAGCCTGCGGCAGCGACATCATGGTGATCGGCGCCCCCTTGCGCCAGACGCTCGGCGCCCAGCCAGTGCAATTCTACGATTTCGACCGCGCCAAGGTGATCGCCGATTTCCTGAACCGGCTCGGCGCGACCCTCTATGCCAGGGGCGTGCGGCTGGCGCTGCACACCGAGGCGCACTCGATCTTTGCCGCCGCGCGCGATGTCGATCTGATGATGCTGCTCACCGATCCGGCCTATGTGCACATGTGCCCGGACACGGCCCATATCATTGTTGCCGGCTCCGATCCAATCCAGCTCGTCGATCGCCATCACGAGCGCATGATCATCGCTCATTGGAAGGATGCAATCGGCCCGATGCCCGCCGACACGCCGATCGACAAGCACATCCATGAACGCCACCAGCCCTATTTCTGCAGCTTCGGCCTCGGACGGGTCGATTGGCCGGCCTGGATCCGGCTGCTGCGCGACCGGGCCTATGAGGGCTGGGCGATCCTCGAACTCGATGCCGCGCCCGATCCCGTCCGCGACATCGCCAACGGGCTCACGCTCGTCCGGCAGGCGCTCCTGCCGATCTATCGCTGACAGTCATCCCTAAGACAACAAAACGCCCCGCAAAGAGGGCATTTTCAAGAGGTGGAACAATGAAGAACATGATGAAGCTTTTTCTTGTCGGCGTGGCATTCGCCGGTCTCTTCGTCTCGGCGCATGCCGAGGACAAGCCGACGATCGAGATCATGTCGTCTTGGACGTCGGGCGGCGAAGCTGCCGCCCTCAACGTCATCAAGACCGAGTTCGAAAAGCGCGGCGGCGTCTGGAAGGATTCCTCGATCGCCGGCTTCGGCGCGGCCGATGCCGCCTTCCAGAACCGTATCGTCGCCGGTGACGCGCCGGGCGCCAAGCAGGGCGTCATCGGTCTGGCTGCCGCCGATTTCATCAACCAGGGCCTGTTCAATCCGATCGACGACGTGGCCGCCGCCGGCAAATGGGCCGATGCTCTGCCGAAATCGATCCATGACCTCATCACCTATGACGGCAAGGTCTATCTCTCGCCGACCGGGGCCCATGGTGAAAGCTGGATCTTCTATTCGAAGGAAGCCTTCGAGAAGGCCGGCATTTCGCAAGAGCCCAAGACCTGGGACGAGCTCTTTGCCGATCTCGACAAGATGAAGGCTGCCGGCATCGTTCCGGTCGCCTGGGGCGGCCAGCCCTGGCAGCAATCCAAGGTCTTCAACATGATCCTGCTCTCGCAGGTCGGGATCGACGGCTTCCTGAAGATCTATGTCGACAAGGACAAGAGCCAGACCTCCGTCGAAGGCGTGAAGAAGACTCTGGAAATCCTCGGCAAGCTGCGTGGTTATGTCGATGCGGGTGCTGCCGGCCGCAACTGGAACGACGCGACCGCCATGCTGATCACTGCCAAAGCCGGCGTGCAGTTCATGGGCGATTGGGCCAAGGGCGAATTCACCGTTGCCGGCAAGGAGCCGGGCAAGGATTATGGCTGCATGATCGTGCCGGAGTCGAAGGGGATGGTTTATATCGCCGACGCCCTCTGGTTCCCCAAGACCGGCAAGGCCGAGACCGACAAGGCGCAGAAACTTCTCGCCGAGGTCGTCATGGATCCGGCCGTCCAGGTCGAATTCGCCCTCAAGAAGGGTTCGGTTCCGATGCGCTCCGACGTCGACAAGTCGAAACTGGACGTCTGCGCCCAGAAGGGTGTCGAGCTGATGGCCGCCGGTGCGATCGTGCCGGATCAGGCGATCGTGCTGACGCCCCAGCAGGTCGGCGCACTCGACGACTTCGTCGACGAGTACTGGAGCGGCGGCTCGAATGATGCGGCCTCCGCAGCCGCGAATTTCTTCGCCATCTTCGAATAGGATAGCGCCTGTGGCGTCGGCCTGATGTCGACGCCACGACTGCCGGCAGCCGCCTCGCGCGGCGGCGCGAGCCCTGCTTTCCACCCGTCAACGAGCTGGCCGATGTCCATCAAACGCAAGCCCAATCTTTCCGCCACCATCGCCCTTTTGCCGACGTGGTTCGTTGCCGTCGTGGTCTTCATCGGCACGATGGGCTGGTCGATCCGCCTGTCCTTCACCAATTCCACGCTTTTTCCGTCCTCGACCTATGTCGGCTTGGCGCAGTATTCGAAGCTCTTCTCTTCCGCCAAATGGCTGGCATCGCTGCAAAACGTGCTGATCTTCGGCGTCCTTTACGTCGCAGGCTGTTTGCTGCTCGGCTTCCTGCTGGCCGCGGCGCTGGACCGCAAGATCCGCTTCGAAAGCGCCTTCAGGACCATATTCCTCTATCCCTACGCCATGTCCTTCGTGGTGACCGGGCTGATCTGGCAATGGATGCTCAATCCGACGCTCGGCATCCAGGCAAGCGTGCGCTCGCTCGGCTGGGAAAGCTTCGTCCTCGACTGGGTGGTCAATCGCGACATGGCAATCTATGCGCTGGTGCTTGCCGGCGTATGGCAGGGCGCGGGGCTCGTCATGGTCATTGCGCTCGCCGGCATGCGCGGCATCGAAGGCGAACAATGGAAGGCGGCGCGGATCGACGGCATTCCCGTCTGGCGCATCTATGTCTCGATCATCCTGCCCCAGCTCGGGCGGGCGCTCGCCGCGGCCGGCATGCTGCTCGCCATGGGCGTGATCAAGACCTACGACATCGTCGTTGCCATGACCAATGGCGGCCCCGGCAATGCGACGGAGGTGCCGGCGAAATTTATCATGGACAATCTGTTCGGGCGCCAGAACCTCGGCCTCGCCACGGCCGGTGCGACGGTGCTTGTCCTCGGCGTGATCATCGCAGTCGCCCCGTTCCGCTATGCGATGCACATGCGAGACAAAGCAAAGGGGGCCGCGTGATGACCCGTTCTCATCCGAATGGCCCGAAGCCGGCACAGATCACCGCCGGGCGCATCGGCCTCTATGCCTTCCTTGTTATCGCCGCGCTTTTCTTCCTTCTGCCGCTCTACACCATGGTCGTCACCTCGCTGAAGTCCATGGACGAAATCCGGCTCGGGCAGATCTTTGCCCTGCCGTCCACGCTCGATTTTTCTGCCTGGGCTACCGCCTGGTCGGGCGCCTGCATGGGAACCGTCTGCGTCGGCATTCGCAGCGGCTTCTGGAATTCGGTGGCGATCACCCTCCCCTCGGTCGCGCTCTCGGTCTTCATCGGTGCCGTTAACGGCTATGCGCTGTCGCTCTGGCGGCCGCGCGGGGCAAATCTGCTTTTTGGCCTGCTGATGGCCGGCGGCCTGATTCCCTACCAGATCTTCCTCTATCCGATGGTCCGGGCGATGGCGAATATCGACCTCTATAATTCGCTCGCCGGTATCATTCTCGTGCATGTCATCTTCGGCCTGCCGCTGGTGACGCTGCTCTTTCGCAACTATTTCGTCAGCGTGCCGGAGGAGCTCTGCAAGGCGGCACGCGTCGACGGCGCGGGTTTCTGGCGCATCTTTTTCGAGATCATGTTGCCGATTGCCGTGCCGATGGTCGTTGTGGTCTCCATGCTGCAATTCACCGGCATCTGGAACGACTTCCTGCTCGGTCTCGTCTTTGCCGGGCGCGACAACCTGCCAATGACCGTGCAGCTCAACAATATCGTCAACACCACGATGGGCGAGCGAACCTACAACGTGAACATGGCGGCGACGATCCTCACCGCCATCGTTCCGCTTGCCATCTATTTCCTGTCCGGCCGCTGGTTCGTGCGCGGCATCGCGGCCGGCGCAGTCAAGGGGTAACGCTTCCATGCAATGTGCCGTCTCCGTCAAGGATCTGAAGATCGCCTATGGCGACCATACGGTGATCGAGAAGATGTCGATCGATATCGCGCCGCGGGAGTTCCTGGTGCTGCTCGGCCCGTCCGGCTGCGGAAAGTCCACGCTTCTGAACGCCATTGCCGGTCTCCAGGACATCACATCAGGCGAGGTCTGGATCTCGGGCAAGAACGTCAGCTGGGAGGAGCCGAAGGACCGCGGCATAGGCATGGTCTTCCAGTCCTACGCGCTCTATCCGCGTATGTCGGTCCGCAGGAACCTCTCCTTCGGGCTTCGCGTCGCCGGCCTGCCGAAGGCCGAAATCGAGGCCCGTGTTTCCCGTACCGCAGCGCTTCTTCAGCTCGACAAGCTGCTCGACCGGCGTCCGGCCGAGCTTTCCGGCGGCCAGCGCCAGCGCGTCGCCATTGGACGGGCGCTGGTGCGTGAAGTGGATGTCTTCCTATTCGACGAACCACTGTCGAACCTCGATGCCAAGCTGCGCAACGAATTGCGCGTCGAGATCAAGAAGCTGCACCAGCGCCTCGGCAATACGATGATCTACGTCACCCACGACCAGGTCGAGGCCCTGACCCTGGCCGACCGCATCGCCATCATGCGCGACGGCGTCATCCAGCAGCTCGCCTCGCCGGCCGAGATCTACCGCCGTCCGGCCAATCTCTTCGTTGCCGGCTTCATCGGCGCTCCGGCGATGAATTTCGCCGAGGGTCGGATCGAGCGCGGCAACGGCGCGCTGGTCTTCAGGAGCAAGGAGCTCACCGTCGATCTCTCCGGTTATTCCTTTAGAGCGGACGCAGCGGAAGGACCCGCTACACTCGGCTTTCGCCCGGAAAACCTTGTGCTCGATGGCGCCACGAGCGGCCTGCCCACCATTCCGGGTCGCGTTTCCGTGGTCGAGCCGATGGGTTCGGACGCCGTCGTCTGGTTCGACTGGGCGGACCGGAGCCTGTCGCTCCGGCTCATGGGCGATGTCACCCTGCAGCCCGGCGATGCCGTGGCTCCCGGGCTCTATATCGCCAAGGCATCCCTCTTCGGCGCTGATGGATCGCGGCTGTGACACGCCATCCCTTTGTTTTCCCGCAATTCCGGACGCGTTTCGCGCCGTTTTGAGGATTGCTCCAGGACAGGATTTGAAAAGACATGTCTGAGATCGTCTATGATGCGCTGGTGATCGGCTCCGGCGCGGCGGGTTCCTTTGCGGTAAAGGAACTGACGGCACAGGGACTGTCGGTGCTGCTGCTCGAGGCCGGCCCCGCCGTCGGGCCGAAGGATTTCGATCCCGCACGCAAGAAGGCGCCGGCAAGCAGCATCAATATCTGGGAGCGCGCGCGGGCCACCCTCAAGGGCCAGCCGATCCAGGCGCGCGCAGCGTTTTTCACCGAGCGCTTCAGCCATTTCTTCGTCAACGACCGCAAGAACCCCTATATGACGCCGAAGGGCGAACCCTTCCTCTGGATCCGCGGCCGCCAGGGCGGCGGACGCCTCCACAGTTTCGGCCGGGTGCTGCTGCGCTGGACCGACGACGATTTCAAGATCCGCTCACGCGCCGGAAAGGGCGTAGACTGGCCGATATCCTATGATGAGTTGGTACCTTTCTACGGCGAGGTCGAGGCTTATCTCGGGCTCTACGGCAACAAGGACAACGTGGCCACGCTGCCGGACGGCATCTATGCGAAGCCGGCAAGCCTGACGCCTGCCGAACAGATCTTCAAGCAGGCGGTCGAAAACCGCTGGCCGGACAGGCACGTCGTCTCCTGGCGCTACATCGCGCCGGACGCTGACCGCATGCCGCGACCGCTGCGAGAAGCAAAGGCGACCGGCCAGTTGACCATCCGCTACGACGCCGTCGTTCGCCGCATCACCACGGATGAGAAGACCGGCCGCGCCACCGGCGCGGAATACATCGATCGCAACACGGGCGCGGTATCGACGGCGCGCGCCGCGACGGTGGTGCTTTCGGCCTCGCCGATCGAGAGCGTGCGGCTGCTGTTGAATTCGGCTTCGGCGAAACATCCAGATGGGCTCGGCAATAGCTCGGGCGCTCTCGGTCGCTATTTCATGGACCAGCTGCCGTGCCTCGCCTTCGGCTCCTTTTCCAAGGCGAAGGGTTGGGCGCCCGACGACTCCGCGCCGACCGACCCCTTCTACAATCCGTCCGGCGGGATCTTCATTCCCCGCTTCGGCGAGGGCGATGCCGCCCGCGGCGATTTCGACTACCAGGGAAGCGTCGGCCGCGCGCCGGTCTCCGAAGATAGAGATGCGCGTCTCGCCTTCTTCGGTTTCGGCCGCATGCTGCCCTATGCCGACAACCGCATCACGCTCGATGTCAGGCGTAGGGATGCCTGGAACATTCCCGTGCCGCATATCCGCTGCGTCATGCAGGAGGAGGAGCAGGCACTGCTCAAGAAGCAGGAGGAGACGCTGATCGCGATGA
The DNA here is from genome assembly GCF_019798305.1 of Rhizobium leguminosarum. Classification (GTDB taxonomy): domain Bacteria; phylum Pseudomonadota; class Alphaproteobacteria; order Rhizobiales; family Rhizobiaceae; genus Rhizobium; species Rhizobium leguminosarum_U. The sequence continues at coordinate 8,551 of NZ_JAAXDD010000006.1, forward strand.
TCAGGGAGATTGGCGGCGACCTCGAATTCATCGGCTCGCCCACCGGCCTCAAGGAAATGGGCAAGGGCGCCTTCCCCGAAGCCGATGTCTTCAGCCGCTTCATGTTCCGCAAATGGTTCCGCAAGACCATGTGCATGGGCGCCGCAATCCATGAGACGGGCGGCGCGCGCATGGGCGAAAACCGGCAAGCTTCTGTGCTCAATCCCTACAATCAGGTCTGGGATGCCCCGAACCTCATCGTCACCGACGCCAGCGCCTTCCCCGGCAGCGGCATCGCCGGCACCACGCTCACCGTCATGGCCCTGACAATCCGCGCCTGCCGGAATCTTGTCGACCAGTACCGGACGGGACGGCTGTAGCCGCGCTTGGAACGAGGGACCCGGGTAAACCGTTTCAGCCTTCGATCAGTGGTCGTCATATAAACTTCGCACTGACATGCTCCTGTCAACAAAAGCAGGAAGGGAAACCCATGTCGCAAACACATCAGGACCAGCTCAACCGGATAAAGGCCGAGATTGCCGACAGCTTCGATGAAGAGCTGGAAATGCAGATGGAGGAAGACCGGCTGGACGATCTGGTCGCCGAAGGAATGTCAGAACCGGCGGAGCAGACGATCGAACGAAAGATCTACTTCCGGGAGCTTTTCCGGCTGCAGCATGAACTGGTGCGGTTGCAAGATTGGGTCCAGCATAAGAAGCTGAAGGTGGTGGTGCTGTTCGAAGGCCGGGATTCGGCCGGCAAGGGTGGCGCGATCAAGCGCGTAACCCAACGGCTCAATCCGCGCGTTTGCCGGACGGTCGCGCTGCCCGCGCCCACCGAGCGGGAACGTCATCAATGGTATTTCCAGCGTTATGTCCCGCACCTTCCGACCGCCGGTGAAATGGTGCTCTTTGACCGAAGCTGGTACAATCGCGCCGGTGTCGAGCGCGTCATGGGATTCTGCACCGAGGAAGAACTCGAGGAGTTCTTCCGCTCGGTGCCTGAATTCGAACGGATGCTCGTCCGCTCCGGAATCGTGCTGATCAAGTACTGGTTTTCGATCACCGACGAGGAGCAGGAATTCCGCTTCAAGATGCGCATCCACGATCCGCTGAAGCAATGGAAGCTCTCACCGATGGATATGGAAAGCCGTGTCCATTGGGAGGAGTACACCAAAGCCAAGGAAGAAATGCTGGCGCGGACGCACACGGAGGATGCACCCTGGTGGGTGGTACAGGCTGTGGACAAGAAACGGGCGCGTTTGAACTGCATTGCCCATCTTCTAGATCAGATCCCTTACGAGGATGTTCCGAAACCTGAGATCCAGTTGCCGGACCGCATCCGTCACGCCGATTACAACAGGGCGCCGGTTCCGCCTGAAATGCTCGTGCCGGAGCGCTACTGACGGCGTAGCCGCAGAGGCCGCCTAAATCGGAATCGATCTAGGGGTTGTTTCGCTACGCCACGGAAGAGTGTGGCGTAGCGTTGGATCGCCGGCGACCTTCAGGCGGCGACGTCAGCCATGCGGTTCAATTCCGAGACGGCGTCATCCGGCAGCACGAGCCCGGCGGCGGCGAGGTTCTCCCTGAGATGGCCGACGGACGAGGTGCCGGGGATCAGCAGGATGTTTGCCGCACGACGCAGCAGCCAGGCGAGCGCTACCTGCATGGGCGTGGCACCAAGGCGTGCGGCGACATCGGACAGAGTGGACGACTGCAGCGGGGTGAACCCGCCGAGCGGAAAGAACGGCACATAGGCGGTGCCTTCGTGCGCGAGGTCGTCGATCAGCCTGTCGTCGGCCCGATGCGCCAGATTGTACTGGTTCTGCACGCAGACGATCTCGGTGATCCCACGCCCCTCGGTGATCTGTTTGGACGTGACGTTGCTCAGCCCGATGTGACGGACCAGGCCTTGCCGCTGGAGATCGGCAAGGACCGTCAGCGGCGCTTCAATCGACCCTTCGGCCGGGCCGTGCACGTCGAACATGATCCTGAGATTGACGACATCAAGCACATTGAGGCCGAGATTGCGGAGATTGTCGTGCACTGCCGCGGTCAGCTCTTCGCGCGAGAAGGCCGGCATCCATGATCCATCCGTGCCGCGCCTGGCGCCAATCTTGGTGACGATAACGAGATCGTCGCGATACGGATGCAGCGCTTCGCGGATGATCTGGTTGGTGACGTGCGGGCCATAGAAGTCGCTAGTGTCAATGTGGTTTACGCCGCTCGCGACCGCGTCGCGCAGGACTGCCAGGGCCGCGGCATGATCTTTAGGCGGGCCAAACACGCCGGGCCCGGCGAGCTGCATGGCGCCATAGCCAAGCCGCTTCACGCTGCGGCCGCCGAGGTTGAACGTGCCGGACTGATCGATAGTGGACATGGTCTAACTCCTTTCAAGAGATGACGCCAAGATAAGCATTGTCGGCGCGTGTGAAAATTGGCTATAATCCGCACGGGCTGTGCGGAGTGGCGAACAGTGAAAGCGGATCTGGGTGATCTCAATGCCTTCGTTGCCGTGGCGCGCGCCGGGGGGTTTCGTGAAGGGGCGCGCGTTAGCGGCAGCAGCGCCTCTTTCCTCAGCGAAGCGGTGCGTCGCCTGGAGGCCCAACTCGGCGTCAGGCTGCTCAACCGGACGACACGCAGTGTCGTGCCGACCGAAGCGGGCAAGGGCTTGCTGGAGCGGCTCGGCCCTGCTTTGAGCGAGGTGGAGTCTGCCCTCGACGTCGTCAACGGTTTTCGCGACAGGCCGGCAGGTGCGTTGCGCCTTAATGTGCCGGTCAGCGCGGCGCGGCTGGTGCTGCCCGCCATCGTTCCACCGTTTCTCGCCGTCTATCCCGATATTCGGCTGGAGGTCGTAACCGATGAGAATTTTGTCGACGTGATCGCGGCCGGCTGCGACGCCGGCATCCGCTATGACGAGCGGTTGGAGCAGGATATGATCGCAATACCGATCGGCCCACGCGTCCAGCGCTTTGCCATCGCCGCCTCCCCCGACTACCTGGATCGCCGTGGCCGGCCGCAACACCCGAGCGAGCTGCTCGGCCATGCCTGCATATTGGGCCGTTTCGACAGCGGCGCGATGACGGCGCCGTGGGAATTCGAGCGGGATGGCGAGATAGTGCGGGTCGATCCAACGGGGCCGTTGATCGTGCGGGTCGGCGGAGCGACCGACCTGGCCGTCGATGCAGCGATATCAGGAACAGGGATCGTCTGCCTCTTCGAGGACTGGCTGCGCCCGCATTTCGACAGCGATGCGCTCGAGCCCATCCTCGAACCGTGGTGGCAGCGCTTCTCCGGGCCGTTCCTCTATTATCCCGGACGGCGTCTGGTGCCGGCGCCGCTGAGGGCTTTCATCGACTTCGTCAAGGCATCAGCCAGTCAGGCTTGATGTTTGTCGGCCAGAGACGCGCCCTCGATCTTCACTGAGCTTCTAGGCGTTAGAGCTTGACGTCGGCATTGTCGCCCATATCAGGTTTGCTGTTCGAGACCGCGGCGGCCGCCATTTTGATATAGCTGATGATCGTGCCCGGGCTGTCCCAATATTCGGCCGACGACGGGATAATCTTGAGGATGCGGATGGAAGGATCGTCAGGATTGTCCCACCACGCCTTTGCCGGCGTGGCCCATAATTCCCTGATCTTCTCGCGATCGTTTTGCACCTCGGCCGCCCCTGACACGGAAACATATTTCTGTCCCTTGGTGTCGGCAAAGGCCAGGCACACGTTTGGCCAACGGGCGATCTCATCGTCCTTGTGACTGCTGACATCCGTCAGAAAATAGATCGCATTCTCGAGCTGCGCGGTATAGGCGGACATCGGGCGAGCTTTAAGATCGCCGCCGCTGCGGGTCGTCAGCATGCAGAACCCGATCTTGTCGACCAACTCCCATACCCGTGTCGCATCGTCATGCTCTGCCATCGTCATCTCCATCTGTGCAAGAGACGAAGTAACCATCTGCCGAGGCCGATGTTCCCAATGGGCGGTCTATTCAGCCAATTCCCTGAAGGTGATGGAATAACGCAGGCGGTCGACGGGCGGGATGGAATGTTGCCAGTGCGTTCTTGAGGCGCCAGCCATGAGATAGGCCGAGCCGGGTTCAAGGACGAGCGACCGCCGCTGCCATTTTGCACCGTCACGCCGCCTGAGCCTGAAGGTGCAAGACGAGAGCAAGGAGACACCGACGACCCGGCCGAAGACGAATTTGTCCTTGTGCCAGCCGATCGGAGCACCCGGGCCATACTCAGTGACCAGCGCCTGCGCGAGCGCATCGGGCTCGATGCCGGCGAAGCGCGCCACCACTTCGCGAATGGGAAGCAGCACCGACGGCATCGCATCGGCTCTTCTGACACGCTGGCTGTCGAAGTCATATTTCCAGCCGAAGGAAACCGTTCTGCGCTTGCCCTCAAACCCATGAAAGTCGAAGGCTTTGAAGGCAAGCGTCGGCATTGCCTCAAGAACCGTGCGCTGAAGATCCGGACGAACGATCTCAGCAGAATATCGGAACCCCTCAGGGAGCGTCCCGTCCGCCGCACGAAAGAGATCCTCCTGCACGATGATGCTCACTGCGCTCGTGCCTCAATGGACGCTTGGGGTTTTCATGACCATTGCGAAGTCTTCGGCGACCAGTTCACTGACGGCGATGAGAACTTCCTCCCGGGAAAAACCCGATGTCAGAGCGCGTTGGATCAGATCCTGCAGATCCGGCTCCACGACATCGCGGCAATCCTCGAGGCGTTCTTCGGAAACGGTGAGGCTATTGAGTTCGTCCATTATCTGTCCTTTCACGGAATGTAGCAGCCGAAGCTCGGGGCTAGTTGGGAATGACTGCTAGCGGGTGGTCGCCACCCGCTTCGATCCGGCGATCAGGCCTTCACGCTGCATCTTCTTGCGTGCGGCCTTGCGGTGACGGCTGATCGCCTGCGCCTTTTCCCTGACGCGCCGTTCGGACGGCTTTTCATAGGCGCGCCGTTCCTTCATTTCACGGAACAGTCCTTCGCGCTGCATTTTCTTTTTCAAGACCCTGAGCGCTTGATCGACATTATTGTCTCTGACGAGTACTTGCATTTCAAGTTCTCCTTGTGTGGGTGGGGCGACGATTGCCGCTCAGCCGAGCTGCTCGTCGATCACAGCCCGCAATTCGCGGCGGGTGAGGAGGCAGGGAAACGGCTTCCAGCTCTGAGCGACGCGGCCGACAGCCTCGTCATTCTCGCGCGATTTCGCCGCCGCAACCGCGGTGGCTTTATTTATGTGGTTCAAAAAAAATCCTTTGCCGATCTCGGCCGGCGTCATCGATTGTTTGTGGGATTGCCCGTCACACAGCCATAACGGCGCGTACGCACACACAAGCGTTTCAATCATGAGCCAGCAACGGCTTAGATTTCCGCTTGATCGGGTATTTCCGCAACATAGGTATCGGCGGGTAAAATTGCAACGGATGGGCCGGATGGCATGGCGCGCGCATCGCTAATCGCGCTCAGATATACTCAGCGCCATTTTATTCAAGTTAACCGGGTATAGTTTTCGCCAAATTTTCTTCAATTTGGCCTGAAAGTGACATTATTCCGCCGAACTGGAAGCAACGGGGAGATTGGCTCCGAAATTAACCTTCTGTTAAATAGACCATTGACTTGTAGTATTAATAGGTTGTTAAAGGACCCGCTCGCTGAGGTCGAAATTGACCCGCCAATAAACAATTTGAGGAGAGTGCAATGGCTTCGCCAATTCATGCAACTGATGATAGTGCAACATTTAAAGAAACTGACGTTATTTCCGGAAATCTGCTTTCCAACGATTCATCCGACAACGGTCACCTGTTCCTGCGCGCCTTTGATGGCGCAAGCGTTGGCGCCAAGGCCGGCAACAGCCAGGTCACCGAGATCCAGGGCGACTACGGCACCTTCTTCGTCAAGCCTGATGGCAGCTACACCTATGTCCTGAGCGATGCGGCCAAGATCGGTTTCGCCAACGGCGAATCCTACCAGGAGAAGGTTTCCTACAAGATCTCCGACGGCAGCGGTCATACCGATGTCGGCCTGTTCACCCTCAACATCCAGGGCGTAACCCAGGTAAAGCCGATCGCTGTCGACGACCACTACAGCTTCAACGAAGGTAGCGCCATCGGCGGCAACGTTCTGGACAACGACATTGCCGGCGACAACGGCAAGCTCTTCCTCCGTCAGTTCGACGGCACGAACGTCAGCGCCAAGGGCGGCCTCGACGCTGTTACCGACATCGTCGGCGACCATGGCGTCTTCCACGTCAAGCCGAATGGTGAATTCACCTACACGCTGACGGAAGACCTGACTGCCGGCCAGAACGTCACGGAAACCGTCCAGTACTACAAGATCTCCGATGGCGAAGGCCACACGGATGTCGGCGTTCTGACGCTCAACATCACAGGCACCGACGCTCATCTCGCTTGATCACTTGCGAGAAATCAGTGAGAGACACCGCCCGCCGCGCAATCGGCGGGCGTTTTCATATATCCACTTGTCATATTCAGCCAGTCTGCAAAGCGGCATAATACTTTTTAGCTAGTTCTTATAAATGCCGGGGCGGCGTAGTCTCGTTGTTCGGAGGACACGCCGTTGACCGAACACATCGAACCCAGGCAGATGGAAACAGACGATCTGACGAAAGTCTGGTCCGTGACCGAGTTTTGCGCGCGTCACCGCATAGATACCGAGGAACAAGCGCTGCTGCTCAAACTTTTCGGGCCGTTCGCGACTGCCTCCGAGCTGATCCACAATGCCAAGCGTGCCCCAAGATTTAGATAAGGGGCGTTCGACCCGGTCGCCTGCTTGGGACCGCCTATGGGCTCCGACTCGCGACGCTAGGCTTGCTTTCCGGCCACCTCACGTCCGGCACGTATCACTGCGTCTGTAGTGATATCGAACTTCTTGTAAACGTCATCGATTTTGCCGGATGCTCCGAATTCATGCATGCCGACGAATACGCCGTCCAAGCCGAGATAGCGGTCCCAGGAATCCTGCACGGCTGCTTCGACGGCGACCCTGGCTCGGCTGCCGCCCAGCACCGATTTCTTGTAGGCGGCATCCTGCTTCTCGAACAGCAGCCTGCACGGCATCGAAACCACGGCGGTGCGAATACCCTCGTCCTGCAGCACCGAGCGGGCTTCGACCGCCAGATGCAGTTCCGAGCCGGAGGCAAGGATCGTCAGTTGCCGCGCGCCGCCTTCAGCTTCCTGGAGAACGTAGGCTCCCCTTGCCGAGCGGTTCTCGTCGGACGGGTCGCCGCGTAAAAGCGGCATTGGCTGGCGGGACAGAGCAATCAGTGCTGCCTGCCGCGGCGCATCCATGATCGCCTCCCAGCACTCGGCCGTTTCGATCGGATCGCCCGGGCGATAGACGGCGAGCCGGGGAATGGCGCGCAATGCGCTCAGATGTTCGATCGGCTGATGTGTCGGCCCGTCCTCGCCCAATCCGATCGAGTCATGTGTCATCACGAAGATCGAACGCACCTCCATTATCGCCGCGAGCCGGATCGCCGGGCGGCAATAGTCGGAAAATGTCAGGAACGTACCGCCATAGGGAATAAGCCCTCCATGCAGCGCCAAACCGTTCATTGTGGCCGCCATGCCGTGCTCGCGGACACCATAGTGGAGATAGGATCCGCCATATTCCCCGGGCTTGATGTCGACCTGGTTCTTGGCCTTGGTGTTGTTCGAAGGAGTCAGATCCGCCGAGCCGCCAAGAAGCTCGGGGATCGCATCGAAGAGATGGTTGAGCACGATGCCGCTCGCCTGACGGGTGGCGAGATCCTTTTCGGAACCTGAAAGTTCCTGCTTTGCTGCAGCAATGGCAGCGCGCCAACCGGACGGCAGTTCTCCGTTCATCCGCCGCTCAAAATCGTCTCGCTTATCCGGCGAAGCGGTCTGGACACGGACCGCCCAGGCCATCCGCGCCGGCCCGCCTTTCGCGCCAATCTTTCGCCAGTCATTGAGAAGCGCTTCCGGTATTTGGAAGGGAGGCGATGTCCAACCGAGGATCTTGCGGGCGCCGGCGATCTCGTCTTCACCAGGCGCGTCGCTATGGGCCTTCTGCGTTCCCGCCCTGGTCGGGAAACCGAAGCCGATGATCGTTTTGCAAGCAATCATCGACGGCCGATCCGTCACCTTCTGCGCTTCGATGATTGCGGCGCGGATCGCATCGGTATCGTGACCGTCGATTCGCTGGACATGCCAGTTCGCCGCGCGGAAACGCGCCGGATGGTCATCGGATTCAGCAAGGCTGGTCGCACCGTCGATCGAGATCGAGTTGTCGTCCCAGAAGGCGATGAGCTTGCCGAGCTTCAGATGTCCGGCAAGCGATATCGCCTCGTGGCTGATGCCTTCCATCAGGCAGCCGTCACCCAGGAAGACATAGGTGTGGTGATTGACCAGATTGTCGCCGAACGAGGCGTTCATGATCCGCTCGCCGAGCGCCAAGCCAACGGAGTTTGCGATCCCCTGCCCCAGCGGGCCGGTCGTCGTTTCGATGCCGGTGGCGTGACGATATTCGGGATGACCGGCCGTGCGGCTGTCGATCTGCCGGAAGCGTTTGATCTCTTCGATGGTCATGTCCTTGTAGCCCGTCAGGTAAAGCAGGCTGTAGAGCAGCATCGAGCCGTGACCGTTGGAAATGACGAAGCGGTCGCGATCGAACCAATAGGGATCGGCCGCATCGAACTTCAGAAACTCGGAGAAAAGCACCGCAGCGATATCGGCCATGCCCATCGGCATGCCGGGATGACCGCTCTTTGCCTGTTGAACCGCGTCCATGGAGAGGAAACGAATGCAGTCGGCGAGATCCCGGAGGTGCTGATCCTTGGGAGCTGGGAATGTCTTCGGAGCTTGTGAGGTGTCCGGCATTGGGAGAAACTCCTCGGGATACGTGGATTGTGAAGGCAGAGACCGTCTGCCTCACTATCTCGTTCACCGTGGTGCTCAGAGCTCGCCACGGCGAATTTGATGGGTCCAGTTGAACCTAGTGCGGAGTTTCCAGTTGTGGATACCATCCGCGCCAGGAAAGACCGATTTCCGGGACCTGATCGTCTCGAATCCCTCAGTGACCTCGCAGGTCAAGGCAATTTTCCTGAATTGCTCCTCACTCTTTGCACAAAATCTGCAATCCGGTCGGGCATCTCTATGCCATGAGCAAGAACGACATCCCGCCCCGCATCACACCGTCCGCCGTGCCGGACCGCCTCCGCAATGACGGATGGTGGCTGACAGAGACGTGCCGACCTCGAGGGACTCCTTTCGAGGAGATCTCCGAAAGCGTGCTCATCGTGACCGAAGGGCGGTATTTACGAGAGGACCAGCAATGGACACTACCAACATTCTGACAGCACCGATGCCCATCAGGCGCTATCCCGGCCGAATAGCCGTGCTGCTTGGCCTCGTGGCGCTGGCAGATTTTCTGATCTTTGGCCAAGAGCCCGGGATAAACTTCTTCCTCTTTGCGCTCGCCATCTGCGCCGGGATTCTGCTCCCGGCCATGAAGGGGCTATCGCCTTCGACGGCGGCTCTCCTGCTGGGCTTGTCGCTCCTGGCTTCGGCGCCTCTGCTCGAAACACCGTCAGCAATGGCTTTTGCCCTTTGCCTCAGCGCGCTGATGTCGGTGGCTCTCGTCAGCGGCAAGCTCATGCCTCGCAACCTTACCGGCCTGCCTTTGGCGCTTTCCCGTTTCGCGCTCGTCATTCCCTTACGGCTTGCCGAGGATGTCGGGAAATATCTTGCGACACCGGCGAAACGGTCCTCCCTTACCGAAGTCCGGCAGAGCGCCGGCCTCTGGGTCATGCCGCTCATTCTCGCATCGGTGTTCTTGCTCCTCTTTGCAGCGGCAAATCCCGTTATCGAGGTCACGCTGCGCAGCATCCGTTTTGACGTTCTGCTGCAGTTCCTCGATCCCTGGCGGATCGGCTTCTGGATAATGATTGCCGCTGTGGTCTGGGCTTTGCTGCGGCCACGCCTGAAGCGTCGATTTGCGAGGCTGCAAGCCAGCAGAGCGTTCATGATCGTGCCGACCAAAAATTCACCGCTCGGCCATGCCTCGCTGTTGCGCTCGCTGCTTCTCTTCAATGCGCTCTTTGCCGTGCAGACGGTTCTCGATCTCGTCTATCTCTGGGGCGGCGCGGATTTGCCCGATCACATGAGCCACGCCGAATATGCTCATCGCGGCGCCTATCCGCTGATTGCGACAGCGCTTCTTGCCGCCGGTTTCGTGCTGCTTGCCATGCGACCCGAGGGCCCCGGCGATAAAAGCCCGCTGATCCGCGGCCTCGTCTATGCCTGGATCGGCCAGAACATCCTTCTCTGCCTGTCTTCGATGCTGCGGCTCGAGCTTTACGTCGAGGCCTATTCGCTGACGGAACTGCGTGTCGCCGCCGGTCTCTGGATGGGTATCGTCGCCACCGGCCTTGCCTTGATTCTGCTGCGTATCGTGCTGCGTCGATCCAACGAGTGGCTGATCGCCACCAACTTCGCCTCCCTGATCGCGGTCCTCTACATCAGCGCCTTCATCGATTTCGCAGCTATGATCGCCCGCTTCAATGTCGCCCACAGCCAGGAAATCAGCCAGGAAGGTCTGCCGCTCGACCTCGATTATCTCTCCTCGCTCGGTCCTTCCGTCATTCCGGCGCTCGATCTCTACCTCCTCAAGCTACCGGATCAGCTGATCGACCAGAGGAGCCAAGCGGTGACAGTTCGGTACTACCTCGCCAGGAATTTTGAGATGCGCCGGCGGGACTGGCGGAACTGGACCTTCCGGGCGGCGCAGCTGGAGAGTTATCTCCTGTCTCCCATTGCAAGATAGAACAAGAACGATAACAACAGGAACGACAACCAAACGCAGGACCGATGATGGCGCCGCGCATTCTCGTCGTCGATGACGAACCTCACATCCGCGACGTGATCTGCTTCGCCCTTGAGCGCGCCAGCCTGGCATCGATGGCCGCCCGCAACGGCACCGAGGCGATGACGGCCTTCCGCCGGGGCAACATCGATCTCATCATCCTCGATATCGGCATGCCCGACATGGACGGCTTGGAGCTCTGCCGCCAGATCCGCAAGACGTCGGCATTGCCAATCCTGTTTCTTTCGGCGCGTGACGAGGAGATCGACAGGGTGCTCGGTCTCGAAATCGGCGGAGATGATTATGTCACCAAGCCGTTCAGCCCGCGCGAACTCGTGGCTAGGGTCAAGGCGATTTTGAAGCGCAGCAGCAATGAAGCGGGGCCCGACAGACGCCACGCCACCCTTGTCGCCGGTGAACTCAGCCTGGATCGGCGTGGCAGGACGGTCATGTTTGGCGAGAGCACCATCGCAATGACAGCGCTCGAATTCGCAATCCTGGACGCATTATTAGCACGCCCCGATATGGTCTTCAGCCGCGAACAGCTGATCGCGGCGGCCTATGGCGCCGGAACCTATGTCGCTGACCGGACGATCGACAGCCATATCCGCAACATCAGGGCCAAGTTCCTGGCGGTCGGCGGTTCCGCGATCATTGCAACCGTTCACGGCATCGGCTTCAAACTCGGCATCGAAAGCGGGAGGAAGGCCTGATGCCGGCACCGAAAGTCAGAACGAAATGGCGGCCGACGCTGGCGCTGATCGTCTATGTCGTGCTTCTCGCGGTCATGGCGCTGCCGATCCTGATCGTCATCTGGTTTCGTGCCGTGGAGGCGAGTTCGAACCGGATGGCACCGGCGGAAATCGGCGCCCTCGTCGTCGCCTTCATCCTGACGCTCGGCGTTGCCTATGTGCTGACGCGCACCATCACCGGGCCTATCGACGCTTTGATCGCCCGGACGGAAGAGATCGCCCGCGGCGGCAAGGGAGCAATCCAGCCGCTGGAAAGCTATGGAACGCGCGAGATCGCCGTCCTGTCGCAAAGCTTCCTCGATCTCGCCGGAAAACTGGTCGATCGCACCGAATATATCAGCTCCTTTGCCGCCCATGTCTCCCACGAACTGAAATCGCCGCTGACAGCCATCCGCGGTGCGGCAGAGCTTTTGCGCGATGACGATGCCGAAAGGCCGATGACGAAGGCGCAGCGTTTGCACTTTCTCGACAACATCGTCGCCGATGCCGTCCGGCTCGATGCATTGTTGCAGCGGCTGAGGGAACTTGCGCAGGCGGAAACGCCTGTCGCCGAGGGCAGAAGCAGCATCACGGACATCATATCCTCACTGCGCGGGCGATTTCCCGCTCTCAATATTTCCGGCGCCGGCGATACGGAAATATCGGTTACTCTTCCCCAGGAGGCAGCCGGCATCGTCTTTGCCAATCTTGCCGAAAACGCTCTTCAGCACGGCGCCACGCTGTTGGAACTCAGAATATCGGTCGATGCCCGAACAGCCGTCATTCTTGTCTGTGACGACGGCAGCGGTATTTCCGAGGCAAATCGCCAACGCATCTTTCAGCCGTTCTTCTCAACCCGCCGCGAGCAGGGCGGTACCGGCATGGGCCTCGGTATCGTCCGCGCCATGCTGAGTTCCCATGGCGGTACGATCTGCCTGCTGCAGACGACCGGCGCCGGCACCGAATTCGAAATCACCCTCCCGGGACCGAGCTGACGTTCCAGAGACCGATCGGGACATTGCGCGGAAAAGCGATCCCCTGACACGGGAATGTCGTCAAGCGACTGGATCAGTTTCCAGGCTCTATCGTCGTCACTGCCGCCTGCGCGATGACATCTGCAATGCGTTTGGACAGCGCCGGGTCGGAAGCAGCGCGGGCGAGGGTCACACCACCACTGAGCATGGCGAGCAGCAAGATCGCCTGATCTTCCCGGCGTCTTTTGGATTGACCCGGTATCTCACCCTCCGGCAAGCCGACCGCAACTTCCTCGATGAGACGTTTGAGTTCTGCCGTATAGGCGCTTCGTGTTTCATCGTCTGCGCGCATGACGTCGGGGGAAAGGCTTGGCAGAGCGCAGCTCTCGCCCAGATCGCAGGTTCTTTTATAGCCGAGATAGTGGCCGACGAATGTCGTCAGCCAGTCTTTCGGTTCACTGGTCTTTAGCGCCGCAATTCCTTGCCGCAGATCTTCGAGGCCGGTTAGCACGGCGGTGCGAAAGGCTTCGCCCTTGGACTTGAAATGTCCGTAGAAGGCACCGTTGGTCACGCCTGCCGCCTTGGTCAATGCATCGATGCCCGCACCGCCATAGCCTTCCTTTCTGAAAACCTGTCCAGCCGCCGCAATGACGCGCGTTCGAGTCTCCTGCTTATGTTCGGCACTGTATCGCATATATGTCCTTTTGGAGAGTGATCACTCTTTATGTCTTGCTAGGAGAGTGATCGATGTGTATGCATAAAGAGTGCTCGGTATATATCAAAAACGGTCACGGTTCAAACAAGGAGACATGCGATGCCCATCACGCTCACCATACCCGAAGGCCTGCTCTCACAGGAGGCCCAGACGCAGGCCTTTGCCGGATTGACGGACGCAGTGCTCGATGCCGCCGGCTTGACCGGCAATGACTTCATGACAGCCAATATTATCGGCACGATCAACGTGCTGCCGCGGGAGCATGTACTTGCGGCGGGAGAGCCGATCGCTGCAGCCTTCGTTGAGCTCAAGCTGCCCGAGATAGCGCTGGTGAGCGCTGAAGCAAAACAGTCCTTCTTCGAAAAAGCGGCCGATGTCATCGAACAGGCCGCCGAAGGCCGGCTCAAGCGCGAGCATATATGGTCGAACATCGTCTACGCGCCTGAAGGGGCCTGGGGTATCGCCGGCCGCAGCTATAACAATGCCGATCTCGTCGGCGCCATCCAGGGTGCGGTTGCTGCCTCGTAACGATCGCGGCGTAAGCTCGGAAATCTCAGACTTGATGCAATGCCGGGCCGGCGATACCAGGCGTCGCGGTCCGGCGCCTTGACGGAGCCAGACCATGCAGCTTGCCAACTATCTGTTCTTTTCCACCGGTTGCGAAGAGGCGCTCGCCTTCTATGCCGAATGCGGGCTTGGCCGGATCACGCAATTGGAGCGCCACGGCGCAGACGGGATGCCCGTTGCCAGCGAAGCCATGCGGGGCAAGGTGATGCACGCTCGTTTCGAAGGACCTGGTATTCTGTTCTTCGCCTCGGACAATCACGATGCCGAGCCGATGCGAGGTTCCGCCCATATGCTGATCATGGACGACCGAGACAGTACCGCCAGCCTCTTCGCACGGCTGGCCGAGGGGGGCAAGATTACGACACCACTCGCCGTCCAGCGATGGGGGAGCTACTACGGCAAGCTCACCGATCGTTTTGGCGTCCAGTGGATGCTCGATTGCGTAGAGCATGATGCCGAAAAGTGTGAGCGGTTTTCGGACGCCATCATGGTCTAACTATATAATGTAGAACAGGATTCAGATTTTAGGCCGACCCGGCCTAAAATCATCCTGTTCTAGCGTGACCATGTGCTGTCTACACGTAAGTGCGAGACGATAATCGCGCCGATACGTGCGAAACCGGCAGGATGGCAGGGGAGAGCCTCGCCCCGACCAAGCGGCCGCGAGCACCCTCCCCCAATCTCGCGTTCGCATCTCAGCGCGTCGTATAACCGCCGTCGATAACCAGCACTTCGCCGGTGACATAACTTGCCGCCGCCGAGCAGAGGAACAATGCGGCACCCGCCACCTCCTCCGGCTGCCCGACGCGTCCCATCGGGGTCATGTTGCGCCAGGTCGGGAACCAGTCGGGATTGTCGATGCCGCCGCGCGACAAATCGGTCTCGATATAGCCGGGGGCGATGGCGTTGACGCGGATGTTTTCAGCGGCAACCTCGCTGGCGAGGCTCTTCGTCATCATGTGGACCGCCGCCTTTGAGGTGTTGTAGGCGACCTGGTTCTGCGGAATGTTGGACACGATCCCCGACATCGAGCCGATATTGAGGATGATGCCGCCGCCCTGGCGCCGCATGGGTGCGAGTGCGGCGCGGCAGGCGCGGAAGACGGCGTCGACGTTGACGGTCATGATCTCGCGCCAGATGGCATCGGAGAACTCGCCGCTGTCGCCATGAATGGCGATGCCGGCATTGTTGACGAGGATGTCGAGCCGTCCCGCCCGTGAGAGGGTCTCAGTGACGAGTTCGTCGGCAGCACTTTCCTTCATCAGGTCGGCAGCGACGAAATCGCAATCGACGCCGGCCTTGGAGAGCCGGTCTTCCGCCGCTGCATTGCGGGTTCGGCCCGTGATGAGGACTTTGGCGCCCGCCTCGCCGAGCGCCTCGGCGATCGCAAGCCCGATGCCACGCGTGCCGCCGGTCACCAGCGCTACCTGTCCGTTCAGGCGAAATCTGTCGAAGATCATGGCCGTTTCCTCTTGAGTAGGCGTTCCGCGATTGTTGAAGGCGATCGCACTTTCGTCAGATGTCGGCGCTCTGCGGCAGAATGACAAGATCGCGGATGGTGATGTTGCGTGGGCGCGTCAGCATGAAGAGCACGGCTTCGGCCACTTCGTTCGCCTCCATCAGGCCACCCGCGGCGAGCGCCTCATCCAGCTTTTCCTGCGGCCAATCGCTGAGAAGGGCCGTGACCACGGGGCCCGGAGCGACGGCGCCGACGCGCAAGCCATGCTTGGCCACCTGACGCCTCAGCGTATGGACGAATGCCTGGACGGCATGTTTCGAGGCCGTGTAGATCGGCTCCCAGACGACTGGGATCATGCCGGCAACGGAACTCGTCAGGATGATATCCCCGGTCTTGCGCTCGACCATGTGCGGCAGAACGGCATGCACCGAACGGAAGGCGGCGTTGATGTTCAGGTTGAGCATCCGGTCCCAGGCATCCGGGTCGCCGTCCAGCACCTCGCCGCCGATATAGGAGCCGGCATTGGCGTGGAAGATGTCCAGTTGGCCGGCTTTCTCCAGTATCTCAGGCATCATGCGTGCGACGCTTTTCGGATCGGTGAGATCAATGACCAAGGGAATGGCGTTGGCGCCGAGTTTCGAGCAGATTTCCTTCAGGGCATCTTCATTTCGGTCGACCAGCACGACCCGGGCGCCCGCGGCAAGCATTGTCTTGGCGCACTCCAGGCCGATACCCGACGCCGCTCCGGTGACGGCCGCGATTTTTCCAGACAGATCCTGTCCCATTTTCTTCCTCTGCTTTCTGATAGGTTTAGGCTCGGCCGTGCGAAATCCGCGATCGGCGTGCCAGCGAGTCGACGATGACGGCGACGGCAAGGACAGCGCCGGTGATCATGTATCGAAGCGATGACGATAGATCGAGAAGCGTCAGTCCACTGGCGATCGACTGGATGACGATGATGCCGAGAAGGGCTGAATAGGCGCTGCCGCGCCCGCCGAACAGGCTCGTGCCGCCGATGACCGCTGCGGCGATGGCGTTGAGATTGACGTCGCCCGTGCCAGCCTGCTGACTTGCCGTCGCCAGCCGCGCGGCGGAGAGAACGCCGCCGGTGGCAGCAAGCAGGGCGCACATGACGAAGGCGCTCGTGTAGATGCGCGAAACGTTGATGCCGGAACGACGGGCAGCCTCCCTGTTGCCGCCGACGGCATGCATCGAGCGTCCCCATTTCGTGCGCGTCAGCGCATAGTTCATCGCGGCGACGAGCCCGACGAAAAGACCGAACATCCAGGGAATGCCGCGCGACTGGTTGAGATAGAATGCGACTGCTTCCAGGGCGACGGTGATGATGACAGCGCGGACAAGCAGTCCGCCGGCCGATTTCGCCGACAGGCCGGCCGCCCGCCGGCGCGCCGAGGTGCGGTAGCTGGAGAAGAAAAAGGCAATGCCGGCAAGGGCCACCAGCAGATAGGCGACCGGGTCCGGCATGACCATGATCTGGCCGAAACTCACGAGCCAGGAACCATAGGGAAGATTGATCGAACCAGTAGCTCCGAGGATATAGAGCTGAAGGCCGAGAACCGCGAGCAGCCCCGACAGCGTCGACACGAAGCTCGGCATGCCGAAGCGGTTGAAGAGAAACGCATAGAGCGAGCCGATCAGGGCGCCGACAATCATGGCGGCGAGGATCGCCAGAACCACCGGCCAGCCCTGGTTGACCCAGAAGACGCCGACCAGCGCAGAGGCGAAGCCACTGACGGAGCCTACGGAAAGGTCGATCTCACCCACCATCAGGATGCAGACGATACCCAGCGAGATGACACCGACGGTCGAGCAGTCGAACAGCATGTTGACGAGGTTGCTGCTCGAGAGAAACACCGGATTGAGCGCCTGGAACACCGTCCAGATGATCGCCAGGCCGACAATGACCGGCAGCGAACCGAGATCGCCGGAGCGGATGCGATCCCCAAAGGCGCGGATCGAGCCGGCAAGGCTATCGTCGTGGTGCACTCTTTCGTCACGTCGGTCGAGGAGCGCAGGTGCTGCCGGTTCATTCTGGATGGTCTTCATCATGGCCTGCCCTCCTCGTTTTGTTGGCTTTGCGCCTTGCGGCGCATCGCGCGGCGGGAGACGGAATTGTTGGATGCGCCGGTGATGGCGCTGACGAGCTGTTCGTTGGATGCGTCGGGCGGCATGGTGCCGTTGTTGCGTCCGAGCCGAAGGACGACAATACGGTCGGCGACGGCGCGAACATCCTCCATATTGTGGCTGATCATGATGACGGCGAGGCCGCGTTCCCGCACACGCTCGATGAGGTCAAGCACTTCAGCGGTCTGGGCGACGCCGAGCGCTGCTGTGGGTTCGTCGAGCATGATCAGTTTCGGCTGGAGCAGCAGCGATCGGGCGATTGCTACCGTCTGGCGCTGTCCGCCGGAGAGCGAGGCGACGGGTTCGCGCACGCTCGGAAGGCGGGCCGAAAGCTCGTTCAAGAGCTTCCAGGCGGCGATCTCCATCTTGACTTCATCGAGCTGATAGGGGCTGAGCTCCTTGCCGAGAAAGATATTGGCGACGACGTCCAGATTTTCGCAAAGCGCCAAATCCTGGAAGACGGTTGCGATGCCGAGGTCGAGAGCGGCGCTCGGGCTCGACAGGTTGACCGGCTTGTCCTCGAAGATGATCGTGCCCGAGCTTGGCTGGTGCACGCCGGCCAGGATCTTGACAAGCGTCGATTTGCCGGCGCCGTTGTCGCCCACAAGCGCCACGACCTCGCCGGCATAGACATCGAGTTCGATATCGGTGAGCGCCGACACTGCTCCGAAGTTCTTCGATATTCCACGCAGACTGAGGACAGGCTGACGGGAAGGGTCAGGAGTATGAGAGGTTTCAGACATCGCCTGGCCTTTCGAAAAAGCAAAAATCGGAAGCGCGACTGGTGGCCGGCCGCGCTTTCCCTTGGCTGGATTACTTGGTGATGCCGAGTTTCTTGCAGCCGTCGGCGTAGCGGCCGGTGCACAGCTCCTCGGCGGTGTTGATCTTCTTGTCGATGATCTCGGCCTTGAGGTTTTCGGCGGTAACGACAGCCGGTACGAAGAGTTGTGCGGGCGTGTCATAGAGCGTCATTTCGGCCTTGATCGTTTCTCCGGCCAGGAGCTTCACGGCGACGTCGGCAGCGGCAGCGGCGACGATTTCGCTCGGCTTGGAAATCGTATTGTACTGATCCCCTGCTATGATCAGCTGTAGCGCGGCGATCGTCGCATCATTGCCGGTGACCGGCGGCACCGGATCGACACCCGCCGCCTTGAAAGCTGCGATGGCGCCGCCGCCGGTGCCGTCATTGGCAGCGACCACCCCGACGATCTGCTTGCCGAAGCGGGTGATCTGCCCGCCCGCCCATTGCTGGGCGTTCGCGGGCTGCCAGTTGGGCGTGTCGAATTCGGCAAGCGTCTTGTATCCGCCGCTCGCCAGACCCTCGTGAATGCCGTCCTTGATCAGTCCGGCAGCCGCATCGGTCGGTGAGCCGTTGATCTGCAGAATGCCGCCGCCTTCGGTCGGCACCTTCTGTGCCTTCAGATGCTGGACAAGCGATTCCGCGATCGCCTTGCCGATCGCCTTGTTGTCGAAGGAGACGTAGAAATCGGCCTTTCCCTTCGGGATCGGACGGTCATAGGCAATGACCTTGACGCCCTGGCTCTGTGCGAGCTGGACGAGCGATGCGGCGGCCGCCGAATCCACCGGGTCCAGCACGATGACCTTGGCGCCTTGCGTGATCGCCGAATTGAACTGTTGCTGCTGTTTTGCGATATCGGCATCGGCGTTCTGGTAGAGAACCTTGCACGACGCGCAAAGCTTCTTCATTTCCGCGACGAAGCCCGGGTGGTCGTGCTCCTCGTAGCGGGTCGAGCCCTGGTCGGGCATGAGGAATGCCACTGTCGCATCCGAAACGGCCGTTTGCGCAAAGGCGGAAGTACCGCCCAGCAAGGACAGGACAAATACCGCGGCGCCTGCCGCCTGTGTTGAGAATTTCATCATTTCCATCTCCTCCCATTGAAAAAATTGTGTCGTGATCGCACTGTTCTGTTGTGACCGTTCGGCTGAAGGAACGGTCGCGCCTGTCCCTGCGGTTTGACGTTTTTAAGGACAAGCATCTCCGACCACGAGCCGCTCATCGCGCGCCCGCGTTCAAGTCAGTGTCAGTTTTCGTTCCTCCTCCTCGTCCCTTGGACGTGCTCTGACGGCTCCTCTAGGCCGCCTTTGCCACGTTGATATTGTCACCCAACAACCGTCGGAAACGGGAAGGCGTCATGCCTTTTTCCGCGAGAAACTGCCGGTTGAAGTTAGACAGATTGTTGAAGCCGACCTCGAAGCAGATATCGGTGATCGACGCGTGGTCATCGCTCATCAGTATCTGGCAGGCCAGGTTGATGCGCAGGCGTTTCACATACTGTACCAGCGACATACCGGTATGGCGGCGGAAGCCGCGCGAAAAGGCGCCTGTCGATTGTCCAGCAATCGCCGCGAGATCGGCTTCGTCGAAGGATTTGGTCAGGTGTTCCCTGATATAGGCGAGCGCTTTGTTGATGCCGGCCGACATGTAACCGGAAGGATCGGGCAGATAGCTCGGGCTGGCGAGAAGCTGCGCATCCTGTGCGCGGCTGAGCATGCCGACGATCATCATGAAAAGCTCGATACGGCGCACACCCTGCGCCTGCTGCACCTCGCTCATCAGAGGTGCGACCTGCCGGCTGGTCTCGGCGCCGAAAAGCACGCCGCGGCGGGAGGCTTCGAGAACAGGTTCGAAGGGGCCGAGTTCGGCCAGCACCTTCATCGTGTCGATGATGAAATTCTCGCTGAACTGGATGAGCTGGCATCGAAGCGGGATGCTCGATCCCGTCGGGACATCGCTGATCCAGTTATGTGGAAGATTAGGCCCGGCAAGCACAAGATTACCAGGCTCGAACTCGCCGATGAAGTCGCCGACGAAATAGCGTCCCGTTGTCGCCACGACGAGATGCAGTTCGTATTCCGGGTGAAAATGCCAACGAACCGTATGATAGGGATAACCATGCGCCTTCGTTGCGAAAGATTCGCCCGGCCTGATCTGAATGACTTCCAAGTCAGGTTCCATTGTTTCCTCCTCCGAGTACGGTTCGAAGCCCGCCAGCCAAATTCTCTTTTTGGCTTTATTGTTGAAGCGGAGTGTAATGGGCTCGTGTCACGCCCGCCACCACGATTCCCGGTCAAAACCGATACTTTTTTGACAATTGACGCGGCGCAGCCGTTGTAAAGACGACAGCAATCCGCATTACACATCGCCCAGGGACCGGCCTCAAGCGGCCAAGGCTGCAATGACGTTTCTGACCAGCGCAGAAGAGGACAGCCGGCTCGTGGCGCAGCTCGGGGCACCGATCGCGCCGACACGCACGGAAACGCCGCCACGCGCATTGGCGATCGCAAACATCGACTCGTCGGTCAGATCATCGCCGATGGTAATCGGGGAGCGGTTCTTGAACGGATCGGACTGGAAAAACCGCTCCAGCGCATCGCCCTTACTTGATCGTGCCGGACGCAGCTCGAATACCATCTTACCGAGCTGCAATGCCCAGTTCGGCCCGGCGAGCTCCGCATAGTGATGCATGCGGTCTTCGAGCACCTTTTCATATTCGGGCGCGAGCCGGTAATGGGCGGCAACAGCCGCGCCCTTGTCCTCGATCAAGACGCCAGGATAGTGCTCGGCTTCCGCGGTCAGGGCATGCTTCAGCGCCTGAAACTCAGCTGTCGCCTCGATCGTCTGCATGCCCGCAGCGTTCCTGATTTCTGCGCCGTGCAGGCCTGCTGTCGGAAATGCAAAGGGTTTGAACAGCGCGTCTGCATAAGCAAGCGATCGTCCGGTGACCAGTGCCAAGGCACCGCCGAGCTTGTTCGACAGGCGATGAAGTTGTCCAGGAAGCTCCTCCGGGACCTCGATCGCATCCGGTGTGGGCGCAAGATTGAGCAGCGTCCCGTCGATATCGAGAAACATCGCCCAGTGGTCCGGCTCCTCCAAGACCATTGAAAGCATTTCCTGAGTAGCGGTGTCGTCCTGCACGGCATTCTCCAAACTTTGCAATCATTGAAGCTAGGTCGCCGGACGACGAGGACAAGGTGACTTTTCAGACTCCGGAACATCGAGAGCTAGTCCGCGTTGTATCTCGCCGCCTGTTCGAGCCCTCGCGCGGCAGAAGGTACATTGATGGCCAAAGGCAGTTCCGAGTCCCGTCATGAGATCAATGCCCCATTAGCACATGGCGCCACGGTTCTGCCGTTGGTGACCATCGATGATTACAATAATGAACTGCGTGACAAGAATGGTTTCGTTGGCGACAACGCCAACAAGAAGACCTTCCAGCAGAAGCTCGATGACTGGAGAAAACGCATCCGCAAGTTTGGCGACGATCCGATCGGCAAGACCGCGACGGCAAAACTTTCAAAGAAAAAGATCGAGGCTCTCTTGAAGGGCGATGACATGGAGGCTGCCGCGTTGATCATGGGAGCGGTGGAGGACTTCGCGCAGGATTTTGCCGAGGTGATCGGAAAGTTTCTCAAGGACGAGCGCTGGTCCAAGACCGAGCGGATCGTCGTCGGCGGCGGCTTCAGGCGAAGTCGCTTTGGAGAACTGGCGATTGCCAGGGCCATGGTTCTTCTCAAGGCGGCCGGCGTCAATGTCGAGGTTGTGCCGATCGTCCACCATCCCGACGAGGCGGGGCTGATCGGGTCAGTCCATCTAATGCCGCGATGGATGTTCAAAGGCTATGAAGCGATCCTGGCAGTCGATATTGGCGGCACGAACGTACGTGCAGGCATCGTCGAGTTTGGAAAGGAAAAGACACCGCATTTTGCGGATGCCAGCGTCTGGGAATCGTCGATCTGGCGCCATGCCGATGACGAGCCGAGCCGCAATGGAACGATAGAGAGGCTGGTGGCTATGTTGCAGGACCTGATTGAGAAGGCCGACAAGGCCAATTTGAAATCTGCCCCGATCATCGGGATCGCCTGTCCTGGCATCATCAAGGCCGATGGCTCGATCGAACGCGGCGGACAAAACCTGCCGGGAGGGAATTGGGAAAGTGACAGCTTCAACCTTCCCGCCGCCCTGATGAAGGCCATTCCCGAGATCGGCGACCACAGCACATTCGTGGTGATGCACAACGATGCCGTGGTGCAGGGATTGTCGCAGATCCCTTTCATGAATGACGTCTCGAGTTGGGCGGTGCTGACCATCGGCACGGGATTGGGCAACGCGCATTTTACCAATCGCGAGGGAGCGAAGAGGCGTTAGTGGAATCCCTGGCCCGCGCAACCCTGCTGGCAAGGAGCGCACGATCGACCGCGATGCGGGCTCGGCCGGCGCCGTGGAGGATTATGGTAAATAGCAGGTAAACAAGAAGGAATTCTCTAGCCGGAAGCGAACTCGCCAATAAGTTCCGCTAGGAAAGATTGTGCTTTGCGGGACATGAAGTGAGATCTTATCGATACGGCTAGCGGCAAAACGTCTGCGACACCAACCAGCACCCGCCGATCATACCCGCCGAGACCTGATTCGCCTAGCATGCGCTGTTGTGATCTTTTGCGGTTGATGACGCATCGGGGTGTCGTCAATCCTGTTCGTGCTTAACTGCCGGCATGTGATTTGGACTGGTGTCAGCGACTTGGCCTGACGATTGATCGGATCTCCGGACAAACGAGCCGCAACCTCTTGGACGCCACCTGCCCCTCAGCATTCCGCCGACTTAGATCGGCAAGAACATTCAGGTGCACGCCCCTCCCCCGATAGCGCGCAGCAACAGCGCTCTCCTGGAGTAAGACCCGCACCGGCATCTCGGAATTCCGGCATGCCGCATGATCGGAGACAGTGCCGGTTCGCCGGTGCCGGCAAAGATGCGGCCTTTCGCATGGCAGGCCGCATCTGCGCGGCACTCCTCGATCTCTGCGCTCAGAAGCGATCTGAGACGGCGAACGTCGCTGTCGAAAGCGGCATTTCAGAGCGGCGCTTGAAAGATGGAGGTCTCCCCTCCCCTTTCCGCATCGCATCGGAAAAGATGGTGATAACGCTGGCGGACAGTTCTCGGCAGGTTCAAATTGCGCTTATCTCTCAGGCTTCACGCAATCGATGCGCAGACGAAAGATGGATCATGAACTTCAAGGGAATAAGCGCTCCGCTCAATGCCGGCCGTCTCGAACAAATGCTTGGCCTTGCTCAGCCACGGCGCGATGCCGAAACCCAGGACGCAAATGACCGGTCCTCCGGCAGTGAACCTGCCCGCGGGTTGGAAGTCGAAAGCCTCTGCCGTTCATCTGCCTATAAATGAGTAGCGGATTGCCTGATCCGACGCGCCCAAGCGGGGGATGTTTTCTCCAGTGAGTCGGCAACGGCGTTGAAGGCCGGCGTCGAGGGACATGGGCACGGCCGCCATTGTCAGCTGACAATCGCGCTAAGATTCCGGAATTCCACATAATTTTCTGGGCGAATCCGGTTTGTAATCCATTGGCTAACCAAGAAATCGCTTGACGGAATCGGCAGACTCACGATCATTTGCGCAAAATGACCCGATTTATCAGGATTTGCGTGAATGCCGACCAAGGCCGCGATTGTTGAGAAAGCCAAGAGAGCGAGTCGAGTCTCGATCGACGAGACGATCGCGCAGGACTCGACGATGCTCAGCAGTCAATTGCAGGTGCTGTTCGAGCGGTTGTTTTCGCCCGATGCCCGCAAATCGCTACGACGGTTCAGCAGCACCGAGACTGCCAAGCTGCTCGGCGTCACCGACAGCTACGTTCGTCACCTCGCTGCCCAGGTGGAAAGCATCAATCCGGAAAAGACGGCGGCCGGTCGACGGGTGTTCTCGCTTGAGGAAATCCACGCGATGCGCCACCATCTCGGGCGCACCAAACCCTCCTATCTGCCGATGCGCCGGCCGGGCGACCATCTCCAGGTGATCGCAGTCACCAATTTCAAGGGCGGTTCCGGCAAGACGACGACATCAATTCACCTCGCGCAGTTCCTGGCCCTTCGCGGCTACCGCGTGCTCGCCGTCGACCTCGATCCGCAGGCGTCGATGTCGGCGATGCTCGGGTATCAGCCCGAATTCGACGTCGGCGAAAATGAGACGCTTTACGGTGCCATCAAATATGACGAAACGCGCCGCGACGTAGCCGACATCGTCCGCCAGACCTATTTTCCGGGGCTCGATCTCATCCCCGGCAATCTCGAACTGCACGAGTTCGAGCACGATACTCCAAAGGCGCTCGCCGACACCAACCGCGACGACAAGGACATGTTCTTCATGCGGGTCGGCAATGCGCTGCATTCGCTGGAGCAGAGCTACGACGTCGTCATCATCGATTGCCCGCCGACCCTCGGCTTCCTGACGCTGTCGGCTCTCTGCGCTGCCACCTCCGTCTTGATCACCGTCCATCCGCAGATGCTCGACGTCGCGTCGATGAACCAGTTCCTGACGATGACCTCCGACCTTCTGGCCGTGGTCAAGCAGGCAGGCGGCAATCTCGATTATGATTGGATGCGCTATCTGATCACCCGCTATGAGTCCAATGATGGACCGCAGGCGCAAATCGTCGCCTTCCTGCGCAGTCTGTTCGGCGAGCGCGTGCTGACCTCGATGATGGTCAAGTCGACAGCGGTCTCGGACGCGGGCCTGTCCAAGCAGACAATCTACGAGGCGGGACGCGAGACGATGCATCGCCAGACCTATGACCGCGGGGTGGAATCCGTCGACAGCGTCAATGCCGAGGTCGAGCAACTCATTCGCAGCGCATGGAGCAGGACATGAGCCCAAAAGGACGCGATATCCTGAAGAGCATGGTCGGTGCGGTCGAGCCGACACGGCCGGAAGTTCCGAGCGTCCAACAGCCGCATCGGCCATCGGGAGCTGTCAAGGCGATGAACCTGTCGCTTGGACGGCTGGGAGAGGAAGCCGCCGCCGCCAAGGCGCTGCGCGATTCGCTGGCCTCCGGCGACAAGGTGCTGGAGATCGATCCGGCTGCCGTCGAAATGTCCTTTATCCGCGACCGTATCCCGGTCGACAAGGATGCCGAGTTCGAGCGATTGAAGCAGTCCATCGAGGAAAGCGGACAGCAGGTTCCGATCCTGGTGCGGCCGGACCCGGCAAGGGCCGGGCACTACCAGGCGGCCTATGGCCACAGGCGCCTGCGGGCTGCCGCAGAGATCGGGGTTCCTGTTAAGGCCGTCGTGCGAAAGCTCACGGATGAAGAGCTGATCGTTGCACAGGGTCAGGAAAATGGCCCCCGTGTCGACTTGAGTTTTATCGAACGGGCACTGTTTGCACGCCGCATGGATGAACATGGCTTCAGCCGCGACATGATTGCCAAGGCGCTGGCGACAGACAAGCCGGAAACGTCAAGGCTCCTGCAAGTGGCGCAAACGATCGACCCCGAGATCATTCTCGCCATCGGGCCGGCCCCCAAGGTCGGTCGTCCACGCTGGTTGACGTTTGCCGAGAAATTCAGAGAGACGGGCGGACAGAAGAAGGCGCGGGCTGCAATCAGTGCCGCCGGTTTTGACGCGTTGGAGACCAACAGCCGCTTCGATGTCATCTGGAAGGCGCTGGAGGAGAAGAGCGCACCGCAGCGGGCCGAGCAGACGCTCCGGAGCCAAGGCGGCGCGCCGCTTGCTTTGGTGGCCCGTTCCGGCAAAACCTTTCGCATCACCGTCAAATCGGCGGCGTTTTCGGAATTCCTGGCTCAGCGGTTGATAGGCCTCGCCGCTGAGTTCGAAGAGGAAAATGAGGGAAAATGAGGCAATTAGACTGATTGTCAGCTGACAATCCGGATAGGAGATAACGCGCAAAAGAAAAAAGCCCCCGAACGTCACCGTCACGGAAGCTTTCCTCGTAGTCTTGAACACCTCCGAGAATCGCACTTCCGAGAATCGCTGTCAAGAGTTTTTGGCGCCGTTTTGGTGAGTGGATTTCTTTTGCCTCGTTGAGGTGGAAGATATGGAAACCGGGAATGTAACGACGCCCTTCGGGCGGCGGTCGATGACGCTTGGCATGCTTGCAAATCAAGTCATGGCCGGAGAGATCAAATCGGACCAGTCGGTCGATAAGTGGAAACTGTTTCGCGCGCTATGCGAGGCAAAGCCGCTGCTCGGCATCGGCGATCGAGCGCTTGCCGTGCTCAATGCGCTTTTGAGCTTTTATCCGAAGAACGAGCTGGCCCAGGAAAACGGCTTGATCGTATTCCCGTCGAATATCCAGCTTTCGCTCAGAACGCATGGCATGGCCGAACAGACCGTCCGGCGCCATCTCGCCGCGCTGGTCGAGGCAGGCCTTCTGCTGCGCAAGGATAGTCCGAATGGCAAGCGTTATGTCCGCAGAGACAGGGCAGGGGAGGTCGACGAGGCTTTCGGTTTCTCGCTGGCGCCGCTGCTTGCCCGTGCCGAGGAGATCGAACAGCTTGCGGCCGAGGTGATGGCTGAGCGGCTACATGTCCAGCGTCTGCGTGAACGCATCACTCTCTGCCGCCGTGACATTGCAAAATTGATCGAAGCGGCCGTTGAAGAAGACATCCCTGGGGATTGGCAAGGCCTATACCGCGAATTCCGGGACCTGATCGAAGGCCTGCCGCGATCGCCGACAGCAGCGCAGCTTGAACTGTTGCTGGATGAATTGACGGGCCTGCGCACAGACATTCTTAACCAGCTGGAAATTCGGGTTAAATCAACAAAACAGCGCGGCAATGCCGATTATATCGAGCGTCACATACAGAATTCAAATCCCGACTCCATCTCTGAACTTGAACCAAGCTTCGAAACGAAGCAGGGCGCGATAGCTGAGCAAGACAACGGCCGAGGGGCCGTAACGCCAGAGAAGGGTAGGGGTGAGACAGCCCATCCGCACGGTCAGAAGACGGAGGAAGAGCAAAGTCGACGGCCGGGCGTCCGCAATTATGGTGGCGGACTGAAATCCTTCCCACTCGGCCTGGTTCTGCAAGCCTGCCCGGAAATCCTTACCTATGGGCGGGATGGCGTGATCCGCAACTGGCGTGATCTGATGGCCGCAGCCGTCATCGTTCGATCGATGCTGGGCGTCAGTCCGTCGGCCTACGAAGAGGCCGCCAATGTGATGGGTCCGGAAAACGCTGCGACCGTTATGGCATGCATCCTGGAGCGCGGCGGCCACATTAATTCGGCCGGTGGCTATCTTCGTGGCCTGACGCGGCGAACCGAAAAGGGCGAATTCGCGATCGGCCCGATGCTGATGGCGCTTCTGCGGGCAAATGCGCCGGCCGGGCGGAAAGTTGGATAGGTCCTCGGCTCCGTGCGGCGGCGCCTGCAACTCGTGGGTTTGAGCGGCCGGATAGCGATGTCGACCTTAATCTTCAAGCGCCATCGGAATGGCAGGCGCTCGCAGGCGACCGGATGATCGGAGCGATCATGAGGGAGGAGAGGAGGGGCCTTGATCCAATGACGCTACTCGTCTGACGTTTGAAGGCACGGAATCCGCCCCCAGCATCGATCGCCTTCCGTACGGTTCATGCGTTCGCTAGACGACGACTCGATCTTGCGAATCTCGCTCCCGCTCATGGTAGCCGTCCAAGGGGCGGGTGTCTTCGCGGTGATCGGGTTAGGAGGCCTCCTGGAACCGTTGGCGGAACCGGGCCGACATTGAGGTAAGTGATGAGGAAACGACGGAGAATCTCGCTCTGCTGGTCCGGCGAGAAACACGTGCTAAGCCACGTCTTCATCAACGTTAAGTTGCGACATCGTCATCGATGCCATCCTGTTGTGCAGTCGTCAAAGACGGGGCCATGTCTGCGACTCACAGACGACCTTAAGGACGCAGCCCTTCATCTTCAGCGCGTTGCCGGAGACCGTCAGGGAGCCGTCGTAAGTCTTTTTCGCATCTGGATCGGTGATCTTGCCCTCGTAGCTTCCGTCCTTGCCATTGAAGTTCCCGATCTGCTCGCCGGCATGCTTGCCGCACTTCAACGTGATGCAGTAGCCACTGCCACAGGGAGCGATGGCGGCGGTATCTCCAAGTTCGGTCTTCCAGTTCCCGACGATCGGGTCTTGTGCATAGGCGATGGCTGCGGAGACTGCGAGTGCGGCGGCAGCGAAAATTATGCGGTTCATAACGTCCTCCTCGGTTGAATTGGCCCTAAGTCTACGTCTTTACGCCATGCGAGGCTCGTAGCTTCTGGTATGCTCTGTTCGGTTGGACCTGCACTTTTGCGAAAGGAACGCCCCGAGCCAATCCGGAGAGGCATTGCCGGTTCGTCTTGAATACCACGACGTTCCTTTACGATGATGGACGTTCACTTCGGAAAGAGGAACGTGACCGCGACGCGGAAGCCCAGTCCTTCCGGGCCATTGTCGGGAGCCGCCGCCCAATACCGGATCCCGGCCGTCAGGCTGATTGGCTGTTTGTCGATGGTGATCAGCTTGGCGACCGTGACGTTGATCGGCACCGACCAGTCGTTCGTTTCCCAGTTATAGGTCGACTCCGTATTCAGCGAGAACGTCCAGGCGTCTTTGGTCGTGTAGGAGAGGAACGGCTGGAGGAACGTCGAACTCACATCCTCCCGGTCGTTTTGACCAGCGAACGACCAGATGTGGTTGCCGAGAAAGCCGATCGTCCATGGGCCGTCCTGCTTGAGGACGACCGCTGTCGGACCCGCACCCCACTTGCCGCTTCCGAGGAGCTCGTCCGTCGCCGTCGGCAGCAGGAACACCGGGCCGACGCCCCAGACGATGCCGCTCTCGGTCGGCTTCGACGGCGAGAAGAAGAAGCTTTGCGTGGTGTCGCCCAGACCGAACTGCGTTCCCGACGGTCCGGCAATGTCGTTCTGCCATGTCACGGGTAGGATGGTGCGCGAGATGACGTTCCAGTCCTCGTTTATCTTGAAGGGAATGACCGGCTGAATGTTCAGCGTCGCCTTGTCGCCGTCGTCTGGACCATAGCCGTGATCGTAGTTGAACTGGAACGGGACGCTGATGAGCGAGGCTATCGGATTGGAAAGCTTCTTCGCCAGGTCCTCACTCGACTGGGCGGCTGCCAGCTCAGTACCGAGCCCCAGCGCCGTGAGGAGCATCACCGTTCGATAAGCTATACTATTCATTTGATGCCATCCCCTGAAGGCCTTGGATATTGCCGTCCGCAGTTCGGCGTCGGTCGTCCTTCCTCGCAGTGTTTGACTGCTGGCTGCGCCCCATTCGTGCCCGCCAGGTTGTTGACGTGGCTCGCATAGTTGTCTCGCGTATCCTGATCGAGCACGGCAACGGGCGCGGCTAGAACCAGACCAGCGACGTTGCCCGCGGCGGTCGCCGCCCCGGTGGTCGCAACCAAGATCTGATCGCCAAGTCCGACGTGACTGTCGGTCAGCGTCTGCCCCTCCGAAATGCGCTGGCCAATGAGCTGCACGATTTGTGGCGATTCCGCGAACTTGCCATGGTTCATGCTGTCGCCGGATTTGATCTTGGTAAGGTCGATCACCATGATCTTGTTGTCCGCGAGCTCCTTCTTATACGGGGCCTGCTCCGGGTCGATGGCGCCGAGCCGGGAGACGTCGCCCCAGACCCGGCGCGAAAACGCCAGCGCCTTGTCGTCACGGGAGACAAACAGCGTGAACTGTGGGTGCTGCTTTCCCATATCCGCAATTTGCTGCCGGAACACGTCGACGTCGACGTCGGGAGCCGCCAGCATGACGTTCTTGAATTTCTCCGGCAGCCGGCCGTTGCGGATCGCCATCTGGCGCAATGATTCCAGAGCCAACCAGTTGCCCATCGAGTGCGCGAGGATCGAGACTTCCTTCACCTCGGGATCCTTTGCCAGATACTGGAAAAGCGTCTCGAGGGCGTTGCGGGTATAGTTGGTGCTCTCACGGTCGTAGCCGTAGGCGAGCAGGCTGCCGCGCGACGGCCATGTCACCAGGATGGGCGCACTATGGACGCCGGAGTCGTGAACGATCTGCGCGAAACGGTAGACCGCATCCTCGAACCGGTTGTTGAAACCGTGAATGAACACGAGAACGCTGCCGTCAGGAGTCTTCCTGACGGTCGCGCTCAGCCACTTCTTGGCTTCGTCGACATTAAGGTCGTCGGCCTTCACGGTTGCGAAATCCGTCGCCGGATTGGACGGCAACCTCTTCGGCCAGGCGACCTGTCCTTCCTTGCGAACCTTGCTGGGCGGAATCGAGATCGTCATGTCGGCGAAGGCCGGGGCCAGCGCACGTTCTCCGTTGAACATCTCACCTGGAACGGTCGACCGGGTGCGGGTCGTTGCGATCAGCATGTCGACCTTCGATGACTGCGGCCACGTGTCGGCCACGGGTGTCAGCACGTCCTTTGGATGGCCGCCACATCCGGGTAGTGCCATGATCATTGAACATACAAGAAACCAACGAAGCCAGCTTATTTGAGCCGACGCCCACCCTACGCTACTCTGACTGCCCACAGATCGCCCTCATCAAAAAATGCCTACCGACAGCCCCTCGCTCGCCTCGTCCTAACAGTAGTAGACGCCCACCGCGCAGCGCCGGACCGTGCGCCGTGCCACTCCGGCGACGCTGACTGGCGTCAGTGGTCGGCCGATCCGGGCTTCGGCCGGGGTTACTATGCCGTCCGGCACAGGTATTGAAAATTTCTCGGCGACCTCAAGCCCGGAAATGCCAACGACCGCGGCAATCAGGAGCACTCTCACGCGTCTGAACAGGATCATTGTTTCGCTCCTTTTGCGAGGTGATCGGGAAGCTCGTCGGTGTCCTTGAGCTTCGACAGCTCGACCTTCTTGGCGTCCGTCGTATTTTTGAACGTGTAGTCCGCTGCCACGACGTCGGCGCCCGTCTTCCAGTCGCTGATCTGGATGCTGTACTGCGGCCCCTGGTCGACCTGGTTCGCGGTGATCACGTAGCGGCAGGGATAGGGATGGTCGCCCTGGGCGATCCAGATTTGCCAGTCCACCTCCTTGGTGCGAAAGGCCAGGTGATCGCATTCGACGCCGCCGATGACCCCGCTGCCGAGATCCTTCACGTCGCTCACGCCGTCCATCAACGTGCCGTAGACGTCGGGCATCAGGAGGTCTGCACCGGGAACGGGCCGATGCAGCTTGTCCCGCATTTCGTCCACCAGGTGATCGATCGTGCCTGGCACCTCGGCTTGCGCATAGAGATTGGCGTCCTTGCCGAACATGGTCGCCGTCTTGCCATCGAATGTCATCTCGACATTGGCAAACCCGCCATGCCGGGTGACGCGGAGCTTGTCGGGTCGGCCCATCTCCATCTTGCCGGAGCTTGCAAGCAGGATCTTCTGATGGTCCTGGGTTACGACCTCGAGATTGGTGTCGTAGTCGAATGAGATCGCCTTCTGAGAGGCGAGATAGTCGGACATCGCCTTCACCAGCTTCTTGGCATCGGTTTCGTCGGCACGCGTTGCCGACAAGGACCCGGACACAAACATGGCGAGCGCCCCGGCCGCGAGTACGATCGCGAACTGACGCTGAGATCTTCCTGATGGTCTGGTCATCGATGCATGCCCTCCCGAGTGGATCTTTGCAATCCGACGAACTCTACAGTCGGGCGACGGCAAACGCCCGTAACATCTGGTAGCATCTGTGCCGAAACGGCTCGGTGCACGGCCCTCTCGCGGCGCTACCGCGGCACAAGCACGGGCGATCCTTGAGGCCGCCAGAGCATAGAGGCCTCCACCTCGTCGGACGCGGGAAGGCCAGCCTTTCTGATATCCGCGATCAGTCTTGCCCTGTCGGCGGGTCGGAAGTTTCTCGCCTTGAGTTCGGCCACCACGTTGGGAATGAAATCCGGCTGCATCGCGTCGAAACTGGAAGCCTCGCGGCGGGCGTCGTCCATCATCCCCGCATTCACGTAAATGACCGCGGCGACGGCATGGAAGAGCGGAAACTTCTGTAGATTCGCCTGCTTGATCTCGATGACCGCAGTCTCGTCGTCATGGAGCATGTAGGCGGCGAGCGCGCGGGTGCCATGGTAATACCCGCCGCCGCCGGGGTTGAGGGCAAGAGCGCGGTCGAGCAGTTCGGCACCACGTTGCCATTCCCCACTCATCGCGACACGCGTACCAAACTCTCCGAGCAGTTCGGTATCGTTTGGATTGGTCGCCAATGCCTGTTCGCCGACGTGGAGGGCTTCGGAAACCTCCTGATGGAAGAACAACGCCGTCATCAGCGCCTGATGGGCGCGGGTGTTGTCCGGATCCAGTTGCACGGCGCGACGGGCCGCCTGCAGGCTGCGATCAATCGGAGCCGACCCGTTGGTGCTCGGATTGAACCGGAACCGGTCCTCGTCGAGATAGATGATGGAAAGCATCGCCCATGCGGTGGCAAAGGATGGATAGCGGGCGACGGCGCTTTCGAGGCACTGCCGGACGTCCAAGTGCCGTGTGGCACTC
Source organism: Rhizobium leguminosarum (assembly GCF_019798305.1). GTDB lineage: Bacteria > Pseudomonadota > Alphaproteobacteria > Rhizobiales > Rhizobiaceae > Rhizobium > Rhizobium leguminosarum_U. Next base: position 41,255 of record NZ_JAAXDD010000006.1, read on the forward strand.
AATTCCGCACGGTATCCATAGAAGCTCAGCGTGCAGGCGTAGGCGCCAAGATCGTCAGGGGGCGGATTGGAGACGTCAGCCTGAGCCATGATGCCGTAGGGCTGGGCCACTGCGCTCGCCACCTTGTTTGCGACATCAGACTGAATGCCGAACAGATCGCCACTCTTGATGTCGTCGTCGTAGGTCTGCGACCACAGGATTTCGTCATTGTCGGTATCAAGCAGGCGCGCAGTCACGCGAATGCGGTCACCCGAAACACGAACGCCGCCCGCAAGGAGGAAGCGGGCGCCCAGCTCGCCACGGACCTGGGACGCCTCGACGCCGGAGGGCAAAGACTTCGATGTCTCACGACCAAAAACCCTGATTTCCTTGAAGCGAGGAAGGGCGGTCAGAAGCTCCTCGGTCAGCCCCGCCGTATAAAGGGCAGCCTGCGGCCCGTCTCCGAGATTGGCGAACGGGGCGATGACGAGCGTCGGACCATCCTCGACGGATCCCTGCGATGTAGAGCCCAACCTTATGGGTAGCAAGTAGGCAGAAACGGCCAGCGCCACCATGACCACACCGAGCATGCTGCCAGCTCCAAGACCGAACGGCATCAATTTCTGAAATCGCTGACTCAGTGTCGCAAGCCGGTCGTCAGAAGACGCCGGGACCTCTTCATTCCAGACGAAAGATGGCGCGTAACCGCCTTTGGGGATGTCGATCCTGATCGGATCATTTTGTCCGGCGACCAAATAGTAGCGCTCCAGCGTGCGGCGCAGCCGACCAGCCTCTATACGGACTACGGGATCGTCCTGCTTGAACCCTTCGCGCCGCTTGAACACTTCGATGGCAATCGAGTAGCCCTTGATGCGCTCGGCGCGCCCCGCAAGCGCCTCCTCCGTGACATAGGTAAGGAAGGCGGCGCTTCGGCCCACCTTCGGAAATTCATGACTGCAAAGGATATGTTCGAGTTGCGCGCGAATCTCGTCCTGGTCCGGTGGAGCACGCGACAAACCCGGCGCTGCATCGCGCGCCGGTGGCGATTGATTCTGCATGGCCTTCTCCTCACCCGCTCTTGAGGCCGCGTATGCACGAAGTGGCTTTATTTCCCCAACGGACCGGAACCTACACTAGAAATTGAATGTCGTCCACAGATGTAGGACCGTCGGGTGTAAATCACCCACGTCGAACCGATCTATCCAGGTAGATATTGTCTAGTACTGCCCCGATCGCCCGCACCATGTGTCCGCGCCGCCCCGCGCCATACTGGTATGTTACAGTTACATACTTGCGCTTTTACAGTGCCTGGCGACGATCGCGGTCGCAGGCAACCCTGGTTGGATGGGGCGGAGGTGCTGCCGAAGGGGATTCGACAACTCATCGAACAATAGGAGTACGGCAAATGTTGACGAAGCGAGATCTACTTCGCTCCGCCGCGGCGATCGCCGCCGGCGCCGCGATTGCAAGGCCAAGCCGGCTGATGGCGCAGGGCTACCCCGGCATCATCGAGGCCAAGGACATCGCCGAGGAAGGCTTCATCTACGGCCTGCCGCTGGTGATGAACTATGCGGTCATGAACGAGTTCGCCGTTGACAGGAATTCCGGACAGTTCAAGGCGCCGTTCAACGAGATCAACAACATGCATCAGGTCGCCAGCCCGGCGGACACGGCAATCATCACGCCGAACAGCGACACGCCCTACTCGATCCTCTGGCTGGACTTACGTGCTGAGCCGATGGTGATCTCCGTGCCGGCGGTGGAGAAGAAGCGTTATTATTCGGTGCAATTGATTGACGGCAACACCTACAACTTTGGCTATATAGGCAGCCGCGCTACGGGCAACGACCCCGGCTCCTATCTCGTTGTCGGTCCCGACTGGAAGGGCGAGAAGCCCGACGGCATCAAGCAGGTCTTCACCTCGAGCACCCCGTTCGTATTCGCCAACTTCCGGACCCAGCTTATCGACGCCGACGATATGGCGAACGTGGAAAAGGTGCAGGCCGGCTACAAGGCGCAACCGCTTTCCGCCTTCCTCAAGCAACCCGCCCCGCCCACCGCACCGGCGATCGAGTTCCTTCCCGCCACCACCGCCGGCATCAAGAAAAACTTCTTCGAATATCTCGACGTGGCTCTGCGGTTCGTTCCGGAGACGTCAAGAGACAAGGACATCCGTGCGAAGCTTGCAAGGATCGGCATCGGTCCCGGCAAGACCTTCGAGTTCAAGGATCTGCCGCTCGAGCATAAGGCCGAGTTGCTGGTCGGCATGAAGCAGGGCGACGACAAGATCGACAAGTGGCTGGCCAGCGGAAACAAGCCCATCAACGGCTGGAACGTCAGCTCGCTTCTTGGCGACGAGGCCTTCTTCAACGGCGATTGGTTGATGCGCTCAGGCGCCGCCAAGGCGGGCCTCTATGGCAACGATGCGGCAGAGGCTATGTATCCTTTCACCAGAACGGATGCGGCGGGGGAACCGCTCGACGGCAGCAAGCACAAGTACACGATCACCTTCCCGCCAGGCCAGTTGCCGCCAGTGCATTCGTTCTGGTCCGTGACCATGTACGACGGCAAGAGCCAGTTCCTGGTCAAGAACCCGATCAATCGCTACCTCATCAACTCTCCAATGTTGCCGGGCATGAAGAAGAACGAGGACGGCTCGCTCACCCTCTATATCCAGAAAGACAGCCCCGGAGCGGACAAGGAAGCCAACTGGCTTCCGGCCCCGGACGGCACGATCTATCTGGTGATGCGCTTGTACTGGCCGAAGACCGAAGCGCCTTCCATACTGCCGGCCGGCCAAGGGACGTGGCAGCCGCCCGGTATCAATGTTGCGCAATACTAATCCAGACCATGAATTATCTCGACCAGGCTGACGCGTGGCGTCGGATGTCGATGAGGAGAAAATAATGATACGCACGACAACGCTGGTTTGCGCCACCGCTGCGGTTATGCTGATGGGCGTAACCGCTGCTTCCGCCGATACGGCGCCGAAGATGAAAATGGCGACGCCGATACCGGATTCGATCATCACGCCAGAGAGTTTAGACACCAGACTTGGCAAGCTGAGGTTTTTCGATGGCTTCCCGGACGACGCCACGTCGGAGAAGATCTACGACAATCTCGATTTCATGCGCGGCGTCGACGCTTTTCTCAACGCCATGCCCGGTGCATCCGTCGAAGCGATACGGGTTGGACTGGCAAGCCAGGGCGCCGACAACAACCAAACGATCCTGATCTTCGAAAACCTGATGGACTCGCATTCGTTGTACCTGACGGGCAACACTGAAAGCATCTACAATCTCATGTGGCTGGACACCAAGGCCGGCCCGCTGGTCATCGAGACACCACCCAACATCCTGGGCATGATAGACAACCACTGGTTCGAATATGTCGGTGATGTCGGCAATGCAGGTCCGGACAAGGGCAAGGGTGGAAAATACCTCCTCTTGCCCCCAGGCTACGAGGGCGAGGTCCCCGAAGGCTATTTCGTATTGCGGACTTCGACCTACGGAAACCTCTTCTTCTGGCGCGGCTTCCTCGAAAACGGCAGCACCGCAACCGCGGTCGAAAACACCAGGAAATTCGCCAAGGTCTATCCTCTTTCGGAAGCCGGCAAGCCGCCGCCGATGAAGATCATCAATACCTCTGGCAAGGAGTACAACACCATTCATGCCAATGACTTTCATTTCTACGAGGAAGTGAACGACATTGTCCAATACGAGCCGAACGAGGCCTATCACCCGGAAGTGCTAGGACAACTCGCTGCCATCGGCATCGAAAAGGGCAAGCCCTTTGAACCCGACGAGCGAATGAAGAAGATCCTTACCGAAGCCGTGGCCGTCGGCAACGCGACGGCGCGCACCATCACCTTCAAGACCCGCATGAAGGATGCCTATTATTATCCGGGCAGTGCCTGGTTCACCGGCTTTGTCGGCGGCAGCTACGAGTTTCTTCTGCAGCCCGGCGTTCGCTATCTGGATGCCCGTGTTCTGTTTCATTACTACGCGACCGGCATCACGCCGGCCATGGCGATAAAGCGCGTCGGCATCGGCTCGCAATATGCCGGCGCCACGACCGATAAGGACGGTAAGCCGTTCGACGGCAGCAAGACCTATAAGATTCACCTGCCGCCAAACATTCCGGCAAAGGATTTCTGGTCATTCGTCGCGTATGACAATCAGACGCGTTCGATGCTGCAGACGGACCAGCAATTCCCTAGCATCGGCAGCGACAAGAAAGACATTGTGATCAACGCGGACTCCTCGGTCGATGTCTGGTTCGGTCCGACGGCGCCGGAAGGCCATGAGGCCAACTGGGTCCAGACGGTGCCCGGCAAAGGCTGGAACGTTCTTCTCCGCCTCTATGCCCCACTGGAGTCATGGTTCGACAAGAGTTGGAAGCCGGGCGAATTCGAACTGGTGCAATAGTTGAGCAGATCGAGCGGATGGTTCTCCATCCGCTCGATCTTCAGAAAATAGGCATAATGCAGATTCGGATCCATAACGGTCAGTCGGGCATCACGGCCGACCGGCCTTGGATGGTTGCCCTGCGCGTTCGGACTGCTGCACGGACTGGGCTCCGCAGGGGCGTTTTCGGCGCTGGCACTTCCAGCCGGAGGCATTCCACTCGCCCTGCTGTTCTTCAATGTCGGCGTCGAGGTCGGCCAGTTGATGTTCATTACCGTGGCAATCGGCCTGATCGCAGTTGTGAGGTTGGCGAAATATCCGGCTTGGCTTGGTCGTCATGCCTTCACGACGGCGACCTACGCGATCGGAGCGGTGGCGGCCTTCTGGTTCGTGGAGCGCGTAGCGGCGTTCTAGCAGGTGCGTCGGCCACGGGGCCGTTGGTTACAGTAACATACGCTCCGATACGAGAGATTTGTATCATCATGCCCTGGGATCGACTGCTGTCAGACGATCCACGCGAATGGATGAAACCGGATGGCAAACGGTGTTGGTTTCGTAAAGAGCGGCTTCAAGGACCGCGCTGATGCGATCGAGGAGCTCGCTTTGCGCAGCGAGGGGTTTCGCGACCTTTGCGACGACTTCGAGATCGCGAACAACGAGGAAGTGAGATGGCAACAGTCAACCGCTCCAGAGCGCGACGAGCGCCTCGCCGAATATAGGGAGCTAATCGACAGCATGCGGACCGAGATCGAGCAGTCCCTCGATAGAGCCGCAGTCGTCCCATTCAAACCGCGACGACGATAACCGCCGCCAAGCATTCGACGTAAATTCACCACTTCAGATCAATCGCTTCAGGAGGGACAATGATGATGAACAGACTTGGTATCTTCGCAGGCGCGGCGCTCGCCGGCTTCCTCGCGCTCACCACGGTCGGGCGCGCCGACACCATGAGCTACGCCGATGCGGTCACGACTCTTGCCAAGGAGTGTGGGCCGGACATCAAGAAGCTCTGCAACGGCGAGAACCTCGGGAACGGCCGCATACAGGCCTGCCTCGAGAAGAATGCGTCGAAGGTCTCCCCGACCTGCACGGCGACCCTTGGCAGCGTCATGTCATCGATCGCCCAGCGCCAGGAGGCGCAGGCGTCGGCGTTCAAGGTCTGCCAGCATGACATCTCCCAATACTGCAACAGCGTGAAGGGCGACGGGAACATCCTCTCCTGCCTCGTCGAGACGAAGCGGGTGGACAACAAGGCTTGCAACCAGGCAATCACCGACGCTGGATGGCGGTGAACCATGATCGGAAAAAGGAAGAACAAGATGATCGTTCACGGCCATCGCATTTCGCTGGCACTCGGCCTGCTAATGGCTCCGTGCATCGCCTCGGCCCAGCAGCTCGACAACACGCAGATCATGACCACTCTCGGACAGGTCAAGGCGGCGGCTCCCGCCGTCGACGTCGCTCTGCTTGTGGAGGAAGCCAACGCCAATGTCGGGAAGGGCGTCGCCACCCTGCCCAACTGGAACAAGTTGTCAGAGCTCTCGCAGTTGATCGTCGAGATCGACTTCGAAAACAACTCGACTGCCATCGAGCCAAAATCCTACCGCACTGTTGGGCTCATCGCCGACGCCCTGCACCATCCGGACCTGTTCCGGTACAAGTTCCTGATCGTCGGACACTCGAGCGCAACGGGAACCGCCAAGCACAATCTCGAACTCAGCCAGAAACGCGCCGACGCGATCAACGAAGCGCTGTCGACCACCTTTGCGGTTTCGCCGGATCGCCTTTTTTCAGTCGGAGCCGGCGAGGAATGGCCGATCGATCCGGGTCACCCGGAGTCGGCAGATAACCGACGTGTTCAACTGATCAATCTGGGACTGTTGAAATAACGCCACTCAGTGGAAAAACGGGAGGAAGCATATGCTTAGAATCTCCGATATGTGCTTGATCGCAATCGCAGCAGGTCTTCTATCGTCAACGCCGGTTCTCGCGCAGGACGCCATCTCGGCGCCCGCTCAGAAGACCATCGGCGCGCCTAAGTCAAAAATGGTGCCGTCGCTCGCCGTCCTCAACTCCGGAGGGGCGAGGCTCGAGAACGGCAAACTGACGATGAGCGGCATCTCGGCCGTGTCTATCGTGTTTGCCGACCGCCCGGTGCGCTCCGCCGGTCATGTGCTGACCTCCGAGTTCATCAAGCAGTGGGGCGAGGGGGCAGATAGCTTTGCCAAGGATCCTCCGAACGCGACGATATCGGTCCTGAGCGGCAAGGGCGACACAGTCGCTGATGCGGTCGTCGTCTTGAAGACACCGAAGCTCGAGGGAACAAATCTCATCTTCGAGGTGGCTGTGCTCGAAGGTGATCTCGCCGGAGCCGACGGCCCCGCATCGCTGTTCATCGACTGGTTTGCGGCCCGCGGTCCTTACGGGGGCGTCGCCGTCGGGGGCGCTGGTTTTCGCGCCCCCGTCTGGCGCGGCGGATGGTACGCACATCCGGGCGCCTATTACGGAGCGGGCGTTGTTGCGGGGGCGGCAATCGGTGCCGCAGTCGCCGAGGATCGCCGCTATTATCCGCCTCCGGCTTGCGGATATTACCCGTATCCACCCTGCTACTAGCGCCAGGGTATAGCAACAACATGCCAGTGCTGGTTTCGGCGCGTTGGAAGGTTGACGGCCCTTCCAGCGGGCGTTGCAAGACCGAGGACGTCGCAATTGGACCATCTATCGAATCCTGATCCAGTTCTGGAAATACTCGTCGGCACTGTGTTTCTGGTTGTGGTCATCTTCGTACACGGCGCTGGTATCCGGAGCATCAGCCTTCAATTCAGCAAGTCATGGGCAGGCGTCACGAAGGCCACGCCGCACTGGCGTCTGAACTTGATGCTGGCCGCGACGATCGCCGCGCTGGCGATTCTGCATTTCGCAGAAACGCTGATCTGGGCGATGCCTCTCTATGTCAGGGCCATCATCCCCTCGATGCGTGACAGCTACTACTACGTGCTTGAGTGCTATACGACGCTGGGCGAGGGAACCGTCACCCTCCCGGATCGCTGGCGTCTGCTCGGCCCGATCATTGGCATGTCGGGCCTCTTCACCTTCGGTTGGACGGGTAGCGTCCTCGTCAGCGTCATGACCGACTTCGGCAAGTTCGACCGCCTGCGGGCGAGGCAGGAGCGTGTGATAGAGGCAAAAGCGGAGCATCAGGATGCTCGCCCTCTCGATCACGACGTCGCGAGATTTCCAGAAGGCGGGTAAATCTGCCGGGCCGCGTCTTCCCAGACCTGTATACGGGCAAGATTATGGCAGCGCTTGACCGGCATAAGCCGTAGATCCGAAGCGCTCAACAACGATATGCCGGACATCAGCGGATAAGCCTTCGCTCCAGAAAACTCTGCATGTCGCGACGTCCGTCTACCACGCAGTAGACGACGACGTCCGTGCCCAGGATGCGATAGATCATGCGCCACGGCTTATGGTGCAGTTCCCGATATTCCGAAATTCCGATCCCCGCCAACTCCTTCGGAATATTTCCGCGGGCGGGGAATTCTTCAAGCTCGGCACATGCGCTCTCGATGTCCGTCAGGATGCGCTCTGCCGTCTCGGCGCCGTCACGGCTAGCGATGAAGCGATAGAGATCCTCGATGTCGCGTTCCGCATCCTCGGCGAAAAGAACACGATATGGCATCAGGATTGGCTGTCCGCCAGACGTTTGCGGATACGCGCGAAGGATTCTGCAGCGGGGCGCAGTTTGCCCTCCTCGACTTGCCGGTTGGTGAGCGCCAGCACTTTCAGGAGCGCCAATGTCTCCTGGGTTTCTTCGTATTGGCCGACGTCCTGAAGGATGGCTTTCGCCTCGCCGTGAAGCGTAATGACGACCGGCTGCGGGTTATCCTTCAATGTCCGGATGATCTCCGGCGCGTGCGCCTTGAGATAGCTGATCGGCTTCACCTGTTCTGACAGCTTCATGCGGTTACTCCCTTTCGACCAGAATATAGACCATCAAGTGGTCGATTGAAAGAAGCCTTCGGTGGCGTCGGGCACGTTTCCGGCATCCGATTTTCCATCTTAGGTGCGGCCGCTTTTTTTCACTCAGCGTGTTCGAAAGAGAATGTCATTTCTTATAATGAAGTTTGTCTACTGATTTTATAGACTAGACTTTGCAACCAAGGATCGGATCGTGGTGCCATGACCTACCTCCTCAGTCTTCTCGACAAAAGCCCGATCGAACAGGGTCTCACCGCGGCGGACGCGCTGCGGGCGACGGTCAAGATTGCCGCCCGGGCCGAGGAACTCGGTTATCACCGTTTCTGGGTCGCTGAGCATCATAACATGTCCAATCTGGCGAGCTCCGCGCCGGAGGCACTGATCGCCTATCTTCTCGCCAGGACCTCGAGGATCCGCATCGGCTCCGGCGGCGTCATGCTGCAGCACTACAGTGCGTATAAGGTTGCCGAGACCTTCAATCTTCTGGCATCGCTTGCGCCCGGTCGCGTCGATCTCGGTGTCGGCAAGGCGCCGGGCGGCTTTCCGCTCTCGACGCGCGCCCTGCAGCTTGCCGTCGATCCGGCCAGGAAGCCCGATTTCGCGAGCCAACTTTCCGATCTCAACACATATCTCGCTGCCGACCCGAATTACGAGGGGGCGCAGGCAACGCCTTTCCCGCCGACTGCTCCCGAACGTTTCCTGCTCGGCGCCAGCGTCGAAAGCGCCGAGCTCGCTGCCGAGAAGGGTTGGGAACTCGTTTTCGCCGGTCACCTGAACGGCGATCCTGACAATTTGCGCAGAACCTTCGAGGCCTATGAGCGGGCATCCGGCGGCAAGCGCCCGATCCTGGCGCTCGCAGCCTTCGCCGCCGAAAGCGAGGACTATGCCCGCGAGCGCGTCGGCAAGCTGCGCATCGTCAAGGTGTTCCTGCCGAACGGCCAGACCGTTAATGTCGGCAGCGAGGAGCAGGCGGCCGAATTTGCCCGCCAGGCCGGCGTCACCGATTACCGCATCGAGGAAAAGGTGCCGAGCGTGCTGCATGGCACGGCGGAGCAGATCCGCAAGGAGCTGGACGAACTTCACCGCCGCTACGGGGTCAAGGAGTTCGTGCTCGACACGCCGGCGCTTTCGGCCGCCGAGCGCCTGGCCTCCATCGAGCTGCTCGCCAAAGAGCGGCTTTCCCTCGTCGCCTGACCGTTTCCAAAAAGGATTGATCCCATGGCTCAAACACACGTCACGTTCGGCATCATGCTGCAGGGTCCCGGCGGTCACATGAATGCCTGGAAGCATCCAAGCGGACCGGCCGATGCCAGCGTCAATTTCGATTTCTTCGTCAAGACGGCGCGCAAGGCGGAGGCGGCCGGCATCGCTTTTGCCTTCGTTGCCGACGGGCTCTACATCAACGAGCAGTCCATTCCGCATTTCCTCAACCGGTTCGAGCCGATCGCCATTCTCTCGGCGCTCGCCGTCTCGACCTCGAAAATCGGCCTCGTCGGCACGGTTTCGACCTCCTACAGCGATCCCTTCACCATCGCCCGCCAGTTCGCCTCGATCGATCTCATCAGCGGCGGCCGGGCAGGGTGGAATGCGGTGACCTCGCCGCTCGAGGGTTCCGGGCGCAATTACAGCCGTGAACATCCCGAACACGAACTGCGCTACGAGATCGCCGAGGACTATATCGATGCGATCAAGGGCCTGTGGGATTCCTGGGACGACGACGCCTTCGTCCGCAACCGTGAGACCGGCGTCTTTGTCGACAAGACGAAGATGCATCGCCTCAACCACAAGGGCCGTTTCTTCCGCGTCGAGGGGCCGCTCAATATCGGCCGTTCCAAGCAGGGCCAACCCGTCGTTTTCCAGGCGGGCGCCTCGGACTCGGGCATCAGGCTTGCCGGCAAGCATGCCGACGCGGTCTTCACCAATGGCGGGCCATTCGAGGAGGCGCAGGCCTTCTACCGCCAGCTCAAGGACAGCGTAATTGCCCATGGCCGCAGTGCCGCGGAAGTCGGAATCTATCCTGGTATCGGACCGATCGTCGGAGCGACGCAGGAAGAGGCGGACGCCAAGTATCAGGCGATCCGCAACCTCGTCACCATCGAGGAGGCGCTGCTCTATCTCGGCCGCTTCTTCGATCATCATGATTTCAGCGTCTATCCGCTCGACGCGCCGTTCCCCGAGCTCGGCGATATCGGCAGGAACAATTTCCGCGCCACCACCGACCGCATCAAGAAGACGGCGCGGGAGAAGGACCTGACGCTCCGCCAGGTCGCGCTTGATTCCGCAACGCCGCGCACCGCCTTCATCGGCACGGCGGAACACATCGCCGACGAGATCATCCGTTGGGTGGATCATGGCGCCGCCGACGGCTTCATCCTCGGTTTCCCTGTCATCGCCGAGGGCTTCGACGACTTCTCCAGATACGTTCTGCCGATCCTCACGGAACGCGGCTATTTCGATCCGGTCCTGAAGGGCGAGACGCTGCGCGACCATCTCGGCCTGCCCTTCCGCGAAAGCCGCTATGCGGCTGGCGCGGACCAGGTCGAGCGCGGAAAGGCTGTCGGCGCCTGAGGCGCTGACGAACCGCAATGAACATCATCGCTCAGAACTCGCACAGCAACGATCCGGTCGAGAAAGGTATCGCCGCCTATCTCGACGAGATCATCGCGCTTCGCCACGACCTGCACCAATATCCGGAGCTCGCGTTTCAGGAGCTCAGAACCAGCAAGCTTGTGGCATCCCACCTTTCCTCCTGGGGCTATGAGGTGGCGACGGGCATTGCCGGAACCGGCATCGTCGCCACCCTCAAGCGCGGCGATGGCAAAAAGCGGATCGGCATCCGCGCCGACATGGACGCGCTGCCGATCGAGGAGGCGACCGGCCTTGCCTATGCCAGCAGCAATCCTGGTGTCATGCATGCCTGCGGCCATGACGGACATACGTCGATCCTGCTCGCCGCCGCCCGTTATCTCGCCGAAAGCGGCAATTTCAGCGGCACGCTGCGGCTGATCTTCCAGCCCGCCGAGGAAATCGGCGCCGGCGCCCGCAAGATGATCTCGGAAGGCCTGTTCGAACGTTTTCCTGTCGACGCGGTCTTCGGGCTCCACAACTGGCCGGGTGTTCCCGCGGGTCAATTCGGCTTCGTTAGCGGCCCCGCCATGGCTTCGGTCGATCAGGCGGTAATCAAGATCATCGGCAAGGGCGGCCACGGCGCCGAGCCGCACCGCGCCGTCGATCCGGTGCTTGCCTCGGCCTCCTTCATCACCGCCTTGCAGAGCGTCGTTTCCCGCAATGTCGACCCGCAGGACATGGCGGTCGCCACCGTCGGCTCGATCCATGCCGGCTCCGCCTCGAACGTCATCCCTGAGAGCGTCGAGATGAAGCTCACCATGCGGGCCTTCAGTGAAACGGTCCGCCAGCTGTTGCGAGAGCGCATTCCCGCCCTTGCCCGCGCCCAGGCCGAGAGCTTCGGCGCCGAGGCGGACGTGAACTACCGCCTCGGCTTTCCGGCGCTGGTCAATCACGCAGCCGAGACGGCCTTTGCCCGCGATGTCGCCTATGACGCACTCGGCCCGGCGGCGATCGAGAAGGGTTTCCGGCCGAGAACGGCGAGCGAGGATTTTGCCTTCATGCTGCAGGCAAATCCCGGCAGCTACCTCTTCGTCGGGAATGGTGACAGTTCTCCTCTCCACAGCGCCCACTACAATTTCAACGACGCGATCATTGCGCCCGCCGCCCGCTACTGGGTCCGGCTCGCCGAAACCTTCCTCACTGATGACAACGGGTGATGAACGATATGAGCGATACGTTTCTCTATACCAGCCCTCTCGACCCGCGCGCCAAGCCGCTGATCGATGAATTGATCCACGAATATGACAGCCGCTACGGCAACTATTTCAATGCCGAAGGGGCCGCAGCCGAGCTCAACCGCTATCCTCCCGAAGCCTTTGCGCCGCCTGACGGCAATTTTCTCCTGTTGATCCGTGGTGGCGAAACCATCGGCGGCGGGGCTTTCAAGAACTATGACGAACGCACGGCCGAGTTCAAACGCATCTGGACGCGCTCCGATCTGCGCCGTCAGGGCCTTGCCCGCCAGGTGCTGGTGGAATTGGAGGCCCAGGCCGCCCGCCAAGGTTATTTCCGCATCTACCTGACGACCGGCTTTCGCCAGCCCGAAGCCGTCGGCCTCTATCTGAACTACGGCTACACCGCTCTCTTCGACACCTCCGTTGATCCCGAGATCTACAAGAGCCTGCCCTTCGAGAAGGACATCACCCATCTCGCTGAGCCTGCTCACGAAGATGCCGAACCGCGCCTGCGGGTGGCCGGCGCAAATTTCTGAAAACGGCAAAGACCGACAATCATAAAAGGGAAGCACAATGGCGCTGACAACGGATTTCGCCGGCATCGACCCCGGCAGCAGGACGGCAGGATCGAAGGATTACTCCCGTTACCGCATCGTGCCGGCGCGTCATCCGGGCCGCCTGGCAGGCACGATCTTTGCCGCCGTCGTCATCATCGCCGTGCTCTATTCCATCTTCACCAATCCGCGCTGGGGCTGGGGCGTCTTTGCTGAATGGTTCTTTGCCGAACCAGTGCTCGTCGGTCTCGGCAGGACGCTGCTTTTGACCGTGCTTGCCGCCATATCCGGATCCATCCTCGGAACCGCTCTGGCGCTCGCCCGCGTTTCCAGGTCGCCGCTGCTCTCAGGTCTTTCCTGGGGCTATATCTGGTTGCTGCGCTCGATCCCGGTCATCGTGCTGCTGCTGATCTTGAACAATCTCGGCTACCTCTACGAGACGATCAAGATTGGCATTCCGTTCACCGATACCGTTTTCCTCGACTATCCGACAGTGCAATTGCTGACGCCCTTTGCCGCCGCCTTCCTCGGCCTCACGCTCAACCAGTCTGCCTTCTTCGCCGAGATCGTGCGCGGCGGTATTCTCTCGGTGGATCATGGTCAGCTGGAGGCGGCCGCCGCACTCGGTCTGCCGCGCCGCCGCCAGGCCTTCCGCATCGTGCTGCCGCAGGCCATGCGCTCGATCCTGCCGACCGGCTTTAACGAACTCATCGGACTGGCGAAGAGCACCTCCATGGTCTACGTGCTGGCGCTGCCGGAGCTCTTCTATACGGTCCAGGTGATCTACCGCCGCAATCTCGAAGTCATTCCGTTGCTGATGGTCGCGACCGTCTGGTACCTGATCATCATGACGGTGCTGTCGATCGCTCAGCGCTATATCGAACGCTATTTTTCCAAAGGCGCCGTGCGCAACCCGACGCCGTTGCCCTTCCAGGCATTTTTCGAGCGTTTACGCCGTCCGCTGCCTGTCCTCGAGACGGCGACCGACACCGTGCGCAAGATCGGCTTCCAGGATGCGGCGACGCTGCGGGCCGCTGGCGGCGCGGTGCGCATCCACGGCATTTCCAAAAGCTTCGGTTCGCTGAAAGTGCTCGATGACGTCGAGCTCAGCCTTCCCTCCGGCAGCGTGACCGCCATCCTCGGCCCGTCCGGTTCCGGCAAGTCGACGCTGTTGCGCGCCATCAACCATCTGGAGCGTGTCGATGAGGGCTTCATCTCGGTCGACGGCGATTTCGTCGGTTACAACAGGAAGGGCGACACACTCTATGAGCTCAAGGAGAAGGATATCCTCAAACGCCGCGCCGATATCGGCATGGTCTTTCAGAGCTTCAATCTCTTCCCGCATCTGACCGTGCTCGAAAACCTCATCGAAGCACCGATCCAGGTTCGCGGCATTGGCCGCGAGGACGCCGTGCAACTGGCGCAGGAGCTGCTGGCACGCATCGGTCTCAGCGACAAGATCAACGCCTATCCGCGCCAGCTTTCCGGCGGCCAGCAGCAGCGTGTGGCGATCGCCCGCGCACTGGCGCTCCGCCCGACGGTGCTGCTCTTCGACGAGCCGACCTCGGCGCTCGATCCGGAGCTCGTCGGCGAAGTACTCGACGTCATCAAGGAACTTGCCCGCACCGGCACGACGCTCGTCATCGTCACACATGAGGTCGGTTTTGCCCGCGAAGTCGCCGACACGGTCGTCTTCATGGACAGCGGCCGCATTCTGGAGGCTGGCCCGCCGGCCCGCATCTTCACACAAGCGGAACATCCCCGCACGCGGGAATTCCTCGCCAAGGTTCTCTAGCGCGAAACAGCGCTGGTGAAATGCCGGGCCGCGACGGGCTGCTCCGGCCGAATAACAATAACCACAACCTTAAGATGAAATGGAGAAGGGGCATGACATTTACAGATAGGGCAAGGCTTCTGATAGCGGGAGCCGTCACCATGGCTGCGATCGGTTTCGGTTCCGCGCAGGCGCAGCAGAAGTTCGATCTCAGCCCCGAGCAGCCGAACCGGCTGCGGGTTGAAAAGAACGAGAAACGCGTTGCCGAAATCAAGGATTTCAAGTTCGTCGAAAACGGTGTCTTCACCGTCGGCATCAGCTCGAGCGGCAATCTGCCGCTGCATGATTATGCCTCCGATTCCAAAACCGTCATCGGTTACGACGTCGATCTGGCGCAGGCCATCGCCGACAGCCTGGGTCTGAAGCTTGAACTCGTTTCCGTTGCCTGGGCCGATTGGCCGCTGGGGCTGACCTCCGGAAAATTCGACGCGGTGATCTCCAACGTGACGGTCACGGAAGAACGCAAGGAGAAGTTCGATTTCTCGACCTACCGCAAGGATGAGCTTGGCTTCTACGTCAAGGCCGACAGCCCGATCACGGCGATCAAGCAGCCGAAGGATATTGCCGGCCTGAAGGTGATCACCGATGCCGGCACCAACCAGGAGAAGATCCTGCTGGAATGGGATCGCGAGAACGTCGCCGCCGGCCTGAAGCCGATCGAAGTGCAATATTATGACGACGACGCGGTCAAGGATCTCGCCGTTCAGTCCGGCAGAGCAGACACCGTCTTCAGCGTGAACGCGACGCAGGCCTATTCGGCGGGGATCAACGGCAAGACCAAGCTCGTCGGCACCGTCAGCGGCGGTTGGCCGATCACGGCGGAAATTGCCGTCACCACACGCAAGGGCAGCGGCCTGGCTGCTCCATTGACCAATGTCGTCAACGACCTGATCGCCAGCGGCGCCTACCGGAAGATCCTCGATACGTGGAACCTCGGTCCGGAGGCGATCGACAAAGCCCAGACCAACCCGCCCGGCCTGCCGAAGAGCGGCTCCTGATCGATCCCTATTGGGCCGGCGGCAATGCTGCCGGCCATTCCTGCCTGACAATTTGGAGATTGAAGACGATGATTGCCTTTCCGGCATTCCGGACCCTGCTGATCGCCGCCATGGCGTCGGCCCTTTCCTTTGGCGCAACCCATGCAGCCGAGGATTTCGATCTCAGCCCAGAGCAGCCGGGCCGGCTTCACGCCGCCAAGAACGATGCGGCTATCGCTGCGATCCCTAGGGAATTCAAGTTCGTCACGTCAGGCAAGTTCACCATCGCCGTCAGCCCGGGCGGCCCGCCGCTTGCCACCTATGCCACCGACGCCAAGACCGTGGTCGGGGCAGATCCCGATTATGCCTATGCCATCGCCGACAGCCTTGGCCTGACGCTGGAGATCGTGCCGGTCGCCTGGATCGACTGGCCGCTCGGCCTCGTCTCGGGCAAGTATGATGCCGTCATTTCGAACGTCGGCGTCACCGAGCAGCGCAAGGAAAAATTCGATTTCTCCACCTACCGCCAGGGTCTGCACGGTTTCTTCGTGAAATCCGACAGCCCTGTCACCTCGATCAAGGAGCCCACGGATGCGGCAGGCCTCAGGATCATTGTCGGGGCCGGCACCAACCAGGAGCGCATCTTGGTGAAGTGGAGCGAGGAAGATGTTGCCGCGGGCCTGAAACCGATCGAGCTGCAATATTACGACGACGAGGCGGCGAGCCTTCTCGCGCTGCGTTCCGGCCGGGCCGATGTCATCGTCCAACCGCATGCACAGCTTGTCTTCATCGCCGCACGCGACAAGAACATCAAGCGCGTCGGCACGCTGAGTGCCGGCTGGCCGGATCGCTCGGATGTCGCGATCACCACCCGCAAGGGAAGCGGACTGGCCGATGCGCTGACTGCCGCCACCAACGGCCTGATCAAGGATGGCACCTACGCAAAAATCCTCGACCACTGGCATCTTTCCGAGGAAGCCTTGCCGGCATCCGAGACCAACCCGCCCGGCCTGCCGAAATACTGATCATCGGGTGGCACGAGTGGGCAACATATCCATCAGCCATATCGGCTTCCTCACCCCCGGCAATTATCCCGACGAAGATCCGTTGTCGGGATTGGAGCAGACGCTTGAGCAGCTGCAATATGGCGAAGATCTGGGCTTCGACAGCGCCTGGGTCCGCCAGCGGCACCTGGAGCCCGGAATCTCTTCCGCGAGCGCCTCCTGGCAGCGGCGACGCAGCGAACCAGCCGAATCGAGCTTGGAACCGCGGTCATCCCGATCGGCTATGAAAGCCCCTACCGGCTGGCCGAAGATCTCGCCACCGTCGATGTTCTGTCGCGCGGACGGCTGAACATCGGCGTCAGCGCCGGCCGGCCGCTGCACGCCGAGCTGATCGCTCCGCTTGCCTTCGACGGCGACTGGACGGGTTACGATTTCTCGCATGATCGCGTGCTGCGCTTTGCCGACAATCTGCGCGGCACTTATCTCGGTGACGAGCAGACTTTTATCAAGACGCCCTTCGGCCCGCAGCGGCCGCGGCTGCAGCCTTATGCCAAGGGTCTGATCGACCGGATCTGGTATGGCGGCGGGTCGCAGCGCTCGGCCGAATGGGCGGGCAGCAATGGCTTCAACCTGTTGACCGGCAATGTGATAACAGGGGAGGGGACGGATGATTTCTTCATCGCGCAATCGCAGTTGATCGAAACCTATCGCGCCGCGGGCACGCAGCGTCGCGTCGCGCTGGGTCGTGTCATCGTGCCTTTCGACAGCGCCGATGCGGCAACGCGCCGCCGATATCGAGATTATGCCGATGGCCGCCATGAGCGGACGCTTTCGCCGCAGGGCGAGCGGCGCACCTTGTTTGCCCAGGATGTCGTCGGCACAGCGGACGAGATATTGGCGCAGCTTTTTGCCGATCCGATCCTGCCCGAGGTCAGCGAGTTGAGGCTGGAGCTCCCTTACGAGTTCGAGCACGAGCAGTATCGCCAGATTCTCCACGACTTCGTGACGCTGATCGCACCGGAACTCGGATGGAAAGCGCCATCCGACATTCGGGCCGCTTCCTGAAAAATGCCGTCGCCCATTCGACGCCAGGACAATCACCTCACAGGGAACATTCATCAGTGACCAAATCGGTAGAATATTTCTTTTCGATCGGCTCGCCCTGGTCGTATATCGGCTTCGATGCCTTCGCCGAACTTGCGGCGAAGAACGACGTCGTCATCACGCCTTATCTGACGACGGTGGTCGAGGAAAATGGCGGTATCTTCTCGCGCAATCGCCCGGAGATCCGGCGCGCCTACTGGACGCGGGATCTCAAGCGCTGGGCGCGCGTGCGCGGCAAGGAACTGCGGCTCGAACATCGCCCGGATTTGAGCGATCCGACGCCGGCGTCCCTCTTCGTGATTGCCGCCTACCTCGACGGACAGGATTGGATCGGCGTTGCCCGAGCCCTGCAGCATGCCTTCTGGAGCGAGGCGAGGGATATCGGCAAGCCCGATGTGCGCGAGGCGATCGTGACATCAGCAGGTTTCGATGGCGCAGCGCTCCTCAGGCGACAAGCCGACGACGATGTCCAGAACAAGTGGTCGGCGGACCGCGTGCATGCCCGCGACAGCGGCGTCTTCGGCTTTCCCACCTATGTCTTTGACGGCGAGATCTATTGGGGGCAGGACAATTTGCCCTTCCTCGAACGTCATCTTCACGGCGACAAGCCTTAGGCTTGGAATTGCAGCGTCCGGAGGTCGCAGATGTCGATGGCAGTCGGCTTGCAGCTTATGCGTGCTGAAGCGGCGAAGAACGTTTTTTTCAACCAGGCGAACAAGGAGAGATGCACGTTCCTTTAATCTATCAATTTTGTAGACAATAGTTGGGGCAACGCAAAGAGAGGAAAAACCATGTCAGGTTTCAAACTCGTCGGCATCGCTGGCAGCTTCAACCGTCCATCGAAGACATTGGCACTTGTGCGGCACATCGCCGAACGTGCAAGCATTCGCTACGGATTTACCAGCAAGAGCTATGACCTGCATGATGTCGGTCCGTCGCTGGGCAGCGCCTTGTGGCGCAAGGATCTCGACGCGCAGGCCAGGCATGTCGTCGACGAGATCGTGCAGGCCGATGCCCTGATCATCGGCTCGCCGACCTACAAGGGCTCTTATCCCGGCCATTTCAAACACCTCATCGACCTGATCGACCCCCACGAACTTCGGGGCAAGCCGATCATCATCACGGCGACCGGCGGCGGCGACCGGCATGCACTGATGGTCGAGCATCAGCTTCGGCCGCTGTTTGGTTTTTTCATGGCCCATACCTTGCCGACCGCCGTCTATGCGTCCGATCGCGATTTCACGGACTATGCGGTTTCATCCGACGCGCTTTTGGCCCGGATCAACGAAGTGATCGGCGAATTGGCGGCCTTCTTTCCGGGCGCAAACCCGGCCTTGGCGGCAGCCGAGTAAGGATCGTCGCGATGGCTCGATCTCAGGAAGCAACGATCGCCGATGCGGAAAGGCCGGGGGCAAGCGAGCAATTGTGGAGCGTCTTCGAATTCGCCCGACGCTATCGTCTCGCCAAACGCGAGGAGAACCGCCTGCTGATGCTCTACGGACCGACGGCATCGCTTCACGTTCTTCTCGCCAATGCACAACGTCATTCGCTGATTTCGTAGAGCAATTCCAGCAAAAGTGCACAGCGGTTTTGCGTCCGGAATGGCATGAACAAAGAGATAGAGCGCTTCCGTGATTCGAAGAAAAACGGAAATACTCTAGCCGAAGAATACCGGTTCCTGACAGGAGGTTCGCATGAAGCTTGATTTTCACTTCTGGCTGAAGCTTTCGATCGGCCGGTTCCTCGGCCTGAAGCCGCCCGCTGCACGGGAGCCTGTAAACGGATTGTTCGCGCGGGACGACGAGCGCGACCGCTCCGCGCGCGAATACGAACTCCATTATTGGGGCACCATGCCCGGCCTTTGGTATTGAGGAGAACGGCGTGATGGCGATTGTCGTTGAGACTGGCCTGCGTCGGCACGGTGCGAGAAGAGCGGAAGGCAGCGTCATGTCGCATTTCAGGCATGCGGCCGGAATCTGCACGATCGTCAGCTCCTTCACATTCCTGTTTGCCCTGGTGATCGGGTGGATCTGATGAGTGATGTCCGATGTTTGCCCCGATCGGGAAAAAGACCGACGCGCAGCTTCAGAGAGGATGCCGTCAGATGATCGACGTACTTATTCTTCCCGGGCTTTTCGGCTCGGGAGAAGGACATTGGCAACAGCACTGGCTGCAGGATCAGCCGGGCAGTCGTTGCGTCGCCCAGGACGACTGGGATCATCCGAACATTGACAACTGGCTGCTGCGGCTGGAAGGCGCGCTTGAAGAGGCCGGCGAGGCCTATCTCGTTGCCCATAGTCTCGGATGCCTGCTTGCCGCCCGCTTGGCCGGGCGAAGTGCAGCGCGGCGCGTCAAGGGAGCATTGCTCGTTGCTCCATGCGATTTGCCGGCCACCGAAAACCTGCACCCGGGGCATATCTCGTTTGGCGCCATGCCGACGGCGCCTTTGCCTTTTCCAAGCATCGTCGTCGGCAGCATGAACGATGCCTACATGACGGTCGATCGGTTGACCCTGTTCGGCCGCCTCTGGAATGCCGAGACCCGGAATATCGGCCTTGCCGGGCACATCAATGTCGCCAGCGGCTTTGGCCGCTGGCGCAACGGCTACCGGATGCTGGACGCCTTGAAGACGCAGGAACGCGGTCGAAGGCAAAGCTTTTCGATGCCGCCGGCTTTTGCAATGTGAGACAGAGTGGAATGTCCGATATTGTCTCAGACCTGCTGCGCCTCAGCGAGGATCCGAATGCCGATCCGAGGACCCAGCGCCGCCAAACCATGGAGCGGCTGGTGCAGACGCTGCTCGCCATGGCCGATGCCGAAATGGGATCGGAAGATCCGCAGCATCGCCATTCCATCATTCATTTGACGACGATCATCCGCGAGATGACGGGAAGGATCGCAGAGGCCGATGATGCGACGTTTTCGGCAATCGTCAGGGAGGCCGCGATGCTGATACGCAGCCTGCAGCGGCGCCAGGCCGATGCGGCCAGATTTACGGTGCACTGACGCATGACGGATATTCGCGAGCATACACAGTCTGCGGTCCGGGGAAGCAGACTTTTGCTGACCGGATCAACAATGGCTCTAACGGACGAGCTCGTATCGTTGAGCCTTCGCCCCGCGATCGATGTCGGCCCGGAGCCACACCGAAAACCGCTGAGCGAAGCGGAGGTGGAGATCCTCGCCAACCGGCTTCTCGATGAGTCTACCGGCGCCCCGCTTTGGATCTTCGCCTATGGATCATTGATATGGAAGCCGGACTTCGACGCCGTCGAATCGCAGCATGGCGCAGCAAGAGGGTGACATCGCTCCTTCTGCCTGCAGATGACCCGCTGGCGGGGAACGCGTGCCCAGCCGGGTCTGATGATGGCACTTGACCGCGGTGGACGTTGCAACGGCGTCGTCTTCAGGCTTGCCGATGATGATCGCCTTGGCCAGATTCGGCGGTTGATCCGCCGTGAAGTCGGCACGATCGAAGACGCGGCGACGGTTCGCTGGATCCCGGTCGCGACAGCGCATGGGCTGGTGCGCGCGCTGGTCTTTTGGGCTGGTCCGAAGGGCGAGCGCGTTTCCCGCAAATTGCCGCTGGAGACGGTGGCGCAGGTGCTTGCGAGAGCCTGCGGACATATGGGTTCCTGCGCCGAATATCTGTATCTGACGGTGAAGCATCTGGAGGAACGCGGCATCCGGGACCGCAATTTATGGCGGCTTCAGAAGCTCGTTGCAGCCGAGCTTGTCGCCATACACGGGCTGAACGCGGCAGCAGGAAGCCATTGAATAGGGCTCCCTGCCGCCATCTGGTCAGAGCTTGCCCTTCCAGGGCACGAGGAACGCCTCCAGGAAACGAATGGCCGCCGAGAAGGTGAATGCGCAGATCGCGATAATGCCGATGCCGACGAAGACGACGTCGGTCGCCAGGAACTGTGAAGCCGACATGATCATGAAACCGATCCCGCGCGTGGACGCGATCAATTCAGCCGCAACCAGCGTACCCCAGCCGACACCGAGCGCAATCCGGATGCCGGTGAGGATCTCGGGCAAGGCGGATGGCAGGACGATGTCCAGGAAGAGCTGCAGCCGGCTCGCGCCCAGCGAACGCCCGGCATTGACGCGCTCGATCGGCAGCGAACGAACGCCGGCCTGGGCTGAAAGGCAGATCGGTGCAAACATCGCAAGCACCAGCAGCGTGATCTTCGACGTCTCGCCGATGCCGAGCCAGATGATCATCAGCGGCAGGTAGGAGAGCGGCGGAAGCGGCCAGTAAAACTCGATCGGCGCGTCGAGCACCCCTTTTGCCCAGCGGTTGAGGCCCATGAGCAATCCGAGCGGAATGCCGGCCGAGATGGCGATGAAGGCGGCGACCACGATGCGGAACAGGCTCGCAAAAACATGCTCGGACAGCGACGCTCCGGCGTAACCGTTGCGGTAAATGGCGCCGATCTGTGTCAGCACCTCGTCCGGACGCGGCAGAAACAAGTGGGGGACGACACCGAGCGCGGAGACGAGCCACCACAACAGCACTATGGCCAGCGCTGTCGCAACGCTGATGGCCACCGTCGATTTCTCGCCGGGGCCGAAGCCTGCCATTTTCACCAGCTTGACCTGGCGGTCCTCTCTACCAGCCGCAATCGGCTGGGCCTGCACTATGTCGCTCATGCGGCGCTCCTCAGGTCTTCGGTGCTGTGGAGAATGGCGCGGATCTCCTCGCGCAGCTCGGCAAATTGCGGCGACGCCTTGATCGATCGGGCGTCGCCGGTCTCGGCGAAGCGGCGAACGAAATCCAGATCGAAGCGTGCCACGACGCGCCCCGGTCGAGGCGACATGACCAGCACCTGCGTGCCCAGGAACAGGGCCTCTTCGATCGAGTGCGTGATGAAGAAGACCTTCTTTGCCGTTTTATCCCAGATGGAAACCAGCAGTTCCTGCATCTGCTCGCGTGTCAGGCTGTCGAGTGCGCCAAACGGCTCGTCCATCAGCAGGATGTCGGGATTTGTCGCCAGAGCCCGCGCGATGCCGACACGCTGGCGCATGCCGCCCGACAGCTCGTAGGGAAAAGCGCCGGCGAATTCGTCGAGGCCGACGAGCCGGAGAAGCTCCAGGGCGCGCGCTTGGCGCTCCTTGCGCTTGACCCCGGCGAATTTCAAACCGAGCGCGACATTGTCGACAACCGATTTCCAGGGCAGCAGCGAGTCTTTCTGAAAAACGACGCCACGATCCGCGCCGGGTTGTTCGACCGCGCGGCCATCGAGCGTGATCCGGCCATCCGAAAGCGGAAGGAAGCCGGCAATCGCGTTGAGAAGGGTTGATTTGCCGCATCCTGATGCTCCGAGCGCGACGACGAAGCCCCGCTCGGGAATATCGAAGGAAACGCGATCGAGCGCGTGAACGGTCCGCCCGTCGCGGGCTGCGAAGAAAACGCTGGCGTGATCGACTTTAAGCATGTTGCCGCTCGCAGGTTCGACGCCGGCGCAACGACTGCGCCGGCGTCAGGGAGGATCAGTTGCTGACGCCGGTGAGGGCATCTGCGGTGACGAAGGCGCCGTAATTCGCCAGCACGTCGGAAACCTTGCCCTGTTCCTTCAGAAACGATGCCGTGTCCTTGAGGATCTTGCCGGCACCGGCCTTTTCGCCGCCGCCGAGCCAGGCATCCGATGCCTGAACCTCAGGTGTCAGAAGTGTGAGGTTCTTCAAAGCCGAGGCCTGCTGATCGGCTGTTCCGCCGAGAAGCTTGGCAAGCGACTTGGCGTTGTCGCTGTCGGGACCCCAGGCGGATTTGTCCGATGCGAAGGACGCGTAGTATTTGTTGATGACCGATGCGAAACCCTTCAGAAAGTCCGGGTTGTCGGCGGCAAATGTCGAGGTCGCGACCCAGGCCGAGAATGTTGGCGCACCCTTGTCTGCCACCTCCTTGGAGGTCACCAGAACCTTCCCGTTCTTCTTCAGTTCGGTCAGCGCCGGATCCCAGACGAAGCCGCCGTCGATGTCGCCGCGATTATAGCTGGCGACGATCTCGGGCTGAGGGATTGCGAAGACCTGAACGTCCTTTTCGGTCAGGCCCAGCGATTTGATCAGCGCCAGGAGCTGATAGTGGTCCGTGGATACCGGCGCGGCCGCGAGCTTCTTGCCCTTCAGATCATTCAGGCTTTCGATGCCGGAACCGTTGCGGACGACGAGAGCCTCGTCGATGCCCGAGATGGAGGCGAGGTAAAAGGCCTTGACCTCGAGCCCGCGTGATACCGCGGCCGCAAACGGGCTGGAGCCGACATAGCCGACCTGGACGTCGCCGGAGGCAATCGCCGCAAAGATTTCGGCGCCCGAGTTAAACCTGCGGAAGTCGATCTCGTATCCCGTCTCCTTGGCGAATTCGCCATTGCCGATCGCCACGGAAGACGGCAAGGCATCGGTTTGATAGGCGACGACGACCTTCTTGTCCGCCC
The DNA here is from genome assembly GCF_019798305.1 of Rhizobium leguminosarum. Taxonomy (GTDB): domain Bacteria; phylum Pseudomonadota; class Alphaproteobacteria; order Rhizobiales; family Rhizobiaceae; genus Rhizobium; species Rhizobium leguminosarum_U. Next base: position 65,334 of record NZ_JAAXDD010000006.1, read on the forward strand.
CTTCAGCGACAACAGCCGTTGCAAGAGTGCTGACGCCGACGGCGATTGCGGCAACCAAATTCCTAAAATTCATTTTGAGCCCCTTTGTTCAGGGCCGCATGGCCCTTGATCTCACCCTCAAAAGCGTAATGGTTGGGGAGGGGCTAGCGGGAGAAATAACAAACTATATTTATAGACTATAGAGATAATTGTTTTCGTGATTCTGCCGCTCGTGCGATCAGCAGGGACCGGCGAGCGACACGAGGCTTGAATGACCAAATGTCTCGATGACGTTCTGAGCTTCAGGGAGAATGCATTTGACATATGATGTTATCGTGGTCGGTTCCGGTTTTTCAGCGATCGCGGTTACCTGCAATCTCATCGAACAGCTTCCGGCTTCGGCGAAGGTCGCCGTCGTCGGCGACGATCCTGGTTTCGGCCGCGGGACGGCCTACCGGACGGAGCTCTATCTCCATCGCCTCAATGTTCCCGCCGGCCGCATGAGCCTCTTGCCGCATCAACCCGACGACTTTGTCGACTGGCTGAAAAGCCATGGACGCCCGTTGAAGGCCGGCGATTTCGCTTCGCGCAGCGATTACGGTCTTTATGTCCGCGATACGCTTGCTCGGCTGCTTCGAAAGCGGGACGGCCGTTGCCGGGTCGATTTCATCAAGGCCAAGGCGGCGGGATGCGTGGAACGTTACAGCAGCACGCTGGCCTTCCATCTCGGCAATGGTGACGAGATTGCCGGAAAGAACGTGGTGCTTTGCCTTGGCGTCGGGAACGCGACCCTGCCGGTCGCTCCGGACGGAGTCCCGCCATCGCTGCGATCGCGGATCATCGAGAACCCGTGGCGGCTTTCGTGGCTGAGGCGCGTCGCACCATCCGATGCGGTGTGTATCCTCGGATCCGGCCTGACGATGATCGATCAGGTGCTCGCGCTTCGCGCTCATGGCCACGCCGGCAAGATCGATGTGCTTTCGCGGCGTGGGCTTGCGCCGCTCGGACACGCGTGGAAGCCGCCAGCACCTCTGCCGATCGACGTCGAGACGCTTCCAGATACGATCAGCGGCATATTGAAGACCCTGCGGGGAAAGAGCCGGACGGTTGCCGACTGGCGAGCCGTGATGGACGGTCTGAGGCCTGCAACGCAGGCTCTCTGGCAACGGCTTTCGAGCAGGGAGCGCGCACGCTTACTCAGGCATGCGCTTCCCTGGTGGAACATCCATCGTCACCGGGTCGCGCCTGACGTGTTCGACAGGTTTGAGAAGCTGGTCTTAGACGGAACCGTTCGTTTCCACGCGGGCTTCCTGAAATCGCTCGGGGCCGAGGAGGGCCGGCTCGTTGCCAGCTACAGGGTCAGATCAACGCGCGAGATCGCCGAGATCAGGGCGGACTGGCTCGTCAACTGCACGGGAATGGAGCGGGCCGGGATCAGTCATTCACCGCTTTTGAAGGAAATGAGCCGCTTTGAGTTGATCGTCCCCGATCCTCTTGGTCTTGGGATCCAGGTGGATGCCGCTTCCGAGGTGATAGCCCCGTCCCGTATCTCGCCGGCCCGACTGTTTGCGGTCGGCGCCCTGACGGCAGGACAATTCTGGGAGATTACGGCCGTTCCGGATATCCGGGTTCAGGCCAAAGTCGTGGTCGAGGAGATTGTTTTGAGAGGCTAGCTCCCGACGTATCAGCAGCAGATCAAGGTGCTACATCGTCCTTTGCGCGTCTGACAAGACGGGCGGCGCCATAGGTCGGCACGGCGCTTGTTGAATTGCCGGCCGCTGCCAGCTACAGTATCTGGTACGCCATAATACGATTCTTGCATTCGGCCGCGGCGGCGGAAGTTGAGCGTGCAAAGTCCAACACTGAGGTAGACAATGAGCGGTGCTCTGAAGGACGCAATTCGAGTCGAGCGTCCTGCAAAGACCTTGCGGGAATTGGCACTCGACAAGGTCCGCGAAGCCATCGTCAACGGATATTTTCGTCCCGGAGATCGCCTTGTCGAGCGTGACCTCTGCGCCCAGCTCGGCGTCAGCCGAACAGTCGTGCGCGAGGTTCTGAGGCATCTGGAATCGGAAGGGCTTGTCGCCATTCTGCCGAACAAGGGGCCGATCGTCGCGCAGCTCGACATCGACGAAGCCAAACAGATCTATGAGATCCGTGGCGCGCTGGAAGGCATGGCGGCGCGGCTGTGCGCGGAGCGCCGCAGCCCGGAGATCGTCGCTGCGCTGGAGGAATCTCTGGCCGGGATCCGCAACAGTTACCGCGACAACGACATGGCGGCTGTGCTGACGAACACCTCTTCCTTCTATCACACGCTGTTCACCATGGTTGACAGGAATGTTGCCTGGGGTGTCGTCAATCTCCTCACCGTGCGCATAAACCACCTGCGCTCGATGACGATCAAGACGGAGAGACGCGGCATCGAAGGGCCGCTGCAGATGTCGAAGATCGTCGACGCCATCCGCCGCGGCGACGGCGAAGGGGCTTACCGGGCCGCGATGGATCACGTCGCCGCCGCGAGCGCGATCGCCGAAGCAGTGCTGTCCGCCAAGAAGCTTGCCGAATAGGCACGAGCAAAGCCCTGACACTTCCCCACGGGCCTGGCAAAGCGCTCATCTCAGCTGTCGATATCACTCCATTCGCGATGAATGTTCCGCGCAATTTAGCGGAACCCATACTCCGCGCTTGACACCCAACTTTGTCCAATGTGATGGTATGCCATATTAAGTAATATGTAAGGCGGTACCATGAACTGGGATGACCGTGACTTCTGGACTCGGCCTGCCTCCGCGGGGCGCCGCCATGTCGTTTGTCAGCTGACAACGCGCTGACGGGAAGAAAGCGCTGCCCGGTGGGTCGAGAGTGCGCGCGCGCCAAATTGAAAAACTCCGCCTCGGCCTGAACTGCGTCCTCGCAGGAACCAACTTGACACTCGTGTATTATGGTATACCATAATACAAAATTGAGAAATGAGGTGCTCGATGGCCATTCAAATTCGCAAGACGGGACTGCAGATCGAAACGACGCTGATCGAAGGCGGCAAGGCCGCGGCGGTTCCGCTGAAGCTGTTTACCGCCTTCGCGGTCGTGAAGAATCCCTGGGCCGGTCGCGGCTTCGTCGATGACCTCAAGCCCGAAATTCACGCAGGCGCTCCAGTGCTCGGCGAGTTGCTGACCAAGATGATCATCGAGGCGGTCGGGTCCGGCGAGGCTGTCGAGGGCTATGGAAAGTCTGCCGTCGTCGGCCTGGACGGCGAGATCGAACACGGGTCCGCGCTTATCCACACGCTGCGTTTCGGCAATTTTTATCGCCAGGCCGTCGGCGCCAAGTCCTATCTCGCCTTCTGCAACACACGCGGTCCTGCAAATGCGCCGATCATGATCCCGCTGATGGACAAGAACGATGAAGGCCGCCGTTCGCACTACCTGACCATCCAGACGTCGATCCCCGACGCGCCCGCTGCCGACGAGATCGTCGTGGCCCTCGGCGCTTCGATAGGCGGGCGCCCGCATCACCGTATCGGCGACCGCTACCAGGATCTGAAAGACCTGGGGCAGGACGTTGCCAATCCTGCGGGCGTTTGAAGGAGCGCTCTGAGATGCTGACAGCCGGATCGACCACACGCACCGCTGCAGCAACAAATGCCGCCGGTGCCTTGCCCCGAAGGAAGACGGCAAGCGGAACGGCCTATCATGAGGCCGGCAGCGGCGAGCCGCTGGTTCTCATTCATGGCGTCGGCATGCGGCTCGAGGCCTGGGCTCCGCAGATTGCATTTCTGTCTGCAGGCCATCGCGTCATCGCTGTCGATATGCCGGGACATGGGGAGAGCGCAATGCTGCCGGCGGGCAGTCGGCTCGAGGAGTTCGTCGCCTGGTTCGGACGTTTTCTCGACGAGATGGCAATCGACACGGCAAATGTTGCCGGGCACTCGATGGGCGCACTGGTTTCAGGAGGGGCGGCCGCGACCTTTGGCGAGCGTATCAGCCGTGTCGCCTACCTCAACGGTGTCTACAGGCGTGACCCTGAGGCAAAGGCCGCCGTGCTTTCGCGGGCTGCGGCCATTCCGGTATCGGGCGTCGACAAGGAAGGTCCGCTGGCCCGCTGGTTCGGCGAAGATGCGGACAGCGTCACCGCGCGTGAATTGACGCGAAAATGGCTAAACCTCGTCGATCCCCAGGGATATGCCGTCGCTTACGCCGCCTTCGCGGGAGGAGACGAGACCTATGCTGACGGCTGGAAAGACGTGGCTGGTCCGGCGCTGTTTCTGACGGGGTCCGATGATCCGAACTCGACGCCCTTGATGGCGACACAAATGGCAGAGCTTGCGCCGCGGGGCTACGCCCGCATCGTCGAAGGGCATCGTCATATGGTGAACCTGACCGCGCCTGATATCGTCAATTCGCTGCTCGCTGAGTGGCTGTCGTTCGGGGAGGATGGACGATGACAATCCAGACTGTCGACCCAAGAGCACTGCGAGATGCATTCGGGGCTTTTCCGACCGGGGTGACTGTCGTCACCGCCTGCGACGGGGATGGACATCCGATCGGCTTCACAGCGAACTCCTTCACCTCAGTCTCGCTTAATCCGCCTTTGCTGCTCGTCTGCCTTGCCAAGTCGTCGCGCAATTTCGCCACCATGACCGGCGCGCAGCATTTTGCGATCAACGTGCTTTCGGAAATGCAGAAAGACGTGTCGAACACTTTTGCTCGCCCGGTCGAGGACAGGTTTGCGGCGGTCGAATGGGCCAAGGGATCGGCAGGCTGCCCGATATTCTCGAACGTTGCAGCCTGGTTCGAATGCGCCATGGAAGAGGTCATCGAGGCTGGCGACCACGTCATCTTGATGGGCCGCATCGAAGCTTTCGACAATAGCGGCCGCAACGGTCTCGGCTATGCGCGTGGAGGCTATTTCACGCCGACGCTCGCAAGCAAGGCAGTGTCCGCGGCAAGCGAAGGCAATATGGAACTTGCGGCCGTTGTCGAGCGCCGCGGGGAGGTTCTGCTGCTCGGCGAGGATGTGCTCTCCCTGCCAAGTGTCGACGCCCATGACGGCAGCCCGACCGAGGCACTGCAAAAATACCTGGAGACATCAACCGGGCTGAAGGTCAGCATCGGCTTTCTCTATTCGGTTTATGAGGGCAAAAGCGACGGCAAGCAGCACATCGTCTATCACGCCGTTGCCGGAGAGGGCGAGCCTGCCGGCGGCAGGTTCCTGAAGCCTGACGCGTTGGTTGCGGCAAAGTTCAAGACCAGTTCGACCGCCGATATCGTCAGCCGTTTCGCGATGGAAAGCTCGATCGGCAATTTCGGCGTCTATTTCGGCGACGAGACCGGCGGCACTGTTCACCCAATTCCAGTCAAGGACGCAAAAGCATGAAGTTCTCCCTCTTCGTCCATATGGAACGGCTCGACGCTAATCAAAGCCATAAGAGCCTCTACGAGGAATTCGTCGCGCTCTGCGAGATCGCCGACAAGGGCGGTATGCACGCGATCTGGACGGGTGAGCACCACGGCATGGATTTCACCATTGCGCCCAATCCGTTCGTGACCATTGCCGATCTGGCGCGCCGCACATCGCGGGTGCGGCTCGGGACGGGGACGGTGATCGCCCCCTTCTGGCATCCGATCAAGCTTGCCGGCGAGGCGGCCATGGCCGACATCATCTGCGATGGACGACTCGATATCGGTATCGCGCGCGGAGCCTATTCCTTCGAATACGAGCGTCTGTTGCCCGGTCTCGATGCCTGGGGTGCCGGTCAGCGCATGCGTGAGCTCATCCCGGCGGTCAAGGGCATATGGGCCGGCGACTACGCGCATGACGGGGAATTCTTCAAGTTTCCGTCGACCACGTCGGCGCCGAAACCGCTGCAGCAGCCGAACCCGCCCATCTGGGTTGCCGCGCGCGATCCGAACTCGCACGAATTTGCCGTCGCCAACGGCTGCAACGTTCAGGTCACGCCGCTCTGGCAGGGCGACGACGAGGTTCAGTCGTTGATGGAGCGCTTCAACGACGCCTGCACCAAGAATCCCGAGATCGAGCGGCCCAAGATCATGTTGCTGCGCCATACCTATGTCGGCTCGTCAGAGGACGATGTCGCCCAGGCCGCCCATGAACTCAGCGTCTACTACAATTACTTCTTCGCCTGGTTCAAGAATGAGAAGCCGGTTACCCAGGGTCTGATCGAACGGATCCCGGACGAACAGGTCAGAGCAAACGCGATGCTGTCGGACCAGGTCATGCGCACCAACAATGTCGTTGGCGACGCTGAGACCGTCATCGCCCGGCTCAAGGCGTATGAGGCGCTGGGCTATGACGAATATTCCTTCTGGATCGACACCGGCATGAGCTTCGAGCGCAAGAAGGCGTCGCTCGAGCGCTTCATCACCGAGGTCATGCCAGCATTTCAGGAGTAAGACCATGCGGCGTTTCCAGCACTATATCGACGGCGAATTCTCAGATGGCGAGGCTAGCTATCCGAGCATTGATCCCGCCTCCGGCGCGGTCTGGGCTGAGATGCCCGAAGCGCGCGAGGGCGATGTCGATCGGGCTGTCAACGCGGCTGACAGGGCACTTTACGAAGGCGCCTGGCCGAAAATGACGGCCACCCAACGCGGCAAGCTGCTTTACAAGCTGGCCGACCTGGTTGCTGCCAACGCGCAGGTGCTGGCTGAACTGGAGACGCGCGACACCGGCAAGATCATCCGCGAAACATCGGCGCAGATCGCTTATGTCGCCGAATACTATCGCTACTATGCCGGCATCGCCGACAAGATCGAAGGCGCCTACCTGCCGATCGACAAGCCTGACATGGATGTCTGGCTTCGCCGCGAGCCGATCGGCGTCGTTGCGATGGTCGTGCCGTGGAACAGCCAGCTTTTCCTGTCCGCGGTGAAGATCGGCCCGGCGCTCGCGGCCGGCTGCACGATGGTGGTCAAGGCCTCGGAAGACGGGCCGGCGCCGCTTCTCGAATTTGCACGGCTCGTGCACGAGGCAGGCTTTCCCGCCGGCGTCGTCAACATCATCACCGGTTTCGGCGCCTCCTGCGGCGCTGCCCTCGGCCGGCACCCGAAAGTCGCGCATGTCGCTTTTACCGGCGGTCCTGAAACCGCCCGGCACGTCCTTCGCAACTCGGCCGAAAACCTCGCCTCCACCTCGCTTGAACTTGGCGGCAAGTCGCCGTTCATCGTCTTTGCCGATGCAGACCTCGAGAGCGCTGCCAACGCCCAGGTCGCGGGCATTTTCGCCGCGACAGGGCAGAGCTGTGTTGCCGGGTCACGGCTGATCGTCGAACGCAACGTCAAGGATAAATTCGTCGCCCTGCTGCGGGAGAAGGCGGAGGCGATCCGGATCGGTGCGCCGCTCGATATGGCGACCGAAGTCGGCCCGCTTGCCACCAAGCGCCAGCAGGACAATATCGGCGCTCTCGTCGCCAAGTCGATCGAAAGTGGCGCCCGCCTCGTCACGGGAGGACGCAAGATCGACGGCGACGGCTATTATTTCCCGCCGACGATTCTCGACTGCGACGATGTCGCCTCGCCGTCGCTGATCGAGGAGTTCTTCGGGCCGGTCTTGTCCGTCGTGTCGTTCGAGACGGAGGCCGAAGCGCTGCGGCTTGCCAACGATACCCGTTATGGCCTGGCTTCCGGCGTCTTCACCCAGAACCTCACCCGGGCGCACCGGCTGATGAAGGGGCTCCGTGCCGGGATCGTCTGGGTCAACACCTACCGCGTGGTATCACCGATCGCGCCGTTCGGCGGTTTCGGCCTGTCGGGCCATGGCAGGGAAGGCGGCATGGCCGCGGCGCTCGACTATACCCGCACCAAGACGATCTGGCTCAGGACATCGGACGATCCGATCCCCGATCCCTTCGTGATGAGGTAGCGCCGATGTTTTACGAAATCCGCACCTATCGGCTGAAGAACGGCACCATCCCGCAATATCTCAAGGTCGTCGAGGAAGAGGGGATCGAGATCCAGAAGAGCCATCTCGGCACGCTCGTCGGCTATTTTTTCTCGGAGATCGGAACGATCAACGAGATCGTTCACATCTGGGCCTTTACGAGCCTGGACGACCGGGAGGCGAGGCGCCAGAGGCTTCTGGCCGATCCCCGGTGGCAGGCCTTCCTGCCCAAGATCCGCGATCTGATCGAAGTAGCGGAAAACAAGATTATGAAGCCAGCTAACTTTTCTCCCAGGAGCGAGGCGCACTGACGGCATAAGGCATACCCGTAGGACAAACCAGAACAAGGATAAGGGAACATGAAAACAATATTTGCTTTCGCGGCGGTTGCCGCATTCGTGGCTGTGTCCGGACCGGCACACGCCGACAACATGGTCTTCTCGAGCTGGGGAGGAACGACCCAGGACGCGCAGAAGGCTGCATGGGCAAGCCCATTCACCGAGAAGACCGGCATTACCGTCGTGCAGGACGGGCCGACGGATTACGGCAAGCTCAAGGCGATGGTCGAGGCTGGCCAGGTCACCTGGGACGTTGTCGACGTCGAAGGCGACTATGCCGCCCAGGCCGGCAAGAATGGCCAGCTGGAAAAACTCGATTTCTCCGTCATCGACAAATCCAAGCTCGATCCGCGCTTCGTGACCGACTATTCGGTCGGCAGTTTCTATTATTCCTTCGTGATCGGCTGCAATGCCGATGCCGTCAGCGCCTGCCCGAAGACCTGGGCGGATCTGTTCGACACGACTAAGTTTCCGGGAAAGCGCACATTCTACAAGTGGTCGGCTCCCGGCGTGATCGAAGCGGCGCTGCTTGCCGACGGCGTGGCTGCCGACAAGCTCTATCCGCTTGATCTCGACCGCGCCTTCAAGAAGCTCGATACGATCAAATCGGATATCGTCTGGTGGTCGGGCGGCGCACAGTCGCAGCAGCTTCTGGCATCCGCCGAGGCTCCCTTCGGCAGCATCTGGAACGGCCGCATGACCGCGCTTGCGGCGAGCGGTATCAAGACCGAGACCTCATGGGAACAGAACATTACCGCTGCGGATTCGCTCGTCGTGCCGAAGGGTTCGCCGAACGCGGAAGCCGCGATGAAGTTCATTGCAATGGCGACCGCGGCCGAACCGCAGGCCGCCCTTGCAAAAGCCACCGGATATGCACCAATCAACGTTGACTCGGCCAAGCTGATGGATCCGGAGACGGCCAAGTCCCTGCCGGATCAGCAGACGGCCAGCCAGGTGAATGCCGACATGAACTACTGGGCTGATAATCGCGATGCCATCGGCGAGAAGTGGTACGCCTGGCAGGCGAAGTAGCCTGAAACTTGAGAACGGGCACGGCGGATGTTCGCCGTGCCCCCCGCAGCGTCGGTGCCGTTTGTTGGACCTCGGCGCCTGCGGAATTTGACGGGTGGGAAGGACTGTCATGTCGACATATAGCGATGCCTCCGGCGCAATTGCGCCCCTGCCAAAGGTGCGCAGGGCAACAGGGTTCGGCGGGGTCCTTCCGGCGCTCGCCTTCGTGACGATCTTTTTCATCGCGCCGGTGGCGGTACTCTTGCTGCGCAGCGTGCTGGAACCGGTGCCGGGCTTTGGAAACTATGCGCAGCTGATCGGGTCCGCGACCTATCTCAAGATTTTCGCCAACACCTTCATCGTCTCGGGTCTCGTCACGGTGATTTCGCTGCTGATCGGATTTCCCGTTGCCTGGGCACTGGCAATCATGCCCGGGCGGCTGACCTCGGTAATCTTTGCGATCCTGCTCCTGTCGATGTGGACCAACCTGCTGGCCCGCACCTATGCCTGGATGGTGCTGCTGCAGCGGACGGGGCTCATTAACAAGATGCTGATCGGAATGGGGCTGATCGACAAACCTTTGGCACTGGTCAACAACCTGACCGGGGTGACGATCGGCATGACATATATCATGCTACCCTTCATCATCCTGCCGCTCTACGGCGTGATCAGGAAGATCGACCCGTCGACCCTGCAGGCGGCAGCACTTTGCGGCGCCAACCGGTGGCAGTGCCTGACCCGTGTCCTGCTGCCCTTGGCCATGCCGGGCATGGCGGCCGGTGCCCTCATGGTCTTCGTCATGTCGCTTGGTTATTTCGTCACGCCGTCGCTTCTCGGCGGCACTGCGAACATGATGCTCGCGGAGCTGATCGCCCAATTCGTGCAGTCGCTGGTCAACTGGGGAATGGGAGGTGCCGCGGCGCTGGTGCTCCTCGTGGTGACCCTGTCGCTTTATGCCGTGCAGCTGCGCTTCCTCGGCAACCAGAACCCGGGAGGGCGTTGACATGTTGCTCAACTTCGATCGGCTCGGCTGGTGGAAATATATCCTGCTGGCGATCACGCTTCTGACCGCGGCCTTTCTGCTGCTGCCGATCGTCTTTATCGCGGCGCTCTCCTTCGGCTCCTCGCAATGGCTGATCTTTCCGCCGCCCAGCTGGACGCTTCAATGGTACAGCGAACTCTTTGCCGATCCGCGCTGGCTGGAATCGGCCTGGACGAGCTTCAAGATCGCGGTCATCGTGACGATCCTGTCAGTGCTGCTCGGGCTCGTGACCTCCTTCGGGCTGGTGCGCGGCTCGTTCCTGTTCCGCGATGCGCTGAAAGCGCTGTTCCTGACGCCGATGATCCTTCCCGTCGTGGTTCTTGCGGTCGCCCTCTACGCCTTCTTTCTGAGGATTGGTCTTGGCGGCACGTTGGTAGGCTTTGTCATTTCGCACCTCGTTCTTGCGCTGCCCTTCTCGATCCTGTCCATCTCAAGTGCGCTGGAGGGCTTCGACAAGTCGATCGAGGATGCGGCCGTTCTGTGCGGCGCCTCGCCTCTGGAAGCAAAGATCAGGGTCACCCTGCCGGCGATCAGCCATGGGCTGTTTTCGGCGGCCGTCTTCTCGTTCCTGACATCCTGGGACGAGGTGGTGGTGGCGATCTTCATGTCCAGCCCGACCCTGCAGACGCTGCCGGTAAAAGTATGGGCGACGCTCCGGCAGGACCTGACGCCGGTTGTCGCTGCGGCGTCGACCCTTCTTATCCTTTTGACGATCATCTTGATGGCGCTGGTTGCCGTCGTGCGTAAGGTACTGAAACAATGAAAGAACCATTCCTTCAGATCCGCGGAATACGCAAGGAATACGGCCCTGTCGTCGCCGTCCACGACGTCAATCTCGACGTCCGGCGTGGGGAGTTCCTGACCTTTCTCGGACCGTCCGGATCCGGAAAAAGCACCACCCTCTACATCCTGGCCGGTTTTGAAACGCCGACGAAAGGCGACATCACGCTGGAGGGCAAGACCCTGCTCGACACGCCGTCGCACAAGCGCAACATCGGCATGGTGTTCCAGCGCTACACCCTGTTTCCGCATCTGACGGTGGGCGAAAACATCGCATTCCCGCTGAAGGTCAGGCGCAAGTCCAAAGCCGAGGTCGACAGCAAGGTGAAGGAGATGCTGCGCCTCGTCCGGCTCGAAGGCTTCGAGGATCGCAAGCCTGCGCAAATGTCCGGCGGCCAGCAGCAGCGCGTCGCCCTTGCCAGAGCCCTTGCCTATGATCCGCCGGTGCTTCTGATGGACGAGCCGTTGTCGGCGCTCGACAAGAAGCTGCGCGAGGAAATCCAGCATGAGATACGCCGGATCCATCAGCAGACCGAAGTGACGATCCTCTATGTCACCCACGACCAGGAGGAGGCGTTGCGGCTCTCCGATCGCATCGCCGTCTTTTCCAAGGGTGTCATCGATCAGATCGGCACGGGGCCGGAACTCTACGCCAATCCGCGGACCCGCTTCGTTGCCGAATTCATCGGCGACAGCGACTTCATTTCATGCGACCTACTGTCATCCTCCGATGGGCAGGCCACCATTTCGCTTGGCGGCGGCAGCGTCTTCAATCATATTCCGGTGCATGGAAAAGGAACCTCCGGGACGAGGGCAGCCCTGATGCTGAGGCCTGAGCGCATTCGATTGTCCCGCGCCCAAGCGGCGGGAGCGGGTCTTGCCGCAACTGTCAGCGACATTACCTTTCTCGGCAACAATATTCACGTCTCGACCGAGACGGCGACAGGCGAGGCGCTGGCGGTTCGCTTGCCGTTCGGTCACGAGGCTATCGCGGGGCTCAGCCGTGGCGATATAGTCCATCTGAATTTCGATCCCGGTGCTGCTCACGTATTCTGTTGAAAGTTGTCATATGAAGCTCAATGATCCCTCGCTGTTCCGTCAGGCATGCCCCATCGCCGATCGCTGGATCGAAGCGGAAGGCGGCAAGGCGGCGACGGTCCGCAATCCAGCGACAGGCGAGCCGCTGGGGGTGGTCCCTGACCTCGGTGCGGCGGAAACGGAGGACGCCATCCGCGCCGCCGTGATTGCCCAGAAGCTTTGGGCGAAGAAGACCGCCGGGGAGCGCGCCGCCGTTCTGAAGTCATGGCACCGCCTGATGATCGAAAACCGCGACGACCTGGCGATGATCCTGACGCTGGAGCAGGGAAAGCCGCTCGCCGAGGCCAAGGGGGAGATCACCTATGGTGCGAGCTTCATCGAATGGTTCGCCGAAGAGGCAAGACGCATCAACGGCGAGACCATCCCGGGACATCAGGCCGACAAAAGGATCCTCGTCCTGCGCCAGCCGGCAGGCGTGGTGGCGGCGATCACGCCGTGGAACTTTCCGAACGCCATGATCACCCGCAAGATTGGCCCCGCGCTTGCCGCCGGCTGTGCCGTCGTCCTCAAGCCGGCGCTGCAGACGCCATTCTCCGCCATTGCGATCGCCGTTCTCGGTGAGCGTGCCGGCCTGCCGCCGGGGCTTCTCAACATCGTCACTGGTGACGCAGCGGCAATTGGCGGGGCGCTCACGGCAAGCCGTGACGTTCGGGTCCTGACATTCACGGGCTCCACCCGGACGGGCGAGCTGCTTTACCGGCAATGCGCGCCGACGATCAAAAAGCTCGGTCTCGAACTCGGCGGCAATGCGCCCTTCATCGTGTTCGACGATGCCGATCTCGACGCTGCCGTCGAAGGCGCGCTCATCGCCAAGTTCCGCAACAACGGCCAGACCTGCGTCTGCGCCAATCGCCTTTATGTCCAGGACGGCGTCTATGAGGCATTTGCCGCCAAGCTCGCCGCGGCGGTTTCGGGCTTGAAGGTCGGCAATGGTCTCGACCGTGACGTCGTGCTTGGCCCGCTGATCGACGACAATGCCGTCGCCAAGGTCGAAAGCCATATCCGCGACGCCGTTTCAAAGGGCGCCGGGATCGTTTCAGGGGGCAAGCGCCATGCGCTTGGCGGTCATTTCTTCGAGCCGACGATCCTGCGCGATGTTGCTGCCGGCATGCAGGTCGCGCGCGAGGAAACCTTCGGGCCGCTTGCACCGCTTTTTCGTTTCCGCGACGAAGAGGACGTCATCGAACAGGCAAACGACACCGAGTTCGGACTTGCTTCGTATTTTTACGCCCGCGATCTGTCGCGGGTATTTCGCGTCGCCGAAGCGCTCGAATATGGGATGGTCGGCGTCAATACCGGTCTCGTCTCGACGGCTGAGGCTCCGTTCGGCGGTGTGAAGATGTCGGGCCTCGGACGCGAAGGGTCGAGGCATGGATTGGACGAATATACCGAGCTTAAATATGTATGCCTGGGTGGCATTGCCTGAACTTGGTCGATGCTTGCGGTTTGCCGCAAAGAAAGACGAGAACGCATCAGCAAACGGTTTTTCCGATGCGTTCTGTTAGTCCTCAAAGCTCGGGGGTGAAATTCAAACCCCTAAAGTGCCGAGTTTGCTTCCGTTTCGGCGAGGCGATGGGCGATGCGGTCGGCATTGGCCATGATCGTCATCGTGACGTATTTCGAAGACAGATCCGGAAGGATCGAACCGTCGACGATGTGGAGACCGGAATGGAGATTCAATTCGCCGTCTGAAGAGGTACCGAACGGACCGGACGCGCCCATAGGCAAGGTGCCGGCAAAATGGGCGTCGATGCCGGGTTCCGCCAGCGACGTGCCCGGGAGCTGAATGAGACCCAGCCGTTTCCATTCCCGGCGGAGCGTCTTTTTCAAGGCCTCGGCGCGGATGTCGAAACCTTCCGCGAAGCCGCCGCGGACGGTCAGACCCTTTCCTGCCGTTTCGTCCCGACGGATGTAGCTTCGGCTTTGATTGCCGGGATAATAGATCGTCGCGACGAGGAGACTGCTCCCGATAAGCTCGAACGCCGCGCGGCCGGCTTTTCGACCGAGCGGCATCCTGTTGATGAAGCTCTGCGCCGGCAGCGTACCAACTTCATAGATCGCTCCCGTCACGTAATCGGATGCGCCGCTGCCGTAGCGCAGAGATAATCCGAGCTGCGCGAGGCTGTGCGTCGCCGTCGGCGAACGCAACATTCTTGCGGGAGAGAGCAGGGGAATGGCCAGCGTGGGACTGTTCAGAAGACGCAGTCCCTGCTCGTCAATCGGCAGGAGGTCCGACAGCAGGGCGGCCGTTCCAAGGACTCCTGCGGCCAGAATGATCCTCGGTGCGGAGAATGACGATCCGTCTGCCGTTCTGACCGTCCAGCCCGAGCTGCGTGTCAACGAGACGGCCCGCATGTTGTCGAGCAAACGAAAATGTGGAGACTTTCGCAACAGAAGCAGATCCTGCCTGCTGTTATAGATCGCGCCGGTCGGGCAGCCATAGAGACAGTCGCCGCGCAGATCGCATGCCGCCCGCCCGGACCTCGCCTGCGAAAGTATGGCATTGACGGCGGGAAAAAGCCGGAACGATCCATCTGCCGGCTTTGCGGCCTGGTGCCGATGGAGAACATTGGCTGCTGTCGCTCCAAGTGGCAGGACGGGCTCACTGTCAGCGCCTGTCGTAGAATCCGCATTCCTGCTGATGCCGATGCGCTTGGCGACATGCTCGTAGGATCTCTGCAAGGAGGCGATGTCGATCGGCCAAGCCGCGATATCCTCGGCATCGAGATAGCTGATTTGCGCTCCCCAGATGTTGGAGAGACCGCCGCGGGCAAGGCTGCCGACTGGGAAGAAGCCGTTGCCGGTTATGCCGGATTGGTCTCGAAAAGGTTCGAGAATTCCTCGTGCAACGGGGGTCTGCAATTTCGGCGAACTTCCGTCGTCCGTTCGCAGCGATTCCAGATTGCTTCCGAGGACGCGGACGCTGCGGCTTTCCTCCTGCGATCCGGCATCATCCCCGCCGTCGAGCATCAGAACGCGGCGTCCGGCCGCGATCAGGGGAAACGCCGCGGAGACACCGGCAGGTCCACTGCCGATGATGATGAAGTCGGCGTCCGGCCCATTCATCGATATCTCCCCGCTAAAAGCGCGCGGAGCGGAAAGAGCAAGACATCGCTGGAAATCGCCAGTATCGCGCCGAAAAATCCGGGCTCTTTGCCCGGGCGCCTTTCCGGTTCGCTCGCGAGGTCGGCCAAATAAAGGGCCTGCGCGAGGCGATGCCGTGTTCGATTGGCCGGCGGTTCAAAGAGGGCCAGCAAACCAGGATGCCTGACCATTGCCGGGGAAAGGCCGAGCGGCGACAATCCCTCATGCCGCAGCCCTTCGCAGAGTCGCTGCAGCGGTATTTCGGAGGGCGCGATGCCCAGATATCGCAGCAGGGCCTGTGCCTCACGTCGCGATTGCTCCTCGTTTGTCTGCCCGAATTCTCCGGCAAGCGTGGTCGCCGGGTCAGAGAGGTTCAACTTCAGGACCTTGAGGCTCTCGCTGCTCTCCATCGGTGCGGCGCCTGCAAGCCCGAGGACACGTTCCGGATCGACCGTGGGAACCAACGGGAGAATCTTCGTCATGCGGCAGGCGAGGAGTGCGGCGGTCAGGGGAACCGGTATGAAATGGAGGTTGCCCTTACCCTGGGTACGGCGGAGAATTCTGAGCCAGGCCGCAAAGCTTATGGGTTTTTCCTGCGCCAGCACAAAGGTCTGCAGCGGCTGGTCCTCTCCGGTCGCGAGCGCCAGCAGGCCTGCGGCGACTTCGTCGAGATGAATGGGCTGAACTTTTCGGCTGAGCCCTATCATCGGCAGGATTGGACTGAGCGCCGCCAATTTCGCCATCAGGCCGTACATCGCTGTGCGCGGGCCGCCATAAACGAGCCCTATTCGCGCAATTCTGACGATCGGTGCTGCCTTGCTGGCAGCCAAATGCTCTTCGATCCTGAACTTGGTCCGGCCGTAGACATTGAGCGCTTCTCTTCTGGACGAGGTGGACGAGGCAAAAACGAAGCGCGGCACTCCGGCTGCCTTTGCCGCTTCCGCCAGCTTCAGGGTGCCTGATATATTGACGTTTTCTTCTTCGGCCGCCTCCGGCGAAGTAGCCCAGGAATGCGCGAGATGGACGAGCCCAACCGCTCCCTCCAGATCGGATGCTGCAGGTTCATCGCCAATGCGCCACGCCGCGCCGGGCCGCCGGCCCAGTTCAACCACGTCGAAGCCGCGCTCACGCGCCCTCGCGACAAGTCTTGCACCGATATAGCCGGTCGATCCGGTGATAATGAGACGTGGTGCCATTCACACTCTCTACTGTGCAAAAGCGATGCGCGCGCCGCTCCAGTCAAAACGAAACTCGATTTCCTTCAGCTGCGACAGCGCTTGCCGCACCTTTTCCTGACGATCTCTAGGGCAATAGAGAACGAGGAAGCCGCCTCCGCCTGCACCCGCAAGCTTGCCACCGATTGCGCCGGCAGCACGTGCTGCCTCATAAAACTCGTCGATCGCACTGTTGGTAATCTTCGATGTCAGCGATCGTTTCATCATCCATCCGCGATGCAGGGCTTCGCCGAACGCACCGAGATCTCCACCCATCAGGATGTCACGCATTTCGTAACTCAGCTGCACCATGCGCTCGACGGTCCGGAATTTTTCCTCGTCGGCCTCCATGGCTTGCACCTGCGTCGACAGCACCGAGCGCGTATCGCGCTGGCTTCCTGTGAAAAACAACAGGATGTTGCTCTCGAGTTCCGCCATCTTTTCGGAGCTGAGAACGACGGGCTGGACGTTCACGCTGCCGTTGGAATTGAATTCGATGAAGTTCAATCCGCCATGTGCGGCCGCATATTGATCCTGTTTGCCGATCGGCTCCTTCAGGATGTCGATTTCGAGCTTGCAGGCTTCTTCCGCCAGCTGATCCTTGGAGGCAAAGCGCGACCTGTGGGCGTAGAGCGCATTGATCAGCGCCACGGAAAAGGAACTGGATGATCCCAAGCCGGTTCCCGAAGGAATGTCGGCGACCGAAGCAACTTCGATGCCAGGCTCGAGCTGATGCATCCGCAGGGCCTCGCGCAGCAGCGGATGCGCGATCTCCTCAAGCGTGTCGGCGAGCTCTGTGCGTGTATATTTGAGATGATACTTCTTTTCGTTGAAATAGCTATGCACGATAACGAAGCTGTACTTGGCGATCGCGCAGGACAATACCGCGCCCGCCTGACGGCGGTAGTAGGACGCTATATCAGAGCCGCCTCCGGCGAAGCTGACCCGAAAAGGTGCGGATGAAACGATCAAAGGATTGCCTCCTCAAGATTGATGACGATATCGGCCGATGCCCGCTGCAGATCGATCTTCGGCCACTCGTCCTGAATTCGCGATGCCCAGAGCCTGTCGGTCGCTGCTGCCGTGAGGCCTTTCCAGGCGTAAAAATTGTGAAAGCGGCTGAGCAAGGTCTGTTGTGACGCTTCGACAAACACCGCCATATCGACATCTTCGCGGATCGACCTGTGTCCGGCAAAGATGCCGTCCAGCAGAATGACCTCGGCGTCACGCGCATCATAGGTGGTCGTACCCTTGCGCTGACCACGGCTTGCCGCTTCGTAACCGGGCGCCTCGACCTGTCCGGATCGGCGCAGCGTGCTGACGATCTCAGGATAGACTTCGACCCTGTTGCGTTCTTCCGCAGCCATATCAGGACGGCGATACTCGAGCGGCAGTATCCAGCGATCGAGCTCCAGCCTTAGCACCCGGCGTCCTGATTCCGAGAGCATACGCTCGACCGCATGCGCAAACGTGCTTTTCCCGGAGCGGGAACGGCCGCAGATACTGACGAGCAGTGGACCTGCTTTACGTGGAAGACGTTGATGAATGGCTCCGGACAGCCCTTGCCCGATATCTTGATAACCGCATTGAAAACGAACGGCGTCATAGACCGTGTCGAAGACAAGATCGGCACGGGGAATATCTGTTTCCTCAGCAGGATAGCTCTTTTCATCCCGCAGGCCGTAACCCGTTCGGACCCCATAGGCCCAGATGCCTGCCTTGCGGGCCGCACCTATGTCGCGCAGGCTGTCTCCGATGATGACGGATTTCGATTTTTCGACCGGCAACTCCGTCATTGCCTGGCGGATCATCAGGTCGCCTGGTTTGCGGCATGCACAATTGATCTTGAGTTCCGGGATCTCATTTGGAAATCCTTTGTCCGGATGGTGCGGACAAAAATAGATACGGTCCAGGACGCCGCCATCTTCGGCAAGCTCGGCCTCCAGGCGACCAAGAACATGATCCAGGCCGGATTCGTCGAGCAGGCCTTTGGCGACCTGCGGCCTGTTGGTGACGGCAACCGTCAGGAAGCCGGCCTCGCGGGCGAGCCGCACCGCTTTGCCGGCTCGGCCGATCAGCTTCACCTGGTCGGGATGTATAATGCCGTGGCCGCCGACATCTTCGTTGAGCACGCCATCGCAATCGAAAAATACCGCGGGTCTTCTGACTGAGAGATGGACCGCATGAACGCGGTCCTGCCGAAGGTCCTCCTCCGCGGCAGCATGGCGGTTCGGCGAGCCGGTATCCCTGATGTATTCCGGCGTGTCGTAAATCGCGATCGGAATGGAACGCTCGAGGAGATCGGGAATAACGTCGTGAATCATGTCGGCCGTATGGCCCGGCACCAGCGCCTCAAAAAACTGGTCTGAGGCTACGTACAAACCGGCCGGCACCAGATTGCGCCAATCCGCATCCCGGGGCGTTTTGCGGGGCAACAGGCGTTGGAGATAACCGCTCTTCTGGACGACGAGATCGGATGTGCGGGGATGATCGTTGGGATGAGCGATGATGGTCAGAGCGGCTGGAAATTGATGACGATGACGCGCCAGTGCCGCCAGATCGATGTCAAAAAGCATGTCGCCGTAGACGATCAGTACGTCGCCGGCTGTCGAATCCAAAGTCGTCAAGCAGCCTGCCGTGCCGAGCGGAGACGTCTCGACGAAGACCTCGATCTTGATGCCGAGTTTTTCAGCTTCCGGATCAAGAGCAGGCTCCAGCTGGCTGCCAAGGTGACCACCAAGCACGCGCACATGTTGAACACCTTCGCGGGCCAGCACACGAATCTGCCTGAGAATGATCGGGACACCGCCGAGCGGCAAAAGAGCCTTCGGAATGGCATCGCCTGTCATGCTGCGAGCACGCGTTCCAAGGCCACCGGCAATAATGATCGCCTGGCGGATCGTGCCTTCAGAACCCATTCGCCAGGATCCGTTCGACGGCAAGTTCAACGGCCTCTGTCGATTTTCGCTTCGGGGACCAGCCTAGCGTTACGAGCCGGCTTATATCGTAGCTGAAGCGCGGCACATCGCCCAGCCAGCCGCGATCCTCGTTGCCATATTCGATAGCGGCTCCGGCTGCCACCTTCGAGACCACGATCTCGGCGATATCCCGAACGGACGTTTCACCGATGCCGCTGGCATGAAATACTTCATAGGCGCCGGGTGCCTTGTCCCATGCGAGGAGAATCGCATCCACCAGGTCGCCGACATAGAGATATGGCTTTGTCTGCATTCCGTTGCCGAGCACCTGGAGTCTCGTCGGATCAGCCTTCAACCTGTTGATGAAGTCGTAGATCGCTCCATGCGTCGAGCGCTCCCCAACGACATTCGGAAAACGCAGCACGAGTGTCTTGATGCCGAATGACAGCGCATAGACGGACAGATAGGCTTCGGCGGCAAGCTTGCTGGCGCCATAGAATGAGATCGGCCGCAAAGGACCATGATTTTCATGAATATTGCCTTCGGCTTCGCCGAACACGGCGGAAGTGCTGGCGAAGAAAAGCCTGTCAATTCCATGCTTGCGCATGATGGCAAGCAGCGTCGTGGTCGTCAGCTGATTGAGTTGCAGGTCCAGTTCCGCATTGGCATTGCCTGCGGCGATATCGGAATTGGCGGCGAGATGAAAAACAGCGTCGGGGCGGTCCGCCGCAATGAGCTGATCCATGCCTTCCCGATCGAGCATATCCAGCTCCTGGAAGCGAAAATCTGATCGGTCCAGCAGATGGTCTATGTTCCGCATGCGGCCAAGATGAAGATTGTCGATCGCGGTGACCCGATAACCCTTTTCCAGAAGGCGATCGCAGAGATGGCTGCCGATAAATCCGGCCCCTCCTGTTACCAAGGCATGCATGTCGGCAGCTCCATATGATCTGTTAAGGCTCATCAGAGCGCTTTGATCTTTCCCGAATGAGGACGCGAAAGGACGAATACACCACCGACTAACCCGACCACAAGCTGCAGCAGGCCGAAAACCACCGATAGCGTTGCCGCGTCGGTCGTGCCTATGCCGAACACGGCAAGCGAAATGATCATACCGCCCTCCCGGAGTCCCCATCCTCCGACGGAAATGGGAACCATCGCGATCAAGAGCACCGGCGGGAAAGCGGCTGCGGCCTGACCCCAATCGAGCGGGAGGCCAAGGCCGAGAACGAGGATCTCAAGCGAGACGACGCTCAACCCGTGAATGGCGAGGGTCAATAGAAAGACGCCGACCATTCTTTGGTGGGTGATCAAAGCCCGCAACGCGTCGGTCAACGCGCGCAGCTTTGCCGGAAAGAACCGGACGAATAAGTGGCGGCGCCAACTGAACACCAGGGCTGATGCGATAGATCCCGCAACGCCAAGCGCCGTGAGTTCCGTCAGATAGGGGATGGGAAAGTCGTGCCCGTAAACAGTGCGCAGGATGATCAATCCGATCAGCGCAACGACCGCCAGTCCGAAAAGAGTGAGGATGCGGTCCATGACGACGCCCAGCGTGGCTTCTCCGATCGTCAGGCC
The DNA here is from genome assembly GCF_019798305.1 of Rhizobium leguminosarum. Taxonomy (GTDB): domain Bacteria; phylum Pseudomonadota; class Alphaproteobacteria; order Rhizobiales; family Rhizobiaceae; genus Rhizobium; species Rhizobium leguminosarum_U. Next base: position 86,275 of record NZ_JAAXDD010000006.1, read on the forward strand.
ATATTTGACGGCACCGAATATGCGAGCGGCATCGCCTGGAATGGGACTTGGAAGAGCCTGATTGTAAAACAGGCTTTGCATGAAGAGTTTCATGGCGCCTGAGATCTTCAGCCTTTGCCCTATCATGTCCGATAGAAGGCACCACCGCCACGCCGAAAGCAGGGCCTGCAAGAACAGAAGAAGGATGCTGACCGAAATGGTCGTCGCCGACAGGGTCTGGATCGCAGCCCACCCTTCCGAAAAATCTACCTTGCGCGCGATCCATATCACGAGGCCAAGCGCGACGGCCACTTTCAGAACCGGTATGCCGATGCGAAGCAACGCTGGGGAGGACGCAGTGGTCACGGTGTCCGATCCGCGTCAAAACGGTAGAGCTTCCAGCCGAACCGATCCGTCAATATCACCGAAGAGCGGGACATCATGTGCGCTACGACGCGGTTGGCCATCACCATTTTGTCTTCTCCAAGGCGCTCGGCGAGGAACGCGCTCCCGGCGTCGGCGGGGACGATGAAGTAGCCTATATGATTGTCCCTGATGAAAGCATCGATATCCGACCCCGGTAGAGGCAGCACGTAGCGCGGCAATTGCCAGCCGCCGTCGCGGCCGCCATTGTAAGCCGCGGACAATAATGTGTTTGCAGTATCGAAAGGTTGAAAAACGGTTCGCAGGTCGTGCTCCGCGATATAGCGGTACATGAAATAAGCTTGGCGGTGGCTTTCCATATATTTGTCGACGCTTATCATCCCAAGCACGACGTCGAGTTCTTTCGCCTTGACGGGATCCATGTCGCCGCCGCCCACTTGATGCCAGTGGGAAAACCACAGGCCCCCGGCCAGCAAGCTGATGACCACTGGGCTGGCGACCATGCATGCTGGCGACGAGACAATTTTCGCAAGCGGAGCTATCTGCGGCAGGACTCGCCGGTCGAGCCATTTATCGAGCCGTTCGCGAACCAGGGAGGCGCCGATAAACCCGGTCGAAAAGAAAAGCAGATAGGCGGGCGTCGCCCACCGTATGTGATTGAACATAACGATGTACCATATCACAAACATGGCAGCGACAATCGCTGCCAGAAATGCGATGCGCCGAAAAGCCACTGCCAGACCGGCCAATATCAAGGCAAGAGCGACGAAGCTATTCGGTTTGCGAGCGAGGAACCACTCGTAAAGAATATAGAGGAAGTCGTGCCAACCTTGCAGAGTTGCGAGGTTCGTCACGAAATGTCGGTTGGCGGGATCGAAAGCCCGGCCCAATTCGAGCGTGTAATCCGCCATCCAAGCGTCGGTGAGGCCTGGATGGCCGAATAGAAAGGGATAGATCGGATTGCCGAAAACGATCAGGTTTTTCGCATACCAGTAGCCCGCGACGGCGAGAAATGCGCAGAGGCATGACAGAAAGAGCGGCAATGATACCCTTCCCTTGAGAAGCGTCGGCATCAATGCCAGCCCTATGATGCCAACCACTTGCAGTTCCGTATATTTTCCTCCGACCGCTCCCCCTAAGACGAGCGCACAATGAAAAAGCTCCGCCGGGCGCCGGGTTTCCAAATAGCGCCACAGAAAAAGCACGGCTGCGACTGAGAAACACGACCGGGCCAGATCCGTCATCGGTTCGCCGACACTCCCCCTGAAGAAGGGGATGCTGACGATCAGAGCGGCCACCAGGAAAAAACCGCATGCCCGCCAACGACTGGCGCAGCTTGAAAGCAGGAACAGAAATCCGAAGAAAATTGCGATATTCATCGTCGCCGCGCCGGTCCATTGACCGCTGACCATCATGACGAGCGCAAACAGCAGATTGAAGAAGAGTGGAATATTGCCGTAGAAGGGATGGTCGATCTGCGGCGACACAAAGCCGGCGTGCTCGATGATACTGTTTGCGAGCGGGACGTGGAACACCCACACGTCGGCAATGCCCGGCGGAAATTGGGCCAGAACGCTCCACACATAGCAAAGTACGATGCATGTGAGTGCCGCAAGCACCGGAAACGGGTTTCCGATTTTCGCATTAGCGGCGATTTTTCGAAACAGTGAACCCAGGTCGCAAAGAACGGCGACAAGATCGCGCCGCCGCCAGATCATCGAGACAGCCACGATAGGAAGAACGATTTCCCATCGTAATCCGTGAACTGCGCCAACGACGGTAGCCGCACCGCCTGATATCGCCAGAGCCGGCAAAATGCCGCTGAACAAAAAGTCGATGCCGTCTCGAAAGGGCCGATCGCAACGTCGGTTGAGCCAAGCAACGAGGCCCCTGTCCATCACGAGGCCCCATAATATTATGGAGAGAACCGTGCACCAGCCTACGATCATTATCGCCCTTTCGTGGCTCTTATCCCTCGAGAGGCGGCGCAGGCTTCTTGACGGGCAGCATGACCCCAAGCGCCCGGATCATGAGCCCTGAAATAAAGATCTGGAACGCTGTCGTGATAAGCCAGAGCCCGAAGACGGCCCAGTTCGTTTCGACGCCAATCTCAGGCAGCAAGTACCCATTCCCGACATAGGAATCGAAGAGCGGAAACGCCAACAAAACGCCTGCAAGTACGGCCATGACCGTTCCCCAGATCGTTGCGTTATAAGGCAGAAGCCGCTCGAAACGAGGCTGCACGCGTCCCGAATAGTCGAAGATAACCCGACCGATCGCGGCCGAAACCAGCATTGATTGACCAAGCACGGCCAGGGCCATGGCAAAAAGCATGGCGTTGGACGAGAACCGCACACCGGCAATAGACATAGGTCCAGCAAGCAGCGGCAGCATGATGATCAAGCCGAGGGCCAGAAGCAGGAAGCCCGGCCAGATGAGAAAGAAATCAAACCCGTAGACAAACATCGCCTGAAGATTACGCCAGCCAGCGCGCCACGGCTCCATCCAACCCCGCCGCTTCATGTGGCTGAGCCGTCCATCCGGATCTTTTAGGAAGTGGATCGGCACTTCGGTGGTCGGAAGCTCCATATGCACGGACTTCAGCACCATTTCCGATGCATATTCCCATCCTTGCGACCGAAGATCCATGCGCAGCAATGCATCGACACTGATGCCCCGCATGCCGCAATGGATGTCGGAAAAGCGGCTGGCGAACATCCGATTGAGAATCCACGTCGTCAGTGGCGTCCCGAAATAGCGATGCAGGGCCGGCATCGCATTGTCTTCGATCGAGCCCTTGAACCGCGAGCCCATCACGAAGTCGGAGCCGTTCCGGAAGGCCTCGATAAACGGCGCAATCTGCCGAAAATCATAGGTGCAGTCCGCGTCGCCCATGATGATGAACTTGCCACGGACGAATGGGATAGCATCGATGTAAGCCCTGCCCAAACCGCGCTTCGGTGTCCGCAACACGCGGGCGCCCCTGTCGCGCGCGATTTCGGGTGTGCGATCGGTCGAACTGTCGACGATGAGGATCTCCACGGCCGCACCGCTTGCCGCGATACCCTCGCGGCACCAGTCGACGAAGGTTCCGATCGTCAATTCCTCGTTAAGAGACGGGACGAGGATGGTCACTTCAGGATCGGTGACATCATCGTCGGGGATAAGGAGCGTCAATTCCGGATCGTGAATGCTGGGGAAATTCATGCGCGTATAACGGCTCGTTAGGAAAGAGTGGGCGGGACAAGCCCGCAGGAGAAATCCAATACGGCATGGCAAATCGCCAGATGCGCGATCTCCACATAGCCATATTGATCGGAGGCCACATAAAAGTTCAGGTCACCCAGATCACGCAGCGGATTGCCCGGCGCGAAGCCGCTCAAAGTCATGATGGCGCAGCCTTTTTCCCGGGCCGTGCGGACGGCCTTGGTAATGCTTTCCGATCTCCCCGAACTGCTGATTGCCACCAGCAGGTCACCTTCGTTCGCATGCATGCCGATCTGCGTCGAGAACACATTCTCATATCCGAGATCGTTCGAGAGGCATGTCAGCGTCGCGCCGTCGTTCATCGCCATGGCGCGCAGCCCGCCGTTTTTGGAATAGTCCGTCGCCATGTGGCTGGCGATTGCAGCGCTGCCGCCGTTGCCAATGAACATGATCTTCCGTCCCGCATCGTGCGTGGCGCGAGCCAGTTGCATGGACTCTGTCACCGCTGCTGCATAGTCCAGGCTCTCACCGGCTGCCCGCGTAGCGGTTGCATTCACAAGAACATGGCGGAGAAATGTGAAGTAGCGATCCAGGTCGCCGGCTGTTACGCCAAGCCCCGAAGATCTGTTGTCGTTCTGTGACATGCTCGTTCAGTCCCTACGCCTTGGAAATTGGGGCGTCCTTAAAGATTAAATGGGGCAAAGGCAAGTTGCCCGCCCCCTCTTTTGAGGGTTGTCGCCGAGTGTCACGGCTTTGCAACTAAAGGTGTCACGCCAGGCAGTTGAATTCACCGCCTCTGCCCGACCCTCAGGACGCTGATTGATATAGCCAACCGACAAGCGCTTTCAGCGCTCGCGCCGGTGATGCCATGTAGGGTGAAAGAGGAGTTCGCAGCCGCTTCCGGCAAGGTTTTTAACTGTCAGGTCCCGATCGCTGCGATCATGCCGATCTCGACAGTAAATTCCGGTCCGGCGAGCCTTGCTTCGACCGTGGCGCGCGCCGGCGCATGGCCCGCGGGCACCCAGGCGTCCCACACGGTATTCATGTCTTCGAAGCTGGAGATATCGGCAAGCCAGATCGTCGCACTGAGGATCCGTGTCGGATTGTTGCCCGCGCCTTCCAGAAGCCGCGTGATCCGCGCCAGGATGTTCTGTCCGCGCACGGACGCGCCCGGTGCGTCGATTGCCACCTGGCAGCGAGAAAGACGAAGCCGCCACAGGTCACGGCCTGGCTCATCCGTTTTCCCGGTTTCGTAGCGTTCGATCTGCATGCTCAACCCCGAATTAGTCCCTATGCGCAATCTTCTGGCGTTCGGCGCGTCGCTGCAGCCATTGGATCGTGGCGAGGAACAGCGTCGAAAACAGGATGAGGAGCGTGGCGACGGCGGCGATCGTTGGGCTCAACGTTTCACGCACGCCGCTCCACATCTGGCGCGGCAGCGTGCGTTCTTCGGAACCGGCGATGAAGAGTGCAATCACCACTTCGTCGAATGATGTCACGAAGGCAAAGAGCGCGCCGGACGCCACCCCCGGGGCGATGACTGGCAGCATGATGCGCAACGTCGCTTCGACCGGGGCTGCGCCGAGACTGGATGCCGCCCGCATCAGATTGTGATCGAAGCTTGCGAGCGTGGCGGTCACGGTGATCACCACGAAAGGGGCGCCTATCGCCGTATGCGCCAGCACCAGCCCGGTCAGGCTGTTGAGCAGCCCAACGGCGGCAAAGGCATAATAGATGCCGACTGCAGAAACAATGACCGGCACGATCATCGGCGAAATCAGAATTGCGGTCAGCGTTGCCCGCGCTGGGCAGGAGGGCCGGCTGAGGCCGATCGCAGCAAGCGTGCCGAGAAACGTCGACAGAAGCGTGGCGAAGACGGCGACGATGATGCTGTTCTTGAGCGCCAGCTGCCAGACGTTGGAATCGAAGAATTCGCGATACCACCGCAGCGACAGGCCGGGCATGGGATAAGTGAAGAACGGCTCGGCATTGAAGGAGAGTGGCACGATCGCCACGATCGGTGCGATCAGGAACAGGATCACCAGGCCGCCAGCCAGGCACAAGAGGATCGAAAACAACCGCGGGAAAGAAAGGAAGTTCGTCATCAACCTATCCTCAGCCGGTCGATGCCGACAATGCGATTGTAGACGGCATAGAGGATCAACACCGCCACCAGCAGGATCGTGCTCAAAGCCGCCGCCATGCCCCAGTTCGTGACCTGATTTGAGTAATAAGCGATGAAATAGCTCACCATCTGGTCTCCCGGCCCGCCGACCAGGGCCGGGGTGATGTAGTAGCCAAGCGCCAGAATGAAGACGAGCAGCCCGCCGGCGCTGACACCAGGCATGCTCATCGGCAGGTATATGCGGAAGAAGGCCGACATCGGCGGCGCGCCAAGCGACGAGGCGGCACGCAGATAGACCGGAGGTATGCTCTTCATGACGCTGTAGATCGGCAGCACCATAAAGGGCAGGAGAATATGAGTCATGGCGATCAGCACGCCGACGCGATTGTAGATCAGGTCGAGGGGATGCGCTGGGTCGATCAGGCCCAACCAAACGAGCGCCGAGTTGATCACGCCGCGCCCCTGCAGCAAGACGACCCAGGCGCTGGTGCGGACCAGAAGCGAGGTCCAGAACGGCAGGAGCACCAGGATCATCAGCGTATTGGCGACCGCCCCTTTCGATCGGGCGATCAGGGCGGCGAGGGGATAGCCGAGAAACAGGCAGATCACGGTCACTGAAGCGCTAACGACGAATGTGCGGATCAGGACATCGACATGCACCGCATTCTCCGCCGAGACCCTGCCGATGGCGCCCGAAGCACCGCGCTCCAGGTCGAGCGAGGCGAGCAGGTAATAATCGGTGAAGGGCGGCGACGCATTCTTGATGAGCGTCCAGTAGTGCGGCGTCTCCCATTTGGGATCGATGGCGACGAAGGCAGTCTTATAGGGCGGCTCCGCGTTGCGGATCGTACGAGCGGTTTTCAGCAGCATCGAGCGCATGCCGGTCTCGTAATAGTTGAGACGCTTGGCCACTTCGGCAATCTGGTCGCGCGGCGATTGTTTCAGATCGGTGGCAAAGGCAGCAAACAGCGTTTCGTCGGGCGCAGACTGCTCATCCCAGGCTGATAGAGCCGACATCGTGTAGGGCAGGGCGGCGGAAGCCGCCCTGTTGTCGACGGCGCGTGTCAATAACAGGGCAATGGGCAGGACGAAGACGAGCAGCAGGAAGATCAACAGAGGCGCGATCAGCAGCAGCGCCCTCAACTGCGCCTTGCTTTTCGCACTGCCGAGCCTTTTCACCCGCGTGCGAGCGGCAATCCTTGCCTCATCGCCATCATTCATTGTCGCGATCACCATCGCTCATGCCTTCCTGAGGGAGAGAAAGGGGCGGACGAGGCCAGGGGGACACCCGCCCGCCCGAAGAGGTTACTGTGCGAGCCACTTGTTGAAGCGTTCGGTCAATTCCTCATCATGGTCGGCCCAGAACTCGGAGGAGACGACAAAGGCGGTTTTCGTGTTCTCCGGCGCGGTCGGCAGATCGACGAGAATATCCGGCGGAACCTTGGCGATGGCCGCTTTCAGGGTCGGGCCATAGGAGATATATTTGGACTGCTGCGCCATCACGTCGGGATTGACGGTGAAGGCGACGAATTTGTCCGCCAGTTCCTTGTTCTTCGAGCCTTTCGGCTCGGCCCAGAGATTGAAATCCATTCCCTGGCCGTCCCAGACAATCTTGAAGTTCTTGCCGCTGTTCTTGACGGCATCGTAGATACGGCCGTTCCATGCCGTGGTCATCACGACTTCGCCGTCGGCGAGAAGCTGCGGCGGCTGCGCGCCGGCCGTCCACCAGACCTTCACATCCTTTTTGATCGTGTCGAGCTTCTTGAAGGCGCGGTCGACGCCCTCGGGCGTCCCGAGCACGTCGTAGACCTCGGCGGGTTTGACGCCATCGGCAATCAGCGCGAATTCCAGTGTGGTCTTCGGCGACTTGCGCAAGGCGCGCGGCCCGGGGAACTTGGCCGTATCGAACAGATCGGCCATGGTCGTCGGTCCGCCATTCGGGAACTTGGCGGCATCATAGGCATAGATGGTGCCGAAGACGATCGTCGCGACCGCGCAATCCATCGCGGCGCCGTCGATGAAGGCGTCCTTGCCGCCGAGCTTCGAATAGTCGATCGTTTCGAGCCAGCCTTCGTCGCAGCCTTGCAGCGCATGGCTGGGTTCGACATCGACGACATCCCAGGTCACCTGGCCGTTTTCGACCATGCCCTTCAGTTTGGCGGTCGAGCCATCCCATTCATCCTGCAGAATCTTAGTGCCGGTTTCCTTGGCGAAGGGCTTGAAAAAGGCGGCCTCCTGGCTCTTCGTATAGGCGCCGCCCCAGGATGTGACGGTCAGCGTATCCCCGGCGAAAGCTGCTCCTGCGATGGCAAGAGTCATGACGGAACTGAGAAGCATGCAGTTTAAACGCATCATGGTGGTTCCCCTTTTTGTAGCTGCGTTTGCGAAAGAATGAGCGCCCGGTCAGGAGAGCGCGAGCGCGCGGCAATCCTCCGGCGCCCAGCCGATGACGGCAGTGGAGCCTAGCGACTGAACCGGAGTATCCTGGGCCGCGGCGACTTTGATGAAGATGTCGTCGCAGCCGCAGGCTGAGACGCGCAACCTGACATGGTCGCCGTGATAGATGATTTCCTTGAGCATGGCGGTGAACCGGTTCGCAATCTCGGCTGCCGGCGCCAGCTGAATCCGCTCGGGCCTCAAGACCAGCGTTGCCCGCGCGCCTTCCTTCAACCCCTCTCCGGCATGGCCGGTGATGATCGAACCATCGGGCGCGCGAATCCGGCAGACGGTATTTTCGATCGCGACGACTTCGCCCGATATCGCATTGTTCTCGCCGATGAAGGTTGCGACGAAGGGGTTTGCCGGCGTCTCGTAGAGCGCATGCGGCGGTGCGATCTGCTGCAGGATGCCGTCATTGAACACGCCGACCCGATCCGACATGGTCAGCGCCTCGCTCTGGTCGTGGGTGACGTAGACGACATTGATGCCGAGGCGGGCATGCAGGTGCTTGATCTCGAGCTGCATATGTTCGCGAAGCTGCTTGTCGAGCGCACCAAGCGGCTCGTCCATCAGCACGAGCTGCGGCTCGAAGACGAGAGCCCGGGCAAGCGCGATGCGCTGCTGCTGTCCGCCGGAAAGCTGGTTGGGTCGCCGCGTTTCGAAGCTCGCCATACGCACCATGTCAAGCGCGCGGCGCACCCGCTCGGTGATCTCAGCCTTGCCGAGCCGGCGCATTTTCAGCGGGAAAGCGACGTTCTCGCCGACGGTCATATGCGGAAACAGCGCGTAATTCTGGAAGACCACGCCGATATTGCGGCGATGCGGCGGAACGCTGTCGATCCTGTTGTCGGCAAGCGTGATCGTCCCGTCGCTCGGCGCTTCGAAGCCGGCCAGCATCATCAGCGTCGTGGTCTTGCCGGATCCGGACGGGCCCAGAAGGGTCAGAAATTCCCCTTTGGCGACGTCGAGGTCCAGGCCGCGCACGACATAGCTGACGCCGTCATAGGATTTACGCACGCCCTCGAAAGCAATGAAGCGCTCGCTCATGAAGTCCTCCTGTTTGCATCGGCGGGTCCCTGCCTCTTTGTCTCGATGCTGGGCCATATTGTCTCGGTCTACTTCGGCTTGTCAAGCCACACAAATAATTTTGTGTGGCGGCAGTGGCAGGGTCTCGAAAACATTGGGAAAGCGTGCTATGTCGCACGAAAGCGAGCTGAATCGCAGCGCCTCGGGGATTGATGTGTGCGTCCGGCTTATGGAATTTACGCCGCTGTTACAGGAATTGTATGTCTGAAAGATCGGAAGTGACCCGGACAAATCAGGAGCGGGAAGCGCGGATACCGGCCTATCTGGAGCTCGCAAGCGAGCTCGAGGCGAAGATCCGCTCGGGCGCCTTGCCTCCCGGCAGTCAGCTCCCGCCGCAGCGTGACCTCGCGCGGGAGCGGTCGCTCAACGTCTCCACAGTCACGCGCGCCTACCGCGAATTACAAAACCTCAACCTTGTGATGGGCAGCACCCGGCGCGGCACGATCGTGATGGCCGACGGCGCCATGCCGCGGGTTGACCGGGCAGCGAGCCCGGCCGGTATCATCGATCTGACGGTCAACCGGCCGGCCGTCGACGATTTCCAGCAGCGCTTGGCGCAGTCTTTGCCTGACCTGTCATCCGACCGGCGCTTTCGCCAGATGCAGGAATACCAGCCGCCGGAAGGCCCGGCCTGGGCTCGCCACGCCGCGAGAAAATGGATATCGCTCAACGGCTTCGATCCGTCCGAAGACGATATCGTCGTCACCAGCGGCGCCCAGCATGCTTTGCTGGCGGTGATCAGCAGCCTGATAGAGCCCGGCGACACCATCGTCTGCGATCGGCTGACCTATTACGGCCTGATCGCGCTTGCCCAAATGTTCCGCTTCCGCATCATCGGCATCGGAAGTGACGATCAGGGCATGTCGGCGGAGGAGCTCGACGATATCTGCCACCGGGAGACCGTGCGCGCCGTCTTCACGGTTCCCTCGATGCACAATCCGACCGTCGTCACCATGAGCGAGGCTCGCCGGCGGGAATTGGTCGACGTCGCGGAAAAGCACGATCTCGTCGTCATCGAGGACGATGTCTATGGACCGATGCTCGGGACCCGGGCAAGCGCCCTGATCACGCTTGCGCCGACCAGAACCTACCATATATCAGCGCTCTCCAAGGCGCTGGCGCCGGGTCTGCGCGTCGGCTATCTCTTGTGCCCGCCCGGCCGGGCGCTGCTGTCTGCCGAGGCGGTCCGCACGACCGCCTGGATGCCCTCGCCGCTGCCGCTGCTGCTTGCGACCCGTTGGCTGGAAGACGGCACGGCCCAAGCGATCCTGAAGGCCCAGCTTGCCGAGCTGCGCGCCCGCCATGCGATTGTCGCGACGATCCTTGCCGGCCATTCCTTCTCCGCCGATCCGCGCTGCATGTTTTTATGGCTCCGGCTGCCGGCGCCATGGCGATGCGAGGATTTTGCCGCCAATCTGCGCGCCCATGGCGTTGCCGTCATGGCCGCCACCGCCTTTGCCTGCGACCGTCAGCCGGTCGAGCACGCCGTTCGCGTCAATGTCGGCTGCGCATCGTCGCGTGACGAACTTGCAACGGCGCTTCGCATCATCGCCGCCACGCTGAACGATCGTCCCCGCGCTCTGGCCGGCATGGTCTAGCCGATGAACACGCCGCTGCCGGAGCTTCAGCCCTTACCCGACGCCGAGCGCCGGCATGTGGCTGTGGTCGGTGCCGGATTGGTCGGCCTCTGCACGGCGCTTTGGCTGCAGAGAATGGGGCACCGGGTCACGATTATCGATCCGGCGCCGCCCTTGGGCGATGCATCCTACAGGCAGGCCTGCTCCTACGGAAATGCCTGCACCTTTGCGCCGCACGGCGTCGTTCCCGTCGCGACGCCAGGGGTCATCTGGCGTGTGCCGGGAATGCTGCTCAATCCGCTCGGTCCGCTGGCGATCGTCTGGAGATATCTGCCGCAATTGATCCCGTGGCTGCGCGCCTTCCTGGCATCGAGCACGAAAGCCGAGGTCGAGCGGATCGCCGGCACACTGGCGGTGCTGCTTTCCCACGCCGATGCGGCCTGGCAACCGCTTGTGATGCAGGCAGGGGCCGAACGGCTGAAGCGGCATGACGGCTGCCTGTATCTCTATAAGACCGAAGCGCAATTCCGGGCGGCTGACGCTGAGAACGCGCTGCGTGAGCATCATGGCGTCGCCATGGACCGGCTGGACCGCGCTGATGTCCAGAACATGGAGCCTAATCTTGCGCCGCTCTACCACAAGGGCGTGCTGTTTCGTGACGCCTATGTGTTTTCCAGCCCCAGGCAACTTGCTTTCGCGCTCGCCCAGGCTGTCATAAACGGCGGAGGGGAGATCATCCGCGGCGAAGTCTCGGCGATCGAGCCGCGTGACAATGGCATCTGCCTGCGGACCGCTGACAAGCAAATCCCTGCGGACCACGCCGTCGTCGCCGCCGGCGCCCATTCGCGCAAGCTGACCGCATCGATAGGCGATCGCGTCCTGCTCGACACCGAGCGCGGTTATCACGTCCTGTTCCCGCAAGCGGGCCATCTGCTGTCGCGCCCGGTCTGCTATCCCGAACACGGCTTTTACATGGTGCCGATGGCAGATGGATTGCGCGCAGCCGGAACGGTCGAACTCGGCGGGCTTGCTGCTCCCTTGAACCCAAGGCGGACCGCGATAATCCGTGGCGGCGTGAAATTGCTCCTGCCGGCAGCCGGGCAAGGCAGCGACGAGTGGCTGGGCTTTCGCCCGTCCATGCCGGATTCACTTCCGGCGATCGGCAGCTCCCGCCGTTTGCCCCGCGTCACCTATGCCTTCGGCCACGGCCATCTTGGTCTGACGCTGTCGGCTTTGACCGGCTATCTCGTTTCCCAGCTGGTCGCCGGACAGCGCCCGGCGGTCGATCTGATGCCGCTGCGTCCCGACCGGTTCTAAGCCAGACGCATTATGAAGGCGACTCATGCGTCGGTGCTCTTTCTTTGGCCGGAGCGAGCCACGCAAAGTCCGTATCACTCAAACCTTGAATGTAAGGAAAAATTCCATTACTTTGGTGTTGACTTAAGAAGGAGATTTTCCATGGCTTCCCTTGCCGTCACCATGAAAGGGCAAATCACACTGAGACGGGATTTGCTGACGCACCTTGGGGTCAAGCCGGGGGAGCGCATCGAATTCGACAAGCTGCCTGGGGGCGAGCTGCGGGTAAAGGCTGCTCGTCCAGCGGGGACAATCGACGACTTTATCGGTCGGCATGCGGGCAAGATGAAACGGGCGCTGACCATCGAAGAGATGAACGAAATCGCGGCTTCGGGCTGGGCCGGCGAGGAATGAAGGTTTCAGTCGATACCAACATTCTTGCTCGAGCTGTCCTGCAGGATGATGCTGAGCAGGGCAGGGCCGCGGCAAAGCTCCTCAAGGAAGCATCGCTGATCGCGGTTTCCCTGCCGAGCTTATGTGAACTGGTCTGGATACTGCGTCGAGGCGCCAGGCTATCAAAGGAAGATGTTTCACAGACGATCCACGACCTGCTCAACGCGGGCAATGTGGCGATGAACCGTCCTGCGGTCGAAGCAGGGCTGGCCACGCTGGAGGCAGGTGGCGATTTCGCCGATGGCGTGATTGCCCATGAAGGAGCATGGCTTGGCGGCGAGAGCTTCGTATCTTTCGACAAGCAGGCGGTCGAACTCGTAATCCGCCAAGGCCAACCCGCGCGTCTTCTCGCCTGAAATTCCGCAGGCTCATGAGCGGGTCGATGCTGAGCGGCTGCAAGCTTTTCAACGCTGAGACGACGGGGCGGGCGTTCGCCTCAGAACCGATGTTCCGCTCCCTCGACCGGATTTGCCCAGACCGTCATACCCGGCGCAAACGGCGTCTCGCCTTCGGCGCGCACGACCATCTCGCCAAGCTCGGAGATGTCGAGGTAGAGGATCGCGTCGGCGCCAAGCCGCTCCACATGCCGGATCCTGCCCTGCCATTGCCCGGCCCCTTCCGAAAGCCTGATATGTTCCGGGCGAATGCCGTAGGTCGTGCAGTTCATTCGCCGCGCTATCTCGCCGCCATAGAGGTTCATCTTCGGGCTGCCGATGAACCCGGCGACGAAGGGTGTCGCCGGATTGCGGTAGAGCTCCATCGGACTGCCGATCTGTTCGACCGCGCCGCCGTTCAGGACGACGATCTTATCCGCCATCGTCATGGCTTCGACCTGGTCGTGGGTGACATAGATCATCGTCGATTTCAGGCGGGCGTGCAGATCGGCGATCTCAAGGCGCATCTGGGCTCTGAGCGAAGCGTCGAGATTGGAGAGTGGCTCGTCGAACAGGAAGACCTTGGGATCGCGAATGATCGCGCGGCCGATGGCGACGCGCTGCCTCTGGCCGCCGGAGAGTGCTTTCGGCTTTCTCTCCAGCAACTGGGTGAGCTGCAGCGTTTCGGCCGTCGCCGCGACCTTGGCGGCGATCTCAGCCTTTGGGCGGCGGGCGAGCGAAAGGCCGAAGCCGATATTCTCGGCAACGGTCATATGCGGGTAGAGCGCGTAGCTCTGGAACACCATGGCAATGCCGCGCTCGGAGGGTTCGGCATAGGTCACGTCCTTGCCGCCGATGGTCAGCGCGCCTGACGTCGTTTCTTCCAGGCCGGCGATGATCCGCAGCAGCGTCGACTTTCCGCATCCAGACGGGCCGACAAAAACCACAAATTCGCCGGAGGCAACCTCCAGATCGATCCCCTTGATGACTTCAAGGGCGCCAAAACTCTTGCGAACTTGCTTGAGAGTGAGCTCAGCCATTCGGTTACCCTTTTACTGCGCCTGATGTCATGCCGGCGACGATCTGCCGGTTGAAGAAGATGAAGACGACCAGCGGCGGTATCGTCACCAGGAGGATATTCATGAAGAGGAGATTGTACTGGCTCGTATACATGCTCTGGAAATTATAGAGCGTCAGCTGCACGGTCACGTTCTCCTTGCCGGGAAGATAGTAAAGCGGGTTGGTAAAATCGTTGAAGATCGCGATCGACTGCACGACGATGTTGGTGACGGTCACCGGCTTCAGCAGCGGCAGGATCACTCTGAAGAAAATCTGACGGGGCTTGGCGCCATCGATCAGCGCCGCCTCGTCGAGGTCGCGAGGTATGGTCGAAATGAATGACCGGTAGAGCAATGTCGAGAACGAGAGATTATAGGCGACCTGGATCAGGATCATCCCGGTCATGGTCTTGAAGAGGCCGATCTCCTGCAAGAGGCCGATGGTGGGCACGACGGCTGGCGGCATCATCAGCCCCATGAACAGGGCAATGGAGGCCACCCTGTTCCAGGCGGTCTTGCGGCGCTGCATCACATAGCCGACCATTGCCGACAGCAGGATCAGGATCGTGACGGAGACCACGGTGATCAGCGTGGAGTTGAAATAGGCGAGCGCGAGTTGATAGTCGCGCGCCTTGAAGACGGCGATCAGATTGTCCCAGAACAGCCACTGCTCGGGCAATTCGAAATCAAGGCGAGAGGCTTCGGATTTCGATTTGACCGCCTGGAGAGCGACGAAAACGAAAGGCATGACGAAGATGACGGCCGCCACCGCAAGGGCTATAGCGCCGGTCACGTAGGGGCGGACGCTTCTCATTCCTCGACCTCGCGCCGGTTGAACCACAAGGTGAATGGCAGGATGATTACGGCAATCAGCGCGAACAGGATGACGTTTCCGGCCGTCGACAGGCCGTAGAAACCCGCCTGGTACTGCTTATAGATGACCGAGGCGATCACGTCGGAGGAGAAACCAGGCCCCCCGCGGGTCATCGCCCATATCAGGTCGAAGGATCGAAGCCCACCGATCAGCGACAATGTCACCACGATGACAGTGGCGGGACGCACGAGCGGCAGGGTGATCCGGAAAAATTGCTGGAGACGCGTGGCCCCGTCAATCCTCGCGGCCTCATAATAATCGGGGCTGATCGCGGCAAGCCCGGCGATGAAGATCAAGGTGGCGAGGCCGACACCCTTCCAGACATCGACCAAAGCCACCGAAAAAAGCGCCAGCGCCGGATTGGTGAGCCATCCAGGTCCCGGAATGCCGAGCGTTTCCAGCGTGACATTGATGATGCCCCTGGTCGGATGCATCATCACCGTGAAGGTGATGCCGATGCCGATCGTCGAGACCAGGACGGGAAAGAAGACCAGCGTGCGCAGGAAGCCGCGGGCGAAGATATTGCTGGTCAGCAGCACGGCAAGCAGCAACCCGCAGACGGTCTTCAGGCCGGATGTCGTCACGGCATAGATCAGCGTGTTGACCAGTCCCTTGACCAGGAATGGTTCGGAAAAGAATTGTTGAAAATTTTCGAGCCCGATGAATTCGGCGGTCGAAAGATCCCAGCGCGTCAGGCTGAACCAGAGAGAGGATACGGTGGGAACGAGAAAGAGCACGCCGTAGATGATGGCGGCGGGAATGAAAAACCACAGCGGGTAGGGCGATTTGCGCGAACGGCGGCGTGTCTCAGTCATATCAATCTCTTCGATCGGGTGGAACCTCGCTCCATCAGGAGCGAGGATAACTTGCCCGAAAGACCGCTACCAGTTGGGCAGGCCAAGCTGCTTGGCCTGCTTGCGCACGTCGTCGTCATAGAGCTTCGCCGCGTCGGCCGGCTGGCGAATACCGGAGCCGACTTCGACGGTGATCTGCTCGAGAGCCGGTCCCTTGATTGGCGAAACGAATTCCAGCGCCGGGGTCGTCTTGTCCTTGGCCTCGAAATAGGGGAGCATGTCCTTTATCGCAGGCGGCACGCTAGCTGGCAGGTCGCAGCCGTCGATCAGGGACGGCCCCTGAACGGCATTGGTTTCCACCATGATCTTGCAGGCCTCGACGCTTCCGGCGAAATCGACGAATTTCCGCGCTTCCTCGGCGTGCTGGCTGGTCAAGGGAATGTAAAGGGCGGGCGGCATCCAGACCGTCAAGCCGTTGGTTGCGGCGTCGTCGCTCGGCTGCGCGAAAAAGCCGACATCGTTGAGGTTTTCGGGATAATTCTGTTTGAGCGCGCCGACCGCGAAGCTCAGCATCGGATAATGCGCTGCCTCGCCGGTTGCCACCATTCTCAGGCCATCGTCGTAGCTTGCCGCGCCGAAATCGTCGTTCATCAGACCGGCGTCGTGAACGTCCTTCAGCCGTTCGAAGCCCTTCAGGGCCGCAGGCGTCTCGGCGTATTTTGCCTTGTTGGCGGTATAGTCTGCGGCGAAGTTCGGCACGGCAGCGTGCAGGTTGTAATAGTCAGCCAGAACGAACAGCTGCGAGGTCCAGGTATCGCGATAGGTCTGCGCCACGGCGACCTTTCCGGCAGCTTTGACCTTCGCGTTGTTCGCCATGAAGTCCGCCCATGTCTTCGGGACGGAGAGGCCAAGCTCCTGGTAGATTTTCCTGTTATAGAGGATCCCGCCCGCCATCGCCGTGCCGAAGGGAACGCCGTAGAGCTTGCCATCGGCGCGGACGACCGATTGGAAACCGTCGTCGACCTTGGCCTGCGACGAGAGATCGCTCAGATCGACAAGCGTCTGTGTCGGCTTCAGCGCCTGTAGCAGGGAGCCGGAATTGTAGAGGAACACATCGGACATCTCTCCCGTCGCCAGGCGCGTCTTGATGATGTTGTCGCCTTCGCCGCCACCGGCCCGCGGCTCGATTTCGATCGTCACGTCGGGTGCCTTTGCCTGATAGGCGGCAACCAGTGCCTCGGCCGCCGCGACGGTGTCCGGGTTGTTGTCGATCAGGAATGACAGCGTGGTTTCTGCATGCGACGGGCCGGCCGCGACCAGCGCCAAAAGCGCGGACGCACCTGCAAGAATGAGCTTTATCCGATGTGTCATGACGTTCCTCCTCTGAACGGTGTGACGTGTATGCTCCTCAAGAATCGGGTAGGGAAAAGACCAGCTGGTGCGTTCCCGGCGCAAGAACGGCTTCCTCGACGACAGGCTCTGCGTTGAGCGACGGGTTTTGATGCCGTTTTCCGGGCCGGAACCGGCCGATGCAGCCTTCCGGAAGCGTCAGCACATAGGTGACCTTGTTGCCGTCGCACTGCCAGCCGGCCTCGATGCGTCCCTGGCTGATGTCATGATGGGCCGAGACCGGCGAAAGGGACGGAATCGGCGCCGGATCGACGATCACCTCGGCAAAGCCGGGTACGCTCGGGCTCGGCGAAATTCCGGCGACGCTTTCGAACAGCCATTGGCAGACTGCGCCATAGGCATAGTGGTTGTAGCTGTTCATGTCGGGTTCGTAGATGGTGCCGTCAGGCGCCATGGAATCCCAGCGTTCCCAGATCGTCGTCGCCCCTTTTGACACCTGGTAGAGCCAGCCCGGCACATCCTCCTGCAGGAAGACCTTTTCGGCCAGATCGTCCATGCCGAGCTTCGTCAGCGCCGGCAGCAGGGCGGGCGTGCCGATAAAACCGGTGCCGATCTTGTAATCTGCATCGATGATCACCTGCCGGAAATGCTGCTGTGCGGCTTGCGTATGCTCCGCCGGTATCAGGTCGTGCAGGAAGGCCAAGGCATAGGACGTCTGGTCATTATGCGCGAGCCGTCCCGCCGGCGTGATGAACTCGTTGGCGAATGCCCGCCGGATCTCGCTTGCGCGCTGTTTCATCTTCTCTTCAAGCGCATGCTCGCCGAGAGTGGCTGCGATCCTTGCCAGAAGGTCGGTCGAGATGAAGTGGTAGAGCGTGGCCGCGCAATCGTCGGCGATCGTCGGACGAGGCTTTCGATTGTCGCCGACCGGCTGCAGCCAGTCGCCGAAGGTGAAGCCTCGGGCGCCCCAATGCGACGGCGGGCGAACCAGGGGACCATCCGAGATCGACCAGACGAAATCGACCCAGCGCACCATGGAATCCAGGCACTCCGACAGGACGGCCCGGTCGCCGTAATGAGTGTAGAGTACCCAGGGGATGACGACGATCGCGTCGCCCCAGCCGGTCGAGCCGGCATAACCCGGGAAATTGGCCGGATGTAAGCGCGTCGGATCCGGCGAGAAATGCGAGACGGCGCCGTCTTCGCGCTGATCGGCCATCACATCGCGCAGATATTTCCGAAGGAACGACTGGCTGTCGCTCAGCCAGCATGCGGTTGCGGCAAAGACCTGGGCGTCGCCCGTCCAGCCCAAGCGCTCGTCGCGTTGCGGGCAATCGGTCGGTACTTCGACGAAATTGGCACGCTGCGACCAGATGGTATTCTCGACGAGACGATTGACCAACGCATTGCCCGAGGTGAAACCCCCGGCGGGCTCGGGCACCGACGAGATCGGGATGGACGCGATTGCAAGGATCTTCGCATCGCCCTTGATCGTTACCCGGGCATAACGGAAGCCGTGGAAGGTGAAATGCGGTGCGTAGGTTTCATCGCCGTCTCCCCGCAGTGTGTAGACGGTATGTGCCGCAGCCGTGCGATAGTTGCGATTGTCGAAATGACGATCGGGGCCGAGTACCTCCGAATGCTCCACCCGAATTTCAACGCCGGCGGTTCCGCGGACCGTATATCTGACATAGCCGCCGGAATTCTGGCCGAAATCGCAGACCGTCCTGCCCTCATCGTCGGTCCAGCTGTCGACCGGGGCGAGTGGCCGCAACTCGCGCACGGCAGCCGTTTCATGCGCGACAAGCAGCTCCTTGTCGAAGGGCAATCGTTCGGTGCCGTGGCTCTCGACGTAGTTTTCGTGGCGGGCATCATAGATTTCGCCGAAATAGATCCCCGACTTCAGGATTGGCAGAAGGCCGCTTCGCCATGTGGTGTCGGTGGAAAGAACGGTGCCACCCGGTCCGATCAGATCCGCAATGGCGCCGATCCTGTCGCCCCAGCAATTTGGGATCGCCTGGGCGCCCCACATCAAAGGCGACCGGTACCATCCGTCGGCAAGCCAGATCTCGATCCGGTTGAGGCCCGGCTTGAGCAGGTTCGAGACGTTGTATCGCTGATAGGCAAGGCGATCGTCGTAGTTCGTCCAGCCTGGGGTCAACAGGTCGTTGCCGACACGAACGTCGTTGATGAAGCAGCGATAGAGGCCAAGTGCGGAGATAAAAAGCTCGACGGGAAGCTTGGCGCCGTCATGTTCGAAAGTCTTGGAGACGAAGCTTGCGGTCGTTCCCTGACCGCCATCCGATAGTGGCGCGATCATTTCCCCGGACCAGGCACGCGAAACGAGGTTGCCGCTGATGGCTGCCGGCTGAAAGTTCATCAAGTCCTCCCGACAAAATGTAGAACGTTCTCCATATAACGTTCTACATTTTCTTCGGAAGCGCAATAGAATTTTCATTGCCAGTCTGCCATGGTGGTTCTGCGGACGATGTTGACGACCCGCAGCAAGCCAGAGATTTCATGCCAATTGAAGAAAAACAAAAACCGCAACGAAACGATCGCGTGACGATCCGGACCGTGGCAACTCACGCAGGCGTATCGGTCGCAGCGGTTTCCAAGGTGATGCGAAACGCCTACGGCGTCAGTGATGCGCTGCGCGCAAGGGTAACTGATGCCATCGAGGCACTCGCCTATCGACCCTCGCGGGCAGCACGAGGGCTGCGTGGCCGGAGCTTCACCATCGGTGTGCTCCTGATCGATATCCGCAATCCCTTCCTTCCGGAGGTGATTGCCGGCGTAAACGGAGTACTGGCGCCTTCGCACTACCAGGCGATGATCGGCGTCAGCGATGCGCGCGTGCAGCTGGAGACGTCGTTGATCGAGTCGATGATCGACTACAAGATGGACGGCCTTGTCCTCGTTGCGCCGCGTTTGCCCTCGGAGATCCTCGCAAAGTTCGCAGTCCAGATACCGATCGTCGCGGTCGGTTACCACGATGCCAGCGCCACGGCCTTCGATACCGTCAATGCCGACGATCAGCGCGGCGCGGAGATTGCCGTCGAAGCGCTTCTTGCCTGCGGCTATCGCGATATCGAAATGCTGAGCCTTGGCGAGCGCCAGGGGCACGCGGTCTCCGTTGTTCGCCAGCGTGAGATCGGGTTCCGCCGGGCGATGCAGCGTGGCGGCCTTGGCTCCTCGCCAGCGATCAGCAAAATTCCCATTGCTTCGCCAAAGCGGGAAGAGGCGATGCGAAGGTTCCTATCGAGGAACGATAGGCCGCGCGCCGTGTTCTGCTGGAGCGATCTCGACGCGATCACCCTTCTGAGCCTGGCTATGGAGATGGGTGCGCGCGTGCCCGAAGACCTCGCCGTCATCGGATACGACAATTCGTCGACCGCAGCACTCGGCCTCGTCAATCTCGCAAGCATCGACCAGTCGGGCAGGGAGCTCGGCCAGATAGCTACCCGGGCCCTCATTTCCAGGATAGAAGGCCGCACCGCTTCCGAGCATATTTTCCAGATACCGTCGCTGGTCAGCCGCAACAGCCTGACCCGTTCTGGCAATTCCACCGACACGAAGCAGGGTTGATGGTAAAGGCCGGCAGCCGCTATCCGCGTTTGCCGGCCCTGTTGTCTCAGGCAGCCTGGCGGGTCTTCGAAGGACGCGTGGCAGCGGCCTTCTCGACCATGGCGGTGACTTCGGCGCGGCGGGCGCCCGAAAGGGGCAGGCGCGGCAGGCGAACGCGTTCTGAGCCGCGGCCCATGATCTGCTCGGCGAGCTTGATCGACTGGACGAGGTCATGCTCGGCATCGAGATGCAGAAGCGGCATGAACCAGCGATAGATCTTGCGGGCCTCTTCCCAGTCGCCGCGTTCGGTGGCGGCAACGAGCTGCACGGATTCCTCCGGGAAGGCGCTGGTCAAGCCCGAGACCCAACCCTTGGCGCCGAGCATCAGGCCTTCAAGCGCGACGTCGTCGAGACCTGCGAAGATATCGAAACGATCGCCGAATTCATTGATGAGATCGGTGAAGCGGCGCGGATCCGGCGCACTTTCCTTGACCGCCTTGATGTTCGGCACGTCGGCAAGCACCTTCAGCACATCGGCGCCGATATTGACGCGGTACGCCGGCGGGTTGTTGTACAACATGATCGGCAGCGAGGTCGCTTCGGCGACGGTGCGGAAATGTGCAATCAGCTCTTCGGGCTTCGGCACATAAACCATGGCCGGCAGCAGCATCAGGCCGTCGGCGCCGAGTTTTTCGGCGTCGCGAGCATAGGCGACGGCACGGCGCGTGTCGAATTCGGACACGCCCGTCACTACGGGAACGCGGCCGTTGACGACCTCGACGGCAGCTTTCAAGATCGTGCGCTTCTCCTCGGGGTCCAGCGAATTGTTCTCGCCACATGTGCCCATGACGATCAGTCCGTTGACGCCATCGTTTACAAGCGCGTCCTGGACGCGCTGGGTCGAGGGCAAATCAACGGAAAGATCATCGTTGAACTGTGTCGTTACGGCGGGAAATACGCCCTTCCATCCTGTGGTCATTGATCGAGCCTCGTTGAAATTGGTTGTCTTATATACAAACTGTCGACAATGTTCAATGATGCCAGCTTACGAATTTGAGGCCCCCGAAGACTGACATTGCGAGAATCGGCCGAAACGAAATACAAGGCTCTAACGAAAGAGGGCGGACAAATGCGGAACGACGCGGAAAATGTGCGGGTGCGCGGCTCTGGCACGCAGAGCGTCTATGTGACGCTCAGGCGGGAAATCTTGTCGATGGCGCTGGAACCCGGCAGTCCGCTCGATGAGGTGCGGCTGTCGGAGCGCTTCCGGATGTCGCGGACTCCCATTCGCGAGGCGCTGTTGCGGCTCGCTGCCGACGGGCTCGTCACGACGCTGCCGAACAGGAACACGATCGTTGCGACGATCGATTTTGCAAGCCTGCCCACCTATTTCGAAGCGCTGACGCTGATGTACCGGGTGACGACGCGCGGCGCGGCGCAACGGCGAAACGGCGAGATTATGAAGACCGTCCGCCGGCATCAGAAGGACTTCGCCGAAGCCGTTGCCGCGCGCGATGCCTATGCGATGATCGAGGCGAACCGCGAATTTCATGTTTCGATCGCCGAACTTGCCGGCAATTCCTATTACACGGCCTTCTTCGCCAGGCTGCTTGACGAGGGCCGCCGTATCCTGCGCCTTTACTACTCGACATTCGACGACCGTCTGCCGCGCCAGTATGTCGACGAACACGAGGAGATCATCGCCGCGATCGAGGCAGGCGACGTCGAGCGGGCCGACCGGTTGGCGATCACTCACGCCGGGCAGATCGTCCGGCAGATTCAGGAATATGTTGCCCGCGATCTCGACCGCCCGCTGGCGATCAGCCTATCCTGAAGCGACCGAATTCAAGAGGCGGAGGCTACCCAGCCTGAACGTTGCCGATATGGCGGTTGGTTCTCGCGGGATGGGACATACGACCGGGTCGCGGGTTACCTGAAATTCGATCCATCAAGTATTTCGTCACAAACGTTACTTGCTTTCTGGCGTGGCACAAGGTTGATTGTGGTTAAACCTATGGCCTCGAGGGTAGGATGATGGACCTGTTCAGAAAGGGTGAGGATGACCCGGTTCGACTTCGGAACGTGACACTGAATGGCAGATATAGAAATATGGCAGCGATGCTTTCGATAGCTGTGGTTGTCTTTTCTGTATTCTTGATATCGCTTGGCGTTTTAACTGAATATTTCCAACCTGAGTTTTTTCCAAACATCATTCTCAAAGACGTCCCTTTGCACTACATCGCCTGGTTCATGATTACCTTCGGGATAACTATCGCAATCATCAATGTGATTTTGGCAGCAAGACGGGAGATCGATCAAGAGAGAGCAGAAAAGATGTTTCCATCGGATACGTTCGAGATCAAAAGACAGGCTTTACGTGACCTGCGGACGCATCGAAACTGGTATGCGCGATACTCCAGGGTGAATCAGTATCTCTGGAATTTTCTCACATTGGGGATCGTCGTTCTGAGCGGCCTCTCTTCATTATTTTCGGCTTATGGCACGGTTATCCCCCAATGGCTGCCGATGGCGACCTCCGCGCTCGTGGCGCTTTTCGGCACGTTAATCGTTCAATTCCGCATCCGGGACGTCTGGCAATTGAGAGAGCAGGGAAGGATCGAAGCGGAGATGCTCGTCGCCGAGGCTCATCTCATCGACATTACGGATGAGCTAACGACGCTCAAACAGGCCGTCGCTCTTAGAAAGCGCGCTCATGCGCTGGAGATGAAGCAACTCAACCAGTTCTTTGTGGGGACCACCGGAGCCAATCCGTAAATCACTGTCGGCATCTGGCGGGGGAAATCCTGGCCTGGGAAAAGGAGGAGAGCAGTGTTGCGCTCATCTCCCGTTTTGTCGGCCTCGCCAAGTCACCCGCTGATTGGCTGATAATGGTGCAGGAGACCTGCGGCGCACTTTTAAGAACTCGCAGCGAAAAGCGTCGCCTCGTTCGTAAACTCTTTTGCCACTCTCGCTAAACTGAGTTAAGTCGACTTTCCGTACAAGTTGTTATTGAAGATTTGGAGCATCTGGGTGTCTACGAAGCAACGCATGATAGCGGCGGCCAAAACAGTGCTGCCAAAGCCCCTAATTGAGGCAATCAGAAGCCGTATAGGCCCCAGCCGTAAGAACCTCTGCGCGTGGGATGGATCGGCACTTCAGTCCGATGCGGAGCAGTTCCTATCCTCGCGGATTGTTGCGGATCAAATTGACGGCATGCTCTCCACATTTTCAATGGCCGCAATGGATAGTTTGCTATCGCTTCAGACAACAAACCCCGAAATCTCAGGAAACGTCGTTGAATTTGGGACCTACAAAGGCCGCTCCGCCGCAATCATAGCGCCACGAGTCAGGCCATCAGAAAAGTTCGTTCTCGTTGATGTTGCCGAATACCTTGAGGTGGAAAAAATACGAGCAATAAATTCAGCCATGGAATTTGTTCTCTGCAAGTCGGAGGAATTTCGCTCGCACTACCCGGAATATAGGCAGCTCCGGAAGAATTGTCGGTTTATTCATGTCGATTCCAGCCATGCTTACAGAACAACATTTCACGAAATGAAACTATGCAACGAACTATTGTCCGCTGGAGGCATCGCGGTTTTTGACGACTATACCAATTTGAATTACTCTCAAGTCCTTCCGGCTATATATAAATATATTTATACCGCAGAACCGGATTTGGCTGTATTTATGGTGACTGACATAAAGGCTTATTTGTGCAGAAAGAAATATTTGAATTACTATTTATCTTTTGTTCTTCAGGGTGCGATACCATCGATGGTAGCGCGAGGCATTGAAGATGCGATAATATCGCGAACCGATTGGGACAGGGAATATCGCGCCATCTATTTGCGTACGCGTAGTCCCGGCGAAACAGGTCCTCATTACGGCAAGGAAATTTACGGAAGATTCTACGAGGGCCCCTGAGTTATCCATCCAAGCACGTCTATTGAAAGTAGGGTCGGACTTGATCCAACTCCTATGGAACGTCTGAGCGGGCGCGTGTCCCGTCCGCTCAGACAGCGCCGGTGTTCAGTTGGCTGCCGGGCTGGGCGGAAACGCCTCGTATAACAGTGCCGCAGGAGCTCTCCACCGCTCCGGAGGATTGTAATTGCCGGCAGCGATGGCAAGGGCGAAGTCGAGGTCCGGGAAAACAAGCAGCTTGGCAGCACGTCATTCTCGCCGCTTAATCACGTTCTTCAAAAGTCGCACTAATTCCTCACTTTCGCGTCATGATGCAGTGGCATCTCGATCTTGGGTGCCGGCAGCGCTTCCGGTCGAATGCTGTCTGGAAATTCGCCAGCGCGGCATCGATGAGGGGCCCCTATCGGTTCAAGGCAGGTATGATCGCTTAGCAGCGGAACCACCCACCTTACGTGCCCTAAATACCGGGCGCACTCCCCGCCTTGAGCTTGACTTCGATGACCGGGACCACGATCTGAGGTCGGCGCACCGGCAGGACGAATGTGAATTGATCCTCGCCGACGGGGAACTGGGTGTTCGCCCACAAGGTATTGGCGGACGGGCGCAGCCAGGTGACTTCGCTGCCATCATGCAGGAATTGCGCATATTCGACTTGCCCCGCCAACGCATCGAAATGCAGATGGCGATAGGGCCAGTTGAAGAGATGGATATAGAGACGATCGCCATTCTGGGTTAGGCGGCAATCGGCCGGAGCGGCGAAGTCGGACTGGGTGCAGCCGACGATGCTGCGCTCGTGCAGCGCCATCCACTCCTCATAAGCGGCAAGGGCTGCAATCGCGCGATGGTCGAGCGTGCCGCGCGCCGTCGGCCCGACATTCATCAGCAGATTACCACCCATGGCAACGGTGCCGACCAGCATCTGCACAAGTTGTTCCGTGCTTTTCCAGGTGTCCTCGTCGCGGTGATAGCCCCAGGAACCGCTGAGCGTGTGGCACGCTTCCCAGACGACACGCCTGCCATCGCGGAGCGGCCGGGCGCGCGGCATATATTGCTCCGGCGTGACGATGTCGGGCTGCAGGCCGGCGAGATCGAGCCTATTGTTGATGATGATGTCGGGGGCGAGTTCGCGCACCAGGCGCACGAGTTTCTCGCTTTCCCAATCCTGATGGCCCTTTCCGACCAGGTCTCCGAGCTTCCATTGCGGATAGCTGAAATCGAACCACATGATGTCGATCTGGCCGAAGTCCGTCAGGAGTTCGCGGACCTGCTCGCGCATGAAGGCGGCATAACGGTGCATGTCCCGGCCTTCGTTGATTTTCAGCGCATCGGGATGATTGCGCTGCGGGTGGCGCGGATCGACCGTGAAGTCGGGATGATGCCAGTCGATCAGCGAATAGTAGAATCCGATCCTCAGGCCTTCTGCGCGGAAGGCGTCGACGAATGGACCGAGCAGATCTCGTCGATAAGGCGTGTTGGTCACCTTGAAGTCGGTCGCCTTGGTGTCCCAGAGGCAGAAGCCTTCATGGTGCTTGGTCGTCAGCACGACATATTTCATGCCCGCAGCTTTCGCGCGTCTGGCCCATTCGCGGGGGTCGTAGAGATCGGGATTGAAATGATCGAAATATTTCTGGTAGTCGGCGTCGTTCAGTTCTTCGCGGCTCTTGACCCATTCATGGCGTGCCGGCAGCGCATAGAGCCCCCAGTGCACGAACATGCCGAAGCGGTCGTGGACGAACCAGGCCTTCTTCTCCTCAGGCAGGGCCAGTGACTGCAGATTGCTGATATCCATCGGATATTCCTCCCGTTCCAAACTTTAAGAATTGGAGCATGATGTCGTCCGAGAACCGCTCATACTTTTCGGCATCATGCTCCCGGGCGTTCAGGTTGTTTCGCGGACGATGAGCTCGGGCACGATGACGATGCCGTGCTGACGGTTTCTAGTGGCGATGCGGCTGAGCAGCAGACGCACGGCTTCCTCCCCCATTTCGCGTTTTTGCACCCGCAGGGTGGTGAGCGCCGGAGACAGCAGTTCGGCAGTCGGAATATCGTCGAACCCGATCAGGGCGATTTGCGCGGGGATCGAAACGCCGGCGGCCCGGCAGGCCTTCATCGCGCCGATCGCATTGAGGTCGTTGTAGCAGACAAGGGCATCGATGCCGGGCGTCTCCGCCAGCAATTGCGCGGCCGCCGTTTGCCCGCCTGCCGCGGTCGGATCGCAATAAACGACGCCTTGTGCCTTGAGCCCGTGGGCCGACAGCGTCTTGCGAAAGCCGACAAGCCGGCTCTTGCCGCCAAACGAACTGCGCGGCCCGGCAATGATCGCTATCCTGCGGCGCCCGCGCTCGACCAGATGGTCGATGGCACGCGACGCTCCCGTCTCGTAGTCGGTGACAATCGTCCCGGCGACCTCGTTGGGCGCCTCGCGGTTGATGAGCACCACGGCGCGGTGGGGCGCAAGCGCCTTATGCAGCGCGGCATCGGGCAGTCGCGGGCTGCAGACGATGATCCCATCGACCCGGTGCCGCAGCAGCGTTTCGATGAGTTCCTCCTCCCGCTTGCTGTTCTCGACGACATTGGACAAAAGCAGGTTATAGCCGGCAGCGCTTGCCGCATCCTCTGCTCCCCTGATGACTTCGGGAAAGAACGGATTGGTGATGTCGGGAACAAGTAGGCCGATGGCCTTCGATCGATCGGACCGCAATCCGCGCGCAAAGGGATTGGGCCGGTAATTGAGTTCGCTCGCCGCTAAAATAATCCGTTGACTGGTCTCCGCACTGGCTCCGCCCCGATCGTTGAGCACGCGCGATACCGTCATCGGCGACACCCCTGCGGCGCGGGCGACATCGGCGATGGTTATTTTGGATTCTGGCTCTTTGGAGCTGCTCAACTGGATTGTCTCTTTAGAAGGGGCAGGAAGCTACGATAACGATAACTAACATAATTTCCAGGAAAGCCAAGGCTGCTCCGGCCTAGTATAGGGCATCGAGAATCTCTTTGACAAGATTTGACGGTAACGATAACGTTAGAGGAAGAGGAGAATACGTTAACGATAACCTAGAGCAGAATATTGGGAGGAAAGAATGCAACACGTCATAATCTTAAGACGGCCGGTTGTCTCCACCGTTGCCGCGGCGATCCTCATGGGCGTCGGCTGGGCCGGTGCCGCATTCGGCTTTGAGGAGTCGCCGGAACTGAAGGCGCTGGTCGATGCCGGCAAGCTGCCGCCGGTCGAAAAGCGGCTGCCCAAGGAGCCGCTGGTGCTCACTCCGCTTGAATCGGTCGGTACCTATGGTGGCACCTGGCGCACGGCCACCTTCGGGGGTGGCGACAGCGAGATCGAACGTTCGATCGGCTACACGAGACTGGTCCGCTGGAATCCGGAATGGACCGAGGTGATCCCCGATCTCGCCAAGAGCGTCGAGGTCAATGCCAATGCCACCGAATATACGTTCACCTTGCGGGAAGGCACGCGCTGGTCGGACGGCGAGCCGTTTACCGCGGACGATCTTGTGTGGTGGAACGAGAACGTGATTCGCAACACCAAGATCACCCCTGCCGCACCCAACTGGCTGACCGCGGGCGGAGAGACCGTCAAGGTCGAAAAGCTCGCCGACGACAAGGTCGTCTTCAAATTTGCCGCGCCGAACGGTCTGTTCCTGATGAACATGGCCACCGTGCGCGGCTCCGATATTCTGGCCGCCGCACCGGCGCACTACCTCAGGCAATTCCACAAGGATTTCAATCCCGACGGCATCGATGCCCTGGTGAAGGCGGCCGGCGCAACCGACTGGGTCCAGCTCTTCAACAACAAGATCAGCTTTCCCGGGCGCTGGCGCGATCTCGGTCGTCCAACGCTTGATGCCTGGGTGTTGACCGCACCCTATAACGGCACCACCCAGGTCGTTGCCGAACGCAATCCATACTATGCCAAGGTGGATACCGCAGGAAACCAGCTGCCTTACTTCGACCGGATCACCATCGATGTGATGCAGGATACCCAGGCCATCATCCTGAAGGCGATCAGCGGCGAAATCGACATGCAAAACCGCTTCATCGAGACGACGGACGCCCGTACGGTGATCGTGCAGAACCAGGAAAAGGGCGGCTACGGCCTGTTCATCGCCCGGCCGGCGTGGTCGAACGCCCTACTGATCACCCTCAACCAGACCCATAAGAATCCGGCCTTGCGCGCTGTCTTTTCCAACAAGGATTTCCGCATCGGCCTCAGCTACGCCATCAATCGCGAAGAGCTCAATCAACTGATCTATGCCGGACAGGCCAAGCCTTATCAGGCAGCACCGCGTGAAGGCACCGCGCTCTACGACGAGAAGATGGCGACGCAGTATCTGGAGTATAATGTCGATCTCGCCAATCAGTATCTCGACAAGGCCGGCCTTACCAAACATGACGCCGAAGGCTATCGCCTCGGTCAGGACGGCAAGCGGATTACCTTTGCGATCGACGCCTTGACCGGAAGCCCGATCCAGGTGGACGCCCTCGAGATGATCCAGCGCTACTGGCGGGCCGTCGGCATCGACATGCAGCCCCGCCCGGCCGAACGTTCGCTGATCTTCTCCCGCCTGCAGAACAATGAGAATGACGGCCTTGGATGGGTCGGCGGCGGTGGCTACGACTTCCTCGGCCTGCTCGATCCTAAATGGTATTTCCCGCACGAATACGAATCGAGCTTCGCGACCGCCTGGGGTCTCTATTACCAGAATCCTAAAGATCCGAACGCGCAAGAACCGAGCCTCGCTGCCAAGAAGCAGATGGACCTCTACCGGCAGGTGAAGGAAGCGCCGACGCTCGAAAAGCAGTTGACTGCGATGAAGGAACTGCTGGCGATCACCCGTGACGAATTCTACGTCATCGGCACCAACCTGGAGCCGGATCGCGTCGGCATCGTCAAGACCAATATGCGCAATGTCCCGAAGGTCATTCCCAGCACATCCTTCTACATGACACCGGGACCGGCAAAGCCCGAGACCTTCTACTACCAGCAATAACGGCACGCGACCGACAGGGATGGCGTCCACGGGCGCCACCCCATCAACACCAGCCCAGTCCCAATCATCCGATCGGCGATCGCCGATTGAAGGAGCTTGACCATGGCCGGCTTCATCATCAGACGTCTGCTTTACATGATCCCGATGATGTTCGCGATCTCCGTCGTGACCTTCATCATCATCCAGTTGCCGCCCGGCGACTTCCTGACCGCGATGACGGCGCGTCTGGCCTCCCAGAACGAAACGATCGATCCCGGCGTCATCGCCGGCCTGCGTGAACGTTATGGCCTCGATCAGCCCTGGGCGGTGCAATACTGGAAATGGATCAGCGGCATCCTGCTGCGCGGCGATTTCGGCCAGTCCCTCGACTGGAACAAGCCGGTCAGCGAGCTGATCTGGGCCCGCATGGGCCTGACGATGGTGGTCTCGGTCACCACGCTGCTCTTCGTCTGGGCGGTGGCCTTTCCGATCGGCATCTATTCGGCCGTGCGGCAATATTCGGTCGGAGATTACTTCGCCACCTTCTTCGGCTTCCTCGGCCTTGCCGTCCCGAACTTCCTGCTGGCGCTGGTGCTGATGTATGTTTCGGCACAGTATTTTGGCCAAAGTACCGGCGGGCTGTTTTCACCCGCCTATATCAATGCAGTCTGGAGCTGGGCAAAGCTCGGCGATCTCATGTCGCATATGTGGATCCCAGTCGTCGTTCTCGGCACCGGCGCCACCGCGGCGCTGATCCGGATCATGCGCGCCAACCTGCTCGACGAGCTCAACAAGCCTTATGTCGACATGGCCCGCGCCCGGGGCTTGAGCGAAATCCGGCTGCTGTTGAAATATCCGGTGCGGGTAGCGCTCAACCCGTTCGTCTCGACCGTCGGCTGGGTGCTGCCGCACCTCGTCTCCGGCTCGGTGGTGGTCTCCATCGTTCTCAGCCTGCCAATCACCGGACCACTGCTGCTCAATGCCCTCTTTGCCCAGGACATGTATCTGGCCGGCACGTTCATCCTGCTGATGAGCATGCTGACGCTGATCGGCACGCTGATTTCGGACCTGCTGCTCGCCTGGCTCGATCCACGCATACGCAACGGCTGAAGGATGATACCATGACCGATCAAGCCATCGCGCTATCCCCTGAACTGATCCAGAATTCCGACGCGGTCGCCGGGCAGTGGAAGCTCATCTGGCGGCGCTTCCGTCGCCATCGGCTGGCGCTGGCGGCAGGCATCGTCATCTTTTTGATCTACCTGGTCGCCCTGTTTGCCGAGGTTCTCGCCCCGGTTTCATCGCAGACCTACGATTCCCGCTACACCTATGCACCGCCGCAGCAGATCAAGTTCGCCGGCTACGACGCGGCCGGGCAGTTTCATCCGCTCTACGTCAACGGTTATTCGATGAAGGTTGACCCGATCGCGCTCAGCCGCAATTACGTGCCCGATCCGGCCGTCGTCATCCCCCTCGGCTTCTTCGTCAAGGGCGAACCCTACCGGCTTTGGGGGCTGTTTAATTTCGACCGGCACCTGATCGGCCCGATCGAGATGGGCAAACCATTCTACCTGTTCGGTGCCGATCGCCTTGGTCGCGACGTCTTCAGCCGGACGGTCCACGGCACGCGCGTTTCGATGTCCGTGGGGCTGATCGGGGTCGCAATCAGCCTCATCCTCGGCATCATCCTGGGCGGCATTTCGGGGCTCTACGGCGGCTGGGTGGACGATGTCATCCAGCGTTCCATCGAGCTCATCAACTCGATCCCGACCATCCCGCTGTGGATGGGCCTTGCGGCTGCCGTCCCGATCAGCGCCGATCCGCTCCTGGTCTATCTCTGGATCACCATCATCCTGTCACTGATCGGCTGGACCGACCTGGCGCGGGTGGTGCGCGGGCGCTTCCTGTCGCTCAAGACGGAGGACTTCGTCATTGCCGCCCGTCTCGATGGCTGCTCGCAGATGCGCATCATCTGGCGGCACATGGTTCCATCCTTCATGAGCCACATCATCGCCTCGGTGACGCTCGCCATCCCGACGATGATCCTCGCGGAAACCGCGCTCTCCTTCCTCGGCATCGGCCTGCGCCCGCCGGTGGTGAGTTGGGGCGTGCTGCTCCAGGAGGCGCAGAACATTCTCGCCGTCTCAAGCGCACCCTGGCTGTTTCTTCCCGGTCTCGCGGTGATCGTCACCGTGCTCGCCCTCAATTTCCTCGGTGATGGATTACGCGATGCTGCAGATCCCTATGAATACTGATCCCAATTTTGCCGCAGCCGGCGGCCGGCACGGGGATCGCGACCCGCTGATCGAGGTCGACGATCTCAGGACCCATTTCTTCGGCGGTGCGGGCACCATCAAGGCGGTCGACGGCGTCTCCTTTTCCATCCCGCGCGGCAAGACGGTCTGCGTTGTAGGCGAATCCGGTTCGGGCAAGAGCATCACCGGCCGCTCGATCCTCAACCAGGTCCCGCGCGGAGGCAGGATCGTCTCGGGCGCAATCCGCTACCGGCCGGATCCCGCCGCACCCTCCGTCGACCTGGCGGCGCTCGATCCGCGCGGCCACGACATGCGGGCGATCCGCGGTGCCCAGATCGGCCTGATCAGCCAGGAGCCGATGGCCGCACTTTCCCCCGTTCATACGATCGGCAACCAGATGGTCGAGGTGATCCGCCTGCATCTGAAGATGGGAAAGAAGGAGGCGCGCGAACATGCCATCGAGACGTTGGCTCTGGTCGGCATCCCGCGGCCGGCCGAGCGTATGGAAAGTTATGCCTTCCAGTTTTCCGGCGGCATGCGCCAGCGCGTCTGCATCGCCTTGGCGCTCGCCTGCCGCCCCAAGCTGCTGATCGCCGACGAACCGACGACGGCGCTCGATGTGACCACCCAGGCCAATATCCTCGATCTCCTGGCCTCGCTGCAGGCCGAATTCGGGCTCTCGGTCCTGTTCGTGACCCATGATCTCGGTGTGGTGGCCGAGATCGCCGACGAAGTCGTCGTCATGTATGTCGGCCGGGTCGTCGAGGCAGGCGATGTCGACACGATCTTCCACGCACCTGTTCATCCCTACACCAAGGCGCTGCTGCAATCGGTGCCGCGCATGCATGGGCAACCCACCGAACGGCTCGCGATCATCGACGGCATGGTGCCGTCGCGTTTCAACCGGCCCCCGGGCTGCAGCTTTCATCCCCGGTGCAAAGAGGCGAGGGCGGGCCTGTGCGACCAAAAGGATCCGCAGCCCGTCACCATCGGCGACGGGCATGTCGCCAGCTGTCTGCTTTACGAAGGAAGACAATGATGGCCGATCCCATGACCCAACCAAGCCCGCTGCTCGAACTGAACGATCTCAGGATGCATTTTCCCATTCGCAAGGGCGCATTCCGGCGTGTGGTCGGACACGTCAAGGCGGTCGACGGCGTTTCGCTTCGTGTCGAGGATGGTGAAACACTCGGCATCGTCGGAGAATCCGGCTGCGGCAAGTCCACGCTTGCCCGTACGGTGCTGCGCATCTATCAGCCGACAAGCGGCGAAATCCGTTATCGCAATCGCAGCGGCGGCACTGTCGATCTCGCGGCGTTGTCGGGTTCTGCCCTCGACGAAATCCATCGCGACCTGCGCATCGTGTTTCAGGATCCGCAATCGTCGCTCAATCCGCGCCTTCCCGTCATCGACATCATCGGCGAGGTGCTCAGCGTCAACGGCATCGCCAAGGGCCGCGAGCTCGAGCACCGGGTCGCCGACCTCATGCAGAGCGTCGGCCTGCGGCCCGAATACATGCACCGCTATCCGCATGCGTTCTCCGGCGGCGAACGCCAGCGCATCGGCATCGCCCGGGCGCTGGCCTCCAATCCGCGCCTGGTAATCGCCGATGAGGCCGTTTCGGCGCTCGATGTCAGCGTGCAGGCACAAACCATCAACCTGCTGCAGGACCTGCAGGAACAGTTCGGCCTGACCTATCTCTTCGTCGCTCACGACCTCTCGGTCGTCCGGCACATCTCGGACAATATCGCCGTCATGTATGTCGGTCGGGTGGTCGAAAAGGCGCCGACGGAGCAGATCTTCTCGCGCCCGCTCCACCCCTACACCGAAGCGCTGCTCTCGGCCGTGCCGATCGCCGATCCGAGGATGCGCCGCCACGGCCAGCGCATCCGGCTGGCGGGCGAGGTCGCCGACCCCGCCCATCCGCCTCCCGGCTGCGCATTTCATCCGCGTTGTCGCTACGCCACCGAGCTTTGCAAGCAGGAGGTGCCGGGCTTACGCACCGTCACCGCCGATGGGCACGCAGTGGCCTGTCATTACGCCGAATCCCTGAGGCTCAATCCCTTTGCCGACCGTATCGTTCCGGAGTTCAATTGATGCCCGAATTCATTCCACGCTCCGAGCAGCGTCCCATTGTGGATACCTCCTCCACGACGCTCGATCTCATCTACTTCGATCTCGTCACGCTCGCCTCCAACGAGCAGGACATCCGGCGGCTGCCCGCGCACGAAAGCCTCTACGTCGTGCTGTCGGGTCAGGTGGATATCGAGGTGGATGGCATCATGTTCGAAGCGGTGGGCCGGCGAGCCGATATCTGGGGAGGCGATGCGGACTCGGTTTACGCGCCCGTCGGCGCCAATGTCCGGATATCGGCTCGTGGCGCGGCGGCGGAAGTCGCCATTGCCGGCGGCCTCTGCGACACGCGCTACGCCCCGTTTCGCATCACGCCGGATGAGGTCGATGCGGTCAATGTCGGTTCGTCGGACACGCATAGCCAGCGGCGGATCGTCCATCTGCTCGGCCAACGGCAGAACGGACGCTGCGGCAACCTGCTGGTGAGCGAACTCTATGCCGGCGAGGGCTGCTGGTCCGGCTATCCCCCCCACAAGCACGATACGGAAGACGGCGATGTCGAGACCCGGCACGAAGAACTCTATCACTACCGCTTCCAGCCCGAGACCGGTTTCGGCAGCCAGATCACCTATGACGAAGACGGCCCGGTCAAGATCCTCATGACCCGCAACGGCGACACTGTCCTGGTCGATCGAGGTTACCACCCGACGGTCACCTCGCCGGGGCACCGGGGCTATATCTTTACCATTCTCGTCGGCAAGCATCGCCGGGGGCTGATCCAGCGCTTTGATCCCGCCCATCAGCATCTGACCAAAACCATCCCCGGCATCGATGCGATGCGCGACAAGTTCAAATAATCCGGCTCCTGGTCTCGTGCACCGGCATTGCGGCGCACTGCCAAACTTCCGCCCAAGGAGAGACGACCCATGCGTGAACGTACGCGAATAAACGTTGATGCCGGTGAAGCGGTACGTCCGTTCAACCGGTTCTGGCGCGGCACCGGCTTTTCGCCGGCCGAGCTGCTGCTCGAGCCCGAGATGCGGCAGATGCTTGCTTATATCGGCGGCCTGCCGAACGAGGGCATCCGGTTCCTGCGGGTGCATTATCTCTACAATCTGCTGAGCGCGAAGGGCGAGGCCGGCTACGACTGGTCGCTGCTCGATCGCGCGCTCGACGTGATGATCGAACACCGGCTGAAGCCGTTCTTCGAGCTGATGGGCAACCCGTCGGGTGTCTTCACCGATTATGAGGACATGGACCAGGTCAAGCGCTGGCGGGACCTTGTGACAGCGACGGTCGACCGCTATGGCGCGCGCTACGGCATGGACGAATTGCGCACATGGTATTTCGAAACGACGAACGAGGCCGATTCCGGCTGGTGGACCTACGGGATCAAGGGTTACACCAACTACTACGACGCCTGCGTCGCCGGGCTCGACGCCATCGATCCCAGCCTGCCGATGGGCGGGCCTGGCACCGCCCGCACGCTGTCGCCGATCTTTCGCGCCCTCATGGCCCATTGTGACAGCGGCACGAGTTGCCTCAGCGGTGACGGCCCGCCGCGCATCGATTACATCTCGATTCACGAAAAGGGCGTCAACGGCAGCAAGGAAGACCTGACTCCGAAAACCAACGGTATCGTCGACCGTACGTTGCTCGTCGTCGACTATCTCAAGGAGCATCACCCGCGCCTGGCGGGCCTGCCCATCGTCAACGATGAATGCGATCCGCAGCTCGGCTGGAGCGATCATCATAGCTGGCACGGCAAAGCCTATTACGCCGGCATCATCGCCCGCATCATCGAACAGCACGACCGGCGCATCATCGCCCCGAAAGCAGCGAATTTCACCTTTCTGAGCAATGACCACGCCTTTATCGGCGGCTGGAGCCAGCGCACGATCTTTGCCTATTTCGGTTCGCGCAATTTCACCAAGGCGCAGTGGGAGCACAAGACCAATCTGGATATGCTGGTCACGGACGTCGACAGGGCGCCGCCCTTCGACATCATCAAGAAGCCCGGCCTCACATCGATGGAACTGCTGGCAACGCTTGGCGATACCGTTTGCAAGGTGACGGCCGAACCGCCGCTTGCTGCCGACCAGGATGGCCTGGCGATCCTGCCGACGCGGCTGCCGGGCGGCGGTGTTTCCATCAGCCTCATCCATAGCGTCGATGCCATCAACCGTTCCGGTCGGACCGCCGTCCGTCTCGAGGTTGGCGGTTTGGTTCCCGGCCGCCATGCGCTTTGCCTGCTGCGCATCGACGAGGAGTTCACCAATCCGATGGAGGTCTGGGAAGCCCAGTGCGACGAAAGCAATCCACGCGGTCCCTACGAGCCGGTCGGTGCGCCGCCCGCACCGACCGAGGCGCAGTTTGCCGAAATGCGCCGGGCGCAGGAGCCCGCCCTGCTGCATCCGATCAGCGTCGTCGCGTGCGATGACGGCCGGATCAGCGTCGACCTGGATGTGCCATTGCCGTCGCTGACGCAGGTGCTTGTCGTTCCCGATATCGGCGCGCCCCCGGCGGCACCGACCGGCCTTGTCGTCGAACGCTACCTTGGTCTTGGCGGCCGGGAGGAGCGCATGCTGTTCTGGGCTGCCGGCGATGCCGGGCCGGCCATCTTCTACGATGTCCTGGTCAGCACCGATGGCGGGACTTTTGAAAAGGTCAGTTCCGCGCCGCTGATCTCGACGGCATTCCTGCACATGTCGCCGCCGGAAGGCGTGCGCTATGCGGTGCGCGCCCGCGATGCATTCGGTCGCCGCAGCGAACTTTGTGTCTCCCGCTCATGAACAATGCCGTTCTGCCTGGGATGTGATCCATGGATATCGCCTATTTCACCAAGACCCTCGAAGGTCTACCTCTCGAGAAGGCGGCCGAGATCACGGCCGGTTTGGGGTTCGAGTGCGCTGATCTCCTTATTCGCGATGGCCATGCCGTTGCCCCTGACAGGCCGGAGGAGATCGTCAATGCCGTAAAGATCTTTGCCGCGGCCGGCCTGCGCACCCCGATGGCGACCATCGACTCCACGCGGCCCGACGATGCCGCATCCCGGCTTCTTAGTTGTTGCGGCGAGGCTGGCATCCGGCAGGTCCGGCTTGGCTTCTGGCGCTACGACCCGTCGCGGCGCTGGCAGGCCCAGGTCGATGAGGCGCGGCGCGATCTCGACGGCTTCGAGTGCCTGGCCGAACGCTTCGGCATCACGCTCACCATCCAGCTTCATGGCGGGACCCTGCACAGTTCGGGGGCGCTGGCAGTGCAATTGCTGGCCGAGCGCGATCCGATCCGGATCGGCGCCTATCCCGATCCGGCCAATCAGATCATTCGCGAGGGAAGCGAAGACTGGCGTTTGACCCTCGATATCCTCGATCCGTGGTTCTGCTGCATGGGCGTCAAGAACAGCGGCTGGTTTCCCGGCACTTACGGATCCCACGGCCAGCGCGCCTGGCATTCGGACTGGTATGGGCTCGACGAAGGCATGGTGCCCTGGAACGAAATCGTCCCGCATCTGGTGGCCACCGGATTTGCCGGCGTGCTCTCGATGCATTCTCAATACCGCGTTTCCCGAGAGCAGGCGCTCGACAAGGTCCGCGCCGATCTTGCCCATCTCAGGCGCCTGGTCGCCGCAGCGAAAGAGTAGAACCATGATTGAACAGGCTCCCGTTATCGCCGTACTGCTGACCGAAAAGACCCGCCGGATGATGCTGGACGATGCGGCGATTGCCCAGTTGAACGCCCTTGGCGAGGTGCGTTGGCCGACCGCCGCCACGATCGACGCTGCCGATGTCGACCAGCTGCTGCAGGGCGCCACGGCATGCCTCACCGGATGGGGCACGCCGCCCTTCGATCCCGCTGCGCGCCAGCGCCATCCACAACTCGCCCTTGTTGCCCATTCGGCAGGCAGCGTCCGCACACTGGTCCCGGCGCGTCTGTTCGACGATGGCATTCGCGTCACCCATGCCGCCTCGAAAATTGCCGCCTCGGTTGCCGAGTTCGTCGTCGCCGAAGCGCTTCTGGCGATGCGCGGCATTCATCGGCTGCATCATCAATTGCGCAACGGCGGCGAATGGCTCGATGTTCGCGGCGCCGTGCCGCAGAGGTTGCTGGGCGCCAGAACGGTCGGCATCGTCGGCGCCGGATATGTCGGGCGGGCGGTCATGCGGCTGCTCGTTCCATTCGGTTGCCGCGTGCTGGTCGTCGATCCGTTTCTGAGTGATAGCGAGGCCACGGCACTCGGCGTTGTCAGGGCCGGGCTGGACGATATGCTGGCTCAAAGCGACGTGATCTCGCTGCATGCGCCTGTCTTGCCGGAAACGCGCCGCATGATCGGCGCCCGCGAACTGGCGCTATTGCGTCCCGGCACGCTGTTCATCAACACGGCGCGCTCGCAACTGGTCGACGAAACGGCACTGCTCGCCGAAATCCGCTCCGGCCGTATCGAGGCGGCCTTGGATGTCTTTGACGACGAGCCGCTGGCTGCGGATAGCCCCTTCCGCGACCCTGCACTGACCAATGTCACCATTTCGCCGCATGCCGCCGGTCACACTGAAGAGGCGCATTTAGCCCAGGGCCAGGCCATGGTGGACGAGATCGGCCGGCTGCTTCGCCGGGAACCGCTCCATCACGAGGTGTCGCGCGCCATGCTCGACCGGATGGCATGATCGTGGACAGTAACATTGGAGGTTCCGTGACGGCGCCGCGCATCAGAGTGATCGAGATCGACGCCTTCGAGCGCGATATCAGGCTGCGCCTGCCGTTCCGCTTTGGTGCGGCAACCCTCGAAAAGGCGCCGCAAGCCTTCCTCAGGGTCCGCGTCGAGGATGAAGAGGGACGAACCGCCCTTGGCGCGGCCGCCGAGATGATGGTGCCGAAATGGTTCGACAAGAACCCGGTGCTGACGCCGGCGCAGAATGTCGATCAGTTGCGCACCTCGATCCGCACCGCTGCGGCTGCTTCGCTCGAACCGTCGGCGCCGGCGACATTGTTTGCCGCCGCCCGCCTGAACGAGATGGAGACCGTGCGGCGCCTGCCTGGAAATCCATTGGCCGCCTGTTTCGGTCCGTCACTCATCGCTCGCGCCGCGCTCGATGCTTATTGCCGCCTTGCCGGCATTTCCTTCTTCGATGCGGTGCGGGGCAATCTCGTCGGCATCGGCGGTCCCATGCTGCCCGGCGACATCGACGCGGATGCAGCGTTGGCGGTGCTTTCCGATCTTCGTCCTGCCGGCTCGATCTCGGCCCGGCATACGATCGGGCTTGCCGATCCGATCACCGACGGCGATATCGTCCATCCCGTCGGTGACGGACTGCCGGAAAGCCTCGAGGCGGTGATTGCCCGCTATGGCAACCGCTGGTTCAAGATCAAGCTTTCGGGCGCGATCGATGCCGATATCGACCGCCTGACGCGGATCGCCGCCGTGCTGGACCGCCTGCCCGACTATCGGGTGACGGTCGACGGCAACGAACAGTTTGGCGCCCCCGAACAGCTTGCCGCCTTGCTGGCGCAAATCGAGGCGACGCCTCGTCTGGTGAGGTTGCGTTCGGTCATTGCCTTTGTCGAACAGCCGTTCTCGCGCGCGATCACCATGGAAACGCCGCTAGGAGACCTGGCGGGGCAATTGCCCTTCCTGATCGATGAGAGCGACGACGGCGACGGCGCCTTCGCAGCCGCCAGGCGGCTCGGTTATACCGGCGTCTCCTCGAAAACCTGCAAGGGCATTTACCGATCGCTCATGAAGGCGATCCGCATCAGAACCGGAACAGCGCCGGGACTGTTCCTATCGGGCGAGGATCTGACCTGTCAGGCCGGGCTTGCCGTGCAGCAGGACCTGGCGCTGGTCTCGCTGCTCGGCCTCTCCCATGTCGAGCGCAACGGCCATCACTATGTCGCCGGCATGCAGGTTGCGCCGCAGGCCGAGAAGATGCGCTTTGCCGCGGCCCATCCTGATCTCTATGAGCAGGGTGCTGACGGACCGCTCCTGTCGATCCGCGACGGACGGATCGCCATCGCTTCGCTCGGGGCGGTCGGCTACGCAAGCGGCGCCTTGCCCGATTTCGAAGCGATGACGCCATTGTCATGACGCCCGACCCAGCGTGCAGCAGGTCGCTAAAGACTATGTGGCGGTCGGTGACACCTATAGGACAAGCGCGGCCTGTCGCCTCCAACGGGCGGCGAAGTCGGGCTGAAGGCGGTCAAGCGGGCGGCTTCCTGACTATCGCCCAGTGAGGTCCAGGATGCGCATCGCAAGCTTAAGATGCGGCAAATCCAGCATGCGTCCGCCGAGCTGGATGACGCCCGCGTCGGGCCTGGCGGCGAAGGCGGCGGCGACTTTTTCGGCCCAGGCGATCTCGGAAGGGTCCGGCGTGAAGGCGTGATTAATTGTTTCGACCTGGCCCGGGTGGATGGCCATCATGCCGGAAAAGCCGTCGCGCCGGGCGCGGCCGACATAGCCCCTGAGACCGCCCACATCGTGGAAATCTGGATAGACGGTGTCGATTGCCGCAACGGCGGCGGCATGGGCTGCGAACAGCGTGAGCGAGCGGGCAAGCTCGTAAGGCGGCGTGTAGCGGCCATCCGTCCTCCGCGCGGTCGCGGCCCCTATCGCGGCAGACAGATCCTCAGCACCCCAGGTCAGGCCGCTGAGGCTGCTCGCGACATCCCGGTAGCTGCCGATCTCGAAGATCGCGGATGGCGTTTCGGTTGCGATCGGCAGGATGGGAATTGCAGATGCAAGAGAGCCTGCGAGTTTTAGCACGGAAGCAGCACCCTCGGCCTTCGGCAGCACGATCGAGAAAGGATGAAGGCCGCTCAAAGCGGTAAGGTCGTCTTCGAATTCTTGCGAGGCGAGGGGATTGATACGGATCAGGAGAGGGATCTCGCCGGCATGATGCAAGACGAACTCGTGCACGCTCTCGCGCGCTTTCGGCTTGTTTATGGGAGCAACCGAATCTTCCAGGTCGAGAATGACGGCATCGGCGCCTGAAGCGAGCGCTTTTTCGAAACGCTCCGGCCGGTCACCGGGCGCAAAGAGCAGCGAGCGTAGCCTCATGACGGTTTCACCTTCAGCATTGCCGTGCGCAGGCACTGGCAGACGATCTCGCCGCGCTGGTTCAGCGTGATATGCCGGAAGGTGACGATGCCGGCATCGGGGCGGGAGTTCGAGCGACGCAGCTCCATCACCTCCGTTTCCACCCGCAGCGTATCGCCGATGAAGACCGGCTTTGGCATCGTTACCTTGTCATAGCCGAGATTGGCGACGAGCGTGCCGAGCGTGGTGTCGCCGACCGAAAGGCCGACGGTGAGCGCAAAAGTGAAGGTGCCGTTGACGACGATCCGGCCGAATTCGGTGCCGGCCGCATAGTCAGCATCGAGATGCAGCGGCTGCGGATTGTGGGAAAGCGTCGTGAAGAGCAGATTGTCGGTCTCGGTGACCGTGCGGCGGATGTCGTGGGCGATGCGGTCGCCGACCGTCCATTCGTCGAAATAACGGCCGGCCATCAAACCTCCTCCTTCACAATGCTGACGACCAGCTGGTTTTCCGAGACCCTGATCCCCGAGGCAACCTGCAGTTTCTCGACGATGCCGTCGAAGGGCGCACGCAGAGAATGTTCCATTTTCATCGCTTCGACCGTCAGCAGGCGGTCCCCCTTGGCGACCCGATCGCCTTCGGCGACATCCACCGAAATGACGAGGCCGGGCATGGGCGAAAGGATCGCGCCATCGCCGGCCCCCTGACTTGCCTCGACTTCGCTTGCGACAGGCAGGCTGATCGGCCAGGCATTGCCGGCGTCGAAAAGCACCGTGGTTTCACCGATCGTGACGGTATTTGCCTCAAGCTCCGGACGTGATTGCCCCCAATGGAGGTGATCGCCGATACGGATGCGCACCCTCTTGTCATCCGCGCCGGCGATGCGGAACCCGGTGAGCGCGGACCATGGGTCACCATCTGTGTTTCCTGGGAGCACGGTGGCCGCGGTGTCGATTGCGATTTCGCTTGGCTCCATCGCCACCAGGCTATCGCCATGGCGATCGAGGAAGCCGGTATCGATCCGAGCGGCGCAGAAATCCGGATCGACGGCGATGCGGGCAAGCAGGCCGGCATTTGATTTGACCGGCCAGACCTCGATGCCGGCGCAGGCGGCTGCGAGCTTCGAAAGTGCGGCTTCGCGGTTCGGCCCATGGGCAATGATCTTGGCAATCATCGGGTCATAGAAGGCGGTGATGTCATCCCCTTGTTCGACGCCGCTATCGACACGGACGGTTTGCGGCAGGCTGAGATGTTCGAGCCGGCCGGTCGAGGGCAGATAGCCGGCGGCAGGATTTTCGGCATAGAGGCGGGCTTCGAAGGCCCAGCCGTTCATGGCGATCTCGTCCTGCATTTTCGGCAGCGGTTCGCCGCTAGCGACTTTCAACTGCCAGAGCACCAGATCCTCGCCAGTAATTGTCTCGGTGACCGGGTGTTCCACCTGCAGGCGGGTGTTCATCTCCATGAACCAGATGCGATCTTCTCGGAGGCCTTCCGAGGCATCGGCGATGAATTCGATGGTGCCGGCGCCGACATAATTCACCGCTCTTGCGGCTTTCATCGCCGCGTCGCAGATCGCCGCCCGGGTGGCGGCATCGAGGCCGGGGGCAGGGGCCTCCTCGATGACCTTCTGGTGACGGCGCTGCAGCGAACAGTCGCGTTCGAACAGATGAACACAATTGCCGAACATGTCGGCGAAAACCTGCACTTCGATATGGCGCGGATTGGCGATATAGCGTTCGATCAGAACACGGTCGTCGCCGAAGGAAGCGGCCGCTTCACGGCGACAGGAGGCGAGACGTTCGGCGAAATCTTGCGCGCGGTCGACGCGGCGCATGCCCTTGCCGCCGCCGCCGGCGACCGCTTTGATGAGCACGGGATAACCGATAGTGTCCGCCTCGGCCGCCAGCCTTTCTTCGCTCTGGTCCGCGCCCATATAACCGGGGGTCACGGGCACGCCTGATGCCTGCATCAATTCCTTCGCCGCATCCTTGAGCCCCATCGCCCGGATGGCAGTCGGGGGTGCGCCGACCCAGAGGATACCGGCCTTTTCCACCGCTTCGGCAAATCCGGCATTTTCCGAAAAGAAACCGTAGCCGGGATGAATCGCGGCAGCGCCGGTTTTCCGGGCAGCTTCGAGGATGCGGGTCTGACAGAGATAGCTTTCGCGGGCCGGCGAGGGGCCGATGGCGATCGCCTCGTCCGCCTCCCTTACGAAGGGCAGGCCGGCATCGGCTTCGGAATAGACGGCGATGGTGCGGATGCCGAGCGCCTTTGCCGTGTGGATGATGCGGCGGGCGATTTCGCCCCTGTTGCCAATGAGAAGACTTTCCATCATTGGCGCCTCACATCCTGAACAGGCCGAAGCGCGGCCCTTTCGGGATCGGCGCATTCAGGCAGGCGGAAAAGGCAAGGCCCAGCACATCCCGGGTCTGGCGCGGATCGATGATGCCGTCGTCCCACAGGCGAGCAGTAGCATAATAGGGATTGCCCTCGGCCTCGTAGCCGGCGCGGATCGGCGCCTTGAAGGCTTCCTCCTCTTCAATGGGCCAATTTTCACCGCGCGCCTCCATGGAATCCCGGCGGATCGTGGCGAGCACCGAGGCCGCCTGTTCGCCGCCCATCACGCTGATGCGGCTGTTCGGCCAGGTGAAGAGAAAGCGCGGGCGATAGGCGCGGCCGCACATGCCGTAATTGCCGGCGCCGAAGCTGCCGCCGATGATGACCGTGACCTTCGGCACGCTCGCGGTCGCAACCGCCGTCACCAGCTTTGCCCCATCCTTGGCGATGCCGCCGGCCTCATAGCGGCCGCCGACCATGAAGCCGGAAATGTTCTGCAGAAACAGCAAAGGTATGCGGCGCTGGCAGGCGAGCTCGATGAAATGCGCGCCCTTCAGTGCGCTTTCGGAAAACAGCACGCCGTTATTGGCGATGACGGCGACGGGCATGCCCCAGATGCGGGCGAAACCGCAGACCAGTGTGGTGCCGTAGAGCGGCTTGAACTCATGCAGTTCCGAGCCATCGACGATCCGGCCGATGACCTCGCGCACATCGTAGGGCGAGCGCACATCCTCCGGGATGAGGCCGCAGAGATCCTCGGGATCGAGTTTCGGCGGCCGTGGCTGCTTGAGTTCGATATCAATGGCCTTCACGCTGTTGAGAGTGCTTGCGATATCACGCACGAGCAGTAGCGCATGTTCGTCGTTTTCGGCGACATGATCGACGACGCCGGAGCGGCGGCCATGGGTTTCGGCGCCGCCGAGCTCTTCGGCTGAAATGATCTCGCCGGTCGCGGCTTTCACCAGCGGCGGGCCGGCGAGGAAGATCGTGCCCTGATTGCGGACGATGACCGTCTCGTCGGACATGGCGGGCACATAAGCGCCGCCGGCGGTGCAGCTTCCCATCACGCAGCCGATCTGTGGGATTCCCTCGGCCGACATCTGGGCCTGGTTGTAGAAGATCGCGCCGAAATGGTCGCGGTCGGGAAAGACTTCGGCCTGATGCGGAAGATTGGCGCCGCCGCTATCGACCAGATAGAGGCAGGGCAGGCGGTTCTGCATGGCGATCTCCTGCGCCCGCAGATGTTTCTTCACCGTCATGGGGAAATAGGCGCCGCCCTTCACCGTCGCGTCATTGGCGACGATCATCACC
Organism: Rhizobium leguminosarum; assembly: GCF_019798305.1. Lineage (GTDB taxonomy): Bacteria > Pseudomonadota > Alphaproteobacteria > Rhizobiales > Rhizobiaceae > Rhizobium > Rhizobium leguminosarum_U. The sequence continues at coordinate 130,747 of NZ_JAAXDD010000006.1, forward strand.
TCGCGGCCGGAAACGCGGCCGATGCCGGCGATGATGCCGGCGCCGGGCGCCTCGTCATCATACATGCCGTTGGCGGCCAGCGTGCCGATCTCCAGGAAGGGGCTGCCGGCATCGAGTAAAAGCTGAATGCGATCGCGCGGCAGGAGCTTGCCCTTGCCGGTATGGCGCTCGCGCGCCGTTTGCGATCCGCCCTCGCGCGCTTTCGCCGAACGATTGTGCAGTTCGTCGATCAGGGCGTTGTTCTTGCTGGCATTGGCCTTGAAGCTCTCGCTGTCGCGATCGATCGCAGTCGAAATCACCGTCATGACGCAATGAGCTCCCGGCCGATCAGGTAGCGGCGGATCTCGTTGGTGCCGGCGCCGATATCGTAAAGCTTGGCGTCGCGCAAAAAGCGTTCGACCGGCCATTCCTTGGTATAGCCGGCGCCGCCGAGCGCCTGGATGGCTTCCAGCGAGACCTTCACGGCATTTTCGCTGGCAAAGAGGATTGCTGAGGCGGCATCGGTGCGTGTGGTGCGGCCGGCGTCACAGGCGCGGGCGACGGCATAGACATAGGCGCGCGCCGAATTCAGCGCGACATACATGTCGGCAATCTTGGCCTGCATCAGCTGGAAATCGCCGATCGGCTTGCCGAACTGCTTGCGATCGCGCACATAGGGCAGCACGACATCGAGGCAGGCCTGCATGATGCCGAGCGGTCCGCCGGCAAGCACGGCGCGCTCGTAGTCGAGGCCGGACATCAGGATATTCACGCCTTCTCCCTCCCGGCCCATCAGCGCCTCGGCCGGCACCGCGCAATCCTCGAAGACCAGTTCGGCCGTATCGCTGCCGCGCATGCCGAGCTTGGAGAGCTTCTTGGAGACGCTGAAACCGGGCAGGCCCTTTTCGATGATCAAGGCGGAGATGCCTTTCGGGCCGGCTGCGGGATCGGTCTTGGCATAGACGACAAGCACATCGGCATGCGGCGCATTGGTGATCCAGAACTTGGTGCCGTTCAGGATATAGCGGTCGCCCTTTTTCTCGGCGCGCAATCGCATGGAAACGACATCGGAACCGGCGCCGGCTTCCGACATGGCGAGTGAGCCGACATGTTCGCCGGAGATCAGCTTCGGCAGATAGCGGCGCTTCTGCTCCGGCGAGGCCCAGCGGCGGATCTGGTTGACGCAGAGATTGGAATGGGCGCCGTAACTGAGCCCCACGGAGGCCGAGGCGCGCGAAACCTCTTCCATGGCGACGACATGATCGAGATAACCGAGACCGGCGCCACCGAATTCTTCCTCGACCGTGATCCCATGCAGGCCGAGCGCACCCATCTCGGGCCAGAGCTGGCGTGGAAATGTGTTGCTTTCGTCGATCTCCACAGCCAGTGGAGCAATATGATCGGCGGCAAACCGCGCCGTCGTTTCACGGATCGCGTCCGCGGTTTCGCCGAGCGAAAAATCAAACATGGCACTCCTCCCGCTGAAATATGTAGCGCGGGTTGCGGCAGGGTCAAAGTGCCCTTGATTATGATGGCTCATCCAATTGCGAGAGAGCTTCCTCCCGGCGAAAGGTTTCGGGACTGTTACCCATCCATTTCCGGAAGGCCCGGAAGAATGCGCTCGGCTCGGAATAGCCGAGTTGCACGGCAATCTCGCCGATGGTCATCGACGTGTTCAGCAGCAGTTCGACGGCGAGATCCCGGCGGATGTCGTCCTTGATGGCGGCATAGCTTTGTCCCTCGTCGTGCAGGCGGTGGCGGAGCGTGGAGGGGGGCATGCGCATATCGGCGGCAAGCTTGGTGAAGCTCGACCAGGCAGCCGGTGTGGCCTGGCTCAGGCGGCGGCGGACGGCGGCGGCGATGCCGGCATCATAGCGGTAGCGCACCAGAATGTTGGCGGGTGCGCCGCGCAAGAATTGCTTCAAGGCCTGTTCACTGCGTGAGATCGGCAGATCCAGCAATGCGCTGTCGAAGCCGAGCCGGCTGATGGCTTGCGAGAAACGCACCGGGGCGCCGAAGAAGAGCCGGTAGTCGGCCCCTTGTTTGGGTTCCGCGCAGCGGAAATCGACGAGCCGGATCGGAATGCGCCGGCCGACCAGCCAGCAGATGATGCCGTGCAGGATGATCCAGTAGGTGCGGTAGGCGAAGGCCGAACGCGGGCCGGCGGCGTCGCTGAGTTCGATCTCGGCCAAACCGTCGCGGATGACGAGCCGTCCCCGGGGATCGTCGAGCACGACATCGAGGAAGCGCAGAGCCCGGCGCAGGGCGTGACCCAGCGTCGGCGCATGCAGCACAGAGTGGCAGAGCAGCGTGAAGCTACCGCTGCGCATCGGCCGTGCGCCCATGCCGAAGAACTCATCGTCGAGCTCGGCAGCGATCGCCAGCCAGAGCGCGCCATAGGTCTCTGCCGAAACCGGCTGAGCGACCGGGGATGCCAGGCCCACGTGGGCAAGGACCGGCGCCGTCGGCTTGTCGAGCCGCCGCAGGCTGTCGAGTGCCTCCTCCACGAAGCCTGGCGCGATCATGCGTCGCTCGATCTCGGCCATTCCATCCTCGCTATGGCAAAACTGGCCGAAATAATGGAGCAGTTCTGTCATCGCTTGCAATAGGTGGAGCGAATAGAATCGTATCCGTCGGTTGCGCCTGGAGGGGGTGCTGTCGACAGGGAGGAAGAGATTCATGCTGATCCATGGAGCAGGTTTCATCGTGACCGGCGGCGGCTCCGGCTTGGGTGCGGCAACAGTGCGCGCGCTTGTGGAGGCCGGCGGGCGCGTGACGATTGCCGATCTCAATAGGCAAGCGGGCGAAGAGATTGCCCGGGAATTTGGAAGCGATGCCTGCTTCGTCAAGGCCGATGTGACCGATGGCGAGCAGGGGGCGGCGGTGATTCGCGCTGCCGTCGAAGCCTTCGGCGACTTGCGCGGATTGGTGAATTGCGCAGGCGTGGCGCCGGCCGAAAAGGTGATTGGCCGCGACGGACCGCACCGGCTGGAGAGTTTTGTCCGCACGGTCGGCATCAATCTCATCGGCACGTTCAACATGATCCGGCTTGCCGCCGCAGCGATCCAGAATACCGAGCCGGATGCGGAAGGCGAACGCGGCGTCATCGTCAATACCGCCTCGGTTGCCGCTTTCGACGGCCAGATCGGCCAGGCAGCCTATGCCGCCTCCAAGGGCGGGGTGGCTGCGATGACCTTGCCGATCGCCCGCGAGCTTGCCCGTCACGGCATTCGCGTCGTGTCGATCGCGCCCGGCATTTTCGAGACGCCGATGATGGCCGATATGCCGGCCGAGGTTCAGGCAGCACTCGGCAAGAGCGTGCCCTTTCCGCCGCGGCTCGGCCGTCCGGCGGAATTTGCCGGGCTGGTGCGCCATATCTTTGAAAACAACATGCTGAACGGCGAGGTCATCCGCCTCGACGGCGCATTGCGGATGGGCGCGCGCTGAGCGCGTTGCCCAGAGGAGGAAACATGACATTGCAGGATCCCATCGTTATCGTCGGTGCAGCGCGCACCCCGATCGGCAGCTTTCAGGGAGAGCTGAAGGAGGCGACTGCGCCGGAACTCGGAGCAACCGCGATCCGAGCGGCGCTGCAGCGGAGTGGCGTCGAGGCCGAGGCGATCGAGGAGGTCGTCTTCGGCTGTGTGCTTCAGGCGGGGCAGGGGCAGGCGCCGGCGCGCCAGGCGGCGATCCATGCCGGTCTGCCCTTCGCCACGGCGGCGAGCACCGTCAACAAGATGTGCGGCTCGGGCATGAAGGCGGTGATGATGGCGCATGACCTGATCGCCGCCGGCAGCGCCTCCGTGGCGGTCGCAGGCGGCATGGAAAGCATGACGAATGCGCCCTATCTCCTTGACAAGGCCCGTGGCGGCTACAGGCTCGGCCATGGGTGTGTCGTGGATCACATGTTCCTCGACGGGCTGGAGGATGCTTATGACAAGGGGCGCTTGATGGGCAGCTTCGCGGAGGATTGCGCCGAGGCCTATCAGTTCACGCGCGAGGCGCAGGATAATTACGCCATCGCCTCGCTGACGCGGGCGCAGAATGCGATTGCCGAAGGCTGTTTCGACGGCGAGATCGCGCCGGTCACGGTGAAATCGGGCAAAGCCGAGCAGGTGGCGAGCCGCGACGAACAGCCCGGAAAGGCGAAGCTCGACAAGATCCCGACGCTGAAGCCCGCCTTCCGCGAGGGTGGCACGGTGACTGCCGCCAATTCCAGCTCGATCTCCGATGGCGGGGCAGCCCTGGTGCTGATGCGCCGCTCCGAGGCAGAGCGTCGCGGCCTGAAGCCGCTTGCCACCATCCTCGGCCATGCCACCCATTCACAGGCACCCAATCTTTTCGCCACGGCGCCGATCGGCGCGCTGCAGAAACTATCCGATCGCACCGGCTTGCCGCTCTCTGATGTCGATCTGTTCGAAATCAACGAAGCTTTTGCTGTCGTCGCCATGGCGGCGATGCGCGATCTCAACCTGCCGCATGAAAAAGTGAACGTGCATGGCGGCGCCTGCGCGCTCGGCCATCCGATCGGCGCTTCAGGAGCCCGGATTCTGGTGACGCTGCTTGCAGCGCTGGAGCGATACGACCTGAAGCGCGGTATGGCCGCGCTCTGCATCGGCGGCGGCGAGGCGACGGCTGTCGCCATCGAGCGGCACGAGCGGGGAGGGCGGAACAGATGATCCTTTCCGACCTCCAGCAGCAAATCTCAGATCTCGCCCGCGACTTTGCCCGCGACCGGCTGGCGCCGGGGGCGGCCAAACGCGACCGGGAGCATCTCTTCCCGCGCGAGGAATTGAAGGAAATGGGCGAGCTCGGGTTGCTCGGCATGCTGGTGCCGGAAGCGTATGGCGGCTCGGATACCGGCGTCGTCGCTTATGCTGCCGCACTGGAGGAGATTGCCGCGGGTGATGGACCTTGTTCGACGATCATGAGCGTGCACAGCTCCGTCGGCTGCGTGCCGATCCTGAAATTCGGCACCGAAGAGCAGCGGCAGCGGTTCCTGCCGAAACTCGCAAGCGGCGAATGGATCGGAGGTTTTGCGCTCACCGAACCGCAGGCTGGTTCCGATGCCTCGAACCTGAAGAGCCGGGCGCGGCGCGACGGTGATCATTACGTGATCGATGGCGCCAAGCAGTTCATCACTTCGGGAAAGAACGGCAATGTCATCATTGTCTTTGCTGTCACCGATCCGGATGCCGGCAAGAAGGGTATCACCGCCTTCATCGTGCCGACGGACACACCAGGCTACGAGGTGATCCGTGTCGAGGAAAAGCTCGGGCTGCATTCCACCGATACTTGCCAGATCGCCTTCAACGAAATGCGCATTCCGGTCGACTTGAGGCTCGGTGCGGAAGGCGAAGGTTATCGCATAGCGCTCGCCAATCTCGAGGGCGGGCGGATCGGCATCGCCGCGCAGGCGGTCGGAATGGCGCGCGCGGCCTTTGAGGCGGCGCGCGATTACGCCAAAGAGCGCACGGCCTTCGGCAAGCCGATCGTCGATCATCAGGCCGTCGCTTTCCGCCTTGCTGATATGGCGGTGCGGATCGAGGCGGCGCGGCAGCTCACCTTTCATGCCGCCGGCTTGAGGGAGGCCGGGCTGCCCTGCCTCTCCGAAGCCTCGATGGCGAAGCTCTTTGCCTCGGAGATGGCCGAGCGCGTCTGCTCTGACGCGATCCAGATCCATGGGGGCTATGGCTACATGGCCGACTATCCGGTCGAGCGCATCTATCGCGATGTGCGCATCTGCCAGATCTATGAGGGAACGAGCGACGTGCAGCGAATGGTGATTGCCCGCAATCTATAACAACCATATCCGGGCCCTGCTTCCGGGCAGGGACGCACGGCCGGCAAAGGGAGGAAGAAAGAACATGGTGGATTCCGCTCGTTTGAGCCTGCACGTCCCCGAACCTGCCGTCCGCCCGGGCGGCCAGCCTGATTTTTCCAACGTCAAGATCGCCAAGGCCGGTTCGGTGCCGCGGCCGGAGGTGGATGTCGCATCCGAAGATATTCGTGACCTCGCCTATTCCATCATCCGCGTTTTGAACCGCGAGGGCGAGGCGGTCGGTCCCTGGGCCGGTTCGCTCTCCGATGAGGCATTGCTGACTGGGCTTCGCAACATGATGAAGCTGCGTGCCTTCGACGCCCGCATGCTGATGGCGCAGCGGCAAGGCAAGACCTCCTTCTACATGCAGCATCTCGGCGAAGAAGCCGTCAGTTGCGCCTTCCGCAAGGCGCTCGAGACGGGAGACATGAATTTCCCGACCTATCGCCAGGCAGGCCTGCTGATTGCCGACGACTATCCGATGGTCGAGATGATGAACCAGATCTACTCGAACGAGAGCGATCCTCTGCGCGGTCGGCAACTGCCGATCATGTATTCCTCCAAGGAGCACGGGTTCTTCACTATCTCAGGCAATCTCGCCACCCAATATGTGCAGGCTGTCGGCTGGGCGATGGCCTCGGCGATCAAGAACGACAGCCGCATTGCCGCAGCCTGGATCGGCGACGGATCGACGGCGGAATCGGATTTCCACTCGGCGCTGGTTTTCGCCTCGACCTACAAGGCGCCGGTTATTCTCAACATCGTCAACAATCAGTGGGCGATCTCGACCTTCCAGGGCATCGCCCGCGGCGGTTCCGGCACTTTCGCGGCGAGGGGCCTCGGCTTCGGCATTCCGGCGCTGCGTGTCGACGGAAACGACTACCTCGCCGTCCATGCCGTCGCCCACTGGGCGGCCGAGCGCGCGCGGCGCAATCTCGGCCCGACGCTGATCGAATATGTGACCTATCGCGTCGGCGCGCATTCGACTTCCGACGATCCGAGCGCCTATCGGCCCAAGACAGAATCGGAGGCCTGGCCGCTCGGCGATCCCGTGTTGCGGCTGAAGAAACATCTGATCGTCAAGGGCGCATGGTCGGAGGAGCGGCATGTGCAGGCGGAAGCCGAAATCATGGACGAGGTGATCGAGGCGCAGCGCCAGGCGGAGGCGCATGGCACGCTGCATGCCGGCGGCAGGCCTTCGGTGCGCGACATTTTCGAGGGCGTCTATGCCGAGATGCCGCCGCATATCCGCCGCCAGCGGCAGAAGGCGGGGTACTGACATGGCCAGGATGACGATGATCGAGGCCGTGCGCAGTGCCATGGACGTCTCGATGGCACGCGACGACAATGTCGTCGTTTTCGGCGAGGATGTCGGTTATTTCGGTGGCGTCTTTCGCAGCACGCAGGGCCTGCAGGCAAAATACGGCAGAACACGCTGCTTCGATACGCCGATCAGCGAATCCGGCATCGTCGGCACGGCGATCGGCATGGCGGCCTATGGGCTGAAACCCTGTGTCGAGATCCAGTTCGCCGATTACATGTATCCGGCCTATGACCAGCTGACCCAGGAGGCGGCGCGCATCCGCTACCGTTCCAACGGCGATTTCACCTGCCCGATCGTCGTGCGCATGCCGACAGGCGGCGGTATCTTCGGCGGCCAGACGCACAGCCAGAGCCCGGAGGCGCTTTTTACCCATGTCTGCGGGCTGAAGGTGATCGTGCCGTCCAATCCCTATGACGCCAAAGGCTTGCTGATCGCGGCGATCGAGGATCCCGATCCGGTCATGTTCCTGGAGCCGAAGCGCCTCTACAACGGCCCCTTCGACGGCCATCACGAGCGGCCGGTGACGCCCTGGTCGAAACATGACCTCGGGGAGGTGCCCGATGGCCATTACACCATCCCGATCGGCAAGGCCGAAGTGCGGCGCGCGGGATCGGCGGTGACGGTGGTTGCCTACGGCACCATGGTACATGTGGCGCTTGCCGCGGCCGAGGATGCCGGCATCGATGCCGAGGTGATCGATTTGAGAAGCCTGCTGCCGCTCGATCTCGATACGATCGTCAAATCGGTCTCGAAGACGGGACGCTGCGTCGTTGTGCATGAGGCAACCCTGACATCCGGCTTCGGCGCCGAGGTCGCAGCACTGGTGCAGGAGCATTGCTTCTATCATCTCGAGGCGCCGGTGGTGCGCGTGGCCGGCTGGGACACGCCCTATCCGCATGCGCAGGAGTGGGACTATTTCCCCGGTCCCGGCCGTGTCGGGCGGGCGCTTGCCGAAGTCATGGAGGCCTGAGCCATGGGCGAATTCATCATCAAGATGCCCGATGTCGGGGAGGGGGTCGCCGAAGCCGAGATTGTGGAATGGCATGTGAAGACCGGAGATCCCGTCCGCGATGACATGGTGATCGCCGCCGTCATGACCGACAAGGCCACTGTGGAAATTCCGTCTCCCGTCAATGGCACAGTCACCTGGCTTGCCGGCGAGGTCGGAGACCGCATCGCGGTCAAGGCTCCGCTGGTGCGGATCGAGACGGCGGGAGATGTCGGCGAGGCGCAGTCTGTTGGGATTTCGCAGACGCCGATTGCCGAAACGCCCACGGCCGAGATTGCAAAACCTGCTCCGGCAATGCCAACTCCTGCGGCAGCGCCGGCGGAAAAGCCGCTTGCCGCTCCCTCGGTGCGGCTCTTCGCCAGGGAAAGCGGTGTCGATCTCAGGCAGGTGCAGGCGACAGGACCAGCCGGGCGCATCCTGCGCGAGGATATCGAGCAATTCCTAGGCCATGGGATCGCGCCTGCAACGGCAAAGAACGGCTTTGCCAGGAAGACAGCGACCGAGGAGATCAAGCTGACTGGCCTGCGCCGCCGCATTGCCGAGAAGATGGTGCTTTCCGCCTCGCGCATCCCCCACATCACCTATGTGGAGGAAGTGGATATGTCCGCGCTCGAGGAGTTGCGCGCCACCATGAACGGCGATCGCAGGCCTGATCATCCGAAGCTGACGGTTCTGCCCTTCCTGATGCGGGCGTTGGTCAAGGCCATCTCGGAGCAGCCTGACGTCAACGCCACTTTCGACGACGATGCCGGCATCATCACGCGCTATGGTGCTGTGCATATCGGCATCGCCACGCAGACGCCGGCCGGTCTGACCGTGCCGGTGGTGCGGCATGCCGAAGCCCGCGGCATCTGGGATTGCGCCGCCGAGATGAACCGGCTGGCGGAAGCGGCGCGATCGGGTACTGCGACACGTGATGAGCTGTCCGGCTCCACCATCACCATCAGTTCGCTCGGCGCGCTTGGCGGCATCGTCTCGACACCCATCATCAATCATCCTGAGGTGGCGATCATCGGCGTCAACAAGATCGCCACAAGACCGGTCTGGGACGGCACGCAGTTCGTGCCGCGCAAGATGATGAATCTCTCCTCCAGCTTCGATCATCGCATCATCGACGGCTGGGATGCGGCAAACTTCGTGCAGCGCATCCGCACGCTCATCGAAACTCCGGCGCTCATTTTTATCGAAGGCTGAGATCCATGAAAGAGATCGTCTGCAAGCTCCTCGTCATCGGCGCCGGTCCGGGCGGTTATGTCTGCGCCATCCGCTCCGGACAGCTCGGCATCGATACCGTCATCGTCGAGGCCGGCAAGCCGGGCGGCACCTGCCTGACGGTCGGCTGCATTCCCTCCAAAGCACTCATTCATGCGGCCGAGGAATTCGGCGCCGCGCAAAAGATGCTTGCCGGCAAGAACCCGATGGGCATCCGCGTCGAAGGCGCCTCGATTGACCTCATGAGGACGATTGCCTGGAAGGACGGGATTGTCGGCCGGCTGACCAGTGGTGTTTCGGGGTTGCTGCAGAAGGCGCGCGTCAAGATCGTCCACGGTCGAGCCCACTTTCGCGACGGCAAGACGGTGGAGGTGGAGACGGAAACCGGCCAGCAGATCATCCGCGCCGAGACCGTGGTGATCGCCACCGGTTCCGATCCGGTGGAGCTCGCAAACCTGCCTTTCGGCGGCCGCGTGATTTCCTCGACAGAGGCGCTGTCGCTGACGCAGCTGCCGAAAAAACTCGTCGTGGTCGGCGGTGGTTATATCGGGCTGGAGCTCGGGACTGCCTTTGCCAAGATGGGGTCTGATGTGACGGTTGTCGAGGCGACACCACAGGTGCTGCCGCAATATGATGCCGAACTGGTGCGGCCCGTCATGCGCAAGCTGACCGAAGCCGATATCCGGGTGCTGACGGGTGCGAAGGCGATCGGTCTTGCCGACAATGGCGAGGCTCTGATCGTCGAAACGGCTGATGGCCGGCGTGAGACCCTGCCGGCGGATCGCATCCTCGTCACCGTCGGCCGCCGCCCAAGAACCGCAGGATCCGGCCTCGAAGAGCTCGATCTCGACCGTGCCGGGCCCTATCTGAGGATCGATGACCGTTGCCGCACCTCGATGCGCGGCATCCATGCGATCGGCGACGTAACCGGCGAGCCGATGCTTGCCCATCGGGCCATGGCGCAGGGGGAGATGGTGGCGGAAATCATCGCCGGGAAGAAGCGGGCCTGGGACAAGCGATGCATACCCGCGATCTGCTTCACCGACCCGGAGATCGTCAGCGCCGGCCTGTCGCCAGCGGAAGCGAAGGGGCAAGGCTATGAAATTCGCATCGGCCAGTTTCCGTTCAGCGCCAACGGACGGGCGATGACGATGCTATCCGAAGAGGGCTTCGTGCGCGTCGTGGCCCGCGCCGACACCAACCTCGTGCTCGGCCTGCAGGCGGTGGGAGCCGGGGTCTCGGAGCTTTCGGCGGCTTTTGCGCTGGCGATCGAAATGGGCGCGCGCCTGGAAGACATCGCCGGCACCATCCATGCGCATCCGACCCGCAGCGAAGCCGTGATGGAGGCGGCGCTGAAAGCTTTGGGAAGCGCGCTGCATATCTGAGATCAGGTCCGGATCGGATATCGCCGTTTCGATCCGCCTGATAACATACATACCGGATGGTGCGCCGGGCATGGTGCCGATCGCTGATTCCGGTCGGCCTCTGTTCGGTCGGGCTCTCAATTATATCGCTATTCAGCGTTCTGCTTCAGTATTTCCAGATGTTAGCAGCAAACCATTCGACCAGATCGAGCAGCAGAGCTGTCCGGTCTCCCAGCCAAGTGAGCGCTTCGCCAGTGCGCTCCGCGATCAGCGAGAGGACGGACGACTTGCCCATCCCAGCCGCGCCTCGACGATGACGATCGGAGTCTGCGCATCCAGGATGCTGGCGACAACCTCGGGCCGATCGAGACGACCCCCTTTGCCTACAGGCCTATATTCCGACTGATTGCCCCGGCGCGGCAACAGCAGATCACATTTGTTCAAAAAATGTTGCGCTGCAATATGCTTCGGGGCTCTTTTTTTGCCCTCGTCTTGTCCTTTATTGTGCACGTGCGAACAGATCGCTTCTGCAACCCGCCGGACGAGAGACATTCCTCCCAGTGTCCGGCCAGAAAGAGGATCCGAATATGGGTGATCTCCTGAAAGGTATCTCCAATTTTCGCGGCGCCGTATTCCCGACCCATTCGGCGCTTTACCGCAAACTCGCGCGCGAAGGTCAGCAGCCCCATGCCCTGATGATATCCTGTGCCGACAGCCGCGTGATGCCGGAAACGATAACGCAGTCCGGCCCCGGCGATCTCTTCGTCTGCCGCAATGCAGGCAATATCGTTCCCCCCTTCTCAACCCTCAATGGCGGCGTCTCGTCCGCAATCGAATACGCCATCCTGGCGCTCGGCGTCAGTGACATTGTCGTCTGCGGTCACTCCGATTGCGGGGCGATGAAAGGGCTGTGCCACCCACAAATGCTGGAACCAATGCCGAATGTCGCAGCCTGGCTGCGGCACAGCCACGCCGCTTATTCGATTGTTTGCCAAGCCTATCCCGACGACCTTTCCGACGCTGAGCGTGTGCGTGCGGTAGCGATGGAAAATGTTGTCGTACAGATTGACCACCTGAAGACCCATCCATCAGTGGCGGCAAAGCTCGCGACCAGCGAAATCACACTCCACGGCTGGTTCTTCGACATCGAGACGGGTGAGGTCCAGGTCTATGACGGGGTTCTGGCCAGGTTTACGGAGGTAAAGGAGGGGGAGCCGCTGCCGGTCGCCTTCACAGGACGAGGCCATCGGCATGTCATGCCGCGGATTGCCGCGGCACTTGCAGGGGAGTAGCGCCATGACAAACATCGGCTCTGTTTCACGCGATCTCGCTTCGTCTCTCGTGGTTTTCCTTGTTGCTATTCCGCTCTGCCTGGGCATTGCGATCGCATCGGGGGTGCCCGCGGCCATGGGGCTGATCTCCGGTATCGTAGGTGGCATCGTTGTCGGCCTGCTCGCGGGGTCGCCTCTACAGGTCTCCGGACCTGCCGCCGGTCTTGCAGTCATCGTTTTCGGTTTCGTCGAAGAGTATGACATTGCCATGCTCGGTCCTGTGCTGCTCGTTGTCGGAGTTCTGCAGATCGTGGCGGGTTTCCTGAGAATTGGCTCCTGGTTCAGAGCGATTTCTCCGGCGGTGGTTCATGGGATGCTGGCCGGCATCGGCATTTTGATCATCCTGGGACAGATCCATGTGCTCATGGGTGCCAAGCCCGCAGCAGGCGGCATAGAGAACGTCACCGCCATCGAGGAGAGCGTCAGCCGGTTAACCGGCACCAGTGTCACCAACGAGGCCGTCGCACTGTTGGTCGGCCTCATCGCTCTCCTTGCGATGGTGTGTTGGGAGAAATTCCGCCCGAAATCACTGTCGCTGGTCCCGGGAGCTCTTGTCGGTGTTGCTGCCGCTACAATCTTGACAACCACGCTTGAACTCCCGATCGCCCGCGTGGACGTGCCCGCCTCTCTTATTGACAGCATATCCTTTCCGACGGCCGGGAATTTAGCCCAGCTTGTGCAGCCGGGCATTATTTTAATGACGTTGATGATTGCCGTCATTGCAAGCGCCGAAACGCTTCTTTCCGCGGCCGCCGTCGACCGAATGCACGATGGAGAGCGTAGCCGCTTCAACAAGGAACTATTCGCCCAAGGCGTCGGTAACGGCCTTTGTGGATTGCTCGGGGCATTGCCGATCACCGGTGTCATTGTTCGTTCATCGGCCAATATCCAGGCCGGAGCTCGCACGCGCACCTCGGCAATATTACATGGGGTTTGGATTCTGGCGTTGGTGGCGCTTTTGCCGGGCGTGCTGGGAATGGTGCCGTTGACGGCGCTTGCCGCCGTACTGCTCGTCACTGGCTGGAGGCTGATCAGTCTCCACCATGTGCGTCACTTGTTCGAGCACCATGGTCTCGTACCGGTCGGAATCTGGGCGGTGACGGTGGCCATGGTCGTCCTACAGGATTTGCTGGTCGGAGTGGCGCTCGGCCTTGCGCTGTCGATTCTGGAAATTCTCCCCTATCTGCGCCGAAAGCTTGCGATCCGGCATGCTGAGGTCGATAACGAAATTCATGTTCGTTTGCGCGGAGCGGTCACCTGCAAAGACGTGCCGGCGCTACTCAGCACGTTCGAAGGGCTACCCGACGGCCGCAAAGTAAATATCATCGGCAAACACCTGTTTTACATGGATCACACCAGCGCTGAGTGGATTAGCGAATGGCTCCGGCGCGAGACGAAATCTGGCCGAATCGTCGAGATCCACCCGCCCCAAGCCGCCGGTCATCCCCGCCTCAAGCCGCTCTTTGACCGATTCTCGGCCGAGGCCGCGTGAACCTGCGAGGGAGGGCAGCTCCATTGCTCTCCCGCCGCTCATCCCCAAACGCAGACGTCGTCAACGGGGCGAATGGTCGGAGGGTAATTGGACGGTTGCAACCGGCGCCGTACACCGCTTCTGCAGATATCTGACAACGGTACACGCTTCGTTCGGTGCTAGCGTGTCTGCGAAACAGTTCTTGTTCCGGCCCACCTTGAGCTCTTGGCACCAACTTTTCATCTCCGCAAATTGCTACAAGCGAACTGGCGCTGGCGGAGGAGAGGAGGCTGGACGACATGCATGCTGCCGCTCCTGACCGTGATGGCGACCAAGTTGGGGAATCGGAACCTTTCCGGTCTACCCAATTCTTCGACGAAGGGAAAACGACGTTGAGACGGAGGGCTTTTGTAACGACATCGGTTCTGACCCTTCAAGAGCACTAAACGGGCGGGAGTCGCACCGATTTACAATGATTGCTTCGAGTCTTTCTCGCAACACCTAAGCGGGAACTGTAATCTTGGACGGATTTGGCTGGATTAGAGCGATTCAGTTGCGGTATCCGTAGGACTGCGAAGCGATTTGCGCGAGCGGGACAGCTAGAGACAGCACATCCGCATCTCCTAAAGCAGGACCTTGATGAACGCGGATATGATAGCCGCCTGGGCGGTGGAAAATGGATTCCATGCGATGGATTCCGGGAATTATCGTCGCCATGACAATGCAGGCGTGATCACGATCGAGATAAAGAGGATGTCATTCCTCCTCATCGATGAGAGGCAAGGATTGCGACCGCGCCTCATATCGCGGTTGTTCAAAGACTTATCCCTCACAAGCGGGAGCGGCCGCTTGCAGGGTCTTCTTCGTGACCGCAATCCCAATCATTGAACGCTCACGCTATCCCCCAGCCCAGCCAATTCAGGTGGCGTATCATGGCTGACGCCGATAGCACCGTCGCAAACGTTCAACACTTTCAATATTTCTTCTTGCGAACGATCTTGTTGCCGCGGGGTCCGCTCACGACCGGTGTTCGGTCGCGGTTTTCGGCAAGCAGGTTCCGCCAGCGTTCCAGGCGATCGGCGACCAGGGCACCGCTTGCGACAGCTGCCTGGACCGCGCACCCAGGTTCATGGGCATGGGTGCAATCGCGAAAGCGGCAAAGCGGCGCCAGTTCAGTTATTTCAGCAAAGAGGGTGTCTATACCGTCGGCAACATCACTGACGTAAAGCGTTCTTATTCCCGGCGTATCGATGACCCAGCCACCGCCTGAAATTGCATGCAGGGATCGCGCCGTGGTTGTGTGTCGGCCCTGCGCGTCATATTCGCGGATGGTGCCTGTCTTTTGCTTTGTGTCAGATTCTGGCCCGGTCATGGTGTTCACCAGCGTTGATTTTCCGACACCAGAAGATCCCACCAACGCAACCGTCTGGCCAACGCCGCACCAGGGCCTCAACAGGGAAACGGCGTCCGCGGAGCGCCCATTCAAGGCAATGACAGGCAGATCGCGCTGCAAAGCTTCGGCTTGCGCCTGGTATATGCCTGCATCTTCCGCGGTGTCAGCCTTCGTCAGCACAATCACCGGATTGCTCCCGGCCTGGTTGGCCATGATCAGGTAACGTTCCAGCCGAGCAAGATTAAAATCGGCATTGCACGAGGTCACGATCAACAGGGTGTCGACGTTGGCGGCAACAAGTTGCTGGCCACGCCCGCCTTCCGGGCGTCGTTGAAAGACGCTTTTTCGGTCGAGATGTCTGATAACCATGTCAGTCAGTGCATCGGCAAGAACCCAGTCGCCCACCGCGTAGTCACCGGTACTGGTATTGGATGGAAATTCCAGTCCGACCGGCCCGGTGACATCGATTGCCTCGATGCGTGCCCGGTGAACTGAAGCGATGCGTCTGGGGATCAAGTCAGCTTCGCTGGGCTGGACCTGGTCCGCGAAGAATTCAGACCACCCAAGCAGTTCCAGCGGCGAAGAAAGTTGGGAGCTGGTCAAATCCTGTTCCACATTCGTTAAGGCTGCCACAAAGGGTTTTTCAATGATCTTCCGCGGCTTCTCGCCTAGCTGCGTGGATGATCCCGTTTTGGCAACGAGGTTGCGTAAGCAGCAGCTTCGCCGGGGTAGGGGAAATCGTCCCCGAGCTGACGGTCGCCATCGTAGACTTTGAAGACAGGCCCTTCAACTTCAACGATCTTATAGCCATTCACGTATTCGATCTTCGGTGTTTTCCAGCCCATCAAAAGCTCTCCTGTCCGGTCCGAGGGTTGTCTCTGAACATGGTGCCAAGACCTCATACACAGCGGTCTATGACCTATCAGGTGCTTCACGATTAGCCAACGCTGGTTCGATCCCGTTCAAGACCGACAGGCACATACCTGTAATTCGGAGCCGAAGGTTGACCCATTATAGGCAAAGCTCTTGATACTGATTTTCAAATGTAATTCGACGCCAGGCAGAGGTCACGGCCATCGCCGATCATGACCCTGAAGCGCCATGGCCGTCCACTGGGACTCTCGGCAAGTTTCGAATCCGTAGCGAAATGATACCCAATGCGGAGAACGTCGCCGATCTGCGAGGAGTCCATGCTTCGGAAGGGTCTTCAGCGGCCAGTCTCATCAATTATTAGCTTTTCCCGCTTCTGTGCGTTTGAAGGCGTCTCGCCGGCGCGTAACCCCATAACTCATGCCCCGGAAGAGATCCCGATCGCCAATCCGTCGCCACGTGGATCATGCGCGCCGGTCGCCGTGCCGTCCTCGTCGATAACGATCACACCTGCCTGCCCTGCAAGCGGGCTCTGCGCCTCGATCGGTGACAGTGCGTGGCCTCGTGCGGCCAGTTCGGCAAACACCGCTTCGCCGGCATCACTTTCCAGCTTGAGGCTGTCACGGCTGTCGGAAAAGGTCTTGCCGAGAAGAAAACGTGGACCGGCCAGCGCTGCTGCTGGTTCCTCGTCGAAGTCGATCAGCCGGGTCAGCAGCATTGCCAGCGTCTGCGGCTGGCCGTCGGCGCCCTGCGTGCCGTAGAGCAGGGCGGGCTTGCCGTTGCGCAGGCCGAGGCCGGGATTCAGAGTATAGAAAGGCCGTTTGCCGGGTGCGATGCCATTGACATGTTTGGGATCGGACGAAAAGGCCGCCCCGCGGTTCTGCCAGAGAATACCCGTATCGCCGACCACTACGCCGCTGCCCCAGTCGAAATACGTGCTCTGCAAGACGCTGACGCTTCCGCCCTCTGCGTCGGTTGCGGCAAAGAACACGGTGTCGCCGCTGCGAAAGGGCGCCGGCCATTCGAGCGCTTGTGCTGGATCAATGGAGGCTGCCGCCTGCGCAAGATGCTGCGCGCTCAGCCATTCCTCCACCGGCTGCGGCACGACATCGGGATCGGCAATGCCGCCGCGGTCGAGGAAGGCGCGTTTGACGGCTTCGACGCAGAGATGGAGATGATCGGCGCTGCCGGCCGTTTGGCTGGCAAGATCGAAATGGGCGAGAATGCCCATGATCGCCAGTGTTGACAGACCCTGTGTCGGCGACGGCGGCGCAAGCAGCTCGAAGCCGCGATACGAGAGACTGAGGGGTGCCGCTTCGCGCGTTCGGGTTGCCTTAAGATCGTCGCTGGTCAGCGGAGAGCCCGCGGCCTGTAGGCCCGCCGCAATCCTCGTGCCGAGTTCGCCCTCGTAGAATGAACGCGGACCATCACGGGCAATCAGCGAAAGCGACAGCGCCAAATTCTCCTGCCGGAACAGGCTGCCCGTTTCCGGCGCCGCGCCATCTGGCATGAAAAGTGCGGCAAAACCCGGCCAGCCGGCTGCCTCCGCCTGCCGGAAGGCAAGCCAGAAACTCTGCGAGTGGGTAACAGGAAATCCCTCTTCGGCATGACGGATCGCATCAGCAAGCAAGACGGGGAAATCGATCTTGCCGCGCCAGTGCCGTGCGGAATAGTCATGGGCGTGCCGCCAGGCATCGACGGCGCAAGCCGAGGTCAGCGCCGAAAGCGGTCCGCGCAGCGGAATGCTGCCGTCGAAATCCGGCAGTTCCCGCGCCGCTTGCCCGATGCCGAGAAAACATGTTTTCCGCCCGCTGCGATCGGCAATGATCCAGACGGAATCGCCGCCAAGCCCGCAGAAATGCGGGTAGACGACCGCAATGGTGCTGCCGATCGCAATCGCAGCTTCCAGCGCATTGCCGCCGGTCCGCAGGATCGCGGAACCCGCCTCGCTCGCCAGCGCATGCGGGCTTGTTACCATGCCGCCGCACCCGACTGCCTGTCTCGTGCAATCCCGTTCTGCCGGTGTCGTCACGCTCAAATCTCGCTGGGTCTATGGCCTGTAAAGCGCACGATAGGTCCGATAACCCCGATCATAAACCCCTGCATTGTCGGGATTGGGTGCTATCCTTTCACCTTGGCCGACAAAGGCGGTAACACCGGACCAATCGTCGGTCAGTCCGGCACCGATTGCCGCTGCCCAGGCGACACCGAGACAGGAGCCGGGATGGCCAGTGAGACCCTGCAGCGGCTGCTGCAGCACGTCCGAAACGATCTGCATCCAGATACGGCTCTGCGATCCCCCGTCGGAAACGATGAAACGCGTCGTCGGATGGCCGATGTCGTTCAGCACGTCGATATGATGGCGCAGCGCATAGGCATAGGCTTCCAGCATCGCCCGCCAGAGATGGCCGATATGATGCGACAGCGTCAACCCGTCGATCAGCCCGCGCGCGCTGGCATCGTGGATAGGCGTCTTTTCGCCGAGGAAGTAAGGCAGGATCGTCAGCCCGTCCGCGCCGGGCGCGCATTGCCCCGCCAGCCGGTCGAGATAGCGGTGCACGGATATTCCCTCTACCTTTGCGGCGATCTCCTCACGCCCGGCGAAGGTGCTGATGAACCAGTTGAGTCCCGAGCCGCCGGTCGACATGCAGCCGTTCGGCATATAGAGCCCCGGAACCAGATGATAGTCGAGAAACATGCGAGGATCGGGCCGCACGACATCCGTTGCCGTCAGGATATCGACCGCACCCCCGAATTTCAGCAGCACGTCGCCCGCCTTGTTGATCCCCGCACCGAAGGCCGAGGCGATCATGTCGGCTGCCCCGCCGATAACAGGCGTTCCAGGTGCGAGCCCCGTCGCCTTGGCGGCCTCGTTGGTCAGATGGCCAAGCACCTCATGCGAAGCGGCCTTCCTGGGAATGGCGTCCCGCCGCACTCTGGCAAGCCCGATCAGTTCGTCATTGAGCTTGCCGGTGTTGATATCGACGAAACCCGCTTCCAGCGCCCAGTTCTGTTCGATCGCCTTTTCGTCAGTCAGCTTCCAGTTGATGAAATCATAGGACCCCATGACTGTGGCAATGCGCTCGAAAACAGTAGGCTCATGCCGGGCGATCCAGCGCAGCTTCGCCGTCACCAGCTGCTGGTTGATGCCGTTTCCTGCCTTGGCGAGAAAATCCGACTCATCCCACTCGGCCTTAAGTTCCTCGACCTCCTCACCGCAGCGCCCGTCGCTCTGCTGGATGCTCGGCCTCAGCACGTAGCCGGCGTCATCGAGCAACACGACGGCCGGCAGCATGCCGGTTACGCCGACGGCCGAGATTTGCCCGGCCTCGATCCCGGTCGTTGCAATCAGTTCCCTGGTGATCTCGCAGACATTCGCCCACCATTCCGCCGGGTCTTCCTCGGCCCAGCCGTGCTGCGGTGAATGAAGCGTCGACCGCCGTGAGGCGAGCCCGAGCACGCGGTTCGGCAGCTCGATCAAGATGCCGATGGTGGAGGTGGTGCCGATGTCGAGGCCGAGCGTGATGGACATGGCGGCTCCTCTCGTTCAGCGCAGCGCCTCGACGATCTCCATGAAACGCTTGACCCGGTCGCCGTCGACCGGGTTCCAGGTATTACCGTCCACCTTGAAATGCGTACCGATGATGACGCCGCTGGCAACGCTCAATATGTCGCGCACATTATCCTTGTTGACGCCGGTATTGGCAAAGACAGGGACATCCCTGACTGTCTCGCAGACACGCCTGAGGTCCGATTGATCGACCGCCTGTCCGGTCAGTGGTCCCGACACCAGGATGGCATCGGCGAGCGACGAGAACACGGCACTCTTCGCCCTGAGTTCAATCGGGCGCTGGTCCAGCGAATGGGCAAATTCCGCGTTGATGTTGAAGAGCATCTTCATCTCGTCGCGGCCGAGGCTATGTCGCAGCCGCGCCGCCTTGGCGCAATCCGGCTGCCAGATGCCCATGTCGGAGGCGAAGACGCCGGTGAAGATCTCGCGAACAAAGCTCGCGCCCGTCACTGCGCCGATAGCAACACTTGCCGAGGGATCCCAGAGATAGTTGACGCCGAACGGCACTGTCAGTTGCGGTTTCACCCGCTCGACGATCGCGGTCATCGCCGCCAGCCCCTCCGGCGGCGCCTGGAAGACGTAAGGCCGGTCGTTCTCGTTGCCGAACATGATGGCGTCGACGCCGCCCGCCTGCAGCTTGTCGATGTCGGAAAGCACGTCGTCGACGAGCTTGTTCACACCGGCGGTGGCGTCATAGGCGGGCGAGCCGGGCAGGGCTCCGATATGCGCCATGGCGATGACTGCCTTCTTCTTGACGCCAAAAAAGTCGAAGACCATGCGGGAACTCCCTGAAGCGAAATCGAGTGGAACAGTCATCCGCCGGGGACGGATGCGGGAAAGGCAAATCAAAGCAGCGGCTGCTCCTCGGGCGCAATGCGCACATCGACCCCAGCGGTGGCGAGCGCATCGGCAAGATCGGCCGGCGGCATCGCATCGGTGATCAGCATGTCGAATTGCTGCAGCGGCGCGATGTGCACCAGCGACATACGCTTGAACTTGGTGGAATCGCAAAGCACCACCTTCTGCGTCGCGCGGCGCAGATAGACTCGTTTCATGTCGGTGTCCTCGAAGGAATAGTCGTAAATTCCCTGCGCCGTAATCCCGGACACGCCAACGAAGGCGATGTCGAACCAGAGTTCCTCGAATTGCGAAACGGCCGATTGGCTGCTGATCGCCATTTCCTCGCCGCGCATGCGCCCGCCGGGCAGATAGACCTCGCCGAAGCCAGTGCCGAGCTGCATGGCATTGCGTACGCTGTTGGTGAAGATCTTCGTATGCGGCTGGTTGAGCAGCAGGCCGGACAGCAGATAGGTCGTGGTGCCGACGTCGAGGGCCAGGGTGCGCGCGCCGGCAGCAACGCCTGCCGCTGCCATCGCGATCGTCCGCTTCGCGGCGGCATTGCGCGTCAGCCGGGATTCGAAGGTCGGCTCCTCGCGATCGACCGTTTCGCTGGCGATCGGCTCGAAGGCCTTGCCGCTGCGCACCGCCCCGCCATGCGTGCGCACCAGCCTGCCGTCCTTTTCGAGTTCGATCAGGTCGCGGCGGACGGTCATCTCGGAAACGGCAAGCTGGGAGGCGACATCGCTGACGGAGACTGCGCCTTTGCGGGCCAGTGTCTCCAGGATGCGCGCATGCCGCACCTGGGCCAGAACCTTCGGTTTTTCCGCTGCGGCGACCATCTGCTGTTCCGCGTCCATGATACCGTTCTCATCCTCCCGCCGTCGCAACTCGTGGCTACGATTGTCTGATAGTTGCTCCCTATGTATCGAATGACTCGAACAAATTCAAACATAAATTTTTCTTGTTGTGTATGATTTTGTTGTTATATGATCGGTGATGTTTCCAGTCGATGAGGGCGAACATGCAGTCTCCGAGCTTTCCAGAACTATCCGGCAAGCGTGCGATCGTCACCGGCGGGGCGACGGGGATAGGGCGCGCGATCGCGACCGCGCTCTCCCGCCAGTCGATCCAGGTGGCGATCTGCGACATCAACCTGGCCGCCGCCGAACAGACGGCGGCCGAGATCGGCAACGGCGCCACTGCCTATGCGATCGACGTTCGCAAGCGCACCTCCGTCGAGGCGACCTTTTCCGAGGTGGTCGAGAGGACAGGCGGTTACGAGATCCTCTGCGCCAATGCTGGTGTCTCCACGATGCAGCATGCGCTGGAACTGACCGACGAGGAGTGGGACTATAATTTCGACGTCAACATTCGCGGCATCTTCCTGACCAACCAGATTGCCGCCCGGCGCTTTACGAGCACCGGCACCGGCACCGGCGTCATCGTCAACACCGCCTCGCTTGCCGCAAAGATCGGCGCACCGTTGCTGGCTCATTATTCCGCCAGCAAGTTTGCCGTGCTCGGCTGGACGCAGGCGCTCGCCCGCGAGCTCGCAGCTTCAGGCGTTCGCGTCAACGCCGTCTGCCCCGGTTTCGTCAAGACCGGCATGCAGGAGCGCGAGATCGCCTGGGAGGCGAGCCTGCGCGGCGTCACGCCCGAACGCGTCGTTGCGGACTATATCGCCCAGACACCGCTCGGCCGGCTGGAAACGCCTGAAGACGTGGCCGATGTCGTCGTTTTCCTCTGCTCGAATTCGGCCCGCTTCATGACCGGGCAGGGCGTCAACGTCACCGGCGGCGTCTACACGACCTGATCGGTCCAGGACCTGCAACAGGCCTCCCGTCCAGCAAGGAAAGAGCATGGCTGAAATCGTCTTCGACCAGATCAGCAAGAGCTACGGCGATGGTTATGCGGCGATCCGCAACCTGAACATGACCATCCGCGACGGCGAATTCCTGGTCCTCGTCGGGCCCTCCGGCTGCGGCAAGTCGACAGCGCTGCGTATGATCGCCGGCCTGGAGGAGATCACCGACGGCCGCCTGACGATCAACGGCGCCGTCGTCAACGACCTTGCCCCGCGCGATCGCGATGTTGCCATGGTGTTCCAGTCCTACGCGCTTTACCCGCATCTGACGGTGGCCGAGAATATCGGCTTCGGCCTTCGCGTCCGCGGCCTCGACAAGGCCGACATCGCCAGCAAGGTGCAGGAGACGGCAAAGCTCCTGGAGCTCGAGGACTATCTCGCCCGCAAGCCCGCCCAGCTCTCCGGCGGCCAGCGCCAGCGCGTCGCCATGGGCCGGGCGCTTGCCCGCAGCCCTCAGGCCTTCCTGATGGACGAGCCGCTTTCCAACCTCGATGCTCGCCTGCGCGGCCAGATGCGCGCCGAAATCGCCCGCATGCAGAAGATGTCAGGCATTACCACGGTCTATGTCACCCACGATCAGGTCGAAGCCATGACCATGGGCGATCGCGTCGCCGTCATGAAAAGCGGCATCCTGCAGCAGCTCGGCACTCCGCGCAGCCTCTATGATCAGCCGGCCAATCTGTTCGTCGCAAGCTTCATGGGCTCGCCAGCGATGAACCTGCTGGCGACCGATCTCTTCGCGACGGAGAACGGCCCCGAGGCCCGCTTCGGCCAGGCCACCATCCTTTTTTCGGGCGAGGTGCTCGCCGAGCGGCCGCGCATCGCCTCCGCCGCCGGGCGTGCCGTTGTGCTCGGCATCCGACCGGAAGCATTCCAGCCGGTCGACGCAGGCGGTCTCACTGGAACCGTTGCCTTCGTCGAGGATCTCGGTGCCAACTTGCTTGTTCATGTCGATGTCGAGGCCGCCGACCGGCTGAAATCGCTTTCGGCCGAAGAGGACGACGTGACGCTATCTGCCCCGCGCCTGCGCCTCATCATTGACGCCACCCGCCGCGTCAAGATCGGCGAGCGCCTGTCGCTTGCCACCGACCCCGCCCGCGTCCACGTCTTCGATGCCGCGACCGAAGCGGCGATCCGCGCTTGAGCGCATCGTCTCTTTACAGCGCCGCGCGTCTTTTCAGACGCGCAAAGGACGCTGTAACACTTTGAATCTACGCATCGTGCTTTCCGAAAATCGATTCCGATTTTCGGGCCGATGCGCTAGTGAATGCCTTTTGTCAGGCCCTGCACGAAATAACGGTTGAGGAAGAGCACGATCAACACGATCGGGATCGTCGAAAAATGCGCCAGTGCGCCGAGCGTGCCCCAGGTGATGTCCTTCGTGCCATAAGCTGAAAGCAGCGCCACCGAGATCGGCTTGGAATCGAGCCGGGTGAGAAACATCGGATAGAGGAAGTCGTTCCAGGAAAACATCAGGCAGAACAGCGTGGAGGCGACGACGCCTGAGCGCACCGCCGGCAGCGCCACGCGCCAGAAGGAGCCGAACAGCGTACATCCATCCGTTAGTGCCGCCTCTTCCAGCTCCTTCGGCAGGCTGCGGAAATAGGAAAACATCATCCAGGTGACGAAGGCCGAATTCAGCATCGCGTTGATGAGCACGACGGCGACCCAACTGCCGAGCAGCCCGATATCGCGCATCATCAGATAGAAGGGGATCAGCGCCGCCACTGCCGGCACCATGCGGATTGCCATGAAGAAATAGGCAACCGCAATGGCATAGCGGCTGGTCGAGCGTGCAAGCGCATAGCCTGCCGGCACGCCGAGCAGCAGCGACAGGATCACCGAACCGCCGGCGATCAGCAGGCTTGACGATACGAGGCTCCAGACGTCGAACAGGCGGAAGACCGTCGCGAACTGCTCGAGGGTCGGTGTAAAAGTCAGTTTTGGCGGGATCGAGAAGATGTCGCGCGACGGCTTGTAGGCGGTCGAGGCCAGCCAGAGGAAGGGCAGCAGGAAAAAGGCGAGCATGACAAGGATGAAGGCGCGCTCGCCGATGCGGCCGAGGGTGCGTGTGCTCATCGCCCGTTCGCCTTTCTGTCCGCCTTGCGGATCAACAGGATGAAGCCTGCCGCGATTACGGCGATGCAGATCAGTGTCAGGTTGGAGATCGCCGAGGCGCGGCCGATATTGAAGAATTCCAGCCCCTGCTTCACCGCATGCAGCATCAGCGTGTTGGTCGCGTTGCCCGGCCCGCCGCCCGTCGTTACGTAAACGCTGTCGAAGATGCGGAAGGCATCGATGGTGCGCAGCGTCAGCGCCAGCAGGATAGAAGGCAACATCAGCGGAATGACGATGATTCTCAGCCGCTGCAGCGCCGTTGCCCCATCCACTTCCGATGCCTCGAGAATATCGCCCGGCAGCGCTTTCAGCCCAGCAAGCAGAATCAGCGCCACCAGCGGCGTCCATTCCCATATGTCGACGAAAATAAGGGTCACCAGAGCCGAACTCGGATTGGCAAAAAGCCCACGCGGATCGGAAAGCCCGAACTCGGCGAGATAATAGCCGACAAGCCCGTAATCGGCGAGCAGCAGCGCCCGGAAGATCAATCCGACCACCAGCGGCGTGATCGTCACCGGTATCAGGATCAGCGCTAGGCAGATCCGGTTGAAGCGGTCATCGCGCCAGAGCGCCAGCGCAGTGGCAAAGCCGAGCAGCAGTTCGACAGTCACAGCGCCGACCGTGAAGATGACGGTGTTGACGAAGGCCCCGCGTGTCACCGGGTCGGAGAGAAGGTCGATATAGTTGCCGAGGCCGACGAAATGCGTCCGCGCCGGCTTGAGCAGATTATATTCGTAGAGGCTGAACCAGATGCCCTGCGCCAGCGGCCAGACGCCGATGACGAGCACGTAGATGAAGGCCGGCAGCGTCATCAGGATGAAGAACAACCGCCTGCGCTCCAGATAGGAAACGCTCAAGGCCGGGGAGGGCTTCAGCGCGGAAGTGAGGGATAGGGTCACGTCATGTCCATCAGGTTCCTGGTTCGATGCGCGCTACCGGGATCGAGCCCGGGGCTCACCCGATCATGAAGCCTGAGGCGCATCGGATCAATGGTCTGGAAACGGTGGAGCCGCGACATAGGCCGCGGCCCCCGGGGAGGAAACCGTTTTGTTCTCAGAAGAGCTTTGCAGCGGCTTCCTGAGCGGCGTCGAGCGCCTTCTTGGGATCGGCATTGCCGACCAGCACGTCGTTGACGGCGGTGCCGAGCAGGTCCTGAATCTCTGGATATTGCGGGATGCGCGGACGATATTCGCCGTCACCATGCTCGAAGGTTTCGGCGATGACAGGCAGGAAGGGGAACTTCTTCAGCAGATCGGGATCGGTCATCTCGCTCTTGCGCAGGAAGCTGCCGGCGCCCATCATGTTGAATTCCTTGTGCACCGGCGGACTGACCAGCCACTTGATGAAGGCCCAGGCGGCTTCCTTCTGCGTGTCCTTGATGCCGGCGTTGATCGCCATGCCCCAGCCGCCGATCCCATAGACCTTCGGCAGACCGGCGCCGCGGGGCGCCGTCGTGATCGCCACCTTGTCGACGATCTTGGAAATCGACGGATCATAATAGCCGGGCGCGCCGACCGACCATGTCTGCATGGTCGCGGCAATGCCCTGGCGGAAGCTTTCCTCGCGTCCTCCCCAGTCATAATTAACGGCGCCGGGAGGTGCCGCTTTCATGAAGAGGTCCTTATAGACGATCAGGCTCTTGATATTGGCTTCGGAATTCAGCGCCGGCTTGCCGTCGGAATCGAGGATCGAACCGCCCATCTCGGTATTGTACTGCATCCAATCCTGTGCGACCGCCGGGCCCTTCTGGCCGTTGGCGACGAAGCCGTAGATCTTCTTGCTGGGGTCGGTCAGTTTGTAGGCGGCCTCGACCATTTCCTCCATCGTCGTCGGCGCCTTCAGGCCGGCGGCGTCGAAGAGATCCTTGCGATAGGCAAGCACGTTGGCATAACCGGCAAAGGGAAAGGCGACCTGCTTGTCTCCCCAGTGGCCAAGCGCGTTGAGAAGCGTCGGATAGATGTCGTCGAGCTTCAGTTCGGCGGCGTCGCGCTTCATCCACTCGGTGAGATCGACGGTGTATTTGTTTTCTGCATATTGGCCCGCCCAGACGATATCCATCGTCACCAGGTCGTAGCCGCCGGTGCCGCCGACGAAATCGGTCGTGGTCTTGGTTAGCAGCGAGCCGTAATCGAGAATGTCGACCTTGATCGTGGCGCCCGTCTCCTCGGTGAATTTGGGGGCGATGGCCGCCAGAACGGCGGCGAACTGGTCGTTCTGCGAGGCAAGCGTGAGCGTGATGCCCTCATATTTCTTGTCGGCGCCGATGGCGGAGCCCACAAATGCGACCGAGACGAGGCCCGCGATCGCCAATTTCCGTGTGAGACTGTTGAGCGATTTCATTTTTGCTCCCCTTTTTTGATTGGCTTGAGGCACTATACATCAAACAAAATCGCACTCAAGCGCACTTGACAAAAAAGCACAAACATTAAAAATCACAAATTAGAACATATTCGCGCATAAATGTCCATATTTTGTGCGCGTTGCATAAAAAATAGCAGGGAGTTGATCATTCCCTGCGCGTCTATACTGTCCTGTCCAACGCGCACGAGCTGCACATTCATGACGACTACGCCCGATGAGCGCCTGAGAGAGCTGGAGCGCCGCGCCCATGATGAAATGGCGCGCATAGAAGCCCTCTGCGCCGACTGGCCGACGCTTGGCGATCACAACCGCGATCTCCATTCCGTCACGATCTGCGGTGCCGGCGTCTCCGGCCTGTCGATCGCCTTTGCCCTGAAGCGGCGCGGCATCAGGTCCGTTCATGTGATCGATCAGAGCGAGGAAGGCCGCGAAGGCCCCTGGATCACCTGCGCCCGCATGCAGACACTGCGTTCGCCGAAATATCTCTCAGGCCCGGATCTTGGCATCCCGAGCCTGACGCTGCGCTCCTGGTACGAGGCGCTAAATGGCGCCGACGCCTGGGAAGTGCTCGACAAGATCAGCCGCCAGGACTGGATGGCCTATCTCGTCTGGTTTCGAAGGACCGTCGGCATCGACGTCGAAAACGACACGACGCTTTCCTCGATCAATCAGGCGGAAGGCGGACTTGCTCTCACGCTGTCAAAGGCTGACGGCACCAGCCGCACAGTCACCTGCCGCCAACTGGTGATGGCGACCGGCATCGACGGCTGCGGCGGCCCGCGCATACCGGCTATGGTCAAGGCGCTGCCGAAATCCGCCTGGACGCACAGCAACGAGCCGATAGCGATCGATTTCCTCAAGGGCAGGGATGTCGCGATCCTTGGCGGCGGCACGTCGAGCTTCGACTGGGCGGTGGCGGCGCTCGAAACCGGCGCCCGAGAGGTGACGATGTTTGCGCGAGGCGCCGATCTGCCGCGCACCGAGGTTCTCGCCTGGACAAATTTCCCCGGCTTTCTCGGCCATTTCGCCGACCTGCCGGATCTGGAGCGCTGGCGGTTCGCCCACCTCTACTTCAATTTCAAGGTGCCGCCGACCCAGGAGCAATATGACCGGGCCCGCCGCCACCCCGGCTTCACCATGCAGCTCGGCTGTGGCGTCCGCGAACTCTCGATGGACGGCGGCAGGATCAGGCTGACGACCGCAAATGGTAGCCACTATGCCGATCATCTCCTGCTCGGCACCGGTTACGACATTAATTTCGCCCTCAGGCCCGAGCTTGCCGGCCTCGTCGACGCCGCAGCGTTTTGGAAGGACCGTTTCGACCCGCCGCAGGGGGAGGAGAACGCCATGCTTGCCGACTATCCCTATCTCGGGCCCGGTTTCGAACTCACGCCCAGGCATGCCGAAGCCGGCTGGGTCTCGCGCATCCATATGTTCAATGCCGGCGCCCTACCGAGCCTTGGGCCGATCAGCAATGGCGTCACCGGTCTCAAATACGGCGTGCCGCGCATCGTCAGCGCCTTGGTGAAAGCTCTGTTCATCGAGGACTCCAACCGGTATCTTGAGGCATTGGCCGCCTATGACGAACCGCATTTCGATCCTGGCATAGACGAGGACGTCACGACATCAAGGGAGGTTTTGGCATGAGACAGGCTGCCGCCGTTCAATTATCGGGATTGGAGGCCGTCCTTTTGCGGGCACGCGAGGATAGCGTCGAATTTCCCTATCTGTTGGCCAACCACGTTCCGATGGTGCTGATCGCGCTCGATCGCCTCGGCGCCTCGGCGGAGCGGCTGGAACAATGGTACGAGCAGTATCGCGAGAGCCATGCACTTTCGCTGATGCCGCCGCCGGTTGCCCCGATTATCAGGGCGGACTGGGCCGACGCGCTTGGCGATCGTACGCGCGAGGCGGATTACCGTGCCTTCTTCATCGCCGAAACCCGCCGGCTCGGCATCGATGCCGTCATCCGTACCTATTTGCCGGCCATGGTGAACGGCCTTGCCGGCAGCGCCACGCATCCGCTGATGCGCCTTGCCTATGGTGTGCTGAAGAAGGACGACCAGGAGGTTGGCACTGCGCTCGGCTATTGGGCGGCCTGCTATCTGCCGCTGCCATCCGCGACCGATGCCGCCCCCGATACGGATGATCCGGGGAGCGTGCTTGCCGATGTCGGCAATATTGAAGGTATCCGCGATTATGAGCCGGAAACCGATCTGCTCTGGCATAATATCCGCGCCGTCGCCGCACTTCCGGGCTTCCGCCCCGTTATCGACCGCCTTGCCTTCAATGCCGATACGCCGCGCCGTATGGCCGCGACCTCGCTTGCCCTCTTTGCCGGAACCATGGATTTCACCGCACTTCATTCTGTCACCGGCATGCACTGGCTGCGCCTCGTCTCTCCGCACCTCGAAAATGCCGAGCCTTTCTACCGCGCCTTCTGGCAGGTGATCGCCTCGCTGGTGCCGAAGATCGGTTTTCCAGCACTCCCCACTGCCGAGGCGCTGGAAGAAATACGCAGACGACAGGCGCCCGCCTGGGCGGAGATCAAACGCGCCGCGGTATCCTCGGACGACGAACACGATGTCAGCCTGGTCTTTTCTGCCCTGCAGGAGGAAGAGGTGTGGAAGGATCCACTCTATCGCGTCGTCGCGGCGCGCCGGGTCGGGCTGATTGCATAGCGGATGATGGAAGAATTGATGACGCCGAGCCTCGTAGTCGAAAACGCTCGGACCGAAGCCGGCGAGATCGTCTCGCTCGTCCTGAACAATGACCGGATCGCCGCGATCGGCCCGAATGCGGCCGCCGGCATCGACCCCGCAGTGCCGCGTTTCGATGCTGCCGGCGGCCTTCTCTGCCTTCCCTTCGTCGACGGCCATATTCATCTCGACAAGACGTTGATCGGCCTGCCCTTCATACCGCATATTCCGGGCGGCACGGTCGCCAAGCGCATCGAGGCAGAAAAATCCCTGCGGCGCACGGTGGCGCTGCCGGTCGAAGCCCGCGGCGGCGCCCTGCTGGAGAAGCTTGCAGCCTACGGCACTCTCTCCGTTCGCAGCCACGTCGACATCGACACCGAAGTTGGCCTGAAAGGCCTCGAGGCCGTGCTCTCGCTGAAGCAGAGCCATGGTCACCTCGTCGATATCCAGACCGTTGCCTTCCCGCAATCCGGCGTGCTGCGCGATCCCGGCACGGCCGGGCTGCTCGATGCGGCCATCGCCGCCGGCGCCGATCTCGTCGGCGGCCTCGATCCCGCCGGCATCGACAACGATGTGACCGGCCATCTCGACGCGATCTTTTCCGTCGCATCCAAATACAGCGTCGGGCTCGATATTCATCTGCATGACGGCGGTGCACTCGGCGCCTTCGAACTTCGCCAGATCGCCGATCGCACGGCAGCACTCGGCCTCGAAGGCAAGGTGGTCGTCAGCCACGCTTTCTGCCTCGGCGAGCTGGAGGATGCCGAATTCGGCCGCACTGCCGCGGCCCTCGCCAGATCGGGCGTGGCGATCATGACCAGCGCGCCAGGAGCCGTGCCGATGCCACCGGTCAAGCGGCTTGCCGCCGCCGGCGTCCGGCTCTTCTGCGCCAACGACAATATCCGCGATGCCTGGTCGCCGTTCGGCAATGGCGACATGCTGGAGCGTGTCGGCATCCTCTGCGATCGCCAGGATTTCCGTTCGGATGAGGATCTGGCGGCGGCTTTCCGCCTGGCCACCCAAGCGCCGGCCGAAATCCTCGGCCGTCCGGTCGAGCCGCTCCGGGCCGGCTCGCGTGCCGATTTTGTTATCTTGCCCGCCGCGTCGCTGGCAGAAGCCGTCGCTACCCGTCCTCTCGATCGCATCGTCTTTCGCGGCGGCACTATTATCGCCCGCGGTGGGCGGCTGGTCGTCTGATTTCTCCATCAATTTATGGCGCATGGGAGCACTGCAGATGAACGGCCGACTTTGGATCCAATCGCCGCTCGCCATCATGTCAGAAGGCGCCGGGGGAGGCATCGTCATCGAGGGTGGCCGCATCGTCGAGCTGGTGGCGGCTGGACGGCAGCCTGCGACCCCCGTCGATGCACACTTCGACGCCGGCCGGCATGTCGTCATCCCCGGTCTCGTCAACACCCATCACCATATGTTCCAGACGCTGACGCGCGCCCATCCGGCCGCGATCAACAAGTCGCTTTGGCCATGGATCCGCGCGCTCTATCCGATCTGGGCACGACACATGACGCCCGAAGCCTTCCGTCTTGCCGTCCGTCTCGCGCTGACCGAGCTCCTCCTCTCCGGCTGCACCACCACCTCCGACCACCATTATCTCTATGCCGCCGGCCTGGAAGACGCGATGGATGTCGAAGTCCAGGAGGCGGCTCGCCTTGGCATGCGCATCACGCTGACGCGGGGCAGTCTCAATATCAAGGACCAGCAGGGCGTGATTTCGCCCGCCAATGTCGTGCAGGAAGACGACGTGATCCTCGCCGACAGCGAGCGTGTGCTCCGGCGTTATCACGACCGCTCCGAAGGGGCGATGACGCAGGTTGCGCTCGCGCCATGTGCGCCCTTCGACGTCACGCTGGAGCTGATGCGCGAAACGGCGGCACTGGCGGAACGCTACGATTGCCGTCTTCACACCCATCTGGTCGAGACCAGGGCGGAAGCAGAATTCTGCCGCAGCAAATTCGCCTGCACGCCGGTGGAATATCTCGACCGCTGCAACTGGCTGAGTGCCCGCACTTGGCTCGCCCACGGCATTCATTTCGACGATGCCGAGATCGTCGAACTCGGCCGGCACGGCGTCGGCATCTGCCATTGCCCGACATCCAACATGGTGCTTGCATCAGGCATGTGCCGCACCTGCGAGCTGGAAGCCGCAGGAGTGCCAGTCGGTCTTGGCGTCGACGGCTCGGCTTCCAATGACAATTCCAACCTGATGGAAAGCGTGCGTCATGCCCTGATGCTGAACCGCCTGACCTATGGCGCCGAAGCCGTTACCCATCTCGACGCGCTGCGTTGGGGAACCGCTGGCTCGGCAAGGCTGCTCGGTCGCGACGACATCGGGATCATCGCGCCGGGCCGCCAGGCGGACCTAGCCCTCTACAAGCTCGACGAATTGCGTTTCTCCGGTGCCGGCGATCCGCTGGCAGCCCTCGTGCTCTGCGGCGCCACCACGGCTGATCGCGTCATGATCGCAGGCGAATGGCGCGTCACCGACGGCATCCCGGAGGGTGTCGATATGGAGGCGCTGATTGCCGATCACAACCGCGTCGCCCGCAATTTTCTCCTGTCGGTCTGAGGAGGCCCCATGGCGATCGATTTCGTCATCCGCAATGCCCGTATCACCGGCTCGACCGAGCCGACCGACATCGCCTTCGAGGCGGGCCGCGTCGCGGCAATCTCGCCTCGTTTTGTCTGCGACGCGCCGCACCATGATGCCGGAGGGAAATTCGCCTGCGCCGGCCTGATCGACACCCATATCCACCTCGACAAGGCCGGCATCATCAGCCGCTGCAATCTCTGCACCGGGACGCTCTCGGAGGCCGTCAGCGAGACCTCGAGGGCCAAAACGGCCTTCACCGAAGAAGATGTCTATGCCCGCGCTGCCGCGGTGATCGAAAAGGCGATCGTCAACGGCACCACCCGCCTGCGCACCTTCGTCGAGATCGACCCGCGCGCCGGCTTCCGCTCGTTTGAGGCGATCAGAAAATTGAAGGCCGACTATACCAGCCTCATCGACATCGAAATCTGCGCATTCGCGCAGGAAGGTCTGACGAACGATCCCGGCACGGAGGGCATGCTCGAACAGGCGCTGAAGGCGGGGGCCGATCTGGTGGGGGGCTGCCCCTACACCGATCCGGAGCCGACCGAACACATCCGCCGCATCTTCGACCTCGCCGTGCGCCACGACGTCGCCGTCGATTTCCATCTCGATTTCGACCTCGATCCCGCAGGCTCGAATCTCCCTGTCGTCATAGCCGAGACACTCGCTCGCCGCTACCAGGGGCGCGTTTCGGTCGGCCACGTCACCAAGCTCTCTGCTTTGCCGCCGGAAGAGCTGGAGCCGATCGGCCGCCGTCTTGCCGAGGCCGGCATCGCGTTGACCGTCCTGCCGGCTACCGATCTCTTCCTGACAGGCCGTAATTCGACCCATCTCGTGCCGCGCGGCGTGACACCCGCTCACCGGTTGGCAGGGCTCGGCGTCGTCGCGACCATCTCCACCAACAATGTCCTGAATCCGTTCACGCCCTTCGGCGACGTCAACCTGATGCGCATGGCCAATCTTTACGCCAACATCGCCCAGATCGGCACTCCCGATGGCCTCGACGGCGTCTTCGCCATGATCACGACACAGGCTGCCACCCTCCTGGGAAAAAAGGCTTACGGCATTGCGATCGGCAGCGCGGCAGATATCGTCCTCTTCGATGCCCGCTCGGCTGCCGATGCCGTCGCGACAATCGCCCCGGCGAGCGCCGGGTGGAAAAATGGTCGCCGGAGCTTCCTTCGCCCGCGGCCGCAGCTTTTCCTGGACCAAGGCTAGGCACCACATACGCTTCGTGCTGGCGGGCAGTCTCCTCCAGCAGCTTCGGGCCGCACGCCGTCATGTCCGACGAGCCCTATGATCCGCTCCGTCGGTCTTGGAACCTGGGCCCTCCGCCGGTCAAATCCTATCCGCCGTTCGAACCTGCCGGCGAATGAGATAACGCCAAGGTGAGATCGTTGATGGTGTTACGTGGGCAACCCCCTCAGCTGACGCCGCGCTTCCGCATCATCAACATCAAGAACGGCGCTCCGATGAGTGCGGAAACAAGACCGGCCGGGATCTGGTAGGGCGATACGATCGTGCGGCCGACGAAGTCAGCCGCAACCATAAGTCCCCCTCCGATCAGAGCGGCGCCAACCATTTGCGGCAGCGCGCGCGCCAATCCCGCCTCCCGCGCAAGGTGAGGTCCCATGAGGCCGATAAATGACAGTGGGCCAACAGTGAGCGTCGCGGCGGCCGTCAACAATCCTGCGAGGCCAAAAAGCGCAAATCGCGATTTCGCCAAGGGTATGCCGACCGCCGCCGAAGGCGACGGCCCAAGCGGAAGGATGTCAAGCCAGCGGCGAACGGCGAGCGAGACGGCAATCAGCACGGCGCCGAGCGCCACCTCCATTGCGGCAGTCGGCCCCTCGATCAGATAGGTGGAACCGCTCATCCACCGCATCAGCAGAGCTGCTCTCGGATCTCCAGTCGAACTCAACACGCCGACGACGGCATCGACCATCGCGCTTAAGGCAATGCCCGCCAGCAGGACTCGCTCAGGCGCGAAGGCGGATCGCCGGGAGCTGACGAAGATGACAAAAAGAACGCTGATCGCACCGGCCACTGCAAATGCAAATTGCCCGGAAAACCCTGGAGCGACGGCAAAGAGGCCAATTGCAACACCGAAGGTCGCGCCGGCACTGATTCCCAGAACTTCGGGACTTGCCATTTCGTTTCCGGTCAGCCGCTGAAGGACAGAGCCCGCGACCGCAAGCATCGCGCCCGATGTCAGGGCGGCGAGGATTTTAGGTATCCTGATAGCAAGGACATCGACCGAAAATTCGCCTGATATAAAAGCCCAGCCGCCATTGACGTCGCGTCCGAGAAAGGCGCTGACCATCAACAGGACGAGCAGGCCGGCGGCCGCGATGATGACGGGTGCGCTTCCATCCCACCGACGGGATCGTCTGAACGGCGGCGATTGCTGCAGTCTATGACGGATCTTCAGCCGCGGCAGGAGCGCGAGAAGCAGCGGCGACCCGAAGATGGCTGTTACCGCCCCCGTCGGCAAGAAATCGCCAAGTCCGCCGGCGACGAGTTGCAGGATAGAGTCGGCGAAAAGCAGCAGCCCGGCACCGATCAGCGGAGACCAGAGGATAAGCTGCGCGGGACGCCGTGCTCCGGACAATCGCGCAATCGTCGGCGC
Source organism: Rhizobium leguminosarum (assembly GCF_019798305.1). Taxonomy (GTDB): domain Bacteria; phylum Pseudomonadota; class Alphaproteobacteria; order Rhizobiales; family Rhizobiaceae; genus Rhizobium; species Rhizobium leguminosarum_U. Next base: position 165,211 of record NZ_JAAXDD010000006.1, read on the forward strand.
GACCAGTCCAATGAAACCAATGACCCCAACAGCGCTCGTGACAAATGCGGCAAGCGCGACGGCAAGGGCGACGACAACGAAACGCAGACGGACCAATCGGACGCCGAGTGCCGTGGAACTGCTCTCGCCAAGATCGAGCAGCGAAAGCGGTCTCATCACGAAAACGCAGCCGATGGCGATGACAGCCAACTTCCAAAGAAGCGACAGGGGAATGACCCAGCTTTGCTGTGCCAGCGAGCCGGCGCCCCAGATGAACAGGCTCGAGAGGTAGCGCTGGTTCAAATAGGTCAGGATGGCAGCGAGGCCGCCGCACCAAAGACTGAGAACCAGCCCCGACAGAACAAGCGAATAAGGTGAAAAACCGCGGCGCGCCCCAAGGCTGACGACGATCACAGCAGCCGTCGCACTGCCGATCAGAGCGACAAGATCACGGCCGGCGCCAAGCAAGTCGGGGAGAAACAGCGATGTTACCACCAGCGCCAGGTTTGCTCCGGCCGACACGCCGAGGGTGGTAGGATCGGCGAGCGGGTTGCGCAAAACTTGCTGAAACAGCGCCCCGGACAAGGCAAGCGCGGCTCCGGCAATCAGCGCCGTCGCAAGACGGGGAAGCGTCGAATAGGTGAACACCATTCGCGTGACATCGTAATCCGGTCGCGCCATTTCTGACATCGCAGGAGCGGCAAGAAACCACGATGCCACGCCTCCACCGCACATCAGGAGTAGGAAGACAATTGCTGGCCCGATATTATCGCGGCGGGAAACCATCAAGCTTCCTTTTCCAGAAGATCTGTCAAAAGGCCGGCGAAACGCATGGCCTCGTTCACCATCCCGAACATCAGGGCTGGCGGCAGAATCGAAAGATGGCCTGGACGCGCAAACGCGAGCCTGTTCCACAGCGGGCTCTGAGCGAGCTTCGGAAGAACGTCCGGAGGAACGGGGTCAAAGGCGATCAGACGTGCGTCCGGATCGGTGATCTTGGAGAGATCTTCAATCCCGATCGTTTCGAAACCCCAGTAGTTCGACTCTCTGGTCCAGGCATTCCGGACACCGATGCGCTCGAGCACGTTGTGGAACAGTCCGGGAGTCGAGTAGATGCGGGCATGGCGGGCATCCATGAAATTCACCAGGGCGACCGGCGGCAGGTTCTTGCCCACCAGGCGGCTGCGGCATCGCTCAAAGAAGACGTCGGCTCGCGCCAGGAACAGCTCTGCTTCGTTCTCACGGCCAAGCTCAACGGCCAATTTACGCGTCGCCGCGATGGCAGCGGTAAGAATAGGTCCAATGCCCGGCGTAAAGATTTCCAGCCGAACGACTTTCGCCACCGACTGAAGCTTGGGCAACAGCTCATCCAGGTAGGGTGTGGTCAAAATGATGTCGGGATTCAGCGCGACGAGAATTTCAAAATTGACCTCGAACGAACTGCCGATATCGACGACGGATTTTGGCATCGGCGGTTCGACAACCCATCTGTCCCAATCGGCGAGGTCCGAAATCCCGACCGGAGGCAATCCGAGGGATAAAAGAGTGGACGCAAGACCGTAGTCGAGGCTGACGATCCTTGGGCCCATCGACTGGGCAATCAGCGGAGCGGGAATGAGCAAGGCCCCGGCAAACTGCAAAAAGAACCGCCGCGAAACCCCCATTGATCGGCCGGCCTCAGCAAACATAAGCGAGCGGATAGGGCAGGTTGGGCGCGGAGATCACATCCATGTCGATCCCATAGATCTCTTGCAGCGTGTTCGGCGCGAGGATCGCGTTCGGTGTTCCGCTGGCAACCACGCGACCGCGTTTCAATGCGTGGATCCGATCGCAGAAGCGAGCGGCCATGTTGATGTCGTGGAGAACGATGACGACACTCCTTCCGCCTTCATGCGCCAAGCGTCGCACAAGTGAGAGCACCTCGACCTGATGAGCAACGTCGAGTGCCGCAGTCGGTTCGTCGAGCAACAGGCAGCGAGCATCCTGAGCGATCAGCATCGCAATCCAGGCACGTTGCCGCTCGCCGCCCGATAGCGTTCCCACAATACGGTCGGCGAACGTCTCTATATGCGTGGCTCGAAGGGCGTCCTCGACTTTCTCTTCATCATTTTGGGTGAACCGGCCGAGCGCCCCGTGCCACGGATAACGACCGCATCCTACAAGCTCGCGGACCGTCATTTCCGATCCGGTCGTGACGTCCTGGGGCAGATATGCGACCGAACGCGCAAAGGCGCGTTCGCTATACATCCTCAGATCCTGGTTTCCGTAAGAGATCGATCCAGTGCTCGGCGCAAGCTGGCGCGCCAGCATTTTAAGAAGACTGGATTTGCCGGAGCCGTTGTGGCCGACCAGTGCGACAACTTCTCCTGCGGGAAATTTAAGAGTGACGTCGCAGAGAATTTCGTTCCGCTCTATCAAAAGACCTATGTTTTCGGCGACAAAAGTTTCAGCCGTTCGAGGCGGATCTTGCATCGGGAGTATAGCCACGTGACATCCTTTAACCGGGTGATAGGTCGGTACTAAAGATGAGAGCAGCAATCAACTATTTTCGTTGCTCCTCAGGCAGCTCCTCGTCATCCTCGTGCAGACCGCCTCTTTCGGCCAGCAACGCCCGCGTCTGTGCCACTCGCGTGAATAGCGACCGGGATGGCGAAGCAAAAATCCTCTCTCTGTGCATTTCTCAAGAAACTTTGCTTTTATCTTTATTTATCAGTTTCTTGGTATATTTCGCGGGACGTGCTGGAAAGGGGGTTATACAACTATAAATTGTGGAATATGGCATAAGCTGAATTATGGAACTAGAGCACGGGAATGCCGCCCTATGCTGCTGCCGTCGTCCGATGCGGGGCACACGTCTCGCGCAGCTGGAACTGATCGATCAACTGGAGGAGTGCTCGTCTCGTCGGCAAGTTCTCCCTGAGCCAAGAATGAACCCGGGGGGTATTGATCGCCATGAACCGATTCGAACCTGAGACACACCAAATCCCACAGCTCCATCCGTGCGCTAAATTGAATCACTTGCCCAATCATGCGCGTGGCGAATTCGTATTACAAAAATTGTGTCATCATCTTCGATCCCATAAACGATTAGATGCGCTTTGGGATAAATTCTAACAGGCGGATCAATCTCATCCCGTTCGCGCGCGATGCCTGGATTGACAGCTATCGGATCAAATAATGCGAAAAGTTCATCGTGGTATCGCTTTGCCTGGCCCGCCCCGAACATACGGACACCTTGCTCGGCGATCGCAATAATGTCCTCTTCCGCTTCGGCAGAAAGCTTAAAACTCATGACTTGCTGGCACGAGCCATCGCCTCAGCAAAGAGTTCATCCGTCGATCGGATGCCGACACCGCTTTGGAGTCCGGCCTCGACGAAGCTTTGCATGGCGGCGATCTTGTCGTTTCGCGTCTGGTCGCGTCGGATCAGGTCGCGCACGTAGTCGCTAGCATTCGAGTATCGCCCAGTCCTGGCCTGGGCCTCCACCCAATCCTTCATCGGGCCTGGAAGAGATACGTTCATCGTGGCCATTGATAACCTCCATTTGAAGGCAACATAACCGATTTTGGCAAAGTTTGCCAAAGGCTCGAACGCCTTGATGAGATGGGGACCTGACGACTGCATCACCACTTTTGCGGCCTTCCTGGAGGTGAAGGGCCCTCCCAGGCCCTTCATATCAGTTTGAAGATCGGCCGTTCAGCCCCACTTCATTTCTCCCTTGGCAACCTTGGAGCCGATGTCGAGCGCAACGCCCATGCCGAGACCGGGGAAGCGGGCTTCCATGGCGGCCTTCAGCGCGGCGGAATCGGCGGCCTTGGCGAGTTCTTCCTCGAAAGCGACCAGATAACTCTTCGTGTATGCGACGGCGGACAGATCGGTTGCCGCTTCCGGCATCATGTGGCCGGGAACGACAATCGTTGGCTTGCGGGCGCTGATCTTGTCGAGGGTGGCCACCCAAGCGGCACGCTTTTCCGGAGCCTGGGTGTCGGCCGTCCACACGTGGACGCCGGAGAAAATCATGACGCCCCCGAAAACAGCGTTCAACGACGGCACGAACAGGTACCGGCGATTGCTTAACCCTGCTTCGGCCGCGACAATCTCGACGGTTTCACCATCGACTGTGAGGCTTGGAGCGTCGAAGGCTTCCGGCATGACGATGTCTGCAAGGGTCTGCGGGCCGTTCTCCTTGAGCTGCGGCCCCCAAACGGCAAGCTTTTTCTCGACGTTGCCCTTGATCGCTGCAATCGTATCGGAAGCGGCCAGCACTTTTGTGCCGGGAAAGGCTTCGAGGACCGGCTTGAGGCTGAAGTAATAGTCCGGATCGGACTGGCTGACATAAATCGCGGTCAGCGTCTTGCCGGTGGCCTTGATGGCCTCCGCCAGCGCACGGCCGTCGGGATAGCTGAACCCGCCATCGATCAGCAACGCTTCGCTGGGGCCGGTCAGCAGCACCGGAGCGCGAAAGAAGCCATTCTGACCGGCGGGGAAGTGCTTCCAGGCCAGCTTTGATCCGGCCGCGTTGCCGAGACCGGCAGGCGCAAAAACGGCAACGGCGCCGGCTGCGAGGGTGGTTTTCATGATTTCTCTCCTTGAATACATGGTTGTCTCCGATGATCGCCAGTTTCGATTTTCTGCTACCGTCGGTGTTGCCCCGGCAGGGTTTGTCGGTGGTTCATGGAACGGTCTGCTGAAAATGAACGATCACGCCGCCTGAAGCTCGGCAGCAAGTCGGTCAAAGCCGCCGAACAAGGCATCGCCGCGCAGCACGCGGCGCTTATCGCCGTCGCTGACCAAAAGCGTGGGGACACCATCCATCCGGAATGCAGCCATGAGTTGGCGGGACTTCCCGATCCTGTTGCGATAGATTTCGAGCAGAGCCCCGTCCGGAGCCCGGACACGAGCGGCGGAATCGGCAAAGCCGGCCTGATCGAGAACGTCGGCCACGACAGCGATCTCCGAGGTGTTGCGGCCGTCAACATAACGGGCGATTTGAACTGCCTTCAGAGCTTCGCGCTCTTTGCCGCGTTGCCTTAGCCCGACCGCAATGATTCCGAGCGTCGCAGGGGCGGAGTCGAACATACTGGCTGCGCCCGCGAGAACCTGATCGCGATAGAGCTGGCTGAAGACCTGTCCCGTGAGCCGGTTGATCCGCTGGTCATTATGCCAGGCATAGGCTGCGAAACGTTCATCCAGCGGCCGCGCGCCTTCGCCCGAGGCCGCTCGGCGCAAGCTCGACGGTGAGATTGTCGAGCTTGGCCATTTTGTCGAGCGCGGGTGCCGCACCATAACACCAGCCGCAAAGCGGATCGTAGAGATAGGTAAGGTGCATATCGGACCATCCTTGCAGGTGATGGGCAACAGATAGCGCACTTCTATTGAGCGATAAATATTGTTAAATGTGACAGAATGTATGTCAAAAACTTACAATCAAGGGGAAGAAGGTTATGGAGGCTGTCAACCTCAATCGGCTGGCCTACTTCGCAGCCGTCGTCGATACCGGTTCGTTCACGAAAGCTGCCGAGCGCCTCGCGATCACAAAGACGGTCGTCAGCCAGCAGGTTGCGCGGCTGGAAGCTGAGTTGAAAACCAGCTTGCTCCTCCGAACAACGCGACGCGTCGAGCCGACCGAGGCCGGCAAGCTTCTCTACGCGCGCTGCGTCATGATCTTCCGCGAAGCCGGGGACGCTGTCGATGAAATCACCCGCGCAAATGCCGAGCCGACCGGCTTGCTACGCATTGCTGCGCCCAATGATTATGGTGCGAGCACGATCGCTCCGATTGCTGCGACCTTTATCCAGAAGTACCCCGCTTGCAGAGTCGAGCTTCTGCTCGCCGATACGAAGATGGATCTGCTCGTCAATCAGATCGATCTGTCGATCCGTGTTGGTTGGCTCGATGACTCCAGTCATCAAGCGAGACGGATCGGTTCGTTCCGGCAGTTTCTTGTTGCGTCCCCCAGCTTCTCCGCCACGCTCAGTTTGAATAGCCCAGAGGATGCGGCGGGCCAGCCGTTTATCGGCAACCTGGCCCTCAAGGAGCCGGTGGTCTGGAGGTTTATCCAGGGCGATTTCAACCGGCGGACTGTGCGGATGCAACAGAGCCTCATGAGCAATTCGACGCCTGCGGTTCTCGCGGCCACGCTTGCTGAGGCAGGCATGTCCGTGCTGCCGGATTTTCTAGCTGGAGAGCATATAGACGCTGGCCGACTGACAAGATTGTTGCCGGACTGGAGCCTGCCGGCCGGAGGAATCTATGTGGTCTATCCGGCGGCTCGGTTCCGCACACCCAAAGTCACGGCTTTTGTCGCAATGCTGACGGGGGGCCGCTCGCGCGACTAGGCTGCGCCATCGGCGCCGCCCTGCAGTTGTTTACTTCCACTGCGTCGCGTCGCCGGCGCCACAGCCGTAGGGCGGCAAGGAATTGGCAAAGGTGTTTTTGAGCTTGGCGCAGCCCCAGCTGTTGATTGGGCCGGGCATGGAATTGTTGAGCGTGATTCCGATTTCATCATAGGGGCTGTCGCTGTTGGTCACATAGCGATACCAGCGGAAACCGGTTAGAACGACAACGGCAAGAGCGATCGTCAGCAGCAGGCGAACCAGTCTTTTCATGATATTTCCTTTAAATAAAAACGTCGCCGTGTAGCACCCAGATGTCGAAGCTGAAAGCGCTGCTGCCAACGGGCAAGGCGATACGGAGAAAGATATCTCCAGTGCAGGACCAGGCGGCGTGTTGAGGCGTGTTTATGCGCGCCCCCTTAAAGACCATCATATGGCGGATCTGATGGCCAGATCTGAATCGACTCATCTTGGGCAGCACACGCCAGCTGACGTTGAAGCGAACTGTCAGGCTATGCAGGGCTTTGCAAAGCAAACTCCGACGCCATATTCTCGCCTTGACAATGACCCCTTCCCCAAATTCCTTCAGGCGCTATGGTGTCGGAAAGCAAGGGCGAGCATGGGACAAGATAAGAGCCACCTCCTGCAGCGGATGACGATTGTTGGTGATCTCGAGGTCGCCTCCTTTGTCCCATGGATCCGGCGCCATGCCGCTAAGCTTGGGCTCTCGCACACCATATCTCATACGAGTTCGATGCGGATTGAACTTGAGGTTGCTGGGCCAGAGGAACTCATCGACATGATGGAGATGGGATGCTCTCTCGGGCCCATCGACGTATGGGTCGAGAGGATAGATCGGACGGCGATCAGCGGCGAAAGGACCTAGTGCCGGGCTGTGGCACATTTCCTCCGTGCATATTATTTACTCATTGTTGCCAATGCGAAATAATTATGCAAACCTGATAAGGTTGAGCGGAATTGCCTCGATGCAGAGGTGGGACGTGCTCGGCAAGCATATGATCTTGTTTGGGAACTCTAGTCATGCCATCCGCTACGACCGGCTTTTGGACGCCAGTCGCCCTGTCCCGGGATTTGCCGGCCGGAACCGTCATACCGGCACGGACGGCAGCCGGATCGATTGCCCTGTGGCGCAGCGCTTCGGGGCGCATATCGGCATCGGCGGATCGTTGTCCGCATCGTGGCATGCGCTTGTCCCACGGCTTCGTGCGCGGCGAGACGCTCTCCTGTATCTATCACGGGTGGAGCTACGGCCAGGCCGGAAACTGTCTCCGCATTCCGGCCCATCCGGGGCTGACGCCACCGGAAACCATTCGCGTCGCCACCCATGACGTCGAGGAAACAGATAACGTGATCTGGGTGGCTGTGGGTACGCCCGCTTCGAAGCCGCCGAGGCTTGATGGTCTCGCTCCCTTGCGTTCGCTGACGGCGTTCGCCGGCATCGCGGCGATCGAGGCGGCGGCCGGTGCGAAGGCGAGCCCTGACGGTCTTGTCGAGATCGACGCATCCACCGGGGCCGTCTGTCTGCTATTATCCGCTTGGGAAGACGGACAGACGCTGATCCATGTGCTGCTGAAGGCTGACACCGACCCCGCGGCGGGCATCGGCGCCTCACGGGTCGCCGAGAGCTTGCGTCGCCGGGCTGAGGGTCTTCAGAGGGAGATCGCGCAATGACCATGCAGGCGATGATCGACGAATGGTATCCAGTCGGGCTTTTCAGCCAGCTCGACAGCGCAGGTCGCACGACGGCGCTGATGGGCGAGCCGATCGAAGTGGCTTGCGATGCCGATGGCAATGCGAAGGTGACGGGCGGCGATGGCCGCGTTCTGCCGGTTCGTGTGCGTTACGGTCATGTCTGGTCCTCCCTCGGCGAGCCGAAGAAGGAACTTTTCCCCATTCCCGAGGCTGACCAGCCCGGCCGCCGCTTCGTCGATGTCGGCGTGGTGCGGGTGCGCTGCTCGCCCCTGCGTGCCGTCGAGAACTTTCTCGACATCGCCCATTTCCCCTTCGTCCACACCGACATTCTCGGTGCAGAGCCGCACACCGAGGTCCAGAACTACAAGGTCGAGATCCGCGAGGAAGAAGACGAGGTCTGGGCAACGCAGGTGAAATTCTACCAGCCGCAGGCCGCTAAGTCGGCAAGCGGCGGGATCACGACGGAATACATGTACCGCGTGCCGGCGCCCACCTGCTCCGTGCTTTACAAGACCTGCCCGCCGCGCCCGAGCGAATGGGATGTCATCACGCTCTTCGTGCAGCCGCTGGCCGAGGACCTCTGCGACGTCTGGCCATGGATGGCGCTCTTCGACGACGAAACCGCGATGACCGACCTCATCCATTTCCAGCAGACGATCTTTCTGCAGGACCGTTCGATCCTCGAAAACCAGATACCGCGGCTGTTGCCGCTCGACCCCGGCATGGAAATCCCGACGCGGGCCGATCTGACATCGATCGCTTACCGGCGCTGGCTCAAGCGTCACAACTATACCTACGGCGCACAGCTGGTGGCGCAATGAAGCTCTACGACTACATTCTCTCGCCCAGTTGCTACAAGGTGCGCCTGATGGCGGCGCTGATCGGCGTGAAGCTTGACCTGCGCCCGGTGGATTTCCATCCCGGCGCCGAGCATCGCGGCCCCGAGCTGCTTGCGCTCAACCCGGCAGGCTCCATTCCGATCCTGGAAGATGGCGATCTGATCCTGACGGAATCGTCGGCGATCCTCGTCTATCTCGCCGCCAAGGCAGCACCCGAATGGCTCGGCAGCGGTAAGGCCGAGGAAGCGGCGCGGGTGCAGCAATGGCTGTCCTTCTCCGGCCGGCTGACGGCAAACCTCGGGGCAGCACGGCTCCATGAAATGCTGTTGCGGCCGGGCGATATTGGCGCTCTGCAGGCGCAGGGCATCGCCGCCCTTCGCGAGCTTGAAGCCGGGCTTGTCGAGCAGGGTCTTCGCGGCATGCGCTTCCTCGCTGCCGACCGGCCGACAATTGCCGACATCGCCTGCTTTCCCTATGTGGCGCTGGCGCCCGATGGCGGCGTCACGCTGGATGCTTATCCCGCCATCCGGCTCTGGTCCCGGGCGCTGCGCGCCCTCGACAAGTTTATCGAGATGCCAGGCATTCACCGGCTGCACGAGTTGAAGCCCGAACCTCATATCGAACCGGGTGAGGCGTGACATGGCTGGATATCTCCTGAAGAACTGCGCAGCCGTGATTGTCGACGAGGGCAAGGGGCCGGTCGTTCATCGCAATGTCGATCTTCTGACCAGCGGTCCGGCGATCCTGTCGATCGGCGAAAATCTGGAGGCGGACGCACTGCCTGTCGGCACGGCCGTTCAGGATGCTGCTGGCTGGTTTGTCTATCCCGGTCTCGTCAACACCCATCATCACTTCTTCCAGTGCTTCGTGCGCAACCGCGCCGATCTCGACTGGACGAAGCTCTCGGTGATCGAGTGGCTGGACCGCATCTACCCGATCTTTTCGCAGCTCAACGAGGAGTGCTTTTACCACTCCTCCGTCACGGCGATGGCCGAGATGATCAAGCATGGCTGCACCACGGCCTTCGACCACCAGTACAATTTCCCCCGGCATGCCGGGAAGCGGTTGATCGACCGTCAGTTCGAGGCGGCCGAACTGCTTGCCATGCGTTTCCACGCCGGCCGGGGCGGCAATACCCTGCCGAAGTCGGAAGGCTCGACCATTCCAGACGAAATGCTGGAAACGACCGACGAGTTCATCGCCGACTGCGCCCGGCTGATCGAGAGCTACCACGATACCAGCCCCTTCAGCATGCGCCAGGTCGTGGTCGCGCCCTGCCAGCCGGTGAACTGCTATCGCGAGACCTTCGTGGAATCGGTGGCATTGGCGCGCGATCGCGGCGTCATGATGCATACCCATGTCGGCGAAGGCGAAAGCCCGGGCATTCAGGCTCGCCACGGCATGCGTACGGTCGACTATCTGGAAGAACTTGGCTTTGCCGGGCCCGACGCCTTCTATGCCCATTGCTGGGAGCTCACCCACGACGAACTCAGGAAGATGGCTGCCAGCGGCACCGGCATCGCGCACTGCCCGGAGCCGGTCTATCTGGTCGGCGCTGAGGTCACCGACATTCCCGCCATGGCCGCCTTCGGCCTGCGCATCGGCCTCGGCTGCGACGGTGCTGCCTCCAACGACAATTCCAACCTGATGCACTGCCTGCATTCCGCCTACATGTTGCAGTGCCTCGTCTCCTCCGGCCGCTCCCATCCCGTGCCGCCGCCGGTCGATTTCCTCGGCTACGGCACGTCAGGGGGTGCCAGCCTGCTCGGCCGGCGCGATATCGGCCGGCTGGCGCCCGGCATGGCCGCTGACCTGTTTGCGATCGACACCCGCCGCATGGATTATGTCGGCACGCGGCACGATCCGCTGAGCCTGATTGCCCGCGTCGGCATCGGCATGGCGACCGACATGACCATGATCAATGGCCGCATCGTCTGGCAGAAGGGCGAATTCCCCGGTCTCGACGAGGCCAAGCTGTCTGCCGATGCCGAGGCCGCACTATCCGCCGTGGAATTTTAAAAAACCAAAAGAGGGAACTGAGAACATGACCAAACTGACCCGCAGAAATCTGATGACGGCAGCTGCCGCCACCGGCCTTGCCGGCGTGCTCGGCAGCCGCCTTGCTTTGGCCGCCGACGAGCCGCTCGGCATCACGCTCGTCGTCCCGTCGCCGATCGGCGACGTCGGCTGGGGGCATGCACTTGCCGCCGGTCTCGAGCCGATCAAGGCCGCTTACGGCGACAAGGTGAAGGTCACCGTGCTCGAGAATATCGCGGAAGGCCCGGACGCCGACCGCATCATGAACAAGACCGTCGCCGACGGAAACAAGTTCCTGGTCGCCGGCTCTTTCGGCTATCAGAACGGCGCCCTGCAGATCGCACGCCGCGATCCGAGCGTCACGGTTCTGCACGCCTCCGGCTTCCAGGTCGCTCCGAACTTCTCGCCGTTCGCCGCCAAATATTTCCAGGGCACCTATCTGCTCGGCATGGCTGCCGCAGCCCTCTCCAAGACCGGCAAGCTCGGCTCCGTATCCGCCTTCGCGATTCCCGAACTGATCACGTCCATCAACGCCTTCACCCTCGGCGCCCAGGCCGTCAAGCCGGATATCGAGGTCTCGGTGGTGTGGGTGAACTCCTGGTTCGACCCGGCCAAGGAGCAGGAGGCCGCCAAAGCCCTGATCGCGCAGAAATGCGATGTGATCTTCTCCAACGCTCAGGACACGCCGTCCGTCATCTCGGCCTGCGAGGAAGCCGGCGTCTACGCCTTCAACCTCAACTCCTCGATGAAGAAATACGCACCGAAAACCTATCTCGGCTGCATCTCGACGGACTGGTCGCCGTTCTTCAAGGCTTCGGTCGACGCCCATCTCGCCGGTACGTTCAAGGGCGCCAATGCGTTCCTCGGCGTCGCCGACAAGGTCGTCGAAGTGGTGGACTGGAGTCCGGATGTTCCGGCTGACGTGATGACCAAGATCAAGGAGATCGAGGCAAAGATCGCCGACGGCAGCTTCTCGCCTTTCACCGGGCCGATCACCAAGGCCGACGGCAGCCAAGGTGTCGCATCCGGCGCAACCATGGCTGACGCCGAGATCATCGCCATGAATTGGCACGTCAAGGGCGTGTCTACGCCGCTGCCGAAATAAGTCATGACGACCCCGCTTCTGTCGCTGCGCGGCATTTCGAAGAGCTACGGCCAGATCCACGCCAATCAGGCAATCGATCTGGACGTGGCCCCGCAATCGATCCATGCGATCCTCGGCGAAAACGGGGCGGGAAAATCGACGCTGATGAAGCTGATCTACGGCGTCGAGCAACCGGACGACGGAGACGTCATCTGGGAAGGAGAACCCTTGCGCCTCGCCTCCCCCGCCGAGGCGAGGCGCCACGGCATCGGCATGGTCTTCCAGCATTTTTCGCTGTTCGAGACCCTGACCGTCCTGGATAATATTCGGCTGGTCGTGCCGGGTCGCAAGGCTGAGCTCAAGGACCGCATTCGGACGCTTGGACGGGAATTCGGCCTTGAGGTCGACCCGCTCGCCCATGTGCATGCGCTGTCCGTCGGCGAGCGGCAACGGGTAGAGATCATCCGAAGCCTGATGACCTATCCGAAGCTGTTGATCCTCGACGAGCCTACCTCCGTCCTGCCGCCGCAACTGGTGGAGAAGCTTTTCGACACACTGCGTCGGCTGCGCGACGGCGGCGTTTCCATCCTGTTGATCTCCCACAAGCTCGAGGAAATCCGGGCGATCTGCGATCGGGCGACGATCCTGCGCGGCGGACGCGTGACCGGGGATGTCGACCCGCGCGAACATGATGCCCATGACCTTGCCCGCATGATGATCGGCCGCGACATGCCCGCTCCCATCTCGGCGCTGCCATTGTCTGGCGGCGAAAAACGGCTGGAGATCATCGGTTTGGACTACCAACCCGACGACCCCTTTGCCGTGCCGCTCTCCGGCATTAGCCTCGAAGTGCGTTCCGGCGAAATCCTCGGGATCGCCGGTATTTCGGGCAACGGCCAAAGCGAGCTTGCCACGTTGATTTCGGGCGAAGCGGTGCTGGGGCGCGACCAACGCGACCGGATCTACATGATGGGGATGGATGTTGGCAGGCTCGATGCCGCCGCGCGGCGGACACTCGGATTTGCCTTCGTTCCGGAAGACCGGCTCGGACGCGGCGCGGTTCCCGAAATGTCGCTCGCCCTCAACAGCCTGCTGACGGCCCACCCGCTCAAACTTTTGCGGCACGGTCTCGTCGACAGGGCGCGGGCGTTGGCGTTCACCAAGGATTGCATCCGTCAGTATGACGTCCGCACACCCGGCCCGGACGCGGAAGCCGGCACTCTATCCGGCGGCAATCTGCAGAAGTTCATCGTTGGCCGCGAAATCATGCTGTCTCCGAAATTGCTTTTCGTGGCGCAGCCGACCTGGGGCGTCGATATCGGCGCCGCATCCGCCATCCGCAGCCGTCTGGTCGCATTGCGCAATCAGGGCATGGCGATCCTCGTCATTTCCGAAGAGCTGGAAGAACTGTTCGAGCTCTGTGATTCCATCCAGGTGCTGCATCACGGCCGGCTCAGCCCGCCGCTCGCGACACGGGACACGAAGCCCGAGGAGATCGGCCGATACATGATCGGGGCACAAGCCTCGCCTGAGAAAGTCCAGCAATGAGCGCTTGGTCCCTTGCTTTCGTTCCCACCTTGGTCCGCCGGGAGCGCGCCTCGCTTGCCGCGACCTTGCTCGCGCCCGTCATGGCACTTGTCATAGCGATCGCGCTCAACCTCGGCCTATACATCTTGATGGGCCGCGACCCTCTCGCGGTCGTTTATGCGATGCTTTTCGAACCCTTCCTTTCCTGGGCCTCATTTTCGGAGGTGCTTTTAAAGGCAGGACCGCTCCTTCTGATCGCACAGGGGCTTGCGATCGGCTTTCGCGCCAAGGTCTTCAACATCGGCGCCGAAGGCCAGTTCATTCTCGGTGCGATCTTCGCCTCTGCTATTCCGGTCTGGTTTCCGCAAGCGACGGGCCAGTGGATCTGGCCGGCAATGCTGCTGCTCGGCGCCATCGGCGGCGCACTTTGGGCTTCTCTCACCGCCTTCTGGCGCGTGCGCCTTAACGCCAACGAGATCCTCGTTTCGCTGATGCTGAGCCTCGTTGCGGCGCAGCTGCTGAACTATCTGCTGCTCGGCCCCTGGAAGGATCCGAACGGCTTCAACTTCCCCCAGTCGGTGATGTTTCAGTATGATGCCATGGTGCCGACCCTGATTGCCGGCACCCGCGTCAATGTCTCATTCCTCATCACGCTGGCTTTGTCGGTTGCGGCCTGGGTCTTCATGCAGAGGAGCTTCATCGGCTACAAGCTGCAGGTCGGCGGTCTGGCGCCGCGGGCTGCCGGCTATGCCGGCTTCAGGGAAGGTTGGGCGATCTGGCTTTCGCTGCTGATCGGCGGCTTTGCAGCCGGCCTTGCGGGGGCTGCCGAAGTCGCCGGTCCGCTCGGTCAACTGCAGCGTTCGGTCGCGAGCGGTTATGGCTATGCGGCCATCATCGTCGCCTATCTCGGCGGCCTGCATCCGATCGGCATCGTGATCTCAGGGCTGGTCATGGCCGTCATCTATATCGGCGGCGACAATGCCATGGTCTCGGCCAACCTGCCGATCGCCGCCGTCCGTGTCTTCCAGGGCAGCCTGCTGCTCGCCTATCTGATCGCCGTCGCCTTCGTGCGCTATCGCCTTGAATGGCGCCGCGCCGCCCACCGGAGCCCGTCATGAACGCCATCGAGTTCATTCTTGCCGGCATGCTTGCGGCTGCGACACCGTTTCTTCTCGCAGCCCTCGGCGAGCTGGTGGCCGAGCGTGCCGGCGTCCTCAATCTCGGGGTCGAGGGATTGATGGCCTTCGGTGCCGTGCTTGCCTTCATCGTCGTCTACCAGGGCGGCGGACATCTCCTGGGTTTCGTCGCAGCCGGGCTCGGCAGCGCTGTCCTTTCGCTGCTCTTCGCCTTCGTCACTCTGGGATTCCGGGCAAACCAGGTGGCCGCGGGGCTTGCCATCGGCATTCTCGGCCAGGGCCTTTCCGCGCTCTTCGGCAAGACCTATGAAAGCCTCACGGTCAGGGGACTTCCGAAGCTCGCCCTTCCAGGGCTTTCGGAATTGCCGGCTATCGGCGGCCTTTTCGTCCAGGACATCGTCGTGTGGATTTCGCTTGCTGCGACGGTGGCTTTGTGGGCCATATTTGCCTACACCAAGCTTGGCCTGATCGTCCGCGCCGTCGGCGAGAACCCGAAGGCCGCTCACGCCATCGGATATTCGGTGATATCAGTCCGCGTCCTCGCCATCGTCTTCGGCGGTGCGATGGCAGGCTTCGCCGGCGCCTACGCGTCGGTGGTCTACACCCCGCTCTGGGCCGACGGGATGATTGCCGGGCGCGGCTGGATCGCCATCGCCCTCGTCGTCTTCGGGACTTGGCTCACCGGCCGTATCTTCCTCGGCGCCTGCCTCTTCGGCGCGGTCTCGCTGATGGGGCTTGCAGCCCAGGCAACCGGACTGGACGTTCCCTCGCAACTGCTCTCGAGCCTGCCATATCTCGTCACGATCATCGTGCTCGGCATCATCTCCGCCGACCGTCGTCTGCTGAAACTGAACGGCGTGGCTTCGCTCGGCGAACCATTCGAGCGATAAAGACGCGCGGCGCTGCAACGCCGGCGAAGAAGCCCGTGGTCAGCCGCGATCGCGTTTCTTGCGACCGTGCGCCTCAAATTGGACGAGCAGCGACTTGAGTTCGATCTCGCGAACGCGTCTTGCTGCTTCATCCGGGCTGACCCATTCGAGAATACGCTGACCCCGCTCCTTGAAATCGCCGCTGATGTCCGTGACTTCAATCTGAAACATGTCGACGATGCAGGGCGCCACATCGCCATTGTCCAGTTCTTTCAGATAGGTATAGCGGCCAACCGGCTTCTTCTTCACCACCCCGCGCACGCCTGCCTCCTCCCAGGCCTCGATTGCTGCTGCTTCGAAAGGCTTTTTCCCTTTCATCGGCCACCCTTTCGGGATGACCCAGCGTGCGCTCTCGCGCGATGTGATCACCAGGATTTCGACCTCGGATCCACCATTGCCGTGGCGGAAGCAAAGTGCGCCGTATTGTTGACGGAATGCACCGGCGAACAGCATTTCAGGAACAGCAGCGAGCTGCCGCAGCAGTGGCTGGGACTTGTCCGGTCGAGGCTTCCTGTTTTTTTTGCTCGGCGTCATAACTGATGAATTACCGAATTCGCTTGTTGCTTCAATTGCCTGAGCGTGTTTATGACACATTTATGACAATCGGCCGCACGAGGAAGGTTCGCAGGCATGATGAGCATTTTTCGCAAGCTGATGCCACGGGAAGACAGATTCTTTGAAATGTTTTCCAAACACTCGAAGACCGTCGTTGCCGCGGCGCATGCCCTCGATCAACTCCTGAAGGGCATTGACGTTCAAAAAAACTGTGAACGAATCGTCGCCTTGGAAAACGAGGCGGACGACGTCACGCGTGACGTTCTTCTTGCCGTTCGACGAAGCTTCATCACGCCCTTCGACCGGGGTGACATCAAGGATCTCATTCAGTCGATGGATGATGCGATCGACATGATGCACAAGACAGTCAAGACGATCCGCTTGTTCGAGCAAACGAGCTTCGATCCGCTCATGCAGGAGATGGGCAGTGAAATCATCAAGGCGGCAAACCTTGTTGCGGAAGCAATACCCCTCCTCGACCGATTGGGAGCCAATGCGCAGCGTCTGGCGACCATCGCGGAGGAGGTCACCCGAGTGGAGGAACGTTCCGATGAACTCCATGACCAGGGTTTGAAGGATCTGTTTGTACGTCATGGCACCGGCGGCAATGCAATGGCCTACATGATCGGAAGCGAAATCTACGGAGAGCTGGAGAAAGTTGTCGACCGCTTCGAGGATGTCGCCAACGAAATCAGCGGCATTCTCATCGAGAACGTCTGATGGATGCCTCCCTCGCTCTGCCGCTGCTGGTCGGCCTGGTCGTCGTCGCCCTGTTCTTCGATTTTCTCAATGGTCTGCATGACGCGGCCAATTCGATCGCCACGATCGTCTCGACCCGCGTCCTGCGGCCGCAATATGCGGTCGCCTGGGCGGCGTTCTTCAATTTCATCGCATTTCTGTTCTTCGGTCTGCATGTGGCCGAAACACTGGGAACCGGCATCATCGACCCTGCGATCGTTTCGCCTCAAGTGATCTTCGCCGCCCTGATGGGCGCGATCATTTGGAATATCCTGACCTGGATTTTCGGGATTCCATCCAGCTCGTCGCATGCGCTTGTCGGTGGGCTGGTTGGGGCCGGTCTGGCAAAGGTTGGCTTCAGCTCGATCGTCTGGAACGGCCTTCTAAAGACGGTCGGCGCTATTTTCCTGTCGCCAGCCATCGGCTTCCTGCTTGCCCTGGTGCTGGTGCTCGCCGTCTCCTGGCTATTCGTCCGGCAAACGCCGTTTGCGGTGGATCGGACATTTCGGGTCATGCAGTTCGTGTCCGCTTCGCTCTATTCGCTTGGCCATGGCGGGAACGATGCGCAGAAGACGATGGGCATCATCGCGGTGCTCTTGTTCAGCCAGGGATATCTCGGCCCGACATTCTACGTGCCTTTCTGGGTGGTCATTTCGTGCCAGTCGGCAATGGCTCTCGGTACGCTCTTCGGCGGATGGCGCATCGTTCATACCATGGGGTCGAAGATCACCCGGCTCAACCCCATGCAAGGTTTCTGCGCAGAGACGGGCGGAGCGTTGACGCTCTTCGGAGCGACGTGGCTCGGTATTCCCGTTTCGACGACCCATACGATCACCGGAGCAATCGTTGGAGTGGGCGCGGCTCGTCGTTTCTCAGCCGTGCGCTGGGGATTGGCCGGCAACATCGTGATAGCCTGGATCGTCACGATGCCGGCGGCTGCAGCAATATCCGCGGCGTTCTACGGCCTCGTCTCTTTGCTGCAATGAAATGAGGTGGCGAGGCAATCGCCACGCATTGACCTTCCCCTCCTCCAGAGCTTTCCCGGCGGCAATACCGGCGAATAAGCCGCGCAGAATACGCTCTGCGGTGTGCGTGATCGCGACTTCCATATTGCGTGCACTGCACAAATAGAGCGCTCCCATGGCTGCGATTACGTTAGCAATCGCACAAAACGAAAGCAGAAAATAATAAGGCCTAAGAAATAGGCATTCGTCAATTCGTCGCATTTCTCCTTTTGCTTCATGCCGTTACCATCTCCTCTCGAAATTGGCACGCTGCTTGCAGGTTCTGAGACGCATCGGTCAATGGCGACCGGCGCGGATAGGCGCGGCATAAGCGCCTACAATAGACACCGACGTCGCAAGGTTTTTGCTCCGGGATTCTCCATCCCCTGGACGCAATTTCCGGCGGCGTTTTTTTGTGTCCAAATTCAGCCAGCAGAGGGAACCTGCGCATGACAAAGAATTTGCAGACTGGGATTTTTACAACCGGCATGACCCGCCGCAGCATGCTCAAGACGACCGCAGCGGCTGCCCTCATCGGCGCTGTCAAGACGGCCTTTCCGTCCGGCGCCTTCGCAGCCGGAGCAGGCCCTGAAGTGACAGGCGTCAAGCTCGGCTTTATCGCGCTCACGGATTCCGCGCCGCTGATCATCGCCAAGGAAAAGGGCTTTTTCGACAAGCATGGGCTTCCGGAAACGGATGTGGCCAAACAGGCCTCCTGGGGAGCGACCCGAGACAATCTGGTGCTGGGCGGCGCAGCAAACGGCATCGACGGTGCGCATATCCTGTCGCCGCTCCCCTATCTCATGCATACCGGCAAGGTGACGCAGAACAATAAACCGGTGCCGATGGCGATCCTCGCCCGGCTCAACCTCGACAGCCAGGGTATTTCGGTCGCCAAGGAATATGCCGAAACCGGCGTGCAGCTCGATTCCTCCAAGCTGAAGGCCGCATTCGAGAAAAAGAAGGCGGAGGGCAAGGAGATCAAGGCCGCCATGACCTTCCCGGGCGGCACCCATGACCTCTGGATCCGTTACTGGCTCGCAGCCAGCGGTATTGATCCGAACAAGGATGTTTCGACCATCGTCGTGCCGCCGCCGCAGATGGTTGCCAACATGAAGGTCGGCAACATGGACGTCTTCTGTGTGGGCGAACCGTGGAACGAGCAGCTCGTCAACCAGGGTATCGGCTTTACCGCAGCCACCACCGGCGAGCTCTGGAAGGGTCATCCTGAAAAAGCGCTCGGACTGCGCGCCGACTGGATCGAAAAGAATCCCAATGCTGCCAAGGCCCTGCTGATGGCCGTCATGGAGGCTCAGCAATGGTGCGAAAGCATGGACAACAAGGCGGAGATGGCTGACATTCTCGGCAAGCGCCAATGGTTCAACGTTCCGACGAAGGACGTGCTCGGCCGCCTCAAGGGCGATATCAATTATGGCAACGGCCGCGAGGTCAAGGCCACCGACCTCTATATGAAATTCTGGAAGGACGGTGCCTCCTACCCGTTCAAGAGCCACGATACATGGTTCATGACGGAAAACATCCGTTGGGGAAATCTGCCGGCGAGCACCGACATCAAGGCGCTGGTCAACCAGGTGAACCGCGAAGACATCTGGCGCGAGGCTGCCAAGGATCTCGGCGTTGCGGCGGCCGATATCCCCGCATCGTCTTCTCGCGGCAAGGAAACTTTCTTCGACGGCAAAGTCTTCGACCCTGAAAATCCCTCGGCCTATCTCGACAGCCTTTCGATCAAGGCTGTCTCCTGACCCGCTCCGGCGCGCAACGAGCGCGCCGGCCTTTCATTCACGTGAGGAGCGCGTTGATGTCCGCCCTGGCAAATAAAGAAAATCCCTCCACGGCCGCCTCTGCCAAGCTGGCGGCAAAGGTTCTGCCATTTTCCGGCAAGCACGGATCGCGGATCGATTTTCGTCGAGCGGCACTGACCGCACTTCGCAACGTCGTTCCGCCAGTCGTCGTGCTGGCACTCATCCTGCTCGTCTGGCAGGTGCTCTGTTCGTCGGCGGATGCGTCTTTGCCCTCGCCGCACCGGGTCTGGCAGGATAGTTATGACCTGATCGCCTATCCGTTTTTCAACTACGGCTCTCAGGATATCGGGCTCGGCTGGCGCGTGCTCGTTTCGTTGCAGCGCGTTCTCTATGGCTTTGGGCTCGCCGCGGTCACCGGCGTCATCATCGGTGCGATCATCGGTCAGTCGATCTGGGCAATGCGTGGCCTCGATCCGATCTTCCAGGTGCTGCGTACGGTTCCGCCGCTCGCCTGGCTGCCGCTGTCGCTCGCAGCCTTCCAGGATTCCAATCCTTCGGCGATCTTCGTGATCTTCATCACTTCGATCTGGCCGGTGATTATCAACACCGCCGTCGGTGTCCGCAATATCCCGCAGGATTACCGCAACGTCGCCGAGGTGCTGCGTCTCAACCAGTTCGAGTTTTTCTGGAAGATCATGCTGCCTTCGGCAGCGCCTTACATCTTCACAGGCCTCAGGATCGGCGTTGGCCTCTCCTGGCTCGCCATCGTCGCGGCCGAAATGCTGACGGGCGGCGTCGGCATCGGCTTCTTCATCTGGGACGCATGGAACTCGTCGCGCCTTCCGGACATCATCGTCGCGCTCGCCTATATCGGCATCGTCGGCTTCGCCCTCGACAAGCTGGTGGCAGCACTCGGCAAACTGATCACCCGCGGGGCCATGGCCAACTGAGGAACGCACCTATGAACGCCTATCTGAAGCTTGATCATATCGACAAACATTTTGCTCGAGGCGGCGTGCGCGCCGAGGTCCTGAAGGACATCAATCTGACGATTTCCGCAGGTGAATTCGTCTCGATCATCGGCCATTCGGGCTGCGGCAAGTCCACCCTGCTCAACCTCATCGCCGGCCTGACCCCGGTTTCGGCAGGCGCCGTGCTGCTTGAAAACCGTGAGGTCAACGGACCCGGTCCGGAGCGCGCCGTCGTCTTCCAGAACCACTCGCTGCTGCCCTGGCTAACGGTCTACGAGAACGTCAATCTCGCCGTCTCCAAACTCTTCAGCCGAACGAAGACCAAGGCCGAGCGGCATGAGTGGGTGATGGCCAACCTCGACCTCGTGCAGATGGCGCATGCGAGGGATAAGCGGCCTTCGGAAATTTCAGGCGGCATGAAACAGCGCGTCGGCATCGCCCGCGCGCTTGCAATGGAGCCGAAGATCCTGCTGCTCGACGAACCCTTCGGCGCGCTCGACGCGCTGACCCGCGCCCATCTGCAGGACGCGGTGATGGAAATCCACGCCCGCCTTGGCAACACGATGGTGATGATCACCCATGATGTTGATGAGGCGGTGCTGCTGTCTGATCGCATCGTGATGATGACGAACGGCCCGGCGGCCCGCATCGGCGAAGTGCTCGATGTGACCATGCCCCGTCCCCGCCATCGCATCGAACTCGCCTCCGACCGGACATATCTCAAATGCCGTGAAGCCGTGCTGAAGTTCCTCTACGAACGCCACCGCTTCATCGAAGCGGCGGAGTAGAGACCGGGACATAACTTCGGCGTTTGCCGGCCGTGATTTTCTCGCCTTCGTAGCTAGCGGCGCCTGATTTTGGGCGTCGCGCGCTGTTTACTCCCCGGGCGTTGCAAATACCGCGCTGGCATCGCTGACAATTTCCACATGGGAATATGCCGCCTGCCCCGCGGCGGCGGCGTCCGCGCGCATGATCGCGGTGACGATCCGGCCGTGCTCCTCATAGGATTTTGCCAGTCGCCCGGGCAGGCGGAACTGCGCCCGCCGAAAGGGCGCGAGCCGCGCCCGTGTCTGCGTCACCATCTCGAAGACATGGTCATTATGCGCGCCACGATAAAGCCGGGTGTGGAATTCGGTGTTGTGAGCCGAATATTCTTCTTCCGCGCCGGCATGCACGAGCCTCATCGATCCCCGATGCTCCAGTTCCAGCGCGCGCCGCTCGTCGACCGTCATACGCTCGGCCGAGAGCCTGGCGCAGATCGCTTCGAGTTCCGCCATCGCTTCGAACATCGAATGCAGATAGGCTTCGGTGACATTGGTGACGACCGCACTGCGGTTTGGCTCGCGCGCGACCAATCCCATGGCGCCCAACTCACGCAGAGCCTCGCGCACCGGCGTGCGCGAAACGTCGAAACGAACCGCGAGCGATACCTCGTCCAATTTCGCGCCCGGCAGCATTTCACCTGTGACGATCATGTCGGCAATCGCCCGCACCATCTGTTCGACGGTGGTTCCGGTGCGGATCACTTCTCTGCGCCTGGTCTGCTTCACGATACGAATCTGCTCACCTCAACACTCTGTATACAGATGACGTTCAAGACCCGATAAGTCAAATCGGACGGTGAAGATATTGTTAAATTTTCGCTTTCTGATGCAGGAGATACCTCGGATAACTCGACTTTGTGCCAATTACACAGTCACAATGAACAAGAAATATCTATTGATTACTTTTTGCGCAAGAATTCGATCAATCTGTATGCACTTTGCAATGCACAATTCTTACTGGAATGGATAAACCAGAAAAAACAATAGATTAATTTCTGGCACATGCATTGCATGCACTTTTCTGTACCCGTTCACAACCGGCCCAGCGCCGCAAGGAGCATTTCCGATGACCAAACTCCTTTCCATGAACCGCCGCAATTTCCTCCAGGCTTCCGCTGCCGGTGCGCTTGCCGGCGCGATGCCGGGTCTGATCGCCTCCTCCGCCGCCGCCCAAACCGCGCTGACCGTCGGCTTCATCTATGTCGGCCCCAAGGACGACTACGGCTACAACCAGGCGCATGCCGAAGGTGCGGCCGTCATCAAGGCGATGCCCGGTGTGACGCTGGTCGAAGAAGAGAACGTGCCGGAGACCGTCGACGTCCAGAAGACGATGGAATCCATGATCAACCTGGATGGCGCGACCCTGCTCTTTCCGACCTCCTTCGGCTACTTCGACCCACACATGCTGGCCGTGGCCGCCAAACATTCCGACGTCCAGTTCCGCCACTGCGGCGGCCTCTGGCAGGAAGGCAAGAACCCGGCCAACACGGGCTCCTATTTCGGCTATATCTTCCAGGGCCAATATCTGAACGGCATTGCCGCCGGCCATGCGACGAAGAGCAAGAAGATCGGCTTCGTCGCCGCCAAGCCGATCCCGCAGGTTCTGCAGAATATCAACGCCTTCCTGCTCGGCGCGCGCGCAGTCGATCCTGGTATCACCTGCCAGGTAATCTTCACCGGCGAATGGTCGCTCGCCGTCAAGGAGGCCGAAGCTACAAATGCGCTGGTCGACCAGGGCGCCGACGTCATCACCTGCCACGTCGACAGCCCCAAAGTGGTCGTCGAAACGGCTGCCGGCCGCGGCGCCTTCGTCTGCGGTTATCATGCCAATCAGAGCCCGCTTGCTCCCGAAAAATACCTCACCGGTGCCGAATGGGCCTGGGGCAACGTCTACAGCGACTTCGTCAAGAAGGCGCAGGCCGGCGAAAAGCTCGGCAACTTCGTGCGTGGCGGCCTCAAGGACGGCTTCGTGAAGATGAGCGCGCTCGGCCCCGGGGTATCCGCGGAGGGCCGCAAGGCCTTCGAAGCCACGCAGGCCGACATGATGAAGGGCGGCTTCTCGGTCTTCAAGGGACCGTTGAAGGACAACAAGGGCGACACCGTCGTGGCTGCCAACAAGAGCTACGCCGAAGACGCGATCGAGCTCGAAAGCATGAATTATCTGGTTGAGGGCGTCGTCGGGTCCACGGCGTAAACCGCGAAGGGAGAAGCGCCATGACCATCGAGGCCAATGATCCCGCAATAGCCATCGTGGAAAGACCGGCTTCCCTGCGCCCCGTCCTCGAATGGATCGCGCGGCGGGCCGAGCCTGTTGTCATCGGCCTCGCGGCCATCCTGATCGGTCTTTCGCTCTTCTCCCTCTTCATCCTGGCGGTCGGCAAGTCGCCGGCCACTCTCTTCCAACTGATGTACACCGGCGGCTTCGGCAGCTGGTTTTCGGTGCAAAACAGCTTAAGTCGTGCCGCACCCCTTCTCCTGACGGCACTCTGCGTCGCCCTGCCCGCCCGTCTCGGCCTCGTCATCATCGGCGGGGAAGGAGCGGTCGTGCTGGGCGGCGTTGCCGCCGCAGCCATGGCTCTGCCGCTCGCCGGCACCGCGCCTGTCTTCCTCACCCTCATTCTGATGGCGATCGCCGCCATGGTGGTCGGCGGCATCTGGATCGGACTTGCCGGTTTTCTGCGCCACTATCGCGGCGTCAACGAAACCATCTCGTCGCTGCTGCTCTCCTATATCGCCATTGCCCTGATGAACCAGTTCGTCGAAGGGCTGCTGCGCGATCCGGCAAGCCTCAACAAGCCGTCGACCAGGCCGCTGCCGCCGGAATATATGCTCGGCAATATTCCCGGCATGGACGTGCATTGGGGCCTGATCATCGGCATCCTCGCCTGTGTGGTCTGCTGGATCGTGATCGAGGCCACGAGCTACGGTTTTGCCGCCCGCATCGCCGGCGGCAACGTGCGCGCCGCGCAGATCCAGGGACTGCCGGTCGGCAAGCTGATCGCCGGATTTACCGCGCTTGCCGGCAGTTTTGCCGGCCTGGCGGGCATGATCGAAGTGGCGGCGGTGCAGGGAAGTGCCAATGCCTCGCTTGCCGCCGGGTACGGTTATACCGGCATCCTCGTCGCCTTCCTCGCTAGGCACAATCCGCTGGCGATCATTCCGGTGGCGATCCTGCTCGGCGGCATCGACGCCTCGGGCGGCCTCATCCAGCGGCGCATGGGCCTGCCGGATGCGACGGTTCTGGTGCTGCAGGGCACGCTCTTCATCGTCATTCTGTTCTGCGAGACCTTCTACGGCCGCTTCAAGATCTTCAATCCCGACCTCTGGAAAAGGAGCCTCTGATGGAAGAGACAGGCATCGGCATCTGGGGCGTGCCGCTGGCGATCTTCGCCGGCGCCATCCGCGTTTCCACCCCCTTCATCTTCGTCAGCCTCGGCGAGACGATCACCGAACGCTCCGGCCGCATCAATCTCGGCCTCGAAGGCACGCTCGTCTTCGGCGCCATGACGGCCTATGCGGTGGCCGTCATGACTAACTCCCCGACCCTCGGCGTGCTGGCCGCAATGGTGGCGGGCGCGATCTTCGGCCTCATCCACGGCTGGATCTGCAAGTTCCCCAAGGTCAACGACATCGCCATCGGCATCGCCATGATGCAGTTCGGTCTCGGCATGGCGTTCTTCCTCGGCAAATCCTTCATCCAGCCGGTTGCCCCGAAACTGCCCTCGATCCCGCTCGGCGGCTGGTCGAGCACGCCGCAGATCCAGGCGGCGCTCAATATCAACGTGCTGTTCTTCATCGGCGCAGCCCTTGCGCTCTTCCTGTTCTGGGCCTTCAAGAACACCCGCATCGGCCTGATCCTGCGCGTCGTCGGCGACAGCACCGACGCGGCCCGGGCCATGGGCATCCACCCGGACCGGGTTCGCCTGCTGGCGACGGCAGTGGGCGGTTCGCTGGCCGCAATCGGTGGCGCCTACCTCTCGCTCTATTATCCGGGCTCATGGAACGAAGGCATCTCGTCCGGCCAGGGCCTGATGGCCGTGGCCCTCGTCATCTTCGCGCGCTGGAACCCGATCGGCTGCTTCCTGGCCGCCCTGCTATTCGGCGGTGCCGGCGCGCTCGGCCCGGCGCTGCAATCGGTCGGCGTCACACAAGGCTACTACCTTTTTTATGCGGCACCTTACGTGCTCACCCTCGTCATCCTGATCGCCACGTCCTCGCCCACCCGCTCGCTCGCCGGTGCGCCGGGCGCGCTGTCGCTCACGAAATAACGGAGCCTTCCGATGAACGGACTTGGCGGTCTCAACAAATCCGAACACGGCGTCGGCATCGGCCTGGTACAGCTCCAGTTGCCGGTCACCGTCACCAAAGCGGACTTGGCAAAACAGACGCAGGTGATCGTCGATCTGGTGGCCAAGGCGCGGCGCAATCAGCCGGGCATGGACCTCGTTGTCTTTCCCGAATACGCGCTGCACGGCCTCTCCATGGACATCAATCCGGAGATCATGTGCACGCTCGACGGGCCGGAGGTCGCGGCTTTCAAGCAGGCCTGCAGGGACAACCGGATCTGGGGCTGCTTCTCGATCATGGAGCTCAACCCTGGCGGCATGCCCTACAATTCCGGCATCGTCATCGACGACCAGGGCGAGTTGAGGCTCTATTACCGCAAGATGCATCCCTGGATCCCCGTCGAGCCCTGGGAGCCCGGCGATCTTGGTATCCCCGTTATCGAGGGCCCGCGGGGCGCCAAGCTCGCGCTGATCATCTGCCATGACGGCATGTTCCCGGAGATGGCACGCGAATGCGCCTATAAGGGCGCCGAAATCATGATCCGCACGGCCGGCTACACGGCGCCGATCCGCGACGCCTGGCGCTTCACCAACCAGGCCAACGCCTTCTGCAATCTGATGGTCACCGCCAATGTCTGCATGTGCGGCTCGGACGGCACCTTCGATTCCATGGGTGAAGGCATGATCTGCAATTTCGACGGTGCGATCATCGCCCACGGCACCTCCGGCCGGGCCAACGAGATCATTACCGCCGAGGTGCGTCCTGACTTGGTGCGCGAGGCCCGGCTCGGCTGGGGCGTGGAGAACAACATCTACCAGTTCGGCCATCGCGGCTATGTCGCCGTTGCCGGCGGCGCAAAGGATGCGCCCTACACCTACATGCACGACCTTGTCGCCGGCAAATACCGCCTGCCATGGGAAGACGAGGTAAAGGTCAAGGACGGCACGTCCTGCGGATTTGACAAGCCGATGCGCCGCTACGGCGAACCCCTCAAACCTGCCGCGGAATAGGAGAGAGAATGATGGACGCGATGGTCGAAACCAAAGGGCATTTTATCGACGCCGATCCGTATCCGTGGCCCTATAACGGCGCTCTGAGGCCTGATAACACCGCCCTCATCATCATCGACATGCAGACCGATTTCTGCGGCAAGGGCGGTTATGTCGACCATATGGGCTACGACCTGTCACTGGTGCAGGCGCCGATCGAACCGATCAAGCGCGTGCTGGCCGCCATGCGGGCCAAGGGCTACCACATCATCCATACCCGCGAGGGCCACCGCCCGGACCTCGGCGATCTGCCGGCCAACAAACGCTGGCGCTCGCAGCGGATCGGCGCCGGCATCGGCGATCCCGGCCCCTGCGGCCGCATCCTGACGCGTGGCGAACCCGGCTGGGACATCATCCCCGAACTCTACCCGATCGAAGGCGAGACGATCATCGACAAGCCCGGCAAGGGTTCATTCTGTGCCACCGACCTCGAACTCATCCTCAACCAGAAGCGCATCGAGAACATTATCCTCACAGGAATCACCACCGATGTCTGCGTCTCGACGACGATGCGCGAGGCGAACGACCGCGGCTACGAATGCCTGCTGCTGGAGGACTGCTGTGGTGCGACCGACTATGGAAACCACCTCGCCGCCATCAAGATGGTGAAGATGCAGGGCGGCGTCTTCGGCTCCGTCTCCAATTCCGCGGCTCTAGTCGAGGCGCTGCCCTGATGCCGTCATTGCGTGCCCATGTCTTTCGCGTGCCAGCCGACGGCCCCGATGACGTTGCCGGCGTCGAGGGGCTCTTTGCCAGCGGCCTTCAGGCGAACAACGTCGTCGCCGTTCTCGGCAAGACGGAAGGCAACGGCTGCGTCAATGATTTTACCCGCGGTTATGCCACCCGCAGCTTCGAGACATTGTTCAGTAGATATGGCGTCGACGGCGTCTCGATCATCATGTCCGGCGGCACCGAGGGGGCGCTCTCGCCGCATTGGACGGTTTTTGCGCGTGAAACCGTAGAAACCCCGGGCGAACGGGCGCTGGCCATTGGTGTGTCGCGTACCCCCGCGCTGCCCCCCGAACATCTCGGGCGCCGGGAACAGATCCTGCTCGTTGCCGAAGGCGTGAAGTCCGCGATGAGGGATGCCGGCATCGATGATCCCGCCGATGTCCATTTCGTGCAGATCAAGTGTCCGCTGCTCACCTCGCGCCGGATTGCCGAGGCCGAGGCAGCAGGCAGGACGGTCGCAACCCACGACACGCTGAAATCCATGGGCCTCTCGCGCGGCGCTTCGGCTCTCGGCGTCGCCGCGGCACTCGGCGAGATAGATGCGACATCGATCAACGATGCCGACATCTGCACACGTTTCGATCTCTTTTCCCGCTGCGCCTCAACCTCGTCCGGGGTCGAACTCACCGATCACGAAATCATCGTCCTCGGCATGAGCGCAAAATGGTCCGGTCCGCTGTCGATCGACCACGCGGTCATGCGGGATGCGATCGACGCGCATTCCGTCAGGAAAGCCCGCGAACGCCTGCCGGAAAACAGCCGGCTGGCAGCGGTTCTCGCCAAGGCCGAGCCGGACCCGTCCGGCAGGATCGGCGGCAGGCGCCACACGATGCTCGATGACTCGGATATTGCAGGCACCCGCCATGCCCGTGCCTTCGTCGGCGGCGTTCTCGCCGGCATCTTCGGCATTACCGATCTCTATGTGTCCGGCGGCGCCGAACACCAGGGTCCGTCCGGCGGCGGTCCCGTCGCCATCATCGTCGAAAAGGAGCAATGAAGTGAGCACAGTCCGCGACACGCCCCTTCCGCAAGCCGGCAAGGCCGTCGGCATCGAGACGCTCGATATGACCATGCGTTTCGGCAGCTTCACCGCGCTCGACAATGTCTCGATCGCCGTTCCGGCCGGCTCCTTTCACGCGCTTCTCGGCGAAAACGGCGCTGGCAAGTCGACGCTCGTCAAATGCATCATGGGCTTCTATCACGCCACGTCAGGCTCGCTGTCGGTCGACGGCCGCGAGGTGGCGGTCGCCTCACCCAAGGATGCCGCGGCCTATGGGCTCGGCATGGTCTACCAGCATTTCACATTGGTTCCCTCTCTGACCGGTGCGGAAAACCTGGTCATCAGCCGTACCGAAGTACCCGCGGTGATCAACTGGTCCAGGGAGCGTAAGGATCTGGCGGTGTTCATGGAACGCATGCCGTTCAAGATCCCGCTCGACAGGCCGGTGAGCGAGCTTGCGGCCGGCGAAAAGCAGAAGCTCGAAATCGTCAAGCAGCTCTATCTCGGCCGCTCCTTCCTCGTGCTCGACGAGCCGACTTCGGTGCTGACGCCGGCCGAAGCCGATGAGATGCTCGGCATCGTCCGCGGGATGACCGAGCGTGGCGAGCTCACCGTGCTGATGATTTCCCACAAGTTCCACGAGGTGACCAAGTTTGCTGATGCCTGCTCGATCCTGCGGCGCGGCAAGCTGGTCGGCACCGGCAAGGTCGGCGAGCTCTCCACCGCCGAGATGGCGGCGATGATGATCGGCGACGTCAAGCTCGCCGAGCTCGACAGCCGTTTGCCGGTGGCGGAGGCGGCCAAATCCGTGCTCACTGTAACCCAGGTGAAAGCTCCGGATCGCTCCGGCCTGAAGACGATCGAGATCGACGCGCTTACGGTCCGCTCCGGCGAGATCGTCGGCATCGCCGGCATATCGGGTAACGGCCAGAAGGAGCTGACGGAAATACTGGCCGGCCAGCGCCCGACCGATAGCGGCCAGGTTATGGTCAATGGCGAGACTTACGGCGCCACCCGTGACGAGACTCGCAAGAACAGGGTGCGTTTCATCCCGGAAGAGCCGTTGCAGAATGCCTGTGCGCCCAAGATGACCGTGAGCGAGAACCTTGCGTTCCGCACCTTCGATTTGAAGCCGGATGGCACGGACGCGGTCTGGCTGAACAAGGGCAGCATGAAGAAGCGTGCCTCGGCGCTGATTTCCGACTTCAAGGTCAAAACGGCCTCTTCCTCCTCGCCGATCGCAGCGCTTTCGGGCGGCAATGTGCAGCGCGCAGTGCTCGCCCGCGAACTGACCGGCGATGTCGATCTGCTGATCGTCTCGAACCCCTGTTTCGGCCTCGACTTCTCGGCCGTTGCCGAAATCCGCGCCCGCATCATGAAGGCCCGCAATTTAGGTGCCGCCGTGCTGCTGCTCTCGGAAGACCTCGATGAACTGCTCGAGATGTCCGACCGCATCATGGTCATTTCGGAAGGCAAGCTGGTTTACGAGACACCGGCGCTCTCGGCCGATATCGGCGTAATCGGCGCCCACATGGCAGGGCATCATTGATGGCTGAGATCAAAGCCGAACCTTTCGCCTTTCCGGTGAAGCACGATGAGCTCGCCCTCATCGTCATCGACATGCAGCGCGATTTCGCCGAGCCCGGCGGCTTCGGCGCTAGCCTCGGCAACGACGTCAGCCGCATCACTAGGATCGTGCCCGATGTCAAACGCCTCATCCAAGGCTTCCGCAATGCCGGCCTGCCTGTGATCCATACGATGGAGTGCCACCGGCCTGATCTCTCCGACCTGCCGCCGGCCAAACGCGACCGCGGCAATCCTGCGCTCAGGATCGGCGACGAAGGCCCGATGGGCCGCATCCTGATCGCGGGCGAACCAGGCACGGCAATTCTTCCGGAACTCGCTCCTGTGAAGGGCGAAATCGTCATCGAAAAACCCGGCAAGGGCGCCTTCTACGCGACCCAACTCGGCACCGTGCTGCAGCAGAAGGGCATCAAGCAGCTCGTCTTTGCTGGTGTCACCACCGAAGTCTGCGTGCAGACGACGATGCGCGAAGCAAACGACCGCGGCTATGAATGCCTTCTCGCCGAGGAGGCGACGGAAAGTTATTTCCCCGAATTCAAAGCCGCAGCCATCGCCATGATCCGCGCCCAGGGCGCGATTGTCGGCTGGACCGCTCACGTCGACGACATTCTGGAAAGCATCGCCCATGCCTGAAACGACCCGCGAACGCCTGACGTCAGGCGGCTGGAAGGAGCTGGAATTCGGACCTTTCCGTGATGCTGTCACCATTCACTGGATCCGCCCTTTCGAGGGCGATCAGCCGGGCGTGGCGCTGTTGAAATATGAGCCCGGCGCTTCCGTTCCCCGCCATCGCCACGAGGGGCTCGAGACGATCCTGGTGCTCGATGGGGTTCAATCCGACGAGACGGGCGATTACATCAGCGGCAGTTATATCGTCAATGCGCCGGGCAGCGAACATTCGGTCTGGAGCGAGACCGGCTGTGTCGTGCTCATCCAGTGGGACCGGCCCGTGAAAATACTCGAAGAGGAAATTGCGTGAAGCCGACACCGGCCGTGGAAGTCTGTCCGACGATAGGGAAGGACATAAACGTCACAGCAGCATCGAGGCTCCGCGATCGATATAGGTATCCAGGAATTGCTCGAGCCGGGGGTTTCTAGGTCGTTTGAAGACTTCTTGCGGCGGGCCGGTGAACAGCACCTTGCCGTGATCGAGAAAGACGATCTGCTGGCCGACCGTTGCGGCGAATCCGATCTCGTGGGAGACGACGACCATCGTCATGCCCTCGGTGGCGAGATCGCGCATGACGTTCAGCACTTCGCCGGTCAGCTCGGGATCGAGTGACGAGGTCGGCTCGTCAAAGAGCATGATCTTCGGGTTGAGGGCTAGCGCCCGGGCGATGGCGACGCGCTGCTGTTGCCCTCCCGAGAGCTGCGACGGATAATGCCCTGCCCGGCCCTCCAGGCCGACCTTGACGAGCTGGGCCATGGCCCGCTCCTCCGCACCCTTGCGACTCATCTTGTGAACCGTCTTCAGCGCCTCGCTGACATTGCCGAGCGCCGTCATATGCGGCCAGAGATTGAACTGCTGAAAAACCATGCCGATCTGCGATCGGATCCGCCGGTTCGCCGCCCCCGGCACCCGCTCCCGGACGCCCTTTGCGTTTTCCGCGAAGCCAAGCACCTCGCCGTTGACGGTGATCGTCCCTTTGGTCGATTCCTCGAGAAAGGCCATACAGCGCAACAGCGTACTCTTGCCGGATCCGGATGGGCCGATGACGCAGGAAACCTGTCCCTGCACGATATCGAGGTCGATGCCGTGCAGCACGGTGGAGCCGCCGAAGGACTTGACGAGATTTTTGACTGCGATCGCAGGAACGCTCATATGTTGAAAAACCTGAATCTTGAGAGTTTCGTTTCGGCGAGGTGACCCAAGCAACCGGTGATTTCCACCAGCGCCCAATAAAATAGGGCAAGCACGAAGAGCGCCTCGACGAACGCATATTGCTGTGAACCGATCGCACTCAGCGTTGCCGTCAACTCCGGCACGGTGATGATGGACAGCACGGCCGTCTCCTTCATCAGGATGATCGTCATGTTGACCGAAGGCGGCAGCACCAGCATGGTCATCTCCGGCAGCAATATGCGTCGGACGATCTGCCCTTGTGTCAGGCCAACGCACAGGCCGGCCTCGATATGTCCCTTCGGGACGGCGGCAAAGCCCGAGCGGAATATCTCGCTGAAATAAGCGGCGCCGTAGATGGAAAGGCCGATGACGCCGGCCGGGATCGGATCGAGTGACAAGCCGACGAAGGGGCCACCATAGTAGACGAGGAATATCTGAATCAGGAACGGGGTGCCGCGCAGCACCGCAATGATCATGCCGAACGCCTTGTCCGGGACAACGCCGCCAAAACGCCTGGCAACGGCGACAAGGAAGCCGAGCGCGGCAGCGGCCGGCGTGGTGACGATCCAGATGACGATGGTGAGCCATGCGCCGCTGACGATTTCCGGCAAGTTGTTGAAAATCACGTTGATGTCGAAGGTCATCGCGGCACTCCCGGCAGGGAGCGTTCGATCAGGCCGCCCGCTAGTGCGACGATCCAATTGATAATGAAATAGATCAGACCGGCGGAAGCGAAAATCTCAAGCGGCAGGAAGGTGCTTCCGGCAAGGTCCTGGGCCATGCGCGTCAGCTCGATGACGCCAACGACCGAGACCAGCGAAGACGCTTTCAGGATAAGGATCGCTTCGTTGACGAGTGCTGGAAAGGTCAGGCGCAGGGCAATC
This sequence comes from Rhizobium leguminosarum, assembly GCF_019798305.1. Lineage (GTDB taxonomy): Bacteria > Pseudomonadota > Alphaproteobacteria > Rhizobiales > Rhizobiaceae > Rhizobium > Rhizobium leguminosarum_U. Next base: position 198,024 of record NZ_JAAXDD010000006.1, read on the forward strand.
GGGGCTTTGATACGACGGAAGATCTGAGCGGGAGTCATGCCGACCATTTCGGCTGACTCGACAAGGCCCATGGGAACGCTGGCAAAACCGCCGCGCAGATTTTCAGCCTGGTAGGCTGCAGTACACAGCGACAGACCAACGATGGCCGCAACGATGCTCGGCACGTTGATGTCGATCGCCGGCAGCAGGTTATAGATCAGCAACAGCTGCACCAGCAGCGGCACGCCACGAAAAAAGCTGATGAAAATCTTCGCCGGCAGCACCAAAAGACGTTGCTGCGAAAGCAGCATGGCGGAAATAACGATTGCGATCGCAAAGCCGATCAGGATAGAAACCACGCTGATCGTCACCGTATAGATCGAGGCTTGTAGAAGCAGTTCGAAAAGCTTGATGGACATGGGCGATGTTTGCCTGGGCGCTGCGGCCGTGAACTCTGATGCCACGGCAGATTGCGCCCCGACCACCGGCGGGGCGCGTTCGTTTCACCGGCGGCTAATCAGAATGCCGGATCCTTGACAGCGTCCGGCGTATCGAAAGATGCACCAAACCACTTCTTCTGCAGCTCTGCCATACGCCCGTCTGCCTTGATCTTGAGCATCGCGGCATCGATCGCATCCATCAGGGGCGCATGATCGGCATCCTTGAGACCGATGAATCCGAAATAGGACTTCTTGCCGAATGGCGGCAGGACGACTTCGAACGTGCCTTTTCGCTGGCTGGCGACGAAAGCGATATTGGGCAGCGAGTTGGCAACGCCGGCAATGCGCCCGGCGGCGAGATCGGCGTAGGATTCAGTAAAGGCGGGATATTCGCGCACGTCGACTTTGGTCGGCAGCGTGCCGGAGAATTCCTTCAGCTGGTCGAGCTGGGCAGTTGCCTTGCCGACACCGATCGTCTTGCCGGCAATATCTTCCGGCTTGCTGATCGTCGTGTCGCCAGCCTTCTTCAGAATGGCAATCGTCGCTTCGGCGATCGGCGGCGTAAAGCGATAGCGCTCCATGCGCTTCTTGGTGATCGTTGCAGGACCTGCGACGACATCGAACTTGCCAGCCTCCAGCGCGGGGAAGACGCCGTCCCAGGGAAGGGCGACCCACTCGATCTTAACGCCGAGTTCCTTGCCGATCTCGGCAAAGAGGTCGACGTTCAAGCCGGTATGTTCGCCGGCATCGATATAGTCGAACGGTGCGAAAGCCGTTTCGGTGCCAACCTTGAGGGTGCCGGCCGCCTTGACGGCTGCCAGCGTGTCGGCTGCATGGGCGGAAACGGCTGCTCCGAACAGGAATGCAGCGCCGACCAGACCCTTCAGCAGTGAATGTGCCTTCATCATCATCATCTCTCCAGTTTTTATTCCCCCGGCGGAGGAGTTTTGCTTCCCGACTTCGATTTCCTCTGCGCGGATTTCTATGCTCCGCTTTTGACTATACAAATAGATATAGGCCGGCCTAGAGTGTCAATGTAAAAGACGAGGAACGCAAAATTTGTGCCGGATGGCGTCGATCTCGCTGGCATGAGCGTTCCGGATTTATGGTCGCTGACGCCGGATGAGGTACGGGATTGGTGTCGATTTATCAGCGCATTTTCACCGATATCGAGACGAAGATCATCAGCGGCGATTGGCGGCCCGGTGACCGTATTCCCGTCGAACACGAACTCGCGGCGGAATATCGGTGCTCGCGGATGACCGTCAGCAAGGCGCTGTCGGCGCTCGCCGAGCGCGGCATGATCGTCAGACGGCGCAAGACAGGCTCGTTTGTCGCATCGCCCCAGATCGACCGCACGGTGATGGATATTCAGGATATCAGCACTGAGGCGGAACTGGCTGGGCACGAACACCGCTTCGAAATCCTCGCCCGCAAGGTCGAGCGCCTTGGAGAGGCCGAGGCGCAGCAGCTGTCGGAGCCAGCTGATGCGGAAGTCCTCAGGCTTCAATGCCTGCATATCGTCGATGGCAGACCGAATGCCATCGAGCGGCGGATCATCATGCTCGATGCTGTCCCACGGGCGAGAGAGGAGAGCTTTGCTTCAATTCCGCCCGGCAAATGGCTGCTTGACGAGGCTCCCTGGTCCAAGGCCAAACATGTCATTCGCGCCGTTTCGGCCGACACCACGACGGCGCGGATTCTGCAGACGGAACGCGGCGAGGCCTGCCTCAGCCTCATCCGCCAGACCTGGCAGAACGGTCGTACCGTGACCTATGTCGAGTTTACCCATCCAGGTGACCGGTTCCAGTTCGCGGGAACGTTTCATCCGGCAGCAAATTGAGTTTGGTGCACATCACGGGGGGTTCTGCAAATGACCGACGAGCGCCTTAAGGCGATCCCGCTGAAAAGTTTGCAGGCGTTCGAGGCGGTGGGGCGCTGCGGCGGCGTGACGGCCGCAGCCCTGGAACTCAAGGTGTCGCCCGGGGCCATCAGCCAGCAGATTCGCAAGATCGAAAGCTTTCTTGGCGTTTCGCTTCTGGAGCGCAGCGGGCGAACCGTCGAGCTGACCGCCTGGGGCCGGCTCTACCACCAGGAGATATCGAAGGGGTTCGAGCAATTTGCGCTGGCCCAGCAACTGTTGGAGAAGGCGCGCAACGAGACAGCGTTGGTGCTCAGTGCGCTTTCCTCCGTCGTCAACAAATGGATCGGCAGGCGCATCTTCGACTGGCAGGCGCTTCATCCCGACGTGCAGGTGAGGATTATCGGACGCGACAAAGAGCCCCGCATCGGCTTCGACGATGTCGATTTCCGCGTCAGCTATGGGTCGGACGTGCTGCAGCACGAACATTATACGGAACTGTTCCGCGATTGGGTGGTGCCTGCCTGCTCGCCGGCGCTGATGCAGGATCGCGCGCATGCGGCTCGCGATCTCTTCGAACAGCCCCTTCTCCATGTCGAGTGGGAACGGCACTTCACCCCCTATCCCAGCTGGGCGGAGTTTGCCGCCAAGGCCGGTGTCCCCCTCGATGCGTCGACGCCGGGTCTCTCCTTCACCCTGTCGAGCAGTGCAATTGACGCCGCCGTCAACAAGCGCGGCATCGTTCTCGCGCAGATGTCGATGATATCAGATGAGCTTGCGGCGCAAACGCTGGTCATTCCCGTCGATATGCGTATTGCACTGCGCGAGAGCTACTTTCTCGCCTGGGATCGGGCGGCCTTGCAGAAACCCCACGGGCGAGAATTCCGCGATTGGCTCATTGCCATTTCCCGTCAGCAGGCCTTGGCATCAGCTCCTGCTGCATAATTTCTCAAATCGGAATCGATTTGAGAAATTATGCATCGATTCAAAAATGTTACAGCGTCCTTTGCGCGTCAGAAAAGACGCGCGGCGCTGCAGTCAACACTTTAGAAAAACTAAAACGGAACTCAGCTGCGTGATATTGATGAACATTTGCGCCTGGCGATAATTTGCGCAGTCGCCTTCAAGAGGCGGCGTGGCGGACAATGGCAGGAGAGCTCAATGGCGCGGACCGACAAGATGAAACTCGGGACTTTCGTCTATACTTTCGGCTTTCACCCTGCCTCCTGGCTGCATCCGGCAAGCAATGTCAATGGCGCCAACGACTTCGCTCATCTGCTCGATGTTGCCAAACGATCCGAAGCGGCCAAGTTCGATTTCATGTTCATGGCGGATTCTCCCGCCGCCGCCGTTGGCGATCCGAAGGCGCTTGCCCGCATTCCGACCAAGATGAACCGCTTCGAACCGCTCTCGCTGCTTTCAGCTCTGGCAGTCACCACCAACGATCTCGGCCTCGTGGCGACGGTGTCGACGAGTTACTACGAGCCATACAATGTCGCGCGCCTGTTCGCCTCGATCGACCATCTGAGCAAGGGCCGTGTCTGCTGGAATGTCGTCACGTCCGACCACGACGAAACCGGCTACAATTTCAATCGCGAAGGGCTCGACCCGCATGCGCTGCGCTACGAGCGCGGCAACGAATTCGTCGATGTCGTTTTCGGCCTCTGGGATAGCTTCGAGGACGGCGCGCTGCTGCTCGACCGTGAAAACGGCATCTACTACGACAAGGACAAACACCACGCGCTCAATCACAAAGGCAAGCACTTCCAGGTTCGCGGGCCGCTCAACATAGCGCGAACGCCCCAGGGCCGCCCGGTCATCGCCCAGGCGGGCGGTTCGGAACCTGGAATGGACATGGCGGCGCGCACGGCCGAGATCGTCTTCAGCCTCGCATCGAATATCGAGCGCAACCGGGCCTTCTACGAAAACGTCAAGAGCCGGATGCCGGCCTTTGGGCGCGATCCCGACGACCTGAAAATCATGCCGGGCATCGTGATCAACGTCGGTGAAACCGAAGCCGAGGCAAAGGCGAAGGTGGATTATCTGATCGACAAGATGCATCCGGATGTCGGCCGGCTGATGCTTTCCGAATTCCTCGAGGCGGACCTGCGCGATGTCGCTCTCGACAAGCCCTTCCCCATGGATCGGCTGCCGGCGACGCCGAAGGGATCACGCGCCCTGTTCGACGAGCTGGTCGATTTCGTGAAAAGCGGTCACACCGTCGGCGAACTCATCCGCCACTATGCCGAGAAACATACGGGAAACGGCATGACAGGCACGCCGGCCCAGATCGCCGATTTCATGGAGGAATGGTTCGAGACGCGTGCGGCCGACGGCTTCATCCTGATGTTTCCGACCTTGCCGTCCAGCCTCGACGACTTCGTGCGGCTTGTCCTGCCCGAGCTTCGGCGCCGCGGACTGTTCCGCGAGGAATACGAGGGCAAGACCTTGCGCGAAAACCTCGGTCTTTCAATGCCTGTCAATCGCTTTGCCAAAACACAAGAGCCAGCCCGATGAGTGTCGAGGCTTTGATCAGCGAAGCGGACTTCAAGCTTTCGATGCGTCATCTGGCAGGTGCCGTCAGCGTGATTACGGTCGGCGACGGGCAACACCGCACCGGCTTCACGGCAACGTCGGTCTCCTCACTTTCGGCAGAGTTGCCGTCCGTCATCGTCAGTGTCAACCGAGCGTCTTCCTCATGGCCGGCGCTGCAGCGGTACGGCTGCTTCTGTGTCAACGTACTGGCCGCCGACCAGCAGCAGGTGGCGCAATCCTTTGCCGGTGTTGACGGGCGAAAGGGCGCCGAACGTTACGGCGATGCGGGATGGTATCGCCTCAAGACCGGCGCGGCGGCCCTTGAAAATGCCCTGACGGTCCTGGACTGCAAGCTCGAAACCGCATTCCACTACAATTCCCACGCCATTTTGGTCGGACATGTCTGCGCGATGGAAATCCGGCAGGGCATAGGGCCGCTGCTATATTGGCGCGGCGGCTATCATGAACTTCCAGCGGACGTCGATCGCCGCAAGCTAACGAAGGCGCTCGGATAATAGCCCGATCGAGGCGACATCCGCATTGGCAAAGGCAAGTCTGAGATAACCCTCCTGCCTCTCGCCGAAATAGGCGCCGGGCAGACAAACCATTCCGGATTCCTTGGCGAGTTTTTCGGCAACCTCGGAAGACGATTTATCGGCGTAGGGATGGCGGACAAAGGCGAAATAGGCGCCGATCGCGGCGATCTCCCAATCCGGCAGCCCGGAAAAGACCAGCCTCAACGCCTCCGCCCGGCGAGCGATCTCCAACTGGTTGCCGGCTCGCCAATCGGCGAGCGCCGGGATCGCCGATGCAACGGCGACCTGTGCCGAACGCGGCGCGCAGATCTGCATATTGTCCATCACCTTGGCGATCTCGGCGACAAGTTTGGGGCCCGCCGTGATTGCACCCAGTCTATGACCGGGAATGCAGAAGGATTTCGAGAAGCTGTAGAGAAGAACGAGCGTGTCCTCCCAACCCGGCTCGGAGAGTAGAGCGTGCGGCCGCCCGTAACCCTCGGCTAGGAAATCGCGATAGGTTTCATCGAGAACCAGCCAGGCACCATATTTCCGGCAGAGCACAAAAAGCTCGTGAAGCAGGCTCGGCGGATACACGGCCCCTGTGGGATTATTGGGGGTGACGACGGCAAGCATCTTCGCGCCGGCCGCAAGCGCCGCCTCAGCCGAACCCGGATCGGGAAGAAAGCCGCCGGCTGGGTCGCAATCGACCAATCGACGCCCGATCCCCAGCATTGATAACGTCGTGTCGTAGTTGAAATAGAAGGGATTGGTCAGCGCCACCGTATCGCCCGCGCCCGCCAGCGCGATCGCCGTACACATGAACGCCTGATTGCAGCCGGCGGTAATGTGAATATTACCGGCGGAAAGGTCGGCGCCATAAAGCGCGGCAAGATGAGCCGCGTAGGCCTTGCGCAGCAGAGGTTCACCTTCGATCGGCCCGTAACCCGTCATGGCCTGTTGCCCAGCCGCTTCGCCCAGAAGCCGCAGCATCTCCGGATGCGCGGGATAGCCGGGAACGGCTTGCGACAGGTCGATGAGCGGTCCTTTTTCTCCTTTATATTCGCGGCTCCAGGCGATGACGGAAGGAATGGGTGGGGCAGAGAGGCGGGCAACGAGCGAATTGGGTTTTGCAGCGATCATATCGATTTCTCTTTGATACCGATTGCTATAACGATACCAATTGCTTTCTCAACCTCTTTGTCCGATCTCCAAGAACGGCACGAGACTGGCGCCATATGCCGGAGTGCCGACCTTGCTCAGCGCACCCTACATGGTGGGTGGTGACGTCGTCGAAGTTGCCCCGCAATATGGCGCAACGACCAACACGGCGCACGCCGCAACACAGGCGCTCTTCGAGGTCCTGAGCCTCATGGTGTTTAGTCCATCGATCGGCAGGCGCTAAGGCCGACCTCTCGATTATCTGTGGGAACCGGCCGGATGGGCCAAGACCATGTCATTCACACGCCAGCAATGGTGGAAGCAAGGATTATCGCTCCCATGATCGTGGCCACCGCCCCTCCCTCTTGCAGCCGCCCGTTGGTGGAGGCGATGTGCAGTATTGCGGCGAAGCCGTCATCGTCACGCCATGCGTTCTAGGCAACGCACCTCAAAAACTCTTCGGTCTCTATGAGTTCGAGCTGCACGGAAAACCGATCGTGCAGAAGTTCCAGTGACGCGTCGTGCGTCTCGTCGGAGCCGCTGCAGACGGCGTCCTTGAGCACGATGACATGATAGCCGAGATCGATCGCGCCGAGCGTCGCGGCCAGCACGCAGACATCGGTTTCTCCGCCGGTTACGACAAGCGTATCGACCCGCTCCGACTGGAGGATCGTATGAAGGCGACCGTCGATCCAAGGGGAATAGGTGCGTTTGTCGAAATGCCTTGCCGGCGGAACCAGCGACGCCAGCGATGAAACGAGATCGATCAAGTCGCGCGGAAGATGTTCGCCCGTCATCATCCACCATTTCCGGTAATAATCCCGCCATTTCCCCGGCATGTCGTCCGCACGCTCGGGCGGCAGGAAGCGGGTAAAGATCGTTCGCGACGGGTGCCGCCCGGCCAGTTCTTCGATCTGGGGAGAGATCCGTACCATCCAGGCAACCTGCCACGGCGTGTCTTCGGCAAACATCCGCTGCATGTCGACGCAAAGGTGCCGCCACTCCCCGACCTCGCCCATCAGATCCTCCATCCGGTGTTCGGGGCATCAACTGTCGCAAGGGGCGAAAGTTCCCCTGGCCAGCGAAGATCAGAAGCCTCTTACGCGACGGCGCCTGGAGCGGTCGAGAGTAACCCGGCGCTTTCAGCTTTCCCGAAACTATCAAGGTCGCCAAGAGGAACCGGTTTCGAAAAGAAGTAGCCTTGGAGGTCAGTGCAGCCAAGGGCGGCCAGAAAGTCGCGTTGATATTCCGTTTCGACCCCTTCCGCCGTCGTCGAGATACCAAGGTTGCGGCTGAGCGCGACGATGGCGCCGATGATTGCCGCCCCGTTGGCTTTGGTGCCGAGCTGTGAGACGAACGATCGATCGATCTTGATGCGGTCGATATCGAAGCGCAGCAGATGGCTGAGGCATGAAAAGCCGGTCCCGAAATCGTCGAGCGAAACCTGAACACCCCGGCTGCGCAGCGACTTCAGCACCGTATAGACGTCCGAATTATCTTCGATGAGCGAGGACTCGGTGAGCTCGAGCTCGAGCCGGGACGGCGGCAGACCAGTCTCCTGCAGCACTGTGAAGACTTCCTCGGCGAAATTTGGTCTTCTCAACTGGGCGGGAGACACGTTGACGGCAACAAACGTGTCCTCCGGCCATTTGCAAGCGGCTCTGCAGGCTTCGCGCAAGACCCAGAAACCGAGAGCGTCGATGAGGCCGCCCTCCTCGGCGACAGGGATGAAGCTGGCAGGCGTCAATAGTCCGCGCTGACTGTGACGCCAACGCACCAGAGCCTCGGCGCCCGACGCCGCGTATCCTGCCTCAGCGCGATGGACCGTCTGGTAATAGACCTCGAGCGATCCGAAGTCCGGCCGGTTCGCACTCGGATCGACGTGTGGGCCATCAGCGGATGATGCCATGCCTTTGGCCAGAACTTCCCGCAATTCGTTCTTGAGAATGTCGCGCGCATTCCGGCCGCCGTCCATGGACGATGAATAGAGACGCCACTGGCCTCTGCCGCCCATCTTTGCCTCATACAGTGCGACGTCGGCGTAGCGCATGATGTCATCGGCATTCCGCCCTGCATCCGGCACGACGGTCACGCCGATCGAGGCGCCGACGCGCGCGACCGCCTCGCCCCTCAAAAGCGGGAAGGGTTTGCCAAGTTCGGCAACGATCGCGTCGCATATTGCCGGCAAAACGTGGTCATGATCTCTGATGTCTCGGAGAAGCAGAGCGAATTCGTCCCCTCCGAGCCGGGCAAGCGTGTCGCCCGGACGAAGCAGGGAGCGGATCCGCTCCGCAGCCATCCTGATGAGTTCATCGCCGGCGGCATGGCCGAACGTGTCGTTTACGGCTTTGAAGCGGTCGAGGTCGAGAAGTGCGACCGCCGAGCGCTCGGCCGAGTTCCGCGTCTCGGCTAGGCACTCGTCGAACCTGATCGCGAACAAAGCGCGGTTGGGAAGGCTCGTAAGCACATCATGCAAGGCAAGCTGCCTTGCATGCAGCTCACTTTTCTTCAACTCGCCGAGACTGCTTCGCAGGCGCACCAGCAAGACCGAGAACAGGATCGCGATGACCAAGGCGGCAATCGAAAGCGCCGGCATCAATCGGCCGATCACCCTCGAACCTGGAAGATCGGGTCGCCATACGATGAAGCCGATCGGTTCGCCGTTTGCCGTGGCGTCAATCTGGAACGCAACTTCGTTTTCGTCTGCATCGGCCGTGCGCGCGAAGCGGGCGCCGTTAAGGCCCTGTTGCCGGCTCAATTCGTCCAGCGCCGCACCATCGATAAAGCGCACGACGATCAGGAATTGCCGCATTGGCTGGCTCTGCCTCTCAGTTGCCTCGTTGATGGCGACGATGCCGACGATCGTCGGCCGACCTTCCAGCCGCATCAGATTGGCGAGCGCAAGTTTCGAACGGGCGGCACTCGCAAGGCGGCTTTCCATTGAAGACGGTGTTCGTTCGTTGGAAACCGTACCTTGTCTTACCCCAAGCCGGGCATCCTGAAGGAGGGGCAAGAAGAGAGGCTTCATCCAGCGATAACGCTTTTCCGTCTGGGCATCCGCCAGCATGAGCAGTTGCGCCTTCTCGTCGACGACAAAAGCTTGATCATAGCCGAAGGCAGACATTGCAGTCTGGCTGATCGCACTTCCGGCCGCCGCCGACAGAACAGCATCGAGGCTGGAGGAGGAGCCTCCGGTTGACCGGGCCGCCGGATAAACACGTGTGAGATAGCCGTTGCCGAACTGGCCGATAACATGCGCGACTTCATCGACCTGTTCCCGTAGGCGCGCATTCACAAGCTGGCGCTGTCGATCAAGGGCGGCAGCGTCGCTCTCGGTTCCCGCCCACAACGCCGAAAGCACGACAAGACCGATAGCCCCAAGTCCGCTGACGGCAATCAGAAACAGAATTCTTCCCGAAGCGATCCAGGATTTCTGAAACGTGTTGGAGCTGGAAGGAAGAACGATGTGCAAGCCTGGACCCCTGAACACCCCCGACGCGGGCGCATTCGTCGACGCTAACAAAGAAGCGTTCACGTAGAATTAAAGGCTGCGGCGCACTATAGCGCGAGATCGACTACGCCCTAAGGAGCTCCTGACGATGTTGCGCATATCTATACAGACTATATTGCGCGGAGCGCTGATGGCAGGCGGGATCGGTATCTTTTTCGCCGCGACCTCGCCGCTCGATGCGGCTGCGCAAGATCGCATGCCGATGAGAATAGCCGTCGAGGGTGCATTTCCACCCTTCAACTATCTCGATGCCAATGACAAGCTGCAGGGCTTCGACATCGATATTGCCAATGCGTTGTGCGAGGTTGGCAAGTTCGAATGCCAATTTATCATCGAGAAGTGGGACGACATCATCCCCGATCTCGTTGCCGACAAATACGACGCGATTATCTCATCCATGTCGATGAGCCTTGAGCGGCGTCAAAAGGTTGCCTTCACGGAGAAATACTACAACAGCCCCTCCGTGTTCATCGCTCGGAAGGCTTCGTCGATCAGCGATGTCAGCCCAGCTGGCCTCAGCGGCAAGATCCTCGGGGTGACGTCGTCGACGGCGCAGGAATCCTATGCCAACCATCTCTATCCGGAGATGAAGAAGAAAGTCTTCCGGTCTTCGCCTGAATTGTACAAGGGGTTGTCGGACGGCAGCGTCGATATCATCCTGGAGGACAAACTCGCCATCTACGACTGGATCGCCAACACCAAGGCGGGAACCTGCTGCGAGTTCAAAGGACCGGATCTGGCCGACGTCACATACTTCGGCGAAGGTGCCGGCATCGCGCTGCGCCTGGACGACAAGGAGCGTCTGACGCGTTTGAACGAAGCGTTGAAGAGCATCAAGGCGGACGGGACCTACGACATGATTAACGCAAAATACTTCCCGTTCAGCATCCAGTAATTCGTCAAGCAAATTGTCATGTGACAAACGCGGAATGGCCGGGTTTCCGCCGGCCATTCCTGTCAGGTAAAGTACCTCGGTCGTAATCGCTATGCGGCTTTCGCCACCTCTCCGTGCGGATCGAGGACATATTTTGTCGCCGCTCCATGATCGAAGCTCTCATATCCAGCGGCGGCATCGTCGAGCGGGATGACCTTGGCGTTGACGATATCGGCAATTGGCAGTCGGTCGTGGAGGATCGCCTGCATGAGCTGACGATTATATTTGATCACCGGAGTCTGGCCGGTGTGGAAGGACTGCGCCTTGGCCCATCCGAGGCCGAAGCGGAGAGAAAGATTGCCGTGTTTGGCGGCATTGTCGACGGCGCCCGGATCCTCGGTAACGTAGAGGCCGGGAATGCCGATCGAACCCGCGGCACGGGTAATCTCCATCATCTGATTGAGCACGATCGCCGGCTGTTCCCCGCCCGAGTGGCCACGCGCCTCGAAGCCGACCGCATCGATGGCGCTGTCCACTTCGTTGGTGCCGACGACCTGTGCGATCATATCGCCGAGACGGTCGCTCTTCGATAGGTCGATCGGTTCGAAACCGACCTTTGCCGCATGCGCCAGGCGGTCCTTGTTGAAATCGCCGATCATCACGACAGCAGCGCCGAGAATGCGAGCCGAGGCGGCAGCGGCAAGGCCGACCGGGCCGGCGCCTGCGACGTAGACGGTCGAGCCGACCCCAACACCTGCACGCACGGCGCCATGGAAGCCGGTGGGCAGAATGTCGGAAAGCATGGTGAGATCCCGGATCTTCGCCATTGCCTTGTCCCGATCGGGGATTTTCAGCAGGTTGAAATCTGCGTAGGGAATGGTGACGTAGCGTGCCTGTCCGCCGATCCAGCCGCCCATGTCGACATAACCGTAAGCACCGCCGGCGCGGGCCGGGTTTACTGTCAGGCAGACGCCGGTATCCTGAGACTTGCAGCAGCGGCAACGGCCGCAGGCGACATTGAACGGCACCGAGACGATATCGCCGATGTCGAGCATCTCGACATCGATGCCTTTCTCGATGATCTCGCCGGTGATTTCATGACCGAGGACCAGGCCCGGCATCGCCGTCGTGCGGCCGCGGACCATGTGCTGATCGGAGCCGCAGATATTGGTCGAAATCACCTTCAGGATGACGCCGTGTTCGATGCGGCGGCCGTCGGGCGCTTCCAGCTTCGGATCGTCGATGTCGCGAACTTCGACCTTGCCCGGCCGGAGATAGACGACGCCTCTATTTTTGCTCATGGATTCCTCCCACTTGTTTGAATGTCTCGATCTGCAACCGATGCAGTCGATGGCAACTTCCCTCCGGCCTGCCTCCTCTGCAGCCCGGTGTCCAAAACACGCGGATACCGCCGCACCGGGCGATATTCGAATTTTCAAATCGGACAGATTGGATGCAGTAGAGGAGTGAACGCCACGGTTTTCGCCTGTCGTTCCGCTCGTGACCGTCTGCCGCAATCCGTCGATTTGCTACGCAAGAGCTGGTTTCCGGCTCCAGAATCTCCTTCCGATCCATCTCGATATCTTTCCGGATGTCGATCCGGCGATTTCCTTGAGGATTTCAGTTCTTCTACCGCTGCGGGGCAGCGCCGGCGTCGGGCCGCCTTGCCAATGTCCATTTCGCCAGTTTGCGAGATAGCGCCTTGAACATCACAAACAAACCATGCCTGACAGAAAACAGCGATCAAGAAAACGACATGGGCGCAACTCAAAGACGACAGTCGGTAAAGTCGCAAAAGATCGCTGCGCAGGGGAAATAATTGATCCCGCGAATACGGCGGTTTTCCGGATCGCCCGGGAAGATTTGATTGCGGCCTGCGTTGAGGATGAGAGGTTTACGCGCGATGCGGCCGGCGGCTGCGGCTGCGGTTGACGTCGATGGCCGTGTGCCAGAGCACGGCGCCAAGGATGATCGCACCGCCGAAAAAGGTGGCAACGGGCGGCTGCTCGGAAAACAACAACCAGACCCAGAAGGGTGTAAGCACGATTTCCATCGTGCCGATCAGCGCCGCCTCCGCCGGCGGCATCCGCTTCGCCCCGGCAAGGAAGAGCACCAGCGCGAGCGAGAAATTGGTCGCTCCAAAGGCGGCAAGAACGATCCAGTTGTGCAGGTCGAGTGAGCCGACCGAACCGAACGGGGCAAAGATGGCAAGCGTCAAGAATGCGCTGACCACGGTCGGTGGCAAGCTCGGCACATCGGGGCTGATGCGCGGAATGATGATGACGAGCGCGAAGGACACGGTCATCCCGAGCGCCAGCAGATCGCCCCAACCGGTGCCGCCGCCGATCGACGAGGCGACGATGACCGTGACGCCGAGGAGCGAGATGCCGCCGGCAATCAACGTCCGCCTGGCAACTCTCTCCCTGAGGATAAGCCAGCCGAGCAACGCTGCGATAAACGGCGCGGTCGCATAGATCATCGTCACATTGGCGACGGTGGTCATGTAAAGCGCGCCGATGAAGCATCCCTGACTGAAGGTCTGGCATGCGATCATCGCAAGTCCTGTGGGATGGAAGACGGAACGCCATTGCTGCCGCGAAATACCCCCTTCGAGGAAAAGGCAGGGGATCAGCAGGAACAGGCCTCCGAACAACGACCGCCAGGCGATCGCCGTCCATACGTCGGTGGTCAGCAGTCGCGAATAAACACCGCTCGCGCTCCAGGCAAGTGTCGCGGCAATGATGAGAAGCACACCCTTCTCGTGCTCGCTGCCTGCGAGGCGTCTGGCCGGATTTTCAATGTTCACGCAGATATTCTCAAAGAAGGAAGTCGAACGCGGCTCTTTTGTGCGCTGAGAATTGACATCAGACAAACGAATAGTAGTGATAACTATCATCGATTTTTTCTATGGCTATTCCATGCATCAGCCGATTGAGAGCGACCTGCTGAGAACCTTCCTGGTCGTTGCCGAAACCTCCAATTTCTCCGCCGCTGCCCAGCGCATCGGGCGGACGCAGTCGGCCGTCAGCACCCAGATCAAGAGGCTTGAGCAGACGATCGGCGAAACGCTGTTCGAGCGTGGCGCCCGCGGTGTGCTGCTCACACGCCAGGGCATACAGCTCGTGCCCTATGCCCGCAGGATCATTGATCTCCTGAACGAGGCCGCCGCGACGATCCGTAGCAAACCGCTGGACGGGCCGGTACGCATCGGAATTCCCGAGGAATACAGCCAGACGGTGCTGCCGGCAGCCCTTGCGGCTTTCGCAGTACGCCACCCGGCCGTCGAGGTCACCGTGTCCTGCGACTACACAGTCCGCAACTTGGCGGCCCTTGAACGGGATGAGCTTGATCTGGCCGTCGTTTTCGACTGGAGCGATGAAACGAAAGGCGAGGTCATCTGCATTGATCCCACGGTCTGGGTCACATCGATGGTGCACCGGCTGCACGACATCGATCCCCTGCCGATAGCGACCTATCGCAACTCCACCTGGTCGCGCGATTTTGCGCTCCGGTCGCTGGAGCAGATCGGCCGCAACTATCGGATCGCATTCATTGCCGATACCGGCTCGGGGCTGAAGAATGCCGTGACCGCAGGCCTTGCCGTCACCACGCTTTCCCGCAGCAGCATTCCGCCCGGCTGCCGGGAACTCACCGCTGAAGACGGTTTCCCGCCGGTCGATAACTCTAAGGTCGTGCTCCGCCGGAGCACCTACCGTTCCAGCGAGGCCGTCCGGGAACTCGCCGAAATGATACGGGATGCGTTTCAGCCTATGCCCGCATCTCCGGTGACGTGATGCGGCGGCGCAAGCGGCGCCGAGTCTCGGACGGGCTCTCGGAAAAACTCGCCCGGTAGCTTCTCGCAAAGGCTGAGGCCGAGTTGAAGCCGGTCGCCGCCGCGATGTCGGCAAAGGAGGCTGTCGTCTCGATTACCTTGCGGCGCGCCGCATTCAAGCGCAGCGCGAGATAATGCACATGCGGCGGCGCGCCGATGCTCTGCTGGAAGAGATCCTGCAGATGCCGAGCGCTGATGCCCACCCGCCTGGCCAGCCGCGTGAGGATCAGAGGCTGCTCGATATGCTCCTCCATCAGCCGTACTGCCTGCGTCACGCGGGGATCGTGCATGCGCAGTCCGGCCGAGGCTGCGGAAAGTGATTCATCGGCATGGAAGGACGGCTGCTCGTAACGGAACAGCCGGCTGACCTCGAGCGCCAGCGAATAGCCCTGCCGTTGCCGGATCACCTCCAGCATCAGGTCGACGGTCGGAAGCGAACCCGAGGTCGTCAGCCGCTTGCCGTCGATGACGAAGCGATCCTTGACGGCCCGCACCTCAGGATAGGCCAGGGCAAAATCCTCGTAGTCTTCCCAGTGGACGGTCGCCGGTAACCCGTCGAGCAGGCTGGCTTCAGCCAGCAGCCATGTGCCGGACTCTATGCCGGCAATCACCGTGCGATAGCGGGCGGCTTGGGAGAGCTGCATCTTGAGTGCCGGCGTAGCACTTCGGCGCCAGTTGTAACTGGCCAGCACGAACAGCGGCGTATCCTCGGTCGTCGCCTTGAAAGCGCCTTGCGCGGGCACGGCAATATTGCTGGTGGTCGGGACCGGTGCTCCGTCCGGCGTGAGCAGCCGCCAGCGATAGAGTTCGCTGCCGGAAATGCGGTTGGCGCCGCGCAGCGGCTCGATAACTGAGGCGATCAGGATCAGGTTCGCGTCCGGCAGGACAAGAAGGTCGATATCGAGCCGTTCCGTCGATCGCTGCAGCAAGATCACCTCCCTGGAGTTCCCATAATGTATCGATTGCTTCCGAAATTGCAATGCATTGCCATCCATCCTGTCGCGTAATGGGCACAAGACGAGGGAGAACAAAAACATGCCTCTTGCGATGAACCGCGATGTCTTCATCACCTGCGCCGTCACCGGCGCCGGCGATACGGTTTCCAAATCCAGCCACGTGCCGATCACTCCCAAGCAGATCGCCGAGTCCGCCATCGACGCTGCAAAGGCCGGTGCGGCCGTGGTCCACTGCCACGTCCGCGATCCGGAAACGGGTGCCGCCAGCCGCCGCAACGATCTCTACAGGGAAGTCACCGACCGCATCCGCTCGGCCGATGTCGACGTCGTCCTCAATCTCACTGCCGGCATGGGCGGGGACCTGATTTTCGGGGATGTCGAAAGCCCCCTTCCCCTCAATCCGAAGGGCACTGATATGGCGGGTGCCACCGAGCGCGTCAGCCATGTCGCCCAATGCCTGCCAGAGATCTGCACGCTCGACTGCGGCACGATGAATTTCAATCTTGGCGACTATGTCATGACCAACACGCCAGCGATGCTGCGGGCGATGGCGAAGAAGATGACCGATCTCGGCGTGCGGCCGGAGATCGAGGCCTTCGACACCGGCCATCTCTGGTTTGCCAAGCAGCTTGCCGAGGAAGGCCTGATCGAAGACCCGGTGCTGATCCAGCTGTGCATGGGCATTCCATGGGGCGCGCCCGACGATCTCAACACGTTCATGGCAATGGTCAATAACGTGCCCGCGAGCTGGACCTTCTCGGCCTTTTCGATCGGCCGCAACGCCATGGCCTATCCAGCGGCAGCCGTTCTGGCCGGCGGCAATGTCCGCGTCGGCCTGGAGGATAACCTGTTCGTCGGCAAAGGCCAGCTCGCTACCAACGCGCAGCTCGTCGAAAAGGCCGTGCAGGTGGTCGAGGGCATGGGTGCGCGGATCATCGGTCCGGAAGACGTTCGCAAGAAACTCAAACTGACGAAGCGCTGAGGACGGCATGACAGGGATCAACAAGGCGGCATGCATCGGCGGCGGCGTCATCGGCGGCGGATGGATCGCGCGTTTTCTGCTGGCCGGGATCGACGTCGATGTGTTCGACCCGCATCCGGAGGCGAGCCGCATCGTCGGCGAAGTCATCGCCAATGCCGAAAAAGCCTATGCCATGCTGACCGGGGCACCCCTGCCGCCGCGCGGCAGGCTGACCTTCTGCAAGACGCTGGAAGAGGCTGTTGCCGGCGCCGACTGGGTTCAGGAAAGCGTGCCCGAGAGGCTCGACCTCAAGCGCGGTGTGCTGAACGAGATCGACGCCGTGGCGCGACCGGACGCCCTGATCGGCTCTTCCACATCAGGCCTGCTGCCGACTGACCTGCAGCGCGACATGAAGCATCCGGAACGCCTCTTCGTCGCCCACCCCTACAATCCCGTCTATCTGCTGCCGCTCGTCGAAATCGTCGGTGGCGAGAAGACCTCGACGGCGACCATCAAGGCGGCGATGGAACGCTTGCCGGCGATCGGCATGAAGGGCGTCCACATTGCCAAGGAGATCGAGGCTTTCGTCGGCGACCGGCTGCTCGAAGCGCTCTGGCGCGAGGCCCTGTGGCTGATCCACGACGATATCTGCACCGTCGAGACGCTCGATGACGTCATCCGCTACTCTTTCGGCCTGCGCTGGGCGCAGATGGGCCTGTTCCAGACCTACCGCATCGCCGGCGGCGAGGCAGGCATGCGCCACTTCCTCGCCCAGTTCGGCCCCTGCCTTGCCTGGCCCTGGACCAAGCTCACCGATGTCGTCGATCTCGACGATGCACTGATCGAAAAGATCGGCCGGCAATCCGATGAACAGGCGGCCGGCCTGTCGATCCGTGAACTCGAACGCATCCGCGACGAAAACCTCGTCGGCATCCTGCAGGCCCTCAAGGGCGGCGATGGCGGCAAGGGCTGGGGCGCCGGCAAGCTGCTGAAGGACTTCGAGCAATCGCTCTGGGCACAAGGCGGCGGGACGACGTCTTTCGACCCGTCGAAGCCGCTGAGGCTCGTCGAGACGAAAGTCAGCCCTGCCTGGGTCGACTATAACGGCCATATGACCGAACACCGCTACCTGCAGGTTTTCGGCGACACCTCAGATGCGCTGCTGCGCCTCGTCGGCGTCGACGTCGCCTATGTCGAGGCGGGACACAGCTACTACACGGTGGAAACCCACATCCGCCATCTCGGCGAGGCGAAGCTCGGGCAGGCGATTCATTCGACCTGCCGGATCCTTGATTTCGACGACAAGCGGCTGCACGTCTTCCACACGCTTTACGATACGGCGACGGGCGAGCCCATTGCCACCGCAGAGCACATGTTGCTGCATGTCGACAGCAAGGCCGGTAAGGCCACTCCCGCGCCGGCCGCTATTCTCGACAAGGTCAAGGCGATCGCTGAAGCCCATGCGAAGTTGGCTGCGCCCGAAGGCGTCGGCCGTCACGTCGGCCAGAAACGGTAGGAGGATCGGCATGAATTTCGGACTGAGCGAAGAACAGGAAATGATCGTCGAGACGGTCCGCGCCTTCGTCGAGACCGAAATCTATCCGCACGAAAACGAGGTCGAGCGCAGCGGCATCGTCCCGCCGGAGCTCGGAGACGAGATCCGTCGCAAATGCATCGATCTCGGCTTTTACGCTTGTAATTTCCCGGAAGAGGTTGGCGGCGCCGGTCTCGACCATGTCACCTTCACCCTGGTCGAGCGGGAGCTCGGGCGCGGCTCCCTCGGGCTGACGGTTTTCTTCGGCCGACCCTCCGGCATCCTGATGGCCTGCGAGGGCGAGCAGCGAGAGCGCTACCTCCTGCCCGCAGTGCGCGGCGAGAAGATCGACGCGCTTGCCATCACCGAGCCGGACGCCGGTTCGGATATGCGCGGCATGAAATGCGCCGCCCGCCGCGACGGTGGCGACTTCGTCCTCAACGGTACGAAACACTTTATTTCGCATGCCGATGTCGCCGATTTCGTCATCGTCTTTGCAGCAACGGGCGAGGAGGAAACGCCGAAAGGTATCAAGAAGAAGATCACCGCCTTCCTGGTGGATCGTGGTACGCCGGGCTTCGAAATCCTCAGGGGCTATGATTCCGTTTCGCATCGCGGCTACCACAACTCAACGCTCAACTTCACCGATTGCCGGATTCCCGAAGCCCAAGTGCTGGGCGAGGTGCATCGCGGCTTAGATATCGCCAATCAATGGCTCTACGGCACGCGGCTGACGGTGGCCGCCACCTGCGTCGGCCGGGCGCGGCGCGTCTTCGACCTGGCTTTGCCCTACGCCGCCGAGCGCAAGCAGTTCGGCAAGCCGATCGGCGCCAATCAGGGCGTGTCGTTCAAGCTCGCCGACATGATCACCGAGATCGACGCGGCCGACTGGCTGACCCTTGCCGCCGCCTGGCAGGTCGATGCCGGCCGCCCCGCAGACCGGCAGATCGCCTCGGCCAAGCTCTACGCCTCCGAAATGCTGGCCCGGGTCACCGATGAAGCGATTCAGATCTTCGGCGGCATGGGCCTGATGGACGACCTGCCGCTCGCCCGCTTCTGGCGTGATGCGCGCGTCGAACGCATCTGGGACGGCACTTCTGAAATCCAGCGGCATATCATCAGCCGCGATCTGCTTCGACCTTTGGGAGCGTGAGCCGATGATGCCTCGCCCGCTCGACCGCCTGCTCAGACCGCAAACGATCGCCGTCATCGGCGGCCGTGAGGCGCGCAGGGTGATCGAGCAGTGCGACCGCATGGGCTTTGCCGGCGAGATCTGGCCCGTCCATCCCAAACTCGACGAGGTGCTCGGGCGGTCCTGCTATCGCTCAGTATCCGACCTGCCTTCGGCGCCGGATGCCGCCTTCGTCGGCGTCAACAGGATGCTGACCGTCGAGATCGTCCGCAGCCTTTCTGAGGCCGGTGCCGGCGGGGCGGTCTGTTACGCGTCGGGTTTCAGCGAGGCGACGGCGGAACTCAGCGACGGCGCCGAGCTGCAGCAGGCCTTGCTGGACGCAGCCGGCGATATGCCGATCCTCGGGCCGAACTGCTACGGGCTGATCAACGGTCTCGATGGCGCGCTGCTCTGGCCCGATCAGCATGGCATGCAGCGTATCGAACGTGGCGTCGCGATCCTCACACAGTCCTCCAATATCGCCATCAACCTGACTATGCAGACTCGCGGCGTGCCGATCGCCTATGTGGTGACAGCCGGCAATCAGGCGCAGACATCGCTTGCCGATGTCGCCTGCGCATTGATCGACGACCCGCGCGTCACGGCGGTCGGCCTGCATGTCGAAGGTTTCGGCGATCTCTCTGCACTCGAACGCCTGGCCACCATGGCCCGGCGGTCGAGGAAGCCCGTCGTCGTGCTGAAGGTCGGCAGATCCGAGCAGGCAAAACGCGCGGCGGTTTCGCATACCGCCTCGCTCGCCGGCAGCGATGCCGTCGCAGACGCCGTGCTCGCCCGCCTCGGTCTTGGCCGTGTCCAGACCTTGCCGGCGCTGCTCGAAACCCTGAAACTGCTGCATGTCGCCGGCCCGCTCGCAAGCCATTCGATCTCGTCGATGAGCTGTTCCGGTGGCGAAGCCTCGCTGATGGCGGATGCCGCCGTCGGTCGCAACGTGGAATTCCCCGCGCTGCAGCCGCAACAATTGCCCCGTCTGCGGCGCGTTCTCGGCGAGATGGTGACGCTGTCCAATCCGCTCGATTACCACACCTTCGTCTGGGGGGATCTTGCACGCCAGACCGAAGCCTTCAGCGCCATGTTCGAGGGCGGTTATTCCCTCAATCTCGTCGTCCTCGACTTCCCCCGCAGCGACCGCTGCGATGCGTCCGAATGGGCGATGACGGCAGACGCGGTCATTGTGGCTGCCGCCGCAACCGGTGCGCTGGCCGGCCTTCTGGCAACCCTTCCGGAAAACATGCCAGAGCCCATCGCCGATCGGCTGATGGCAAATGGCATCATTGCCTTCTGCGGTATCGACGAAACCATCACGGCTGCGGAGGTCGCCGCCGGCATTGGCCGAACCTGGGCAACGCCGTCTTCCCTGCCGCTGCTCGACGTGCCCTTTATTGACGGCGAGATCGAGACGCTTACGGAGGCCGATGCGAAGGCTGAGCTTGCTGCCTTCGGCCTTCCGATTCCAAAGGGGCTGTTGGCGTCCTCTCCCGGTCAAGCGGCCGAGCAGGCCGGACGGCTCGGTTTTCCCGTCGTGCTTAAAGCGCTCGGCATTGCCCACAAAACCGAGGCTGGGGCCGTCGTACTCAACCTGGAGGATACTCAAGCCGTGTCGAATGCGGCGGCGGCCATGCCGCCGAATGCCGGTTATCTCGTCGAGAAAATGATCGATCCGCCGGTCGCCGAGCTCATTGTCGGCGCCGTCCGCGACCCTGTCTTCGGATTGTCGCTCACGCTTGGAGCGGGCGGAATCTTCGTTGAATTGCTTGACGATTCCGTCATCCTGCCCCTTCCGGCGACGAAAACCGACATTCACGCGGCAATTTCGCGCCTCAAACTTACAAAATTGATCTATGGCTATCGAGGGCGGTCAAAAGGCGATCTCGAGGCCGCTGTCGGCGCTGTCTCAGCAACGGCAGATTATGTCGTAAAGAACGCGGCACGGCTGGAAGAACTGGACATTAATCCATTGATGGTTCTTCCCGAAGGGCGTGGCGTGGCCGTGGTCGATGCTCTGATACGGCGGAGGAGGTAGCATAGGTTGAGCGATCCCATTCGCACACGACAGGACGACGGAGTGCTCGAAGTCGTCATCGACCGGCCGAAGGCGAATGCCATTGACCTTGCGACCAGCCGTGCCCTGGGGTTGATCTTCCGCGATTTCCGCGATGACCCGGCGCTGCGCGTCGCCATCGTGTCGGGCGCCGGCGAGAAGTTTTTCTGTGCCGGCTGGGATCTCAAGGCGGCGGCATCAGGCGATGCGGTCGACGGAGATTACGGGGTCGGCGGCTTCGGTGGGCTGCAGGAACTGCGCGACCTCAACAAGCCGGTTATCTCAGCGATCAACGGTATCTGTTGCGGCGGCGGTCTGGAAATCGCGCTGTCGACCGACCTGATCCTCGCCGCCGAACATGCGACCTTCGCCCTGCCGGAAATCCGCTCGGGCACGGTTGCCGATGCGGCTTCCATCAAGTTGCCGAAACGCATCCCCTACCACATCGCCATGGACATGCTTTTGACCGGGCGCTGGCTCGACGTTCACGAGGCGCATCGCTGGGGTTTCGTCAACGAGGTCCTGCCGGCCGAGCGGCTGATGGAGAGAGCATGGGAACTTGCCCGGTTGCTCGAGAGCGGGCCGCCGCTCGTCTATGCGGCCATCAAGGAAATCGTGCGCGAAGCGGAGGGTTCGACCTTCCAGACTGCCATGAACAAGATCACCAAGCGGCAGTTTGCGACGGTCGACAGGCTCTATTCAAGCGAGGACCAATTGGAAGGCGCACGGGCCTTCGCCGAGAAGCGAAGCCCCATTTGGAAAGGAAAGTAGCCAGGCGGCAGCAACCGCAACATCTTCCCGCATGATGCGGGCACCGGAGGTGGAGAGGAAACCGCCTGCGGACCTGCCCGGAAGTTCAGTCAACGCACCACAAAGAAGGAACAGGGGAATGACCGACTACACGAAATATCTCACAAGCCGCGTCACTGCCGGCGGGCTCAGCCGCCGCGAATTCATAGGACGCGCGATGGCGGCAGGCATCACACTTGCCGCTGCCGACAAGCTCTTCACCGAAAGTGCCGAAGCCGCCGAACCGAAGCGCGGCGGCCACCTGAAGCTTGGCCTCGAAGGTGGTGCCGCCACCGATTCCAATGATCCGGCAAAATTCCTGTCGCAGGTCATGTTCTGCATCGGCCGCTGCTGGGGGGACATGCTGGTCGAGTCCGATCCGCTGACGGGTGCTGCCGTGCCGGCGCTCGCCGAATCCTGGGAGCCGTCAAAGGACGCGGCGACCTGGACCTTCAAGATCCGCAAGGGCGTCAAGTTCCACAATGGCAAGGAACTGACGATCGACGACGTTGTTGCGACGCTGAAGCGCCACACCGATGCGAAGTCGGAATCCGGCGCGCTCGGTGTTCTCGGCTCGATCAAGGAGATCAAGGCCGACGGCGGCAATCTCGTCTTGACGCTCAGCGAAGGCAATGCCGACATGCCGTTGCTGCTGTCGGATTACCATCTGGTCATCCAGCCGAACGGCGGCGTCGATGATCCGTTGGCGTCGATCGGCACCGGCCCCTATAAGATGACGAGCTTCGAGCCCGGC
The DNA here is from genome assembly GCF_019798305.1 of Rhizobium leguminosarum. GTDB lineage: Bacteria > Pseudomonadota > Alphaproteobacteria > Rhizobiales > Rhizobiaceae > Rhizobium > Rhizobium leguminosarum_U. Next base: position 220,956 of record NZ_JAAXDD010000006.1, read on the forward strand.
GTCCGCGCCACCTTTGAAAGGAACAAGGACGACTGGCGCACCGACCGAGGTTATGTCGATTCGATCGAAATCATCGGCATGAATGATGCGACCGCCCGTATCGCCGCACTTTCGTCCGGCCAGGTGCACTACATCAACCGTGTCGATCCGAAGACCGTCAATCTGCTGAAACGCGCCCCGAACGTCGAGATCCTCTCGACCGCCGGCCGCGGCCACTACGTCTTCATCATGCATTGCGACAAGGCGCCGTTCGACAATAACGACCTGCGCCTCGCCCTCAAATACGCCATGGACCGCGAGACCATGGTGCAGAAGATCCTCGGCGGTTACGGCAAGGTCGGCAACGACTTCCCGATCAACAGCACCTATGCGTTGTTCCCCGAAGGCATCGAGCAGCGCGCCTACGATCCCGACAAAGCGGCGTTCCACTACAAGAAGTCGGGCCATAGTGGCTCCGTCCTCCTGCGCACCTCCGAAGTCGCCTTCCCCGGCGCCGTCGACGCGGCCGTCCTCTATCAGGAAAGCTGCAAGAAGGCCGGCATCGAGATCGAGGTCAAACGCGAACCGGGCGACGGCTACTGGACCAACGTCTGGAATGTCCAGCCCTTCTCGACCTCCTACTGGGGTGGCCGCCCGACGCAGGACCAGATGTATTCCACCGCCTATCTCTCGACGGCGGACTGGAACGACACCCGTTTCAAGCGTCCTGACTTCGACAAGCTGCTGCTGCAGGCCCGCTCCGAACTTGATGAAGCCAAGCGCAAGGACATGTATCGCACCATGGCGATGACGGTCCGTGACGAGGGCGGGGTGATCCTGCCGATGTTCAACGATTTCGTGAACGCCTCCACCAAGCAGGTGAAGGGTTATGTCCATGACATCGGCAACGACATGTCGAACGGCTACGTCGCGACCCGCGTCTGGCTGGACGCTTGATGGCAAGGGGCGTTTGCCCCTCTGATCTCCAACGAAGCCGGGACCGTGGGATGAACCCGCGGTCCTCCCGACGTTTTAGCGCGAGGTCCTCGCCATGACCAATCCTGCCCCAAGCATCTTGCCAGGCCTCGGGTTCCGGCAGCGTTTTCCGCTGCTTGCCCTTATCCTCGAGCGCTTCGTGCTCAGCCTGGTCCTGCTTTTTGCCGTCTCTATCCTGATCTTCGGCGGCCTGGAAGCTTTGCCTGGCGATTTTGCCACCACCTATCTCGGCCAGTCGGCGACCCCGCAGGCCGTCGCCAATATTCGCCAGGATCTCGGGCTGAACCGCCCGATAACCACGCGCTACGTCGAGTGGCTCGGCAACGCCGTCCAGGGTGACTTCGGCACCTCCTGGGCCAGCAAGAATTCGGTGAGCGAACAGATCGGCAAGCGCCTCGGCAACTCGCTGTTCCTGGCGGGTTTCGCAGCGGTGATTTCAGTGCCGCTCGCCGTCGGTCTCGGCATGCTGTCGGTGCACTTCCGTAACCGCCTGCCTGACAAGATCATCAACGTGATCTCGCTTGCGGCGATCTCACTGCCGGAGTTCTTTATCGGCTACCTGCTGATCCTGTTCTTCGCGGTGAAGCTCGGCATGGCGACCTTTCCAGCGACCGTCTATGACAGCATGGGTTTCGTCGAGCGGTTGAAGGCGATCGCGCTGCCGACGGCGACCCTCGTCCTCGTCGTGCTCGCGCATATGATGCGCATGACGCGGGCGGCCATCCTCTCCGTCATGTCGTCGGCCTATATGGAAACCGCCGAGCTGAAGGGCCTCAGCGCCTTCCGCTCGATCGTCAAGCATGCCGCTCCCAATGCGCTTGCGCCGATCATCAACGTCATCGCGCTGAACCTTGCCTATCTCGTCGTCGGCGTCGTCGTTGTCGAAGTGGTCTTCGTCTATCCCGGCATGGGACAATACATGGTCGATGCGGTCACCGTACGCGACATGCCCGTCGTGCAGGCTTGCGGCCTGATCTTCGCGGCCGTCTATATCTTCCTCAACATGACGGCCGATATCCTCGCCATTATCGCCAATCCCCGGCTGAGGCATCCGCGATGAGATTAAGAGACATTCCCATCACCGCCTGGATCGGCATGGTCGGTATCGCCGTCGCCTTCATCTTCGCAATCTTTGCACCCTGGCTCGCTCCCTATGGCGAGACGCAGGTCGTCGGCGACGTCTGGCAACTGCCGGATAACCAGTATATTTTCGGTCTCGATAATCTCGGCCGCGACATCTTCTCGCGGCTGATCTACGGCGCGCGCACGACGCTGACGGTCGCATCCGCCGCCACCGTCATTTCCTTCTCGCTCGGCATTATCCTGAGCTTCACCGCTGCCGTCTCGCGCGGCCTCATCGACACAGTCTTTTCGCGCTTCAACGATCTGATGATGTCGATCCCGACGCTGATCTTCGCGCTGGTGGTCCTGGCGGTACTGCCGCAAAACATGGTCGTGCTGATCCTTGTCATGGCGATCCTCGATTCCACCCGCGTTTATCGTCTCGGCCGTGCCGTGGCGCTTGATGTCGCGGTGATGGAATTCGTCGAGGCGGCGACGCTGCGCGGCGAAGGCAAGCTCTGGATTATCTTCCGCGAAATCCTGCCGAACACGCTGTCGCCTCTGCTTGCCGAATTCGGGCTGCGCTTCGCCTTCTCGATCCTGTTCCTCTCGACGCTTTCCTTCCTCGGCCTCGGCATTCAGCCGCCTGCGGCCGATTGGGGCGGCATGGTCAAGGACAACAAGGACGGCATCATCTTCGGCATCTCGGCAGCGCTGGTGCCGGGCACGGCGATCGCGACACTTGCCGTCTGCGTCAATCTTGTCGTCGACTGGCTCCTGAAACGCACATCCAGCCTCAAGGGAGGGCGCGGCGATGCCTGAGCTTCTTTCCGTTCGCAATCTGAAGATCGAAGCAACCAGCTATCCGCCGGGCGAACCGCCGAAGCGAGTGACGATCGTCGACCGGGTTTCCTTCGACCTGCAGAAGGGCAAGGTCCTCGGCCTGATCGGGGAATCGGGCGCCGGCAAGTCGACGATCGGCCTTTCCGCGCTCGCCTACGGCCGGGGTGGCGCCGAAATCACCGGCGGCGAGGTGCGGCTCGACGGCGTCGATATCCTGCCGCTCGGCAAAAATGGCATCCGTAAAATTCGCGGCGCGCGGGTCTGCTACGTTGCCCAGTCGGCGGCGGCCGCCTTCAATCCGGCGCACAGACTCGGCGATCAGGTGATCGAAGCTTCGGTCAAACATGGTTTGATGAGCAAGGACGAGGCGCGAAAACGGGCGCTTTATCTGTTCGGGGTTCTCGGCCTGCCCAATCCCGAAACCTTCGGCGAGCGCTTTCCCCATCAGGTCTCCGGCGGCCAGCTGCAGCGGGCGATGACGGCGATGGCGCTCTGCTCCAATCCCGAACTGATCGTCTTCGACGAGCCGACGACGGCGCTTGACGTCACCACGCAGATCGACGTGCTGGCGGCGATCAAGCATGCCATCGAGGAAACGCACACGGCCGCCCTCTACATCACCCATGACCTTGCCGTCGTCGCCCAGATTTCGGACGACATCATGGTCCTGCGTTATGGCAGCCAAGTAGAATATGGCAGCGTCCAGCAAATCATCGAGGCGCCGCGGGAGGACTATACCCGCGCTCTCGTCAATGTCAGGCAGGCCTACCGCGAAGAAGCCGCCGACCAGTCCACGGCACTTCTCAAGGTCGAAAATGTCAGTGCCGAATATTCCAACGGCTTCAAAGTGCTGCACGATGTCACGCTGCACGTGCCGAAGGGGCAGACGCTCGCGGTCGTCGGCGAATCCGGTTCCGGCAAATCGACCCTGGCGCGCGTCATTACCGGCCTGTTGCCGCCGAGCAGCGGGCGCATTGTCTTTGACGGCAAGCCGCTGATGCCGGGTCTGAAGAGCCGGCCGAACGACGATCTGAGGCGCATCCAGCTGATCTACCAGATGGCCGATACGGCGATGAACCCGCGCCAGACGGTCCGCGACATCATCGGCCGCCCGCTGACCTTCTATTATGGCCTGAGAGGTGCCGAGAAGACCGCCCGGGTGAAGGAACTGCTCGATCAGATCGAGATGGGCAAAGGCTTCGTCGACCGCTACCCGGCCGAACTATCCGGCGGCCAGAAGCAGCGTGTGGCGATCGCAAGAGCGCTTGCCGCCAAGCCTGAACTCATCCTCTGCGACGAGCCGACCTCGGCGCTTGATCCGCTGGTGGCGGAGGGCATCCTCAAGCTGCTTCTCCGCCTGCAGGAAGAAGAACAGCTGTCCTATGTCTTCATCACCCACGACATCGCCATCGTCCGGGCGATTGCCGACAGCGTGGCGGTGATGCATCGCGGCCAGCTGGTGCGGTTCGGTCCGAAATCGACGGCGCTGTCGCCGCCGTTTGACGATTACACCGATCTGCTGTTGAAATCCGTGCCGGAAATGGAAATCGGCTGGCTGGAACGGGTGCTTGCCACGCGCCGCATGGAGAGCGCCGGTAACTGACCTGACGGGGGCGGAACCCTCGTCTCATGAAATGTGCATCAAGGAATGAGCATGATCTCGCGCGGCTTCACCACCATCGAGAATGAATGGATTACGCTGAAGGATGGGACGCGACTGGCCGCGCGCATCTGGATGCCTGACGGTGCGGAGGAAGACCCCGTCCCCGCTGTCTTCGAATTCCTGCCGTATCGCAAGCGGGACGGAACCAGTTTGCGGGACGAGTCCACCTATCCGGTCTTCGCGACCGCAGGCATTGCCGGCGTGCGTGTCGATATCCGCGGATCCGGAGAATCCGACGGGGTCATCGACGGCGAATATACCGAAAGCGAGCTTGCCAATGCCTGCGAGCTGATCGCCTGGATTGCCGCGCAGCCATGGTCGAACGGCGCGGTCGGCATGATGGGCATTTCCTGGGGCGGCTTCAACAGCCTCCAGGTCGCAGCATTGCGCCCGCCGGCGCTGAAGGCCGTCATCTCGATCGCCTCGACCGTCGACCGATACAACGACGACATCCACTACAAGAACGGCTGCCATCTCTCCGCCCAGCTCTCATGGGCGGCGACGATGCTTGGCTACCAGTCGCGGCCGCCCGACCCCGCGCTTGTCGGCGAGCGCTGGAAGGAAATGTGGCTGGAACGCCTGGCAGGCGAACCCTTCTTCATGGAGGAGTGGCTGGCCCATCAGCGGCGCGATGATTTCTGGCGTCATGGCTCGATCTCGGAGGATTTTTCGCGCGTGGAAATCCCGGCGCTTGTCATCGCCGGCTGGGCCGACGGCTACCGCAATACGCCGCTGATGGCGGTCGAAGGCCTGGGCGACAAGGCGAAGGCGCTGATCGGCCCCTGGGTTCACAAATATCCGCATTTCGCCTGGCCGAAACCGCGCACCGATTTTCATGGCGAGGCAATTGCCTGGTGGAACAAATGGCTGCGGGGCGAGGACAATGGGATCGACAGGCTGCCGCAGGCCCGCGCCTATATTCTCGATGCCATCCGCCCTGCCCCGCGACGCGACAGCGATCCGGGTTTCTGGATCGCCAAGGATCTCTGGTTGCCGCCGCAGCTGCAGTGCTTCTATGTCGAGCAGTTCGGCAAGTTGACGGAAGGCATGCCGATTCCGCACGCGCCCGAACATCCCGTCCATCTCCGCTCTCCGCTCGACACCGGGACGGCATCGGGTGAATATTTCACGCTGAAACCCGACGCGGAAATGGCGGTCGATCAGCGTTTAGACGATGCCGGCTCGCTGGCCTTCGATACGATGCCGCTTGCTGGCGATTGCGACTATCTCGGCAGTCCTGTGCTCACGCTTGCGCTGCGCTCCCGGGCAACCGGTGGAAATCTCTGTGCCCGGCTCGTCGATGTCCATCCGGATGGCACGGCAACGCGCGTGGCCTTCGGCGTCGTCAATCTCACTCACCGGGACGGCAATGCAGATCCCAAGCCGCTGACCCCAGGCGAGACGGTGTCGATCCGGCTCGTGCTCGATGCCTGCGGTTATCGCTTCCGCAAGGGGCATCGCATCCGCCTTTCGCTTTCTACCGCATATTGGCCGATGATCCTGCCTCCGCCTGATGACGAGGGCATCAACATCGATATCGCGGCACTCGGTCTGGGGCTGCCGATGCTCGGCGAGCACCAGCGGATCGACATCAAGGAACCGGCCAATCCCGATCCTCTGCCGAAATACATCGAGCACGCGGCCGCCGCGACGAAGCGGCAGGTCGTCCGCGACCTCTCGGCCAACCGGACAGACTATCACATCCACGAGGATACCGGGCTCACCGAACGCCCTGAGACAGGTCTCTCGACCCGGCAATTGCGCGAGGAAGTCTGGTCGATTTCACCCGATAATCCGCTGTCGATGACCGGGACCTCGACCTGGACCTGCGACATGCGCCGCCCCGGCTGGTTCATTCGAACGGTCGCGACCGCGCGGATTGCATGCACCCGGACCGACTGGGTCATCAGGGCTGTCGTCACCGCTTTCGAGGGCGACGTGCAGATCTTCGAAAAGGTCTTTGCGGAAAAGCGGATCGCGCGCGACCTGATGTGATCGTTAGACTAAGCCGCCGCAAAACGCCTTATGGCCTCGCAGACGGCGCGGAAGCCGTCGCGCGCGCCTTCGCTCATGTGGCGGGCACGGAGCCAGGCATGCACCATCTGCGGCTCCTCCCGGAACCAGACTTCGACGCCCTCCGCGGCGAGCCGGGCGGCATAGTGCCGGCCGTCGTCTCGGAGGGGATCGAAATAGGCGACCGTGATGAAGGCCGGCGGCAGTCCTGCAAGCGAGGATGCCTGCAGCGGCTCGGCGATCTCATTGCCTTCCGGCGCCTGCAGCATCTCGCGATAATAGGCGACATCCGTCGTCGTCAGTCCCGGTGCCGCGGCCATTTCGGCATAGGAGCCCGCATCGAGGTTCCCGCTGAGGGTCGGATAGATCAGGACTTGGCCGACGACGCCGGGCAGGCCCTCGTCGCGCGCGCGCAATGCAAGGCCCGCCGCCAGATTGCCGCCGGCGCTGTCGCCGATCAGCACGACCTTGCTGTTGGCGGAAAGCAGATGCTTCAACACAGTAAAGCCGTCATCCGTCTGCGCCGGCCAGCGATATTCAGGGGCCAGCCGATAATCGACGGAAACGAGTTCCGCACCGGCAAAATCGGCAATCTCGGCGCAGATGGCATGATGGCTTTCGAGCGAACCGACGACGAAGCCGCCGCCGTGAAGATAGAGCAGAATGGTCCGCGTGCTGATTTTGCGCGGACGGTAACGCCGGATCGGGATGCGCTGGAGCATGCCGTCCGCAAAGATCATCTCCGGGGGCAGTGGGCGGTCAAAGCGCGCACAAAGAGCGTCGTACCAATCTCGCTGCTGCTCGATCGACGCGTCAACAGCGTCTGGCGGATAGAAGGCATCGCAAATCGCGAGAAACTGCAGGATGCCCCTTTCGGTGGGGACAGACGGTTGAGCGGACATGGAGGTCCTTTCGCGATTTGGGACGATGTAGATCACGTCCTCGGCCGACTCTGTCCTCATCATGCGCCTTTGTGACGGGGACGATCTGTCTGGCCGCGACCCATGAATGTCGCCCCACTCAAAATTTCCGATAATTTTTTCGCCATCGACCAAAGGAACGCCATCCGAGAAACGTCTCAATCTCGAAATAGCATCTTGCTTGGTAGCATAGGGTAGGTGCGGAATTGGACGCAGAGCTCATCGAACGAGCGCAGGGCGGTGACCGGGAGGCCTTTGGGCAACTGGTCTCGCGCCATTATGATTTCGTCCATGCGACGGCATGGCGCTGGTCGGGCAGTTCCACCGATGCCGACGACATCGCCCAGGAGGTCTGCGTCAAGCTCGGCGCGTCCATCCGCAGCTTTCGCGGCGCCAGCCGCTTCAGGACATGGCTCTATACGCTAACGCTCAACGCCGCCCGCGACCATAGACGCAAGCTTGCGCGAGAGGAGCAGACATTTCGCGCCTACGCCGCCGAACCGCAGCCCGATGCGCCGGCCGGACATGACGACGAACTATCGAGCGAATTGTGGGCAGCCGTGCGCGCCTTGCCGGAAAGGCAATGCGACGCCGTGCTGCTCGTTTACGGCGAAGGCCTCAGCCATTCGGCTGCTGCCGATGTCATGGGCTGCTCGGAGGCGACCGTGTCCTGGCAGGTCCATGAGGCGCGCAAAAGGCTGAAGACCGTGCTCGGCAAGGAAGAGGTATGACCATGGACAAGGAACTCGAAAAGCTCTCCCGCCTGACACCGCCGGCAGCGACGCCGGAGGCGCGTGCGCGTGCGCTTGCTGCCGCGATGCAGGCCTTCGACACCGCAGAAAATAGTGCGCCGGCAGCCCAAGGAAATGCGAAAGGCTGGCGTCAAAGCTCCATCATCCACTGGATATGGAGCCCTGCCATGAACAAGAAATTTCTCGCCGGTTCAGCCCTTGCGACGCTGCTGGTCATTCCGGCCGCCGGTTATCTCGCGATCGAGCTGACCCGCAACGGATCGCGGATCGTCGACCAGACCGAGATTGCCGGCAATCTTTCGAAAAGTGAGGCGTCGAAACAACCGGCTGCAACCACCAGTCAGCCGGTCACGGTCGCGCCGCAAGCACCGGCCGGGAACAACAGCCTGGCCGAACAATCTGTTGCTGACGCGCAAGCCCCGCAGGACAAGGAGGCGCCGGCCCTCGCGAAACCCGATCTGTCGCAGACATCCGAATTCGATGCCAACGACGTCGCCGCCCTCACGAACAAGCCGGAGGGTTCTGCCGCGGCACTCGGGGCGGCCAAACGCTCGGCGCCGGCCGCTTCCGGCATCGTCCCCCAGCGGCAGTTTGCCGAACCGATGGCTGCCGTCGCTCCTTCGCCTGCCCCGCCTGCGGAGGGGCGTGTCCAGGTTCAGCTCGACCCCGATCGCGAGCGGTTTGCCAATGCTGCGACCAATCCGATCAAGAGCGTCGCGACGGATCCGGTTTCGACCTTCTCCGCCGATGTCGACAGCGCATCCTATTCCTTCGTTCGCCGGTCGCTGACCGGCGGGGCGATGCCCGATCCGCAATCGGTTCGCGTCGAGGAGATGATCAATTATTTCCCCTATGACTGGCCAGGCCCGGATAAGGCCGATCAACCTTTCAAGGCGACGGTGACTGTCATGCCGACCCCGTGGAACCACGACACGGAATTGATGCATGTGGCGATCAAGGGCTATGACATTGCGCCGGCGACCACGCCGCATGCCAATCTTGTCTTCCTGATCGACGTGTCGGGCTCGATGGACGAGCCGGACAAGCTGCCGCTGCTGAAGAGCGCCTTCCGGCTTCTGGTCAACAGGCTGAAACCCGACGATACCGTCTCGATCGTCACCTATGCCGGCAATGCCGGCACCGTTCTGGCGCCGACCCGCGTGGCGGAGAAATCGAAGATCCTTTCGGCGATCGACAGGCTGGAGCCCGGCGGTTCGACCGGCGGCGCCGAAGGCATCGAGGCGGCCTACGATCTTGCCAAGCAGGGCTTCGTCAAGGACGGCGTCAACCGGGTGATGCTGGCGACGGACGGCGACTTCAATGTCGGCCCGTCGAGCGACGAGGATTTGAAGCGCATCATCGAGGAGAGACGCAAGGACGGCATCTTCCTCACAGTGCTCGGCTTCGGGCGGGGCAATCTCAACGATTCGCTGATGCAGACGCTGGCCCAGAACGGCAATGGCAGTGCCGCCTATATCGACACCTTGGCGGAAGCGCAAAAGACGCTGGTCGAAGAGGCCGGATCGACGCTGTTTCCGATCGCCAGCGACGTCAAGTTCCAGGTCGAGTTCAACCCGGAACGGATCGCCGAATACCGGCTGATCGGCTACGAGACGCGGGCGTTGAAGCGCGAGGATTTCAACAATGATCGTGTCGACGCCGGCGATATCGGCTCCGGCCACAGCGTCACGGCGATTTACGAGATTACGCCCAAGGGAAGCCCGGCAGTGATGAATGACGACCTGCGCTACGGCGCTGCCGATAAGGCGCCGGCCGCGGCCGCTGACAGCGCCCATCGCGGTGAGCTTGCCTTCGTCAAGATGCGCTACAAAAAGCCGGGAGAGGACAAGAGCGCCCTCATCACCACGCCTGTCGACGACAACAACGCGGTCACCACCCTCGATGCCGCGCCGCAGGATGTCCGTTTCTCGGTGGCCGTCGCAGCCTTCGGCCAGAAACTGAGCCACGTTGCGGTCGTCGACACCTACTCCTATCAGGCGATCGCCGATCTCGCCGAGGCATCGCGAGGGGCGGACACCTTCGGCTACAGGTCGGATTTCCTCGGCCTCGTCCGGCTGGCGGACGGCCTCAGTCAACGATGAGGCAAGAGGCACAAAACCGCACCAAACAAGAGGCCGTCCCAAAAGGGCGGCCTCTGCTGAGTGATTATCCCAGTCTCGATCCGTTGGCGGTGAGATAAACAGCGTAGAGAGACGTGCTCGCGGTGATGAAGAGGCGATTCAATTTCTCGCCGCCGAAAGCGACGTTGGAGACGCCCTCAGGAATATGGATCTTGCCGATCAAAGTGCCATCCGGATCATAGGCGTGCACACCGTCGCCGGCGCTCGTCCATATCCGGCCTTTCCGGTCGACGCGAAAACCATCGAAAAGACCTGAGGTACATTCAGCGAAAACGCCGAGATCGGTCAGGCTCCCGTCAGTCGAGACTGCGAGCTTTCTGATGTGACGCGGACCGCCGGGCAGATGCGTTGCCCCGGTGTCGGCGACGTAGAGCAGCGTCTCATCCGGGGAGAAAGCCAGTCCATTCGGCTTGACGAAATCGGAGGTCACCTGATCGGTCGAGCCTGTTGCCGGATCATGCCGGTAGACGTGGCATCCGCCGATTTCCGCCTCACCATAGTCGCCCTCGTAGTCGTGGAGGATGCCGTAGCTCGGGTCGGTGAACCAGATGGTCCCATCGGACTTGACGGTGACGTCGTTTGGAGAATTGAGCCGTTTGCCTGCAATTTGATCGGCCAGAACCGTGATCCTGCCGTTGAAGTCCGTGCGCGTGACACGGCGCGTCAGATGTTCGCAGGTGATCAACCGGCCCTGATCGTCGACCGTGTTGCCATTCGAATTGTTGCTGGGCGAGCGGAATACCGATGTATGCCCGCTGGTATCGTCGTAGCGCATCATCCGGTTGTTGGGGATATCCGAAAAAACCAGATAGCGCCCGGCGGCAAACCAGGCCGGTCCCTCCAGCCAGCGGCCGCCCGTCCAAAGCCGCTCGACGCGGGCGTGACCGACGAAGCAGCTTTCAAAACGCGGGTCGAGAACCTCGAACCCCGGACCGTCAATTTGCCCGAACATGATGCTCCTCCGTTTCCTTCAAATTGTTATCGATATCATCTTGTCGCGTTTTGAGGGCTTCGTACAGATACCGATCTGCCGGCCTTTGCGAAAATGCCCCAGGAATCCTGGTTCTTGGGCTTTGGAATGGTGCATTCCTGCAATAATATCGATTGTACGATGATAGCGATAACTTTATCGTGTCTTAGACTACCCAACTCGGAAGCTTGTTTGAAAGCGGAGACCAGTGAAAAACGAGGAGGAGCCGAAAGACAAGCGTCTCAAGCCGGGAGACGCGCAAAAGCTGACGATGGCGGAGGTCGCCAAATATGTCGGCGTCTCTGCCATGACCGTTTCACGTGCCTTTCGCCAGGATGCGAGCGTTTCCGAGGAAACCCGGAAGCGCATCATGGAAGCCGTCGACGCGCTCGGTTATGTGCTCGATCTGTCTGCCGGCAGTCTTTCGTCAAGGCGGAGCGGTTTCATCGCCGCCCTGGTGCCCTCGATCAACAATTCGAATTTTTCCGACACCGCCCGCGGCATGACCGATGCGCTGCAGAATACCGGCCTTCAACTCCTTCTCGGCTATACCGATTATTCGGCGGAGAAAGAGGAAGAGCTGATCGAGGCGATGCTGCGCCGCCGCCCCGAAGGCATCATCCTGACCGGTGGTTCGCACACGGCGCGCGCGCGGCGCATGCTCGTAAAAGCCGGCATTCCCGTTGTCGAGACCTGGGAACTTCCGGAAGATCCGATCAATCAGGTCGTCGGCTTTTCCAACAGTGAGGCGATGTCCCTGCTGGTGCGGACACTTGCCGGTCAAGGGTATCGGAAGTTCGGTTATATCGGGGGAACGACGGCGCGCGATACGCGCGGCAGCCAGCGACGAAGCGGTTTCCAGAAGACTGTCGAAGAACTGGGCCTCGGACCGGGACGGATGATTTCCTTCGGCGTCCCGCCCATCACCATGGAACAGGGCGGCCAGGCGATCGTCAGCCTGCTGGAGCGCTGGCCGGACACGGAAGTGGTTCTCTGCGTCTCCGATCTTTCTGCCTTCGGCGCCATCATGGAATGCACGCGCAGGGGAATGCAGGTTCCGCGGGACATCGCCGTTGCCGGTTTCGGCGATTATGAGATCTCGTCCATCTGTCATCCGCGCATTACCACCATCAATGTCGATTGTTATGGCATCGGTCGCCAGGCCGCCGCCCGCCTGCTGGATACCCTCCATACCGGCGAGGCGACCGGCGATGAGATCACATTGACGGGCTACAAGGTCGTCTTGCGCGAAAGCACGGACCGGAACGGCGCGCCAACCGCTTGAGATTAAAGCGCCGCGCGTCTTTTCAGATGCGCGGCGATGCAACACTTTGAATGGCTGCAGGGATCATACAGTCGGTCAGAAGGCGATCTGCACTTTCATGGACTTGCTGCGGTCGCCCGCCAGCTCGAAGGCGGCAACGGCCTCTTCGATCCCGAAAACACCTGTCAGCAGCGGCTTCAGATCGACGCGACGCGCGTTGATCAGTTCGACGGCGAGCGCAAATTCCTCGTGAAAACGGAATGTCCCGCGCATCTCGATTTCCTTCGCAACGATCATGTTCTGCGGGATAGAGACATCCCCGCCAAGGCCGAGCTGCACGAGAATGGCGCGGGGTTTAAGCGTCTCCAGGCCGGCGCGCACCGCCCGCTCATTGCCTGACGCCTCGAACATGACATCGAAATATCCCTTGTCAGCGCTGTAAGCCGCAAGGTCGGCAGCATGGGTGGCAACATTGATCGTTCGATCGGCCCCGCTGGTGCGGGCAATCGCCAGAACGCTGTCTGTCACGTCGGTCGCGACGATTTCGCGGGCGCCGAGAACGCGCGCCGCGACGATCGCCAACATCCCAATGGGGCCGCAACCGGTGACCAGCACCCGTTTGCCGAGCAGCGAGCCGGCGCGGTTTGCCGCATGCAGCGTCACGGCAAAGGGTTCGGCAAAGGCAGCCTCGTGAATGGAAATGCCGTCTGCGACCTTGTGGCATTGCCAGCGCTCCGCCACCAGCCGCTGGCGAAAGCCACCCTGAATATGCGGCATCGGCATGGCGCTGCCGTAAAACCGCATGTTGAGGCAGTGGTTTTGCTGTCCTTTCAGGCAATATTGGCAATGGTTGCACGGCCGGCTCGGGGAAACCGCAACACGGTCTCCGACGGCAAGGTCGGCGACGCCGGAGCCGAGCGCCTTGACCGTTCCGGCGATCTCATGGCCGAGGATCATCGGTTCGCGCAGGCGAACCGTACCAAACCCACCGTGGTTGTAATAGTGCAGGTCGGAACCGCAGATGCCGCCGGCTTCGATGGCAATCTCCACCTGCCCGGCGCCAGCAACCTCCGGCTCGCGCTCTTCGATCCTCAGATCCTTGGCGGCATGAATGACGATGGCTTTCATATCGGGACCCTCACACGACGGGAGTTGGAAGCGGGCTACCTGCAAAATGTGCAGCGAGATTGTCTCTGACCAGTTGGCCCATGGCCTTGCGGGTCTCGACAGTGCCAGAGCCGTGATGGGGCTGCAACACGACGTTTTGCAACGTCAGGAAACGGGCATCAATCTTGGGTTCGTTCAAGAAGACATCAAGGCCGGCCGCCTGGATGGTGCGGTCTTGAAGGGCTGCGATCAGCGCTTCTTCGTCGACGGTCGTCCCGCGGGAGACGTTGACCAGGATGCCGTTAGGGCCGAGCGCTTTAAGCACCTCAGCATTGATGATCTTCATGGTCGCCTCCCCGCCGGGGACGATGACGATCAGAAAGTCGGCCCAATCGGCAAGCGCGATAAGGTCGGGCTCGTAGGTATAGGCAACATCCGTGTGGTCATGGCGAGCGAAATAGGAGATGTCGCAGCCGAACGCAGCAGCCCTTCTGGCGATTGCCTTGCCGATCCGGCCCATGCCGGCGATCCCCACCTTCTTGCCCGAGACGCGCGTCACCAGCGGCATGGCGACACTGCCCCACTGGCCGGAGCGAACGAGGACATCGGCCTGAGGGACCTGCCTTGCTGTGGCAAGCAGCAGTCCGATGGCGATATCGGCGACATCTTCGGTCAGCACATCGGGGGTATTCGTGACGCGAATGCCGTTGGCGCGGGCATAGGACAAGTCGATGGCGTCGGTGCCGACGCCGTAACAGGAGACGATTTCCAGTTTCGGCAATTGCGCCATCAGTTCTGCGGACGCTCCCAGTTCGCCGCGGGTCGCTATGGCGCGGATATCCTTGCCGACCCTGGAGATCAGCTCCTGCCGGTCTGTCGCTTCCCAGAGGCGATGGATGCGGTAGTTCGCCTCCAGATCCACCATGTCCCATTCCGGATAAGCTCCGGCCATCAAGATTTCTACCTCAGGCATTCCGTTTCCATCCCGCATTTTGACAGTTGATTATGTTATCGATAACATATAATTCGGAAAAGCGATGTCAAGTGAGTTTCACCGTCAGCGGCAGTTGAAGCCGTTGCCCGCGGAGAGACCGGAGGAGTGATTTGCATGAAGAACCTGTTTGATCTTACCGGACGGCGCGCCCTGATCACCGGCTCGAGCCAGGGGATCGGCTATGCCTTGGCCGAAGGCCTGGCACAGCATGGCGCCGAGGTGATCATCAATGGCCGGACGCCCGAAAGCGTCAAACGTGCGGTCGAGAGCCTCAAGGATCAAGGCCTGTCTGCCCATGCGGCGATCTTCGACGTGACCAGCAAGGACGCTGCCAAAGAAGGTATAGACGCGATCGAAACCGATATCGGGCCGCTCGACATCCTGATCAACAATGCCGGCATGCAGTTTCGCACGCCGCTGGAAGATTTTCCGGCGGACAAATGGGAGCTGCTGCTGACCACCAATATTTCGAGCGTATTCTACGTCGGCCAGGCAGCGGCCAAACCCATGATCGCCCGCGGACAGGGCAAGATCATCAACATCGCCTCCGTTCAAAGCGAACTGGCGCGCCCCGGCATTGCTCCCTACACCGCGACCAAGGGCGCGGTGCGCAATCTGACCCGTGGCATGTGCGCCGACTGGGCCAAGTACGGTCTGCAGATCAACGCGATTGCGCCGGGCTATTTCAAGACGCCGCTCAACCAGGCGCTCGTCGACAACCCCGAGTTCTCGTCCTGGCTCGAGAAGAGGACGCCGGCCGGACGCTGGGGCAATGTCGAGGAGCTGGTGGGTGCTGCCGTTTTCCTGTCGGGCCGCGGCTCGTCGTTTATCAACGGGCACACGCTTTATGTCGACGGCGGCATCACGACCTGCCTCTGATAGAGACGAGACCATGGGCTTCGAGCAAAAGGCATCGCCTCTGGCCATTGTCGTCATGGGCGTCAGCGGCTGCGGCAAATCCTCGGTTGGAGAGCATCTCGCCGCTCGAAACGGCATGCTGTTTCTGGAGGGCGACCAACTCCACCCCGCTGGAAATGTCGAGAAAATGGCGCAGGGCATACCGCTTGCTGACGACGACCGCCTGCCCTGGCTCGACCGGATCGGCGAAGAAATAAGGACCGCGCAAGAAACGTCGCAAGGATTGGTGGTTTCCTGTTCGGCGCTGAAGAGAAGCTATCGCGACAGGCTAAGACAGGCAGCGGGCGGGCGCCTGGCCTTTGTTTTCCTCGAAGGATCCCGCGACCTGCTGCTGTCGCGGATGCAGGCTCGCCAGGGCCATTTCATGCCGGCGTCGCTGCTCGACAGCCAGCTGCAGACGCTGGAGCCGCCGACCGGTGAAGCTGGTGTGGTGACGGTGGCGATCGATAATGCGTTGGATGATATTGTGGCGCTGGCTTGCCAGGGACTGAGCGGCATGGCCGTCAAGGGAGGAGATTATCATGCAGGATGACTACAGAGCAGATGTCGCCGTCATCGGTGCCGGCATCATGGGAACGGCGATCGTCACCCGATTGATCGAAACCGGGCATAAGGTATCGGTCTTCGACCTGGATACCGAAAAAGTCGCGGCTTTGCAGGCCAAGGGCGCACGCGCGGCCGGCTCCGTGGAGGAAGCGGTCTCATGGTCGGCGTTTTGTGTGCTCAGCCTCAATCACGCCAGCATCGTCCGCGCTGTCGTCTTCGGCGAAAAGGGCGTTGCGGCGGCGGCGAATGCCGACAAGGTGCTGATCGATATGTCCTCGATCGATCCGGCCGACACGGCCGACATGGCGATGCGGCTTCGTCGGGAAACCGGCATGGCGTGGGTGGATTGCCCGCTCTCCGGCGGCGTGCCCGGTGCGCTGAGCGGACGCCTAACGATCATGGCGGGCGGCAGCGCGGAGGATTTCGAACGGGCGCGCGTGGTGATGCGGCATCTTGCCGCCAATTACACGCTGATGGGTGCATCCGGCGCAGGGCAGACCACGAAGCTGATCAATCAGCTGTTTTGCGCCGTGCTGTTTCAGGCCGTCGCGGAGGCGGTCAAGCTCGCTGAAGCCGGCGGCGTCGATCCGGCCGCCATTCCTGCCGCCCTTGCTGGCGGCAGGGCTGATAATCGCATAATGCAGGAATTCATGGCAAAATTCGCTTCCCGGGATTTCTCGCCGACAGGCAGAATCGACAACATGTTGAAAGACCTGGATTCGCTTCAGTCCTTCGCGCTGAAGACCAAGACGCCATTGCCGATGACCGGCTCCGTGGTCGAGATTCACCGTCTGCTCTGCGCTGCCGGCCTCGGGCCGAAGGACTCCGCCGAGATGATGCGTCTTCTCGACGGATTTCAGGCCGGCTGACATCAATCTCGCCGAGAATTTCGAGATCGTCATCTTTCCGCTTGACCATCCTTAAATGTTATCGATAACATACGATCAATGACAACCGCAGCTTTGGGAGGAGCCACAGTGGAAGCCAAGAGACTGCTGGAGTTCCAGTCGATCACCAAGAGCTTTGGCGGCACGCAAGCGCTGCGGGACGTCTCGATCGACCTGCGCGAGGGGGAAATCCTCGCGCTGCTGGGGGAAAACGGCGCCGGCAAATCGACGCTCATCAAGACGCTTGCAGGTATCTACAAGCCCGATAGCGGCGACATCCTTTTTCGCGGCCAGAGCTACCATCATCGTCCCCCGAAGCCGAACGAACGGCAACAGGTTGCCTTCATCCACCAGGATCTCGGTTTGATCGAGTGGATGACGGTCGGCGAGAACATGGGCCTGTCACAGGGCTTCTCGATGCGTCGCGGCCTGATCGATTGGAACAGGACCCAGGCGCGCGCCAAGGAAGCCTTGAAACTGGTCGGCTGCGATTTTGACCCCACCACGCGGGTCTCGGCGCTGTCGCGCACCGAAAAGTCGCTTGTCGCCATTGCCCGTGCGCTTGCCGTCGAAGCCGACGTTCTGGTGCTCGACGAGCCGACGGCGAGCCTTCCCGCCGATGAAGTCGATCGGCTGTTCAATGCAATCCGCCCCTTAAAGGATCGCGGCGTCGGGATGATCTACGTCTCCCACAGGCTGGACGAGATTTTCCGGATTGCCGATCGGGTCGCCGTTCTGCGCGACGGATGCATGGTAGGACAGAAGCCCGTCAGCGAGACCACCCCCGACGAGCTGGTGACGATGATCATCGGCCGCAGCGGCGACAGCCTCTTTTCCAAGACGGCGATTACGCCCGGCAAGGCGATCGTCAAGGTTCGCGATCTCGTTTGCGCCGGCACAGGCGCGATATCGTTCGATATCCGCGAGGGCGAGCTTCTGGGCCTGGCTGGATTGCGTGGCGCCGGTCAGGAACGGATCGGCCGCGCGCTGTTCGGTTGCGAGCCCTTCCACGGCTCGGTTCTGCTGCATGACCATGCCCCCGACCTCTCCAGCCCGCGGCGCGCCATGGCGTCGGGCATCGGCTTAATCGCCCGTGACCGGACGGAGGAGTCCGTGGCGCTCTCACTTTCCATTCGGGAAAATACCTACCTCAATCCGGGCGCCGTCGGACGTGGGCTCTTGTCCTTCCTGTCCCCGCGCGGCGAAGCTGATCTTGCCCATAAGATCGGTCATTCCGTCGGCCTGCGGCCGAACGACCCGGATCTGCCGGTGGAGGCCTTGTCGGGCGGCAATCAGCAAAAAGTCGTCGTCGGCCGCTGGCTGGCGACCGGCCGCAAGCTGCTGGTCGCAGAAGATCCGACCGCCGGCGTCGATATCGGAGCGCGTGCGGAGATCTACCGTCTGATCACCCAGGCGCTCGAGGCCGGCCTCGCGGTTGTCGTGGTGTCGACGGACTTCGAGGAAATCGCCCATATCTGCCACCGCGCGCTGGTTTTCTCGCGCGGCAAAATCGTCAGCGAACTGACTGGAAGCGCTCTGACGACGGAGGCGGTCATCACGGCCGCATCCGCATCGGAAGCCGCTTGAGCCACCGGGAGAACAGCCATGCAATCCATTGAATCCACGGCCCTGGAGCCGACCAAGAGCGAAATGGCAGGTCTGTCCACAGGACAGAAGATCGGACGCCTGATCCCGGTCTACGGGCTGGTGATCCTGACCGTCGGCCTGATCGTGATCTTCTCGATCCTTCTGCCCGATACCTTCCCGACCCTGTTGAACGTCCGCTCGATCGTGTCCGACAAGGCAATCATTGCGCTTCTGTCGTTGGCTGCGATGATCCCGATGGCATCGGGTCGCATCGATCTGACCGTCGGCTATGGCATCGTGCTCTGGCACATTCTTGCCATCAGCCTGCAGACCGCCTACGGCCTGCCCTGGCCGGTCGCGGTCGTCATCGTGCTCGCGCTCGGCATCCTTACCGGCTTCATCAACGGTCTGCTGGTCGAGGTTGCGAAGATCGACAGCTTCATCGCGACGCTCGGCACCGGAACGGTTCTATACGCGCTTGCGCTTTGGCACACCGGCGGGCGGCAGGTGGTCGGCGTCCTGCCTGATGGTTTCTATGCGCTGAACGGCACCATGCTGTTCGGCCTGCCGATCACCGGCTTCTACGTGCTCCTGATCGCGGTCTGCATGTGGATCGTGCTCGAATACCTGCCGATCGGCCGCTATCTCTACGCCATCGGCGCCAATCCGAAGGCGGCCGCACTCAATGGCATTCCGGTCCGCAAATTCGTGATCGGCGCCTTCGTCACCTCGGGGCTGCTTGCGGCTCTGACCGGGGTCCTTCTCGCCTCGAAGCTGCGGATCGGCCAGGCGAGCGTCGGCCTCGAATATCTCCTGCCGGCGCTTGTCGGCGCGTTCCTCGGATCGACGACGATCAAGCCGGGCCGGGTGAACGTCTGGGGCACCTTGATCGGCGTCATCATCCTGGCGGTCGGAATATCAGGAATTCAGCAATTCGGCGGGTCGTTCTTCGTCGAACCGCTGTTCAACGGCGTGACCCTGCTGATTGCCATCGGCATAGCAGGTTACGCCCAGCGCAAGCGCGGAGCTGTGAGGAGGATCACACCCGCATCCAAATGAGGATGCCGGCTCACCCGGCATTTCATAACAAACAAAATGGAGGAGTGAACATGAAGCGCAGAACATTATTGCAGGCAACTGTCGCAACCGTCGCCGTTATGCTCAGCATGCCGGCATTGGCCGATTCAATGGCCGATGCCAAGGCCGTGGTCGAAAAGTATGCTTCCAAGGTGAGCGCCTGGGATGGTCCGACGAGCGGCCCGAAGGGCGCTGCCGGAAAGAACATCGTCATTCTGGCCGCCGATATGAAGAACGGCGGCATCCTCGGCGTGGTCAATGGCGTTCAGGAGGCTGCAGGCGCGCTCGGCTGGACGGTGAAGGCGCTTGACGGCGCCGGCTCGATCGGCGGGCGGACGGCGGCGTTCGGCCAGGCCATGGCGCTGAAGCCGGATGGCATCATCATCAACGGCTTTGACGCGGTCGAACAGAAGCCGGCGATGGAAGCGGCCAAGGCTGCCGGCATTCCGATGGTTTCCTGGCACGCCGCCTCGGCGGTCGGTCCGGTTCCCGAGGTCGGTGTCTTCGCAAACGTGACCACCGATGCGATGGAAGTGTCGAAGTCCGCGGCGGATTGGGCCTTTGCCGATGCCGGCGGCAAGCCGGGTGTCATCATCTTTACCGACTCCACCTATGCGATCGCGATTGCCAAGGCCGATCGCATGAAGAAGGAGATCGAGGATCTCGGCGGCACGGTGCTCGAATATGTCGACACGCCGATCGCCGAAACCTCTCAGCGCATGCCGCAGCTGACCACATCGCTTCTGCAGAAGTATGGCGCGAAGTGGACGCATTCGCTGGCGATCAACGACCTCTATTACGACTTCATGGGACCTTCGCTCGCCTCGGCCGGCATTGCAGGCGACGGAAAACCGGTGAACGTCGCAGCCGGCG
Organism: Rhizobium leguminosarum; assembly: GCF_019798305.1. Lineage (GTDB taxonomy): Bacteria > Pseudomonadota > Alphaproteobacteria > Rhizobiales > Rhizobiaceae > Rhizobium > Rhizobium leguminosarum_U. Next base: position 241,548 of record NZ_JAAXDD010000006.1, read on the forward strand.
ACGGTTCGGAGAGTGCTTATCAGCGTATCCGTGCCAAACAGTTCCAGGCCGTCACGGTCGCCGAGCCGCTCAACCTTCAGGGCTGGCAGCTCGTCGACGAATTGAACCGCGCCTTTGCGAAAGCGCCTTGGTCCGGCTATGTGTCGCCGCTCCACGTGGTGACCAGCCAAAATGTCGAGTTTGACGGTGGACCGAAGAACAGCTTCGATCCCGACAACGGCTATCGCGATCAATACAAGAAAATCTGGGGCAAATAACCCTTTCCGATCGGGGCGTATCGATCGATACGCCCCGATCTCACGACAACACTCCAACATCGATCCAGCTCCGGCGAGTTTTGGAAAAGAGAACCTATGATCATTCGTTATGCTTTGTTTGAAGGCGAAATCCATCCCGGTAAAGAAGGGGAATTCCGCGAATTCGTGCGGCAGCGGCTCGTCCCTCTCTGGACGAAATTTCCAGGCGCCGAGGAAATCCGGGTGCTGGACGGGATGGAGCGCGACGAAGGCGCCCCGATCTATGCCATGGCGCTCGCCATTCGCTATCCCGACATGGATGCAGTGAACGCGGCACTTCTCTCCGACGTGCGGTCGCAGAGCCGCGAGGTCACCGGCGAACTCCTGCAGCTCTTTACCGGCAAGGTGCACCATCACGTATTCGCGGCCAACGAATACGCTCCGCATAGCGCCTGACACAAGGCGATCTCGACGTCCGCGACGGCTTGGCGTCTGAAGGGCGGTCACTGCGGTTTGCTGCCAAGCCTTTATCAAGAGCAGGGTTAAACAAGGCCCCGTAAAGCGCCGTGGACGAACGTCCCAGGCGCTTTTTTCACGCCTGGATACATCGACCCTCGTGCCGACGCGCCGAATGCGATCGTTCCGGTTGCCCGACTTTTGAGGACATTTTTCCCTCAGCGCCACCTTCATTAAACTAAATAGTCTATCGATTTTGTAGATTATATTCCATCTTACCGTGCATCGCTCCTGCAATCACCAATCGGAAACGGGAAGATCGACGATGACATTGGCAAAGACATTCAAAATTGCGTTGTTCAGTCTGCTTGGTCTCAGTGCCATTCACGGTCCGGCGGCAGCCCAGGCACAGGCTCCCCTGCTTCCCAAGGTGCCGCCGGGCACGGTGCTGACAATCGGCGATCCGGTCACGCAGAAAGCGCTCGAAGTGTCGGGCCTCGGCAAGGAGCTCAGTTTCGAGGTCAAATGGGCCAATATCAGCGGCGGGCCGCAGACGTCGGAAGCTTTCCGCGCCCATGCGCTCGATGTCGGGTCGGTGGCCGAGATCCCTTCGATCTTCGCCAACTGGAACAATCTGCCCGTCCGCAACATCGCCTATCGCGAACGCCGTGACCCGATCGCCAATCCCATCTACCGCTTCGGCATCGCGCCAGGCGCGGCCGTCAAGACGCTCGCGGACTTCCGCGGCAAGCGTATCGCCTTCAGCCCGGGTCAGGCACAGGGCACGCTCGTTCTACGCGCGCTGCACGCGGCAGGTCTGAAGAGTGGTGACGTCACCCTGGTGGAACTGCCGAGCACCAGTGACGTCTACCCGAAGGCATTGGCGAGCAAGCAGGTCGACATCGCGCCGCTCGGCGGCGTCTACATCAGGCGCTATATCACCCAATACGGGCCTGATGGCGCGACCCTCGTGGAACATGGCCTGCGCGATGATCCGAGCCATCTTTATGCGCCGCAATGGGTTCTGGACGATCCCGCCAAGGCGGCAGCTCTCGCCGAATATGTCGGCCTGTGGGCACGCGCCACCGAATGGGTGAACCGGAACCCGGATCTCTGGATCAAGGAATATTACGTCGGTCAGCAGGGGTTGAGCCAGGAGGACGGGGAATATCTCGTCAAGTTGACCGGCGAACAGGTCGTTCCCAGCGATTGGAGCGAAGTGAAGAAGCGCCACCAGGAAACCATCGACCTGCTGGCAGGCGAGCTCGGCTACAAGCCCTTCAGTGTGGAACAGATTTTCGACAATCGCTTCGAGAAGCTCGGCGCCGCGGCTTTGGCCAAGGGCCAGTAACGTTCGACACCCCTTCGGAGAGGAGATTTGAAGCATGGCAACCACTTGGTATGCAGATGAGGCGAAACTGTCGCGGTCGTCCGGCGGTGGAATTGCGCATGCAGGTTCACGCGCGACAAGGCCGGTTAGTTCTGCTGGCTTAGCCGGCCCCCGCGCCCGGCGCAGGCTGGGCCCCGGACCCGCGATCCCTTTTGGGCTGCAGATCGGGCCGGCATTGCTCGTCTTGACCTGGGTGGTCGGCTCGGCGCTCGGATGGATCGACCCGCGTATCCTGTCGGCGCCGTGGACGGTGGTCGAGGCTTTCGCAAGGCTCATAGAGCAGGGTCGCCTGCAGGACAATTTCGTGACGTCGGCGACACGCGCCCTGCTCGGCCTCAGCATCGGATTGCTCATAGGCACGATCCTGGCGGTGATCGCCGGCCTTTCCCGGATCGGCGAAGCCCTGATCGACGGGCCGGTCCAGATCAAGCGTGCGATACCGACGCTGGCCCTGATCCCCTTGCTGATCCTGTGGTTCGGCATCGGCGAGAGCATGAAGGTCACGACCATCGCGCTGGCCGTCATCGTGCCGATTTACATCCACACCCACAATGCGCTCCGCAGCATCGACAGCCGTTATGTCGAACTGGCTGAGACCCTGCGGATGAGCCAGAAGGACTTCATCCTTCAGGTGGTGCTGCCCGGCGCCCTGCCGGGTTTCCTTCTGGGCCTGCGGTTCGCCGTCACCCTCTGCTGGGTTTCTCTTGTCGTGGTCGAGCAGATCAACGCCACCAGCGGGCTCGGTTACATGATCGATCTTGCCCGAAATTACGGGCAGACCGACGTCATTCTCGTCGGCCTTGTGGTCTATGTGCTGCTCGGTCTCGTCTCGGACGGTCTCGTCCGCCTGCTTGAACGGAGGGTCCTCTCATGGCGCCGCACTCTGGCAAACTGAAGCCCGCAAGCAAGGCCGTCCACGTGCGAAATCTCGTACGGCGGTTTGCGACGAAGATGATCCTCGACGGCGTCGATCTCGACATAGAGGAGGGCGAGTTCGTTGCTCTGCTCGGCCGCAGCGGCTCCGGCAAGAGCACGTTCCTCAGGGCTCTTGCCGGTCTCGATCATGGTGTCGAGGGAACCGGCACCCTCGAGACACCGGAGAGCCTTTCGGTGGTTTTTCAGGACGCCCGCCTGCTGCCGTGGCGCAGCGTGATCCAGAACGTCACGCTCGGCTTGACCGGCGCCTCCGGCCAGGAAGCCGGACGGAAGGCTTTGGCGGAGGTAGGCCTTGCAGGCCGGGAAACGGCATGGCCGAACCAGCTTTCGGGTGGCGAGCAGCAGAGGGTCGCTCTTGCCCGTTCGCTGGTGCGCGAGCCGGCCCTGCTTCTCGCCGATGAGCCGTTCGGCGCGCTCGATGCGCTGACCCGACTGAAAATGCACGATCTGCTGCGGGAGTTGTGCGCAAGACACCGTCCTGCCGTGCTGCTCGTCACCCACGACGTCGATGAGGCGATTTCGTTGGCCGACCGCATCCTGGTTCTCGACGAAGGGCGTCTCATCGAGGATCTCAAGATCGATCTGCCGACACCGCGCGACCATGGCGATCCGCGCTTTGCGCAATTCCGAACCCGCCTCCTCAGCCGGCTCGGGGTCGAGCTTCCGGGCCGCAAGGCCGCCTGACATCAGCAACAATTCAGCTTGATCTGGAGATAAGCCAATGAGCATATCGAAAAGGCAAATGCGGCTTGGCGCATTCATCATGGCCACGGGCCATCATATCGCCGCCTGGCGCCATCCGGATGCGCAGGCCGATGCCGGCCTTAATATCGATCACTACCGCGAGCTCGCGCAGACCGCCGAACGCGGCAAATTCGATCTCGTCTTCGTCGCCGACAGTCCGGCGGGATGGGACGGCGCCAAGGACCCGGAAGCGCTTCGCCGCACCGCCCAGGGCGCGCATTTCGAGCCCCTGACCCTTTGGGCTGCCCTTTCCCAGGTGACCAAACATATCGGCTTCGTCGCCACGGCATCGACGACTTATGAGGACCCCTACCTTCTGGCCCGCAGGTTCGCCTCGCTCGACTATATCTCCAAGGGTCGCGCCGCATGGAACGTCGTCACGACGGGCGCGGATGTTTCGAAGAATTTTTCGATCGCGGGCCATCCCGCCCATGCCGATCGTTATGAGCGGGCCGAGGAATTCGTCGACCTGGTCAAGGGCCTATGGGATTCCTACGAAGACGATGCCTTCATCCGCGACAAGGAAAGCGGCGTCTATCTCGATCCCGACAAGGTGCATCTCGTCGATCACAAGGGGAAGTTCTTCTCGGTAGCCGGTCCGCTCAACGTCGGCCGTCCGGTTCAGGGCTATCCTGTCATCGTCCAGGCCGGCGCATCCGAACCCGGGCGCGAACTTGCCGCCCGCACGGCCGAGATGATCTTTACCGCCAACCAGACCTTCGAGGATGCGCAGGAATTCTATTCCGACGTCAAAGGGCGGCTCGCCCGCTACGGGCGCCGGCCGGACGAACTGCTGATCAGTCCCGGCATATTCCCGGTTCTCGGCGGGACGGAAGCGGAAGCCCAGGCGAATTACGACCATATCCAATCGCTGGTCCATCCCTCCATCGCCTGGAATATCCTTGCCCGCCACTACAAGGGCATCGACCTTTCCGGCTACTCGCTGGATGATCCCGCCCCTCCCCTGCCTGATAATACCGAACTCAACAAGAGCCGCCTCAAGCTGGTTTCCGATCTGGTATCACGCAACAATCTGACGCTGCGCCAGTTCTATCTGGCGGTCGCCACCGCCCGTGGCCATCGGACGGTTGTGGGAACGCCCGAGCAGATCGCCGATGCGATGCAGAGCTGGTTCGAGAACGGTGCTGCCGACGCCTTCAACATCATGCCGCCGATCCTGCCGACCGCTTTGACCGATTTCGTCGATCAGGTCGTGCCGATCCTGCGCAAGCGCGGCCTGTTCCGGCACGAATACGAAGGCACGACACTGCGGGAAAACCTTGGCCTCCAACGCCCGCCGAATGGCTTTGTGGTTCAGGCGGGGCAGCAGGTGCAGGCGGCCGTATGATCTCTTGAGGGGGCTTCCCTCCCCCTCGTTTTGTTCCAATCACACACAGAACCGCAGCATCGCATGAGCAATAATTCCGAATTTCTCTGGTATATTCCCAACGACGTCAAAGCCGGCCATCGCGGCGATTCCGCCATAGAGAACCACAACAGCCTAGATACGCTGACCAGCCACGCAAGGGCGCTGGAGGAGCATGGCTGGAAGGGCGCGCTCGTCGGCACCGGTTGGGGCCGCCCCGACACGTTTACCGTCGCAACCTCGCTCGCCGCCCGGACGACCACCTTCGAACCGCTCATTGCGATCCGTCCAGGCTATTGGCGACCGGCAAACTTCGCTTCCGCGGCGGCGACGCTGGACCATCTGACCGGTGGCAGGGTGCGGATCAACATCGTGTCGGGCAAGGACAACCTCTCTGCCTACGGCGACAGCGAGGGCGATCAGGCACACCGCTATGCCAGGACCAAGGAGTTCATGCGGCTGGTCCGCAGATTATGGACCGAAGACAACGTCACATCCGCCGGCGAGAACTTCCGGGTCGCTGAATCCACCGTGGTGCCGCGCATCCAGGTCCGCGGCGACCGTCGGCACCCCAAATTCTATTTTGGCGGCGCTTCGGAGGCGGCAGAGCGGGTGGCCGCCACCGAGGCCGATGTCCAGCTCTTCTGGGGAGAGCCGCTCGACGGTGTCCGCGAACGGATCGCGCGGCTCAAGGCGTTGAGCCGGGAACTGGACCGCGACCTCCCGCCGCTGGAATTCGGCCTGCGAATAACGACGCTGGTCCGCGACACCTCCGAACAGGCCTGGGCCGACGCCGAGGCGAAGGTCGCCGAGATGGCCAGAAGCAACGGCAGCGGCTGGCACGATCACCAGCGCGCGCTCGCCGTCGGCCAGCAACGGCTCCTCGATCTGCATGAGCGCGGCGACGTCCTCGACGACAACCTCTATACCGCGCCGGGCAAATTCGGCGGCGGCGGCGCCGGCACCACCTGGCTGGTCGGGTCGCTGGAAGACGTCGCCCGCTCGCTGCGCAAATATCAGGATCTTGGCATCACCCACTTCGTGCTGTCCGACACGCCATATCTCTCCGAAATCAAGCGGCAGGGCGATCAGCTTCTTCCGCTGCAGCGCTGAAGCCGGAGCAGCGGCGCTCCGGTATCGCCTGCAATTCATGCCGATTGGCGAGCCCGTTCAGAGCGTCGCGCAGTTCGCGGGCAAGCCGCGGAACCTTGTTGTTTGGGCGAGGTAAGAGATTTCGCAACCATCGGGAGAGCGCCGGTCGAATTGTCCATCCGAAAAGCGCAAATGCTATCCAGATAGAGCGCTATAGCTTGCTCCGTCGGCTCCGTTTACACTCTCTAAAATATATTACTCTAATTTTTTAGGTATCGGGGCGACGTTCTTGAAAACTGTCACCTCCGCCATGATGGCGGGCCAGGCACCCGAATTTCGCATGAAATCGGCTTTTATTGCTTTGACGGATGTCCCGTTTCTCAAGCGCGATTCCGGGCACAGGGTGCCCGTCGGCTGCCGAGACATCCTTCCAACAAACCTCACCGCGAGGGGAGAGTGCATATGAAGAATATCATGAGTTTCGGGGTTGTGGCGCGCTTGGCGCTTGGCTTCGGCGTTCTCCTCTTGCTGATGGTCGGCTTGACCATCTATTCGACGGAAGAAGTTGCGCAGATCAACGATAAACTTGGAGCGATCAACGACGTCAACAGCGTGAAGCAGCGGTTTGCCATCAACTATCGCGGCAGCGTGCATGATCGGGCGATCGCCATCCGAGACGTCACTCTGGTGACGTCTCCCGAAGAACGGAAGGCCGCCGAGGCATTGATCGAAAAGCTGGCAGCCTCTTACGCCGAGAATGAAAAGCGCATGGCGGATATGGTTGCACCTCCGGCCGGTGCGACGGAACAGGAAAAGACCATTCTCGGTGAGATTGCAGACATCCAGGCGAAGACCAATCCTCTGGTCGCCCAGATCATTGCGCTGCAGGAGAAGGGCGACGGCGAGGCCGCCCGCAAGATCCTGCTCGAACAGGCTCGGCCGGCCTTCGTTGCCTGGCTCGGCGCCATCAACAAATTCATCGACTACCAGGAAGCGCTGAACAAATCGATCGGCGGCGAGGTTCGCAGCACGGCAAGCGGCTTCAAGCCATTCGCCCTGACAGCACTTGGCATTGCGGCTGTTCTTTCACTGGTTGCCGCCGCCGTGACCGCACGCACGATCGTCGGCCCGCTGGCAAAACTTCAGCTTTCGCTGAAAGCGATGGCCGACGGCAATCTTGATGGCGATCGTCGCCTCGAAGCGCGCGGAGATGAGATCGGCAAGCTCGCACGGGCGGTGGCAGGGCTGCGCGACGCAATTTCGGCGAAGGCGGAGCGGGAAGCTGACGCGGAGGCGAAGCGCGCCGTGTCGGAGCGGCATCGGCTCGAGCAGGATGCCGATGAACGCCGCACCCTTGCCGAGCAGACGGACAAGGCTGTCGGCCAGCTTGGCGATGCGCTGCAGGCGCTGGCGGACGGCGACCTTACACAGCAGATCGGCACGCCGTTCATTCCGTCCTTGGAAAAACTCAGAGCCGACTTCAATTCTGCTGTCGAAAAGCTCCGTGCCGCCATGCAGAAGGTCGCTCAGAACGCCAGCGCCATCGCGGCCGGTGCACAGGAGATCCGCTCCGCTTCGGACGATCTCGCCAAGCGGACCGAACAGCAGGCAGCCTCGGTCGAGGAAACCGCCGCTGCCCTGGAAGAGATTACGACCACCGTTGCCGACTCGAGCAACAAGGCTCAGGAAGCCGGCCAGCTCGTTCGCAAGACGAAGGACAGTGCCGAGCGCTCGGGCAGCGTCGTTCGGGATGCCGTCGACGCCATGGGCAAGATCGAATCCTCCGCCACCGAGATCGGCAGCATCATCGGCGTTATCGATGAAATCGCGTTCCAGACCAATCTGCTGGCGCTGAATGCCGGCGTCGAAGCCGCCCGCGCCGGCGAGGCAGGCAAGGGCTTTGCCGTCGTCGCTCAGGAAGTGCGCGAACTGGCGCAACGCTCCGCCAAGGCGGCAAAGGAAATCAAGGAACTCATCAACGCTTCGAACGGCCACGTCAAAAGCGGTGTGGCCCTGGTTGGCGAGACCGGAAAGGCGCTGAAGGAAATTGCCGAGCAGGTGCAGCAGGTCGACGGCAATGTGGGGGCCATCGTCGGCGCTTCGCAAGAGCAGGCGACGGGACTGAAAGAGATCAATACCGCTGTCAACAGGATGGATCAGGGGACGCAGCAGAACGCCGCCATGGTGGAAGAAGCCACAGCGGCCGCCCACAACCTCGCCAAGGAAGCCGACGCGCTGTTCCAGCTGCTGGGCCAATTCAACATTGGCGGAGTGGTAGTACCGAAGCGCACATCGCAGCCCGCAGCCGCGGCGCCGCATGCTCAACCGGGGCCCTCGCCTGCGCGCCAGATGATTGCCAAAGTGGGTAAGTCGTTCCAGACGAATGGGAATGCGGCACTGGCTGGCGATTGGGAAGAGTTTTAAGTCGCCCTGATCTCTTTCCAGCCTCCGCTGAGAAAGCAGCATAATTTTGCGAAGGGCAGCGTTTGCTGCCCTTCGCATTTTTGAATAAAAGAAGTGAGCATGATGTTGTCCGAAAACCGCTCACACTTTTCGGCATCATGCTCTAGGCCCGGACTGGAGCCTTGGCCGGAAGCAGGGCGTTGACCACGACCGCAACGGCGATGTTGGCGGCAAGCGCCAGCAGTCCGGTGTAGACGGTGAAGGGCTCGCCGCCGAGGCTGATCAGATGCAGAGGCTTCCAACCGGCATCCCAGACGAGGAAAGTACCGCCGCCGAAGCCGACGAACCAGCCGGCAAGCAGACCGGGTGCGCGGAACCAGTTGGTATAGAGACCGAAGACCAGGGCCGGAAGCGTCTGCAGGATCCAGATGCCGCCGAGTAGCTGCAGGTCGAGGGCGAATTGCGTCGGCAGGAAGATGATGACGAGAAGCGCACCGACCTTCACCACGAGCGAGGTGATCTTTGCGACCTTGGCCTCGCCTGCATCGCTGACATCAGGATCGACATAGGCTTTCCAGAAATTGCGGGTGAAGAGATTGGCAGCGCCGATGCTCATCACCGCCGCCGGCACCAGCGCACCGATGGCGATCGCCGCAAAGGCGAAGCCGGAGAACCAGCCTGAAAACAGCGTTTTGAACAGCGTCGGAACAACGTCATTGGCGCTGTCGAGCTTCAGGTTGGCGGCATGCCCCATATAGCCGAGCAGCGCCAGAAGGCCGAGCAGCAGCGTATAGGCGGGCAACATGATCGCATTCTTGCGGATCGTCTTGCCGCTGTTGGAGGCAAAGATGCCGGTCAGCGTATGCGGATACATGAAGGCCGCGAGCGCCGAACCCAAAGCGAGTGTGGCATAGGCGACATATTGGTTGCCGCCGAGCAGCAGGTTGCCGGAACCCTTGGCCTGGAAGGCAGCATCGGCCGAGGCGAAGACGTTGGCGTAACCTCCGAGTTTCGACGGGATCAGTGCGACGGCCGCGATCACGACGATATAGAGCATGATGTCCTTGACGAAGGCGATCAGCGCTGGCGCGCGCAGGCCCGCGGAATAAGTGTAGAGCGCCAGCACGATGAAGGCGATCGCCAGCGGCAACTCGCCATGCAGCCCGAGCGCCTTCAGCACCGCGGTCATGCCGACGAGTTGGAGGGCGATGTAGGGCATGGTGGCGATGACGCCGGTTGCCGCTACGGCGAGTTCGAGACCACGCGATCCATACTGACCGTGAACGACGTCGCCAGCCGTCACATAGCCGAAATCCTTGGCGCGCTTCCACAGGACAGGCATGACCATGAAGACGAAGGGATAGACGACGATGGTGTAGGGCAGCGCAAAGAAGCCGTAGGCTCCCACGGTATAGACCAGCGCCGGGACGGCGATCACGGTGTAGGCGGTATAGAAATCGCCGCCGACCAGGAACCAGGTGATCCAGGTGCCGAAATTGCGTCCGCCGAGGCCCCATTCATCGATATGGGCCAGTGTCTCGGGCTTGCGCCAGCGGCTGGCGACGAAGCCCATGACCGTGACCAAAACGAAAAAGAAAATGAAGACGGCAAGTGCCGTACCGTTGATGTCAGTCGTCATGGCGAGTGCTCCGATAGGCGATCCAGGTCAGCGCTGCGGTGATCGGCACCCAGAGAAGCTGATACCAATAGAAGAAGGGAAAGCCGAAAAGAGATGGCTCGCGGACATTGTAGAATGGCGGCCAGAGCAGACCTAGATAGGGAATGACAAGCAGCCAGAGCGCTGCCTTGCTACGTGGTTTTTCCATGTCGGAATACCTTTCAGGCACCGCGGGCGGCGGCCGCCATGTTCCAGTTGTCGGCGTGGAAGGCAGTCTGTCAGCCGGCGGCCGCGGCAGGCCCGGTTCGGGTCGCTCGAGGTTTTTCGACCGATCGGAAGCTGATGTAACGCATGTGAATTCCTCCCAACGGCTCGCACTTGGCCAGCCGTGGATGGAGTCCTATGGCGCCGATTTTAAGCTCGCAAGATCGAGGCGGCGGTGAAATGCCGAGGCCTACCCAGAAGTGGGTAGACGCGATTTATCCGACTTTCGAGACGATGCCATGATCGAGCGCATAGCGGATGAGGCCCGCTGTGGTGGCGATACCGAGCTTCTTCTTGAGGTTCTTGCGATGCGTTTCCGTCGTGGCGGAAGTGATCCCGAGCGTTTCGGCGATCTCCCGGTTGCTTCTGCCGGCAACGATCAGCCCGAGAATGTCGCGTTCGCGCGGCGTCAGGGGATCGCTGCCCTCCTCGGCGCGTTCGCCCATCAGCGCGTCGAACACGCCGGACGAGAAATATGTCCCCCCGCCCGCCACGGTCTCGATCGCCGAGACGATCTCGTCGGTCGAAACGTCTTTCAGGATGTAACCGGCAGCGCCATGCATGACCGAAGAGGAAATATACTCGCGGCTGTCATGCATGGAGAGCATCACGACCCGCGCCTGGGGAAGTTCGTTCCTGAACAATTCGATCGCATCGATGCCGCTCAGCTTCGGCATGTTGATGTCCATCAGCACGACCTGCGGCAGGACCTGCCGGCCGATCTCCAGCCCCGTTTGGGCGAGCCCGGCTGTGCCGGCAACTTCGATATGGTCGAATGTCTCGAGCACGGCCTTCAACCCGTCCAGCACCAGCGGGTGGTTGTCGATCAGGAGCACCCTGATTTTCGGGCGTTCCGTCATGCAGCTTCTGCCTGCTTGCCGGCGGGGAGATTGGCCGATTTCGGCAGCATCGCCGTCAGCGTCGTGCCGGCCTCGTTGCTGTTGATCAGTAGCAGGCCGCGGAAGTGGGCCATCCGCTCCTGCATGTTGCGCAGGCCGAGACCCGATCTGCCGGAGACGCCGTCCTTGACGCCGTCGAAGCCGGTACCGTTGTCGGTGATCGTCATGCGGGCTCGGCTGCCGTCGCTCCAGAGCTTGACCTCGAGCTTGGAGGCGCCCGAGTGGCGTTCGACATTGTTGAACGCTTCCTGTGCGACACGATAAAGCGCGGTATTGGCTTCGGCCTTCAGCGTGTCGGTGAAACCCGAAGCGTCGATCTTCGTCTCGATCCCCGTCCGCTCGGCAAAATGATAACAGAGTGCCTCCAGCGCGGCCGTCAGGCCGAGATCGTCGAGCACGCGCGGGCGGAGATCGTGCGACAGCCGCCTGATTTCCTTGATGGCGCCGTTCAACGCCTCGACACCGCGGTCGATCGTCAGCGCCGCATCGTCGACATTGGTCCTGACCTTGCGGCCGGCAAGATCCATCGCATAGCGCACACCGACGAGATTTTGGGAAATGCCGTCGTGCAACTCGCGTGCAAGCCGCGCGCGCTCTTCTTCCTGGGTATCGATGACCCGCTGCGTAAGGGCCTTGAGTCGGCTGTCGGCCATGCGACGCTCATGGAACGTCAGCAGCATGCAGGTGGTGAAAACGACGAGCACTGAAGGCACGGCGATCAGCGCGACGATGACGAAGGTCCGTTTTATGTTGGCACGCATTCCGGCGTTGGCGGCGGCACTTTGGGCAAAGACGTCATCCAGGTAAACGCCGGTGCCGACGACCCAGTGCCATTTGTCGAGGCTGACGACGAAGGAGAGTTTGTCGGCGATCTGTCCGGTCGATGGTTTCTGCCATTTGTACTGATGCAGGCCCCCGCCCGCTCTTGCCGTGGCGATCAGTTCGGCAATGACTTTGTCGCCATCCGGATCGGTGAGGTCGAGCCAATTATGCCCATGCCGGAAACTCTGGCGCGGATGGACGATGTTGTTGCCGTCGTAATCGTAGACGAAGAAATATCCGTCCTTGCCGTAGTCGAGCGAAGTCAGGATCGCCGCCACCTTTTGCTTGGCGGCTTCGTCGTCGGCACCGGCATTGTCATAGATCGTCTGGATGGCGGACACGGCAAGGTTGGTCAGATTGAGGATCTCGGCTTCCTTGGTCTTCAGCATGTTCTGCTCGAACGTGTCGATGCTGTTCTTGGCGAGGTTTGCCGATTGCCAGGTGATGAAGGTGGTGATCGCAAGGATCGATATGACGAGCGGGACGATCGCCAATGCGATGATCTGGTGTCGTAACGTCAACGATCATTCCTCCCGAGACTTTGCGCCGGGAATTATGCCCTTTGTCAAATGCGAGTCCAGCGGCTTGTCGGTGCCCGATACCTGGCGGCCGGAACCACTGCCGCCGGGGCATGGCGTGCGCTAGTCCAGGGGCACGAACAGGCCGAGCTTGACGTCCCGCAGCACCACATTCGTGTGCATGCGGCGGATCTGCGGATTGTCTGCCATGATCAGTGCGGCGATGTCGTCATAATGCTCGACGTCGCGGGCGGTGACGATTGCGATCAGATCGACTGCGCCGGTGACATAATAGACCTGCTGTATGTGATCCTGCTTTTCCGCCCAGAGGCGGAACTTCGCCAACGCGTCGTAATTGTCCCGCTCGATCTCCATTCCGACGATGAACACCATCGCTGTCCCCGTCGCCTTGCGGTCGACGACGGCCACCTCCGCCCTGATGATCCCTTCCTCGCGTAGCCGCTTCAACCGCCTCTGCACGGCCGAGACCGACAGTCCGATCCGTTCGGCGATCGTTTCGGCTTTCAGCTGGCAGTCGCGCTGAACGATATCGAGAATGTCACGGTCAAAACGATCCAGCTGTTCCATTGTCCAATCCCAATTCTCGCCGCAGCAACTCGCGCATTCTGCCGTACTTGCCGCACGAAGAAGATTATTTTGCATAAAATATGCAGAATAGATGAAAACTGCGCGAAAAAACCGCGTTATTTTATCATTATCCTTCGCAAATTCAATTCACCCGGAACCATGCATGCCAGATCAACCCTTTCCTGCTCTTCGCGTCGAAGATCTCCATAAAAGCTTCGGCTCGCAAGAGGTTCTCAAGGGTATCTCGACGCAGGCCGAGAAGTCCGATGTGATTTCGATCATCGGCTCGTCGGGCTCCGGCAAGAGCACCTTTCTCAGATGCATCAATTTCCTGGAAACGCCGGATCGTGGCCGCATTGCCGTAAACGGCGAGGAGATCGCGCTGAAGATGGGGCGGGGCGGCCGGCTGCAGCCGCGCAGTTGGCGGCAGATCGAACGGATACGGACCGGACTGGGGATGGTCTTCCAGAGTTTCAATCTCTGGGCTCACCGTACGGTGCTGGAAAACGTCATCGAGGCGCCGGTGCACGTCATGGGCATTTCGCGGCGCGACGCCATCGAAAAGGCTGAGGCCCTGCTCCACAAGGTCGGGCTGTTCGACAAGCGCGATGCCTATCCCGCTTTCCTCTCAGGCGGTCAACAACAGCGCGCGGCGATTGCGAGAGCGCTGTGCGTCGATCCTGCTGTCATGCTGTTCGACGAACCGACATCGGCGCTCGATCCGGAGCTGGTCGGCGAGGTCCTGAAGGTCATCCGCGATCTCGCGGAAGAAGGCCGGACCATGCTGATCGTCACGCATGAAATGCGCTTCGCCCGCGATGTCTCCAGCCGTGTTCTCTTCCTGCATCAGGGACGGATCGAGGAAGAAGGCCCGCCGGAGCAGATATTCGGGGCGCCCGTCAGCGCCCGCTGCCGGGAGTTCACCGGCCTCAGCGCCCACTGATGCGCATCGATCTATCATCGACAACACAAACCAGGAGAATCCTGCGAATGAAACTGCTCCCCACACTGTTCGCCGGCGCGGCACTCGTGCTTTCCGCCGTCACCGCACAGGCCGAAGTCCGCTTCGGTGTCATGAACGAATCCTATCCGCCCTTCTTCGCCAAGGACGCCTCCGGCCAATGGCAGGGATGGGAGATCGACCTGATGAACGTTGTGTGCGAGCAGATGAAGGAGAAATGCTCGATCGTCGAAATTTCCTGGGATGGTCTCATTCCGGCTCTCCAGAGCAAGAAGTTCGACGTGATCTGGTCGTCGATGTCGAACACCGCGGAACGCTCGAAGGTGATCGACTTCACCGATAAATATTACAACACGCCGAGCACCTTGATCGGCCCCAAGGACCAGAAGCCGGGCGCCACTGCCGAGGACGTGAAAGGCAAGACCATCGGCATCCAGGTGTCGACGATCCAGTCGGAATATTACAAGAAGTATTTCGCCGAGGCTGCCGAGGAAAAGACCTACCAGACGCTCGACGAAGCGTTCCAGGATCTCGCCTCCGGCCGTATCGACTATGTCTTCGGCGATTCACTGGCGCTTGACGCTTTCCTCAAAAGCGATGGCGGCAAGGATTGCTGCGCCAAGATGGGCGACGTTGCCGACGACAAGGAGATTCTCGGCGCCGGCGTTTCGGGCGGCCTGCGCAAGGAAGACACTGAGCTGAAGGCCAAGCTGAACACGGCGATCGCTGCCGTCCGCGCCAGTGGCCAGTATGACGCCATCAACAAGAAATACTTCGATTTCGACATCTACGGCGCAAAGTAAGCAGCCGGAACGATGGCGACCACGCAACAAGGTATTCTGGACCTGCTGTCTCCCTATCCTCCGGGATGGGGCGGCGTCCTTCTGGCAGGTGCGGTCTCCACGGTCGCCATCTCCGCTTGCGCCTTCGCGATCGGCCTGCTGCTTGGCACGGGCGGCGCGCTTGGAAAGCTTTCGGGCAACCGCATGCTCCGCCTCCTGCTCGATCTCTATACCACGCTGATCCGCGCCGTCCCCGAGCTGATCCTGATCGTCGGGCTCTATTATGCCGGCACCGATGGCCTCAACCGGCTGCTCGCCGCGTTGGAGCTGCCGCCGGTCAATGTGAATGGGTTCGTGGCGGCCGTTGCGGTGCTGGGTTTCGTCCAGGGTGCCTACATGACGGAGGTGCTGCGCGGCGCGATCCTCGCCATTCCCGTCGGCCAGATCGAGGCCGCCAAGGCCTTCGGCATGGGACCGGTACTGAGGTTCCGCCGGGTCCTGCTGCCGGCGCTCCTGCCAAACGCGCTGCCGGGTCTTGCCAATCTGTGGATGTCGGTCACCAAGGACAGCGCGCTGGTGGCGGTCGTCGGCTACCAGGAATTGGCGCTCGCCACCCGTCTTGCCGGGGCAAGCACCAAGCATTACTTCGTCTTTTTCCTTGCTTCGGCCCTTCTCTATCTCGCCATCACGCTTGTTTCCAACGTCGTCTTCAAACTGATCGAGGGACGGGTACGGCGGGCGCAGCCGCGCCTTGCCTGAAGAAAGCGCCCTATGAATTTCACCTGGATCTCTTCCTATTGGCCGCTGCTTCTCACCGGCGCCTGGCAGACTGTTTGCCTGCTGGTAATCTCCGTGGTGTTCGGCTTCGTCCTCGCCATAGGCCTCGCCTTCGCGCAAGTCGGCGGCGGCAGACTGACCCGGATCCTCGCGCGCAGCTACTGCACCTTCTTCCGCGGCACGCCGCTGCTGATACAGCTATGGCTTCTCTACTACGGGGTGGGCTCGCTGCTGCCCATGGTCCCCGGCATTCGCCAGAGCCTGTTCTGGCCGATCCTGCGCGAGGGCTTCTTCTTCGCCGCGGTCAGTTTTACCCTGAACTACGCAGCCTATGAGGCAGAGGTGTTGCGCGGCGCGCTGCTTGCTGTTCCCAAGGGCGAGCTCGAAGCGGGCCGGGCCTTCGGCCTGTCGCCCTGGATGCTGACCCGCCGCATCTGGCTGCCGCGCGCAATTCGCATCGCCCTGCCGACGATTGCAGGAGAGATCGTCATGCAACTCAAGGCGACGCCGCTCGCCTTTACGGTGACGGTCATGGATCTCTACGCCGTGGCAAACAAGGTTCGGCAGGACACGCTGCTCGTCTACGAACCGCTGCTGGTCGTCACCCTCTTCTATCTCGCCTTGACCGCAGTGATCGCCCACGTCTTTCGAGGTCTCGAAGCGCAGGTGCCGGTTCGCCGTTAGGCCGACGGAAAGGGACTGGCCATGAACTCGCTGGCGCACGAACCACGTACATCTCGCCCACTTTACGATGAAAAGCCCCGCGCCGCTGACGGCGCGACAGGTTGAATGGAGACCTCTTGATGAGCACGACACGAATTCTCGATGGCGGCATGAGCCGCGAACTGCTGCGGCTGGGTGCCGAGCTGAAACAACCGGAATGGTCGGCATTGGCGCTGATCAATGCGCCGGATATCGTCCGTAAGGTTCACCAGGAATTCATCGCCGCCGGCTCTGAGGTCGTTACGACAAACAGCTATGCGCTCGTGCCCTTTCACATCGGCGAGGATCGGTTCTGGAAGGAAGGACCAGCGCTGATCCGTCTCGCCGGCCGCTTGGCGCGCGAGGCGGCCGATGCCGTCACGGATCGGAAGGTGCTGGTTGCCGGGTCGCTGCCGCCGATCTTCGGCTCATACGAGCCGCAGAACTTTCAGCCTTCGCGGGTGCAGGACTATCTCGAGGTGCTTGTCGAAAACCTTTCTCCCTTCGTCGATATATGGCTTGGCGAGACGTTGAGCCTGATCGCCGAGGCAGAGGCTGTCCGCAAGGCGGTGGCAACGTCAGGCAAGCCGTTCTGGATTTCGTTCACGTTGGCGGATGACGAGGCGGCGATAAGGGGCGGCGAACCGAGGCTTCGCTCCGATGAAAGGGTCGAGGACGCGGCATCCTGGGTAGCTTCATCGGGCGCCGAAGCCCTCTTGTTCAATTGCAGCAAGCCTGAGGTCATGCAGGCGGCCGTGGAGACGGCGGCGCGCGTGTTCCGGAAGATGGACGCTCATATCGACATCGGCGTCTATGCCAATGCCTTCGAAGGGGAGCAAGGTGAGGCAGCCGCCAATGAAGGCCTGCACGAGACACGCGCCGATCTGAATGACGATGCCTATTCGCGCTATGCCTGCTCCTGGGCCGAGGCCGGCGCGACGATCATCGGCGGTTGCTGCGGCATTGGCGCCGCCCACATCCATCGCTTGAGGAAGACGCTTTTGGGTTAAAGCGGCACGTCTGGAACTCGGCTATTTCGCAATTGTCATTTGGCGTTCGACGCCGTCTTCTGGAGCTCGAGCAGAAGCTCAATCAACTTCGGGGCCATCTCCCTTATTTCTGAAAGGTGAACGGCGCTCAGTCTCGTCAGAAGCGCGTCGGCCTTATCCGTCAGAAGAATCGTCTGGCGGCGCCTGTCGGCCGGATCAGCGTGGCGTTCGACCAATCCGGCATCCGACAACCGCCCGACAAGCTCGGTCGCCGTATGCGGCGCGATGATCAGCCGCTCGGCAAGCATGCCGATGGTCATGGCTTCGCCGCGTTGTCCCTTGATCGCCAAAAGAGCCTGATGTTGCTGCGGGGGCAATCCCTCCGACTGGGCGGCAGAGGCGCTGAAGTCCATGAACTGGCGAAGCGCAAATCTGAGGTCGGCGAGAGCCTCGTAATCCTCTTGCCTCAGGAGCGGCGCGGTCTTCTTCAAAGCACTTCTCCTCTGCCGCAACGGCTGCCAGGATCGGCAGGCCATGCCGCCATCATCGAATAGATGGGCAGTCGCCAGCCGGTCAAGTGAGGCATCTTCATGGGACATTCTCGCCTTCATGCTTTCGCCCGTTGATTTATATCGCATCACGATATATTGACCCGCCTCAACCGTTTCCATTTCCGGCGTAGCAGAGGCTTCCATGGCGCAGCATCCACCAAGCAACCGGCCGCACGATTTCACCGGCGGTCTTTCCCGGCGCGAGGCCGGCGATTTCACCACCGACAGGCGGGTCCTCATCCTGGTCGGCATGTCCATCATTGTCGGCACGTCAGGCGCGTTTGCAGCCTGGTGTCTCGTCAGCCTCATTGCGCTGGTGACGAATGTCATCTGGTTCGGGGAGATCGGCATCCAGCCTGCCTCTCTGGCTGCGGTGCCGCGCTCGCTGTGGGTGGTGCTTGTTCCGCCGCTGGGTGGACTTGTCATCGGATTGATGGCCCGTTTCGGGTCGGAGAAGATCCGCGGCCACGGCATTCCCGAGGCGATCGAGGCCATCCTGATCGGCGGCAGCCGGATGTCGCCGAAGGTCGCGGTCCTGAAGCCGCTGTCCTCGGCAATCTCCATCGGAACCGGCGGCCCGTTCGGCGCCGAGGGGCCGATCATCATGACCGGCGGTGCGATCGGATCGCTGTTCGCGCAATTCTTTCACATGAGTGCGGCCGAGCGGAAAACGCTGCTCGTCGCCGGCGCCGCCGCAGGCATGACGGCGATCTTCGGCTCGCCGATCGCCGCGGTCATGCTGGCGGTCGAACTGCTGTTGTTCGAATGGAAGCCGCGCAGCTTCATTCCCGTCGCCGTTGCCGCCTGCGTGTCGATCTGCTGGCGTCCGCTGCTGTTCGGCGTCGGCCCGCTGTTCCCGACCCACTTCCAGGTGGCCTTGCCCTGGTGGGGTATTTTCGCCTGTGCGGCGGTGGGCATCATCTCCGGCCTGCAATCGGGATTGCTGACGACGCTGCTCTATCGGATCGAGGATCTGTTCGAAGCCTTGCCGATCCACTGGATGTGGTGGCCGGCGCTCGGCGGTCTCGTCATCGGTCTCGGCGGCCTGATCGAACCGCGGTCCATGGGCGTCGGCTACGACATCATCGATGGCCTGCTCAACAACCGGCTGCTCGCCCCGGCGGTGATGTCGATCCTGCTGGTGAAGACCATCATCTGGCTGTTTGCCCTGTCGTCGGGCACCTCCGGTGGCGTCCTCGCGCCACTTCTGATTTTCGGCGGGGCTCTCGGATGGCTGGTCGGCCTTGTCATGCCGGGCAATGATCCCGGCTTCTGGGCGCTGCTCGGAATGGCGGCGATGATGGGTGGAACCATGCGTGCACCGCTGACGGGCACTTTCTTTGCGATGGAGATCACCGGCGACGTCAGCACGCTCGTTCCGCTGCTTGCCGCAACCGTGGTGGCCTATGCCGTCACCGTCCTGCTGCTGCGCCGCTCGATCCTCACCGAGAAGATCGCCCGCCGCGGTCAGCACATCACCCGCGAATATGGCGTCGACCCGTTCGAACTGTCGCGCGCAAGGGAGATCATGATCAGCGATGTCGACACGCTTCCCGTCGCCATGACGGTGGGAGAAGCCTGCGATTTCTTCGCCTCGCAGCAGAAGACGCACCGGATTTATCCGGTGGTCGATGCGACAGGCAGGCTAGCCGGCGTCGTATCGAGAGCCGACGCTTTGCTCTGGCAGGGGAACCCGGACCTCGCCAGCCAGACGCTTGCGGAAAACGTGACGGATGATTCCGTTCCGGTGGGGCATCCCGATGATACGGTCGCATTCATCGCCGATCTGATGCTGTCGACCGGCGACGGACGCATTCCGATCGTCGATCCGACCTCAGGGAAATTGTGCGGCCTGATCGCCCGCAAAGATCTGCTGCGGCTGCGCAGTTCCTACAGGTCGGCGGAACTGGATCGGCGCCCGTATCTCACCGCCGGCTCGAAGAGCAAGTCGCGGTAGCGCCGCGGGCGTCCTCCGCATCGCTACTGCTACTGCCGCGCGCCGCATGGATCAGGTCCCATGCGGTGCGCGCGCTTCAAGACGTCAATGCAGCCCGAACAGGTTCAGCAACTCTTCGCGGTGTCGAACGAATTCCGGTGCGCTGCGGTCGCGGGGACGGGGCAGGTCGATTTCGATCAGACGCGGCTCGCCGCCCTTCTCCCGTGGCAGGATGAGGATCCGGTCGGCCAGATAGATCGCCTCCTCGAGATCGTGGGTGACGAGAATGGTCGTCACATCCTCATCGCGCCAGATCCGTGCGAGTTCCTGCTGCATGCCGATCTTGGTCATCGCGTCGAGCGCGCCGAGCGGTTCGTCGAGCAGCAGGATCTCCGGCTGGACGGCCAGAGCCCGGGCGATGCCGACGCGCTGGGCCATGCCGCCCGACAGCTGCCGGGGATAGGCAGCCTCGAACTGCTGCAGGCCGACGAGCTTGACATAATGGCGCGCCCGTCCCCTCGCCTGCTCACGCGGCAGGCCGCTAGTTTCCAGCCCGAAGGAGACATTGTCGAGCACGGTCAGCCAGGGCAGAAGGCGCGGTTCCTGAAAGATGACGGCGCGCTCTGCGCCGACGCCTCGCACCGCCTTGCCATCGACGAGGACCTCGCCCGTGTCGGAATCCTCAAGACCGGCCAGAACCCTGAGCAGGGTCGTCTTGCCCGAGCCGCTGGCGCCGACGATGGCGAGGCTTTCGCCGGAGCGGACGTGGAGGTTGACATCCCTGAGGACCTGCAGCGGTGTCCCGTTCAACCTGTAGGATTTGGAGAGGTGACGGATCGTCACCTCTCCGCGGCGCGTGTCCTCAGCGATGCTCATCACCATTCCTCAGTTGCTTGCCGGCTTGGCATCGGCGGTCAAGAGGATGTCCTTGGCGGCCAGCTGGCCCTGCTTCAGCTTGCCTTCGCGAACCAGGACGTCAATCCAGAACTGGATGTCGCGCTCGACCGGCAGACCGCCGGCACGCACCCCATAGCCTCGAAAGTACTGGGCGATATCAGCGTTCTCGCCGCGCTCGCTGAGTGCCTTGGCGAGGATCTTCTTGGTTTCCTCCGGATGTTCGCGGGCATAGTCGAGGGCGCGGGCCGACTGCTCGACGAAAATCTTTGCAGCTTCAGGATGTTCGCGAGCGAAATCACGGCGCAGGACCACGAAGCCCCCGGATATGTCTCCAAGCACGTCGGTATCGTCGAAAATCGGACGCAGGCCGCCATTCTTCAGCGCAGCCCCCTCGAAGGTCGTCTGCCAGTAGCCGAAGGCGGCAATATCGACCTGCTTGGAGCGCAGCACCTGTTCGAGCTGCGGCCCGGGAACGACAAGCTGATTGGCTGCGTCCGCCGGCAGGCCGACGGAATGCAAGGCTTCGCGGATGGTATAGTCGAGATGCGCGCCGAGTGTATTGACCGCGATGCTCTTGCCGGCAATGTCCTTGATACTCTTGATCGGGCTGTCTTCCAGCACGTAGAAGGTCGACTGCACCTCGTTATTGATGCCGTTCGAGGGATAGGCGGCGACGAAATCATTGCCGCCGATGATCGAATTCAGGACGGCGGAAGTTGCGGCGCTGCCGATCTCGACATCACCCGATGCCAGGGCGATCAGGGAGGCCGGGCCGCCCTGGGCGTAGCCGACATTTTCGAGCGTGATGCCCGTTCCGTCGAAATAGCCGAGTTCGGCGGCGAGTTCATGAGCGGCAAGACCACCCTGGCTGGCGAGATAGCGCAGCTTCACCGTGTCGGCGGCCGCGGCGGGTGAGGTTAGGCCGAGAGCGATCACTGCCGGCAGGAGGAGGTTGCGGGGATGGAATGTCATCTGGTGGTGCCTTTCGGAAGAGGAAAATCGGTGAAAGCAGGTCAGCGGCTCGGCTGAGACCAGCGGCAGAGACGGCGCTGCAAGAGAACGAGCAAGGCATTGGCGGCAAGCCCGAGGAAGGCGAGCAGAAGGATCGCCGCAAACATCAGCGGGATCTGAAAATTGTACTGCGCGTTCATCACCTGGAAGCCGATGCCCTTGTTGGCGCCGATCATCTCGGCGGCAATCAACAGCAGAAGCGCAGTCGTCGCCGAAAGACGCAAGCCGACGAAGATCGCCGGTACCGACGCCGGCAGGATGACGCGGCGGAAGATGGTCAGCGGTCCGGCGCCATAGGTCCGCGCCATCTCGATGAGCTTCTTGTCCACCTCCTTGACGCCGCCGATCGTGGCGAGCAGCACCGGAAACAGTGTCGCCCAGAAGATCACGAAGATCTTCGATGTTTCGCCGAGGCCAAGCAGCAGGATGAAGACCGGGTAGAGCGCCAGTGCCGAGGTCTGGCGGAAGAGCTGAAGGATCGGATCGAGCGCCTGTTCGACCGCACGAACCTGACCCATGAACAGGCCGAGCGGAATGCCGATCACCACGGCAAAGGCGAAGGCGGTTCCGGATCGCTGCAGGCTGATAGCGATATCATCGAGCAGCGCGCCGTTGGCAAGATTGGTCCAAAGAGCGGACAGGATCACGTCTAGGGGCGGGAAGATAGCGGGATTGACCCAGCCTCTGGTGCTCGACACCTGCCAGAATAAGAGGAAGCCGATGAGAAGGCCGTAGCGCGGCAAAAGCGATGCGAGCACCCCGCGCACTTGCAAGGCGAGAGTGGAAATATGGCTTTCGCTGTTTTTCAGGCGGCCGAAGCTTCTCGGAAGAACCTGGTTGATTTCATAGGACATCGACCGCTCCTCACTCTGCTGCCTGGAGAGCTGCTTGTTCTGCAGCCCATCGATTGGTCGGGAAAGGCAGGCCGAGGTTTTCTCGAAGCGTCTTGCCCTCATAGGCCGTGCGGAACAGGCCGCGGCGCTGCAGTTCCGGAATGACCAGATCGACGAAATCGTCGAGCGCCGTCGGCAGCCAGGGCGGCAGAATGTTGAAGCCGTCGGCAGCTTCGTTCTCGAACCACTTCTGCAGCGTATCGGCGATCTGTTCGGGTGTTCCGACGATGGTGTAGTGACCGCGGGCAGACGCGATCCACTGATAGAGCTGGCGGATGGTGAAGTTGTTTTCGTCGGCGATCTGGCGGATGAGGGCCTGGCGGCTCTTCATGCCTTCCGTCGGCGGCGCCGGTGGTAGAGGGCCGTCGAGGTCATAGCCGTGCAGGTCGAGCGTGCCGCCGGTCAGGCCATTGAGGAGGCCGATCCCGTCCTCTTCGACGATGAGCGACGTCAGACGGTCGTATTTCTCGCGCGCCTCTGCCTCGGTCCTGCCGACGAAAGCGGATACGCCGGGCATGACGAGGATATGATCGGGGTTTCGGCCGAGAGCGCGGGCGCGTGCCTTGATATCCCGGTAGAACTCCTGGGCGGTTTCGATATGCTGATGGGCGGTGAAGATGACTTCGGCCGTTGCTGCGGCGAGCCCGCGTCCATCTTCGGATTGCCCGGCCTGGACGATGACGGGATGCCCCTGCGGCGACCGCGACACGTTGAGCGGACCGCGCACGCTGAAATGTTCGCCGCGGTGATCGGTGTCGTGCAGCTTCGCCGGATCGAAGAACACGCCGGATTGCTTGTCCCGGATGAACGCGTCGTCTTCGAAGCTTTCCCAGAGCTTGCGGACAACGTCGACGTGTTCGGCAGCGCGGCGATATCGGTCGGCATGCGGAAGCTGGGTATCGCGATTGAAGTTCTGTGCCGTCAGGTCGCCCGTCGTGGTGACGACATTCCAGCCGGCACGGCCCTCCGAGATCAGATCCAGCGAGGCGAATTTGCGGGCGGTCGTGTAAGGCTCTTCGTAGGTGGTCGAGGACGTGGCGATAAAGCCGAGATGGGTGGTGAAAGGCGCAATGGCCGAGAACAATGTCACGGGTTCGAAGCCGGCCACGCGGGCGTTGCCGCCTTCACGCGCACCGCCGAAACCGACAGCCAGCCCGTCGGCGAGGAAATAAGCATCGAAGAGGCCACGCTCAGCCGTCAAGGCAAGACGTTTGTGAAACTCGAAACTGGTCGCGCCGTCGGCCGGTTGGTCGGGATGCCGCCATGACGCAACATGCTGTCCGCCACCGGGAAGAAATGCTCCAAGCCTGATTTTCCGTGTCATTTCGTGTCCTCTCCGTTTTCCGTCAACAGCCCGGTCTTCTCCAGGGCCAAGTATTCAATTGGCTGCTGGGTTGCTAAAATACGTTCTCCATAGAATTTATAGAGAAACTGAATTTCATAGTTTCGGAGGAAGGGTGAATAGATTTCCCGGTTTGCCGTGAAATCGGAAATCAACGGTCAGGGCGACTATCCCGGGGGTATGCGGGCGCGGACCGGCAGATGGGATCTGCGGGCGTGGCGAAGAGCCCGGCCGAGACGACAAATAGCAATAGGTCTTCTGAGCGTCTTATGCCCGCTTGCAGCCCCGCCGGAGCGAGCAGGATCCAGTTTGACGAGCATGCAAGGGAATGGCGGCTTTCGCACGAACGTCCGTGCTACCTGAGATCAATGCCTTCATGTGCTCAGGGCATCAGCCTCGTTTTGGCCGGGTCGGGGCATGGTCGAGGCCTGCGGCGGCCTTCTTCAGGCAGTCGAGGTAGCGGTCCCGGTTGGCGATGCCATCGTCGCGTGGCGTGACGAGGCAGAGCGTTGCGGCTGCATGGCCTTCCTCGCCCCGCACCGGTACGGCAAAACAGTGCGTGAAGCTGTCGACGATGCTGTTGAAGGTGAAGAGACCTTCACGCTCGGCCTGGCGCACCTCGGCGATGAAGGTTTGCGGCTCAAGCCATTCGCCGTTCGGCAGGCGAAAATCCTGCGGCGGAATGAAGTTCAAGATGTCCTGATCCGACAGGTGTGCGACGAGCAGGCGGCCCGACGCCGTCCACGGGATCGGCACCGACTGCCCGACATCCGTCGAAATGCGGAAGGGGCGCGCGCCTTCGCGCATGCGAACGACCGTGTATCTGTTTCCATCCAGCATGCAGAACTGCGCCGTTTCCCGCGTCTCGTCGGCAAGCTGTTCCAGCGCCGCCTCGCATTCGCGGGTGAAGTCGAAATGGTTCTCATAGGCTGCGCCGAGGAAATACAGTTTGCGGCCGAGATAGACACGCCCCTCGCCGCCGGTGAATTCCAGGATACCATTCTGCAGCAGCAGGTTTACGAGCTCGTAAACCGATGAGCGCGGCGCGCCGATCTGCGCGGCGATTTCATTCGGCTTCAGGGCCTGCCGTTTCTGGCGCAGGAAATCGAGGATCTCGAAGGCGCGGTCGAGCCCTCGGGCGCGTTTACCGGCTGCTTCGTCCTGAACTGCATCCATTGTTCTCGATCCTTTTTGCCCGGCCAAGCTTTTCAAGCCGACTGCCGCATCTGTCAATCGATCCCGTCATTCCTAGCGAATGAAATTTTCCCACCCCTCTTGCGAGGTAGAAAAATCGGCATAAGATCGCCTCGTCCGGTATATAGATCACATGTACATTATATTGGACATTGATGGCAAGCCGTCAACGCTGCCGCACACAAAAAAGGGGATCGACATGAAGAATCTTGAAAACGGCATTTCCGCTTCGCTACGCCGCCGCCTTCTCGCGGGTGCTGCCACCGCTGCGGCACTCCTCGTCTTTTCGGCCGGTACGGCCTCGGCCGCCGCCAATTGCATCAAGGGTGACAGGAAAGCGCCCTATACGATCGGCTGGGCGAACATCTATTCGGTGCCGACCTGGATGAAGCAGACCGAAGGCACCATCACGGCCGAAGTGGAGGAGCTGAAGAAGGCGGGCCTCGTCAAGGACCTGATGATTACCGACGCGCAGGGTAACGCCCAGACGCAGATCCAGCATATCCAGTCGATGATCGACGCCAATGTCGACGCCATCGTGGTGATCGCCGGTTCCTCCAACGCGCTTGACCGCGTCATATCAGATGCCTGCGACAAGGGCATCGCCGTCGTGAATTTCGACAGCCTTGTCAATACCGACAAGGTGACGGCGAAGATCAACACCGATTCCAACGAATGGGGCGCGACCGCTGCCAAGTGGATGGTCAGCCAGCTCGGCGGCAAGGGCAAGATCATCGTCATGAACGGCCCGGCTGGCATTTCGGTGAGCGACGACCGCCGCAAGGGCGCCCAGCCGGTCCTCGACGCCAATCCGGGTCTCCAGGTGATCACCGAGACAAACACCGAATATAATGTCGCCCCGGCACAGGAAGCGATGACCAGCCTGCTCTTCGCCAATCCCGAAATCGACGGCGTGCTGTCGCTCGGCGGCGCGCTATCGGCCGGCTCCGTCCTCGCCTTCGAGCGCCAAGGCCGCGACCAGGTGCCGACAACAGGCGAAAACGCCCGGCAGTTCCTGGAACTCTGGAAGGAGAAGGGCCTGAAGGGCTGGGCGACCATGCAGCCCAACTGGCTCGGCGCGCTTTCCGTTTACACCGCCGTGCAGGCGCTGGAAGGCAAGGACGTTCCGGCCTTCGTCAAGGTGCCGCTGCCCGTCATCGACGACAGCACGATCGGCAGCTATCTCGCCCGAGCCGACAAGTTCCCGGCTGATGGCTATATCTACTCGGACTACGACAAGGCGCTCTTCGACAAGCTGCTTGCCGCCAAGTAATCCGCCTCAGTAATCCCGGGTTGAGGAAAGCCGTCATGACGGAAGAAAGACCCCTGCTGGAAGCCCGGCAGGTGTTCAGGGGATTTTTCGGCAATCCCGTTTTGAAGGGCGTCGATATCGCCCTTCTGCCGGGCAGGATTCACGCCCTGCTCGGCGAAAACGGCGCCGGCAAGTCCACATTGATCAACCTCCTGTCCGGCGCTCTCCAGCCGGACGGCGGTTCCATCCTCGTCGACGGCAAGCCGGTGGAGCGCTTCAGCCCGGCGGCTGCGCGCGCGGCTGGTATTGCCGTCGTTCAACAGGAGCTGAGCCTCACGGCCAGTCTGTCGATTGCCGAAAACATCGGGCTCGGCGCGTTTCCGCGCCGGTTCGGCCTCATCGACTACAAAGCGCTCCATCGCGGCGTGTCAGACGTCTGCGACATGGTCGGGCTCACCGAGCCGCTCGACATGCCGGTCGTTGATCTGGCACTTGGCCGCCGCCAGATGGTGGAGATCGCCAAGGCCCTGTTCCGCAAGCCGCGTGTGCTCATTCTGGACGAGCCGACCTCATCGCTCTCCGCGCACGAAGCCGGCATTCTTGCCCGCCTGATCCGGACGCTGAGGGACCGCGGCACGGCACTTCTCTATATTTCCCACCGCCTCAATGAGGTGCAGGCGCTCTGCTCGCATGTCACGGTGCTGAAGGATGGCTTGGTCACCGCCGACCAGTCGCTGTCCGGCATCGACGGCGAAGGCCTGGTGCGCTTGATGGTCGGCCGCGAGACCGGCGACCTGTTCCCGCCGCGCCCGACCGCAGCACCTGGTGCGATGTGCATCAGCGTCGAAGGTTTTTCCGCCGGCATGGTGCGTGATGTCGGCTTCTCGGCCCGCGCCGGCGAGATCGTCGGCATCGGCGGGCTGGTGGGACAAGGGCAGGAAGACCTGCTGCTCGGCCTCTACGGCGCGATTTCGGCCGCGGCCGCTCGGGCGGAGGTATTGGGTAAACCCGCCCTGCCCGCCGATGTCGGCGAGGCGAACGCCGCCGGCATCGTCTATGTCCCGGCCGACCGCAAGCATGAGGGACTGGTGCTGCCGCATTCCATCGCCTCCAATCTCATCCTGCCCTCGCTTGGACGGCTCGCCCGCAAAGGGCTGCGCGACCGGCCGGCGGAAACCGGCCTGGTCGCCGATCTCGCCCGCCGGCTGACGATCAAGGGCGACACGGCCCGCCCGGTGCAGGCGCTTTCCGGCGGCAATCAGCAGAAGGTGGCGCTGGCCAAATGGCTGCCGCTCGATCCCTCCGTTCTGCTCCTCAACGATCCGACGCGCGGCGTCGACATCGAGACCAAGCGGGAAATCTATCTCATGCTCCGCGCTTTCGCCGCCGAGGGGCGGCTCGTGATTCTGGCCAGTTCCGATACGCCGGAGCTCGTGCATCTCTGCGACCGTGTCGTGGTTCTGCGCGAGGGGCGTGTCGCGGCGGTGCTGTCGCAGGATGAAATCAGCGAAGGGGCGATCGTCGGCGCGGCCATGGGCATCACCACCACGACGCAGGGAGAGGCGGCATGAGCATAAGTTCGTCATCCCGGCTCTACGGCTCGATCCAGCTTCGCCGCAACCGCGGCCTTGCCGGCCTCTATCTGGTCGTCGCCGCCTTTCTCATCCTCTATGCGCTGCTCTTTCCCGGCATCCTTTCGATCGGCGGCTTCTCCAAGTTCACGCAGAACTGGTTCCCGCTCGCGCTCGTCACCATGGCGCAGGCGCTGCTCATGCTGAACGGCGGCATCACGCTGGCGATCGGCCCGCTCGTCAGTCTTGGAGCGGTGATCGCCGCGACGACGATGGAAGGAGCGCTCGGCGTGCCGGGCGGCATTCTTGCGGTCTCGCTTGCCGGTCTTTCGATCGGCGCCGTCATCGGCGCCATCGTTACCTATCTGAGGCTTCCTGCAATCATCGTCACGCTTGCTGGCTCCTTCATCATCGGCGGGGTCGCGCTCATCCTGCTGCCCCGGCCGGGCGGGTTCATTCCCGATTGGCTGTCGACGGTGCTGGCCGGCCACACGCCCGTCGCCTTCCTGCTGCTCATCGTGATCCTGGCGCTTTGGAAGGCCTTTCTTGCAACGCCGCTCGGCCTCGGCATCTACGCGGCCGGCGACAATCCGGTCGGCGCGTTCCGCTCCGGTGTTCCGGTCGAACGGGTGAAGGTTGCAGCCTTCGCCCTGTCCGGCCTTCTCGCCGCCCTGACCGGTCTCTTCGTCGCTGCGCAGACCGGCTCCGGTGATCCCGTCATCGGCACGCCCTTCACGCTGAACTCGATCGCCGCCGCTGTGCTCGGCGGCGTGGGTTTCCTCGGCGGCAAGGGCACGATGCGCGGCGCGATCTGCGGCAGCCTGCTGCTTTCGGTGATGATCAACGTCATGTTCTTCCTGGGCTTCCCGCCGGTCGCGCAATATGTCGCGCAAGGGTTGATCATCGTCGGCGCGGTCGCCGTTCCGGAACTTCTTGGGTCTTGGAGGGCAAGGCGATGAACATCATCAGGTCCGCGTTCCGCAATCCGCCGCTCCTGACCTTCCTTCTGGTCGCGCTCGTCTGGATCGTCGCAAGCTTTACGTTGCGTGGTTTCGGCGCCTATGGCCACCTGCGCTACCTGCTCGAACTCGCCGCGGTGATCGGCATTGCCGCCGCCGGCCAGACGCTCGTCATCCTGATGGGCGGCATCGATCTTTCCGTCGGCGCGGTCATAACAGTCACGGCGATCCTGCTGCCGCTGATCTCGCCAGCCTGGGACCCGACCGGCCTCGCCGGCATCGCGGCGGCCCTTGCCATCGCCGCGGCTATCGGCCTGATGAACGGCGCCGGTGCTGCCTATCTTCGCGTGCCGCCGATCATCATGACGCTGGCTATGGCGACCTTCCTGCAGGGGCTGCTCGTCATCGTCGCCGGCGGCAGCGCGGTTACCGTCAGCAATCCGGCGGTCATTCTGCTCGGGCAGGCGCGGCCGCTCGGCATTCCCTCAGGCATTATTCTGTGGCTTGTCGTCTCGATCGTCGTCCTGCTGCTCGTCCACCGCATGCCGATCGGCGCGCGTTTCCTGGCGCTCGGGGCGAACCCGCTGGCGGCCCGGCTTTCCGGCGTCAGCGTCACCCGCAACACGCTGATCGTCCACACTCTGTCCGGCTTTTTCGCGGGGCTTGCGGGCATTCTCGTGCTCGGCATGAACCGGCAAGGGTATGTCGGCATCGGCGACCCCTATCTGCTGACCTCGATCGCCGCCGTCGTGCTCGGCGGCACCTCCATCCTCGGCGGCCGTGGCACCTATGCCGGGACCATTCCGGGCGCAATCCTGCTCGTCACGACGACGGCGCTGATCACCGTCGTCAACGCCTCGCCCGGCTGGCGCTCGATCATGTTCGGCGCGCTGATCCTTGCCCTTCTGCTCGTTTCCGGCCGCGAGGCGCGCCGATGACGGAGCTCTATAACCGGCCGGTGATCGATCCGCATCACCACCTCTGGGACCTCAGCCTGCAACGCCATCCCTGGCTGCAGAAGACCCGAGCTTCCGGCGAGGAGATGGTTTTCGGAAGCCTCGCGCCGATCCTGCGCGACTATGGCATCGACGATTATCGCGCCGATGCCGCCCGCCAGAACGTGATTGCAACCGTGCATGTGGAGGCCGGCTGGTCCGTTGCGTACCCGCTGGAAGAGAGCCGCTGGCTGGATGGCCTCGACCGCAGCTCCGGCGTGGCGCACCGTTATATCGCGCGCGTGCCTCTCGACGGGCCGGACGCCATGCGCCTGCTTGAGGCGGAAGCGGCAAATCCCAACGTTGTCGGCATACGCGACATCGTCAGCTGGCATCCGGACGCGGCGAAGAGTTTTGCTTCGCGCCCGAACCGCATGGGCGATCCCGTCTGGCGGGCGGGGCTTGCCCATGCCACGCGGCTCGGACTGGTCTTCGATCTGATGCTCTATCCCTGGCAGATGAGTGAGGCGCTCGAACTGGTGCGCGCTTTTCCGCAAACGCTTTTCGTGCTCAACCATGGCGGCAGCCCGGCAGACCGGACGGAGGACGGCATGGCGCTCTGGCGCCGTGGTCTGCGGGCGCTCGGCAGCGAGCCGAATCTGCGCCTGAAGATCTCCGACCTCGTCGCCTATGACAATAAGTGGACGCTCGAAAGCCTGCGGCCGGTGATCGACCATTGCCTCGATTGTTTCAGCCCGGCGCGCGCCATGTTCGCGAGCGACTTTCCGGTTGCGGGCCTGCATGCCTCTTTCGATGAGGTCTATCAGGTTTTCCGCACGGTCGCCTCCCAGCTCTCTTACGACGAGCAGCGCGCCCTGTTCTTTGCCACGGCCAACGACACTTATCGCCTCGGCATCGCCGACCCGGCCGAGATCAGGAGTGGCTGCCATGTCTGACCTTCATACTGCGACGGAAAACGTTTTGATCGACGAGCGGGTGCGCGGCTTTCCGCCGGGCAATCCGCCGCTTGCGCTTGCTGCAATCGGCAAGCAGGGATGGAAGCCCTATGACGGCAGGATGGCCCTGCCGCTGATCTCGCTCGACCGGCAGGCTTTCACCGGCAATGTCGAACTGATGATGGCCTATGTGAAGAGCCATGGCGTCGAAATCGCCCCGCATGCCAAGACACCTATGTCGACGGCGCTGTCGGAGGCACTTCTGGCGGCAGGCGCCTGGGGCACGACGGTCGCCGACATCCGCCAGGCCGCTGTCCTGCTCAAGGCGGGACAACGCCGGCTGATCCTCGCCAACGAGATCGGCGGGGTGGCCGCTGCCCGCCGGCTCGCGGCCCTGCTTGCCCATTATCCCGATGCGGAACTCCATATTTTCGTGGATTCGATGGCGCTGGTCGAGGCTCTTCATTCCGCATGGCATGAGCGTGCCGATCTACCGCCCCTCGGCCTGCTGGTGGAGTTCGGCGCCGGCCGCGCCGGTGCCCGCGGCGTCGACGCCGCGGAGGCAATTCTGGAGGCAATCCTTGCCGCGGAGACGCCGGCCTTCCGGCTGACCGGCATCGCCGCCTATGAGGGTGCGGCGGCGACCGCCGATGCGGAAGAGACGATGCGTCGCATCGACGCGCTGATGACGGTGACATCTGATTTCCTGCCGAAGGTGCGCGCCCGCATCGGTGACGAGCGGCCGCTCCTCGTCACGGCCGGTGGCTCGGTGTTTTTCGATGTGGTGATTGCCAGGCTTTCCGCCGCCATCGCAGCCGATCCCGCCTGCCGGCTGGTGCTGCGCAGCGGCGCGATCTTCTTCCACGATCACGGCATTTACGAACGCGGCCTGGCCGGCCTCGATGCACGCGGCGGTTTCCGCATCGGCGGCGAGACGGTTTCGGCTGCGGCAGCTTTCCGTCCGGCGCTGCGGGTCTGGGCCGAGATCCTGTCGCGGCCGGAGCCGCGGCTGGCGATCTGCGGCATGGGCATGCGCGATGTTGCGATGGATCAGGGCCTGCCGCGGCCGCTGGCGCTCTATCGCAATGGTGCGTATCTCGCCGATCTCGGAAACGCCGACGTGTTTCGCCTCAACGATCAGCACGCCTTCGTGGCCCTTGCCGACGGCAGCGACGTTGCGGTCGGCGACGTCATCGAGTGCGGCATCTCGCATCCCTGCACCTGCCTTGACCGGCATGCCATCCTCTACGGCCTCGATCCGGACCATTCGGTGACGACAGCCTATCTGACCAGCTTTGGCTGAACTCTCCCTCCAAAAGCAAGAAAAGGAAACCCGCCATGATCCAGCGTTATCAGAAAGGCTCGCGTATGAGCCAAGCCGTCAGCTACGGCGGCCTCGTCTATATTGCCGGCCAGGTCGCGGAAAATCGCAAGGCTGATATCAAGGATCAGACCCGCGACGTGCTCGGCAAGATCGACGCCCTTTTGAAAGAGGCGGGTATCGATCGCTCGCGCCTTATCGCCGTCAATGTTTTCCTGCCGGCGATCGTCGACTTCGAGGCGATGAACAGCGTCTATGATGACTGGATCGACATCGAAAACCCGCCGGCCCGCGCCTGCACCGAAGCTCGTCTCGCCGATCCCGATCTGCGCGTCGAAATGACTGCCGTCGCCGCCCTTTGACGGCATCGCAACCGTTCGCACTGGAGACATCATGCATAGCGGTCTCGTCAATCCGATCGACTTTTCGCGCGAGGGCCGGCAGGCCGGCCACCTCGCCATTCCTTATTCGATCGACCGTTCGCCCTATTATCAGATCCGCATTCCGATCCTTCGCCTGAAAAATGGCGAGGGGCCGTCTTTGTTGCTGATGGCTGGCAATCATGGCGACGAGTATGAGGGCGAACTCCAGCTCGGCCGGTTGATGCGGCTGCTGGATGTCGCCGAAATCCGCGGCGCCGTCACCATCCTGCCGATGGCGAACCTGCCGGCGGTGATGGCGGCCAAGCGCTGCTCGCCCTTCGACGGCGGCAACCTCAATCGGGCGTTTCCCGGTGATCCCAGCGGATCGCCGACGGCGCGGATGGCGCATTTCCTCGAACATGAACTTTTTCCGCGCCATGACGTCGTGCTCGACCTGCATTCGGGCGGCGCCTCCATGGCGCACCTGCCCTGCACGCTGATCGAGCGGCAGGCCGATACCGCTCGCTTCGAGCGGTCCGTTTCGCTGATGCGCGCCACGGGTGCGGCGCATGCCTTCATCGCCGATAACGGGCCGACCGCACCGACATCGATGGGTGCTGCGGCAAGGGCCGGAACCATCGGTCTTTCCGGCGAGTTCGGCGGCGGCGGTACCGTGACGCCTGAGACAATGGCTTTCACGGCGGCGGCGATCGACCGGCTGCTCGTCACACTCGGCATCGTGAAGCATCCGGTCCTGTCGCGCGTGCCGCTCGCCGAGCCGGGACCGTTGCAGCTGCTGTCGCTGTCTAGGCACAGCCAGGGCATCTATGCGAACCGCAGAGGCTGGTTCGAGCCGGCCGCAGCCATCGGCGCCATCGTTGCCGCCGGTGAGCTTGCCGGATGGTATTATGATCTCGAACGTCTGGAGCAGCCGGAGGAAGAACTGCGCTTTGCCGAGAGCGGCATTGTCATTTCCCACCGGCTGCACTGCGACAGCCAGGCCGGCGACTGCCTGATCCAGGTCGCCGAACCCATCGCATCCTAAGGAGCGCTGATCTGCTCAAGTGATTGCGTCGACCGCTGCCTTGACCCAGTCGAGGCGCTTTGCCGGTATCAGGCCGTAATTGTAGAAGTTCACGCCGTCAGCGCCGGCATCGACGGCGGCCTTGGCGCGTGCAGCGAGCACCGCCAGCCCGCTGACCTCGGGATAGAAGACGCGCAGGCCCACCCCGAGGAACTTGCCCGGTCCGATTGCCGCCCGGCCGGTCCGGATGACATCGCCGACGGCATCCGGTTCCATGTCGTAGCAGCAGAGGATCGCCCCGTCGCAGAGCTTACCGGCGGCGGCGAGATCGACGCCGCCGAGCCAGCCGTCCTTCAGGTCGATGAGCACGATGCGTGTCGCCGGATCGGCGGCCGCCTTGATCTCGCCGATCAGGCTGGTCACCGGTTCGCTGCGCCAGGTGAGATAGGCATGCAGATCAGGATGGTCGCGAAAGGCATCGATGCCGGCTGCCGGGAAGTCGGGGAATTGCCTTTCCGGGACAGCTCGTTCGCAAAGTTCGGCGATGAAGCGCGCGACCGACCGGCGCGCGCCTTCGACCGGCACACCGGCCGTTGTGGCACGCGCCGTGCAATGGTCGCAGAAGCAGAGCGACAGCAGGAAATCATCTTCGGCGTTCAGGCCGACACCGTCTTTTTCGTGATGATATTCATGCGCGAATCCCATGAAATTCGGGCTCTCGAGTTCCACCATAGCGGGCCGGTAGTTGGTCGTGATGTCGCGAACAAGGGTGACGGCATAGGCCCGCGCCGCCGGGCTGGACGGGCAAAGATTGTAATAGTTGGGATTGCCGAAGGCGTTCCGCGTCACATGATCGGGATGCAGCATGCCGAGACGGGTATTGTGCAGGCAGACCGTCCAGCAGGAGACCTTGAGACCCGTCGCCTCGCGTCCCTGAACGAGGGCTTCCAGCATATCGCCGCGCTCAGTGACGTTCCCAGCCATCAGCGGCCGGATCAGCTTGTCCTGCCACAGGCTTTCATCCGGCCGGAAGTAGACCGTCCCATCCTCGGGGAAATAGGCCTTCTGCTGCGGGCTCCGCGGCTGCAGGAACCGGCCGGCGTGATAGGAGGTTGCCAGGCTGACCGTGTTGAGACCGGCGCGGCCGCGAAGCTCGGCGGCAAAGGCGTCGAGTCCCTGGTCCTGAACGTCCCAAGGGTAGCTCCACATGGAAAGATGCATGGCGTGCTCCCGTCAAATCTGTCCATTTTATAGAACACGTGTCCATAATAGTGTCCAGACTGATCTTGGAGGCGTGGCGCCTGCCTGGTAGCGTTCTTGCATAAAGCGGCAGGGCTGATAGCTACTGCGCTGCCGTCTCACATTTCGACGACGAGGCCCTTGGCTTTCAGCACCGGTTCGAGATTGCTGATCTCGATGACCGATTTGCCCTGTTTATATGCGGCGATATAGCCGGCCTCGGCATCTTCGCGAGCCTGTGACAGCCTGGCGACGTCCTGCGCTTCCTGGCGGCGCACGACCACCAGGCCGTCGGCATCGCCGGCGATGATGTCGCCGGGATGGATGATTTCGCCGCCGACGATGATTGTGTCGTTCACCGCCGCAATGGTCTCCTTCACCGTCCCCTTGATGCAGACGCTGAGCGAGAAGACCGGGAAGCCAAGCTCCCTCAGCTGAAGCGTGTCGCGCACGCCGGTGTCGGTCACGAGACCGCCGATGCCCTTTGCCAGGCAGGCATTGGCCAGGACATCGCCGAAGGATCCGGCCTCCTCGTATTCGCCCGCCGATACGACGATGATATCGCCCGGCTTTGCGTAGGTGATGGCAAGCTGCAGCATGATGTTGTCACGCGGCGCGCATTTCACCGTAAAGGCCGGACCGCACAGTTTCATGCGGTAGTCGACGGGCTTGAGGCGGGAGGAAAGGGCTCCGCGGCGCCCTTGGGCCTCATGGATCGTCGCGGGTGAAAATTTGGAAACGGCGTTGATATCGGCTTTGCTTGGCCGTTCGGCAATATCTTTAATATGGATCATGGATGCCTCCCATCGTTGGCCGACGGCGGGCATGTCCCGCCGTCTCAATTTGTTTGGACGTTGTCAGTGGATGACGCCGAAGCCGGGCAGCTTACGGGATCGGGTCGAACTTCAGCTCCGAGAGCGATACGACCTTGTCGGTGCGGGTCATCTTGTATTCGGTATCCGGGCCGAGCCACTTGTCCCAGATCTTGTTGATCTCGCCCGATGTGTCGAGCTTGCGAAGGATCTCGTTGATTTTGGTGGTCAGCGCCGGCTGATCCTTGGCCATGCCGATGCCGATCGGCTGGTATAGCATCGGCTCCTCGATCATCCGCATTGCCTTGCCCTTGCTCTTCGATTCATTGACGAACTTGGTCGTCGTCATGGTGTTGGCCACCATGCCGCGCGCCTTGCCCTGCTGGACTGCGAGATAGGCCGAGGCGGTATCCTGGAAGGTCAGCGGGTCGGATTTGTTGAGCTTGATCGACATCTCTGAGGTCGAACCCTTGGTCGAAGCGATGCGCTGGCCTGCGTAATCGGCCTTCGTCTTGCCGGCATCGTCCGCCGGCACGATCAGCATTTCCTTGGCGAGATAGTAGGGATCGCTGAACTGGATCTGCTCGGCGCGGCTCAGAGTATAGGCGAGGTTGGCAACGGTGATGTCGACGCGGCCGAGCTTGACCTCGGGCACGCGCGCCTCGACCGAAACCGGCTTGATCTCAGCCTTGACGCCCAGTTCCTTGGCGATGGCGCCGCAGAGATCGACGTCGAAACCGGCCATTTCGCGGGTCTTCAGATCGGGTGAAGCGAAGGGAGGAACGTCGGCGAAAGTCGCGCAGCGCAGGGTTTTCGCCGACATGATGTTGTCGAGCTGATCGGCTTGTGCGGGCAAGGCGGCCGCCATGCCGGCAAATGCGGCGGTGAGGGTTAGGCATTTCCAGTTCATTGCTGTTCTCCTTTGTTTTTGGTGATTGGTATCAATGCCTGAGATCAGCGAGGAATCGCTGCGCCCGGGGATGACTTGGATTGTTGAAGAATTCCTCGGGGGTCGTCATTTCGAGGATCTGGCCGGCATCGATGAACCAGACCCGATCCGCGACGTCACGCGCGAAACCCATTTCGTGGGTGACGCAGAGCATGGTCATGCCTTCCGACGCCAGGCTCTTCATGACGGCCAGCACTTCGCCGACCATTTCAGGATCGAGCGCGCTGGTCGGTTCGTCGAACAGCATCACCGGCGGTTCCATGGCAAGGGCGCGGGCGATTGCCACCCGCTGCTGTTGGCCGCCCGAGAGTTGGCCGGGATAGGCCCGCGCCTTGTCGGCAAGGCCGACCCGATCGAGAAGCTTGAGGGCCTTGTCCTCTGCAACATCTGGCGCCACGCCTTTCACCCGGATGGGCGACATCGAGACGTTTTCTACCACCGAAAGGTGCGGAAACAGGTTGAAGTTCTGAAATACGAAGCCGATCCGGCTGCGAAGCGCATTGAGTTCCTTTGCCCGCATGGCGGCGTGGATGTTTTGCCCGTCGAGCGTGATCGATCCGCTGTTGATCTCCTCGAGGCGATTGATCGTGCGGATCAGCGTCGATTTTCCCGAACCGGACGGCCCGCAGATGACCACGACTTCGCCGCGTGTCACCTGCGCATCGATGTCCTTCAGGACCGGATAGTCGCCGTAGCTCTTGCAGACCTGCGAAAGCCGGATCGTCTGCAATTCCTGGGCTGAAACTGACATGGTCATAGCTGCTCCGATATGATTTTCGATGGCGCGACCAAGGCGGCGGCAGGAAGGTTGGAAAGTCCCGCACGCCGCCGCGTGATGCTCCGCTCGAGGCGATTTGCGAAGTAGGTGAGCGTCCAGCAGATGGCGAAGTAGACGATCGCCAGGATGAGGAAGACCTGGAAAGGCTGCGTCAGGAGCTGGTTGTTGACCTGGCTTGCGGCAAAGGTCAGATCCGGCACGTTGATCACGTAGCCGAGCGTCGTGTCCTTGATCGTCGAGACGAAGGTGGAGATGATGCTGGGGATCATGTTGTAGAGTGCCTGTGGCAGGATGATGAAGCGCATCGCACCTAAATAACCGTGACCAAGCGCACGCCCCGCGTCCATCTGACCCGGTCCAAGCGCGACGATGCCGGCACGCACGACTTCGCTCAGGAACGCGCTTTGATAGACCACGAGTGTCGTCAGCATCGTGACGAAGCTCGGCACATCGGCGCCGGTCAGCAGCGGAACGAGGAAATAGCTCCACAGGATGAGCATCAAGAGCGGCACGCCCCGGGTGAAATAGACCAGTGCCGTGACCGGCCAGCGCAGCAGCGGCGACTTGGAGAGCCTCGCCAGTGCGAACAGGATGCTGACCGGAAAGGCGAGAGCGATGCTGAGCGCCGAAAGGATCAGCGTGTTGGCGAGCCCGCCAAGCGGCCCGTTCGGATATTGGCCGATCAGCAGCAGCAGCCAGTAGTCTTGGACGATGGCGATCATGTCGTGGATCATGCTCGCGCACTCCTGGCAGGATCTGTGCGCATCGACAGATAGGCGCCGATGCCCATGATCACGAGCGAGAAGAAAAGGTAGAGAACCGTGCCGATCAGGTAGATCTCGAAGGTCCGGAAGCTGAGGTTTTCGATCTCCTTGACGGCATGCGTCAGTTCCGAGGCTCCGATGACGACGGCGAGACTGCTGTTCTTGAAAAGGGAAACGCTGTGATTGATGAGCGGTGGCAGCGCGTTGCGCACGCCCTGCGGCATGATGACGAAACGCATCGCCGAGACATAGCCGTGGCCAAGTGCACGGGCTGCCTGCATTTGACCGGGGCTGACCGAACGCACGCCCGACCGAAGATCTTCGCTGAAATAGGCCGCCTGGCAAAGCCCGAGCCCGATCACAGCGAAGATGGCCTCGGCATTATGGACGGCCAGCCATTCGGCTACCCCGCTCGGCATTAGCGTGAAGATCCCGAAATACCACAGCATCAGCTGAACCAGGGTGGGGACGTTCCGGTGGTAAGAGACGTAAGCGGCGACTAACGGATCGCCGAAGCGAAAGGGCGACAAACGCAAAGCCAGCAGCAGAAGTGCCAGCGCCATCGCCATAGACCAGGAGCCGGCATAGATGATGAAGGTCATCTCGATGCCATGCAGCAGCATGGCGGTATATTCTGGATTTCCGAGGATTGCCGAAAGGTCGAAACCGCTCACGGGTTTGGCTCCCCGGATTGATCCGGCTTCGCCGAAGGCTGGGGCTTTGCCGTCTGCAGCCCGCCCATGACCTGCAGCGTCGGTGTAATCTCCATGTGCCCGATGTTGACGGCGACGGGGGCTGCTATGGCGAAGGCAATCGCGTCGGCGATATCGGCCGCCTGCGGCAGTTCGAAGCCGTCGATGAACCGTTCGCGGATGCTGGGGTCATCGCCATGGACGTGATTGAAAATGTCAGTGGCGACCCGGCCGGGGCAGATTTCCGTGACCCGCACCCGCTTGCCGAAAGCGTCGATGCGCAGCTGGTTGGACAGCATGCTCACCCCGGCCTTGGCGGCGTGATAGGACGAGTTTCCGCCGAAATTGTAGGCGCCGGCGATCGACGAGATGTTGATGACATGTCCGCGGTCGCGCGCCACCATGCCGGGCACGACCAGCCGGCAGATGTGCAGGACCGCCCGGAGATTGACGTCGACGATGAGATCGATATCGCCCTCGTCGGCTTCCAGGAACTTCTTCGGCCGGTCGACGCCGGCATTGTTGACGAGAATATCGAATTCCACCCGACGCGTGAGCTCGGCCATGGCCTGACGGTCGGTCACGTCGATGACGTGGGCGATGCAGCCCGTCCGCGCAGCCAGCTGCTGCAGCGCTTCGGCGCTGCGGGCAACCGCATGGACCTCGATGTTCTCCCGGCGGAACCGCTCCACCACGGCTGCGCCGATACCGGAAGATGTGCCGGTCACCAGTGCGGTCTTGTAGTCGGAGAATGGCATTGTCGTTCCCTTGTTGTTGATCGAGACAGTAGCGAAGCTTAAACGCCTTGCCTAAGACCGATTATCTCTGGAGCAATAAGCAACGGTTATGGAGCCGGCGCAGGCTGCTGAAGAAGAGAAAGAGCTGATGCCGGGCATCACCTTGCGGCGTCCGGGCCTGAGGAAAGCAGCGACCGCGTCGCGTTGCAAAAGCAATGCGTGTCTGCAAACATGTAAGCCGCGCAGATCAGAACGGTACCCCGATCCTCATGGACATCAGACGCCTCAAATCTTTCATCGTGATCGTCGACAGCGGCAGCATCACGCGAGCGGCGGACCTTTTGCATATCGCCCAGCCGGCGCTCAGCCAGCAGCTTGCGGCACTGGAGGAGCATTTCGGCCACAAGCTGCTGATCCGCAGCCAGCAGGGCGTCAGCATGACCGATGCAGGACACGCGGTGTACCGCCATGCGCAGATTATCCTTCGGCAGATGGAGCAGGCGCAAGCGGATGCATCGGCAGCCGGCAATTCGCTTGCCGGACGCGTGTCCGTCGGTCTCGTACCCTTCAGCAGTGCCGCCACGCTGTCGGTCGACCTCCTGGCTGAGACGCGGAAACGGCATCCCGGTATCCTGCTGCACCTGACCGAAAGCGTCGGCCAGACCTATAGCCAGATGATCATGAACGGCAGGCTGGAGATGGCGCTTCTCCATGGAACAGGACCGATCAAGGGTGTCCGGTTCGAGCCGATCCTCAGCGAAGAGTTTTTTCTTGTCGCGCATCGGGACTTTGCGATCGAAGCGGATGTGAAACCCGTTCCGGTCAATACTCTCGACGGGATGCCGCTGCTGTTGCCGCCGGCCTATAATTTCGTCCGCCGCGCGATCGATACCGCCTTCACGCGCACCCGCACCAATTTGAAAGTCGTGGCGGAAGTCGAAATCGTCCGCACGCTGGCCCGCGCGGTGGGCAGCGGCCTCGGCGCGACGATCATGCCGAAAGCCATCGCCGACCGCATCGTATCGGAATCGAGCGAGCCGCTGATCTGCCGGCTCATCTCGCCGCGGATCGAAGAAACCCTGTCGCTGTGCGTTTCCGACCAGAATCCCCTATCGGAACCGGCCCTCGCCGTCCGGGACATCCTTCTTGAGTTGACCGCGCGCTTGAAAAACTAAAAGCTCGCTGCCGATCAGCGCATATCCTTACAAAACTGGGCTATGCGCGCGCATCCTTCGCCGAGTTTCTCCATGCTCGTGGCGTAGGAAATGCGAAAGAAGGGGCTCATTCCGTAAGCCGCCCCTTGCACGGTGGCGACATGATGTTCGTCGATGAGCGCCATAACGAAATCGACGTCGGTCTCGATCTTTCGCCCGCCCTTGCTGGTCTTGCCGATCAGCCCCGAGATATTCGGGTAGATGTAGAAGGCGCCTTCGGGTCTATGGCAGCGCAGTCCGTCCACCTCAGACAATCTGTCGAGGACGAAGTCGCGTCTTTCCTTGTAGATCGCGGCACGCTCCTTCAACAGATCCTGAGGCCCCTCCAAGGCAGCGGTCGCTGCGGCCTGCGTCAGCGTCGCGATGCCGCCGCCATTCTGGCCGTTGACGTTGCTGACGGCGGAGATCAGCTCTTTCGGCCCAGCACAAAAGCCGAGCCGCCAGCCTGTCATTGCATAGGCCTTGGAGACGCCGTTCATCGTCAGGACGCGTTCATAGAGTCTGGGCTCGACTTCCGCGATCGTGCAGAACTGAAAATCGTCATAGACCAGGTGTTCGTAGATATCGTCGGTCATGATCCAGACATTGGGATGGCGCAGCATAACCTCGGCGATCGCAGCCATCTCCGCCCGAGAGCAGGCGGCTCCGGTCGGATTGTTCGGGAAATTCAGGAAGAGCCACTTGGTGCGCGGCGTGATCGCCGCCTCCAGATCCTCGGGACGCAGTTTGAAGCCGGTCTGCTCGTGGCACGGAACGGCGACCGGCACGCCACCGGCGAATTTGACGATATCGGCATAGCTGACCCAGGAAGGTGTGGGAATGACGACCTCGTCGCCCGGATTGCAGGTCGCCAGCATGGCATTGAAGATCACCTGCTTGCCGCCGCCCGAGACGACGATCTGGCTGGCCTCATAGTCGAGATTGTTGTCCCGTTTGAACTTCCTGATGATGGCGGACTTGAGAGCCGGCGTACCGTCCATCGGAGGATATTTCGTATCGCCCGCAAGAGCTGCCGCGTGAGCCGCCTCGATCGCGTGCTTCGGGGTGGGGAAATCCGGTTCGCCGGACGAGAGGCTGACGACTTTGATCCCGTTGCCGGCCAGTTCCCTGGCGCGCTGGGTCATGGCGGCGGATGCTGATATGGTGACGTTTTTCAGGCGGTCAGCGATGACGGGCATCGACATGGTCCTTCGATGATAGGTTGAAATGGGGAGGATCAGGATTGCGTCAGTCGGCGAGTTCGGCGGCAGGCGCGAGTGTCGCGCCCGTGGCTTCGATCTCGCCGCGCACGATGCCGGCAAGCTCCAGGGCGCCGGGTGTGTCACTGTGGACGAGAATGGAGCGGGCCGGCATTGCGATCACCGCTCCGTCGATCGTCTCGACGCTTCCTTCGAGGAGGAATTGTCGTACGCGGGCACGCACCGCGGCTTCGTCCTTGATGACGGCGCCAGCGAGGCCGCGCGCGACAAGTCTGCCGCCAGCGTCATAGGCCCGGTCGGCAAGGAAAAGCGCCAGCGTCTTCAACCGCGCGTGTTTGGCCGCCAGCTGAATCTCGCTGCCATGGGTCACGAAGACGACGAGACCAGCATCGACCGTGGCGATCGCATCCATCATCAGATCGGCCAGCACAGGATCGCGATTGACCATATTGCCCATGGCTGCGTGGAAGCTGATATGGGAGACAGTGACACCCTCGGCTTTGGCGATCGCCATCAGGGCGCCGAGCTGATAGAGCATCTGCTGGCGAAGCTCATCTGCCTGAAACGCTATTTCGCGTCGGCCGAACCCCAGCCGGTCGGGCAGGCCCGGATGCGCGCCGATGCCGACGCCGTTCAGTTTCGCAAGCCGGACCATGCGCCCCATCGTCTCGGGATCGCCGCCGTGGAAACCGCAGGCGATGTTGGCCGACGAGACGAGTTTCATCATCGCTTCGTCGTCGCACAGCCGGTAGGGACCAAATCCTTCGCCCATGTCGGAATTCAGATCGATCTTCATCAGCTCCTCCTTTTGAGGCCTCTTGGGCGACACGCATTAGGCCATCGCCTTCAGGGCGCGCTTGACCATTCGGGATGTCTGCCTGACATCGTCGACATAGCGGGCGATAGCCTGCTCCACCTTGCGCGCCTCCGCATGCGTCGAGCGAACGAACTTCAGGCGGGCGCCGATGCGGGCTTGGGCAAGCCGCCAGAGATCGCATTCAATCACGCCGGCGATCTTCGGATATCCGCCGGCGGTGTTCGCATCGCTCATCTGCACGATCGGTTCGCCGCCGGGCGGAACCTGGATCACGCCGGGCACGACGCCGTGGGAGCGCATCTCGATGGACGCCGTCGGCTTCATCGGCTCGCCTGATAAGCGGTAGCCCGTCCGGTCGCTTCGGGAGGAAATCCTCCAGGTCCGGCTCCAAAAAACTTCGCCATCGCCTGCGAAAAGATCGTGCTCGCCGGCCGGCAGGGCGCGGATCGGCAGCGTGCCGTCGACAGCAGCCGGGAAAACATCGCGCAGTGCCACGGCCGGTTCGACGACGGCAAGACCCGAGGCCGGCAGCATGGCGATCTCTGCGTCCTTGCCGACCGCGATCCGGTCGCCCTTCGCCAGAGGCCGGCCGGCATTGCCCCCGAAGCTACCGCGAAGCGACGTGCTTCGCGAACCCATGACAACGGGGATATCCAGCCCGCCTCCGAGCGAAATATAGGAGCGCGCGAGCCGCGGGGGCTGCTTCAGTTCGAGAACCTGTCCGGGCTCCGCGACGTAGGCGTACCAGGCAAGCAGTTCCGATCCATCCAGATCAGGATTGCCGTCGGCGCCGGTCACGGCAAAGACCACCCGCCGCTCGAAACGCAGGCTGAACGGGAAGGTCTGCACCTCTATCGCGGCTGCATTTTCATCATTGCCAACGAGAATGTTGCCGATGCGGACCGCGAGCGGATCCATCGCGCCGCTGGCCGATACGCCGATGTCGCGATAGCCGGGGCGGCCAAGATCCTGCACTGTGTTGAACGGGCCGCTTTCCAAGATCTCGATCATAGCTCGATCCTCGCTGGCAGGAACCGCACCGTATCTCCCGGCGCCATCATGGCGGGGCTCGGCAACATGGGGTCGAACATCTGCAGTGCCGCGAAGCCGATGGAATTCCAGCCGTTCGGACCCGTGAGCATGGCGACGCCGGTCTGCATGCCGCCGATGGTCACGCAGCCCTTCGGCATCTTCAGCGAGGGCACGGTCTTTCGCGGCATGTAGATGCG
Source organism: Rhizobium leguminosarum (assembly GCF_019798305.1). Lineage (GTDB taxonomy): Bacteria > Pseudomonadota > Alphaproteobacteria > Rhizobiales > Rhizobiaceae > Rhizobium > Rhizobium leguminosarum_U. The sequence continues at coordinate 285,725 of NZ_JAAXDD010000006.1, forward strand.
CGGATCGAGGCCATGCAGATAGCCGAAACCGGGAGCGCTGCCCAAGGCGAAGACACGGTAGGTCGCTTCGTGATGGATGCGAACGACTTCGCGATCGCTCAAGCCCGAGAGATCGCAAAGGGCCGGCAGATCCGTCGCATATTCGCCGCCATAATGGACGGGAATCTCGATGGTCTTGCCCTTGAGATCGATGCTGCGCGCATTCTCCCATGCCTCCAGCAGCCGGGCGACCACCACATCAGGATCCTCGGGCGTCTCCTTGAAGATCACCAGCAGGTTGGTCATGCCCGGAATGTTTTCGGCAAGGTCCGGCCAACCTTTCACGGCCTGGGACAGAGCCCAGATCCGCCGCTGCGCGATGAGATCGAAATCACCAGGGGCCTCGAGCAGGAAGGATCTGGCGCCGATCGAGGAAACCCGCGCCAGGCTTTTGGTGGCCGGAACGATCTCGCGTTGCGATGCATGTCTGTTCGTCGTGACGATCATGATGGGAGCCCGATTTCGAACAGAGGATCACCGAATCCGACCAGTGCGCCGGGCTCGGCGAGCAGCCTGGTCAAAATGCCGGAACGGCCGGCGCGAAGGGGAAGCAGGATATGCCCTACCCCGACAAAGCCGACGATATCCGCATCGGATACGGAGCGCGACAGATTTTGCGGCGCGGCGGAGGTGGGATGCTCGACATAGAAGCGGCCCGCCATCGGCGCCTTCACGACGTCCGCTACAGAGCCGGGAGCCAAACCGGGAGCACGGGGCGTCGCTTCGGTCGAACTGATCCGGGCGCCGTCTTTTCCGGCGACGAGGATGCGAAGCTGTCCGCCCGGCCGGGAAATTTCGAGACCGTCCACGCCGGCGGCCGTCAGCGCTTCGGTGAGCAATGCGATGGTCGCCGGATCGTTGAAATCGATCGCGCTCATGCCGCCCTCCGCAGTTTCAGCCATTGTTCGAGATAGTGAATGTCAGTCTCGCCGCGCGCGAATGCGCCATCCTCGAACAGAGCGCGCAGGAAGGGGATATTGGTGGAAATCCCCTCGACCTCAGTGCCGGCAAGCGCCTCGCGCATTCTTGCCATCGCTTCGGCCCGCGTCGGCGCATGGACGATCAGCTTGGCGATCAAAGAATCGTAATAGGGCGAGACCTTGTAGCCGGCATGAATATGCGTATCGACGCGGATGCCCGGTCCCGCCGGCAACGCCAGATGGGTGACGACACCGGCTGACGGCAGGAAACTATCCGGATCCTCGGCGTTGATGCGGCATTCGAAGGAATGGCCTTCGCAGGTCACATCGCCTTGGATGAGATCCAGGACGTGACCCTGCGCCACCCTTATCTGTGCCTGGACGATATCGACACCGCTCGTCATTTCGGTGACGGGATGCTCGACCTGAAGTCGCGTATTCATCTCGATGAAATAGAAAGCGCCGTCCTCATAGAGGAACTCGAAGGTTCCGACGCCCCGGTAGCCGATCTGAAGGCAGGCCTGCACGCAAGCCATGCCGACCGGCTGGATGATGTCGGGCGCGATTCCCGCCGCCGGCGCCTCCTCCACCACTTTCTGATGGCGGCGCTGCATCGAGCAATCCCGGTGTCCGAGCCACACGGCATTGCCGTGATCGTCGCAAATGACCTGTATCTCGATGTGGCGCGGATGCTCTAAGAATTTCTCCATGTAGAGCGACGGTGAGCCGAAGGCGTTGCGGGCCTCTTCCCGCGTCAACGCGATTGCTTCATGGAGCAAATCGGCCTTCGGCACGACGCGCATACCGCGTCCGCCGCCGCCGCCGGCTGCCTTGATGATGACGGGATATCCGATTTCCAGCGCTATGCGCTCGATCGTGGCGGGGTCATCGGGCAGCGCGGTGTCCGGACCGGGAACGCAGGGGACGCCGGCGGCTATCATCGCCCGCTTTGCCGAAATCTTGTCGCCCATGATGGCAATCGAGGAAGATGTCGGACCAATGAAGATCAGGCCGGCCCTTTCGGCGGCGTCGGCGAAGGCGGCGTTTTCCGATAGAAAACCGTAACCCGGATGAATGGCGCCGGCACCGGCCAGACGCGCCGCCAGAAGGATGGCATCCTGATTGAGATAGCTCTTGGCAGCACTCGACGGGCCGATGCAGAGAAAGCTGTCCGCAGTGCCATAAGGCGCTTCCCTGTCCGCCTCGGAGCAGATGGCGACCGTCTTCAGGCCGAGTTCGCGGCAGGCGCGCTGGATCCGGACTGCGATCTCGCCGCGATTGGCGATCAGAACGGTATCGAAGCGGAGCCCGGCAGCAGCGGAATGTTCGGACGTTTCGGGCATCAAGCAATCTCCGCCAGCAGATCGCCGGTCTCTACCTCGCCGTCGTCGATTTCGGTGAGATGCGTGATGCGCCCCGATCGCGGCGCGGCGATCGTGTTGAAGACCTTCATTGCCTCGATGATGAAAAGCGTTTGCCCCTCTTCCACCTCGTCGCCGATTGCGACGAATGGCGGTTCCCCAGGCGCCGGGGTCCGGTGCAGAACGCCGAAGACCGGCGCCTTCACCGCAAAGGTTTTCTCAGGCTTCGAAGGCATATCGGAGCCGGCACCCTGGGCAAGGCTTGTCGTCGATCCTGCCTCTTGCCGGGGCTCGGCAGCAGCCTCCTGACCCGGCGACGTGCGGAAAATCCGAACCGTCACGTCCTTTTCCGTCACGGTCAGCTCGGTAATGTTCGATCGTCCAACAAAGTCGATCAGCGTCTTGATTTTCGAGAGGTCCATATGCGTGCTCGGAATTTCAAATTCCACCGCGCATAGCTGAAGTCTCAGATCGCCCGGCGTTGTGATTTTCGTAGCACGACGCGCCGACTGATGGGGTCAGACGAAGTTTTGATGGAGCGTGATCTGCGCCCCATGGGAACATATCACCGAAGGCTCGCGAAATTCTCTCGACGGCAGCAGCTGCCGCCGGAATCACCAGGCGACTTTGAATCCTTCTCGAGAAGTTAAGCGTCATCGAACTGGTAGAGGCAACGGGCCTCGACGGCCTCGATGCCGGGAGCCTTGAGACCTCATGCGGAACAGCCATTCGTCGAATAGGGATAGCCAGACAGCCCCCTAGCGATGATTTGCGGAAATCTTGCGAAGATGATCTCTTATCATCGCGCGAAACTCGCGCAATGTTCGAAACCCGATGTGCTGTGCAAGTCGATGAACCGTCGTTTGAGAAACCTTACAATTGCGCGCAATCACAGCGGCACTTTCGAATACAATCATTTCCGGCCGTTCAATGACCTGCCTCGCAACTTGTTCGAGACTGTTTGGAAAGACGATCTGCCGTTTGGCGATCAGGTACTTCAGTTCCTGCAGCGTCGCGGGAGGACGACGGTCTCTATCCTGTAGCATGCGCCTCACCTTCCAAAGATCCGTCTTCCGGCAATCTCGGTGCGACCCGGATGCATAGTGGAAGGCGGCACGTCATCCCCGGTGGCGATGCGACAGTGTGAGAACATGGCCCGTCGCATCAAAGCTTGTTAATCGACCTGCACGGGCCTTCCTGTCTGCCAACTGACAGTGGCGGCCTCCGCCAGTTTCTGAGCCTGGAGGCCGTCGAGTCCGCCGGGCCTCGGTGAGCGGTTGCCGCTGTCGATCGCATCGATGAAAGCATTGATCTCATTGGCGTAGGCCTGGGCGTAGCGTTCGAGGAAGAAATATTGGACGGGATCGCCGCTAACACCACTCGCATTGGAAAGCTCGACGCTGGTTGCATGGATATTCCTCGCCGCAAGCATGCCGGCAGCTCCGTGGACTTCGATGCGCTGGTCGTAGCCATAAGTCGCCCGGCGCGAATTGGTGATAACGGCAATGCGCCCGGAAGCCGCCTGCATCTGCACGGCTGCAGTATCCACATCGCCCTCGGCCCCTATCGCCTTGTCGACGAGCGAAGATCCAAGTGCATTCACGACGACGAATTCTTCCCCCATGAGGAAGCGGGCCATGTCGAAGTCATGAATCATCATGTCGCGGAACAGACCGCCGGAGGATTTGACGTAATCGGCCGGCGGCGGCGTGGGATCCCGGCTGGTGATCGTCACGATTTCGATTTCGCCGATATCGCCGCGGCGCAGGCGCGCTTCCACACTGGTGAAATTCGGGTCAAACCGGCGATTGAAGCCGATCATCAAGGTGGACTTGTTCTTCTCGACGACGTCGAGGCAGGCATTGATGCGCTCGACCGACAGGGACACCGGCTTTTCGCAGAGGATTGCCTTGCCGGCCTTCGCGGCCGCTTCGATGAGATCGGCGTGGCTGGGGGTCGGTGTCGCAATCAGGATCGCATCGACGTTTGAGGACTTGATGATATCCTCCGCATCGGCAACCTCGGCGCCCGTCTGCGCGGCAAGCGCCTCTGCCGATGCCTTGAAGGCATCCGCCACATAGACGAGCTTCGCCTTCGGGTTCGCCGCAATAGTCACGGCATGCACCTTGCCTATCCGGCCGGCGCCGATCACTCCAAACCTGATCATTGATATTTCTCCATGAAGTGTAAGTGTTGACTACTCGAAATCTTCAAACCGTGAAGGCGTCGCGGAAACGGGCAAGCGCCGTCTCATCGTCGCCGGAAGCCCAGGCCTCCATGCCGATCGGGCCGCGATAGCCCATATCCTTGAGCGCACGAGCAATTGCCTTGTAGTTGATCTCTCCGGTACCCGGCTCCATGCGTCCCGGAACATCCGCCACCTGGATTTCGCCGATATGGGGCAGCGCGCGCCGGCATAGCTCAATCAGGTTTCCTTCGCCGATCTGAGCGTGATAGAGGTCGAGATTGAGCTTCAGCGCCGGTCGGTTTACCGACGAAACGAGCGCAAGCGTATCTTCGGCCTTGGCAAACGGTGTCTTTGGGTGATCGACTGCTTCATTGAGGTTTTCGAGCACGAAGGTGACGCCCTCTTTGTCACCGAGGTCGGCGATACGGCCAAGAGTATCGCGTGCCTTGAGCCACATAGCGCCCGTCACCTTGTCGGCCTTGACCACCGGCAAACCCTGGCCGTCGAGACCGGTCCCATGCAGGTTGAGGCGCGGGCAGTTGAGCTCTCTGGCGATCGGGATCGATTGCTTGGCCGTTCGCAGCAATTCGTCTGCGCCCGCGTCATCGGCGAGCGTACCGGTCACATAGCCCGTCATTGACGAGAAGACCGCTCCTGATCTTGCAAGGGCGGCGATGTTATGTCTCGTCCAATCCCAGATCTCGGCGTGAAAGCCGAGTTCGGTGATGCGCTTGAGCCTGTCGACGACAGGAAGCGATTTGAAGACCATCTCGGCACAGACCGCGAGCGTGAAGGGTGATGAGGCATTCGGCGAGCCGTCGTTCATGACCGTATTCCATGATTGATGATTGAGTGAAAGGCGGCGCCGGCCCTTGAAAACCAATCGAACGCCGCCTCGGAAGCAAGCCGGCTAGATCGTGCCGCCGAGTTCTTCGGACAATTGCTGCAGTTCCTTGCCGCCGGCCATGAGGTTCTGCAGCTCATCCATCGCGATATCAGCCTTGCCAAAGGTGCCAAGCGTCTGGCCGCGATTGAGGATGGTGAAACGGTCCGCGACGGCATAGGCATGGCGGACATTGTGGGTGATGAAAATGACGCCCAGACCGCTCTGTCGAACTTGGTGGATGTATTTCAGCACCATAGAGGTTTGCGCCACGCCGAGCGCGGAAGTCGGCTCATCGAGAATGAGGATCTTGGCGCCGAAGTAGACCGCACGCGCAATCGCAACGCATTGCCGTTCGCCCCCAGACAGAGTGCCCACTGCCTGATTGGGATCGCGGATATCGATGCCGATCTTGCGCATCTCTTCCCGCGTGACGTCGTTGCAATGCGTAAGGTCCAGGTGACGGAAAGGGAAGAAGCCTTTGCGAGGCTCCCGCCCCATGAAGAAGTTACGGGTGATTGACATCAGCGGGATCATGGCAAGGTCCTGATAAACAGTCGCAATCCCCGCATCGAGCGCGTCGCGCGGACTGCGGAAATTGACCGGCTTGCCTTCGACCAGGAACGAACCTCCGCTTGGGCGGACGACGCCCGAGAGCATCTTGATCAAGGTGGATTTGCCCGCGCCGTTGTCTCCAAGGAGACAAAGCACTTCTCCGGCCGACACTTGCATCGACACGCCGTTGAGCGCAATCACGGAGCCGTAGTGCTTGATGATATCGCTCACTTCGATGATCGGAGTTCGATTATTGATATCAGACATGATCAGCGCTCCCCGGTAACCTTGCGGCGGATGAAATTGTTGAAGAGAACGGCCAGCAGCAGCATCGAGCCCAGGAAGACCTGAAACCAGTCGGAATCGAATTTGGTGTAGGTCAGGCCGATCGAGACCGAGCCGAAGATGATCGCGCCGAAGAAGGCGCCAATCGCCGAACCATAGCCGCCTGTCAGCAAGCATCCACCAATGACGGCGGCAATGATCGCCTCGAACTCTTTCTGAAAGCCGCGTCTGGCGTCGGTCGAGCCAGCATCGAGCACGGTGATGATGGCAACCAGGGCTGCCGCGCATGCTGTCAGCGCAAACAGGCCGGTCTTAACTCTGTGAACGGGCACGCCGGAGTTTCTCGCCGCATTGGGATCGCCACCGGCGGCAAAGATCCAGTTGCCCATGCGGGTGCGCAGGAGGACCCAGGTCGCAGCAAGCGCAAGTGCGACAAACCACAATACGGAGACCGGGACGCCCGTGACCTTCGGCATGCCGTTGGGGAACTTGTCGATCAGATCGTGATCCGCGAGCCAGACAAATGCGCCCTTCAGCGCATCGCCGGAAAAAAAGCCCAGCAGCGGACTGTCTTTGACACGATCGCTGATGCCGCGAAGCTGCGTCGAACCGCCTGTCGCCCATTTCAGGCCGACGAGCGTCAGGCCACGGAGAATGAAAAGGAATGCCAGGGTCACGATGAAGGACGGAAGGCGCGTGCGAATGACGATCTGCCCATTGATCGCTCCCATGAACGCGGCGAAGAGCATCGTCATGACGATGGCAACCGAAAGCGGCTGGCCGAAATTCGTGAGGATGACGCCGAAGATCAGTCCGGCAAAGGCCACCATCGAGCCGATCGAGAGATCGAACTCTCCTCCGATCATCAGAAGCGCTGCTGCAATGGCAAGGATTCCCAATTGCGAGGCCGGCGCCATGATGGTCATCAGGCCGGAAAGCGAAAACATCGTCGAATCTGCGGTAAGAAAGAAAAAGACGATGACGAGAACAAGGCCTGCCACAGCACCAAGCTCTGGCCGCCGCATCATATGCGTCAGAAAACTCACTTGTTTGACGCGCTCATCGGTCTTCGGCGCAGCTGCCGTTCTCTGCTCAAGCGAAGCCATAACTCCTCCGACTGGATCGTAATTTAGGGTGGCGGGGCGCTGTTCGGCAGCGCGCTCGGTCAGCCAAACCCCCTCCCCACAAGGAGGAGGAGAGTCCGGGAGAATGCCTGACGGCAATTGCGGTTAGCGAATGCCCTTGGCGGAAAGATCCACAACTTGGGCAGCCTTTTCCTTGGTGATAAGGTTCGGGCCGGATGGAACATTCCCCCCCGGGATAAGCCCGTATTTGGCGTAGTTGGCCAAAAATACGACGGGCAGATAACCCTGTAGGAACTGCTGCTGATCGATCGCAAAAGCTGCCTTCCCATCGGCCACGGCCTTCAGGAAATCAGCTGAAAGGTCGAATGTCGCCACCTTGATCTTGCCGGTCATTCCGACATCCTCGACGGCAGCCAGGGATGGCTCGCCGGCCGTGCCGGCACCGAGCGCCATGACAGTGTCGATGGCCGTATTGGAACTCAGCGCCGCCTTGACCTTCGCGCGGACATCTGCCGGATCGTTGCTGACGGGTAGTACCGTGACCTTGCCGCCGAAACCGTCGGCAAAGCCCTTGCAGCGCAGATCGAGCGAAACATTGCCGACCTCCTGGTTCACGCACAGGCCTTCCTTGCCGCCCAGCTCTTGCAGCTTCGCGCCGGCGGTCTTGCCGGCGGTATATTCGTCCTGGCCGACATGGAGAAGTGCACCCAGCTCCTTTGAAACGTCAGAACCGGAATTGATTGAGATAACCGGGATACCGGCGGCGACAGCCTTCTTGATGGATGGGCCGAGTGCCGAGGCGTCTGGAATGGAGACGATAAGCCCATCGGGCTTCTGATTGACGGCAGCATCGATGAGCTGCCCCATCGACACCATGTCGAAGGTTTCCGGAGCGCGATAATCGACGCTGGCACCCATGTCCTTCGCCGCTGCGTTGACGCCGTTCTTGACGACCGACCAGAACGGATCATTGGCTTGGCCGTGGGTGACGGCGACGATGCGAATGTCAGCCGCGTTGGCGATTGCCGAAGAGCACATGAGCACAGCAGCAACGGCCGCACTCGTGAGAAGCGATTTCAAACCGAATTTCATTTTACCCTCCCAAAACACAGTCCGCTCCATGCGAACTTGCGAATGCTACCGGTTGCAACCCCTATTGCACCCGGTAGCAAGCTCGACAAAACTACTTTATTGTCGACGAAAATCAAGCATCCATTCCATTTTTATTTTTTTGTGGAATATTCATTCCATTCAAGAGGAGGCAGTCATGCGCAAACGGGCGACGGCGAAAGAGGTGGCGGAAGCCGCCGGCGTGTCGAAATGGACCGTCATCCGTGCGTTCACGCCAGGTGCGTCCATTGCGGACGCAAGCCGGCAAAAGGTGCTTCGGGCGGCGGAGACCCTGAACTATTCGCCCAACCTGCTTGCCCGAAGCCTCGCGACGAACACCACCCATCAGGTCGCCGTCTTCGTCGACGACTTCGCCAATCCGCATAAGCTTCCGGTTCTGGAGACGCTGACCGAGCGCCTGCAGGCGGAGGGTCTGCTGACAGTATTGATCAACATCAACCGCCATTTCGATCACGTTCACGCCTTGATCAATGCTGACCAACGACAATTCGATGCCGTGATCCTGTTCGGTACGGCCTTTCGCGAGGAAACGCTGGGTGATCGACGGCTAGGCCGAGGTTTCCCCCCGATGTTCGTTCTTGCGAGAGACAGCCAAATCCCCGGCGTTCCCGCGATTGCCTGCGATGCAGAAATCGCTCTCAGCGAGATCGTCGATTACCTGTTCGACAAGGGGTACCGCCGTCCTGGATTTATGGCGGGAGCTAGGACTCTATCGACGGCGCTCGGCAGGCGTCATCACTATGCAAATTTCTGGCGACGAAAAGGTGTCGAAGGCGTCACAGAATTGGCCGCGGAAAGATACAGCGCCCTGGCCGGCGCCGAATCGGCACGCACTTATCTGAACGCAACTTCGCCCGGATCGCGCATCGATGTACTGATGTGTGAAAATGATATTTTGGCGCTGGGAGCGATGGACGTTGCCCGCAGAGAGTTCGGTCTTGGGGTTCCGCAAGACTTGGCAGTCGTCGGCTTCGACAATATCGAACTCGGCGGGGCTCCTGCCTACGAACTAACCAGCTACGAACAGCCCACCGACGAGATGATCAACGCCATGGTCGCAATGATAACGGGCAAGCGCGATGCCGAAATGGTTGTCATGCGGGGACGGCTTGTGCCGAGGTCATCGGCATGACGTGTCTCAAGGATCTTCCCAGGAGCACCTCGCGTCGCACTTCTGACCACGATCGAATGGTGGTCATCCAGCTCTTGATGGGAATTGAACCGCAAACCCTGTGCTATGGTGGCCCGTGGGAGGGTCACCGATGAATCTCATGCTGACAAGATTCGTCTTGGGCTATCGTGAGCCTGACGCTCCCATCATTTTTAACGACGACAGTTTCGCTAAATCCAAGCCGCTGTGCCGTCGCATAGAGATGCAAAACCATCCCCTCCTCCAGACGTCACTCCCGATGTGGGGCGGAGCGTGCTCTGCCCCACGGCGCCCGCCTCCTCCAGGGATATCAGGTGAGTTTATTAGCGAGCGATGACGCTGGCGAGGAAGTCGTCACCCTAAGCTGCGACTTTGCGCTTCAAGCGCATTGAGTCTTTGCCTGGCGCCCGTCTGATGAGGAAATCCGCGTACATCCTGGCCTCCCTGTTGCGATGCGGCTACAGCGCTTCGAGTGCCAGGGCGATGCCCTGCCCGCCCCCGATGCAGAGCGTGGCGATGCCTTTCGACAGCCCATCGCGTTTCATCGAATGGAGAAACCGCGTGGTGAGGATGTCCCCCGTCGCGCCGATCGCGTGGCGATGCGCAACGGCGCCGCCTTCGACGTTGACGATATCCTCTGGCAGGCCAAGCTCGCGCATGACAGCGATCGGCACGGCAGCGAAGGCCTCATTGATCTCGATGCGCTCAATGTCGCCGAGCGTCCAGCCGGCCTTTTTCAGCGCCTTGCGAACGGCTGGAACGGGGCCAAGCCCGAACAGGCCAGACTCGACGGCGGCAACGCCATATCCTGCAAGCCGAGCCATGGGCTCGATACCTTTTGCATTGGCAAAGCCGCGCTCGGCGACGATCATCGCGGCGCCAGCGCTGTTCAGCCCCGGTGCATTGCCGGCGGTAATCGTGCCGCCCGGACGGAAGGCTGTCTTGAGCCGGGAGAGCGACTCGACGGTCGTATCCGGACGCGGCGCCTCATCCATTGCGAAACTCTCAGGCCCTTTACGGCCTTTGATCTCCACCGCAACGATTTCGTCCGTGAATCGGCCGGCATCTCGCGCGGCGGCAAAACGCTGCTGGGAACGCACGGCAAACGCGTCCTGCTCCTCACGAGAGAGCTGGAACTTGGTGACGAGGTCTTCCGTGTGCCGGTCGGAATGCTGGCCGAGGATCTGTGCCGGTCCCATGCGGTAGCCCCATCGTCCGCCATCCATCAGATAGGGCGCGCGGTCCATATTCTCCATACCGCCGGCAATGGCAGCATCGCTACCGCTGGCGGTTATTTCCAGCGCGGCGGTCAGGATCGCCTGCGCGCCCGAGCCGCAAACCCGATTGACGGTCAGCGCCGGGACGGAGACCGGAAGGTCCCCGCCGATTGCGGCCTGCCTTGCCGGATTCATCCGGTTGCCGGCTTGGATGACGTTGCCCAGCACGACCGTGCCGCCGTGAACGTACGAACATAATTTATCGTTGCCTTATGGTCACTCAATCGCTATTGTCGTACGATCGTAATCCTAACTTCAGGAGCTCATGATGACAGCAACTCCGCGGGTTGCGCTCGTAACAGGCGCCACCTCAGGCATCGGCAAGGCCACAGCGATCGCCTTGGCCGCTGCAGGTTTCCAGGTAATCGGAACCGGCCGCAACACCGCGCAACTCGCCGCGCCCGCCGGGATGACGTACCTCGACCTCGACGTGACCAGCGACGAATCGGTCGCCTCAGCGGTCAGGCAGGTGATCGAACGGTTCGGGCACATCGACGTCCTGGTCAACAACGCCGGCGTTGGCACAACCGGCGCGGCCGAGGAGTTCTCGATCACCCAGACGCAGGACGTCTTCGACATCAACGTCTACGGCGTCATGCGGACAACCAAGGCGGTCCTGCCGCACATGCGCGCCCAAGGCCGCGGACGCATCATCAATGTCTCCTCCCTCAGTGGGTTCGTCCCCAGCCCGTTCATGGCCCTCTACGTTTCGACCAAGCACGCGGTAGAGGGCTACTCCCAGTCGCTGGACCACGAGGTTCGCGATCACGGCGTGCGGGTCCTGCTCGTCGAGCCCGGCCCGATCAACACGCCGTTCGCAGGTCACAGCGTGGTGGCCGACACCCCAATGCCGCTCTACGCGGCGGGACGGCGCAACTACGACGATCTGCTGGAGAAGAACCTCAGCAGCGGCGACGACCCCGCAGTCGTCGCCACGGTGATCGTCGCGGCGGCCACCGACCGGAACCCGAAACTACGGCGCACCGCCGGCAGGACCGCCCGGATCATCAACGCGGTATACCACGTCGCCCCGGCCCGGATATTCGACCGCGTCATCCGCAGATTCAACCGGATGCCGAGCTGATCGCTGCCGAGATCCTCTAACCAGTCATTCGCAGGTTTCGCGGCAACCGGTTGTACATCACCAACGGCGGGGTCTCCGACCCCACGACTCGAAACTGCAGACCGCGAGGATGAACGTCCCGGCTCTCCTTGCCAACGCTGCACACTGACCTGGCCACAGCGGTATCCGGAGCGCAAACCGGCTAAAAGGAGGAAGGCATGGTGCGTTACACGAAAGAACACAAGCAGGAGACGCGGCAGCGGATCATTGCGACGGCCGGTCGACGGCTCAAGCGGGACGGTATCGACGGCTCCGGAGTCGCGACGCTCATGAAGGACGCGGACCTGACCAACGGCGCCTTCTACGCCCATTTCGAATCCAAGGACAGCCTCGTCGCGGAGGCGGTCACCGACCAACTGCAGACACTGCGCGCGAACATCGTCGAGCTGGCGGAGCCCGGCCCGGCCGGCCTCGAACAGCTCATGCGCTGGTACCTGTCGGCCCACCACCGGGACAACCCCGGCGACGGCTGCCCCAACGCCGCCCTGCTCGACGAAATCGGGCGCAGCGCGGACGCAATCAGGCAGGCGTACACCGACGGCGTGCTGGTCGTCATCGACGGCCTCGCCGCCCGATTGGCGCCCGAAGATCCGCCCTCGGCCCGCGTGAAGGCGCTCAGTCTCCTCGGCCTGATGGCCGGGACGCTACAACTCTGCCGCGCCCTGACCGACCGCCAGCTCTCCGACGACCTCCTCGCGCAGGGGCTCCGCAACGCCCTGGCGCTGGTGGACGCCGAACTCCGACCATGACCCTCGTTTCGGCGACAAGCCCGGCACACCCGGCGCGTCGTCCTCCATCAGACAGGAAAAAACGATGACCGAGCAGCCCTTAAACCGACAGCCGGCGGCATTTTCCTTCCTCAATGCCTGGGGCCACCGGCTAAATTTAACATTGGAGAAAACGCCGTGAAGGCATTCGTCGTCGATAAGTACAAGAAGAAAGGCGCTCTGCGCGTGGTCGCCATGGCGGAGCCGGAGTTGCAGGCCAACGACGTCCTCGTCCGGATTCAAGCTGCCGCAGTGAACCCGCTTGATTCCAAACTCCGCGACGGAGAGTTCAAACTTATCCTGCCCTATCGGCCGCCTTTCGTGCTCGGACACGACGTCGCCGGGACGGTTGTCAGGGTGGGAGCCGCCGTCAGGCGTCTAAAGGTGGGTGACGAAATCTACGCCCGTCCGCGGGATCATCGCATCGGAACATTCGCCGAATTCATCGCCATCGATGAAGCGGACGTTGCGCTGAAGCCCAAGAACCTCAGCATGGCCGAAGCGGCGTCCATCCCACTGGTCGGGCTGGCCGCATGGCAGGCGCTGGTCGAGGTAGCCAAGGTGAAGCCCGGCCAGAAGGTCTTCATCCAGGCCGGCTCCAGCGGTGTCGGGACTTTTGCCATCCAGCTCGCCAAGCACCTCGGGGCAACCGTTGCGACGACGACGAGCACTAAGAATGTGGATCTGGTCATAAGTCTCGGGGCGGATGTGGTGATCGACTACAAGACGCAGGATTTCGAGAAGGTCCTGTCGGGCTACGACCTCGTGCTGAACAGCCAGGATGCGAAGGCCCTCGACAAATCGTTCGGCGTGCTCAAGCCCGGCGGCCAGCTGATTTCCATCTCCGGTCCGCCCGATCCGGCTTTTGCCAAGGAACGCGGTCTGAACCTTTTCCTGAAACTGGTTTTGCACTTGTTGAGCCGAGGGGTCCGGAAAAAAGCCAAGAGCCTCGGCATGCACTACTCGTTCCTGTTCATGCGAGCGCAGGGTCAACAGTTAGGCGAGATCGCCACCCTGATCGAATCGGGCGCGATCCGCCCGGTGGTCGACAAGGTTTTCCCGTTCGAGAAGACCGGCGATGCCTTAGCTTACGTCGAGACAGGGCGCGCGAAGGGCAAAGTCGTCATAGCGGTCGCAGACTAGAATCCGTACCGGCCTCACCGGATTGGTGATGTCCCCTTTGCGGCATCACAGCTTCCAAAGGCCTTGCAGGAATAGATGAGGCGATCGGTGAAACTGACGCGGTTTGCAGATACTATCAGGCGGCTCGCCTGGCCATCCTTCCGAACACCAGGCGGGAGCATCCCGCCGAGCGCTATCGGACGGCGGGCTGACACCCCTGGGGGCCACCGGCAACAACAATCAGAGCGCCGCAATCGGTTCGCCTCAAAGCCTGGTCGCGTCTGGCCCGAGATCTCGATCTCAACAAGCTCCCTCGCACGACGAAAGTTATCGGGCTGGCCGACGTGACCGACGTTGCGCGACGGCTCCTTGAGGGACAGGTTCAGGGTCGCACGGTCGTCGACGTCAATGCCTAACCCTCGTGTAGTCGCGTGGTCAGCTGGCATGCGCACGAAAATCACAAGGCTTCATTGCCCACACTCTGCTGGAGATTTTTTGAATGCGTTTTCTGAAACAATCTGCCGTTTTCGCGCTCACTGTGGCTGCGGCACTCATGTCGTCGACAGCGTGGTTGAAACGCCCGCCGTTTGATCTCGACGCCGTTCCACGATAGAGGCGCGAATGACATGAGGGACGGTCAAAAAGGACTATCCGAGAAAGGGCAATGCAATGAGCGACCAGAACGACGACGATTACATCTATGACGAAGCAACCGGCGAGTGGAGGCCCGCTTCCGAAATCGCTGCGGATAAGGCCAAAGCCGCGCAAGTCCACGACGCATCCGGCAATCTTCTTGTCGACGGCGATTCCGTCGTGCTGATCAAGGACCTGAAGGTCAAGGGCGCGGGCCAGACCCTGAAGCAGGGCACCGTCATCCGGTCGATCCGGCTCACCGACAACCCGGAAGAGATCGACTGCCGCCACGACGCGATCAAGGGGCTGGTCCTGCGCACGGAGTTTGTGCGCAAGCGCTGATCGGCGATCTGCCTGGCGTTTCGGCAGGCGATAGCGATCGAGCCAAGTCGGACCGTGGGTGTTGCGCAGCCGGCGCAGGGTGCCACGGTCGTCATAGGGCGCTTCGCCCATTCACACCCGGCTCAGGATGCTTTTCCAGCGCCGCCATGTCTGGCGGCATAGTCCTGGAAGGCATTCACCTCTGCCGCCTTCTTGGCGGCCTGCTTATCGTCCGCCAACGGTCACGCGCCAACTCGCCGCGACTGTTCCACTCACTCAACATATAGGAGCGCTGGTGAAGCACTTCGCCTTATCCGCCCCTGTCTCGGTTGTCAGCGTTCAGAAAGAGGCCGGGCAGATGCGAGGCGCAGGCCATGACATGGGTGATCGCTTCCCTGTCATATTCGTCGTTTGAGCGGTAGACATCGAAATAGGTGTTCAGCCGGTCGACCCGCTCCGGCCACTGATTGACTGCCTGCAATCCCAGCGATACGCCATAATTGGCGAAGGCAATACGGACATGCGGTGCGTAGCTGGCACGCCCGTAATAACCGGGCGGGTCAATCCACAATCGATCGAGCGCCGCCAGGCTCCGTTCCGTCTGGACGCGTGCCCAATCCTCTGTCGGGAAGAAATGGCAGAGCCACAGCATCATGCCAAGACCGAGATCCTGGTCGATGTCGAGCGTGCGGTATTGCCGCTCGATCAGCGTTCGCATTTCGTCGATTTCGTCGGTCAGCGCCCTAGGGTCGAGGCAACGGTAGGAGACATATCCGTCAAAGGCATCCATGGCGCCGAGACCGTAGCCGGGATACGGCGCCCCCAGATCCTCCTCCACTTTCCAGATCACGCCGCGCCCGGGCAGGACGAAAGCCGGGTGGATCGCCTTGGCGACCGCGATGCCCTTCGCTCGGTACTCCGGCTTCACATCGCCCAGTTTGGCCAGCGCAAACAGCCACATGGCAAGATAATGAAAATACTGGCCATCTCGGTCTGACGCCTCGCCGATGCGATAGCCACGTGGCCGCCCCAGCACGCGATCGACCTCGCCGACCATTTCCTCCGCCGCATCCAGCCAGCGCTCTTCACCAGTCTGTCGGTAAAGCGACAGATAGAGCACGACACCGAACGCGTGGTCCAGAGATAGCGCAAGCCATTGGGCCAGATGCGCTCGCTGCGCATCCAGTCGAGCTTGGTCAGGACATAATCCATGTCGCGAAGCATCGTCTATTCACCGAAGGGATAGGTTTCTGGCATGCCGCGATGGTGCTCCGGCCCGAGCGGCGTCACTGCCTGGGTCTCATCGAACCAGGCGTAGGCATCGAATTGCTCGGGAAGAATCGCTTGGCTGTAGTGGCTCCACAGCTCTGTGTCTGGCCGGTAAACAACGCCGATGAAACGCTCGAGCCTCGGCTCCGAGAGGCGGCGCCTGAGCGGCTCGTGCTTGCCAGGCGACAAGTCGAGGAGGAAGCGGCGCTTGCCCGCATCATGGCACATCCTCTCATAGCTGTCGGCTCGGGAGGGGTTTACGCGCATGACCTCCATATCTCCATCCCAGTCAATGGCGGCCGCCACCGTACCGCTATGGGTGCCAAAACCGATGAGAGCCGTCTCGTCTCCGAAAGCCTCTCGGCAGAGCTGGCCGATGTTGAGCTCCTTACGCGTTGCGCCCATATCGGTAAAGCGCGCGTCACCGATATGACTGTTGTGGGCCCAGACGATCGCCTTGGCATCCGGTCCCTTCGCGTCCAGCAGATGCTGCAGCGTTTCGAACATATGAGTGTCACGCAGGTTCCAGCTTTCCGCTCCGCCATAGTACATGATGCGATAGTAGCGTTCCGCAGATGCGATCAGCCGGGCATTCTGGGTGGCATCGAGGAAGGCATCGCCGTCGTTGTCGGAATAGTCCAACCGCCTGCGGAAGAGGTCCTGGCATTGGTCGATCACCGCCTGCTCGCATTCCGCATAACCGCGGCTGAGGGCCGCCCGGCCATAAGTTGCGGGGTTCTTCTGCCAGGGCGTCAGGCAGCCGTAGCGCTCGCGCGCGACCGCTGCCGCCCGCGGGTCGACCCGATCCAGATAGTCAAGCACGGCGCCGATCGAATCGGTCATGTTGTAGATGTCGAGCCCGTAGAAGCCAGCCCGATCCTCCATGGCGTCGAGACCCGCATTGTGCTCCCGCATCCACTCCGTCAGTGCCCGAACTTCCGTGTTGCGCCACATCCAGGTCGGGAATCGTTGAAACGGAGACTCTTTACGGTCGGACACGCATCGATGTCGGACGTATCGATCAACTTTCGCCGCGTCCGGCCAATCCGCCTCGACAGCGATGATCCTGTAGCCGTGATTGGCGATCAAATGACGTGTGATCGCGGCTCGGGCCTGGTAAAATTCGACCGTCCCATGGCTCGCTTCCCCAAGCAAGACCACGCGTCGATCAACAAAGCGGTTGAACAGACGGCCGAAGGCGGGGTCGTCGAAACCGGGCAGGTCTTCGGCCGCTTCGGCGATCATCTCCGGCAGGCTCTGCTTTCGTGAGGCGCCGGGCTTGTGATTGCTCGCGGTGCGGCGTCCATCCTCGGACCATCCCTGCTCCCCGATCAGCGGCACGAACATCACAGCCCCAAGATTCGTTTCCTCGTAGCTGGTCTCGGTGCGCCGGAGGACCTTGCAGAGTGTCTGGCTGAACTCTTCACCGACAGGAATCACGAGCCGCCCGCCGATTGCGAGTTGTTCCTTCAGCGCCTCCGGCACGGCAGGACCACCCGCAGCCACCAAAATGGCGTCGAACGGCGCTTGTTCAGGAAGTCCGCGGGTGCCGTCGCCGGCAAGAACCTCCACATTGCCATAGGCGAGATCAGCCATCCGCCGCTTTGCCGACGTAGCCAAGGCCTCGTGGCGCTCGATCGCATAGACATGCTCCGCGATCTGGCCGATCACCGCGGCCGCGTAGCCGGAACCGGCTCCGACCTCGAGCACGCGATCGCCCGGGCGCACCTCCGCCGCCTCGATCATCGCGGCGACGATATAGGGCTGCGAAATGGTCTGCCCCTCCTCTATCGGGAGCGGCGCATCCTCATAGGCGAATTCTGCCATGCCTTCGGCAACGAAACGCTCTCTCGGCACGGTGCGCATCGCCTTCAGGACATGCTCATCCCGTATCCCCCGCCGTCTTATGTAGACCTCGACCATGTGATCGCGCATGCGCTGGTAGTCGACCATCCTGGCCTCCTTCCTTTTGCTCATCTTATGATCAGCCAGTTCAGCAGGCGGTGGCGACATCCAGTCAGGACCAGTGACGTTGCTGCTCCGAGACTACCGTTCGTTCAGCAGAACCTTCTCAGCTCGGGCAGCCTTTTCCCGTGCTGCCTTCCGTTCCTTACGGCTCCGCTGCCTCGCTCGCCAATTCTAGCTTCTGCATGATATCCACGTCCTCGACGCAAGCCGTGGCTCTGGAAAAATTCCCGATCGGCTTGCGCGGCTAAAGCCAAACATCATCGCCAACACTGTTACGATGTGGCGTCCTTAAAGCTCCATTTGTAGGTTGGATCGTCCTCCAGGAGCACGATCTGACGTTTCCCCACCAATTGCTCCGTCCGCTGCATGATGGCGTCGGTAACGGCCGACGGAGCTTCCTCATCATGCCATACGTCATCGTCTGCATATCGTTGATCTTCCTCGATCGCATCGATGACCATGGACGGTGTGAAGGCGGATCCGCTCCTGTTGAATTTTTCAAGAACGGCTTTGACGGCATCGACAACGAAATTCCGTTGTTGATCATCCAGCATGTTCATCTCCTATCACAGGACCAGTTTGAGCTCTTGCCGACTAAGGCCGGGAAAAGCTCAGCAACGATCGACATAGCGGTTCCCTGCGCGGTCTCGGTAGTAGCAGCGGCCGGGTTGTCCCGCGACATTCCCGATGAGGGCACCGGTTACGCCACCCACAGCCGCACCAACTGCGGCGCCGCGAACATTGCCTGTCGCTACGCCGCCGACGACGGCACCGGTGGCAGCACCGATTCCGGCCCCTCGTTCCGTCGGCGTACAAGCCGCCAATGACAACCCAACAATCCCTACGAGGAGAAATTTTTTCATTTGAACCTCCATTCCGGTTTGATCCTGATAGACGGCTATTTCCTCAGTAATTCATCGCTATGCGACGGACCGGGTGTCGGCTTTGTCGGGACCGTCACGTTAAGTCCACCGAACCAAGCCTGGCGCCTTAAGTTCCGAAGAAGCCAAAAATCAACTCCGACGGCCGGCAACTTGCGGCGCGTATTTGGGGTCCTTATGCTCATCTTGGTTGGGATTTGGTGTTTCGTCCGAGCAGATCGAACTCCGGTTCGTTGATCGGAGATACGGGCTTTACCGGTGGAGGCACCGGAGGCTTCGGATCAGGGGTGGGTTCGGGTGTTGTTGAGAGACTGAAACTCCTCTGCTTGGGGTTGAGAAAGAAAATCGTTAGGAGAGCGATTCACGGCCGATCCGCCCCCAACGGTCCAATCCGACGCAAATAGAAAAGCCGGCGCGAAGCGCCGGCCGATGTAATGGACCGCACTGAAATTACATGCCCTTTTCCTTGAGCACCTGTTCGGCATTCTCCGCAGTCACCTTCATGGTCGGCAGGACGACATTCTTTTCGACCTTTTCGCCATTGAGGTACTTGATCGCCTGGATCAACCCGTCGGCACCGGGGGTGGCGTAGAGGAAAGTGGCGGTCAGTTCGCCGTTCTTCACCCAGGTCACGCCCTCGCCCGGCAGCGCATCAATGCCGATGAACTTGATTTCCTTCTCGCGGCCGGCATCCTTGGCAGCGAGGTAGGCGCCATAGGCCATCGGGTCGTTATGACCGTAGACGAGGTCGATCTTCTCGTTGTTGCGCAGTACCGTCGCCATGATGTTATAGGCCTGGTCCTGCTTCCAGTCGCCCGATTGCTGATCGAGCAGGTTCTTGATTCCCGGCTCCTTGTCGGTGAATTCATGGAAGCCGTCATGCCGGTCATGTGCGGGCTGTGTGCCCATGCCGCCCCAGATTTCCACGATATTGCCGGTGGCCTTGCCCTTGCCGCCAAGCAGCTCCACGGCATATTCGCCGGCAGCGCGGCCGATCAACTTGTTGTCGCCACCGACGAACTGGACATACTTGTCCGTCTCGACGTTGCGATCGAGTACGAAGACCGGGATTTTCGCGTCGATCGCCTGCATCACGACGCCGGTCAGGCCTGCGGATTCCTTCGGCGAGACCAGGATGGCATCGACTTCCTGCCGAATCAGGTTCTCGACGTCCGCCACCTGCTTCTCGGTTTTGTCCTCGCCGTCGGTGATGATCAGCTCGACCTCGGGATGCTTGGCAGCCTCGGCGATGATGTCCTTGTTGAACTGCGCCCGCCAGGGCTCGATCGTAGTCGCCTGGGAGAACCCGATACGCCATTTCTTGTCCTGCGCCATCGCGTCGCCGGAAGCAACGAGCGATGTGGTGGTGAAAAGTGCGGCTGTAACAACCGCGAGTGTGAGCATGTCACGACGTTTCATTTCCGTTTCCTCCAGTGTTGAGAGACATGGTCTCCTTGGGCGGACGCTCCTCCCGGGATGCCTCCGATCTTGCAGATCCCGGCATGGTCAACCGGAAGCGCGCAAGAATGTCGCGTGCATTGCGCTCCTGGACGAGCACTGTGCCGATGATGATAAGCCCCTTCAGCACCAGCTGAAGGTTCGAATTGATGTTGTGCAGCTGCAGAATGTTGGACAGCAGACCGAAGATCAGCACCCCGCAGAAGGTGCCCGCGAGGCTGCCGCGCCCGCCCATGAGGCTGGTGCCACCAATGACGACGGCGGCGATGGCGTCGAGCTCCAGCCCGGCGCCGGCATCGGGCTTGCCCTGCCGATACTGCGCCACGTAGAGGATCGCCGCTATGCCCGCGAGCAGCCCGGACATCGCATAGGTGACGATCTTCACCTTGCCGCTGTCAATTCCCGATAGCCGGGCCGCCTCCTCGTTGCCGCCGATCGCATAGACGAAGCGCCCGAACGGCGTAAATTTCAATACGACGCCATAGATGACGATCGCCGTGATGAAGAATATGCCGGGCATCGGGATGACGCCGAAGACGAGCGAGCGCAGGATGTCGAAATCCGCCGTAGCGTTGGAGCCGGTATAGACCGGCAGCACGGCATTGTTCTGCCCAGCCGTCAGCCGCGCCACGCCGAGCGCGGTCACCATCATCGCAAGCGTGACGATGAAGGGTTGGAGCCGCCCCACGACGATGACGACGCCGTTGATCGTTCCAAACAGCAGGCCCACCGCGGGCACGACAAGCAGCACGCCAAGCACGCCGAACTTGCTCTCGCTCTGCGGCAGCAGGAAGAAGAGGAGGGCTGCGCCGATGACGAGCCCGACAAAGACCGGGACATAGACAGCCCGCACCCTATCGAGCGTAAGATCGCGTCCGTGGGCTATGGCGGTGCGGCTCTTTTCGATATTGAGGAAGACGAAACGCATGACCGCCGCGCCGATCACCAACGCTGCGAGCAGTACCGACGGGACGCCGACGAAGAACGCAGGCGTGTCTCCCGGCACGGTCAGAAGCATGGCGCAGACAACACTGCAGACCGCCATCAGCGAACCGACCGAAAGGTCGATGCCGCCGGTGATGATCACAGCCGTCATGCCGGTTGCGATCAGGCCGGTCGTGGAAACCTGCCGCAGCACATCAAGCAGATTGCCACCGGACAGAAAGATGTTCTTGCCCGAGGAGGTCACCGGCGACCAGATCACACCGATCAGGAAGATGGCGATCAGTCCCCAATAGAGCTTCGTGCGGGAGACGAGTTTCATCACTGTCATGCCGTTACCTTTTCTTGCCGTCTCAGCGCGCGCGGTGCCGCGAGCTGCATTATTCGCTCCTCATTCGCCATGGCGCGATCGAGGACGCCGGTCTGCCGCCCCTCCGACATGACGAGGATCCGATCGGCGAGATGCAGCAGTTCCGGCATCTCCGAACTCACGACTACGATGGCCATGCCCTCGCCAGCCAGCCGAAAGATCAGTTCGTAGATCTCGCTCTTGGCGCCGACATCAATGCCACGGGTCGGCTCGTCTAGCAGCAGGATGCGCGGATTGGCGGCGAGGCATTTGCCGATCACCACTTTCTGCTGGTTGCCGCCCGAGAGCGTCCCGGCGACCTGCTTCGTACCGGAGGCGCGGATGCCGAGCGTGCGCACGGCATCCGCCGCCAGCACTTCCTCGCCCGCGAAGTCACGAACCCCGAAACGCGCCAACCGCCCGACCAGCGGCAGCGCCACGTTGTCCAATACCGTGTCGTTGAGATGCAGGCCCTGCCCTTTGCGGTCCTCGGTGACGTAGCCGATGCCAAGGCGACGCGCTTCGACCGGCGAGGTCACGCTTACCGGCTTCCCGTCTATGAGGATCTGCCCATCGACCTGGCCCTCCCTGACACCCGTAATGGCCTGTAATATTTCCGTCCGTCCGGCGCCCAGCAATCCGCCGATGCCGAGTATTTCACCGGCCGCGACGTCAAAAGTGACGCCTTTCAGCACCTGCTTCCAGCCTCGACGGTCCGAGATCGACAGCCCGAGGCCCCGGACCGAAAGCACGGGCGCACGGACAGCGCTCGCGTCTCGCACATTGTCCGGGCGATTAAGATTGCGTCCCACCATGGCTGAGATGATCCCGTCTTCGTCGATCTCGCTCATCGCCCTGGTCCAGACGTGACGCCCGTCACGGAACACCGTGGTCCGATCACTCAACTGCATCACTTCGTCGAGGCGGTGCGATATGTAGATGATGCCGACACCCGACGCAGCGAGCTGCCGCATGATGGCGAAAAGCCGCTCGCACTCCCCGGGCGACAGTGCGGAGGTCGGCTCGTCCATGATCAGAATGCGGGCATTGAGAGAAAGCGCCTTGGCGATCTCGACGAGCTGCTGTTCGCCGATGCGCAGCGAACTGATCCGCGCCTCCGGATCGAGTTCGATGCCAAGATGGGCAAGCAGCCTGCGCGCTTCACGAACACAGCTTTTGCGGTCGACAAACAGCCCGGCAATCAACGGTTCACGGCCCAGGAACATGTTCTCGGCGACCGTCAGTTCGGGAACGAGATTGAGCTCCTGGTGGATGATCGCGACGCCCGCGGCTTCGGCTTCGCGCACGCTCGCAAAACGCATCTGTCTGCCATCGATCTCGATCGCACCTTCATAGTCGGTGTAGACGCCGGAAAGAATCTTCATCAGCGTGGACTTGCCGGCGCCGTTCTCACCCATCAGGGAATGTATCTCGCCGGACAGGAGATCGAAACTAACGCTATCCAAGGCCGCGATTCCGCCAAATCTCTTGGAAATGCCCTTGGCAGCCAGCAATGGCGCACCGGGCAAGTGGGGCGTGCCTACGCCCTTGGGAAAATCGCGCAAGTCTTCGTACATGACAATGACGGCCTCCCCACCATCTTTGTCCCGGCTACGAGCATGAGCTAATCTAAACGTTTCGATATTGTCAAGACGCCAAGATCTTATTTGTTGCCGTAGAGGCCGCGATGCCGTAATATTGACCGAATATTTGCACTCTAAACGTTTTGAAAAATGGCCCCAATTTCGTCGAAACGCAAGAAGACGGCACCGACCATGCTCGACGTCGCGGCAACGGCTGGCGTCTCGGTTGCCACAGTTTCCGCCTTCGTCAATGGTACGGTTCCCGTCAGCACCGAGCTGCGCGGCAGAATCGAACAGGCGATCCGATCAATCGGCTACAAGCGCAATGCCATCGCTCGCAGCCTGAAGATGGGCACGACCAAAACGATTGGGCTCGTCATCGCCGATATCACCAACCCTTTCTTCACCGATGTAACCTCAGTAATTCAGGATGTGCTGCACCGGTCGGGCTATGCCGTCATGCTCTGCTGCACCGACGAGGATCCCGCCGTGCAGGACGAACAGATTTCGCTTCTACTCGACCGCATGGTGGACGGACTGATCATCGCTCCCGCCGGCGACGATCACGCTCTCAAACGCATGCTCTCCCGCGCCGACATCCCGACCGTACTGATTGACCGGATCTGTGGCGGCATAAACGCAGATGCGGTCGTGCTCGACAATCAGCGTGCGGTGCAGGACGCCATCAATTACTTGATCAGCCTCGGCCATAGGCGGATCGGGTATATTTCTGGCTCGCTCGACACCTCGACCGGTATCGGCCGCTTGGCCGGCTACAAGGCAGCCCTCGAAAGCGCGGGGATTCCCATCAGCGATGATCTGATCCGCTTCGGCAATTTCCGCGAGCGCGACGCCTACAACGCCGCCATACAGCTCCTCGTACAGGCGGATCGGCCGAGTGCGCTGTTTTCGGCCAACAACCTCATGGTAATTGGCGTGATGAAGGCCATCCGAGACACGGGCCTCCGCTGCCCTGATGACATTTCGGTCTCAAGCTTTGACGACTTTCCCTGGGCCGATGTCTTCCAGCCGAACCTCACCACCGTCGCCCAGCCAGTCCAAGCCATCGGCGAACAGGCCGCCCGGCTCATCCTGGAACGGATTGCGCATCGGGGTGACCAACCTCCGCAACGGATCGTGCTCTCCGGACGCTTGATGATCCGCGATTCCTGCCGGCCGGTTGCTGACCCTCTTGGATCCTGAGAGCGATTAGAACGGTGCGCTCCCATCCAAGGTTCCCCGCGCGCCAAAGAGTAACCTGCGGAATGAACTGAACGGCACGTGGCCTTAGCAGGCTGCTGCAAACCCTCTGGGCGAGCTGATCTGGTAGAAGCTTTATGGCACACATCGCGCGGTGCGATTTCGCACAGGAGGTCAGGCCATATTCCTGAGCATCTGGAAAAACGGCTCAGATCTCCGATGGGAGATTCTCCGGATTCCACGCGACTTCCCATAGGTGCCCGTCCGGATCCGTGAAATATCCCGCGTAGCCGCCATAGAAAGTCTCTTCAGCTGGCTTGACGATCTCCGCTCCAGCTTGACGCGCCTGTTGCATGACCTCATCCACGTCACCGCGCCGCGACACGTTGTGACCGATTGAAAATGAGGTGCTGCTGGTCGGCGCTTTTGCCAGACCGCAATCATAGGCCAAGTCCTCCTGAGCCCAAATTGCCAGCTTGAGCCCGCCAGAGAGATCGAAAAATGCCACGGCGCCATGTTCGAATTCGCTGCCTACGATGCCTCTTGTGGGCAGCTTCAGACCCTCACGATAAAAGGCAAGTGATCGCTCAAGATCAGCAACGCCGAGCGTCAATACGGTGATTCTGGGCTTCATGGACCTTCCTCCAGTTCATTGTAGGCACGCCCTGGCTCGATGGTGTCCCGAGAGGCACGGTATCGTATCGTTCGCAGCCCATCGATAACCGACGCCAAGCGTTCGATCGCGATGGCGGGTTCTTGATATCGCTTTCCCTTTGACAGAGCGCCGTCACACTGAACTCGAGCCGGCAGACGGGACCTCAATGTCGATAAGCAGACCTCCATCCAACCAGGTTTTCTCAAGACGTCCTTTAAGCTGCTTTTCAACCATTGCGCCGACGATGACCGTGCCAAAACCTCGCTTGGCCAATCTAGGTGGGGTGGGGGCGCCAACCTCCCGCCATTGGATATTGAAGCCGAGGCCTGACGGTGCAGGCTTCCAGCTGATTGAAAGCCTGCCTTGCGCAGCGGCAAGGGCACCGTGATGGGCTGCGTTGACGGCAAGCTCATGGAGCACGAGCGCGAGTGGCTGGACGACCGGTGCAGGCATTCTGATGTCAGGCCCACTGAAAAAAGCGCGGTTGGCCGCGAACGGCGTCACCTGTTGGCGAACGAGGTCCTCCACGGAAATGCTCGTCCATCTTCGCTCAGCAAGCAGAGCGTGGGCACGGGCGAGCGCCTGCACCCGGTGTTGAATTGCCGCGGCGTAAAGGGCCGGGTCATCGGCATTGCTGAGGCGGACGATGCTGTCGACGATTGCCAGGACATTCTTCGACCGGTGGTCGACTTCCATCAGCAGGCGGTGCTCGGAGGCCTCCAGTGCCTCGATCCGCCGATATTCCGTCATATCGATTTGAGATCCAAAGAAATACAGTATCCTTCCGTCATCCCCATGGATGGGACTTAGATGCAAGCGGTTCCAGAACTGCTCCCCGTTCTTCTTATAATTAAGGATCTCTACGCTGACCTCACGCTCGCCGACGATAGCGGCACGAATTTCGGCGACGGCAATTGGAGACGTCGCGGGGCCCTGCAGGAAACGACAGTTGCGGCCTAACACTTCATGGGCCTCATAACCTGTCAGTGCGAGGAATGCCTTGTTTGCAAGCACGATCGGCTGATCGGATTTACGCGCGTCGGTGACGACCATCGGCATCCTGGTGCGTTCAAATGCGATCGCTGCCAGCTCTTTCCGATCGGCGGAGGCTGCTTTTGAAGATGCGGAAGGCAAATCCCCATGCAGTTTTTCTCTCGAATGGCCTGTCATGCTTCCACGCTCACTAAGACGTCGGCTGATAACGCGGCTCGCGTATCTTTGTTTCCGAGAAGGTCGCTCGTTTGAGTGCGCGATTCACTCACCCTACACCTGCCGAGCGAAGCGCCACAGCGGTCTTGGCCAACACGATGGCCTCCGCTATAGAAGCGGGATGTGGTCGATCGGCCTTGCAGCTCCGGAGGATCAGGCGCACCATATGATCATGAAACTCTTTTCCAATTCCAGCCGGTCACGGGAGCGCTTTCTCGAAGCCATCCTGCAAAGCGCGATCGAGTATGCAATCATCTCCACGGACCTGGATGGGCTGATAACCACATGGAACGAGGGCGCGCGACGGATCCTCGGATGGGATGAGCCCGAGATTATCGGCCAGCCCGCGGCCATGATCTTCACCGAGGAAGACAGGCAGGCCGGGACTCTCCAGCGGGAAATGGCTGCCGCATTAACGGAAGGTCATGGCAATGATGAGCGCTGGCACGTTCGCAAGGACGGCTCGTTGTTCTGGGCATCCGGGCAGATGATGGCGTTGACGTCGGACAACGGGGAAGTCGAGGGCTTCGTAAAGATTCTAAGAGATCGCACCGAGCAGCGAGAGAATAAGGAGCGACAGCGCGTCCTGATGCACGAGCTCTCTCACCGCATGAAGAATACGCTGGCGGTCGTTCAGGCTATCACCAGCCAATCCTTCCGAAACGCCAGCTCTATGGAGGATGCGGAGCAGTCGATCGCGGCACGCATCAATGCTTATTCGAAGGCACACGACATTTTGCTTCAGCAAAACTGGCTGGGCACGACCATGGCGACGATCGTCGAGGCGACCGCGATCAATCTTGGGCTCGAGGCGTCACGACGTTTCAATGCAAGCGGTCCCGCGGTTGAACTGGGGCCTCAGGCGGCTCTTTCGTTTTCCCTCGTGCTGCACGAACTTGTCACCAATGCCAACAAGTACGGCGCGCTGTCGGTCGATACCGGGACGATTGAAATCGAGTGGTCCGTGCACGGCGAGGCGGGCGAAAAGCGCCTGGACTTCAGGTGGCAAGAAGCCGGGGGCCCGGCGGTGGTGGCGCCGAACAACAAGGGGTTCGGCACGCGCCTCGTCAACTCCAGCCTGGCGGCCTTCGGAGAGGTCGCTCTTGATTACCCGCCGACAGGGTTCATCCTGAAGCTCGATGCGTCGCTCCAGAAGCTGCAATACAAGACCTATTCCGACGCCGAGCAATAAGTGGAATGCTGAGCCGGCATTGGGGAAAACACACTGCGCCAGGCTGCAGGCGTCTCAGTCTCTCCGATCGAAGGGGATAAACCGCCTGTCCTCATAGACTCGCAGATAATTCGAGTGAACAGGCTCGGCGAGCCGACGCGATTTCATGTACGCCAGTGCTGAACATATTGGCCCGCCGGCGGCTGGTTCCACGTCTACCACTACGCGCAGGTTGCCGGGTATGCCTATTGATTCCAGCCGATCCAACCTTGCTATCGTATCCTCGCCAGGCTCGTAAAGTTCACCGACGACGCGGTAGCCAATGCCCGGTTCATTGAACATCATCGGAGCGAACCAAGGGCCGGCAATCAGCATCGGATAACATTCCCGCGTCCGGAAAATTCCAAGAAACCTGGCGCCGAAAAGACCTTGCTCATGAAGAGGAAAGCCTTTTTTTAAAGTTCCAAAAACGAATAGGTTCCGTGTCATTCGGGCCAACCCCATGCGTGATCGGCTAATCCCCCACAAGATTGGAGCGATCGTGATCGCCTGCGTTTCCATCAGGTCGAGGAGGATCACGCTCAGTCACGCTTCATCACGGGTGGCGCCGTCGCCAGGTTGTCTGCTGCGTCTGTTTCGGGCAATCCTTCTACCCTTTCATTGTCCGGCTGGGCGCGGCGCGTCGCCGATCTCTCCGAAGGACGGCCGGCTCGCCCTTTAACGCGCTTGCCGACAACTGCACCGGGGTCTTCACCTCCGCCTTCGGACCGGATCGGCTCGAGCTCCATCTCCGGTGGGCGCAGCTTATTCCGGTCTTCGATAGGGTCGTTTGATTTCTTCTGCATGATCGATCGGGCCTTTCTTCAATGCCGGCGGTGATCCCAGGACGTCCGCGGCTTTCCCTACGGCTTGAGGACGACCTTTATGCAGCCGTCCTTCTTGTCGCGGAAAGTCTTGTAGAGATCAGGACCTTCTGCGAGGGTCGCACGATGCGTGATAATGAACGACGGATCGATTTCGCCCTTTTGGATGCGTTTCATGAGTAGTGGCAGATAGTGCTGCACTGGCGTCTGCGCCATTCGGAACGTCAGGCCGCGATTGATCGCCGAACCCATCGGGATCTTGTCGAGGAACCCGCCGTAGACGCCGACGATCGACACCGTGCCGAAGTTGCGGCAGCAATGGATTGCCTGGCGAAGAACGTGGGGGCGATCGGTTCCCATGAACGTAGCGACCTTGATGCGGTCAAGCCTTGAGTCCCAGCTCGCCGACGCATCGGCTTCGGTGCCAACCGCGTCGATGCACGCGTCGGCGCCGCGCCCGTTGGTCAGCTCCATGAGCTTGTCGTAGATGTCTTCGTCCATGAAATCGAGAGTGGTTGCTCCCGACGCTTGGGCAAGAGCAAGCCGTTCCGGCACGGTATCGATTGCGATAACGCGTTCGGCGCCGAGGATGAAGGCCGACTTGATCGCCATCTGTCCGACGGGGCCGCAGCCCCAGATCGCGATCGTATCCCCCGGCTGGATATTACAGAAGTCAGCGGCCATGTAGCCCGTCGGAAAGATATCGGAGAGAAAGAGCACCTGCTCATCCGTCAGTCCATCCGGCACCTTTATCGGTCCGACGTCCGCATAAGGCACGCGCAGGTACTCCGCCTGACCTCCACTGTAGCCGCCAAGAAGATGCGTGTAGCCGAACAGGCCCGCGGGTGAATTCCCCCACATCTTTTTGACCTTCAACGGATCGGGGTTGCTGCGTTCACATCCGGAATAGAAGCCGCGCTGGCAGAAGAAGCATTCGCCGCAGGAGATCGTGAAAGGCACCACGACACGGTCACCGACCTTGAGCTTTTTATTGTCATTGCCGACTTCGACGACCTCGCCCATGGTCTCGTGGCCCATGATGTCGCCGCTATGCATGTCCGGCATCACACCGTTGAACAGATGGAGATCCGACCCGCAGATCGCGCAGGCTGTTACCTTGATGATAGCGTCGCGCCCTTCCTCGATTTGAGGGTCCGGAACACTCTCGCATCGAATATCGTGTTTACCATGCCAGGTCAGTGCTTTCATGTTGCCGTCCGCCTTTCGATCCCGAGCGCAAAGCGGACGCGCCGCCTTCCCACTCTTTCGGTTTTGAAACGTCCGCGAGACGGCTTTTTCGTCCCCGGTCTTGAAACTCAAGACAGCCAAACCGTGATCCGAGGGAGTTGTTCCAGAAAGCGAGGTGGATCCGTTTGCCCGGAACAAATCCGCCTTGGGTTTGTTTAGCGGCCGAATCGACAATGGCGGGCATGAAATGAACTTCAATCTTGATCCGTATTGCGGCAGCGCTCCGGCACCTCAGCTGCTGATGTCGGATTGGAACTTCGATCCTTACCTACTGTCTGCGATAGGCGTTGCGGCTGCGTTGACTTGGCTCCCGGCGCGTCGGGAGAAGCGCGTCGGGCAGTGGCTTGTCGCCATCGCTCTTTTCACCGTCGCCTTCGTTTCCCCGCTTTGTGCGCTCAGTTCAGCATTGTTCTCGGCAAGGGCAGTTCATCATATCGTATTGATCTCGCTCGTTGCGCCGCTTGCGTGGCGCTTTCTCTTCAGCCACGCGATGCTCCTGGATCGAGTGCCGTCGATTTTCATATTCGCATTTCACACAACGATGCTCTGGCTATGGCATCTGCCCCTGCCCTATGCCTGGGCTCTCTCGGGAAGCACTTCCTACTGGATCATGGAGGTCCCACTTTTTGTGTCGGCGGCCTGGCTGTGGAAGGAGATCCTCGATGCTCGACGGCCTTCAGGCGGCGCACTTGTGGTCTGCGCCGCAACCCTTCTGCAGATGACAGCGCTCGGTGCGTACCTGACCTTTGCATCTCACCCTCTGTTCAGCCCGCATTTGCTGACGTCGCCAGCCTATGGCCTGTCGCCCCTCGAAGATCAGCAACTGGCAGGCCTACTGATGTGGATTCCCGCATCACTGCCCTTTGCTGCGGCCTTCCTGCTCAGGATTGCTCGAGCCATCAACCGGTCTGCCGGTGAGCTTTTAGCCGGACGAAACGCAGTCGTGGCGAGATTGCCGCGTTAGGCATCGGCGCATTGTGCGTGAGCACTGCGCGACAGCAGTCCAGCGATAATTGCGCCGCGCGGCAGGGAACAGTTTGGCGCTTTTGAAGTTCTGATGCCACCAACCAGGAGACCAGACCATGAAGAAGTTCATCATCGCCTCACTTGCCGTTTCGCTTGCTGGACCTGCCATGGCCCAATCCGCCGCGGAAAAGACCGGGGTCAACTCGCTGATCGGCGTTGCACCGAAGACGGCGGACTTCGTGCAGGAGGCCGCCACCAGCGACATGTTCGAGATCGAATCCAGCAAGCTGGCACTCGAGCGCGGTGATGCGGCAACCAAGGCCTTTGCTCAGCAGATGGTGACGGATCACCAGAAGACCAGCAGCGAACTCAAGGCGCTGATTACCGGCGGCAAGGTGCTGGCGCAACTGCCAAGCGCCATGACGAGCGCCCAGCAGGACATGCTCGACAAGCTGAAGGGACTTCAAGGCGATGATTTCCTTAAGCAATATCATTCCGATCAGGAATCCGCGCACGAGGACGCGGTCGACCTCTTCAAGCGCTATGGTGAAGGCGGCGACAATGCCGAGTTGAAAGCTTGGGCGGCAAGCACGAGGCCTGCGCTTGAACACCATCTGCAGATGGCGGAGGAGCTTAACAAATAAGATTGCGCCGACGCTGCGATGGAGCATTTCCGTGACTCGGAGAAAACGGAAATGCTCCAGGAACCTTTCTTTCCTCTTCAGGGTTAGGCGGCCGGACATTGGGAGCCTATGCTGATGAATTATCTCTGGCTGTTTGCAGTGGCAGGAGGAGCAGCGCTTCTCGGAATTGCCCTTGCTTTCGGAATGATCAAGCAGGACGGGCGACGGTCTGTCTTCGCCATAGCCGGTGCTTTCATCGTTGCCATCGGCGCGCTAGGACTGGGCATCTATATTGCCCAGGCGCCGGCGGCCCCGGTGCGCGCCTCGGACAGGGAGCAGTCGCAGCAAAGGCTTCCAGGTGCTGCGACGACCGAGAAGGACCTGCCGGGAAAGTGACGCCCAAACAATCGCCGATCAGCATGCTTTCTGGCTAAGGCCCAAAAACACGCCATCGGCAGGAGGTATATCGTGACGAATTTAGCGGCTGTCTCGGAGCGTGAGTTCGCCTCGGCTCTCGAGGCAATGACGGACGACGAGCTTTTCGAACTGATGGCTGATCTGGAGAAGCGGAGTGAAGCATTGAATCGAGCTTCGCCGACCGATGAGATCTTCGCAAAGATCGTTCTGGCGGAGAGCGCGATCGAAAGGCGGTTTCCCGGCCAGATGCTGTTGCCGTACAAGGAATGGAAGAACAGCCCCGACCATTTGACGCTGCAATAGCGCTTACGACTTATATCAACGAGCTACTGAACCGCAGCCAATGAGCGATGGCCGAGACCAGGCCAGCTGCGGCCTGATACTCCCGGAACATCGTCGGCATCAGCCGCAAACGCCTCCACGGACGTGCGATTGCGAACGATAACAACTCCCCGGTGAGAATGGATGAAGTGCTGGCCCTCGAGGATATGCAGCGCTTGGGTGACGCTGGAACGACGCACACCGAGCATGGTCGCCGTGTATTTTGAGTCAGTGCGATCTCCTCGCCGTCGATACGATCGTGGCACATCAAATCCACTTCGCCTTGGGGCGCCTCAATGGGAAATCCTGCCGCTCTGGCCGCCCCTCAAATCAACCATTGTCGCGCGAAGCTGTAGGAGCTCATCAACGATCCTCTGCCAACACTCGTCGTCGGCTCTGGCGATCGATAGCATCGAAGCGCGGATCGTCTGAAGCAGACGAATGAGCGCCGGGTATCGGCCGGCACCGCCGCCTGCAGCGTCGCCATCGCAGATTTCTTGAAGTTCATCAACGATCTGCCCCACGACAATCTGCCGATCGACGGCATCGAGCGCGGCCGGATCCGCGGCGATCGCCTTGAAATAGAGAAGTCTGTCCATCATAGCACACTGGTTAAGCCAATATTGACGGCAGGACGCAGCGTTTCGCAATGCGGTGCTTTCGTCGAGGTCGATACGCTGTCGAAATCCATATGCATATATCGCATCAGGCCACTGAGTTTGCGCTGGTCTCGAATGCCGCACTCGAACCAAGATACAAGTTCCCTCGCGACATACTGCGCCACCGGACTGGTAATCCCATATGACTTCTCTTGACACCATCCCTGCAAAACAGCCTGCAACATGGCGATATCACCAGGCTGCAGAGCCGGCTTCGTAATTCCAGAGTGCTGCGTCATCGTGTTCCTCCCCAAGCATATGAGGCGATCCTAAAATTCCAAATTTTCGATTTCAACCGCTGGTGCGGAACCGTACGAGTCCGGATCCCCTTCACCCTGCCGTCGGCCAGGGAACCAACGCGGCACGATCGGGTTCGGCGGATTAAATGAACGTGGTATGGCAAGCTTGAATATGATACCCACAGCCCTGCCAGAGCGGCCTGAAATGCCATTTGGCGGCATGATCACGGTCCAACCGACTTTTGCAGGCGTCCGCTATGAAATCGCTCAGTCCGGTCGCTGGAAAGACGATCGTCATCATCGGAGGTCCCGGCTTTGTCTCAGACGGCGTCAAGGAGGCATGGGCCGCCTGGCAAGCCGTGGTCGTCATCAGCAGCGTCGATTTGGTCGCGACGCATAGCTCAGATGAAACCTTGGCATGCGACGCCGCGATCATCGACGTCACCATCCCCGACCAGGCGATGCTGACAATGAACGAATGGCTGGAGACGCGGCGAATACCCTTCGTCTTCGCTCAAGGGCATCGGTCCGAAGCGCTCTCAGCCGGCTTTGTCCTTAGCGATCGCCCCGCCGATATCAACGCGATCGTCGCGGCATTGTTCGGACCCGGTTCGGGTTACTATCACTAGATCCGTGCGCTTGCGTACGCAGCGTTGCGCTTGATGTGTGCGGACCTCATGATGATGGCTGCATAATTCGAAGCCTTTATTCGAGGAAAGGCGCTATGCTCGATTCTCAGTCTGCTCACTTGATGGCCCTTGATTCAGCTGACCTCAGTCATCTGCAGGCGATTTTGAACACCATATGTCGCGAGACGGGAAAGCCTCTGCGAGCGCCTGAGACGCAGGAGATCGCGGCTTTGCTGATCAGTCTTTACCGACATGGAGTGGCAGACCAGAACAAATTGCTTTCGGTGGGTCGCCTGGCATCTGTCCGCAAGCGCCGCCGCTGAACGCCGATCACGCCAGTCTTGATCAAAAGATCACTCAGCGCCCAAGTGGACTGCCGATCAGCCGTCGATATTCCTCCTCCGCCGCCCCGTAGGAGCCATGCGCCTCTTCGATCAATCCGCGCCTGTTAAGAATGACGATCTGCCTTCTGGTGGACCTGATCAGACCTTTGCCTTCCAGCAGATGCAACGCGACCGTCACTCCGGCGCGACGGACCCCCAGCATCACGGCGAGAAACTCGTGGGTCAGCGAAATCGTCATGCCGTCGGCCCGATCATGGACCATCAACAACCACCGCGCGAGCCGCTCCTCGAGCTTAGCGTGGCCATTGGCAAGCACGGTCGATGTCGTCTGCGCCAGCAACGCCTGGACATAGGCAAGAAGTAGACTGCGCAAGGCCCGACTCTCTTCCATGGCTGCGGAAAGAATGGGTGCCGGCAATTTGAAGCCGTAGCCTGAGATCTGCATGAATGTCCGGTTGGCGGATTGATCACCGCCGAGCATCACGGCGGCACCTGTCATTCCCTCCCGGCCGACGATGCCCACTTCGATATCGCGCCCGCCCGGAAATCTTGCCACGATCGATGCAAGCCCAGCCTCGAGGATATAGATGTCGCCGACCGGCCTATTCTCCAGCTCAAGAATCAAGGGGACATCGAGAGTGATTGGCTCCATATGAGGCACGATCAGATCGCGCTCTTGTGGGCCCATGGCCCGCAACAGCTCATTTCTAAAATTCAATTGGTCGTCATCCATGTTTCGTCCACATACGGGCGTCCTTCGCCCGTTGCTGCTGCGAACCTAACCATCTAGAATCGTTGATCAATACACTGTGCCATAGCGTACAGACGGTTCGAAGTCTGCGCGACCTTGTTCGCTGTGAACAAGAGGGCCTGACGGTTTCGATGGCCCAAACCGCTCGAATGACGGCCGGCCGGCTACCTCTCGTCGGCAGCGCCTTTCTCGACGAGGTTATTTGCAGATGGAGAGCGTGAGCCGGAGCAGTCGGTCTCAGGGTTGGATTGGGGAGCGCCAAGACGGCATCGAGATCAGGATCTCGGACAATCCACCCTCCTGGCAGCACACCAAGGCAGAGCCAAACGCGATTTGGACCCTCGGCATAACTCTTCTCAGTCGCAATGATTAAACATCAAAGATTATGTCGGACTTCAAATTGCAAAGCGTGCTTTACACCTCTCAAGGACGCGCGCCACCGCGCGGTTGCACGAGCCACGACACCCTTTACGGGAACAATTCGCATTGGTGAGGGTTAGCTGCACCTGAGCGCCTCATGTGGATCTAAGACATGACCTATCCAACCCCTTCTTCGCGCGTACTCATCTATTCTCACCCGTTTCGCGCTGTCCCACTTCATTTTTCAGCGGCGTGTTTTGTCGGAGCGTTGGCCACGGATATCGCCTATTGGCGGACGGCAGAGATGATGTGGACCAATTTTTCGTCGTGGCTGCTGACCGCCGGCCTGCTGCTTGGCGGAATTGCCGCAATCGGAGGCATTGCCGATGTCGTGACAGGACAGCTGTCGTTGAGATGGGGCATCGGAGTGTTCTATACGCTCGGCAATCTAGCAGCCTTCATACTCGCGCTCTTCAACGCCTTCGTTCACAGCCGCGACGCATGGACATCCGTGGTTCCGACCGGTCTGACGCTGTCGGCGGTGACGGTGGTCGTCATTGTCATCAATGCGGTTCTTGGGCGAATGGTTCAGCGGCGGTATTTTAAGGTCATTGCGTGATGAGCCGATCTCTTCTCTCAAGCAAACTCCGTGCCCTGGCCTTCTCGCTGCTTTGCGGTTGCAGCCTCGGCCTGACAGCCTGCAGCGAGGATGAAGCCGATCCTAGCAGCGAAATCGGTGCCAATCCGAAACTGCCCGCACAATCGCAATATCTCCTCCCGCCGATGCACATCGCCTCGGTCGTCGGGTGGAAGGAAAACGAGACGCCAGTGGTTCCGAAGGGTCTTCAGATCAAGGCTTTCGCCACAGGACTGAAGCATCCTCGTGCCGTCTACCTGCTGCCGAATGGCGACATTCTCGTAATCGAATCGGTCGCGCCGCCGGAGGCGGCCATCAAGCGTCCGAAGGACCTTATCATGGGATGGATCGAGGCAATGGCAACGTCAGGCGGCAAGGCGAGCACCGAAGGGAGCAACCGCATCACCTTGCTTCGCGATGCCGACGGTGATGGTGTGGCCGAGGTCAAGGAGACTTTTCTCGATCATCTCAACTCGCCATTCGGCGTGGCGCTTGTCGACAACGATCTCTATGTCGCGGCGACCGACGCGATCATCCGTTATCCCTATCAACCGGGTGAAACCAAGATCAGTGCGCCGGGCACGGTACTGACGGAACTTCCGGGTGGACCGATCGACCACCACTGGACGAAGAGCCTCGTTGCCAGTGAGGACGGCCGGTTGCTCTATGTCGGCGTCGGCTCGAACAGTAATATCACAGAGAACGGCTTGGAGGCGGAGAAAGATCGTGCGTCGATCTGGGAGGTCGACAGACAGACGGGACGCCACCGCATTTTTGCGGACGGCTTGCGCAATCCCAACGGATTGAGCTGGGAACCACAGACCCATGCTCTTTGGACCGTGGTCAACGAACGTGATGAACTCGGCCCCAATCTGGTTCCGGACTACATGACCTCGGTCAAGGATGGCGGCTTTTACGGATGGCCCTACAGCTATTTCGGCCAGAATCTCGACCCACGGGTCGAGCCGCAACGGCCCGACCTTGTCGCCAAGGCGATCGTTCCCGACTACGCGCTGAGCTCTCACGTCGCGCCTCTCGGCATGGTGTTTTACACCGCCCAAAATTTGCCGGCGCAATATCAAGGCGGAGCGTTCATAGGCGAACATGGAAGCTGGAACCGTTATCAATTCAACGGCTACAAGGTCGTCTATGTGCCCTTCAAGGACGGGCGTCCGAGCGGCAAACCGGAGGATGTCGTCACCGGCTTTCTGCGAGGCGAGGACGAAACACATGGCCGGCCGGTCGGACTTGCCGTCGACAAAGCCGGGGCGCTGTTAATCGCCGACGACGTCGGCGACACGATCTGGCGCATCACCGGTGCGCGTTAGCTCCTGGCGAACATAGAGATGGCAGCACGGCTTACTCGACGATATCGGCCTGTCATTTTCGGCTGACGAATTTGTTGAACCGGCTTGTCCCATCCTCGGTCTTGTCCTGATAAAGAAAGGCCAGCTCGTTTTCATCGAAAATGGCGAAGAATTCGTCCCAGGAGATCTTTTCCAGGTTCTCTTCCGGCTCTCCGAAGTCTATCCGCAATATGCCACCTTGCTTGGCGCCTTTGACACGGGAGGGTTGTCCCTTGCGCGCTTCCACCCATTTGCGAATTGCCGAATGATCGGTCGTCGTATTTGCGGTCGTCATGGAAACCTCCGTTCGATTTCGGCCCGCGGTCTCTCTCGGGCACGGCGTCGAACCGATTCCATGACGGAAAGTTCCAGCCGATAGCGTGTTTGGCCAATGACGCGGAGGCCGGATGGTCATCGTCCGTGATCATGCCACGCTGGAACAGTCCGCTTCCGACGCTTGTTGTAAATTTGAGGAGGAATAGGAGCGATCAAGTCGCGTCGATGTCGCGTGACGACATGGGCAGCTGAAAACGCGACGTAGGATCGAGGTAGGATGACGGTGCGATAGCGCACGAAGGCTGCATTTCGGTATGAAAGGTCTATTGTATAATTCCGCATTTTAGGAGTTTGGCCATGAACGTTGCAGGGACGACGTCCATCCTTCTGATGGAGGATGAGATTTTCATCGCGATGGACGTGGAAAACATCCTTCATGGCGCCGGCTTCGATCGGATAGAGACAGTGTCGTCTTGTCGAGCAGCCGAAGAGTGGCTGACAGCGAACGATCCCGATCTCGTGGTGATGGACATCGAATTGACGGACGGTGTTGCTGGAGCGATCGCCAGATCTTTGCGCGACCGCCATATCCCATTCATCGTTTACACCGGCGCTCACCGGAAGATGCACCCGGATGCCTTATCATTTTCCGAGGGCGTGTGGTTGGAAAAACCCTGCGAGCCAGCGACATTGCTGACGGAGGTTATGCGCTGCATACGTCAGGGGCCGACGTCGATTGTGGTCGATGGCTGCAGGGAAAGCAAAAAGACGCGATAAGGCCATCTGGCGGGAACATTGCCGTTGTTCTTTGGTTTGGCGAACCAAAGGGAGAGGCAGATGAACCAGGAATCGGACGGTCGGGCTCTGATTATCTACATCGGCGCCATCACGTTAGTCGGGCTTTTGATCGTTTTCGGCTCAATAATCTCGTTTAACGCAAGCGGCAGAAATGACGAGCCTGCAAAGATCTCGACGGAAGCGAAGCCCTGATGGACAGGCCCGAAAAAGATCCTATTCAGGCAACCCGTCCCAGCGCTGAACAACAGCGAAATAGCCTTTCAGGTGGGCGGATTGCGGTCACCTTGATCGCGACCGTGGCCGCCATCGCCTTCCTGCTTTACATCATGATCCTCGTCTACGGGCTGGCGCACAGAATGTGACTGCATCCGTGGCGGATCTGCCTGGCATATTCGGGTGCTGGCCCAAAGACGCTAGCTCGGAACCTTTCATTGCGACACAGGTTTGCGGTCTTTGACAAGCAGAGGACGAGTTCGATGCCCAATGCCGCCGATATATTGATAGACACGCTGATCGAGTGGGACGTGAAGGTCATCTTCGGCCTTCCTGGAGACGGGATCAACGGGATCATGGAGGCGTTGCGCAAGCGCCAGGATCAAATCCGCTTCATTCAGGTCCGGCATGAGGAATCGGCCGCCTTCATGGCGTGTGCCTACGCCAAGTTCACAGGAAAGCTCGGCGTCTGCCTCGCAACCTCTGGTCCCGGCGGCACTCATCTGTTGACAGGCCTCTACGATGCCAAGCTCGACCAAATGCCGGTCCTGGCGATCACCGGAACCCAGTTTCACGACCTGATCGAGACCTTTACCCAGCAGGACGTCGACCTGACCCGCGTCTTCGACAACGTCGCAATCTACAATGCGCATGTCAGTGACGCCTCGCACATGGAAAACGTTGCCAGTCTCGCCTGCCGCTCGGCGCTCTCGCGCCGCGGCGTCGCTCATCTCTCCATCGCCAACGACGTCCAGG
This sequence comes from Rhizobium leguminosarum, assembly GCF_019798305.1. Lineage (GTDB taxonomy): Bacteria > Pseudomonadota > Alphaproteobacteria > Rhizobiales > Rhizobiaceae > Rhizobium > Rhizobium leguminosarum_U. The sequence goes on from NZ_JAAXDD010000006.1 coordinate 324,696, forward strand.
AGATGGACGCGAAATCGCGCTCGAAACGGAACCGGCCAAAACACGTGCCGAACCGCTTTTTCCGCGGCCGCCAAGTGCCCGACGATAGCGAGCTCGATCATGCCGCCAGGATATTGAATGGCGCCCGCAAGGTTGCGATCCTCGCCGGCCGGGGTGCTGTCGGCGCCCAGGAGGAATTGCGGGAGACTGCCGATCTGCTCGCCGCGCCCGTCGCCAAAGCCCTGCTCGGCAAAACGGCTCTCGCCGACGACGATCCCTTGACGACCGGCGGGATTGGAATTCTCGGCACTGAACCGTCACAACGGGTCATGGAGCAATGCGACGCGGTGCTGATCGTCGGCTCCTCGTTTCCCTATATCGAATACTATCCGCTGCCCGAAGCCGCCCGTGGCGTGCAGGTCGACAGCGATCCCCAACGCATGGGCCTGCGCTTTCCCATCGATGCCGGCCTGGTAGGCGACGCCAGGGAAACGCTGCGGCTCCTCAATGTCAGGCTGACAAGGAAGACGGATCGGTCGTTTCTGGAACAGGCGCAAACGGCAATGTCCGGCTGGCGCCGAAAGATGGAGATGATGGAGACGGAGCGAAGCGCGCCCTTGAAGGCACAGGCCGTGGTCCGCGCCTTCGGCAATCGCATTGCACCTGATGGTGTCCTCGTAGCCGATTCCGGCCAGAACACCGAACTCGCGGCCCGCCACATTGACCTCGGCACGGGGAACCGGTTCGCCGTCTCGGGCGCGCTCGCCTCGATGGCCTCCGGCCTGCCTTATGCGATCGCCGCTGGCGCTGCCGATCCGAAACGGCCGATTTACGCGGTCGTCGGCGATGGCGGGTTCGGTATGCAGCTCGGAGAGTTCTCGACCGCCGTCCGTCTCGCTCTCCCGCTGAAATTGCTGGTGATTTGCAACGGCATGCTCAATCAGATTGCCTGGGAACAGATGATGTTTCTCGGAAATCCGCAATTCGCCTGCGAGTTGGCACCGATCGATTTCGCCCTTGCTGCAGAAGCAATGGGAGGCCGCGGCTTCACGATCCGGCAGTTCGATCAGATCGAACCGACTTTGACTGAAGCTTTCTCAGTTGCCGGGCCTGTCGTCGTCCAAGCCTTCGTCGACCAATACGAGCCGATGATGCCGCCTAGGATGCCGAAAGACTACGCCAAGAACTTTCGCGATGCTCTTACCGAGACGCCTGGTCATGAGGCGATCGAGGCAAACATATCCCGCTCGCCGCTTCGCGAGATGATGATCGCCGGCGAACAGCAACAGGAGATATCCGAAACTACGACCGATTTGCCGGGCACACCGTGAAGTGTCAGCTGGCGGAAAGAACATTGTGAGCAGTTTGTCTACTGTCGATGGCTGTCTTCGTGGCGTAGCGCATCGCTTGCGCAGGTTGTTGCCCCTATCAATTGGGCTTATAGCCGGGGTTCTGGCTTGCGCTCTGGTCTCGATTTTTCTCTTTCGCTACATCACCGATGCTGATCCGCGCTTCGATTCAAAGACCGCCGCGTTAACGGCTGGCGACGCAACGAAAGGAAAACTGGTTTTTCTGGCCGGCGAATGCACGTCCTGCCACGCGACCCCGGGCCAGCCCGACCGATTGACATTAGGTGGCGGTCTGGCTCTCGCCTCACCCTTCGGAATATTCAGGCCGCCGAACATCTCGCCGGATCCAACGGACGGAATCGGAGCGTGGTCGGTCGCCGATCTCGCCAATGCATTGATTGCCGGCGTTTCCCCCCGTGGCGAGCACTACTATCCGGCATTCCCCTATCCAAGCTATACCGGCATGTCGCTCGACGATGTGAGAGACCTTTACGCCTACCTGCAGACGTTGCCGCCGGTAGCCGGACGGCCGCCACCACACGATCTGGCCCTGCCGCTCAGATTTCGCCGTCTGCTTGCGTTTTGGAAGCTGCTATTCTTCCGCGAGGGTAAGTCCGGGGCGACGGTCGGGGGCAACGCCGCTTATGATCGCGGCGCTTACCTGGTCGAAACGCTCGGCCACTGCGCCGATTGTCATTCGACCCGCAACGTGCTCGGCGCCATCAAGCCGTCGACGCGCTTTGCCGGAGGGCCGGATCCCGAGGGGACCGGCTTCGTGCCGAATATCACCCCGCGCCGGATCGGCCACTGGTCTGAGGCCCAGATCGCCGTGATGCTCAGCACCGGTGAGACGCCGGACCATGGCCGGGTCGGCTCGTCGATGGCGGATGTCGTCGTCAACACCGCACAGCTTCCGCAAAACGATCGTGATGCGATTGCACGCTATGTCAAATCGCTAGCGCCTCGGCCGACGCCCCATCCTTAAATCATTGCGCATAGAGGTAGGCGGCGAGATCCCTTGCCTCGGCCTCGGATATCCCGGTTGCCGGCATGGCCGAAGTTGCCGAAAAGCGTTGCGGAAAAACGATCCATTGCACGAGATTCTCGGGCGTGTTGTTGACGACGCCGCCGATATAGAGGCGTTGCCGTAGATCGGTTAGCGCCCCGCCGACCTTTCCGTCTGCCCCAGGAACGCCTGGGATAATGTGGCATCCCACACATCCATAGCGGCGAAATATCTCCTCCGCCCGCGTGGGGTCGCCTGATGTCATGGCGATGGCAACGTTCTGCCGCCTCTCCCGGTCTTTGACGATATTGGCTGCGATGCCGGTCAAGACCAGTATCAGGACGACACCGGCCACGACGTAGCTAAGGCGAGCATAAGCGATCTGCATGGGCGCCTCTATTGATTTGCAGCTCCGGCATGTCGAGCGCCGCAGAACCGGCATCATCAAGTTGGGGAGTGATCAGCGCTCGCATGGATTCAACAGCAACGTCGCTGCTCCCTGTAAAATAAGCGCAAAGGCAAAGGTCGATCCGACCATGACCCCGACTTTGCTGATGAAGCGGGCACTACGCGAAGCCGTCGAAACATGACTGTGCCATGAAATAAGCGCGCCCCCGACTGCCAGCGCGACCGCCAGAAAGGTAACGAATATGATCCAACCAGTTCCCACGTCGCAATCGGCGTAGGGGAGCATCTGCCCGAGTTGGCTGCTTGCTGCCCAAGCGGCTGGCGATAACGTCAATCCGGAGATTCTTGCTGCTGCGACATTCATTGGCGAGGCACCCAATAGATGCAGAGGTAGAGCGGAAGCCAGGTAATGACCACAAAGTTCCAATAAAGCGCGTTGTCTTGAACATCGCCGTAGCGACGAGCGTTGTCGCCGTGCCGGGAAAACATCAGACATGTCAGCACCAGCGTGTCGATCAGATCGGTAAGGATATGCGTGGTATGCAGCCCGAGCAGGGTCCAGACGATCGAGCCATAGGCGTTGTCATCCCAACTTATATGAAGAGCCGGAAATTCGAAAACGCGCAAAGCAAGCGGAGCAATGCCCAAGAGCGACATCACCACCAGGCCGAGCTGTACCCTTCTCAGTTTCTTCTGCTTTGCCCAACGCGATACCATCATATTAGGGATAACGCTGATAAGAAGCAGGCCTGTCAGACATGTACCGGCCAGCAAATCAGGCGGTGGCGCATCGATCGGCCACTGCGGTGCGAGGCTCACCAGGTAGAAATAGACGGCAATCGCCAGGCCGAAGCCCGACCCTTCGATGAGCATGAAGGCTCCCGTCGCCCACCACGTCGGAGACGCAGTGCCCATCCCGTGCAGGGGCAGTCTTGAGACGTCGAGCACAATCCGATCCTTCATGATTCATCCTCCGGGCTGCCCTTGGGCCAGAACCATCCGATGAGGGTGACTGCGATCGGAATGGAGCCCCAGACGACGGCCCAGGGCGAAAACATCGACCAGATCAGCATGACGGAGGTGGCTATCGCCGCCCAGAGCGGCCAAACGCTGTCACTTGGAGACGACTCGCGTGCCTCAGGCAGTGCTTCGACAACGCTGGTCACCAGAAGCTCCCGACGATCGGTCCTCAGCCCGCTTGCAACTGTCAGCTCGCCAGCGCCTGGGGAAAACGCTTCGCATGAATCGACAACTGGAATGCGCCGGAAATTATATGGCGGCGGTGGCGACGATGTCGCCCATTCGAGGGTCGTTGCTTTCCAGGGATTGGGGCCGGCTGGCAGTCCGCTTCGCCAACTGCGGACGATGTCAACGAAGAAAACGAGGAAACCCAGTGAGAGGACGACCGAGCTCAGACTGATGAAGAGGTTCAATCCGGCCCAGGGCAGCTCGGGCTGGTATGTATATACGCGACGCGGCATACCGATTAATCCGAGTATATGCATCGGAAAAAACGTCAGGTGAAATCCGATGAAGATCAGGCAGAATGCCCAGCGGCCCATCCGCTCGTTCATCATCCTGCCGGTCATCTTGGGAAACCAGTAATAAATGGCGGCAATCAGCGGAAAAACCGCGCCACCGATCAGCACGTAGTGGAAGTGCGCGACGACGAAATAAGTGTCGTGCACCTGGGTGTCGAAGGGAACAGATGCCACCATGACGCCGGTCAGGCCGCCGATCACGAATGTGACAATGAATCCGATCACGAACAGCAAGGGGGTGCGAAGGACCGGCCGCCCCGCCCACATCGTCGCCAGCCAACAGAAGATCTGGATACCGGCCGGGACCGAAATGGCCATGCTGGACGCAGTGAAAAAGCTCTCTCCAAGCCGGGGTAGCCCAACCGTGAACATGTGATGCACCCAAAGCCCGAAGGAAAGCACGCCGGTGGCAATCAGGGCCATCACCATCAGCAAGTAGCCGAAGAGCGGGCGCCCGACGAAAGCCGGAAGAATCGTTGACACCATTCCGACGGCTGGCAGAAAGATGATGTAGACCTCGGGGTGACCGAAGAACCAGAACAGATGTTGCCACAGCAGTGCGTCGCCTCCTTCCGCCGGATTATAAAACTGGGTTCCGACCAGGCGGTCGAGGATCAGCGTCGAACTGGCGAACATGATTGCCGGCATGGCCATGATGACGAGGAACGACATGACGAGCATTGCCCAGACCAGCACGGGGATCTTGTCCAATGACATGCCTGGTGCTCGTTGTTTAAAGACGGTGACGACGATTTCGACGGCGACCGCGAGAGCCGAGAGTTCGGTGAAGGTGATCATTTGCGCCCAGATGTCAGCGCGTTTGCCCGAGCCATATTCGGGCCCGGACAGCGGCACGTAGGCAAACCAGCCGACGTCAGGCCCTGTATCGAGGGCAAAGGACAACCAGAGCAGGAGCCCTCCGAAGAGGAACACCCAATACGAAAAAGCGTTGAGGCGCGGGAACGCGATGTTGCGGGTGCCGACCAAGAGAGGCACAAAGTATACTCCTATGGCTTCCATCACCGGAACGGCGAAGAGGAACATCATGTTCGATCCGTGCATCGTGAAAATCTGGTTGTAACGGTCGGGGCTGATGAATCGCGCCTCCGGCTGTGCCAGTTGCAGGCGCATGGCAAGCGCAAGCAATCCGCCAAGGATGAGGAAGATGAAGGCCGTCACGATATAACGTCGGGCGATGATCTTGTGATCGACACATGCGACGGCGCCCCAAAAACCCCGGCGCGAACCCCAGGCGACGGCAAGCTGGCGGTCGACTTCGGCGTCGTCAAACCCGATGTCCGTCTCAACCGGTGAGGCTTGGTCCTGTTTCATCGCAGACTTCCCATATAGGCGGAAAGCTGCCGCAGCTCATCAGCCGTCAGCGGCACGATCGGCATGTTGTTTCCAGGTTTCAGCGTCTGGGGATCTGCAATCCAGGCGGCAAGCGAGCCGCGGGTAGTTTCGAGCAAGCCTGCCGCAATGGTTCGGCGGCTTCCGACATGGGTGAGATCGGGCCCGGTCGATCCCGCTGCGGGTGTTCCCCGGATCGCGTGACAGGCAGCGCACTGCTTTGCCAGAAAGACAGCCTGGCCAGCTATGGCCTCTGCTGCGCTCGGTGTCGCGGCATCGAGGCGTTGCCCGGCCAGCCAGCGTTGATAGTCGGCATCGTCTTCGGCAATGACGACGAAGGCCATGTGGCTATGCTGAAGGCCGCAGAATTCGGCGCATTGGCCGCGATAGATACCTGGCTTTTCTGCCCGCAGGGTCAGGAGATTTTCTCGCCCCGGAATAAGATCCAGCTTGCCTGCGAGGCTCGGCACCCAGAAGGAATGAATGACGTCGGCGGCCTGAAGTCGAAGGCGGATGGTTTTACCCACAGGAATGTGCAACTCGTTCGCCGTCTGGAATAGCTGCTTTTGATCCCGACCGGTATAAATGAACTGCCACCACCATTGCTGAGCCCGGACAATAATCGTCACGTCGGGGTCGCCGCCACTGGTCAGGGCGCGCGTCGTATAAAAACTTGCAAGGGTGAGAATGCCGACGGTGAGGATGGTGGCGGCGGTGGCCGTCGCCACGGCAATCGTCATCATCCTCTCCGACCGATGATCAAGTCGCGGGGTCTGGTCTTTACTGCGCACAAGCGTGATCGCCATGACGCTCACCACCGCGAGCCAAATGGCGGCCGCCACCAACGCAATGAAAATGATCAGGTTCTTCAGCGCGACTGCCGCCTCACCTTGAGCGTCGAGAACCGATTGGGCGCTGCTGCAGCCAGAGAGCACGATCAAGAGCGCAAGCGGCGGATGGAAAACCCTCACGGTGATGGCCCCTGCTCAGTATGCAGCGGGATCGGGGCCTCCTCGAAAAATATGGCTGCGGGCGCTCGGTTTTCGGCAGGTCGCGTATTTCGATCGTCGTCGCGGCCAGGGGCGACAGAGCTGGCGGAATAAGCTCCAACCGCCTTGATATAGCCCGCAAGCTGCCAGATCTGATCGATCGTCATCTTGTCTTTGAATGCCGGCATGCCATGCGGCCGTCCGTCACGAATAGAGGCGACGATCGAGACCATCGAAGGACCATAAAGCCACCAGCCGTCGAGGAAGGATGGGCCAGTGCCACCTCGACCGTCACCGTGACACGTCGGGCAACCAAACCAGGTGTAGAGCCGTTTGCCCTGGCTGAGATCGTAGCCCGTCGTCTCATAAGGCTTGCCCAAGGCAAAAGTTATCTCGGGAGGCGCTCCACCGATTCCATTTTCCATCACTCGAATACCGCCCAGTGCTGCCGCTACCGGCGGGTCGATACGGTACTGCCTGGGCTCCCGCAACCAGCCGACAGCAACGGCCAGAACGATGGCAAGGATTAAAACTAAGATGCTCAAATACCATCCAAAGCTCCCCTTCAAAATCTTATCCGGCATCGCGTGATCCTCTAGAGCATGATCCCGAACGCATGATCGGATTTCAGATGACATCATGCTCCAGCCATATATCTTGAAACAGAATTTCGGTTTGGGCCGATCGGCCCTATATCATTCTGTTTCCAAGCTCATTCACTCAAGTGGCGCTGCTTCACATCGGCTGAGCCGGACGGGCAGCAGCTTGTAAGATGGCGTTTTGGCTTTCTCGTCGTGATGGCTGAGTGGAAACAGCGGATTGGCTTCAGGGTAATAGGCTGCGCAACATCCGACCGGAATGTCGTAGGGGACAATTCTGAAGCCGGAGATCATGCGTCTAGTCTCGGGCTCAATGGCCGTCGACAGATCGACAAAGTCTCCGGCGGCAAAACCCAACCGGGCAATATCGGCGGCGTTCACAAAAACTACGCGGCGCGTACCGTCGACGCCCCGGAAGCGGTCGCTATAACCGTAAATCGTCGTGTTGAACTGATCATTTGACCGTAAGGTCGTAAGATGAAGAACTTGTTCGTCGCCAACGCTTTCAAACTGCGGAAACAGGCGTTGCGGAGTGATGAAATTCGCCTTGCCGTTCGGAGTCACCCAGCGGCGTTCCCTGGCCGGCAGCGGCCGTGGAAAACCGCCGGGCTGGAAGAGCCGCCGGTTGAACCCCTTGAAGGTCTCCGGATATGTCCGCTCAATGGCATCGCGAATCTCGGAATAATCCGCAACCCAGCTATCCCAAGGCACGGGGCTTGCCGGCAACGTCGCCTTCGCCATGCCGGCGATTATGGCCGGCTCGGACAGCAGGTCTGGGCTGGCCGGCGTCGCCCTGCCCCGCGAGCCGTGGAAATGTGCCACCGAACTTTCCATCGACACCGCCTGCGGGCCGCTTGCCTGCTTATCGATCTCCAACCGGCCAAGACACGGAAGAAGGTAGGCGATCTCGCCATGGATGACATGGCTTCGGTTAAGCTTAGTGGCAATCTGCACGGTCAGGCGTAGCTTTCGCCATGCAGCTTCCATCGCCGCCGTCTCAGGGGCTGCGCGTAGGAAATTGCCGCCGAGGCCGACGAAGGCCCGGCTATCGCCGCCCAGAATGGCTTTGCAGACATCGATGGTCGTGTGACCCTTCCAGCGCGGCGGATCGAAATGATAAAGTTCCGCCAGCTTGTCCAGCGGCACAAGATCCGGCTTTTCGGTTATGCCGACCGTGCGCTGCCCCTGGACATTGGAGTGGCCTCTGACGGCGCAGATATTGGCGCCGGGCTTGCCAATATTGCCTCGCAAAAGGGCAAGATTAACCACCATCTGAACATTTTGAACGCCCATGACATGCTGTGTCAGTCCCATCCCATAGACCATAAGAACCGCATCGGAAGCGGCATAGGTACGGGCCGCGTGCGTCATCTGCTCGCGGGTCAACCCCGATACCTGTTCCAATTCTGGCCACTGATAGCGCCGGGCGGCGGCGGCGAACTCCTCGAAGCCGGCGGTGTGTTCGGTGATGAAATCATGGTCCAGGACGTGTTTTCTATCGACCGCCCGCATCGAGGCCGCAAAGGCAACGGCTGCCGCATTGGCAGGATCGCCCGGCACTGCATCGGATCCAGCGACTCTGCTGAAACCGGAGCTATGCAGGGCGTCGTCGGCCTCTATCAAAGCCTTGCAGACACCAATGATGGCCGCGACGTCTCCACCGTTCCTGACTTGATAATATTCGCTGGAAATCGGCGTTTCCTTGCCGGTCAGCATCTGGCTCGGCACCTGCGGATTGATGAAGCGCAGTAGCCCCGGTTCTCTGAGCGGATTAAAGGTTACGATCTTAACACCACGGTCGACCGCATCCTGAAGGTCATGCAGCAGACGTGGCGACGACGTTCCGACATTCTGGCCAATATAGAATATGCAGTCGCAATTTTGAAAGTCGGAAAGAACCGCCGTTCCGACGGAAGCGCCGATGCTTTCCGGCAGCGCGACGGATGAACTCTCGTGACACATATTGGAGGAGTCGGGCAGATTGTTGCTGCCGAAGATGCGAGCGAAGAGCTGATACATGTAGGATGTCTCGAGCGAAGCCCTGCCCGAGGTATAGAAGTCCACCTTCTCCGGCGAAATCGCCCGCAATTCGCGTCCGATCTCTTCGAAAGCGGCAGCCCACGAAACCGGAACATATTTATCCGCCGTCGGGTCCCATCGCATCGGGTGGGTGAGACGCCCCTGTTCCTCCAGGTCGTGGTCGCGCCAGCTTTCGAGTTCGGTCAGGGTATACGCCGCGAAAAAAGCCCGATCTGCTCGTTGGTTTGTCGTCTCCCATGTCGTCGCCTTGGCGCCGTTCTCGCAAAATTCAAGCGGATGGGGCTTCGCGGGTTTGGCCCAGGCGCAGCTCACGCACATATATCCATCCGGCTTGTTCTGATGCGCCAAGAGCGCTGGGCCCGAGAGGGGGATATGTTCGCGGATAAGAATTTCTCCCACCGATTTTGCCGAGCCCCATCCGCCCACTGGCCCGCTGTCAAATCCGATTTTCGGTGTTCTTCTGGGTTTTGACGTCATGATTTGAACTATCCCGAAAGTTACTTCGCAACTGCTGCTGATGCCCGGCGGGGCAGCCGCCGGTCGGACATCCAGTCTTGACACTGGAAGATCGAATCGACTGCCGCCAATGTTGCTGCCAAACTCCCGAAAGGACCCGTTGTTCCGCGGTCGCAGAGATGCGGTTGGGACCCCCGGAATTCTGCCCCATCACGCGGTTGTGCACCGATGATCAGGCGGGCCTTGGCGCCCTTTTACGCCGGCGGCGGTTTTGTGGTCCCCCGCCGGTGCATTTTCTCTTCGATTTCGTCCAGTACCTCTTCCGGCCTCACCTGCTCCTTTAGTTCCTCGAGCTCTTCTGTCGTCTCGATTTCGATGCCGAGCTTCTCGGCAATGGCTGAGACCAGGGTCAGCAACTCCGTCGTCTCATGCTCTGCCAGAAGACAGATCTGCAGGTTGAGATCGGCGCGCTTGTCGTCAGCTTCCGCCATACGATTTTGGCTGATCAGCACGAATGTCGAGATGAAAATGGCTTCGACGGAAGCGACCATCGCCAGAATGACGAATGAGGGGTCGAAGACCGGCATGAGCGGAAGCAGGCCGATATTGAAGATGATCCAGAGCGTAACGATCAGCAGGTGCAGGTAGACGAACTTCATCGATCCCGCGAAACGGGTAATGGCATCGGCCACCCGCTCCTGCCGGCTCGATTGTCGCGCCTCCTCCTCTCGCCGCTTCAGCAGAGCCTCGATGTTGCGGTCGAGACGTCTCGATATCGTGCTTTGCTTCTGCTCGGATCTCGGCGCCGACATTGAATCTTCCATGTTGGAAATCCAAACCTCCTTGAAAGCAGAGAGTTCCGCGCGTTAGCAGTGCTGCTCATTTTACCGGCGAACCGGCAACTCCCGATGGCTTGGCTTCCCGCTCCCGCCGCTTTCACAGCTGTTCAGAGACGACCGGATGAGTTCGACGGCCCGCTTACCTATGCCGGGAAGCGCCAGGAGTTCGTCGTCGGTCATGGAGGACAATTTACTGACACGCTTGATGCCGCTGGAAAAAAGCGCCTTGACGATCCAGACAGGAATTTTGCTGCGGACGAGCATATCGCTCGAGGCTCCCCGCGGCTTTGATGTCTTCCCTGCTGGTCGAGAGGTCATGTTCCATCCCGCAGATGATTTGCGACCGCCAAAACCGGAAAGAGGCTCGGCGGTTCCAGCCGATTCACCGGTGACTGCAAACAATTTCATCCGGTCGGGCCGACGCCGCCCCTTCATCCGTGCCGATAGATGTCGTCGATGATTTCAGCGACCTCGACAAGGCATTCGCAGGACGGATCGTAAGCCTGACCACTGGCGAGCCGGGCCGCCCAGTCGGCTGCCGCGCGGCCGCCCCAATCGTCGGGAGGCCGGACAATTTCTTCGGTCGATGTGCCGCGGAAGCGATAGGCCGCAAAGTCATAGAACGACCCGCCGACATTTCTGAAGGATGCACCCCCGGATGTGCCGAAGAAGTCGGCGCCGATGACCGCATCGCATCCTGCCTGCAGCCGCCAGGAGCAGGCGAGGCGGATGACAGCACCCGTCGCCAACGTCAGAGTGGCCACGGCGAAATCTTCGACATCCCCCGCTGCGCTGATCGGCTCGCCGCCTTTCATTAGCGTGCTCGTGGTGTCGACCACCTCGGGAAAGTCGAGGCACCAGAGCGCGATGTCGATGAGGTGGACGCCGAGGTCGATCACGCAACCTCCGCCCGACAGCGACTTGTCGTAAAACCAGGATTTGTCGGGACCGTAGGCATTGTGGAAGACCAGATCGGCGGCGAAGACCGTGCCAACCTCACCAGTTCTGATCAGATCGCGGATGCGCTGCATGCCTTGCGTGTAACGATAGGAGAGATCGACGCTCAACAGCCTGTCGGCTGATCTGGCGGCGGCCACGACCGCTGCCGCTTCGGCGCCGGATCGGCCGAGTGGCTTCTGACAGAATACTGCGATCCCAGCCTGCAGCGCCCGGATCGACTGCCCGGCGTGCAGGGCGCTTGGAGTGGCGATGACGACGCCGTCGAGGTCGAGCGACAAGAGTGCATCGAGATCGCCGACGATTTCCGCATCCGGCGCAAGGCGCAGGGCTTCCTTCAGCATGTCTTCGGAAGGATCGGCGATGGCAACAGCTTTAGCCATCTGCGTGCGGAGGATTGCTTCCATTCTATTTCTGCCGATCCAGCCGACACCGAGGAAGCCGAGTCTGACGGGCTTGACCCGCATCTGCAGCGAGCGCTCTACAAACCTGTTCATCAGCACGTCACCATCGCCTTGAGGAAACCATCTGGCCTGTCCCGAGTGGCGTCGAGCGCCTCGCCCAGGCCCTCGAGCGGATAGACATGAGTATAGAGCGATGATGGATCGAGCCTGCCGGAAACGACGGCTTCGATCGCCTGGCGCATGCCGCTGATATAAATCCTGGGATCGCGTTCATGAGCATTGATGACGTCGAGGCCACGCCAGTTCCAGAGCTGCATATTGACTTGCCTCGGCCCGTCCTGATGGTATCCGGCCACGACCAACCGGCCGCGCTCCGCGGTCAGCTCGCCGGCCAGGTCGAGCGGCCATTGCTTGCCGACCGCCTCTATGACGCAGTCGCAGAAAGCACCGTTGGTCAACACTCTCACAGCTTCGATGATCCGCCAGTGGTCATCCATCGCCAGTACTTCGGCGGCGCCCATGCGCTTGGCGATATCGAGGGAAAACGGACGGCGCGAGATGGCGATGACGCGCGCACCGGCGCCGCTGACAAGCTGAGTCAGCAAGGCGCCGAGAAATCCGATCCCGATGATGGCGACGGTCTGGCCCGGCTCGATGCGGCTGCGCCGGAATATGTTCATCGCGCAGCCGAGCGGTTCGCCCGGGAAGGGTTGGCCGTCGAGCGCCGGCGGCAGCGGCACGACCATGTCGGCATCCGCGATATCGTGGGTGGCGTAGGCATGATATGAGAGCGCAGCGACGCGGTCTCCCACGCTGAGGCCAGGCACCCCGTCCCCAAGCGCATCGATCCTCCCCCAACCCTCGTGACCGAGACCACCCGGCTCCGTCGGAAAGGTCATCCATTCCGGGCCGGCCCAGGGGCCAAGATTGGAAGCGCACACGCCCGATCCTTCGAGCCTGATCCTGATTTGACCGGGTCCTGGCTGAGGAAGAGGTCGCTCTTCAACTGATATTTGGCCGGGCCCTGTAACAATCGCCGCGCGGATTGTTGCCTCCGATGCTCTTGGCAACATGTTCATGAATTGCTCCTTCATTGAGGATCACCCGTTTGCTTGTCGGCAGACGTTACCGCTGCAGCCATGCCAAGGATCAAGTAGCCGGTCCCTCACCACGTAGCCGCCCTTCGATCTGGCCGCCGAACTAACGATGGCACCAGATGTTCCGGATGAAGTCAAAGAACATGTCAAAGAAGATGACATTGATGCAGGAACAATCTTCGCCTCGGTTGGTTCGGCAGGTCATCTTCAACTTGAGCGGACGGAAATCAGATGGCGATGATCCTTGTAACTGGCGGCTGCGGCTTCATCGGAAGACATGTTGTCGAGGAGCTTCTCGACAATAGCTATGAGGTGCGGGTTCTCGATGCATTGATCGATCAGGTTCACGGCGATGCTGAAACGTCGCTGCCGGAGGCAGCCGAAATCATCCGCGGCGACGTCAGAGACAAGACTGCGGTCGAACGGGCTCTGCTGGGTGCCGATGGCGTCATCCATCTCGCTGCGGAGGTGGGTGTCGGACAGTCAATGTACGAGATTGCTCGATATGTCGGGGGCAATGATCTTGGCACCGCCGTTCTTCTGGAGGCGATGATCGGCCGCCAGCCTAAACGCGTTGTCGTCGCCTCGTCCATGAGCGTCTATGGCGAGGGCCGCTATCAAACCGCCGACGGTGCGCAGCTCGACCTGGTCAGGCGGCGCAGCGACCAAATCAGGGCCGGCCAATGGGACCTGCGCGGCGCTGACGGCAAAGACCTGAGGCCGGTTGCGACGGATGAGGAAAAGCCCGTCGATCTCGCCTCGATCTATGCGCTGACCAAATATGCGCAGGAAAAACAGGTCCTGATCTTTGGCGAAGCCTATGGCACCGAGGCAGTGGCGCTCCGTCTCTTCAACGTGTTCGGCGCCGGCCAGGCCTTGTCAAACCCCTATACCGGCGTCTTGGCAAATTTCGCTTCAAGGCTCGCCAATGGTCAGCCGCCGATGATCTTTGAGGATGGCGAGCAGCGGCGAGATTTCGTGCATGTGCGCGACGTTGCGCGCGCTTTCCGCCTGGCGCTCGAAAAGCCTAATGCGCCGGGACATGTCATCAACATCGGCAGCGGTCAGGCCTATACGATCGCGGAAGTCGCAACGCTTCTCGCCGATGCGATGGGCGTGCCTGAGATCCGGCCCGAAATCATGAACAAGGCAAGGTCCGGCGATATCCGCAACTGCTTTGCCGACATTGCAAAGGCGCGTGAACTGCTCGGCTTTGAGCCGCGCTTCATGCTGGAAAACGCGCTCGGACCTTTCGTCGATTGGGTGAAACAGACCGGAGCGATTGATCGCGGCGCGGAAATGAAGCGGCAGTTGGAGGAAAGGGGGCTGGTATCATGACCATAGCCGCATTGTCCGCCGCGACCGGCACGTCCTCAAGATCCTATGGCTTCGTCGAATGGTTCCGCCCGGGCGAATACGAGCGGACGTCGCAGACGATCGCAGACGTCCGCATCAGCGGCGCCAGCTACTTGCGCACCCATCTGTCATGGGCCGAATACCTCGCTCCGGGTGGCGAAGCATGGTTTGATTGGCTGATTCCGAAGCTTGGCCGCGAGATCGATCTCCTGCCCTGCCTTCACTACACGCCACCGTCCTTGTCGCGGACCGGAAGGTCCTCCGGCGCACCGGCCGATCTCAAATCCTATGCCGACTTCGTCGACCACGTGCTCACCCGATACGGTCAGTATTTCAGTCATATCGAATTGTGGAACGAGCCCAATAACCTGCTCGACTGGGACTGGCGCGAGGACAAGGACTTCCTGCTGTTTTGCGAGATGGTCGGCGCCGCCGCCTATTGGGCCAAACATCGCGGCTGGCAGCCGGTGCTCGGCGGGCCATGCCCCTTCGACCCCTATTGGCTTAACCTGATGGGTGAACGCGGTGTGCTCGGCGTCGTCGATGCCGTCGGCTTCCACGGTTTTCCCGGCACGTGGGACAGCGAGGAAGGCACCTGGGGCGGCTGGGACATGCATCTCGGCGAGATGCGAAACATTATCGACCGCTTTAATGACAAGGCCGAGATCTGGATCACCGAAACCGGCTATTCGACCTGGCGCAACGACGAGATGGAGCAGGCACGGCGTTTCGTGAAGGCTCTGAGCGTGCCGGCCGACCGGATGTATTGGTATTCCTGGCGCGATGTGCCGCCGGACGTGCCGGTGCAGGAGGGCCTGTGGTTCGACCCGCGGCACTATCATCTTGGTGCCGTCACCCACGAGAATCAGCCGAAGCTGCTCGCGCGTCTGCTGATGGAAGGCGGCGCCGACCGGCTCGAGCAGGTCGCGCGGCTCGCCACGCCCAACCTCGACAAGGGAGCCGCCCCGATTGTCATCACCGGAGGCTGCGGCTTCATCGGCTCCAACCTTGCCGACAGCTACCTCCAGGACGGCGAAGACGTCGTCGTGCTCGACAATCTCGGGCGGTCCGGTGTCGACCAAAACCTCGGCTGGCTGACCGAGAGGCATGGTTCAAGGGTACATCCGGTCCTTGCCGACGTGCGCGACGCCAGAAGCATCGAGGCAGCCTTCGCCGACGCCAAAGCAGTCTTTCATTTCGCCGCCCAGACCGCGGTCACGACAAGCCTCATCCACCCGATCGACGACTTCGAGGCCAATGCGCGCGGCACGATCAATGTGCTTGAATCGGTGCGCAAGGCCGGCCGCCAGGCTCCGGTGATCTTTGCCAGCACCAACAAAGTGTATGGCGGGCTCGACGATCTTGCCATGCGGGAGGCCGAGGACCGCTACATGCCGGTCGATGAGACCGTCCGATCATACGGGATCGGCGAAGACAGGCCGCTTGATTTCTGTACCCCCTATGGCTGCTCGAAAGGCGTGGCCGACCAATATGTGCTGGACTATGCGAAATCCTTCTCCATCCCGACGGCCGTGCTGCGCATGAGCTGCATCTACGGCCCGCGCCAATTCGGCACCGAGGACCAGGGTTGGGTGGCGCATTTCCTGATCCGGGCGCTCGCCGGCGAACCGGTCTCGATTTACGGCGACGGCAAGCAGGTTCGCGATATTCTTCACGTCGCGGATGCGATTGCCGCCTATCGCGGCGTTCTCGATGGCATTGACGGGATCAAGGGCCGGGTCTTCAATCTGGGCGGCGGTCCGGCGAATGCCGTCAGCGTGCTTGCAGTCCTGCGCGCGATCGGCAGGCTGATTGGGCACCCGGTCGAAACCTCCTTCGACGACTGGCGATCAGGCGATCAGTATTTCTTCGTCGCCGACACCCGCAAACTGCAACAGACGCTCGGCTGGAGTGCGCGTGTCGGCTGGGAAAGCGGACTGCAGCACCTCGCGGAGTGGCTTGTCGAAAACCGTTTCGGCGGCCGACCGCTCCTGCGCCGCGATCGGAGGGCCTCCGCATGATCCGTCGACGAGCCCGGATTTTGATGACCCTGGATGCGGTTGGCGGCGTCTGGCGCTATGCGATGGATCTCGCCGCCGGGCTTCGGCGCCAGGGGATGGAAATCGTCTTTGCAGGTCTCGGCCCCGCGCCGTCGGTAACGCAGACCGCAGAGGCGAAAGCGCTGGGACAGCTGGTGTGGCTCGATGCCCCTCTCGACTGGATGGCGTCGAGCAGGGCCGAAATATCAGCCGCGCCCACCGAAATCTCCCGCATCGCCAGTGATTATCACGTCGATCTGCTGCATCTCAACCTGCCATCCCAGGCCGCCGGGATCGACACGCCGCTGCCCGTAGTCGTCGTGTCCCATTCCTGCGTCGTCACCTGGTTTGCCGCGGTGCGCCGGACGCTGGTGCCGCCGGATTGGGGATGGCAGCGCAATGCAAACAAAGAAGGTTTCGACCGCGCCGATGCCGTCCTTGCGCCAAGCATGAGCCATGCGGATGCGCTACAGGCCGCCTATGGTCCTCTCTCCCGACTGAAGGTTGTTCACAACGCAAGCCGCGTCGGATCCGACCAGCGTCCCAAGAAGACTTTCGTCTTCGCGGCCGGTCGCTGGTGGGACGAGGGCAAGAACGGGGTCGTCCTCGACAGGGCGGCAGCAGCAATGCCCTTGCCCGTCGTCATGGCAGGCTCTTGCTCAGGTCCCAATGGACAGCGATTGCAGCTCAATGACGCCGACGATCGTGGACCGCTGCCCTATCCGAAGACCATCGCCTTGATGCAGAGCGCGCAAATTGTCGTATCGCCATCCGTTTACGAGCCCTTCGGCCTGACCGCTCTCGAGGCGGCGCGATGCGGCGCGGCTCTGGTGCTGTCTGATATCCCAACCTATCGCGAGCTTTGGGATGGGTGCGCGCTGTTCTTCGATCCGCATGATCCCCAGTCCCTGGCAGCAGCGTGCATGCGCCTCTGCGAAGACGAGCAATTGCGCGCGGAACTCGTGGTGCGATCGCTGGAGCGCTCGCGAGCCTTCAGTTTAGAACGCCAGGCGGCATCGATGCTCGAAACATACGCGCGACTGATGAACGACATTTTCACCCCGGCAGCGGCGGAGCAATCATGAAATTCCTGTTTTACACCCATTCGCTTGTTTCGGATTGGAACCACGGCAACGCTCACTTCCTGCGCGGCATCATGCGGGAGCTGACACGCCGCCATTACGAGGTGCTAGCGCTCGAACCCGAGGAATCCTGGAGCCGGAGCAACCTGCTCAGCGATCAAGGGCCGAGGGCGGCCGAAAAATTTCACGAGACGTTCCCGCAGCTTCGTTCGCAAATGTACGGACCGCATTTCGATCACGAGGCGGTGATCGCCGAGGCCGACGTCGTTGTCGTCCATGAATGGACGGAGCCGGTGCTGGTGGAACGGATCGGCCGAGCCCGGCGCAGCGGCGCCGATTTCACCCTGTTGTTCCATGACACACATCACCGCGCCGTGTCGGCAAAGAGCGACATCGCCGGACTGACGCTTGAGGATTATGACGGCGTGCTCGCCTTCGGCGAGACGCTGCGGCAGCGCTATCTGCAGGCCGGTTGGGGCAAATCGGTCTTCACCTGGCATGAGGCGGCTGACGACGCGCTGTTTTATCCGAGGCCGGAGATCGAAAAGACAGGCGATCTCATCTGGATCGGCAATTGGGGCGATGGCGAGCGCTCCGCCGAGCTGAGCGAATTCCTCGTCCGCCCCGCGCGTGAGCTCGGGTTAAAGACGACCGTTCGCGGGGTGCGCTATCCCAAACAGGCGCTTGACGCTCTTGAGGATGCAGGGATCGCCTATCGCGGCTGGATCGCCAATGCAGAGGCGCCGCTCGCTTTCGCCGCCCACAAAGCGACCGTGCATATTCCGCGGCGCCCCTATGTCGAAAACCTCCCCGGCATTCCGACGATCCGTGTCTTCGAAGCGCTGGCCTGCGGCATCCCGCTGATCTCAGCACCCTGGCATGATGCCGAGGCGCTTTTCAGGCCGGGCAGGGATTATCTCGTCGCCGAGAATGGCCGGGAGATGACGCGCCTGTTGCGTGAGGTGCTGACGGACGATGCTCTCGCGGCTGCGCTGGTCGCAGCCGGTCTCGAGACGATCCGGGCGCGGCACACCTGTCGGCATCGCGTCGATGAACTCTTCTCCATTCTGGAGCAATGCGGCACGGCGGGCGTCGTCGGCCAGCTGCCAGCCAAGGAGGCTGCCGAATGAAAATCGCCTTTTACGGATCAAGCCTGGTTTCCGCCTACTGGAACGGTGCCGCCACTTATTACCGTGGCCTGCTGCGCGCTCTGGCGCAGAAGGGCTACGACGTCACCTTCTACGAGCCCGACGTCTACGACCGGCAGAAAAACCGAGATATCGATCCGCCGGAATGGTGCAAGGTCGTCGTCTACCAAGGCACCATCGAGGCGCTGAAGGAGGTGACGGCGGCTGCGGCCGAGGCCGATATCGTCGTCAAGGCCAGCGGCGTCGGTTTCGAGGACGATCTCCTGCTGCAGGAAGTCCTTCGCCATGCCAGACAAGGGGCTCTGAAAATCTTTTGGGATGTGGATGCGCCGGCAACGCTCTCAGAGCTGCGGCAGAGCCCCGAGCACCCGCTTCGCAAATCCCTGGGCCGGATCGACCTCGTCCTCACCTATGGCGGCGGCAACCCCGTGGTCGACGCCTATCGCAGCCTCGGGGCAGCCGACTGCGTGCCGATCTATAACGCGCTCGATCCTCAAACCCATTATCCGGTGCAGGAGGAGGCGCGATTCACCGCAGATCTTGCCTTTCTCGGAAACCGTCTGCCCGACCGCGAAGCGCGGGTCGAGCAATTTTTCCTCGAACCGGCTGCCCACCTGCCGCAGCAAAACTTTCTGCTCGGCGGGTCCGGCTGGAGCGACAAAGCCATGTCGTCGAATATCGTTCACATCGGGCATGTCCCGACCCGCGACCACAACGCTTTCAACGCGACGCCGAAAGCGGTGCTGAATATTTCCCGCGCCAGCATGGCGGAAAACGGTTTTTCGCCGGCAACCCGCGTTTTCGAGGCCGCCGGCGCCGGCGCCTGCCTGATCACCGACTACTGGCAGGGCATCGACCTGTTTCTCAAACCCGGCGACGAAATTCTGGTGGCGCGCGACGGTCAGGATGTCGCCGATCTTCTGACCGGCCTGACATGGCCGCAGGCCAGGGCGATCGGACAGCGGGCGCTGAGACGCGTGCTTGCCGAACATACCTATAGCAATCGCGCCGAGACCGCTGATGCCATCTTCCGCGCCCGGGCCACGCGAGCGGAGGCTGCCGAATGACCAGTCCTCTTGATATCGTCATCCTCGGCCTCTCCTTGTCGTCGTCCTGGGGCAATGGCCACGCAACGACCTATCGCGCCCTCATCGGCGGCTTGCGCGCCGAGGGGCACCGGGTGCTGTTCCTGGAACACGACGTGCCCTGGTATGCAGCGCATCGAGATCTTCCAGACCCCGACTTCTGCCAGCTCGTCCACTACAGCGACATCGATGAGATGATCGAAAACCATGCCGATCGTATCAAGGCGGCGGACGCCGTGATTATTGGGTCATATGTCCCATCCGGCGTCACCGTCATCGACAGGATCGCGGCCCTCCAGCCGCGACGGCTGTGCTTTTACGACATCGACACGCCGGTCACACTGGCGAAGCTCGACCGCGGCGACGAGGAGTATCTGGCGCGCCGACAGCTTGCGATCTTCGACGCCTACTTCTCGTTTTCGGGCGGGGACGTGTTGACGAGGCTCGAACGTCGGTACGGCGCACGCAAGGCGATCGCTCTCTACTGCTCCGTCGATGCGAGCCGATACCGGTCAACCGGCGAAACCTTGCGATGGGATTTCGGCTATCTCGGCACCTATAGCCCCGACCGGCAGCCAACGCTGGAGCGGCTGCTGATCGAGCCTGCCCGGCAGCTGCCGCATCTAAGCTTCGTGGTTGCCGGTCCTCAATATCCTGGGGATATCGACTGGCCGGCAAACGTCGAGCGGATCGAGCACCTGCCTCCCCCTGATCATCCGAGCTTCTACAGCCGGCAGCGTTTTACGCTGAACGTCACTCGAAGCGACATGATCGCAGCGGGCTGGTCGCCGAGCGTGCGGTTGTTCGAGGCCGCTGCCTGCGGCACGCCGATCATCAGCGACGACTGGCGCGGCCTGGACGAGCTCTTTGCTGATGGTCAGGCAATCGTCATCGCCAAGGGATCGGAGCATGTGATCGACGCCCTGACGAAAATCTCTCCCGAGGCGCGTCTTGCGCTGGCATCGGCCGCCAGGGCGACGGTGCTTGAGCGCCATACCGGCGAGGTGCGGGCTCGTGAACTCGCCGCCGCCCTGCGAGAACTGCCAGGAGAAGGGGTGAACGACAGCGCCCCCGAACCTCAATCCATTTCAGCCTAGGAGACGCATGATGCTGCAAAGGACGCGAAACGGAAGAGTGAAGACTGTGCTTGTCGCCGGAGGAGCCGGTTTCGTCGGCTCGCATTTATGCGATGCGCTGCTTGCCCGCGGCGATCGGGTAATCTGTGTCGACAGCTATATCACCGGATCGCAGGACAATATCCGGCCGCTGATCAACCATCCGAAGTTCCGTCTGATCGAAAAGGACATCTGCCATCTGGATAGAATCGACGAGCCTTTAGACCAGATCTACAATCTCGCCTGTGCCGCATCGCCCCCACAGTATCAGGCAGACCCGGTGCATACGATGATGACCTGTGTTGCCGGCACCGGCAATCTGCTTTCGCTGGCCGAACGGCACCGCGCCTCGTTTCTGCAGGCGTCGACGAGCGAGGTCTACGGCGATCCCGTCCAGCATCCGCAGACGGAGGACTACCGCGGCAATGTCAGCTGCATAGGCCCGCGCGCCTGCTACGACGAGGGCAAGCGGGCGGCGGAAGCACTTTGCTTCGATATGCTGCGGACCGGCAAAGTGGACGCACGTGTCGCCCGCATCTTCAACACCTATGGGCCACGTATGCAGCCGAGCGACGGGCGGATCATCTCCAATCTGCTGGTACAAGCCATATCAGGCGCGCCGCTGACGATTTACGGAAGCGGCGACCAGACGCGCTCCTTCTGCTTCGTCAGCGACCTCGTTGCAGGTCTGATGGTGCTGATGGATGTCGATCCCAATCCGGCCGCCCCGGTTAATCTCGGCAATCCCGGCGAATTCACGATCAACCAGCTGGTCGACATGGTGATGGCCATGGTGCCGTCGACTTCGATTGTCGTCCACAAGCCGCTGCCGCAAGACGACCCGCAGCGCAGACGGCCCGACATTTCGCGGGCAAAAGACCTTCTCGACTGGCAGCCGACGGTCCCGCTTGCCGAAGGTCTGCGCCTGACGGCCGATTGGTTCATCGCCACGGCTCGTCCTGACGGCGGCTTCGATGGGGCACGGGTCA
This sequence comes from Rhizobium leguminosarum, assembly GCF_019798305.1. Taxonomy (GTDB): domain Bacteria; phylum Pseudomonadota; class Alphaproteobacteria; order Rhizobiales; family Rhizobiaceae; genus Rhizobium; species Rhizobium leguminosarum_U. The sequence goes on from NZ_JAAXDD010000006.1 coordinate 346,524, forward strand.
CGCGGCGCTCGAACTGGCGGCAACGTGCAAAAACCGGACGCACCGCGATCGGCGTCTGACGTGTGAGCGATGAATGACAAAGGAGAGCCGAGATGGGTGCAGCACAGCCGACGAGAGATCAGGAGCTGCAAAAGCGGATTCAGGAACTCGGGCCGTGGTTTCAGAATTTGAACATCGGCGGCCACATGACAGCGGCCGATCATTTCCTCGGAGATTATCCCACCTTCAAATGGAAAGGGTTCCAGCATGTGCTGCCGGCCGATCTCAGCGGCCTCACCGTGCTCGATGTCGGCTGCAACGCCGGCTTCTATGCCCTCGAGATGAAACGCCGCAACGCCGCCCGTGTCGTCGGCATCGATTCCGACCTGCGCTACCTGGCGCAGGCCCGCTTCGCGGCGGAACAAGCGGGAGCGGAGATCGAGTTCCGGCAGATGTCGGTCTATGACGTCGCCCAACTGGGTGAAAAATTCGATCTGGTGATTTTCATGGGCGTGCTCTACCACCTGCGCCACCCCCTGCTGGCGCTGGATCTTCTCTATGAACACGCTGTCGGTGACATGATGCTGTTCCAATGCCTCCAGCGCGGCGACGAGCGCATTCCCGACCTTGGGAAAAATTACGACTTTTCCGAATGGAGCATCTTCGACCAGAATATCCGAAGCTCTTCTTTGTCGAGGAACGTTATGCGTCCGATCCGACAAACTGGTTCATTCCCAACCAGGCGGCGGTCGAGGCGATGCTGCGCAGCGCCGGCTTTCGAATCGACGATCATCCGGAACGGGAGGTCTATTTGTGCCGGCCAGGCCAACGCCATTATGCAGTTGAGCCGCCGCCGGCAGCTAAGACCTAAAGACTATCGCTTCTACGGATCGCCATTGCGACAAAGAATGGATTTCAATGAGGCGGAAAGCCTGCCGCAGCATGCGGCGCACCGGCTCCAACCCGCTGCCTGCTTAGCCGTAGCCGAATATCGAAGTGGTTGAGGGTGCCGGGCAGGTTGTCGACCGTCAGAGACGGTTGAAGCAGCGTGATATCCGCCTCCGACAAAAGCGCGCCGATGGCGAAGCTTGCAATCGTCGGTACGAGATTGTGGGCTGGACAAATGGCAGCACCAGCGCTGAAAGGTACGAATCCGACTGTCGGCAAGGTGTCGTTGGGCCCCCAGATACTTGGTTCCATCCGGTTTGCATACGCCAGCTCGGGATCACGGTGAAAGAAGGGCGCGAAGATGATGACGCCCGTGCCGCGCGCCACGGTCCTGTCGCCGGATTTGATATCCTCGGTCAGCTCTCTGAGGATGACGGGTGTCGTCGGCCAGAGGCGCAGAGCCTCGAGCAGGCAACTGCGCGTGAAGGGACGATCAAGTTCGGGATCTTTAACTTCGTCAACGGCTTTGGCCCAGTAGCTCGGATGGCAGGCAAGCAGCGCAAGCGTCCGGAAAACGGCAATTCCAGCAGCGTCGAAGGCAAACAGCCATTGGGCCACCTGATTTTCTAAATCGAAATCGCTGCCTTTCGGCAGCCGACCGATCAGGCTGCCCTCCTCCGGCTGGCGCAGATATTGACCCAGCTGCTGCTGAAACTGCCGAAGCTTGCGCCGATCGATGGAAGCTGCAAAAGCCCAATTCGCCCGACTTCGAAGGTCGTTCAAGGTCTTGGTCAAAGTGACGTCGTTGCGCGCGCGATCGCCGAGTACGATCCGGCGGACAATCCGGAACCAGGCTTGCGTGAAAGCTGACCAATCGAGTTCGTTCCGGCCGTCGGAACCGATGCCGTTCAAAACCTCCAGGAGTTCGGTATCAACGATGGCCTTGAAGCGGGCCGTAGATGGATGCAGCCGGTCCGCGCTTGCCAAAGCATGTTCATGGATCGGCCGAAGCTCGGCTCGCCGCGAGGCATCTGAGATCAGCACGTTTTTCGGTTCGAAATGCGCAAGAGCGGCGCGCTTCTCCCAGGTTGCCGTGGCAAATGGCTGGGGTGAACACTCGAGCACCGTCGAGACGTCGGAGGGGTCGAGCACCAGCAGTTGCGGCCGGAACGGGATAGGCAACAGCAGAGGCGCCCTGCCATATTTCTTCACCAGCCGCTGCATTTGACTGACAGCACCCGTGTCCAGATCCTGCCGCTGTGCCAGGCGTTCCATGATCGGGCGGCGAATGATGACACCTTTGGCAGCCGTCGGAACCATGACAGCCGCAACCACACGCAATGTGTCGATCCAGCTGGCACGATTTATCCGGACGAAGCCGGCGAGTCTTGCGTTCGAAAAGACGGCTTGGTTGCGAGAATTCATGATCCCGAAGCCCCTTGCTGCATGGGATATCCGATCGGCTTTATTTCCGAACCGGGACAACGGCCGATTGTTCCGGCCTGAACACCGATCCTCGATAGACGATGCAACTTGGAGGCAGCGGAACAGAAGCCGGCTCACCGCGTTGTTTCGAGCGCATGAATGCGTGGAGGTCCCATGCCTGACGAACCAGCCGCAACCACCCCTGACCTCGAACCGCGAAAAGGCAGCCCGAGCCCTCGCCTCGACGAGAGCGAATTCAAGAAGCGTTTCCTGAGCCAGTTCAAGGACCGGGCGTACGAAATCCTGGAAGACGAACTCGGCAAAGTCGCCGCGGCTGCCTGGGATGCTTATGCCTATTCGCGAAAGAGCCCGATAACCAGGAAGGCCGGACCGGGCTTTGCCGATCCCGACTATGATCTCGCCGTCGATTGGCTCGCGGCGAGAGACGAAATCCGCGCTGCGCAAGCGCGCTTCGAGGACGAGAGCGCGCCGTCGCGCGTCCTGCTCATCAACGGTTCGTCGCGAAGCGAACATACCTGTCCTGGCGAGCTTTCGAAAAGTTTTCGGATGGTCGAAATCGCCAAGGAGGTGTTTGCCGCCGCCGGCGTCATCGTCACCGTCCTCGACCTCAGTCGCATCGCGTCCGAGTATGGCCGACAGATTCATCCGTGCAAGGCGTGCTTCTCGACATCGGCCGCACTCTGTCACTGGCCGTGCTCCTGTTACCCGAACTATTCGCTCGGACAGACCCACGATTGGATGAACGATATCTATCCGATGTGGGTTGAGGCCCATGGCATCATGATCGTCAGCCCGGTGAACTGGTACCAGACGCCCTCGCCGCTGAAACTGATGATCGACCGGCTTGTCTGCGCCGACGGCGGCAATCCGGATCCGACAAGCACGCATGGAAAACATGCCAAACAGGCGAAGGAGCTTGAGATGCAGGGATGGGACTATCCTCGCCATCTTTCCGGCCGCCTGTTTTCGGTCGTCGTCCACGGCGATACCGAAGGTGTCGAGAATGTCGGCCGTAGCGTTTCGAACTGGCTGACGTCGATGGACCTCATTCCGGCCGGAGCCTTGGCCGAGGTCGGGCGCTACATCGGCTATTGGGAGCCCTACGCCACCAGCCACGACGCCTTCGAAAGAGATGAAGCCTTTCAGGAGGAAGTACGCAATGCCGCCCGGACGCTGTTTGAAGGCATCACGTCACGACGCAACGGCAAGATGGTGACGGCGGGAAGGCGGTTGAAGCAGCCGCGTGAGAAATGAGCGGCAGCTCGACGGGTCCAGACGTGATTGCCGATCTCCTTAGACCCGTCGGGATAATCTACTCCTTGCCCGAACCTGGTTCAGCCATCTTGGCATGCTGATGCGCAAGAATGCTCGCCGGCGTCACATTGGCAACGGCTGCCTGCAGCTTATTCTTCCAGCCGCTCACGACATCTCCCTCGCCGTCCATCATGGCGTCAAAGCCGATCTTGGCGACCTCGGCGGGATCATCCTTCCTTGTCTGTCCGATCGAGGTATCCATGAGGTCGGCGCGCCTGAAAAATTCTGTGTCGGTCGCGCCAGGCATGAGGCAGCTGACGGTCACGCCCGTATCCTTCAATTCCTCGCGCGCAATGCGAAGGAGAAGCTGTTGATGAAAGCCTTCGTGCCATTGTAGACGGCCTGGTAGGAACCAGGCATGAAGCCGGCGATGGAGCCGGTGAGCAGAATTCGACCCTCGCCGCGGCTGCGCATCAGGTTGCCGATCTGTTGGACGAGATAGATGGTGCCGACGATATTCGTATCGACGACTTTCCGGGCCTCCGCAAAATCCTGGTCGAGGAAGCCCTTGCCGAGACCGCGCCCGGCATTGGCCATCAGCAGATCGACCGAACGCCCGGAAGATTCGATGGCTTCCATCAGCCGGTCGACGCCGTCTTCGGTGGAAAGGTCGGTTTCGATCGCCTCGACCGAAGTGCCAAACGCCGTCAGGCTCGCCGCTGCCTGTTGGACGCGTGTCTCGTCGGCGGCGATAATCAGATCATAACCTTCCCGGGCGGTGCATTTGGCAAGTTCATAGCCAATCCCGGTCGAGGCGCCGGTGATCACCGCGAGACCTTTGCCAGGTTCATTCCTATCCATGTTTGTCTCCTAGAGTTCGGAAAAAGCTGAAGCCACCGAACCTCAAAAGAGAAGGTAGGTTCCGGCGAAGGACGGCGTCTCGAACTGTGATGCGAGAGCCCGGCGGATGCGCCATTTGGCTCCCGATGTTCAGCCGTATAAAAGAACGGCTGTATGATGATTGCTGATCGGCGGCTGGTGGTAACAGAAGCGCGATCAGTCGATGAGTTGGTTCCCCAGCAGCGACTGCAGGGTTTCGCGGGCGCGGCTGACGCGGCTTTTCAAGGTGCCAACCCGGCAGCCGCAGATCTTGGCGGCATCTTCATAGCTCGTTCCGGCCGCCACCAGCGTTAGCGCACGGCGTCTGTCGTCGGAGAGGCGGGTCAGCGCCTGTTGCAGCTCGCGCTCGCGAAGCGCCCATTCCTGGCTCGGGGCGATTGCGACTTGCTCCATCGTCACGTCCATTCCGACCGGCTCACGCTGCCGCCGGCGATAGTTGCTGCAGAACGTATTTCGAAGGATTGTGAAGAGCCAGGATTTGAGAGAAGTGCCGGGATGGTAGAGATGAATTGAATTAAACGCTTTCAGCAGCGTTTCCTGCACGAGATCATCGATGTCGTCCTCACTGCGCAGGAATCTTCGGGCAAAGGCGCGCAACGCGGGTGTCAGTTCGACGATCTCGAGCTCGATTTGGGATGTTTCTTCGCAATGTGACGCAGGACGTGGTGAGGATAGAGACGTCATTTTTTCTCTCCTGAGATGAGAAGGAAAGTCCCGAACTGCCGGATCGTTGCTGTGCGATATCGGACAAACATCTCGTTTCGCTCATCGGCAGGCCTCTTCCAAAGCCACAGAACGCACGGAAGATGCCGGGAACCGGTTGCGGATCGTCCAAAGGCATCGCTGAAGGCGACACGATCGGACTCGGAACGACGATCCGGTAAAAATCGTTCCTGCGCGATGCCGCACTACATTGATAACATTCACGTTATTCGAAGAGTTCCGTGTGTACCGGGCCAAACGTCGCGAAAAAACGGGGAAGTGAGGAACAACAAACGGCGACAAATGTTTGAACTGTCGCCGACGGCGACCCACTAGTCGGTCTCGTCCTTGGCCGGACCGAGGTGCCGCCTCCGATATCGGGGCGTCATCTCCGCGCTGAAACGTTCGACCCAGCGAGAGCTCTTTTATCAACACGCCATAGGAGGACTCAATGGCAACCGAGAAGACCCTGAACGATCTGTTCCTCGACACGCTCAAGGACATTTACTACGCCGAAAAACAGATCCTGAAGGCCCTGCCGAAAATGGCCCGCGCCGCCCAGTCGGAGGAAGGCAGGGCCGGTTTCCTGCAGCATCGGGACGAGACGCAAGCCCAGGTCGAACGTCTTGAGCAGGTGTTTGAAATCATCGGCAAGCCGGCACGCGGCAAGACCTGCGAAGCCATTCAAGGCATCATCGCCGAAGCTGATGAAATTATGGAGGAGTTCAAGGGGACGCTTGCCCTCGATGCCGGCCTGATCTCTTCTGCGCAGGCCGTCGAGCATTATGAGATCGCCCGCTATGGCACGTTGATCGCATGGGCAAAGCAACTCGGCCTCAAGGACGCCGTCCCGCTGCTGCAGGCAACGCTTGCGGAAGAAGAGGCGACCGACAAGAAACTCACGCAGATTGCCGAGTCCTCAGCAAACGCCAAGGGAAAGCGAGCGGCCTGATACGGCAACGCGCCTTCACGGCCGCCTCATGGCGGCCGTTCATCGTTCGGCTGTTGCACCCGGTCTCGGCGATAGACGGGAAGCCATCATGCCCCAGTGCTGGATGAGTTCGATATGAGCGTAATCAGTTTCGATAAACTCCGCGACATGCGCGAACGGCCTGACGCTCAATTCGTCCGAACGGACGACCACGGGCAGGTAATGTATCTCTTCGCACTTGAATACGAGATGGGCCTATCGACTTGGTCTGCCAAGATCTGGGCCTATTCATTTGAAGATGCCGAAATGCGGGTGAAGGCGATGCGTGAGAGCCTTGCGGTCTGCGGGCAGATGCATACGTCGATAGGCGCTTAATTGACCAAAACGCAATCGATCGACGATGGACAGCTGGGCGTGGCATAACAGGAATTTATGGAACTTACGCTTTGGGGGCATTGAGGCGGAGCCTGAGTTGGCATCGATATCCGCACCTTCGCTGTCATCACCTGCCCGTCGAATGAGATGATGGCGACTATCTGTGAACGAATGCCGGTCATCCTCCCTCAAAAGGATTATGAGCGCTGGCTTTCTCCTGATCCAAATCCTTCAACCACTGCCGCCCCGCATCGTGAAGATCGTTCCGCAGTATGAAGACTACCGCTTCTTCATCCTTGCGGATGGTCGGATCGTCATCGTCGATCCCGATACTCTTGAGATCGTATACATCATCGAGGCCTAACAGGCATGTCCCGGCGGCGTCTTGCGCGCCGCCGGACGCCGCCAGGCACGAGAGCACGGCTACATGGGATCGACCGCCGCGTCGCCCGCACCAGGGGCGGCGCTGCATAGGGCTTTGATTTTCCTGACCACGCCGCCGCGCCTGATCTGCACATCGGACGATCTGATCGCGCAAGGGTCGATAGTCGGGCATTTTCCGCCTTCTTTCGCTTCTGCCACCGGTGCATCCTTGGCTGAGACCACGCTCTACGCTTTCGTAGCGTAGGTTGCGACCAGCTCCGCTTCAGCCAAGATGTGCTCCGCGTCGCCTCCCATATGGTTCCGACGTCGGGTGAATCGCCGATGCCAAGTGTCGGTGCGTCGAGAGCGGCGAGCCGGAAGCGGTAGCTGCGCGGAGAATCGCCTTCTGGCGGGCTCGGCCCATAGTACCGTTGATTGCCGAAATCATTGGCGGCGTGGGGGCAGGCTTTCGGTGTTGGCGCTCGAAGATCGGCCACGTGCCAGGTGGCGACGATCCTTTGGAATGTCGAACACCCACCAGTGGCGGAAAGCCGAGGGTGCATCCGGGTCCCCGAGCATGAGGGCATAGAAGCATCGTGCTTGGCACAGGACGTCACGCGGCGATCCCGCCTGCCCAAGCACGCAGATCTGCGTTGGTCGAGCCGGGCCAGCCATGGATCAGGAGCAGAGGGCGCTTTCCCAATGAAGCCTCATCCCATTAACTTCCGTCGTGAACTGCGGGTAGCGATTGAGATTTCTGACCATCGCATCAACATCGTAGCGGTCAACCCAATAGGCGCAGAATTCGCGCAGGGTTTGGGGATCACAGCCGTAGGACCAATCGCAATCATCCGGCTGGTCAGGCAATCGATATGATTGCACCCGCGCCTTCAATGCATTGACTGCTGCGGACGGGCAACGCGAACGTCGCGGGTCATGGCTTCACGGAATTGCATGAAGGAAATCCTCCATTTTCTAATTACGGCCGCCCAACCGTTCCGCTGAACGTTTGTTCCAATTTAACCGGCGTCTTTCGCGTCACACCGGTGATGATACCTGCAGCACGATCTTTCCGCGGACATGTTCCTTTTCCAGTCGCGCCTCGGCCTTGCCCACCTCCGTCAGATCGAAGACGGCATCGATATGCGGCCGAACTTTGCCTTCGACGATCAGCTTGCCGATTTCAGCAAGCTGGGCGGCATTCGGCTGCGCCATGAAACGAACCCCATTTGCTTGCCTTTTTCGCGCCTTTTCCTTTGAAGGCTCCGACAAGGTCGAGACGAGGATCCCACCCTTCTTCAAGACGGCCCATGAACGATCCTGCGTTTCGCCGGAAATCAAATCCAGCACAAGGTCCACAGGCTCGACGAGATCTTCGAACCGTTCGTTCTTGTAGTCCACAACCTGATCGGCCCCCAGCGAACGTGCGAACTCGAGATCGCCCTTGGACACTGTGGTTGCGACGCACGCACCCTTGGCTTTGGCAAACTGAATGGCGAAGTGGCCAACGCCACCCGCCCCACCGTGGACCAACACCCTCTGGCCAGCCTTGAGCTTCCCGTGGTCGAAAAGTGCCTGCCAAGCGGTCAGCCCCGCGAGTGGAACGGAAGCCGCCTGCAGATGATCGGTATTGTCCGGCTTTGCGGCCATTTCCGTTGCCTTGACGACTACGAATTCGGCTTGGCCGCCGCGATCGTGGCCGAGCATGGCGAAGATCGGATCCCCTTTTTTGAGCGTGTGCGCCCGCGTCCCGCACAGTTCAACGACGCCGGAGACGTCGCGGCCAAGGGCGATCGGCAAGTTGTCCTGTCGACCACCGCCGTACTGGCCGGATCTGATCTTGTAATCGACGGGATTGACGCTGCTCGCCACGACCCGCAAGAGCACTTCGTCATCGTGCGGTTGCGGGCGCGGCACATCGTCAATGGATAAAACTTCAGGACCACCGAATGCGTGGATCCGAACCTCCTTCATCGTCAGCATCTTTCCATCTCCTTCGCCATCATATTCAGGATTGCGATTGCCCGCGATGCGGATCCTTGCCCCGCCGCCTGGCTGCTTCGTGAGATCTCGGCCGGCTTGTCGTGGCTTTCAGCGCGATTCCCGCGGTGCTCGCCTTTCGACTTCTGATCTGTCGTTGAGCACCGTCACCCTTATGTTCCTTCCATGGCGTCACAAGCGGCCGAAACATGTTTTCATGCAACGCCAGGTACAGGAACCAACGCCACCTCCGGTGGTTAGCCCCAGAACCCGCAAGACTAGCCGCTTGGCATCTGGATGGACGTGCTCGGCCGCTGCACCGCGACGAGCTTTGAAACTCCTGTTGGACATATTTTGTTTCACGCTCATGACGAAATACATCAAAATGCCTCATCTCAATCTCGCCTACGAAGAGGCGGGGATCCGCAAGGAAAGCCAGTCGTGCTGCCCTGTGACCATCCTGTTGGGCGCTGAAGAGTTTATACCGCTGAAGGAGGCGAGGCACGTTAATCACATGTAAAAGGCCACTCGCGGCGATCAATGGAATGTTCCAGGCAGCGCCGGCGCAAACAAGCAAGCCGCTATTTTGCCCAGCAATTCATCAACGGCCTTCCTAACAGCCTGTAAACTTCTGTTTGCCTCCTTCCACGCGCTGGTCCCGCGGATCGAGGAACAACTTCTCTTTCAATTAGTTTAATTGCGGTGCCGGGCCACCAAATCCCGAGGCACAGCGACTCGATGTGAATTCATATTTGCCGGTCTGAACTAAAGCTCGGCCGTACGACGGCGTCAGCCGTCATGGCCAAGAGCGAGCGACGCGATCTGGCGGCTCCGCTGCTCGTTGGATCGCGTTGGCTTCGTGGAAAAACGTACGATCGCCTTTGGGCGATCATGATCGAGCATCGACATTGATTTCGGCAGCGAGCGCCCAGTGAAAGCCTTCAGCCGACGGACAGGAACGTCCCGCCGGCTCGATCCCTAGCTCGCCGTTCCGATATAACGCAGGCACAATGCACTGTCGGAGGTCGATCGGAAGCAATGTTAGAATTTGGAAAGACGATGCCTCCCGAAGAAATGGACGACGTGCTGACGAAGCTTCCGCTCAGAATCGGTGCCTACGTACCCGAGGATATGATCGAGGACTGGTTCGCCCCGGGGACGGGGATGAACCCTGTCAGCAAGATTGCTCTCGACAATGCCGAAGCGTATGGCCGACGCTTCGAATGCGAATTCAAATATTATCCGGAACGCTACGAGGGTATGTTCTGGAAGTTCGTGCCGGCGATGTAGGTTTGCGTAAGGCCGTTCAATTCGACCGCTTCCGCATATCGGATTCAAATTTCCATCTCTTGCAGTCACCGGCTTCGCTTCCGGGCAAGCGCCCGTGCGAAGGCATCTTTGAGAATTGCACGGATTTCGTCGTTCGCCAGGCCCTGAATGGCGAAAGCCCTGCTCGGTTCGGCACCGGGATCTTCTTCCTGATCGCCGACGGTTTCATTTTCGTGCGCCAGCGATTCCAGCGCCTGATGAAACTTTGGATCACCGGCGATAATTGTGATCAGTGACACAAAGAGCCGGCGGTGGGCGTTCAACCGCGCTTCCGTTTCATCTGCCATGTCGCTCATTTGGCGTATTCCTTCATTGGTCGGCGAACGACAGCTTGGAAGATTTGTTCCAGTGTCATGTCTATGGCGGCAAGCAGGATCAAAATTCTTCACAGAGCCGATCAAGAGAGAAGGCCCTGGGATGGATGCCGCCGCCCATTTTGCCGCACGTGGCTGTATTTCGCCAGTACAAGAAAGCGCTCAGCCGGCTTTCACCGGCAGTCACACAAGTCTTGCCCGCGAATAAGCTTCTTCCGCGGCCTTCTTGGCGGCCTGCTCATCGTCCGCCTGCCCGGCCAACGGCATATTGCGATCGATGCTATCGCCAATGGTCACGCGCCAACTCCACTGATGCTGCGCTGAGGGATTTTCGGTGTTGCGGGCAATCGAACCGACATAGTTTCCATCGATGGAAAGATGGCGGATATCTCCTGCGTCCTGTGGTACGATCCATTCGAACTTGCCGGCTTTCTCATCGTCAGGACTCATCGCGAACTCCAGTTCAGCTATGCTCACAGCTGTTTTTGCGGAATCTCGTCTGGCCGGATCACCGGCGTATCACCGACCGGTGGCGCGGGCTCGACGAGATCGCTGTCGCCGGTCCAAGGCGGCTTTAAACGCCATTGCAATCGGATATTTTTCAGTGTCGGGTTTAATTGCCGGCTGTGAATTGTCTTCCGCCGTAGTCGTATTTTGGTTCTGCTGCGGATCCGGCGCTTGGCAGCGATCCGACTGATTGGTGGGCGCTTGGGCAAGAGCTGATGCTGATAGAAGCCCGTCGGCACACATCACGCATATCCGCTTGGCCCAATCGACAATCCTTGTTTCAATGGAGAGCATCTGTCCCTCCTTGTTTCATTTCTGGTGAAAACATACTGGAGGCGGGGATGTTCCAAACTAGCGTTCAGGTGTCATCCTTCACGTCGACTTGAGTGCAGCGGCAGATGGTCTCGGTCGATCCTGGCGTGCAAGCTAAAAACCGCGTCTGGCTCGATGAAAGGCACACAGATTTTCATACCGCGTCCATCGCTCCAGATTGTCGCGAAGCCGCTGTGCACCAGCCAAAAAACTCGGACGAGAATCGCCGTTCTGATGGAACCTCTGCTGTTTCCATGCATTGGACTGCTGTCTCGTCAGCGAGGATGGATTTCCCATGCAACGTCGCGAGCCCTTGATACCACCCGCTGCAAAGAATGTTTTTGAAACAGGAGTTAGCCCTGCTGTTCCCGATCCCTATTTTTTCGAGCTGAATGACGAATTGCCCGACAGGGGCGTTCTGGTCACGTCTGCCGATAAGCTGATCACCTGGGCGCGCACGGGTTCATTGATGTGGATGCAATTCGGGCTTGCCTGCTGCGCGATCGAGATGATGCAGATGGCGATGCCGCGCTATGATGCCGAAAGGTTCGGCTTTGCGCCGCGTGGCAGCCCGCGTCAGTCGGATACGATGATCATCGCCGGCACGGTGTGCAACAAAATGGCCCCGGCACTCCGAAAAGTCTAGGACCAGATGCCGGAACCGCGCTATGTCATTTCCATGGGCTCGTGCGCCAATGGCGGCGCTATTACCACTATTCCTACTCTGTCGTCCGCGGCTGTGACCGTATCGTTCCGGTCGATATCTACGTGCCCGGCTGTCCGCCGACGGCCGAGGCGCTTCTCTACGGCGTGATGCTGCTTCAAAGAAAAATTCGCCGCACCGGTTCGATCGAACGCTGATCCTGAAGCTGTTCACGTAGGACATCGCAACTTCGCGGGGGCAGGTTGATTCTCGGGAGCCCCGAAAGGAGGCCGTTCCATGGACTTATCTTCTGAAGACGTAATTGCCGTTCTCGGACCCGTCGACGAAACCTTGGTTGCCGATATCCTGGCAACAGGGGCTTCCGTTCGGGATCTGGCCGAAGCCTGGGCTTGGGTGAATGCTGACGAAGCGCTGCTGAATGAAGGGCGAAGACTGCCGGCGGGAAAAGTGGCGGAGCTAGTCGATCTGTTGGAGGTCGATGATGAGACACCTTGATCGTCTGGCCCTATGGACTTTGGCTGATCGTTTGGGAGGCCTACCATGCCTCGCTACGGAACCCCCGCCGATGTCGGGGCGCTTGTTTGTAGCGTTTCTCGCCAGCCCGCAACATCGTTGGCTCTATCCACCACGTCGACAATGGTTTCACCGCCCGAGGTCGGGATCAAGTTTAGCGCTGGAGGCAAATCCATCTGTCAGACTAAAGGCACAACGCGCAGAAGAATGACGACAATCCAGCTGTAGTGTGTATTCACAGGTCCGCCTTTCTCCTGAAACCCATTGCCGGCAATTCCTTGGCATCAAATCAATTTGCCCCAGGCAGGATTCCAACGTATACCTTCCGCAAGCTCGACGAAGATGGGCGTGTCGGGCGCTTCCCTGTGCTTGTTCTCGGCCATCAGAAACGCATCGTCCACCTGCAGTTCCTCGCTTGAGAAAACGGTATCCTCCTGCTCGGGGTCGGTGACCTTCCTGATATATCCTCTGATCTGGTCGCCCGAGTGATAGAACTTGATGACAATCGAGCCGATACCCGCCTCGCCTCTCCGATATCGTCGAAACGTACGCATCTCATGCTCCTTTTCTCCTATAGAACCGGAAGCGCCGATGAGGCACGCCGCCCGTTCACGACTTCGAGGCGTGCGCCGGCTTTCCTTTCCGCTTGGTGGATGGCATGTCGCGAAGCTCCTTCTCGCTCATGAAGTCGACCATGCTTTTGGAAGCGTCTTTCAATTCGCTCTTCTTATTTTCGCCGCGCTTCACGGCAAGGGCCGCGCCGGCGGCCATTTGCTGGGATTTTGATTTCGCAGGCATTATGGACCTCCTCCGCAAGCTTTCGGCTTACCCGGCAAATCGCAGCAACGGCATCACGAGAACCGCTGCCACCAGGCCACCGATGAATACCAGGCGCTGCCAGCGGTGCTTCAGGATGATTTCGCCCTGGCGGACATCCTGAGCCGCTAGCTAATGTCGGAGGTTCTGTTTTCTCAGGATCTGCTTTCTTGTCTTCGCTCATTTTGCGCCTCACGTTGCTCCGGCGAGCGGCGATATTACGCAGCCGCCATCTGCCGGCAGCTTTCGGCGCACTTGTGGCAAATCTCGACGCAGTCCGCCATGTCGCCAATCCGCTCGCAATCGGCGGCGCATTCGCTGCAGATTTCCGCACATTCGCGACAGACATGCGGATAGTGCTTCGAACCGATCAGCATAGAATGCGCCGACGTGCGGCAAATCTCGGCGCAGGCCATCATCAGCCTGAAATGTTCTGGCTTGGTATGTTCGCCGCCGACTTCCAGCAATAGTTCATCGCCGTGGACAGGCAGATGCTCTGGCAGCGCAGGCAGTTGTCGACGCATTGCTGCGTCTTGCTGTCCAAATGCATTGTCATCTCCTTTGGTTATTGTGTCTGGTACGTGCCCGTGACGCTTGCCTCCTCCAGTGCATGCTTCTTTGCCTCTGCCCACATCGCGCTTATGCCGGCGGCATCCGGGATCGAGAGCTTCGGCACATCGAGGGCGGCAAGGCGGAAGATGTAGCGATGAGGGCGATCGCCGGGCGGCGGTTGCGGGCCATCGTAGCGGGCATTGCCGAAATCGTTCTTATAAAACCGCGGCGCCCGCTCCGGCGCTGTGTCGGCGCTTTCGGCAAGCGCAGTCCATTGCGCCGGGATATTGGCAATACCGCAGTGACGGAAAGTGCCGTTTGGAGCGTCCGGATCCTCGACGACCAGAGCAAAGCTTCTGGTTTCATCGGGGGCGCCGCTCCAGGCGAGCGGCGGAAAAAGATTCTCGCCCGCCCGCGCATATTTGCTGGGGATTGGTTGATCTTGCGCAAAGGCCTTGCTGATCAATGTCAAAGCCATGACATTTTCCTTTCCTTGTCAGGAAGAGCCGCTTCCTTTTTTGTGTCCGCTTTCCTGATTGAGGCCACGGACCATGTTCCGATCTTCACTCCGAAGATCTGGGTCGGCCTTCAGGTCGGTTCCTTTTCGATAGGCTTCCCTTGCCTGTTCATTTCGATGCAGATCTGCCGCCGCGTCGAACGCCTCGTCGGCATTTGCGGTTTTCTCGCGTTTTTCGATAACGCGAAGTTGTTGCTCATGAGTCTTTCTGCCCGTCATGATATTTCTCCTTCCTTAGCAGGCGTATGCCTTGCAATTCGGTGAATTTGCCCGCGGCCGATCGCTGTGGACGGCTCGACTTTTCTAATCGCATAGTCGAACCTGCCGGCTTTCTCATTGTTCCCTTGGGGTTGGAAAAATGGTGCCTCGGTTTCTGCGGGGCACTCTCGGATTATCATGCCGTAGATACATTCGGCTCTTGTCCCCGGGCGACCTGTCACAGCTTTGCCGACGGACTTTGATTTGCGGTTATTTGCGGCACGCATCTTTCTCGTTTGCTCCCGGAATATCTTTGCGGACCGGTGGTTTTCTTAAATTGTCGCCTGTTGGGCGACAGCCAGCAACGAAGCAGGAGAAAAGCCATGCCAAACCGTCAAATCCCTCAATAAAAGTGCCCTGATGAGATTGCAGGCATGCAGCGAAGCAGTGTTTGAACAGGGAGCCCTGTGGAATCCGACGCGGCAATCTTGAAGTGCTCGCATTAACCTGGAATTTTATCGGAACCTTCAGCCGACAACTGGGTTTGGTAGCTCAAAACATCCCAATCGGTGCTGGCGAAAGGCTCCTCGTGATGTAGATCAGCAGTTTATGTATCTTGCCGAACTTCAGGAGCTTGCAAGCGTTGAAGGGCAAGATGGCCGAGGCGGCGTCGCATCCGGCCTTAAAGGAGGCGCTGGTCCATCACCGCGAACAGACCGAGATCCAAAAAGGACGTCTCCTGTCGCTCTTGCAGAAATACGGAGCCGACCCGACGGCGCATACCGACCAGGCCATCCATTCTGGTTGATGCATTAGAACGGGTCGACGCAGTCGGCAGCCTGAACGCATCCTAAGTCGCCCGTTGGCGGGCGCAAACGGCAGGAGTGAGTTCCAGCTCTCGTCCGAAGAGGAAATTGAAGCGCGACAAAAAATCTCCGTCACTTGATCGCGCGTCGAAGTCACGCTCAATTTGGGAATATGTCCCAGATGCTTGGACCAGCTATCGTCCGAAAAGGAGGCTTCGATGAAGCACCATGCCCTTGAACAACTGCAGACCGTCGCCAGCATCAATCTCGACTACCCGCGTCCGGCACCGGCAATGTCGCGCCGCGAACGCCTTGAACGCTGGGCGGAACTGCTGGAGCGCAGTCAACATCATGCACTTTCAACCCTGCATCAGACGGAATATCAGCCGGCCGGGGAGCGTGCGATCATGCGCGCCGACCATTCGCCGATCTCGGTGGCGTTTGCCGACCCGGTGCTGCGAGCAGCCGGGCTGGAGAACGACAGCTACGGCGAAGCCCAGCGGTTCTTCGAACTGAGTGACAACCAGTTGCATAGACTCCTCTGCTACTGCCACTTCGGGGCGACGGTCAGCGCCGCGACGGCCGCCCGTCATGTCCGTGCACTGATCGCCGCAGGCGATCGGCAAAGCATTTTGGCCAGGCTGCGAAACTTTTTCGTGCGATAGGTCCATTTGTTCGAAGCGCCGTTGAAATTAGCGACGACACGAAGGCAGACGTTGGAGGCCGGTTTGGGTTTACATTGGCCAGCCCGACGATTGTTGAGAGAATGGCGCGCCAGAAGCCGATGTGGTCGAGCGTCATGAGACGGCCACTTCATGGCAATCACTTTCAGTGAACGGCGTCTGGCCGCCGAAGGCGTTATTGTGAGAATATTGGCAAACGGAGGGAGAGGACATCGCGAACGGGCCGGCGCGCCGTAAGTCCCGATCTCTTAGCAGCGCAACAATTTCGGCAAATGATTTCGGCAAATGGATTTACGGGTGGAAAAGACCGCCGAGCGCATCTGGCAGGTCGTTGCTACTTCGGAGAGTGGCGTGAATTGGTTAAAGCGAATTTCGCCGAAATGACAAACGCAGATGAGGATGGCTTCACAACAGACCTGATGGGCGCAAACAGCTTTACGGGAAAAGCGCGCGGCCACGGCTATCGAATTAAATACATCGGTCCAAATAGGGTCGTTCATTTTTGGTCCGCATTCATTGGAGAAGTAAGCACGCTCAGCGGATAGAGTCGGCGAAGGAGTTATCACCCGCCACGCCCGATCCAGAACGGGCGATCGCCGAAGCAGGACGAGATTATTGCCACGCTGGCTTGCGAATCGCGGCTGCACCGGCACAGTCCGCTGCAGCAAGTGGTGCCGATCCGGACGACCGCTTCGAAGACATGGTCCAGAATGTCGATCTCGTCCTTCACACGATCGCTGCCGAGAACCAAGAAGGTCCCGCATCCAGCGACACCATAATTCTCCGCGCGCTCAGAGCCATCTCCGAGAAATGCACACCATATCGGGACCTGCTACAGCGCAGTCGAACTTGCCAGGGCGCACACTTTTCCAGCCGCACATCAAACTTCATACGACGCAGAAGGCGGCCTGCGACACGAGCGAAAAGGCATGTTCCGACCCGGCCGGAGGCTAGGAGGAAACCTGAACCCCAAGGTCTTCCACCTTTGCATCGAACTCGTCCTCGATGTCGTTGATGGTCGGCAGGTGCAGTGCCTTGAGTTCTGCATGAACTTTCTCGGCGGCAGGTGAATTAAGGTCGCGCCGAAAGTTGACGACGACCTCCTGCGCAGAACCGTAGCCGCGATAGCGCTCGATCTCCGATCGGGTCGCGTCCTGGACATGTTCCAACCTGCGTCTCTCAGCCGCCGGTCGACCGTCCGGCTTTGCCTTCATGACCGGATCGAGCGCACGCCTGACAACGAAATTCACCAGTTCCTGTTTTGCATTCCTGGCCATCATCATTCTCCCTTTCGGTTCCAACGAGGCCGCTCGTTAGTCGTCTATCGCCGTGCTAGCCCACGTAGGCACCGCGGCACGGCTTCTCACAGGTTATTGTTCGCTGGCGACGGTAGCCTTAGCGCCGCCGCAGCTTAGGTCGAAACTCCGCAAAAACGCGACCGTTCCAAAAGCTCAGCAATATGCGTGCTTTCGCCGCCATACGGCGCCCGTTCGGCAAGACGAAAGCGGAGTTTGACCCTGATGGACGCGCTGTTCAGGCAGGCTTCCGCCGGAGCCGGTCGCATCGGGCAAAAGCGGGCGTGGTGCTCGCCACTACAGACTTGTTTCCTGTGCGGCTGGCTCAATGGCCGCGGCGCTGCGGAAATAATGCTCTGCATGCTGATAGTAGTTTTCGGCTTCGATCCGATCACCGGATAAAGCTTTTTCGCGGGCAAGAGCGAGATAATGCTCATAACGCTGTTTTGCGTTTCCGGCCATACGGGAAGACCTTTGAGAGCCGGTGTTTGCGGGTGTTTTTTTCAAGCGAATATTAGGGGATTGCGGTCTGTTCATTGTGTGTTTTCAAACCAGCGACGTGGCTTGCTCCTTGGTTATGAATATGGGGCGAGACAGTAGAAGACGCCGAGAGCGCGGCCGTCGCTTTGACCGCGACAATCCCGGGCGACTTTTCGCGGCTGAAACCGATGATGAGCAGTTTCCTAAAAGCTTGAGCCGGAAAGCGCCTGGTTCGGCCGATCATCAGGAAGCATCTTAGTGCAATTACCGTTTCAGTTCAGAAACGTTGCACATGCCCACAAGCGACAAGACCAAACTTGGCTGCTTTGTTTCGGACTGAAATGGCCAGCGGCCCGAAGAATGGCGATGAATTAAAGCCACACATCAACAGTGTGCCTTTTCTGGCGCACGACGCCTCATCCCTCGTCTACAACGGCGATGGCCGGCACATTTCCCTGCTGCATCAATCGCAGGCTCTCTTCCAGGCTCTTGCGATGATGGATTTTTGGAATATCGACGCGCATTGCGCTTACGACCGGCATGTTGGGGCCTTTGTCCTTCAAGCCACGGATCATGCCGTCACGCGTCAGGAGACCTTCAAAACGGCCGACAGAATCGACCACTGGAAATTCGCGTTGTGTTGTCGCAAGCAGCATCTCGATTGCCTCGTCGATACTCGCTAAACGATCGAGCCTTGCGAATTTGGTGACCATGACATCGCTGATCAGAACGCTGCCGGAGATCTCGCGGATCTGCGCATTCTGCGCCTCCGCCGCCGCGGCGAGATAGACGAAAATACCGATAAAGATCAGCAGCGGGTTATAAAAGAGACCGATGAAACCAAAGACGAACGCAAGCCCCTGGCCGATCATAGCGGCAATCTGTGTCGCACGCGACCAGGTAAGATGCGAAGCGAGAGCGGCACGCAGCACCCGGCCCCCGTCCATCGGAAAGGCGGGGATCATGTTGAAGAATACCAGAAAGATGTTGACGCCGGCGAGCCTCGTGAGGAAGCCGATCTTCAGGTCATCGACTTCGATGATCTGCTCCACGCCCACCGATGCGCCGAGCACGAGAACGATCAGCCCGGCGATCGCCAGATTGACGAGCGGACCGGCGATGGCAATCAGCAGTTCCTGATGTGGTTCTTCGGGCATGCGCTCAAGACGGGCGACACCCCCTATTGGCAGCAAGGTAATATCCGGCGTTTTGATCCCGAAGTAGCGTGCAGCGACAATATGGCCGAACTCGTGTAACACGACGCAGGCAAAGACGGATAGGATGAAGGCAATGCCCTGCCAGGCCGCCGGCGCGCCGCCGACCCGATAATGCGCAAGCCATATCCAGACGAGCAGGAGCGCGAAGGTGATATGAACGCGTATCACCGTACCGCCGACCGCTCCGATCTTGAAGGACCAACCCATCAGGCACTCCCTTCCGTTCTCATGAAGATTTCAGACGCAATCCCTGGCTGTAAAACGGCAAATTGACCCGGCAATCCAGGAAGTACAAACGCCTACTGAGAATATCTCCATCGAGACCCGCGCTGATTCACGGGATTCACCGCAGAGTTCCCGTCAACTGCCGCATCTTCGGCGCGACCTCGGCGAGCAGCTGCTGATGACGGTTGAGCACGCCCTCGCCGGCCTCGGCATCGCAGTTATCTGCCCAATGGGTACAAAACGGCACAGGAAGTCGGGATCACAGCCGTAACGCCACCGCTGCCGGCAGCCTCGCGCGGCCATTCAAAGCCGCGAATGCGCGTTCGCAGCGATGCAAGTGCCGAGATATCCCAATGTACACGAAGTCGTTGTCAGGCATCTGCAGGAAACACACAGCGGCAGTTGAAGTTCCGCATTAAGGACATATACGACAGTCAGGCATCCGAAGCAGCCAGGCGGCGGGCAAGGATCTACGGGCAATCGCAATGAGGGTGATTTCGCCGCCGATGTTGCGGTCGGCGGCATCCAGGAACAACCTGCCCGCCGGCATCTCGGCCGCAGCCTATCGATCCGCGCCGTCGACGCCGGCTCCTGCAATGGCTGCGAACTGGAGATGCACGCTCTTGGCAGGGTGATGTCACGTTGTCTGTGGCTTAAAGGTTGGCGGATAATTTGGCGGGGATGAGCGAACCGACCATCAGCTACAAGAACCACCGCTTTCCACCGCAGATTATCGCCCGTGCGGTCTGGCTGTACT